>CALOFE010000008.1:0-141584 GCA_942492455.1 uncultured Planctomycetaceae bacterium | reverse complement strand
TCAATTGTTGATGGGTGGCAAAAAAGTCGAAGGTTTGGAGTTGCTGAAAATCGGATTCGCGCTAAATTTGTGTCATGCTTACGATACGCGACCATCAAAGCGGGATCTTTCGATCCATGGAATTTCTTGGGGAATAAGCGGCGACGGTTATGCTCCCATTGGGTGATCAATTCGAAAAGGGGGAAGTGTTATGCGACTAGTCGAGTTTGTGGGTTTTGTTGCGGGATTCGGCTTTCTCTGTTCGACCATCTTGTTTATCGCCGGTTATTTACAAGTATTGATCCGCAATTCGTGGTTCGAACCCAATGCACTCATTGGTTGGGGAGCAAAGTTGGCCTTGGCGAGCATGCTGATTGTTCTAGTCGGTATAGTGATTGCCCCACTGGACTTTGGTGTGCGGCGTAGCGATGCGGCTGGACAGATCGTTTTGATGATTGTCTTGATCATCGCCGCTGTTTTGTTTCGGAAGTGGCGAGCCAGAAACGAGGATGGTACGGGAAGCAGCTACGGTGTTCCCATGGTATACACGTCTTCTGTGAACAAGTTGGACAGCTGGATCGACCTTGCGATTCGGCAAGTCTTGCTACACACGCGGAGATCTGGTGCGATTCACACTGCAATCATCGCACGGTATCGAAGAACTTTGCCGCGCATGAGTCCTGCACATTGAGAGTTGCGTGTCGTATACGTTTCCGTCTCATTTGAAATCAACCGGTGCAGACGAAACGGCGGTTGGGCTGGCAGCGGTGCCGCGGGGGGCAGATGTTTTCGGATCAATTGCCAATATTCGTCGGTCAGATCCGTGTCATACTTCGCGCGACTCGTTGTCATGGGTACCGCTCCCTCCTCGGTTGTTGCCCAATACGGGAGTGCTAACTTTTTTCAACGTGTCAGTCATTTTGAAAACACGCTCTAAGGAGAGTTGCTTGTTTCATCGATTGAAGCTTGAATGCCGGGAGGGCGGGGCAATCCATTCCCCGAATGATGCCGAAACAGGCAGTTCTGAAAATCTACAACTGGAGACATTGTTGGCAGTCATAATGTGATCATTTGGCCATCGATTCGCGGAAAGTCGGAACCAACCAGTCATTCCACTGGAAGCGACTACTGAATACGGCTCCTGTCGGGAGCATCCGTGCCACCGACAACTTGGCCGACGGGAATGGCAACGACGTATCGGATTCTTGCTCAGGATGCCGAGAATGATGTTCTTAGATACGAGCTTTTCGATGGTCCAACGGATATTGTCGTTGATGCAGTGAACGGTCAAGTAACGTGGACACCGGATGATTCGCAGGAGGGGATTTTTTTGTCTGATAGCGTGAATGGGTTTTGGCGATTCAGTGAAGAATCAAGTTCGCACGTTGCGGAGAATGCATCAGGGAATGGTTTAGATTGGGCGGGTTCCAGGAACCGTAAGCAATACAATCACACATAAGAAGGAGGCCACAGGTTGGAACGACCTCTGGGCGCTTACGCGAGTAAGGTCTATGCCAGCTTGGTAATAAAAAAACAGGGATGTTTCGAATCACCCTTAGTAGATTCAAATACTCCGCTGTCACCGTTTGTCGCTGCAGTTTCTGGCAGTTCGCAAATCCAGTCTCTCAATGCGCTTTCAAATTCGTTAGCACACATTGCCTTGAGCAAATCGGCAAAGCAGTTGGCACACAGTGGTCGACACTCGCAGCAGCACGGAATTGGGACCACACGGTGGCGTTCTCAAGCGGGGCGAGCCAGTTGTGCTCAATGCCACCTCGATGCACCAAGATGCACCAAGACCGTTGCAATCCATGGAAATTGTGTAAAATATGGAATTCCTGAAGTGACATTTCCCCCGGAAAACTAGCTGTTTTCGCTGTTTTGGCAACCCTGTGTCGGTGACTGGGGGTCAAGAGGTCGCAGGTTCAACTCCTGTCGTCCCGACTTAGTAACTGATTGCTGAGCCGTAACTTACGGAACCTGCCGGAATCTGGCAGCGCGGCAAATCCCTACAATTCCCTACGGGGTTTTAGGAGATTTCATGCCGAAAAAGGTTCCGAAGTACGGTCTCAAGGCCGCAGGACAGGCCCACGTCTACATCATCGCACACATCTTGTCTGTAAGGGACATGGTACCCGAATCTAAACGCCGATACCGTGAGGTCACCACGGAGGGGCGGCGCGCAGAATGCCTAAGAAATCGGGGCTGCTCCCCGACATCACGATTGGCCTGCTGGCCGACGTTATCTTGCTGAACATGTTGCGGCGTGCATTTCCGCAAGAATGGAGCCCCGACCGACCTCTGAGGTCGATTGCATCAAAGAACTGCACTTGCTCCGCTCCTGGGATGGATGCGGAGAGGAACAACTGTGTGACGCCCTTTATTCTTTCTGCCGCGAGAAGGCAAAACATCACCAACCACGCAAACCAACCGACCGCTGGGAACCACCGCCTTGGAAACACCGTCGCCATACTCGGTCCAGTTGCCCCAGAACTCCTCGCGTAATCAGCTAGATGGCCAAGTTGCCCCTTCGATGTCTCGGTAGTCTTTGCGGCGGCGTCCAATATGGCGGAGATGTGACGACTAAGTGGACGGACTCTGGTTTCAAGCAAAGTTCGTGTGCATCCTTGCAGTAATAAATCATGGCGTGTCGGAACTCCACTGACTGCATCTTCAATCAGCGACATCAACACTAAATCCTTAGCAATCGCCGGCAAGGCGGTTTGCGGGTTGGTTATCGTTTTCAGCTCTTTCGGCAGGTAGTCATCCACGGTAAACAGTTGATGCTCTATTATCATCCGTGAAATATCCTTTTTGTGCCGGATGCCGACTTCGAAGTCGTTTAGCCAGGCTCCCGGGTAGACCGCATGGAGGTCCCTTACTTTTTGGAGGAGAATTTGCCGCCGAACAATTTGAACGCCAGGTCGATGAAGAACAGCACCATCGGAATCGAAATCGCCGTTTTGGCAACAGGCATCGGCAGCCGCGCTTGCAGCTACGGGAGAGCTTCCACAGCCATTGCCGGATCAGCACCGACGATGTTTAGGTCCGGCGGTTCCGGCGCAGGCAATCCAAGAGACTAGAAAATGTAAGAGACGAAGGCGACCAGAGCGGCCAATCCCGCTTTCATGAGCGTGTCTTGAATCTGATCCCACATAGCGAGCTCCAACAGTTCGAGGTACAAAAAAAGCCCCACCGGTTTGTTTCGCCCGGTAAGGATGTCAGCTCGATTTGTGAAAGTCGCGGCAGCGAAGTTATCCACCTTCACCTACGACGTTCACGTTGGCATTGTCATGTCGCGCGATTGGTTTTGTCATGTTGGACTGAATCGCAGTGGTTGTTGCTCCCGGAACGGCCACACGTGGAGAGCAGAATCTATTTTGCCTGCGACTTCGGTCGGTTGAGGAGTTTGAGGCGGCATTGTGAATGCACTGCTTGCAAATCAAAAAACTCGCGTCGCGACAGATCGGCAGATTCACGGATCGTTGTCTTGCGGCATCGCAGCTGTGTCGCGACGTTGCGGAGTTGTTCAGCGCATCTTCAATGAATGCTGCTCGGTCAGACCGTGGAAACGGTTCGGCTTGTTCTATGGAAGATCATGATTGGGCCACTCAGTTCGAGCATGACTCTGGCCCGACGTCGTTGTTTGCGTCGTTATTCAATTCTTGATCAGACATTCCAGCTCAACGCTAACGGGTGTCGATTTGAATCGAGGTACCAGAAGAAATGGCTCATGAAACGTAGCTTTCTGCGATCAACGCCGCACTTACGGTACCCGTCTTTGATGGAAACAGAATATCAGAAAACACACCAATTGGATGACATGGAGCCGACGTGGCGATACGAAGCAGATAAGGCGTTGCGAGTCGTTTCTCCATACCTCAGTGAAGTCGAAACCCAGGTCTCGCCGTCGGAAGTGCAGCGATGGTAGATGTTGGAGAACAGAGCGGTGGAATATTTAAGAATGGTAGATTACTTGGAATTGATCAATTAGGTTCCTGAGCGGATTAATGCTGTTGGTTCGTTCAAAGCCAGGAGGCGGTGGCAATTCTTCGAACTCGCGGCTGTGTTTCCTACGGGTTGAGCTCCTGCGCACTAGCAAAACAATCACCGCGATAACGGTCGCCGGAAGCAAAAAGACGAGCGATATGATCGGGATGATTTTTTCTATCGGCATGGTCAAAATCGCTCTGCAATCGGCGGGGTTCGGTGATCCGGACTCATAGTTTTAGTGAAACTCTACGCCTTTGTCTACAGGGGTGACGTATGCGGCATTCCGCTGGTCCGGCTTGAAAAGATTGGCAGGGTCGCTGCTGGTCGAGCTACAGCAGAAAAGGCACAATGCAACTCAACTTGGATTGGGTCACATCGGCCAGGGAATTGCCGTCCAAACGGCGTTGTTGGTGACGACCATTCTTCCGAACTGGGAATATCTCTCGTCGCCGTCGCGTGGCGAAAGAGTTTGACCGTTTTTTTGAAATACGCTCGACAACGAATCCGAAATTCTGAATTTGGCCGGTGGCTTTGAACTGCGTTGGGGCGGGCCATTTGGAGAACCACCCAGCGTTCGATTCATCCGACTGCTGATTCACCAACCATTCTTGGCCGACAGCTCAGTCATAACTGTTTTATTTTAAGCACTTTGCGTCATTGTCGCTGGTTGGGGTATTTCGGATGTTACAAGAAAATCGCTCAATTTTCGGTTTTTCGCAAAGTAGTTGGCTCGTCTCGGCGACCGTTGGGCATTTCAGTGCAGAGCGGCAACGAATGCCACACCCCTCATACTGAAACAATGGAAATGCCCGGCCCCATGAGCAACTCACGCAAACAACGCAACACCCGCACGAACAAATCACTTGGTTTTGAGAACCTGGAAGACCGACGGTTAATGGCGGCCTCCATCGAACTGAATGGCGTGAACTCTTGAAATCACCGGAACGACCGGTTCCGACCATATTCGCGTCGAAGAAGATGGGGACAAAATCGTTGTTGTTGAGGATCTCAATGTGCCGGGATTCGCAGCCCGGGAAAACCGCGAAATTTTCGCCAAATCTGAAGTTTCCCATATTAGACTTGTTGGCTACGAAGGAAACGATTGGCTAGAAAACCGGACGTCGATTCGATCTGAGATTTACGGCGGGGCGGGTAGTGACACGCTCATCGGAGGCAACGGCGCCGACGCTCTAGAGGGGGACGGTGACGCCGAGGTTTATTCCGTCGAAGGCGTGTTTAGTCACGCTCCACACATTCCCCACGATGACTTCCTAATTGGCGGCGAAGGAAATGACACGATCAGCGGCGGATTCGGTAACGACTCAATCCACGGACAGGCAGGAAACGATTACCTGTATGGTGCGGAACTCGGCGATGGAACAACGGATGGCGCGGATGAAATCGATGGTGGCACTGGCAACGATCGTATCTACGGTGGTGCCGGAGATGACACATTGCAAGGCGGCGATGGACACGACCAACTCTTTGGCGATGGTTACGATGCTTCTTACAGTACCCTAATCTGGAGTGGAGATGACGTGCTCCTCGGCGGAGATGGTGATGACACATTGATTGGTGCTCATGGCACCGACAAGCTTTTTGGTGAAAATGGCAACGACGAATTGTACGGGTGATTTCCAACGGTACGGTCAAACTGACTTAGTCGGCCAGCGTGAAGATTCACTCTCTGGCGGTGCTGGAAACGACCACCTGCATTACCATCTGAAAGCAGCCGATGCACTATTGGAAGATGAAAGTCGTGAGGACGATCCCTCCTACCGACGAACGACGAACAAATTCAATGTTGGTGAGGGCAACGACAAGATCAACGGCCGGGACGCCGATGACAACGATCAGATTGATGCAGTCGACTACGAGATGCCGACTGTGCCGACCAACTATGCTTTGCAGCCCGTGCATCGCTTCGCGTCCGGCGCCGCAGTTTATCGCAAAGACGGCCAAATTTGGATCAGCGGTACCGATAGCAATGATAAGTTTTCTGCCAGCATTCAAGACAAAGGAACAGCCCATCAAAAACTCGTGATCACAAATAAAGGGGATCAGGAACGATTTGAGTTTAACTATGACAAAGGCCAAACGCTTCACTTTGCAGGGTTGGACGGAGATGATTCATTCAAGAACGATACAGCACTTCTCTCTTACCTCGATGGTGGAGAAGGAAACGACACGCTTGTTGGCGGAAGTGGCAATGACACATTAGTCGGAGGTGCAGGAAACGACATCTTGGACGGCAAGGCGGGCGATGACCGCTTGCTAGGGAACGACGGCAGAGACAAACTATATGGACGCGGCGGAAAAGATTCCTTGTACGGCGGAGCTGGTAGTGATGTGCTCAATGGCGGGAACGGAGAGGAATTAGACTGGCTCAATGGCGGGAAGGGAATAGACTACTATCAAGACACGTTAAAAAATACGGTTTATGTGGGGAGAAGTTTTTTCGAAAAGATGCTGCAGTACTTGACCTTTCCCTTGTTGTGTCACTTGATGTGACAGAATCCCAGCCAGGCTTTGGGCCTGGCAAGGATTTTTGATCATGAAACAGAACTGACACACCATGGAGCAGATTATCGCCAAATTACGTCGTGCCGACGTGGAGTTGGGCAAGGGGAAGAAGGTCCCTGAGATCTGCAAGATCCTGGAGAACACTGACCAAACCTACTACTGCTGGCGTCAAAAGTATGGCGGGGTGCAGCCAGAGATGGCCAAGGAACTCAAGGCCCCGCACAAGGAAAATGCTCGCCTGAAGAAGCTGGTAGCCGAACAGGCTCTGGACATGGAGATTCTCAAGGAAGCCGCGCAGGGAAACTGGTAAGCCCCGAACGACGTCGACGGACCGTGGACGAAGTGCGTCGTCGTTTGGGGCCAGATAGAGTTTCACAACGTCGAGCCTGCCGAGTGTTGTGACAACCTCGCAGCACACAGCGTATCGAACCCGCAGGCCGGCTGATGAAAAACGGCTGCTGAGAGAGATGCGGCGTGTGGCTCGACGTCGTCCCCGTTTTGGTTCTCCACGTGTCCACCAGACGATCGTGGCGACCAGTTGGCGGGTGAATCACAAGCGGATTCATCGCCAAGGGGAGTGCCGATTGATCGAGCGGTCGTATTTGTTCTCCACGATCTTCGCGACCGGCCCGCAGAACGCCTTTCGGCCTTACGGTCCTTGTCTTTTTCGGATTGCGTTTTTCCCATCGGGCGATGACATCGGGAATGTCGTTGGCTTCAACCGGATCGCGTTTGTCGTCCAGGCTGTAGCCGTAGGCCGTCATGTCGTAGAACCAGACATGGTCGGTCCCGCCCGAGTTAGTCTTGGTGAAGAGCAACACCGCCGTCGAAACGCCGGCATACGGTTTGAACACTCCCGACGGTATCGAGATCACGCCATCCAGCTTCTGATCCTCCACCAGTGTGCGGCGGATCTCCTGATGGGCCTTGGACGACCCGAACAGCACACCGTCGGGGACGATGCAAGCCGCAGCGGCCCCCGGTTTTGAGTTGCTCTAAAAACAGCGCCACGAACAGCAACTCGGTCTTCATCGTCTTGGCGACTTGCAGCAAGTCCTTGGCAACCTCGTCGTAATTTAGCGCCCCTTAAATGGGGGATTTGCGAGTACCACGGTGTACCGGTCACGAATCGTCTCAATGCGACTGCATCGCACAGTCGTTCCAGCATCACCAGCAATTGGCGAATCGCTCGCTTGGACAGGCCGTGCGCTTCGTTCACAATGAACGCGCGACCGTGGCGGCCATCTTCGCCGAGCGACTTGGTGGCCATGGAACGTTCCAGGTCCGCCAGCTTAGCGGGCGTCAATTGTTCCGCGTCAATTTCGACAGTCGCGAAGTCGTCGGCAATCTCCGCCGCGATCAAGCGGGCAATCGTGGTTTTGCCCGTGCCGCTTTGGCCCGAGAGCCAATACGCGCGGCCGCTCAGACCGCGTCGGCGCAACACGTCAATCCGTTTGAGGGTTTTGTCCTGCCCAACCACGTCGCGCCATTGTGTGGGCCTGTACTGCTCGTACAATGCGTGAAGCATCTTGCAACCTCCTATAAGGTTCAAGGTGTTAGGCTCGGGGGGATGTTGGCGCATCTTGCCGGGCCGTTTTTCGTTTTGGCTTTCAGCGACAATCGCGAAGCCTCTGATAAGCTAAGCGTAATCGTGTTACAGATTCGCATAGTCGTTTACCGACTTACGTCGACGATCCAAAAATAGTTGGCGACGTAACCGGTAATTGCGATATCGACTTGCAATTATTTTGGAAAAAATCATCGCCTCGCGCGCGCCCGCTTGCGTGCGTACACGCATACGCGCGCGTGACGCGCAACCCCTAGTGACGCGTCTGCGCGAAGCGATCGGCCAGCCTGTTTGGCCGCCGTTTGTGGCCTGTTTGCACGCTACTTGGCGGGCCGCTCGTTGGCTTGCTCGCGGGTGAAGAGACGCGCGAGCCCGGGCGCGTTTGTGGGGGCATCATCACCAGCGGCAGGAGTGCCGGGGTACCTCCCCCTGTTCGCGGGCACGTTCTCTTAGGTAGGCCGTCTGGGATTTTTGCGTTGAAAAGTTGCGGAGCGAAATAGACAAAGCGTTGTCAGGTCACGCATTGTCTCCGCCAGTCGATTTTACTGATCGATGTGTGGTCGATCGTGGCAAATAAGGGCTGAGTACGGTAGGAACTGTTAAGGTGGGATTTCGCGAGAAAGGCCGGTATGCAATCTCGTTCACACCCAACGGGATCAAGGCACGTTGATAGGTGCAAGGAGTTTCTCGCACTGCCAACTGTGCTGCGTGGCAATGTGATCGGCGGACTCGCGAGTTAAGTCAAAAAAGGGAAGGTTTTCTGGCTTGCGATGGGCGCCGCTTGCGACGTCTGGGCGATGTGACCGGGTGGGATTTGGCGAGATCGCAAAGGTGACCAATGTCGGTTAACCATTAGTCACAAGTACGGCCCGCGAGAAGATGGAGCGAGCACAAGTTTGTGAGAACTCTGAAAACCGAAATGTCGTCATGGTGGAAGTACGGCAAAAGACAATAAAGCCTCGAATGGACTGAAAGAACATGCCCCTATAAGAAGACCGCAGGCGTCCGACTGAGTGCCCGGACAATCCCGCACGACATACACATCGGAATCGTCAAGGTGCAATGAGCTTGCGATATTCCTCGTCTGAAAGCGACATGGTGCCGTCTTCGGGCTGAATCCGTTCGCCAAGGAATTTTCCATCGGCGCCATAGATGGAGAATTTCACCCCTTCGGGGACGTTGACCGACTGAAACAGTTGCGGATCGATGTCCGGGTTCAACGTGACGGACTCGATGTGAAACTCGTTTCGGCCGTTCTCGATCATCCGATCCTCGCAGAGTCCCCGGCCGTTCGTCTCGTTGTAGGCGGTGTTCGTCCACTTCATCGGCATCCATACGCCCGGTTCGAGTTCCTGAAAATCCGTGACGATGCAAATCCCGGTGGGAAATTTTGTGCTGCGACGAGACGGCGGAACCCAGCCCGACCGGATCGGCAGCAGGTTCCGATCACGGGCCAACCACATGCGGTAGACGTAGGGGATTTTCCGCTTGCCGACAATGTTCAAATCGCCGCGAATTCGGTGACAAACCAGGCCATCGATGAGATCGTCCCCTTCATAGACGACGCGATGGGGCGTTTTTTGATTGATGTCTTGGAATTGTGATGACAGAAAGTCCGACAACGCGCGACCGTCATCGGTGATATGCGGAGAAATCGTGTGTGGCCGATCAATGGGGAAACTCATTTGCCTGCTCAAATAGGCCCCGATCACGCGGAACGACTTTTCGTTCCTTTGATTGTTCCGCGTCACGTTGCGGGTCCACTGGCCATCAAACGCGGCGACCCGACGTATCGTATAGGGGCCGTTTCGACCGTGCACGTCGCTCCCCTGTTCAAAATACCTGTTTCCATCGGCGCTGACAGACCGGGTGCGCTTGCTCGATTTCTGATACATCCAAATGTCGAAGTTTTCGTCGGGGCTGATCGTGTTGAAGACCGGTTCGTGTGTGAACGATCGCTCCGCCACTGTGTAGTCGATGTCCTCATAAAGCGCCTCGTGTTGCCGTAACTTGGCGATGATCTCTGCTAATGTCGTCGATTTCGCGGGTGTCGCCGGTTGGGGATGATGCGGCCCGTCGGTAATCCCATCGGCATCGATCGTAAAGACGTCCAAATTATCTGGAATCGTTACAGAGAACTGCCCGGCGGGATATTGGGGGTCCAGTTGTGCGCTTTCAAGCTTGAGTGTTTCCGTCTGTGTGGCCTTGGGCTGTCCTTGCTTGATCGATTTACGATCAAACCGCCGACCGCTGACCAATTTCGGCAACCACACACCGGGAGCGACCTCAGCGAATTCCTCAACCGTCGACTCCATAATAGGATGTTCTTTACCGTAAATATCGATGACCCGTTGCGATTTCACACAGTGGTAGTTTCGCTCAGGGGCTAACCACAAATACTCGCTACTCGGCTGATCATCTACGGAACGGTTCCAGCGACGGACCCAAATCTTTTCGCACTTCAAATTTCCCACCTTTTCGGTACCGATGTGTTCACTTTGAGTCTTGTAAATTTCGAATCCATGGCCCATCGGAAATGGATACCGTCTGACTTTGGGGTGCGCATCAAGTGCCTCGCCGCCTTGCAGGTATATGGACAACGGGAAATTGACGTCGAGGCCCAACAGCCCCCAGGTATGCGGCGGTAACATCTCCGACGGTTCGTATCGCCTGAGATGAATGTTAACGCAGCTGTCGAATTCGATGGAAACAGTCCGCCGGCCGTCGAATGCCGAAACCCGCCGCTGTATTTTGCCACCTCCTTCACTCAACCGGGTCACGTCTTTCCCTTCGAAAAACAACAACTCTCCCTGCCGGATCGCGCGATTGGTCTCTGTTTTCGATTGGATCGTCCATTTCCCTTCCTCGTAGCCGATCGTCTTTCGGATGACCGTTTCTAGGTTTCGATAGCGGCGCTCCTGTTCACGAACGGCCTTGATCAGTTCAGCCATCCGCGGGTCAGCGTGTTGAACGGGCGGATCAACCGGTGACGCTTGCGCGCCATCCTCAAGAGACCCGCCATCGGCTGCCGCACTGCAAGTTGCGGCTAGCAGTAGTACAGTACAAATCATTGAGCGCGTGGCCACCATGCTGTGAACCTTTCAATAATTGAACGGACATTTCCCAGAGGAAATCCATCTCGCCCTGGTCGGTGGACGATTAGGCCGATGATACACTGACGGTCTCTCTCCCTCCACAAGTTTTCTGCTTTTACGGTGGATTCAAATCGATTTTCAGTGGCCCCAACGCCCATTTCTTTCTCGCTGTACGGACCGTTGTCGCGTTTGTTCATGGTTTCCCGAGTTGTTCTATAAAGCAGAATATTATCCGGTACGGGAAGTAGTCGTTTCATCTTCAGCCGGTTAATCTTTCCCGGAACAATCTGCGTGGAAACGCCACCTCAGCCAACTGAAGCATCACATACTAAGCGTAACAGACGAACTCTGCCCCGATCTTTAATAGCACTCATCGGACCGACGAACAGTCGGTCGGTCGGGCTTCCTGATGTGCCAGAATTGAGGTGTGTAACGTGGGCGTGCTATGAGCAAGCAACATAGACGCTGCTGAGCAAGCAGGGCGATGTGACCGGGTGCGAAAACACATGTGAGGAAAGTGTTCGACGATCGAAAATCGACCCGCAGAGAGAAACGCTTTAACTCAAGGAGTTTTGGCACCGGCAAGAATCGCGGGGAAGTCCCAGACGAGCCCGGTATGATCCATGCTTACCGAGAGCAGTCGTTTCCCATTGCCGGAAATGGCAATTCCATTCACCCAGCCGGTGTGCCCATGCAGTTCGGCCAGTTGCTCGCCGGTCGCTGTTTCGTAGACCAGTACCGTTCCCGCCCGCTCAGCCGTGATCAGGTAACGACCGTCCGGCGAAAACGTAACACCGTTGGCGATCCGTGTACCGTCGGAGAGCGGTTGCCGTGAACCGAATTTTCGAATGACTTTCCCCGAAGCGATGTCCCAGAGGATCAAGGAATCCTCGAAGTTCTGGGAACTGATCTCTTTATTGTTGTCGACCCAACCATGTGCGCTACTATGACCGGCGGTCACTAATTGTTTGCCGTCGGGTGAAAATTGGATTTGGTCGGCGCCTCCCTTCTCGGGGATTATTTTTTGAATTCGCGTTTTTGAATCGATATCCCAAATCTCGATGATTGCACTTGCCGCCATATTGGTTTTGGTGCCGAGGGCAATATAACGGCCGTCCGACGAGATACAGGCGGTCTCCGCATAGCGGTCATAGCTGCGCGGGTTAAAATTCACCGCTTGCTTCGCCCGCGCGAGCACTGCTTCGTCAGGTTTTTCCTGTTCCGTTTCAAATTCCGCGAGTCGATTCTTGCTCGACACGGTCCAGACGGCGACGTTTCTCTTGCCGACGATTGCAGCCATACGTTTGCCGTCCGCGGAGAAGCTGACAGCGTTTCGCCGCGGTTGATCGTCTTTGGAGATTGCCTCCTCCCAGATGAGTCGACCGGTTGCTACGTCAAACAGGGCAATACGGAACGGCTCAGCCGTTGCAATCTGTGATCCATCCGGAGAGAAACAGCATGATTGAATCCAAGTCCTCTCAGCAGACAGCAAGATGCGCAACGGCTTACCCGTATCAGTTTCCCAAATCCTTATTGCCCCATCGCCACCGCAAGTAGCAGACAATTTGCCGTCAGCCGACAAGCTGGCATCCGAATACCCAATACTCGTGTCCGACTTCAGGATTGAGCCGTTCTCCTGTCGCGAGGTCCCATTGATAAACCGCGCCATCCTGACCACCCGATGCCAGCACCTTTCCATCGGGCGCGAATTTCAGTTCTTCCACCCAGGAACGATGTCCCATGAATTCTTGTTGCAGCTCTCCACTTTTGACGTCCCAAGTCCAGATCTTACGACCACGACCACTCCCGGCCAGGAGTTCTCCGTCCGGTGAAAACTCCAGGACGGTGACGGGAATTTGTTTATCTGCAATGGGTTGAGGGACTTCGAGCTCATAAATCCGTTCCTGTTTTTCGACGTCATAAATACGCAATTTGGCATTGTTCGTTCCAAGTGCAATTCGTTGACCATCGGGTGAAACGGCAATTCCCCTGATGTTCTGTTTTGCTGGATTAGGAACGACCATCGTGGCGATGCTGGATTGATCACGAACATCAAAGACCATAATTTTTGCAAACTTGTTCTCTTCGTCGTCGTCCTGGTCGTCTTGGTCGGCCGTCCCATTTCTATGAATCTCGGTCATCACGACCAGCCGTCGCCCGTCCTTGGTAAGGATCAACTCCTCGATCGCCGTTTCTGACGTCCATCCCTCACCAAGCGGCTTCAGTTCAGTGATCTCCTTGTTGGGTTCGAATTGCCAAAGCTGTACTTTGCTGTGTTCATCAATATCACCGTGGGCTTCAGTCACCAGCGTTTTGCCGTCGAGTGACAAATCTACGCCTCGAATCTTCAGTTCGTCTGCTCGTTGCAAACCGACCGCAACTTCTTGTATCCCGCCGCCTCGATTCGGTTTTTCAATTTTTGGTGGGAACAGCTTAGGATCCGTAAACTTCCAAGGCCGTAGCGGCTGAGTTTTATCTCTGGCCACTAACATGACTTCATCCAAATATCGCAGCGAAAACAGTCCCCAGAGATTTTCGCGTCGCAACAGCTTGCCCGTTTTAGCATCCCAAACATAAAACCATGACCTTGATTCTGATGTTAGTAGCCGTCCGTCACTTGAATAACCCAGATCGCTCACTCGAAAACCGTGACGAAGCCGGTTCGTGCCCAAGCGAGCGACGGCCCCCGCGGGTAGCGAGTCACCATGCAGATCCTTGACGGTCGACGATGCTGAATCGGCGATGGCGTCAACGATTCCTGCCCCCAGGATGCTGGAGCCGACTCCGATCACTATTAACAACAATCCCGACACATACCTTGCCGGGCGGTACTGCTTAAGTTGAGAACCTCCAGCAATCTCGCCGAGCCGCGCCGCGATATGCGGCACGCGCACCATGGCCAACCCGACGCCCAGCTTGACGGGTCGCACCAAACTCTCCGCAACGGTCAATAGAGCGTCCGCGTATTGTTGTCGATTCCCCAACGTCCCCACGCAAAACCAGTCACAAACACGTTCCCGCACGTTACGGATTTGCCGATCAGCGAGCCATAACAATGGTTGCCACCAATAGACAACTCCTACGCACAGCAGCAGCATCTGCCAGATTGTGTCGCCGCGAGCAATATGCGTCAGTTCGTGCAACAACACAACATCGCATTCCCGGCTCGTGCACTGCTGAATCATCTTGCTGGGCAGCACTATGACTGGCCGCCAAACCCCACATGCGAACGGAACTGTCGTTTCCTTCGAACTATAAAGTCGAACTCGACGGCGAAACCCAAGCTCTGCTTGCCAATGAAAAAGTCTTGCCGTCCAGAGTTGGTCGTCAATTTCCTCTGCTCGCCGCAACAACTGTGAAACTCCAACGAGCGGCTAAAAGCAGCCTCGCGGCCATTAGACCTACTCCACATAGCCAAATCGATGCAATGACCATTGCTAACGAAACACGGGGAAGCGGGGCACTCGCCGCGATTTTTCCCTCTGGAGCAGGGACAACGGAAGTTTCCACAACATCAGTGTCCGCCGAAAGCGGGATTGGTGTTTGTGTCGGATTCGCAGTTTGAGAGACAGACGGCTTTTCAATCTCCGGCGGCATCGCGATGGCGGCGGTCTGCGGCGCATCATCCCTGAAATCGACCTGCAGCGGTGGAGTAAATATTGTGAACGGCAGAACCATCAAGGCAACAATGCAGGCATTCCAAACTGCGGATAATAACAACGGCCTGCGCCGTCTCCACACGCAGTGGAGTAAGCTTGCGAAAATCAGTATCACACTCGATTTCCACGCAACTTCGGCAGCCAGTGTACTTATTTCTGGAGTCGGCAAAGCAAGTAATGCGTTCACTTCCGTCGTCCTTTTTTCTGCGAGCCGAATTTTTTTCGCAGCTGCGCCAGCTGCTCGACGGTCAGTTGTTCATCCTCGATCAAGTTCTGCACCAGATTTTCCACCGAGCCGCCGAAAAACCGTTCTAGCAGACTGCGTGTGGCGTTTTTTTGCACCTTGGTTTGGGGGATCGCGGACGTATAGACCGCAGGCCTCTGCCCTTTTTCAACGCGCACATATCCCTTCTGCTTTAAAACGCGGAGCATCGTGCGTACGCTCGAGTCGTGCGGGTCGCCTGGAAGCTTGGAGCGAATCGCATCTGCCGTCATGTCACCGTGCTTCCAGAGCAACTGCATGATCTGCGCTTCGCGTTCGGTCAACACATCGGATTTGGGACGCGGCATCCATCCTGCTTTCGTTAATTGATTAACGAAATTCTATCACGGCCAACCAACGGTGCAAGAGGAAATGTTAACTAATTAACGAATCGATTCTAACAACTGCTTGTGGTCGATATGGCCGAAGCGCTGAAAGAGTCCGAGAAATGGGGCGGTCTTCGGGAATATCAAGAACCTCGATCGCTTCACGAGTTGAAGGGATAAATTCAGCCGTAAGAATAACGCCGCACCGTGTCTCCGTTGAACAGGGATTTGATGCCGAACGGATTCACTCTCAGTCGGCACTCTATATCCAATCCCGTCGGTATTTAATCCTAAACAGTTAAGCGACCTATTTCGCGACCAATTGCGATGGATTTACAATCAGCTTGTTAATAAACGCCGTACCATTCACGCAGACGCAAAACGGTTTTGTAACGGAGTTTGGCCGGACTGTATCGTAGAACGGCATACCGCACCAATCGTCAGTGAAGTTCTCAGTGAATCGGAGAATGTTCGTTTGAATTGGGTCACCGCCGAGTACGGGAACGAATACGGTGTCATTCAACGAGAAGGCACCGGAAACGACGTGGCCAAGGAAGCGGAGTTCGTTGTTCCCCCATGTGTCGCGTGCCATGCGGAGAACACGATCGTAGTCGAAGACGGAAGGCATACGGTTGTGGTCGCACTACGGGAAGCAATGCCGACGCGGCGCCGGGTCGGAGCGAGAAACGTCGAGCAAACAGAAAACCACCTTACAAAATCGCACGATGAATGAAAGGCGAAGGCGTGACCAAGGGCTTCAGCGTTTCTGCTGAATTGGGTGGTTATCCGTTGTTACGGCGAATCCGGCGGATCTCCGCAACATAAAATAACAGCGTTCCGACGAGGAATGTATATAAACCGATGTTGCAAGCGATACCAAGCGGAACGAATGTAAATTCGGCGGGGATGTTTAGTTCAGGCCACGCGGGGTGAGACCTGTAGACCTGATAGAAGCCACCGTGCAGTCGCCAGTAATATGAGTTCCCGTCGGGCTGGCGAGGTTCGCCGTCAGCAAAGTACTCGTTGACGCCGTTATCCCAGGTCAACGGTGAGACCGCCGTCAAAACAACGCCAAGGACCAATGAGATGATAAAGAGACGACGGAACTGACTCATTTGGACATCCTAACGGTCCGCACGGCCGTCGCCGCTCGTCGCGACACCAGACGGCTGTGTATGGGTTTCAAGTTACCACGTTTCGCGATGTTGCTCCACTTGCAATGTGATTCGGCGTTATTCCGTTGGTTGCAGGCACGCTCAGGTATTTCAATGGCTAGAACCAGTTTCAAAACCCGGTTGCGCCTGTTCAGGAATCTATAATACAAGTGTTTGCGTGACGCGTCAGAGGGTTTTGAAACTACTTGTAAGAGTTACTCCGCTGGCGGTGTCCAACTGATTTCACAATCGGGTAAGGCTTTCTGGAGTTTATCGATTCCTGCTTTCGTGACTTGGGTGTCATCGAGCGATAGGTATCCGAGGTTGGTCAGCCCTCGGAGATGGTCTAAACCAACGTCGCTGATCTGCGTGTGATCAATGACCAGCCATTCTATTTTCGGCAAGGCACGCAAATGTGCGAGGCCGGCATCGCTTATGTTTGTGTTGTCCAGCGATAAAAATTCGAGGTTCTTCAGCATAGCGAGATGCTTCAGCCCTTCATCGCTGATGTGCGTTTCTCGGAGGTACAACCACCGTATTCTTTTCTGGTCTCGTAATTGTTCCAAACCTGTGTCCGTAATGCCGGTTTCACCAAGATCCAACGAAGCTAGGTACTTGATCTGACAGATGTGGTCTAAATCATTATCACCAAGGGCAGTATTGTACACGGAGAGTGTAACCAAGTTGGGAATGTCTTTAAGTTGATTCAGCCCGGACGCACTGATTGGGGTGCCGCCAAGTCCAAGCTCCTGAAGTTTGCTCAATTGCCGTAGATGAACGAAACCATCGCCCCTAACGTTCGTGTAATCGAGTATCGCCGACTTGAGTGCTATTCAAGTTGAGAACTTCAAGATTTACCGACTCTCGGAGATATCCGACCCCCGTATCACTAACTAAGGATCTTGTCAGATCAATGTCTCTGATTTCGGACAATCCTTGAAGTGGCTTCAAATTGGTGTCGCCAATTGGTGTTCCAATTAGTTCCACGCTCAGATTTACCCACGTTACACGCTGAAAAACATCCAAATGGCCGATGTCCACTGTTTTAGGAATCCACGCAGGGCGAATTATCTCGGTCTTTGCCCTTCCGCCCAGCCGTTCGACCTCAGCCATCGCCGTTTGATTTTGATGATACGGCCACCACACCATCAACGCTCCACCACCAATCAGCACCACCACAGCAATGAGCACCAGCGTGCCCGTGCGTGGTAGGCGGCTTTTGGGGGCGGGTTCGGTCATGGGAATCGCTCATCTGACGCGTTGGGGTTTGCGTTCGGTCTTCCTTTGCGTGTTCAACTTACGTCCGTCACTGTTCTAGAATGCGCGCGCTCGTTGATCGCCGGAACGTCAATCCTTGTCAATGACGAATTCTTCGCGATCAGCATCCCAGCGAATTCTTCCATTCTCTGCCGCGTCGAGCAATATTTTCCATTGCTGCTCGAATTCTTCGTCTGAGCATGGGTCAAACATTTCCATCGATCCCGTGACCATGGCCATCGATTGCGATCTGATCAAATTGTATGCTGGTTTTCGCAGAGTGATTCCATTGAGCTGTTTGAACCGCTGGCTGTTGATGAGGCTCTCGGCTGCGGAGATCGGATCGAGCGTGGGTTTTATCGGTTGATCACGAATCACGCCATTGCGGCGTGCCCATTCGATGTGTGTTGAAGGATGCTCAGGTCTTCCGCTTCCTCCGATTTGTTGGCCGACCATGAATGGCACATCATCGATCACCGCCATCGGTATCAACGGCCAGTTGTCATAGCCCGGATCATCGCCGTTTAAGAGTGCTACATAAATTCCCGGATGGGGAATTCGATCGTCCATTCGAATCGGTTCAAACAAAACGCGGATTATCCAAAAGACTATGTTCCGTTCTTCAAAATAGTCTAAGGAACTCGTAAGCCCGGCGTATTCCTCCAGGACCGCTAGGGCTCGCTTTTGACCGACCTGTTGCAAAGCGTTGGCTGCGCGAATCAGCTTCACTCCATTTGGATTTGAAAACGGCCAACCGCTGGCTTCGTTGATGAGCTCCAATTCGCGGGACAACGGCTCAGCCGCAGGGACCTTCAGCATGCTTAACGTTGCCGGCAAAACCGGTGATCGCGAATTCCAAACCACCTTTTTGACGGGAACGGCCAGGGTTGGAATGCTTAGCGAGCGCGATGCCAAACTGATAAGGCTGCTTTTTAGTGCGTTCCCGATGCGCTTTGCGAATATCAAACCGCAAGGAGAACTCACCCTTTGGGCTTACGGTCGTAGTCTCGCTCAGCGTATCTTTTTGATCCATTCCCTTAGACCAGTCCGGCTTCGCATCGGGACTTTTGGCAAGATACACCGATATTCCTTGAAACCAGTTAACGGGCCTTGAACTATCTTTCCCTGCTGCCGAGACCACGAGTTGCCCTCGGACGGTGCATATGTTTCCCAACTTGTCCAACGTCGGTTGTTGCCATTGGACCGTTAACCTGTCCAGCACTTGTTCTGCTGGTGGTTTCGCATATCCGTGGATGTCGACAAAGTCCTCCTTACTTGTCCACTCGTCAGATGTCCAGTGCCACGAAGCTCCACGTCTTGATGCTTGCAGGTTGTTATCTTGACACCATCCCTCTTGTTGCGAGACGGTGAAAATGAGCAGCACTAGTAGAATTCGCCGATATGCATAGGTCTGATTGGCGTTCATTTCATTTTCCTTCACTTGGTTTCGTAATTTGAAGGTTTTTTAGTGCTGCTGTGGATTGGGACCGAATCACCCAATCGGTCGAATGCGACGCCTGTTGCAACGCCGCAATGGCTTCGGGCGTTCCCACAGCGGACAGCGCTCCAACAGCATCGTCGACCCATATCGGATCGAGTTTCGGCAATGCCTGAATTACGAAATCGACATACGGAGCGCCGTCGTGTCGCAATTTTCTGATCGAGACTATCGCATCGTAAACGTCGCCGCGCTGGGGTGCCGTTTTCACCGCCTGAAGTTCCTTTTCCAGGTACGATGTGTTTCCGGTAATCTGAAGAAGCGACTTGGCAGCGGCTAGCCGCATTTCAATCCGCTTGTCTTTGGTTGCCGTTTTGAGGCGACTTACCGCCGGCATCGCGTCTTTGCCATAGCTGCCCAGCAAGTCGGTCGCTTCTTGGCGCAACCAAAAGTCGCCACTTCGCATTTGTGTCATCAGGTATGGGACAACGACATCAGCGGCAGCCGGTTGTCGCTGGAATACCTCAATCACGTCTCGGTTTGTCATGCCTGACTTTCGCGCGGAATGAATAATCAACCTGGCGCTTTGCTCATGATCATCCGAAATGTCCCAAATCGCGTCTGCAGATGCTTGTGCTCCCAACCGTTCCCGGCCAGCCAATCCTTGCTCCAAAACAATTTGAAACTCACGCGAGCGTATTTCCAGTGCCCCCACGGTCGTGGCGAACGTTTCTATCGATATCGCTTCCTGGCGCCACTTTGCCATGAGAATCGGTGCCGCTTCGTCAGCGACGCCGGGGCCAATCGCCGCCAGTGCACCAAATGCGTTTTCGAGGAGGTCATCGTTGTTGTTTCCGCGGGCAATTCGCAAAACCTCTCCTTTCAGGATTTCAGCATTTGTTCCAATCTCTGAAATTGCAAGTAGCGCCCGACGCTTGCAGATTTGGATTTGTGCTGTCCAAGAGTGGTTTCAACGCCCGGCAGTCATCCACAGAAAATTCATGCCAGGGCAACGGATCAGAGAATGTGACTTGGAAATCCGTCTTATTGATAATCTTCGTCATGAGTTCCACGAACCGATCTGCGTCGTGAGTCACATGCCATACAGCGGCGGCTAGGTATTCTGCCGCGACGACGACCCGGCCCGAATTGTCGTTCACATCGTCCGGTTTCTCAGTGAATTGCTGGTCCAACTTCAAATACCATTCCAGCGTGTCCAAAGTCGCCAGTTCCAGTGCATCCGCCGCCGGACGCCCTTTGATACCCAAGAGCGTTAGACTCTGCGCTGTGAGAATTCGCACTTCTTCGTCGTCGCTTTTTAGATTCGCACAGGTCTGCGAAATATCGCGGACATCGGGCGGACCGATGTGTTGCAAGGCTACCTCAGCGGCGTCCTCCCAGCCAAAGCGTTCCGAATTGCCGAGTGGATAGCTGTTGATGATAGCGGGGACAGCGCGGTTCGCGCCGATGCCGTAGTCTTGAAGTGCAAGCGCAGCCGCCCAGCCGAGCCCTTCACGGGAAAGGGCCTGGATCAGCTTTGGGACTGAAACCGCGGAATCTGCCCGATTCGTTCCCAACCCTTTGGCCGCTTCGGCAGCAACGGACAACTCCGGGTCGGCGAGATACGAGGCCAACGGTTCAACACCAGGCCGCCCCATCGCGGCAAAGCCTTGCACGACAACAATGCGCACGCGGGGATCGGGGTCGCTGGCCAGTTCCTGCAAGGTTTCAAGGTCCAATTTGCTGAGTCGCCTCAAACCTTCCGCTGCAGCAGCTCGCGTCTTACCGGTCGAAGATTCGAGCAGTTTCTTGAGCGGCGTAACGGACTCTTGTCCAATTGCCACCAATGCGTTAACCGCAAGAGCTCGACTCGCGTGGCGCTCATCACTAAGACGGCGACACAATGCCGCCGCTGCCGCATCGGACTTTGGTTTAATCTGCTCCAACGCCCGCATTGCCAGTTCCGACTTCTGTTGGCCGGCATTGTCGACGATCCACACTAATACAGGAACGTACTTGCTCTGGTCGCCTTTGATGTTGTCTCCCGCAGCGACCGTTTCTAAAAGTTGGGTGACTTGCTCAGGATAAGTTCCGGCTTGTTCAACATCACTCTGAGGTGCAGCGGCAACCCGCAGACACAGACAGCCGATTGTTGCAACTAAGAAAGGGATAATTCGGAGTGAGCACATCAGTTTCCGCCTCCCAGAGAATTGAGGATCGCTTGATCCGTCAGCTTATCCAGACTTCCCGATTCCAAACAACCCCGAAAGGGGTTTTCATAGATCAACACTGTACAAGGTCATATGCCTGGAGTCGTCTACTGGGTCGGTTTCATCGGCTGAAGGTTTAATCGCCTATCGGACCTGATTTTGGCAGGCGTCATCCACTCAGAACTCGGTATCACAGTTACATCTATAACGAATAGGCTTCCGCATGGATGGCAAATCTGCTTGCCGTCCTCAGATAGATTCTCAAGATTCTAGGTAATCCCGAATAACGACCGGGAGATACCACTCATGAACGATTCCACCAGCCAACGACGACTGCCATCTATGCCATGTACGGCGGGCAAGGTCGATCTCGTTACGCCGCCTGTGTCGGCCTGGGATCGAAACTCAAAAGTCGTGTTGAACAACACCTTATCCGGCGAGACAGCAATGTGACAACGGGCGTGTCAGCCGTCAGCCTCAATCCAGACTACCTGACGGAAGTGCGATGGTGGGAACGTTCTGACTTTGACAAACAAGAGGTCCTCGAAGCCGCCGAACTTGTGGCGTTTGACGTACTAAAACCGGCGATCATGACGATCGGTTGAAAGCCTTGGAAAATCGGCTGGCCAAATCTGAGCAAGAATAAAACTTCCCAAGTCTGACCTGCCCATACCCTCTCTAACTGATTTTGGTACCAATTTCGGGTCAAGATCACTAAGACGCCTGCATCGCCATCTTTCGTAATTGCGTAGATGGAGGCAACTTTTCACAGCGACCAATGGCGACCAGGTAGTGACGGTCATTGACTAGGCTTCGATACAAAAGGTTTAATTCATAACAGGCGGCACCTCGCTCATTCGATTTAAGATACCGAACAGCATTCCCCAAGCGGTTGCCTGCAATCGCGTAGTCGTCTCTGCTTAAGGGGAGAGCATCGAGGATCATCCGCGTATCAGACAAAACCTCTCCAAGAGTCTCATCCAAGCGTCTATTATTTTTGAGAAGCGCTATTAGTGTTTCTACCTGCCGCACCGCTTGTAGGTACGTGTCATCGATGACCGGGGTCCTTATAGTCGCAGTTGTTTGGGGATTTGCCATGGTAGTTTTCCTAATTGTGCGTTCGGATTTGGTATGCAACGAGGATCGATCAACCGTGACCGTATAATCCCCTATCTGAACACTCGCAAACCAACTCGTCCCCCCGACATCGCAAACGAGAAAATTTCGCATTGCGGTAACTAAATTGCCGGCAATCGGGAAAATCTGGAAATCCGTTGACATACCAAGTATCATCACGGTAGAGGAAATATCGACTCTTCCAGTGAGGTCGTGATGACAGATACCGGCTCTGTAACGGTTTGGATTGATCGACTCAAAGCGGGAGAACCGCAAAGTTCGCAAGAATTATGGGAGCGCTACGTCGATCGTCTGCTACGGCTCGCGCAGAAAAAATTCGGCCGGTCACCGCGGCGAGTCACTGACGAAGAGGATGTCGTGCTTTCGGCGTTTGATGGATTCTTTCGCGGTGTGCATCTATCACGTTTTCCTCAATTGGAAGACCGTAATGACCTCTGGCAGCTACTTGTGATGCTCACCGATCGCAAGGTTGTTGATCACCGCCGCCGCGAGATGGCCGCAAAAAGAGGCGGGGGTTATGTCCGTGGCGAGTCAGCGATTGCTGAAGGGCGGACCTATAACTCTGATAAGCCCGGACTCAGTCAGGTCCTTGATAGTGAACCTTCTCCTGAGTTTGCCGTGGAGTTTGCTGAAGAACTCAAGCAGTCGTTGGAGTTATTGGCGGACGATATTTTGCGAAAAGTCGCAATGGGGAAAATGGAAGGCTACACAAACGCAGAACTGGCACAAACGCTCGGTTTGAATGTACGGTCAATCGAACGCAAGCTGCACTTGATTCGGCGAGTATGGCACGAAAAGGACATCATTTGACAGACTCTGTTCACAAGTCTCGCAATTCTCTTCCATTGGAGTTGGTGCGGGAGATCGATCGCCTGTGCGATGAGTTCGAACAGGCGATGAGGTCCGGCGCACAACCCCGAATCGAAGACTATCACAAAATTGTCGCTGAAAGTGGACAGGATGAATTACTGCAGGAGTTGATTCTCGCAGAGCTAAGATTCCGTCAAGACAATGGGATTCCGGCCGACAAGGAAGAGTATCGAAAGCGTTTTCCGGGCCATGAACTCCTTGTTGATGAGGTGTTTATTAAACTTGCGTCACACGCCCCAGCAAATGCAGACTTGTCAACTCGCGCCGTTGATTACATTGCCGGTCAACTTCTCAATTCAGCAGATTTTCTCCTTGATAGCCCGGCTTCCGATGAAGGAGAAGAGAACCCATCTCTGCCAAGTCAAATTGGTCGCTATGCGGTTCGCAGCCGTCTTGGCGGTGGGGCGTTTGGGGATGTCTACCTTGCGCACGATCCCGAACTCAATATACTTGTGGCTCTCAAGGTACCTAACGCTAAGCATTTTGGCTCGTCCAGTACGATAGGAAGTGTTCTCGACGAAGCTCGAATGGCGGTCCGGTTAAATCATCCCGGAATCGTCAGGGTTTATAATGTGAGCCGGGAGTTGGGCACAACGGTCATTGCCTTGGAGTACGTCGACGGTCAGACATTGAAGGAGTACACCCAATCGACCCATCTGTTACCCGACACGATTGCCAAGCTGATTTGTGAAATCGCGGAAGCAATCAATTATGCGAACGAAAACGGTTTGATTCATCGCGATCTCAAACCGGACAATATTCTCATCCGCGCAAATGGTCGGCCGGTCGTAGCTGATTTCGGATTAGCGATCCATGAGGATGTCCAGCATCTGCGAAAGGGAGAGCTGGCTGGCTCGCCGGCATATATGGCCCCTGAACAAGTCCGTAGAGAAACGCATCGACTCGATGGTCGGACGGATCAATGGAGCTTGGGGGTCATTCTCTACGAACTTCTTACGGAACGCCGCCCGTTTATTGGGAGTACACGAACTGAGCTATACGAGGAAATTAAACAACATGATCCAAAACCACCCCGCCAAATTAAACCAGATGTACCGCCGGAACTTGAACGAATATGCTTAAAGTGCCTCTCCAAGCGAAAGTCGGACCGCTACCCCACAGCGGCCGATCTTGCGGAAGATCTGCGGCATTGGCGGGAAACTGGAATAGCCCATAATGAAGACGAGTCCCGACCTCATGAAAAGATGAATCGACAACTGCAAGTTATCCCAAGGGGATTGCAGTCGTTCGATGAACATGACACTGAGTTCTTCCTGGAGCTGCTCCCGGGGCCGCGCGACCGCGACGGTCTACCCGATAGCATCCGTTTCTGGAAGACTCGTATCGAAGAGCAGGATGCGGACAAGACATTTTCAGTTGGGTTGATTTACGGCCCAAGTGGATGTGGGAAATCATCGCTAGTGAAGGCGGGATTATTACCGCAACTTGGTAAAAACGTCAGCGCGGTGTACGTTGAGGCGACTCCCGAAGACACTGAAGTTCGCCTACTGAAAGGACTCCGCAGGCACTGCCCTGAATTGTCTCAAGACTTGTCCTTGCCGGATGTGCTCAAATCCCTCCGTGAGGGATCTTGGCTGGCCAGAGACAAGAAGGTTCTTATTGTGCTAGACCAATTTGAGCAATGGTTGCATGCCAGACAAGGAGAGTCGAAGAGTCAACTGATCGATGCACTAAGACATTGTGATGGCAGTCGGGTGCAGTGCATCGTCATGGTGCGTGATGATTTTTGGCTAGCGGTGAGTCGCTTCATGCGAGATTTGGAGATCCGACTCGTTGAGGGACAAAACAGTGCTTTGGTCGACCTTTTCGACTTGAATCATGCGACCAAAGTGTTGTCCGCATTCGGGCGGGCATTCAACCGACTACCCGACAACATGGATGACATTTCCTCCGTTCAAAAGGACTTCCTCAAACAATCCGTCGCTGGCTTAGCCAAAGACAAAAAAGTTATCTGCGTCCGCCTTTCTTTGTTCGCCGAGATGATGAAAGGAAACACGTGGAGTCCTGCAGCATTGAAAGATGCCGGGGGCACCGAGGGAATCGGAGTCACATTCCTGGAAAGCACTTTCAGTGCCTCAACGGCACCCCCGGAACATAGGTATCATCAAAAAGCTGCCCGATCCCTCCTCGAAACCTTGCTTCCAGATTCTGGCGCGGAGATCAAAGGGCAGATGAAGTCTCGCGATGAGCTACTGGAGGCATCCGGCTATGCCAACCGCCCCAATGACTTCGATGAACTGATTGAAATCTTGAACAGTGAAATCCGGCTAATCACACCGACCGACCCCGACGGAATGGAAGCCGACGACGATTCAGTTTCTAACATTGAAGCTGGCCAAAAATATTACCAACTGACGCACGATTATCTGGTGACGCCATTACGGTCTTGGCTCACTCGCAAACAAAAGGAAACAATGCGTGGACGTGCTCAACTGCGGTTGGGCGAAAGAGCTGCCACTTGGAACGCCCATCCGGAAAATCGATCGCTCCCGGCGCTCTGGGAATGGGGCTTGATCCACTTACTGACTCGACGCGGCGATCGGAACCAACGCGACGACTGCCGCAAGATGATGCAGAAGGCGAATCGATTTCACCTGTCTCGTTTTGTCGTCGCATCCGTTCTGCTACTGCTGGCTGCCTGGTGGGGCTATGAGCGAAACGGACAATCAAGCGCGCTCGCCTCGGTTGAAAAGTTAGTCAGTGCCAGAACACAGGACGTGCCTGAAATTGTTAATGATATAGAACCGTTTCGAAAATGGGCCGATCCACTGCTAGTTGATGCCCAAAAACAGTACCCACAGTCTTCCCGGAAATATCTCCACACTGCGATGGCGCTGCTGCCGGTTGATCAAAGTCAGGGAGACTTTATTTTCAAGAAACTGCTCCAGAGCGAGCCGAGTAGTTTTTCGGCCGTCTGCGACACGCTTCTCGCATATGCTGATAAGGCTGTTATCCGCGGACGCCTACAGGAGGAATTGGCAGACACAGATGGTGATCGCGACCGACGATTTCGCGCAGGAATTGCATTAGTGAGATTTTCACCAAATGAGAATGAACAACTCTGGGGTGATTTTGTCGCATTTATGGCGGAGCAACTCGTCGTGGACATTGCTACCAATCCTTCGTATTTCGACATCTGGACTGACGCCTTAAAGCCAGCCCACGACCGTCTCTACCCGGAACTCTCGAAGATCTTCAACGACGCTACCCGACCCGATGGCGACCGCCAGACGGTCGCTACGATTCTCGCGGATTATGAAAAGGATGATCCCGAGGCGCTCGTCGATTTACTCTTAGCAGCCACTCCGCGACAGCATGCGATTCTTTTACCCAAACTCCGCGCTCACGACCAATCAGCCAAAGGCATCCTGAAATCAAAACTAGATTTTAAGCAACCACGTATCCATGCACATGCATCAGTGTTGTTGCTGCAGTTGAATAGCGACACGGAATCGCTGAGGGAAGCGCTGTCCGCGGTTGAAGTTCCCGCTCCATTTCCCGATTTGTGCACCTACATGGAAGACCGATTGAGCCGTGTGATGGCCGACCCGGAAAAGCTGCTTTCTGAGTTTAAGGCAAATCCAAACGGTGCCTATCGAGCGGCACTGGTCCGGAGCCTGGGAGGGATGTCACACGAAAAGCTCAACCAGGAATTGAAAACTAGTCTATTGGCGACGTTTGAGGATCTTTTCCAGAACGATCCCGATGCCGCCGTGCATTCCGCGTCGGAGTGGGCTTTAAGATCTTGGGGTGAAGAAAAGCAGTTGGCAGTTCTCACTGAGGAAAACGTTAGTGACAAACCTTTGGACGGCCGCGATTGGTACATTACCCCAAGCGGGCACACCATGGTGATCCGCGGCCCGGCGGTCTCCGAGATGGGGCCCAGCGAGAATGAAGAGGAACGCCAGTCAGACGAAACTCGCATTGCAGTGACCATCAACCGAAGATTCGCCATCGCGACCAAGGAGGTCAACATGGAACAATACCTTAGGTTCAACGAAGACTTCGAACACAAATTAAATCCTCGTGCACCAGAACAACTATGCCCGATCAACGCGATCCTGTGGGTGGAGGCGGTCGAATACTGCCGTTGGCTTTGTAAACAAGAAGACATACCTGTCGAGGAGTGGTGCTATCCCCCAGAACTTAAGGTTGAATTTGGAATGAAACTTCCTGAGGATTTCCTATTTCGTAGTGGATATCGTCTTCCAACCGAGGCAGAATGGGAATACTTCTGCCGTGCGAATACCAGAACCCGTTTTTGTTCGGGCGATGACTCACGAGTTTGCTTCACGAACTATGCTTGGTTTCTTGACAATTCCCATGGGCGAACTTGGCCCGTCGGCAGCCTGAAGCCAAATAACTTTGGTGTGTTTGATCTGCATGGCAATGTGAAGGAATGGTGCCATGACATTAGGACAATTCAAGTAATGCAGCAGGATCTCGTAGACTTATCTCCATTACGCGAAGATGCAGATAACATAACTAGAGGAGGTACTTATTCCTCTCAGATACATGATCTGCGTTCTGCGAATCGACGAGGCAATTCACCCACTGGTATTCCAAATTTTACGATTGGATTTCGCGTAGTGCGCACGATTTCCGGATTGAACAGACTTGTTAAGTGTAGTGTGCTTCACAATGCCTGCCATCGCCACTCTGAGTGAGCATTTAACACTTCTCGAAAAGATTTATCTACAGGAGCGCAAGCAAATGATCAAGGAACCTGAGTGGGTACCTGATACTTCGGACGCCTGGACCATCAGAGGAACACACAGTCGCAAGCTTGCGTCCAAAATGTCCAAGCAACACGGCAAAACATCAAAGACAAACACATTAACCATGGCCAACTTCCAAAAAAATATCCTTTGTTGTCAATTTATACAACAATACCTCTAACGTTCACAAAAGGAGTCACAACCAAATGATCCCCCTAGTCCACGGCAAGTCACATCTATTCAAGATGTACCTATATGACGCAAATGCACTTGGACATGGTAGAATTTTGGGACGACTTACCAAAAAAGGTGTCATCGACCATGGACCTCTCCATGAAAATGTTTTCCTTCCATTAAAGATAATGTGATTTACCAAAGTATCAACCATATGGGAGATGACCAGAAATGGGACTGGTCAAGATCGAGGTCATGTAGGAATAATGTTCCAGAAGATGAAATGGATGTCTCGCAACTGCAACTACTGGCCAGATGACTATATACTGGGTCCTGACAATTTCTTTTGCGAAGACCGTTCTCCCCAAGTGACCCGAACGGTTCAAGGAACCAGGACAATAATAAATTTCCTGTGATCGGAGCGATGACAATACCATCAGGTAGTGATCGGTGATTGCGCAATCTGACTGTGCAACCGATCCATTTTTTGTAGTTGGTTCATGGGTGCCGACACAGCCAGTGGCACGATCGAAAGACCAGATGTATCAACTTGAAGTAAAAGTTGTGCGAGATGGTATAACTGGAACAGAAGGGTAGTCGAAATGCCACGGCATGGTCAATAACTGTAAACAAGGTTCGGGTGAATGCGGCGTATCGTGGACGGGACGGGGCTAGGATTCCTTCCAATCCTAGGCGACATGATGTGCTGGGGTATTGGGGCAAACATACTCAACCCCCGAGACAATTCAGCATCTCAGAACTAAAGTTCACACCTTAGACTGTGGCTCCACATTGACTGAAACGTAGAAAAAACGTATCGCTTGAGTATAGTGAACTCACGTCGAGGATTCGACTCCTAATACAACAAGTTGCAAGAAACATAGAACGAATCTGTTCGCCGAGCATTCGCAAATGATTCATAAATCTGCCGGTGGTTTCCTGGCACGGACGGCCGCATCGGGCTTGCCGGTGCTATGTCATCAATGCGAATGCGAACATCAAATACACCTACCGCACGTGGAATCTTTCTAAATATTCGACGAATCACGCATGTCTCTACAAGACGTTGTCATTAGGTCACAACACTGTAAATAGGTATCTACTCGTATGGCTGTTTATTTTGCCAATACCAAACGAAAGAGGAGCACATGACTCAACCACCATCCCCCACTCCGGACGACGACTCTGGTCCGCTTCTACCAAACACACAGTCCCCGTTGCTCATTCTTTTACTCGTTATTACGATTGTCAATACAATCCTGCTCAGTGTGTTGGTATTCAAGTGAAGCCGATATAGAAAACAATGTATAGTTATCCATAAATGCTTTGCTGGGTCAGTAGGAATGATTTACATACCCCGCCCCTTGTGCACGTAATGTTTTGGAGTCGGGGATGAGGGTGACATTGTCAATTACAGTGTGACTGCCCTATCCGTTTCATGTCAAATGCTTCCCACGACGACTGAATGGCACTGAGATGATTTCTGCGATCCTCACCGCCCATAATGAAGCCGACGAGGTGTGGCTCACATGCTAAGCTCCTTGAGGGTGCGGTACTTCCCGTACCCATATGAATGCGTCGTCGTCGACGATGCATCCACCGACGGTTGTTGTGATGGACTCGAGTTCGACAATCTTCTCATCATGCGAAACCAATCTCGCCTGGGAGTTGCCCCGTCTCGGTTGTCGGCCGCTCACCACTCGACTGGAGACGTGTTGGCATTCTTTGATGGCCATCAGCGCATCAGCAAAGGCTGTGTCGAACGCTGTGCTGAGCTGGCTCTTCAACGAGACTGCATTGTGAGTCCGGTCGTGCAAGGTTTCAAATCCACCAATAGAAAGATTTACGGGGCATCGTTTCGCATGTGTCCTGAGAATGGATTCTTTTCAGCCGATTGGATCATGAAACGACCGTGGCGGCGTACTCGGCAAATCAATGCTCTTCGCGCCCCTGGTTACGTGATCCCCAAATCCATATTTGATCGCGTCTGCTGGATTGACGGAATGCGTGGTTGGGGAGGCTCGGAGGCGGTGGTTTCCGTCAAGGCCTTTTTCACTGGCGTCGAAATCGTCAGCTTGCGTGGCCCAATTGCATGGCATCGCTTTAAGACAACGTTTCATTATGATGTCTCGTGGGAGGACATTTGGCGCAACCACGCGCTGATTGCCCGCGTCTGTTTTGACGAGAGAACATGGTATGAGTATTGGCTCCCAGAGGTCTTCGAAGTGCATCTGACGGAAGAAGCACGGCGCGATTTGGAGTCCGACGGCATCATTGCGCAGCATCGCGAATTTCTGCGTCACAAAGTGCGCCCCGACCGCGACTTTTGGGGGGTCTTATTGCGCCAAGAACCGCCGCCTGAAATCCTTTAGGAGAAGTGTATCAGACTACTCCACTGAGCCGGCGTTATCCCTTTCCGTGCACCAATCGCCGCTGTCACGTTGCCGATCGATTCATGGTCATACGAACGCATGCAAAAAACCGTGATTTCGGATGAAAAACAAGTAGCCGGGCGAACGACACCCAAAGGGCTGATTGTGATTCCAGCGCGGCTCCAATCGTCTCGGCTGCCACGGAAATTATTGCTTTGCGAAACAGGCCAGCCATTGTTGGCACATGTGATTCAGCAAGCTCAACTGGCGATGGAGAGCTCAAACGGCTTACTGTCACAGGTCGTCGTGGCCGCCGATGACGAACTGTTGTGTGATGTGGCACGAACCTGCGGAGTTCAGTGCGTGATGACCAAACGGGCACATCGAAACGGCACATCAAGAATCGCAGAGGCAGTCCAAACAATGTCATGGGAAGACTCATTTGACTTCGTGGTCAATCTTCAGGCCGATCAGCCGGAATTGGCGCCTACCGACATCGTGTCGCTGGCTAGGCAGCTTGCCGGATCGCCAGAAGTCGAGATGACGACGCTTGCAGTCGCGATGGGGACGGGATCCGAAAAACTGAAGTCGAGTCCCGAAGCCGTCAAAGTTGTCATCGACGCACAAAACAGCGCGATGTACTTTTCGCGATCCCCAATCCCGTTTGGGCGAACCGAGTTTAACCAAGAACACAAACCGCACTGGTATTTTCACGTGGGGATCTATGCATATCGCATTGAGACTCTTCTTGCGTATAAAACACTGCCCGATTCACAGCTGGCTGCCCAAGAGGGTCTAGAACAGCTGAGCTTTCTTGAATCGGGAATGAAGATCAAGGTCGTCGTCCTACCAGAATCCTCGTTCCCGCAATCTGTCGACACCCACGATGATTACAGTGCCTTCGTCAAGCGTTGGACAGCGCGATGCCGTACATCCTGAACGCAATCTATTTGATGATCTCACTGTTTATGCTTCCCCTCTGGCTGTATCGCATGGCCACCACAGGAGAGTACGTTGATGGGCTCTGGCAAAAAATGTCAGGCGCCGCACCGCGTTCCGGAAATGCCGCCCCGGTCGTTTGGTGCCACGCGGCTGGAGTAGGCGAAGTACTCGTTTTACGTTCACTTCTCAAGCGAATGCGGGCCGAACGTCCAAACCAAAACATTGTACTCTCCACGTACTGTAAAGGAGGGTACTCCGTTGCTCGGAAAACATTCCCAGATATTCCAATCTTCTATGCGCCACTTGATCTCACATGGTCAGTGCGACGAGCTTTCAATGCACTGCAACCCAGTCTCCTCATACTCTCGGAATTGGAACTGTGGCCGAATCTGCTGTTGGAAGCTCGGCGCCGTGGGATTCCGGTTGTGGTCGTCAATTCCAGAATCAATGACAAAGACTTCCAATTCTTCCAACGAATCCACTTTCTTCTTCGTGAGGCGCTCCCGGCTATTCATTGGTGGGGAGCACAAACAGATCGAGATGCTGGGCGAATCTCCCATCTCCTTGGAAAATCGAGAACATGTGTCGAAGTCGTTGGTTCACTAAAGTATGCAGGGGCGGTGTGTCAGCGTAGCAATCCCGAAACACAGAGACTTCGCCACCTTCTGGGGTTCGCGACGAGTGAAATTATCTTTGTTGCTGGCAGTACTCACTCACCAGAAGAGCAAGTCAGCGTGGAAGTTTTTGAGAGTTTACGCGAAAATTACCCTCTGCTTAGATTGGTTTTGGTACCGCGGAATCATACGCGATTTCACACTGTCGCAAACCTCCTGGACAAACTTGATAGCAACTACATTCGGCGAAGTGAAATCCACGAGCCTCTATCGTGTTCAGCGAGGATTACACTAGTCGATTCCGTAGGGGAGCTGTCCGCGATCTGGGGTCTGGCCGACGTTGCGTTTGTCGGAGGAAGTCTCACAAACAAGATAGGTGGACAGAACATGATTGAACCAGCAGGATTCGGTGTCGCCACCTGTTTCGGGCCCCATGTCTGGAACTTTGCCGATACGGCTGAGCAATTGATACAGGCAAACGCTGCTATCCAGGTAGGATCGCCGCAACAACTCCTGGAAGTCCTACGCCGATGGCTGGATTGTCCAGAACAAGCCATGGAAATGGGCAAGCGAGCTCAGCAGTTTGTCGGCGCACAATCTTCTGCAGTCGAAAAAACGTTTAGCGCTATCACTGACGCTCTGTCGGACCGCGGCTTACAAACTGATGAACCCAAGACGAAGAATCAATATGGATAAGTCATGCAATATTTTCATTGTCCGTCAGGCGAGAATGACGACTGTTTAGCTACTTGAAAGCGATTGGCAGACGAAACATAATGAAATGGTGGTTTTCACCCGTTTGGCCAATCGTTTCAACAAAGCCGAGGCCACTTCAAATATCCCCGGAGCGACAACATGAGAAAAAGCATTTTGTTTCTTGCCATCTGTTCGTTGTTTGCCTCAGTGACCCTCTCGGTATTGTCAGGAGCCGAAACAGACAAGGAAAAAGGGAAACAGGAAAACCCGGAAAGGATTGCCACGATTGATCCTGCAAAGGTCGATGCTGATTACGCGATTCAAGGTGAATATAGCGGGATGGTCGTTGATGATGGTCAAAAATTTAAAGCCGGAGTCCAAGTCATAGCCCTAGGAGACCACAAGTTTCGCGCGATCGCCTACCCCGGAGGTCTCCCCGGTGATGGCTGGAATAAGCAAGACGTTATTATCGTCGAAGGCGAGACAAAAGACGGTCGGACCAAGATGACCGGCCCGCTGGGCTCGGGAGTTGTAACAGATGGTTCCACCATACAAATCAACAACAAAGACGGACAGGACATGGGCACGATTAAAAAAGTCGTGCGCAAAAGCCCCACACTTGGTAAAAAACCGCCTGAAGGCGCTGTTGTTCTCTTCGACGGTACTTCCGCCGAGGCCTTCAAAGATGGGCAAATGACCAGTAACAAACTACTTAAACAAGGGACAACCAGCCTACAGACGTTTCAGGACTGTACGCTGCATCTCGAATTCATGCTCTCCTACATGCCCTATGCCCGCGAGCAAGCACGGAGTAATAGCGGCTGCTACTTGCAAGGTCGATACGAGGTGCAGATTCTCGATTCCTTTGGATTGAGAGGTAAGAAAAACGAGTGTGGCGCCATCTACGATGTGCATGCCCCCAGTATAAATATGTGTTTTCCGCCTTTGACCTGGCAAACTTATGACATCGATTTCACAGCCGCCAAGTACGACGAGAACGGAACCAAAAGTGCGGATGCGAAAGTAACCGTGCGGCACAACGGGGTCGTCGTTCAAGATGGCGTTTCCGTACCAAATTCGACGCGAGCGGCTCCCAACAAAGAGGGACCGCAGCCCGGACCGATCTATTTGCAGGACCACAATAATCCCTTGCGGTTTCGTAACATTTGGGTTGTTGAACGCAAGTAACGCCCGCCTAGTTCCTCCACGCGGTTATGGTTCGTGCCGTTCCTGGAGCGTGCGTACCATGGCCTCGTGTGATTCTTTCGATATCGGGAAAAACCAAAAGACGCAGACAGCAGCTGCAAGCAATAGGCAAGGCAAACCCGCAAACGTAAGCCGCAGTCCATTCAATACCTCCGGCGAGGTTGCCTCGTCGCCTTTATAACCGATCGCCTCGAGCAAATACCCAAGTAGCAAGAAGCAACCGGCAGATCCTAGCTTCCACGAAAACTTGGACACTCCCGCGTAAATCCCTTCGCGTCGTTGGCCAGACCTGACCTGGTCCCATTCAATGACATCCGGAGCAATCGCTCCCGGCATCGTCAACACGCCTGTGCTGACGACTCCCATGAGAAACACGACGCAATACAGGACCGGCACCGACCAGGCATAGGCCACAAAGCTGCTAAAGGTGATTGCCCAGCTGACGATTGCCAGAATATAGCCGGCCTTCTTACCGACCTTTCTACTAAGAAATTGCCATAGGCCGGGCGTTGACAGGCTGCCGGCGAAAAACGTCAGCAATAGCAATGTCGCGTCCTGTTTGGGAATTCCGTGAAAGTGCTCCAAGAGATAATATAGCAGGGCCATTGCGGCCCGATCGGCCACTGCAACCAACGTGAAAGTGACCAGAAGAATGACGAAAGGCTTGTTCCGAAACACCGTTCGGATGCCATCGAAAAAATGGAATTGCTGCGTGGCTGTGGAAATCCCTGCTCCCGAGGTTCCGGCATAGGCGATTAATGCGCCCAGTACCGCCGCTCCACCGATCAACAGGGCGGCCACCTGATAGCACTGCCGGGTTACCGCAACCGTCGGCTCCGCGTTCGGACCTGTCGTGGCGAACCAAGCGAGCAGCAGCGGAATGCTAAGTATCGCGAGCATCTCCGCGACCACTTCCATGACGCGGCGGTAAACCGAAATCCGCGTGCGTTCGTCATATTCCGGAGTCAGCTCCCACGAGAGCGCCATGTATGGAATGCCAAATACCGTCAACGACAAATAGAGAGCCGAGGCGACGACGGTCAAATATAGCACCATCGCAGTCTCATCGAGGGCGGGCGGCGTTAACAAGAGATAGAAGAACACCGCTGCCGGAAGCGCTCCCACGAGAAAGTAAGGCCGCCGCCGGCCCCGTATGGAGTGCGTGTGATCCGAGAAATAGCCGATGGCGGGGTCCGAGACTGCGTCCAGCAGAAATCGGATTGCAAGCGCATTTGCCACGAGCTGCGGACCAAGTCCCACCACATCAGTATAGAAGTTTAAAAGGTAGAGACCGCTAAATCCGTAGATACTGGTCTCGACAACGCTTCCGGCGCTATAGCAAACAAGCGTCTTCCGGCTCAGGGCACGTGTTGGATGCTTCATCGCTTCGATGTGAGACCTTGAGGAATCGAATCGCGTCGCAGTAATGTGAGACGAATTGCAGATTCATCATGCCAGCCGGCTCGACCGAAAGCAAGCAGTACAACGTGCTTGAAGGAAGTGGCATCCAAGCTGTTTGTATCGAAATTGCAATATCTTGCGCAATCTGAACCTAACGAGAGACAATTCACTGTGACCTTGTACTGGGCATTGAACCTGAAAAGGACTCGTTTCATCACGCAGAAACGACATACAGTGGACCAAGTTATTGGTAACTTGAATCGTGCGGACGCGAAGTTTAGCGACGGGCTTTGAGGATCCTTCGCGAAATCAAATTCCCAGAAGATGGCTGCATGGGGAATTAACCAGAGGGATGGTTCTCTTGCCCCACCTTTCGTTTGACGCTTGAGTACCGTGGAAATACCAGCATTTTCCGCGGTTCACATTGCCCACCAAACGACAGGGGGTCAAGAGGTCGCAGGTTCAACTCCTGTCGTCCCGATATTTACTCTAAAACGGGCATCTCGAAAAATCACCGTTTTCTGTTTTGCATCGAGCAGTTTTGGATGTGGTCGCCAGCCCGTCGAGACGCGTTGACATGGTCCCCGTGCCTTCAAAACAATCCGTGAGGGTGCTTCAGTTGTACATGCCGGCCGTAACCACTTAGACTAAGCTCTGTTTCAGCAATCTGAAGACTTTTGAAAATCGACAAGGAGCGATTAATGAGTGATGTAGGCCCCGTTGATGATGATGCGCCGGAAGAATTCACAGAAACCGAATCGGGACTCAAGTATCGAATTCTGCGAAAATCTGACGGAGAAAAAGCGAACCCCAACAATTCAGTGACTGTCAACTACCGAGGTTGGCTCGATGATGAAACGGAATTCGACAGTTCCTACAAGCGGGGTGAACCGATTTCGTTCCCGCTGAGGGGCGTTATCCCCGGCTGGACCGAAGGGATGCAGTTGGTCGGTGTCGGCGGAATGATCGAACTGACGATTCCTCCTGAATTGGGATACGGACAACGGGGGGCCGGTGCCGCCGTTCCACCGAATGCAACGCTGCATTTCATCGTCGAGTTGATCAGCATCAACTGATCGCGGAGTCGACGTGTCCCCATGATTTTTTTATCCAGAAACAGCCGCGCCGACTCGCATGTGGGACAAACCAATAAACGCCCCATTTTTGATTTGTGCCGTGCAGTGTCTTTAGGCGGTTGTTCAAGACCGCCATTCTTTTTTTGAATTAGCATGAACGCATTAGAAACTCATGCGTTTGAATGGAATGGTAGGTCATGGGTAGATTCACGCTTCGATAACTCCCGACCGTGTCTCGAAAACTCATTGTCTATTGGATTCAGAATGATCTGAAAAACAATCATGGCAACTCACGTGTTAATCATTGGGGGCGGAATCGCCGGCTTGAATGCTGCCAAGTCCTTGGGTGACGCAGCAGGGATAAAGGTGACCGTTGTTGATCGCCAGAATCACCATCTCTTTCAGCCACTGCTGTATCAAGTTGCCATGGCGGGGCTCAGCCCAGCCGATATTGCAGCACCGATTCGTAGCATCCTTTCGGGGTTCAGCAACATTCATGTGCTGCAAGGTGAAGCACGATCGATCCAACTAGATTGCGCCTGCGTCGAATTCGATTTCGGCGTACTCCACTACGACTATTTGATCATTGCTTGCGGGGCGACACACAGCTATTTCGGACACGCTGAATGGGAAGAGTTCGCTCCTGGGTTAAAGACCGTCGCCCAAGCGACTGAGATCCGTCGTCGGGTTTTGGCAGCATTTGAGCAAGCTGAACGTATCGAAGAGCCTGATGAACAGAAGAAGTATTTGACTTTTGTCATAGTGGGTGGAGGCCCAACCGGTGTGGAATTGGCTGGCGCAATTGGAGAAATGAGCCGTTATACATTGGCCAGAGATTTTCGACGTATCAATCCACGGCTGACACGCGTGATACTTGTCGAAGCTGGTCCTCGGATTTTGCCAATGTTCTCCGAAAAACAGGCAGGGCGTGCTGCGCGGGATCTGGAAAAACTGGGAGTACAGATCTGGACGTCCTCAATCGTTACCAACGTCGATGCGAATGGAGTCGAGATGGGTGACGAAAGAATTCAGACAGCCACAGCCTTATGGGCTGCGGGAACTGAAGCTTCAGAAATTGGTCGTTCCAACGGACTGCCCGTCGATGGTCGCGGCCGAGTCATCGTCGAACCAGACCTCAGTATCGCGGATCACCCGAATGTTTTCGTTGCGGGAGACCAGTCGTGCTTTACACACCAAACGGACAGACCGTTACCGGGAACCGCGCCAGTTGCACTGCAACAGGGACGTTTCATTGGAAAAACAATTCTCCAAGAACTGAGTGGCAAACCGCGAACGCAATTTCAGTTTTTCGACAAAGGTCAAATGGCGACGATTGGAAGAAGCCGCGCGATCGTGGAGATTGGCCGATTTAAGTTTGCGGGTTGGTTTGCTTGGGTCACATGGTTGATCGTGCATATCTACTATCTCACTGGTTTCAAAAATCGCTTCTTTGTCGTACTTCAATGGGCTTGGTCATATATGACGTTCCGCCGAGGCGCACGTCTGATTGTCGAGAAAGAATGGAGGATGAACCAGTTGGAGTCGGAAGAAATGCTAGTCGATACGACCGATAAAATGCCGCGTTAACCTACGAGCTCATCAGCAACCGGCTACCGAACGTCATCGACGGCAGCGTGGACAAGACGCTGTCCTATGAATACGACGACAACGACCGGTTGCTGACCAGCTGGAAGATTTTTGAGCTATGTCTACGACGGCGTAAATCTCGAAACCGACGACACGACCACAACACCCGGCGGCACCTAGGCCGGCAGCCCGCTCACTCTGCTCTACGACGGACACGGCAGCACCCGCGCCGTCCTCGACGCAATAGCGTCATTCGTGCAGCACTACGCCTACACCACCTACGGCATGGCCATCGATTTCGACGAAGCAGCCGCTCTGACAACCCTACTCTACAGCGGCAAAGCCTTCGACAGCCGCGTGGGCCTGCAATACCTGCGGGCACGGTGGTATGATCCCAACACCGGTCGATTTTAACCCGCTGGCTGAGTTTGCCGGAAATATTCGCAACCCGCAGTCGCTGCATAAATACCTTTATACGCATGGCGATCCGATCACCGGAATTGATCCTGGTGGCCGTGAGTTTACCCTTCCCTCAATGTTGGGCGTGGCTGGTGGAGCAGCTATGGTCGGGTCAGTCACAGCCTCAAAACGGCCAATCGCTGGAAGACTGCGGAGTCTTGGCTGGATTTTCTATTTCCCGATGCTAATCTGAAAGTGTTTGGTCAATATCGTGGTCCAAGTGAGGCCACTTCTCCGTAAATCACGGGAGCATTCTAGACTGGCAGAGGCTGTGTATGAAGAAACTCGTCCATTGGCTGGAGTTGATGGATGGGAGTATTTAGTAGACACGAACGCATCAATTGTTGATGACTTTACAGGATTCAAGTCAGGGCTATTTCACAAAGATGGAGAATATGTTTTGTCCTTTGGTGGAACAGATGGTCCCGGGTGGAGCGATATTATCAACAACGTGAGTCAAGTCGTCCTTGGGTTTCACCAGTACACACAGGCAATTGAGACTGCAAAGTATGTGATCGGCACCTACGGAAAGAACGGAGAGAATGGGATATTCGTTGGTCACTCGCTCTGAGTCTGCTTCACTATTTCACGTAACTGCATCGACATTCAACGCTGCAGGGGTCAATGAACATACGGTAGCAGGCCATGATCTCAGTATGGCGACACACTTGTGAACGCGTGGCGGGTTCGTGGTGAACCGCTTACAATACTACAGGATTATGGTGGCTCTCCTGCCCCAGTTGGCTGGCTGCTTGGTAAGATCCCTTATGTTGGAAAATCGCTTCAGATCTTTGATAAAGTACTGAATCTTATTGGTGAGGTCGCTCCCGACTCGAACGGCACAACGTATTGGTTGGAAGACTATGGCACACCGTTCTACGGAAGACACAGCATTGGGGATTCAGTCATCCCTGCAATGGAACGACTTTATGATCGGTTATACACGTGACCATGCTCAATCTGGAGGAGTGTACGTGCGATTTCTACAATTGTTGGCTCTACCTATGATCTCTATTGGAGCTTTTTCAATGATCGGATGCGACGCCAGAAGCGGAGGTGTAGACATCTGGAACGCAGTCGCAGCTGACAGCATCGATGACGTGCGGGTATTTGCGCAGTCTGGCGGCAATCTCAACCAAAAGAACGCCAGCGGGGAAACTGTGTTAATGCATGCGTTGGAGAAGGGAAGTCTCGCGAGTTATGGAGAATTATTGGCACTGGATAGCCCCATTCCCCGGCGACGGTAGAACAATCACGGCGTGGGCTATTTCGAAAAAGGAGACTGACTGGTTGCGACTGGCATTGGAGCATAAAGCAGATCCAAATATGCTGTCGATGTCGCGAGCATCAAAGTTCGATCTTCCGCCACTGCGATTCGCAACGAGCAGTGGCACTCTTGCCCATGCTAAATTGCTTGTGGAGTACGGTGCCGACGTAAATTACCTTAATGCGGCCAAGCAACGGCCTTTGATTTTCGCAATGGGAATGGGACGCTACGATGTCGTGATTCTACTGCTCGATGCGGGTGCTGATTTCAATGCATCAGACACCGAACCCCATTCATTCCTAGATGAAGTTCGAAGATTGAGCGAGGACAAGGAAAGTTTGCTTGTAGTTCCGAAGTTACGGCAGCAATTTGAAGAAGTCGAGGCATGGCTAAATACTCATGGCGTAAAAATCTAGTCAGTTTTCGAGGGTTGTCACGAGATTCTTTCGGCACCGCATTTGCGAATATGCCTGCTACGCTCCGGCAAAACCACCACCGACTTCGTCGGCCCAGCGATAATCGACCGGGGCCACCCGCGACGACAAATTCGCCTGCCCTGCAGACAACGAGCCTCTGGACCCTGTTGTGACGTCCGGTGAGCGGGACTTCTCGTGTTCGCCTACGATCCGGCGGTCTCCGAATCGGTATCGCTCGTTGATAAGTGATCCGGAGCGCCTGAGCAATTGATTCTGGTAACGAGCGTGAGTACTGAGTATCCTGGAGTCGGTCTCAATCTCGGGCCAGACGGAAACATGGTTGTCTTTCCTGAACAGGATATCGGTCATGACATATCGATTGATGCTGCGGTGCGCGCTGGGGATTTCGGCTGGCGTCCTATTAGTGTTGCTGGGCACCAACATTTTGACTGCCGCCGAGAAACCGAACGTATTGTTTATAGCTGTCGATGATCTCAATGACTGGACCGGCGCGCTCGGCGGTTATCCGGGAATCGAAACGCCGAACCTCGATCGGCTGGCAGGTCGCGGGGTGTTATTTACGCGGGCCTATTGCTCAGCTCCGGCTTGCAATCCCTCGCGGGCCAGTTTGCTGACCGGCATCCGCCCCTCGACTTCGGGTGTGTACCAGAATTCGCAACCGTGGCGACGCGCTCTGCCCGATGCGGTGACGTTGCCGCAACAGTTTCAAGCCGCCGGCTATCGTGTCTGGGGGGGCGGAAAGATCTATCACGGCCGTTTTCCCGACCGGCCGTCGTGGCACGAATATTTCAAGCGGCCGCAGGATCCTCAACCGGAAAAACGCCCCGCAAATGGGATCGCTAAAACGGGCCATTTCGACTGGGGACCGGTGCAGGTTGCCGATGAAGAGATGTCCGATGCAGTCGTTACCTCTTGGGGCATCGATTTTCTCAAACAGAAACAGACCCAACCTTTTTTCCTGGCGGTCGGTTTGTTTCGACCGCACTTGCCGTGGTATGCCCCGCAGAAATATTTCGATCAATACCCGCTCGATTCGATCCGTTTGCCCAAGGTGCTCGACAATGATCTGGATGACGTGCCGGAGGTAGGTAAGAAATTTGCCAGGCTGAGCGATCATCGCAATGTGACCCGCACGAACAATTGGAAAAAGGCCGTGCAGGCTTACTTGGCGAGTATCACGTTCACTGATGCGCAGGTCGGCCGGTTGCTGGATGCACTCGATGCCAGTGGACACGCTGAGAATACGATCGTCGTTCTGTGGAGCGATCATGGTTGGCATTTGGGGGAAAAGCATCACTGGCGCAAATTCGCCCTGTGGGAAGAAGCGACTCGCGTGACGATGATGATCACCGCACCGGGCATCACGCAGCCTGGCGGCCGCTGCGAACGGACTGTGAGTTTGCTCGACATCTATCCCACGTAGTGCGATCTGTGCGGCTTGGATCAGCCCGAGGTCCTCGAAGGGGACAGTCTAAAACCGTTACTCAAAAACCCGGCAGCCGATTGGACGCGGCCCGCCGTCACCACACACGGCCGCAACAACCACGCAGCCCGTAGCGAACGTTGGCGGTATATTCGATATGAGGATGGTGGCGAAGAACTCTACGACCACGATGCTGACCCGCTGGAATGGAAAAACCTCGCCGCCGACGAGCAGTACGCCGACGTTAAAGCCGAATTGGCGAAGTCATTCCCAACAGTGAATGTGCAGGGCATCCGGGAAGGCCGCGGGAAGAAGGGCAAGAAGAAGAACGACAAGAAATGACCACCAGTTCGTTCGACAGCCATTGCGTCGATCGGAAACCTACAACTTGTTCTCCGTCGTGAGAACAAATGTTCTCGACCGAAGCCTTTCCAAGTCCTGCATATTTCAGCAAGCGAACTTCAATCGAAGAGTCTCAACGTCAGGTCATTTTCAAGTCATTTTCAATTGTCGATCCTGAAGCCCCTTGATACTCTGGGTGAACCGCTACAGTGCCCGAATCATCTCCTGTGTTCTTCCCGTCGATTTCACCGTCATTCACACAAGCGTCGATTGACGATTGCAGAAACTGTTCTGAATTGAACGATGCACCGTGCTGGTACCTGATTGAACGGACCAGATCATTCCTGTCGGCCGCGCCACATGCTTGAGATTCCCGACACCTTAAACGTTCCTGCTTATCACACTGAAGTCGCTGCGTATCTTCAGAGCGAACAGGCCGAACTGTGGCAGTGGTTTGCAGCGAACTGCTTGGGAAAAGATCATATCGACGCAGTGAAGCTGGAATTGCTGAAGTCGGCTTATCGCGTGGATGATCAAACGACGCCAAGATTGCAGGATTTGGTACATGAGGCTGCGCAGCAGCTCGGACTTGATGTTCCCATCACACTGTATCACGCTCAGCGGCCCGTGAATGGATTGAACGCGCATCTGACTTTTCTCCCCGGCGAAGTTCATATCGTGCTGCACGGATCGATAGCCGAAGTGCTCGACGATGTCGAGTTGAGAGCCCTATTTGGCCATGAACTTTCGCACTACATTTTCTGGACGGGCTGGGATGGGAAGTTCTTCGTTGCCGACGAGATTCTTGCCGCTTTGACCAACGATGGTCCACAAGGTTCGCCACAGTCCGAAAGTCATCGACTGTTTCGCCTCTACGCCGAGATTTTTTGTGATCGCGGAGCGCGGATCGCGTGTGGCGAACTGCTGCCGACGATCAGTACTTTGGTAAAAACCGAAACCAGTGTGCGAGAGGTCAATGCGGAAAGCTATCTGAAACAGGCCGAAGAAATTGCCGGCAGTGAGTCTTCCAAAACCGTGGAGAGGACGCATCCGGAATGTTACATCCGCACAAGAGCGCTCCAATTGTGGGACGAACAATCGACGGGTGTGGAGGATGAGATCCGTCGCATGATCGAAGGACCACTGGCCCTCAACGAGCTCGACCTGCTCGCGCAAAGTCGCATCGACCAATTTACGCGACGACTGGTCGATGCATTTCTATCGAGCACATGGTTACAGACCGATAAACTGCTGGGCCATGCGCGGCTCTTTTTCGACGGGTATGAACCACCAGTGGAGTCGCAGATTGATGAGCAACTTTCCGCTGACCTCCAGACCCACGATGCGCCACTACGAGACTACTATTGCTACGTGTTGCTCGATTTCGTCACCACGGACCGCGAACTGGATGAAGCCCCGTTGGCGGCGGCCCTTCGGTTGACTGAACGATTACAGTTGGACAGCCGCTTTGGGGAAATCGTTCACAAAGAATTAGGAATTGGCAAGAAACAACTGGCCAAGCTCCGCCGCGATGCCAAAACCATTGTGGACCAGGCAGCACAAGAGAGCGAGGCAAAATGACGTCGTTCGATGAGTTCCTGCAGTCCCGGTTGTCCGAGGGGGGCTTCACAACTGAAGACACCTTAGCCAGCTGTTTGCCTCTGCTGCGACAGGTGGTCGCCGCGCACGAAGCGGGTCAGGTTGCCCCCCTGGAAGGGCTCGCTGATCTGCAAGTCGAAGGAGGGAGAATCTGGTTTGAAGAGTCGCGATTGCAGTCACCAACGTACAATCAGGCTGCGCTGCGCAAGCTGAGTCGTCGTGACACTTCTGCGGTTGAGATAGTTCACGAAACTCGGGTCGAGTCCGCTGACGACGAGAATCACGACCGCGTTGTCAATTTGCAAATCGGAAAACGGGATGAAGAGATTCAGCGTCCAGTTTATCTGCAGGGATATGTGAGCTGGGAGCACCTGATTGACCATCACGATCCGCTGACCGATGTCTTCAGTCTGGGATTAATACTGGCAAGCATTGCGTGTGGGTTGAATCTGAATGAAGACGAAGAGTTCGCCGCATTCGTGGAGCAGCGGGGCAATCTGTTTGCCATCCAGTCGGGGCTGCATCCGGTGCTTGCACGTGCCATCCTACGGATGACCGAACTGGATCGTCACCGCCGACCGCAGGACCTCCCTGCTCTCTTGAATGCTTTGGAAAACTACCGTGACCAGGATATCGATTTTGACGTCGAGTTGGCACGTGTGGCGGACTTTGGGAAGAAGGACCTGCACGGCAAACAGCAGATCGTTTTGTCCAAGCTACAAGAGCGGCTGCTCGATATTTCCCGGCGGAATCGATTGCTGCACTTTCGGGCGACAATGCACACGGTGAATTTGACGCACGCCTCGGTTCCCTTGTCGTTCGACGTTGAGGGGATTCGACCCGATCAGATCCTCGTTTGGAACAAAGACATTCAGAAACGTGTCGCTTCAGGAAAAGGCCTTTCGCTCAACAAACATCTGAATTTCCATGAGGCGCTCTACTTGCCCAGCCTGCTGGATCATATTCGGCTCGATGCGCAACGCGACAAGAACGAATACGGGTTTGCGCAATTGCGGCTCGTCGCCTGTTTTCTGCGGTGGTCCAACCTCAAAGAAACTCCCCCGGTCGAGTATGAATCTCCATTGGTGCTGGTGCCGGTTGAATTGACAAAGAAGAAGGGTGTACGGGACACGTTTCACCTCAAGTCGCTCGATTCCGTCGCGGAAATCAACCCGGTCGTGCGGCATCTGTTTCAGCAGTTGTACGGCATCGAACTGCCGGAGAGGATCGATCTCGAAAACTCGTCACTGGATGATTTGCATACGTTTTTGGCTCGCGAAATCGAAGCGAGCGAACCGGCGGTCAGCCTGCAAAAGATCGACCGGCCGCGAATCGATCTCATTCATGACAAGGCGCAACGCCGACTGGACCAATATCGACGGCGCGTGCGACTTGCCGGACGGAGTGTGCGACGGTTTCTTGACCTCGATTACAGTTACGATCCGGCCAACTATCACCCCTTGGGGCTGCAACTCTATAACGACCGCATCCGTCCCGCGGCCACACGGTTGGAAGTCATCATCGACGAATCGTCCGTCCGTCGGAATTACGCGGCCCCGCCTCAGTCTCCGCCTACGACAGAAAAACGCAAGACACTGTTTTCCCTGCGCGAGGGGGGCGAGGGAAACCCGTACGCTTGGGAATTCGATTTGTGCAGCGTGACGCTGGGCAATTTCAAATACCGTAAGATGTCGCTGGTCCGCGACTACCGGGCCCTCCTGGAAGAAAACCCTCTCAATCCGTCATTCGATGCCACCTTTTCGCTCTCGCCTCGCCCCGTTGATGAGGACGATTCGGCCCCCCTGGAATTGCCCGAACGATATCACGTCGTTCCTTGCGATCCCACACAAGGAGCGGCAATTGCCGAATCGCGAACCGGCAGTAGTTACATCATTCAGGGACCGCCGGGGACCGGGAAATCGCAAACCATTACCAATCTCATTGCGGATTACGTCGCGCGTGGGGAGCGCGTTCTGTTTGTTTGCGAAAAACGGGCCGCCATCGATGTCGTCTATCATCGGCTGCGTCAAAAGGGGCTGGACCGCCTCTCCTGCCTGATCCACGACTCGCAGGCGGACAAAAAAGAATTCGTGATGGATCTCAAACGGACCTATGAGGAGTTTCTGGCCGATCCCTCAGAAAAAGTTGCGAATGCGGAACGCAAACGTCAGAAGATTTTAAAACAAATCAAACGGGAACTTGCACCGCTTGAAGAAGTTCAATCCACAATGACCGCTCGCCCTCCATCGGTGGGGACCGAAATCCGGGAATTGTTGGAACGTCTGATCGAACTGAAAGAACAATTGCCGGAATTCTCCTCACGCGCGCGAGAAAGCATTCCAGATTTTGCTCACGTGCATACTGCCCGCGAAGAATTGCAGCAGTTTGACCAACTACTGCGAATTGTTCAGCCTGACGGAGTACTGGCGCGGTATCCGTTGCGGTTGATCAACGATGCCGTCCTGAATGCCGATCGGCCCATTGAGTACGTTACCGAATGTTTGCCGCCGGTGATTGATTCGCTCCAGAAAATCGTTCGAGCCATTGCCGAAACCGGTCTGCCGGCAACCAGCTGCGATACCTTCACTAAGTCGCTCGACATGATGCGCTGCGCATCGCAAGCCGGTTTTTTGGCCCGGCAAAACGCTTCGGCTCTCTTGCGGGAGGGAAGTCAAGTTGCGAGCGATTTCGCTAAAGGAAAACGTCAATTCAATAAGCTGCGTCGTGAATTAGAGAAGCAGCGCGAAACAACAGGGCACTGGAAGCAGAAACTGCCTGCAGCTGAAGTCTCGACAGTCCTACAACGCGCACGCCTCTACGAAGGCGATCATTTGCGTTTTTTCAAGCCAGGTTGGTGGAAGCTGCGATCAGTGTTGAACCGCTGCTACGACTTCAAATCGCATGTCATGTCGCCGACGTATGTGCAGGTTCTCGAATGGCTGGAAGGCGAGTATGCCGCAGAGCAAGCGGTGCATGAAGCCGATGTGCGGCTTGCAAAGGAATTCCGAGCCAAGGGTTCATTCACCGAATTCGTAGAAAGGATTTCGCAGTTCTCGCATTTCGTCGAATCACAACCGGAGCACGTGCAGACGGCACATCAATCATTGATCGAAACGGATGACGCGGATACCCGCATAGCGATGCTCGCGGACCTTGCGCCGGCAGCGGAACGCCTTCCTGAACAACTCGACCGCTTCCTGACTGACTACGAGATGGTCTCGCCGACTGACCTGCTCACAGTGTTGAACGAATTCGAGAATGCCCTGGACGACTTGCCGGACTATCTGGAATGCGCCCACGAACTTGTGAGATTACCACGGGAAATTGCCACTGCATTACGTGCAAACAATTGGACAGTCGAGGAACTGGAGGCAGCCTCTGCCCTATGCAGTTTTGAGGACGTGCTGCGGAAAGAGCGAAGTTTTGCCAAATTTGGCGGCAACCTCCAGGCACGGCACGTCCAGCAACTTGACCAACTCATGACGGATTGGCAACAGATCAACGCGCGAGTGCTCTGCGACCGAGTGCGGGCGCGGTTTTTGGAGCACACCAAAATCTCGACATTGCCAGCTGCGCAATTGACGCCTGAGCAGAAACCTTTCAAAAAGGCCTACGCCCGCGGTCGCCGCGCGTTGGAGCATGAGTTCGGTAAATCGATGCGCTATAAGCCGATTCGCGAATTAGTGGCTGGTGAGTCGGGGATGGTGGTCAAAGATCTCAAACCAATCTGGCTGATGAGCCCATTGAGTGTTTCCGATACGCTGCCATTGGACACAGACCACTTCAACGTCGTCATTTTTGACGAGGCCAGCCAGATTTTGCTCGAAGAAGCCGTGCCGTCACTGTTCCGAGCGACACAGGCAATCGTCGTGGGCGATGAAATGCAACTTCCCCCGACAAATTTCTTCTCCGCCCGCAACTCAGACGATGATGAACAATTGACGTTTGAGGAAGACGGCGAAACGGTCGAATACGATTTAGAGAGTAACAGCTTCCTCAATCATGCGGCGCGCAACCTGCCTTCCCGCATGTTGCGCTGGCATTACCGTAGCCGGTCAGAATCGCTCATTAGCTTTTCCAACTGGGCATTTTACGGCGGCCGGCTGTTGACGGTGCCGGAAGAGGAACTCGCGCCACCCGACCGCCAGGAATTGATCGCCGCCTCATCGGAAGATGGTGTCGCCAACACCGCCGAACTATTGAAGCGGCCTGTGAGTTTTCATTTCATGCAGCACGGTGTTTATCAGGGACGCCGTAATCGGGCGGAAGCGGAATATATCGCCGAGTTGGTTCGCACACTGCTGCAATCTGAAGCGCATCCCACGATTGGAGTCGTTGCGTTTTCCGAAGCACAACAGGGAGAAATCGAAGCAGCGCTCGATCGCCTGGCTGAAGAGGACCGTACGTTTCGGGAACACTATGAATCCGAATTGGAGCGTGAAGAGGACGACCAATTCGCCGGCTTACTGGTGAAAAACCTGGAAAACATTCAGGGCGACGAGCGAGACGTCATCATCATGAGTGTCTGCTACGCCCCGAACGAGTCTGGCAAGATGCGGATGAACTTCGGCCCCATTAACCAATCCGGCGGGGAAAAACGGCTGAATGTGGCGTTCTCGCGTGCAAAACATCACATGGCGCTCGTCAGTTCCATTCGTTCCTCAGCAATCACCAACGACTACAACGACGGGGCGAATTGCCTCAAAAACTATCTGCAATACGCCGAACGGAGTTCCTCCGGCGATGCTATGGGAGCGCAGCGCGTCCTGCAAACGATGTCGCTGGCACGCACCGGCAATGACGATCGCCAGTTGACACGGAATGCGGTCATCAACCAACTTGAGGCAGCCTTGCGTGCACAAGGCTATAAAATCGACTTTGCGGTGGGACAATCGCAATTCCGTTGCGACCTGGCAATTCGCCGCGAAGGAGACGTTTGCTATCGACTCGGAATCCTGGTCGATACCGCGGACTACTATCAGCAGACCGATCTGCTCGAACGGGATCTGATGAAGCCCAACCTCCTCCGGGCTTTCGGCTGGCGCATCGCCATCGTGTTGTCCAAAGATTGGTGGGAGAATTCCGCCAACGTGCTCGCACGACTACAACGCATCGCCGAAGCGACTGAAGACGACCTAGCGCAGCAACAGGCGTTTGATGCAGCTCCAGAGGATGCCTCCGCAGAGACCGCTGGCGGACTATTGAAGGAATTGGATGCTGGTGACGACGCTGAGGAGTCTGCCATTGATCACTAACGGGGCAGGTGATTTTTAATCTAGCCGTTACGACAGCAACCGACAGTGGGCGCAACGACTGTCGATCCTTATCGCGATCGCCCGCCGCACGACGCGGCAACAGTTTGCATTTTCGATATGGCCTCGCAACCCATTCGACAACAAGCTGTAATTACCACGCGTTGCTAGGCTAATGCTCGCAGTTGTTCGAGAATAATCGGGTCATCGATCTCTTCATCACGCGCTAGTAACAAGGTTTTTGAAATGACTTCTGCAGTGCGTGGGTCGTCGTCGGCGAAAGGCAGAAATAAGCGGCCGCGATGCTGAGAGTGCACGGGGACGATGCACACGGAACCGCCTGGCATGCGATGCACGACGCCGCTGCCTAGATGCAAGGCGTATTGCCCTAATTTCCCCTGGATGATGGCCTTTGAGTTTTTTAATTTGACGTTTTTCAAGCCGAAGAGTTCGCACGTTTCCTGGAGTAGCGAGGCTCGCATTTCGACCGTGGACGCACTTGCTTCGGGATCGACGTCGCCGGCATGGGCCACACTCACAACCAGATCCAAGTCCCGCATCGTTTCGCTAAACAATCGGGCGGGAACATCAACGAGCGGTATCGATTCATACGTATCGCGGTTGCGGAAACTGATCTGATCAATCGTCAACCCCTCGACTTCCAGTGGCGTGGTGATGCCATAGTCGAACGACACATTCGCAATTATTTCCTCGTGATAATACGTCTTCCACACCCCTTCGTAAGCGTCGGCCGACCAGCCGCGTGTTCCCCATAAGGCATAGGCTTGGCGAGGCTGCACCTGCTGTCCCGCATAGCGATTGGAGAATGTCTTATCTTTCTTTTCCTGTTGAGTCACGACGTACAATTCACGGAAAACCTGTTTGAAAGGCTGCAGGCGTTCTGCTTGAAAACATTCATGCTGCCATTTATCCCATGACGAGGTGAGAAGCAGATCGTGGGGATGGGCGATGCGGAAGCGTTCGTTCTTTTTCACCGGTTCGAATTTCCCTGCAAAATCTCGCACCGCTTTTCCTCGCTTATCCGGATAGCCGATGCAGCCTTCGCCCACGAGAACCAACCGCGATAGCTGTGGCCATAAAATGGCATGGTCGGCGAACTGCATGAGTTCGCCGCCGGTAAACTCATCGCCCCGGCACATGGCGGCCTCCAACGACTGTTTCACGCGTGAGGCTTGTCGTTTGAGGTGCTTATTTCGCTCGCGGAGCTCAACAAACTTGGCATCCTTTTTGACGGTGTTCGGCAGTGACTTAAGAACTTTTTCGCCGCGGCGAATCTCCAATTCTGGAACAGCTTGGTCGTCCAGAGAAAGCGTCAACGAGACGTCTCCTTTGCTGACGACAATCGGTCCTTTGGCCAGATCTTTGGTCGATTCCGCTTCCATCGCCCACTGCAACCGGGTCGGGTCATCATAGCCCGCCGTTGCCGCCAGATTCTGCATTCCAATGTCGCATGCCCGCAATGCATCGGGCTTGGACAGGGAACTGAGCTTGTTCGCATAGCGGCGGTATTCCTGTAAAACTTCGTAACGGTCGACAATATCCTTGGCCTGTTTCGCACCTTTGGCAAGCGGCAAGAGTCCCAGTAGGCGTACATTTTCCTTCAAATTTCGTTTCTTGATGCCCTCGACGAGATCCTTTTTCGATGCCGTTCCCAACAACACATCGGAGATGTATTGAGCGCGGCGGGCCTGCGCGGAAGTCGCCGCAAATTTGGCGGCTGCCGCCAAGTCCAACCAGCGTCTGCGCGTGAGCTGTTTGTAGGTCCTGTGAAACCAAGCCACGTCAATCGCACCATCCGCGCGTTCGTCATCGGAGAGCGGCGTCCGTTCGCGAATGATGCGATCCCAACGCGACAGTTTCTGCGGACGTTCGCTACCGTTAGCATCCGAGTCCTCGGAGTCGGTCTCTTGGTCCTCTTCTACTTCCAGAGAGTCCGAAACGCCGTACACGTATTTCATGTGCGCCATATACCAATACAGGCCCTCGGAGTATCCGTCCCACTTCAATGCAGCATCGATGAATTCCGTCCATTGAGGGGCGAGAAAACCGAGTTGCAACAGTCGTTCTTCCGGAAAGTGTCCTTCCTTGATAGCGCGTTTCATGGTCACGGCGAATTGCTCGGGAGTGTCATCGTCCGCAGGCCACGTTTTGGCAACCATTTCGGTGAACGTCGCCGGCCGGCTCTCCTTGGGTTCGGATCGCCAACCACTCAACTTCTTAAAGCCCTCCTTGCCCAGTGCGGTCAGCAGGCGCAGCAATGTTTCCGTGCCGCGATAATTGGCCGACAGCGCCGCCTCAGAGGACGGGGTGGCAGCTTCTCCGCGTCCCAGTTCAACCTCTAGCAACCGCTCCCTGACCCGTTGCACGAACTCCGCAACTTCCGGTCGCTGTAAAAAAGCTCGGAGGTCCACGCGTGGAAATCGTGCGGTGATCTCGCTCAGTGAGCCGTAGCTTGTCCCCCATCGGGCTGACTCTCGCGATCCAAGCAAATGGTCGCCGACATCTTCGATCGTGGCATGTCCGGCACAGTAAGCCTCGGCCAGCTCTGAGAAATCCGGGCGGTCCCGTATGACCCCTGGAAATGGTTCGTCGCGTCGCCGCAACATTTGCCAGTACCGTTGGCTTTGCTTCTTCGATAGTTCGACGGACTGATTTCTAATCAGTCGGATTAAGACAATCCACGATGCAGTGAAGTCCATGTCGCGCCAGTCCGTTTCCGAATCGCTGTAGGGATCCACCTCAGTCTTCTCAGGGTCCAAACGGATCGCTTCCATATCCTCCGGGGGAATCAAAGTTTCAATGGTTTCGCTGGCATCTAAGCAGAAGTCGATCGCTTTTTTGGGGAGATGCAATACGACCAGCCAGCGCACAACATCGTTGACCACCGAGGAATACTTCAACTTGGGGAACTTCGTTTTGCCGCCGACAAAGGTTGCCAACGGCTTGCGCTCTGGTGTGTCATTCAGCCATTGCAACATATATTCATTCCGCCAGTAGGTGCGGCTGCCCATCAAGCCCCACGCGCGCAACAATTCAAAACCATCCTTATCCTTCAACGCTGCGGGGCGTTTGCGGAACCATTCTTCCCAGACTTTGTGCAGCGGCAGCTCATCGATTTGCTGCTTGGCGGGCCGGTCGAAATCTGGTGAAGGGAAACCGTAATCCAACTCGCCCAGCAACGCCTCCTGCTCTTCACCATTCCAGCTCTTGTACTGGACATTGTCTTCGCGATGTTGGTGAACAAGGTCGTCCAGGGACTTCAGCAATTTGGGGACCGCCGCGGTCACGCATTTCACGTTGCGTTTCTTGGCGGGGATCACCGGTGTCCGCCGCTGGGGATCGATCAGCCCCAGTGCATCGTCCAGCGTGACCGTTTCGCGATTCGATTCTAAAATCGCATCGACTTGTACTTGCTCGGCTTTCAAGACTTTGCCGCGCTCTTCCGCCCAGGTTTGCACGGTTTTGATACATTCCGTTCGTCGGCGGTCCGCTTCTGCCAGTTGCCGCAAAACCTCGAGCCCGGCCAACCGTTGGCCTTTTTGCTTGGCAGCCATTAACCGTGCCGCACTCTCCAGTGCTTGTTTGTCCGGCAACGTCAGGAGCAGCGATACGATCCCCGTCCGCAGGTCGACCGCCGTGCGCGTGAGTAACGCTTCAAGGTGTTTCGTTTCAGCCGGTTGCAGTTTTGTATTCTTATACGCCTCAAAGGCTGCGCTGCGCACGTCGGGGGACGCATCGCCGACGTGTTCCAGAATCGCCGTACGCGTCTGCGGATCCCACGTTTTTTGTTCTGCCAATGTCGTCACGATCCGCGACCGGTTCGTGGGATCAAGCTGTTTTAGATGGGGGATTAACCGCGTGGGTGGCAATGTTCCGATCGATGAGACCAATTGTGCGGCGACGAGGTCACGCCGTGCCTGCATCTCCGTCCACGGCCAAACCAGAGGCTTGAGCGGTTTCGGCTTTTCCGGCATGCGCTCGTAAAGCCGTTCGAGCGCGACGAACAGCTTTTCGTCTCCACTTAGCGTCCTTGTTTCGTCGTAATCGTCGTGCATCGGTCCGGCAAGCGCCATGAGCGCGACGCGGAGATCGTCATCGTCGAGCGCCTTGACGCGGGCTGAGCGAGTCGCCGGAATTCCTAATCGGGCAAGGTGCAACGCGGCGGCATAACGTATCTCCACATTCTTGTGCGCAAGCAACTTTTCAGCCGGTTTCACCGATGCCGGCGCGTCCTCGAATGCGATCGCCCACAGCGCAAGATAGGCGCGTTCAGGATCATTCCCGGCGAGGGCCTGTTTACGTTTGGCGGGATCCTCTAGCAGGTCGGCAACCACGGCAATCGTGTCGTTGACTTTTTTCGTTGCTGCCGAAGCCCAAGCCAAGCCAAACCACCCGTCCATTGCCATGACAACAGAGCTGAAGCGGGATAGTCCCTCGTCGACAATCAATCGCAACATTTGGCGGAATGCCTGCGGATGGGCGTCCACGACCGTTTGCAAGATCGATTGACGCAGCCCTTCCTGCCGCTGCGCCGCCCGCAACATATTCTGCATCAACTCCCAACCTTCGGGCCGTGATGCACATAACAACCCCCGTATGACGTGCTCACCCATGCCGCCAATCTCGTGTTCTTTGCGCGCTGAAGCACACAAGATTTCGAAGACTTCGTCCCCCTCTTTTCCACCAGCGTCCATCTTGGCGGCCAGAAGTGTCCCGACTTCGGCATTATAATTTTGCCAACCGATTTGGATATAAGGAACCCAAGCGGCCAACCACGGCGCTGAGAGCACGTCATCGCGAAATTCGCCGGCTAAAGCGATCATCGATTGAACCCATGCAGCCCGACGTTCAATAGTAAGGCTCGACGATTTCCCAGCACGGAATGGCCGGCGATAATAACCCTCTGAATACGGTGCCGACTTCAGCCACTGCCAACCTAATTCCACGTCGCTGGCGAATTTGCCAAAAAAAGTGCGAAACAATTTGGCACGCTCGGCGTTTGTCAGTTTTTCCATTGCACTGCTCGGTGCTGGCCGATAACGCACCATGCGCAATAAGATGCCTGTATCGTCATCGCCCGTCTCACTTTTGCCCAGCAAGGCGAAACCAACTTCGCGAGGCTTTTTGGGTAATTTCTTGACGGCCGACAACCACCGGTCGGCGTTCCCGTTACCGTCTGCCTCTTGACTGACTTGCCATTTTTTCAACTGTTCCTTCGCGGCTTCCGGGTCGAGCATGGAAATTCCTTCGGGAAAGCCTGTCGCGGCTTTTCGTTGATGAGCGATGAGAATTGTGCAGAGAATGCAGCGAGAACGCGATCACATGGCGACGACAAACTCTAAGGAAATTATCCGCCGGCGAGTAAGGTCAATCGCACGAAAGTCAGTCGACTATCGGGCTGCAGATAAACGGACTGGTCCAACGCGCGTTGCTCCTGGCCGTCAATGACGACGAGATACATGCCGTCTTCAAATGCTTGCAGTGCCGTCGCCACGGCATCTGCTTCATCAACCTGTTGCGGCTCGACCTCGCTGCCCCCGGAATCGATTTTCCCTGCTTCGCCCCCCGCATCGATTTCACGGGCAGTCAGTGCGCGAATCAACTGATGGTCGGTTTGCCGCTGTTGAAACGCGGCCACTTCGTGCTGCACGATCGATTTGATCAAATCGCGGAGCGTGCTCCCCCCGTCATGAGAGTCATCCGGCGGCGGGACGGAGAAATCGTCAAAGAGCGGCTTTTTACGTCCAATTGTTTTCCCACTGACAGTCAGCATGACCAGCTCCAACTTTGGTTGAGATTGATGCTGCCATTATGCGCCGAATCGTGTTCGTCCGCAAAGCTTTTTTCCGGGCACAGTCTTGTCTGGGTGGAATCGTCGGCCAAACTTATTCTTTGAGGAATGGTCGGCGATATAAACCGCCAGCATTCTAGCCACACGAGGCTAGAATGCTGGAACAGATTGTGCGGAATTTGTGTGATGCGGCTGTGATTCTGACTGCCAAACGTTCTTCTATTCTGGCTGCTCCAATCGAACTAGCAAATAATTCTCCACGCGCTCTGTACCAAAGTGTATGAGCAGGGGAGCTTCGTCTTGCGTAAGATTGTAAAGCCCCGTTTCGGCAACAATGTCTTCATTATCGCCGATACGAAATGCAGCCCGCTGCGTTTCCTTATCGACTTTTCCTTGGACCGTCTGTGCTTGGTCGGTGTCGATGTTGAATAGCGTCCCGCTGACAATGCCGTCTCGGTTGACCGCCAATTGCATAGTCAAGCTCGGTTGAACATCCTTTTCATTCATCGATACGGCAAACGTGCCCAATGGCATCCACTCAGCCGCCTCTGCTTCTTCTTCCGACTCCGGTGGCGCGACCGTTGCAAGATCCATCGCACTAGCCGCGAATTCATCGGCCGTCGCCACTTCGGTTCCACCGATATAAACCGAATTGTCTTGATAGGTCACGTTGCCGTCGGCGCCATAGTCGTAATACACAGGTTGCGACCATGCCGTGACTGGAGCCGACCATGTAAACCAATTCGTCAACGCGCCCCATGCCGGGACCGTCCACCAATGATTCCAACCGTAGTTGTGGTTCCAATTGTGGTAATGCCAACCACCCAGGTCGTGGTAATGGTTATCCCACCAACCGTTGCCAAACCAATTCCTTTGATAGCCATAACCCCGCCAGTTATTGCGAACACCATTCCCCCAACCGTTCCAGTAGCCACGGCGGCCGTCCGATGCGTTCCACCAATTCCCGCGATTCGAATTGACGAATGCGTTGTTCCAACGATTTTGGATATTGATATTCGTGCTGTTATCAATGTTTGCCCAGCGTGGACGGTTATTGATGATCTTGTTGTTGTTCCAACGATTACGGTCACGGTAACCCGGCCGATGGCGGTCCGCAAAATCAGGGCGATTGCCGGGGCGGTTCGGCCGATTGCCGGGTCGGTTGGGTCGGTCCCCGGTCGATTGGGTCGGTCACCTGGTCGATTAGGACGGTCACCGGGTCTGTTGGGTCGGTTGCCTGGACGATTCCCTTCTCCCGGACGGTTGGGGCGGTCACCGGGTCGATTGGGACGGCCAGAACCCGGGCGATCCCCATTGCCGGGGCGATTCGGACGGTCGATTCCAGGACGATTGCCACCCGGCCGATTTCCAGAATAACCTGGAAGTGTCACCGGACGCTCCATCCCTAGAAATCCGCCAAGATCCCCAGGAGACGGCCGCCCGCTGCCTGGACGATTTCCACCACCAGGGCGATTAGAACCGGGCCGATTACTGCCGGGCCGATTCGCACCACCGGGACGGTTGATGTTGGGACGATTGGCAAGCCCTGAACCAGCGCCGCCTCCTGGTCGATTCGGTCGACTGGTCGATGGGCGATTGCCGCTGCCCGGCCGACGTCCGCCAGCGAGCCCAGGAACACTGGGGCGTGTTGATGGACGTGTTGATGGACGTGTTGAAGCGTTGAAGGGCCGCGTTGATGGACGCGTTGAAGGTCGTGTGCTGGGCCGCGTTGATTGATATTGGGGCGATTCGTTCCGGGCCGATTGTTGCTGGGCCGTGAAGCGATATTCGGTCGACTTGAACCCGGACGAGTTGTAGGCCGTTGGGGCCTATTCGGTCGGGAGCCACCACTAGGGCGCGACGACGGCTTCAAACCACCGCTCGGCCGAGTGCGATTGGGGCGCGCTGTCGGCCGATTGACTTGCGGACGATTTTTCGGCCGACTTGCCGTAGAGGGTTTTCTAGCTGGACGCGAGGAGGACCGTTTCGGCGCACTGGTGCGGGGCTTCTGTCGCGATGCTCCCTGTGGACGCGCACGCCCTCCTCCCTTTTGGGCTCTTCCCCCCTTTTGGGCTCCGCCTTTATGACCTCCACCGCGATTGCCGATCGCAAAACTCTCGCCCGGCATCAGCAACAGAATGATGATGATGGCTGTGCATGCTTGAAATCGGTTCATGGCGATTCTCCTTTGTCTGTGGCCTCGGTGTCGTCCGCCGCCGCATCCGCATCCTCGATACGGACGACAATCACTGGATCCGAAGCCGGGACCAATTCGCCGTCGATCGTCTCCCCGATCGTTTGCACGCTGATCGTGTCATCATCCACGCGCGTAATCACCTGAGTTCCAGATGAGACCCGCCCGTCGCCATGAACGTGCGACATTTTGATCATCCAGTCTTTGTCGTTCTTCGAAGCGAACCCCTCGCCGAAGGAACCATCTGAGTGAAATGTCCAGGAACGGATTTGCTTGTTCAGTGGATCCCAGCCAATGACCTGTGTTCCGCTGAGCGAATCGCCATCTTCGTGTTGGACGTTAAAAGAACGGATCAGAAATGCGCGACTTTCCGACCAGCGCACTGTCGTGATCACGCTCGCGTTCTCGACATCGTCCTGCCAAGTTCCGACGAGCCACTCCAACTCTTTAAGAGCATCATACGACGTCGTTGGCTGGGGGAGATCGCGTTCCTGTGAGCAGCTGATCAGCCAACGGTCTTGCTCCTTGACCAACAGGGCCGTGTAAGCCGACTCGACGGGATCATCTTCGCCTGTGACCAGGGTCACTTGCCCTTCGACCAGTGCGACATCGGGCCGAACAATCCGCACAGTATCAGCGAGTCCCGACAACCGCGCTTGCGGATATTGTTTAAAAAACTCAGCAAATTCCTGTTGCAGGCTTTCCCGCCCCTCCGTTCGTTCACCAGTTTCCAAGTCGATCGAAACTCCGTCTGCCGACCAATGGGTTGCCACACCAGCTGCATCATGCTTGTTGAAGATAGTGACGTAAGCGCGAAGTTGTTCGCGGATAGCAGCCTCAGTGGGGTCCATTTCCTCTGGGGTGGTGTCCGACGTCGCCGTGGTTGCCGTAGCGGCTTTCTCCTCAGCGGGCGATTTGTTGGTGGTGCTATCGTCAGCCCAGTTCAGCCGACTGCAGACAATCAATATTCCCAGAAGTAATGCAGTTTGTTTCATCAGCGTGATCTCCAGATGAACATAGAGAGGTGTGGCTCCGCTGAGCGGCTGAAGCGATTCAGCCGATCGAATTGGACGCGGTGACTTGAGTCGATATTGATTTTGGTTCGTGTGGACCGCTGGCTGATTTCAGCCAAGGCATCCACCCAAGTTGCGATTGCTTGGCAGATACGCGATCGCCAAAGCAACGAGAATTGTTGTGACGCAACGCCTAGCTGGGAACTTCGATGAAATTCGAATCGTCAAACAGACAGGCGGATATTATACAGTGGAAATGAGTCCAACACACGCCGAAAGAAATTCTACTCGCCCATTGAGGGCAAGTGATGAATAACTGAGGCATTTTTTCATGCAAAACGCGAACCACGCATCGTGAAAGCGCTTTCAGGATGTTCGCGCATGAACGAAAAAATGCACGTTGACCGGCATGACGACATGGTAGTTTTGATTCGCACAAGCCTTCGGTTTGTGCCATAGTCGCTCTGGGCTGGTCAGACACTCCACTTGTTACTGTTACAACCCAGGCGTCCCTTCTCTCTGCAGCGGGGTGCTGTCTACAATTCCCCTCCACAACGGTGGCAAGCTCAAATTAGATCGAAGCAACGACCAGAAACGCTCAGACGCAACATCGCTGACGAAGGAGAACGGGATGTGGGGGGTGGAATTGATCATCGTGCTGTGCATGATTGCGGTCAATGGGATCTTTGCAGGCTATGAGATCGCACTGGCCTCCGTCTCTTTGTCTCGCCTCCAGGTCTTACTGCAGGAGAAGCGTGCGGGGGCGAAATCTGCGTTCTACATGAAGGAGAACATGGAATCGAGTTTGGCGACGGTCCAGTTGGGCATTACGCTCGTCGGCGCCATTGCAGCAGCTACGGGCGGCGCGGGGGCCTCAGAGAAATTCGCCCCGTACCTGCGAGAGACGTTTCAGATATCAGTCGGAGCTGCGGAATTTTGGGCGATCACGGCAGTGGTTGTCCCCTTGACCGTTGCCACAATCATCTTCGGTGAATTGATCCCCAAGGTCTTTGCCATCCGCAACAAAGAGTGGGTCTGCTTGCGGATGTCGAATGCGATCAAGTGGTTTTCCTGGAGCGTGTGGCCGGTGGTACGGTTTTTGGAGATGGCGGTCAATTGGCTGATGAAGCTGGGGCAACGGCACTGGCAATCCAAGATCGATGATCAGGTCAGTACGGAGTCTCCCGAACTCCAAGAACTGCATGCGAGCGCCACGCTAGCCCGTTGGTCTCGCCAGATCGGTGCCCAGGAGGAGAAGATCATTCATGGAGCAACTGCGTTATCTCAGCGGCTTGTGCGAGACATCATGCTCCCGGCCGGCAGTATTAGTATGCTCGACGTTAACGCGTCGATCAGTGACTGTTTGGTCGCTGCCCATCTCGACATGCACACCCGATTTCCTGTCACCGAACGGGCTGATGACCCGCAGGCGATCATCGGTTACGTCAATTTCAAGGATATTGTGGCGCATATGAGGTTGTCGCCCAATGATCGATCATTGCGGGCCATTGTGCGAACGATCACGAGCTTTGAGGAAACCACTCCCGCCTCCTCCTGTTTGGAAACGATCATCAAAGATCACCGCCACATTGCGCTGGTTCGTGACGATGCAATGCATGTTGTGGGCATGGTCACTCTTGAGGACATGATCGAGGAACTCGTGGGTGAGATTGAAGACGAATACGACCGGCTTCCCGCTCATGTGGTCCCCACAGGCAGCGGGTGGGTGGTCGGGGGCGGCATCACTCTCAAACATCTTGAGGAATTAACCAAAATCGACTTGGCCAACGATTTGCCGCAGCAAGGGGCGCGCAGCCTGAATGAATGGATCATTGGGCATCTTGGCCGTGCGGTCCAAGGAGGCGAGACACTCGAACGGGGACAGGTTCGCGTCGTCGTGCGCAAGGTCCGTCGGCAAAAAGTCCTGGAAGCTCAAATAGAAGTCAGCACGGCAAACCAAGTTGAAGCTTGAAGTGGGGCGAGTGAGCGCAAGCACACTCTGCTGTTTTTCAAGTGATTTCAATCCGGCCAAGCGCCCAACGCCTGGCGAATTACGACCAACTGGCCCAAGTGGTAAGCATTGTGATCCGCCACCAAGAGGGCTTCACGCAAAATCGTTTGCCCGCTGCCATGAGGAATCACAGCAAACAGGTCGGTCGCCGGATTGGCAACAAGGTCGACCATCTCTTGCAAATCGGACTGCACGGGAGGCGGGCCGGTTAAGGTTCGTCGTTGCCCACGAACGCAAAACGGGCGACTTGCTTCCCGGCGACTTCAACGGTCTCCAAAAACATCTCCTTGGGACGCACCCAAAGTCCGTGTTCCCCATAATCCTGCCGGTACACGACCAACTCTTCTTCGGTTTCGCTATGTTTGGCGACTCCGATGACGATGTAATCATTGCCTTTGTAGTGTCGGTAGCGGCCTGTTTTCATGGTGATTTTTCTCCGGTTGTGATTTCTGCCAAAGCTCGCTGTAGCGGACAATCCTCTGAGATGAACTCGCCTTGACGATACTGACTCAAGATGCCTTTAGAATGCTGGGCGAGCATGCGTCGCACTTCACGCCGTTTGCCTTTGATCCGTGGGATCGGCATGGAGTCGTAGGCGGTGGTTTGGTGCCGCATCCAAGCAATGACGGCTGCTTCGGCCCGTTGTTCTACGGGAATTCGCTTCGTGCGAGCCACCGTGCCGCTTCCCACCGGTGTGGCGTGTTGGGTGATGGCCCGCGCCATCCGCTGCGCAAGCTCGGCGTGATCGGAATGAAAGTCGAGGAAGGCGACAACGGCATCGAAGAATTCGTCGACATATTCCGTTTGCGTTTTCTCGCGGCGGCGGGCACTTGCCAATTTCCGTTTGGCATACGCCTCCGTGGATCGCTCTGCTTCCAGGCCCGCACGAATTTTCTCGATCGTCTCCGCCGGCGCCCAGACGCCGCGCGAGAAGACTTTCCGGCCCTTCTTCTCTTGCACGACCCAATGCTCCCCAGCGGTCTTTACGCGACGAGTCAAAGCGGCATCACCGGGCAGAAGTAACGCCCAGCCAACGGGAACCGTGAGGACATCCCCATTCGCAGACTTCACCGTGTTTTCCCTGGGACCGGGTAAGAACGTATTGTCGGTCATTTCTTTTTAAGCTTCCTTGCCTACTTGTGTCGTTAGTCGTCTCTGCCAACTTTGCCATCGTAATCGGTAAATATGGATTTCACATGCCTCACCAATACCGCGACCAACTCCGCATCAGAGGTGAGCGGTCTGTTTGAGTCAAGCTCACCATTACGAGCCGCCAAAATGATCGCCGCCAAAACATGCTCAACATCAACCGGCTGATTCGTCGGTTCTTCGAGTTGAATTGCTAAATCAAACAGCAAATCAGCCAACGCCGGATCAACGGTCGCCTGCCCCGCCGCATCCAGGGAAATGCCGGGAACAATGGGTTGGTTGTCGCTGTGGGACATTATGAATTCACCGCCAGAATAATAAGGATTCTCTTAAAATCAGATCGTCAGGGCCTTGCCTGTAAGTTTGATCCAATGAGAACGTGAGTATCCTCTTGCTGCATCAACTCTGCAAGTCGTGTTGCTGTAGTGGATTGTGATAAAAAAAGGGCCGGCAGTTTTGCGTCGGCGAACCGCGTCGACGGTGACTCTTCTTCGCTGGGATGTTATGCTGAATCCCACACAATACCAGGTACCATTCATGGAATGGCAGTTCACTCGGGACGCAGAACGACAACCATGAAACCCTCACTTTGGCTGATCGCGATTTTACTGTTGAGTTTGCTTTCGACGAGCAGCCGCGCGGATGAAAACAACGACGTCTTTGAAGCGAAGATTCGGCCAGTCCTGGTCGGGTCGTGCTTGCGCTGCCACAATGACACGAAGATGTCGGGGGGACTCCGCGTTGATTCGTTGGAGGCGCTCGTCGAAGGAGGCAACTCCGGTCCCGCGATCGTGCCGGAAAATCCTGACGAGAGCCTGCTCATTCAAGCGATTCAGCGGCAGGCGGATGTCTTCGCGATGCCGCCCGATAAGGACAACGCACTGCGGCCCGATCAAGTTGCGGCGTTCGTCGCGTGGGTCGATGCGGGAGCTGTCTGGCCTGCGAATACCGCGAAGTTTGAAGTCGAAACACACTGGTCGTTCCAGCCGATCCGTAATCCCCAACAACCGGTTGTACATGACAAAGCCTGGGCAAAAACCAGCATCGATGCATTCATCCTCGCAAAACAAGAAGCGGCGGGAGTTCACCCCGCGCCGGTCGCCGATAAATTAACGCTGATTCGCCGAGCGACATTCGATCTCACGGGACTGCCCCCGACACCGGCAGAGGTCCAGGCGTTTGAGCAGGATGCCTCACCGCAGGCTTTTGAAAAAGTTGTCGATCGATTGCTCAAGTCCCCCGCTTATGGGGAACGCTGGGGGCGGCACTGGCTCGACGTGGTCCGCTACGCCGACACCGCAGGCGAAACGGCGGATTACCCGGTGCCGCTTGCTTGGCGGTATCGCAACTACGTGATCGATGCGTTCAACAATGACAAACCCTATGACGAATTCCTGCGTGAGCAAATTGCGGGGGATATTTTGGCCGAGCAAGGTCCGCGCGAACGTTATGCCGAGCGGGCCACGGCCACCGGATTTCTTGCGATCTCACGTCGTTTCGGGTTCGACTCGGAAAACTATCATCACCTGACCATTCAAGACACGATCGACACGCTGGGGCAATCGGTGCTCGGTTTGAGCCTCGGCTGTGCCCGCTGTCACGACCATAAGTTTGATCCGTTGTCGATGCAGGACTACTACGGGCTATACGGCATCTTCGACAGCAGCCGCTACGCGTTCCCCGGGTCCGAGCAAAAAAAACAAGTCCGGGCCATGCTGCCATTGATTCCGGTACAGGAGTCGCGTGCCAAATGGCTTGAATTCGATGCACGTGTGGCCACGATTGCAGCCAGTCTCGAACAACAAAACCAGCCCGCCCCCACCGCGATCCTACGATCTTTGCACGACTTTGATGGCGACTTCGAGATGCAGGCAGCTGCGGCAGGCGGCAGTAACGGCGTGCTCGTTCCGCCTTGGCTGTATGCAGGACAAATCTCCGTTACGAATACGGCACAAAGCCCGTTTAAGAATCTCTATCCACGCGGCAAAGTGGGCGTCAGCGTCCCCGCCGCGGCAGGTGAGTATCGGGTCGCTCAAGCACTCTACCCACGCCGTTCCGCGGAGAATTGCGACGTGCTCTACGTGAACCTCGACTTTCGTGTAGCCGCGTCTGATGGCAACGCCACGGAGCCGCATCGTTTCTGGATCGGAAGCATGCCGGCCTCCCCCGCCATCGAAGTCCTCATCTCGCCGGAATCCCTGGCATTGCAGAACGGCGAGACGCTTGAAACCATTGGCCCGACGAAGCCAAATGAATGGCACAATCTGCAACTGACTCTCGATTTGAAACACCGTACCGTGTCAGGCAGCCTTGGCACGCCGGGGAGCAGCACCAAGTTCTCAGACAAGCCGTTCTCCCCCGATTGGTCCGGTACAATCGACCTCGTCGCGCTGGACGCATCTAGCCATACGGACACAACACTGCCGGCGATTGAATATGACAATTTTGGTATCTACGACTCACCCATCGCACCCGTTTCCACAGAACCGCCGACACGCGCCACGGGAACAAATGAACTGGATTTTGCCGCGCTGACGAAAGAACTAGCGGAGCTGACTGGCTTCGATGGCGATTTTGAATTGCAGGCCAAGGACCGTCCCCTCGGCAGCCCTTGGGAACCGGGACCGAATAGTGTTGTCAAAGCGTCGCACAGTTCGCAAAGCCCATTCCGCAACGCATTCGCTCCGGGCGAACTTGGCATCCATATGCCGAATCGAGGCGACTACGATGGATTTGGTCGCAAGATCAGCAACGCAACGCCCAACGACAAGGGGCAGCTCTTCGTCAGCTTTGATTTTCGTTGCGCGAATATGGACGCCGGTGGTAACGGTTCGTGGCGTTACTATCTCGGCCACGGCCCCGGTAATTCGGCGGCGGTTGAATTGTTCTTCAATGGTACCACCTTTTTTCGGTCCAGCGTTGAAACGCGCGAAGCGGTCGGCCCATTGGTTGTGGGCGAGTGGTATCAAGTCCAACTAACGCTCGACTTGAATACCAAAACCTACACCGGCCTGCTCGCGTCGCGGGGGATACAGACAGAGTTCTCCGGCAAATTGGCGGCCAATTGGGATGGGACGATCGACTACACGTTTATCGACAGCTACGGCCACATCGGCGGTGTGCGTCCTGCCCTCGACGCCGACAATTTTGTGGTCTCCGCAACGGGGTTGCCCACGTTTGGAGCGGAGCCGGTTGAAGCGGCAGATACCGACCGCGAAACACGGCGTGCCAGGGTCAAGACACTTCGCCAACAACTAGAGTCGTATCACCCCAGTGCAGAAATCAATAAGCTACTTGCAGAAGGGCCGTTTGCAATGGCCTACGGCATGGCCGAAGGGACGCCCCATAATGTGCGGATACAACTGCGCGGCGAGCCGGATCAACCCGGCGACGAAGTCCCGCGTGGTTTCATCAAGGTTCTTGGCGGCGGACCGCTAGAAGCAGAGACGCCGGGAAGCGGGAGGCTGCAGCTCGCTCAATGGTTGACGCGCATCGACAACCCGTTGACCGCACGCGTGATGGTCAATCGCATCTGGCAGTATCACTTTGGCCGCGGACTTGTAAAAACTCCTAACGATTTTGGAGTCCGAGGAATTCTCCCGACACACCCCGACTTGCTCGATCATTTGGCGACACAATTTACACGCGGCGGCTGGTCGGTGAAGTCACTGCACCGATTAATCATGCTGAGTGCGACGTATCAACAATCCTCGGTCGCGACAACGGCTCAAACACAATCGCCAACAGCAGCAGACACAAGTGATCTTTATGTTCAGTTTTCGCGTCGTCGACTCAGTGCCGAAGAAATTCGCGACGCGATCCTCGCCGTCAGTGGCGAGCTTGATCCGACACCCGCGCGCGAACATCCGTTTCCGGCACCGACCAGTTGGAGTTTTTCGCAACACGGTCCGTTCAGCGCGGTTTACGACCACAACAAGCGCAGCGTCTACCTAATGACGCAACGTCTCAAGCGGCATCCATTTCTGGCGTTGTTCGACGGCGCAGACCCGAACGCATCGACCGCCGAACGACTTGGGACAACGGTGCCGACACAAGCGTTGTTCTTTCTCAACGATCCGTTTGTCCACGAGAAATCCCAAAAGTGGGCGACTCATTTACAAACGGCCAGCGCCCATGAGACGAATGCGATCGAACAGGCTTGGTCTCGCGCCCGTCTGGCCGTTTACCGACCGACAACAGAACGCCGCGAAGCAACGGAGTTTCTCGCAGCCTATCGCGCCGAACTCAGTGCGGCAAAAATGGACAACATCGAAACCCGCTCGCTTGCCGCCTATTTGCGCACGTTGATCGGCAGCAATGAATTCCTGCATGTGGATTGAGTCAGCTCATGAAAGACAAACTCGCATCTGATCTGACCCGCCGCGGCATGCTGCGCTCCATCGTGGGCGGCTCGACGCTGTTGCCGGGGATCGTGTCACAACTGCTGGCTGCTGACAGCGCGACGACGGGTCCGCCCGATCCGTTGCGTCCCAAGCCCACACATTTCCCACCCAAGGCGAAGCAAGTCATCTTTCTGTATATGAGCGGCGGCGTCTCTCATGTGGACTCCTGGGATCCGAAGCCGAAGTTGTTCGCCGATGCAGACAAAACAGTCCCGATCAATGAATTCCAAGGCCGCAAAGGGGACTACAACATGTTCCTCAAGCGTCCACAGTGGGAGTTCGCTCCCCACGGGGAATGCGGCACAGAGGTCAGCGGGCTGTTCCCTCATATGGCCGAGTGCGTCGATGACCTGTGCGTGATCCGTTCGATGAAGTCGGACCACACGAACCATTACGAAGCGACGCTCGGCATTCATACCGGTTCGTTCACGTTCGCGCGGCCTAGCATCGGTTCGTGGATTAGTTATGGCCTGGGAACACTGAATCGCAACTTACCGTCGTTCATCGCCATCGCACCGCAATCGCCTTATGCGGGAGGACAAGTCTGGGGGAGCGACTTTCTGCCGGGGGCACATCAGGGAACACTTGTTGTCCCTGGACCGGAACCGGTCGCCAACATCCAACGCCGCTCCGCAAGTAACCGTTTGCAGGAATTGGAACTCCGAGCGATGGAAAAACTCAACCGGCGGCATCTCACGCCACGGGGTGATGACCCATTGCTCACGGCACGAATGAAGTCGTTCGAAACCGCCTTCGGTATGCAGTCCGAGATGCCCGGCGTGTTTGATCTCTCAAAGGAGACCGACGAGACGTTGGATCTCTACGGGTTGGAGCGAGGCAGTACCAAGGGCTTTGCCTGGCAATGCCTTGTCGCCCGCAGGCTCGTCGAACGAGGCGTCCGCTTTGTGGAGTTGATCGATGTCGGCTCGTCGAACAACTGGGATGCCCACGGCGACATGCTCACACATGCCCCACTGGCCAAGAATGTCGACCAGCCCATCGCCGGTTTGCTACGCGATCTGAAACGGCGAGGCATGCTGGAAGACACACTTGTCGTCTGGACGACCGAGTTCGGCCGCACGCCGTTTAACGCCGCCGCCGGAGCCGCTGGTCGAGAGCATCATCACTGGGCCTTCTCGTCTTGGCTGGCCGGCGCCGGCGTGAAACCGGGTATCACCTACGGAGAATCGGATGAATACGGCATCAACATCGGTGAAAATCCGGTCCACGTGCACGACTTCCATGCGACGATCCTACACCTCATGGGCCTCGACCACGAACGTCTCACCTACCGACACACAGGCCGTGACTACCGCTTGACCGACGTGCATGGAAACGTCGTGCAGGAAATCCTCGCGTAAACGGGATTCGTATTCCCCCTCCCAAAAATGACTATAAGGATTCGCACCACAGCCGTTCGCTCTTCGCTGGTGCGTTCCACATTCAGTCCCCAGTGTTCAGTGCAAAAACAGCAGGACCTTCTACTATGATCCATCACCTCGATCGTCGTCAGTTTCTCGCCGCCGGAGCGATCATGCTCAGTCGTCCGGCTCTGGCCCAGTCCAACAACGAGCTGGTGCGTTCCATTACAACAGAGACGTTGTGGCGCAATCGTGATGGGAAGTCGGTCACGTGGTTTCATCCCCGCGCATGTCGACTGCCCGACCAGGACGGCGTCCCGAGGGCGTTGATGACGTTACAAGTGATCGGCGGTTCCGATTATTTTGGGCCGGTCCATTGGTCGACCTCAGAGGATCTCGGCAAGGTCTGGACTGAGCCGCAACCGATTCCCGCACTGGGCCGCGTTCCGGTCCCCGATCACGAGGGACTCCAGGCGGGCGTTTGTGACGTGGTTCCTCAGTATCACGAACAGACCAAGTCGGTCCTGGCGATGGGGCACGTTGTTTTCTACCGAGGTCCACGTTTCGCCCGCGGCGACCAGTTGGCCAGGTATCCCGTCTATTCCGTGAGAAAACAGGACGGATCGTGGTCCGAGCGAAAACGATTAGAATGGGATGATCCGCGCGGCTCGTTTATTTATACGAACAATTGCGGCCAACGTGTCATTTTGCCCGATGGCGACATTTTGCTCGCGTTGACATTCGGCGACAAACCGACACACCGCTCAGTGGCCGGAGTCCGCTGTGGATTCGATGGCGAAACGCTGCGCATTAAGCAAGTCGGACCGGCACTGACGCATCCCCACAAGCGTGGTCTACTCGAACCGTCGCTCACACGTTTTGGCAAACGCTTTTATCTGACGATGCGCGCCGAAGATGATCGCGGTTATGTGAGTGTCAGCGACGACGGTCTGAACTGGAACGACAAAACCCCTTGGACCTGGGATGATGGAACACCGCTGACCATGTCAACCACGCAACAACATTGGCTCACGCATTCCGATGGGTTGTTCCTTGTCTACACGCGGAAAGATGCGTCCAACCGAAATGTGATCCGTTGGCGTTCGCCGTTATTTATGGCTCAGGTTGATCCGAAGACGTTGCAACTGATCCGAGCGACGGAACGAGTCGTGCTGCCACTGGCGGGAGACGGTGTGAACGATCCCGACCACGTAGCCTTGATGGGCAACTTCAGCGTCACCAATGCCAGCCCGGATGAATCGTGGGTCACAGCCGGCGAATGGATGCCGCGCGACAAAGCCCGTGGCGACGTGCTGCTCTCGCGAATTCGTTGGGCCAAACCAAACCGTTTGCTTTAATGCCGTAGAGCCGTCACTTGCTTTTCGCAAGGGACAAAGCTTTCCAGAACTGCTTTTATAGCTTAGAGAACAATCGTTTAACCGGTTTGACCGTAGTTTACAGCCCATTGCTGACGGCTTATAATCGACCGCATGTACGGATACCTCATGCCAGCTTCAGGGGGCCGATCGGTTGCGCTCAACAAGCCGCGACTGTTTATGGGCCGAGAGAAAAAGAGCGCCTCAGCCGGGCGTCTCTCGCAGGAAAATGCGTATTGTCTTTTGGAGCTGATCGACGGCTGGTGGTATATCGATGATCTGCGCAGTCCCGGGGGATTGAAGATCAATGGCAGCATCTGCAAACGGCAGCGTCTGATGCCGGGCGACGAGATTGCCATCGGCAAGCATCGATATCGCATCAGCTTCGAGGCACCAAAGCACAACCTCGGAACAGGCGGCTCGGTGGCAGCGAAGTGGCGTGGCACCCAGGGGAAGGGATCACCCAAGCCAGTGATGGCCGGACCGCTGGGACGATTGGTGCCGGTCGGCGGAGGCGTGGTCCATCAACTCACAAAAACCCCCGTGATTATAGGCCGCAAACCGCCCTGCGATATTGTGATCCCTGCAAAAACCATTTCAGGCAGACATTGCGAGTTGTCATTGACCGATGGTTACTGGCGCATCAAGGACCTGGGAAGTCACAATGGCGTCCGCATCGAAGGCCAGAGTTGTGAAGAAGGTTGGGTGTTGCCCCAACAACAGATATCGATCGCCGATCAACGCTTTCAATTGGAATACGAGGGACAGGGCCCGCGGCCCCTTCCAGACGAACCCGACTTCCAATTCAGAAAACCGCTGATGGCACAGCTGGGATTGTCAAATCGAGACATCGACAAGTTGGTTGATGATTCGGAAGATGAAGATCCAGCACCACGAAAACGCTGGGACTTAACCACCGATGCATGATCGCCTTGGTGATCCTGCAAAATAGAGAACAGATCCATGCCGAACGTTTTGATCGTTGACGACTCTGGAATTGATCGTGCACTGGCGGGCGGATTACTGGAACGCGAAGAAGACATTGTCCTCTCTTTTGCAACAAATGGTCGCGAAGCATTGGATCAAATCTCCTCGACGCGGCCCGACCTCGTCGTTTCCGACTTGCAGATGCCCGAGATGGACGGACTCGAGTTGGTCGCCGCTCTGCGTGAAGAACACCCCTCCGTGCCGGTGATTATTATGACTGCCCTTGGCAGTGAAAAGATTGCCGCAGAGGCTCTCAAAATCGGTGCGTCAGGCTATGTCCCCAAAGCCTCGTTGAGCTCACATTTGCCGCAAGCCGTCCGACGGCTGTTCAACGCATCAAGCGCAGACCGTCTGCATTCGCGGTTGTTTCACTCACTTCAAGACCTGGATTGTCGATTCCGGCTTCAGAACGATCCAGAACTGATTTCGCCACTCGTCGATCGAATCCAAGAGGTGTTGCGGTGTCTTCCCTTGGGTGATGAAGCGGAACGCGTTCGCGTCGCAGTCGCCGTGGGACACGGATTGTGGATCGCCCACCATCACGGAAACCTTGAACTGGCTTTAAACGGCCATTGGACAGACTCCGAGTTTCAGGAAGTGGCGATCCAGCAGCGTATGGAGTCACCGGCAACCGAACGCAGTATCGAACTGCATGCGGTCATCAATCGCGAGCAAGCGACCTTCACCATCAGTCATGAGGGAGCGGGAATCGATGTCTCTCGATTGCCCACCGATCTGGAATCGCAAGCAGCCGATAGATCTTGGTTGAGCGGCTTTGTGATGCTTCCAGCCATCATGGACGAGGTCTCCTACGCCCCCGCGGAAAAAAAGATCGTGCTCGTGAAACGAGCCGTTCAAGCTCGCGATGACGACTTAGAGTTTTCCTAAGGCGAACGTTTCTGTTCCGTCGTCTCAAGAGATTTCTCAATACGACTAGAACCAGTTTCAAAACCCGGTTGCGCCTGTTCAGGAATCTAAAATATAAGTATATGCGTGACGCGTCAGAGGGTTTTGAAACTACTTGTAATAGTCATCATGGACGAACGTCCGTCCGGAGTGCCCCCCCATGAAGATTTCCACGGCGATTTGTGTCACATTGGTGTTAATTGCTGGAGCGTCGCTCAACGCCGCAACCACTGTTCCCAATATCGTGGTGATCCTGACGGATGATCAGGGATTTGCTGACATCAGCCTCAATCCGCATCATCCCCGGGAGGTGTCGACACCTCACATGGACGCGCTGGCGAAAGAGGGAGTCACATTCTCACAGGCCTACACGAGTGGGCATGTCTGCTCTCCCACTAGAGCCGGATTGATGCTGGGGCGCTATCAGCAACGCGTCGGAGTCTATTCCGCCGGTGATGGCGGACGTGGCTTTGACCCGCAGCTGCCAATTTTTCCGTCATTTCTTCCAGACGAATACGTCTCAACGGCAATTGGTAAATGGCACCTCGGCCTGGACGAGGACTATCCCGCACTCAAATGGCACGCAATGAACCGTGGCTTCGACGAATGCTACAAGTTCATGGGCCGCGGCGGGCACGATTATTTCGATTTACATTCCGACACCGAGAGCAAATCCGCGCATCCCCTCTATCGCAATAAAGAGCGAATCGACGATGAAGGCTATTTGACGGACCGTCTGTCTGAGGAGGCCATCGCGTTTATCGAGCGGAACAAAACGCGACCGTTTTTTCTCTATCTAGCATACAACGCAGTTCACGCACCGCCCCAGGCACCGCAAGAGACCATTGAACAATATCGCAAAATGTTTCCCGACTTGGACGACAAACGTGTGGTCCTCATGGCGATGTTGCAGCACCTGGACGACGGCATTGGCAGGGTCGTGGAGAAGCTGAAGCAGGAAGAATTGTTCGACAATACCATTCTGTTTTTTCTAACCGACAACGGTGGCTCCAAGGCCATGAGTGCGAATAACACTCCGCTGCGTGGCTTCAAAGGCAGCCTCTATGAAGGGGGAATCCGTACACCGTTCATCGTCAGTTGGCCGGCAAAGTTTTCCGGCGGACGCACCGTCAATACGCCGGTAATCTCACTCGACATCCTGCCCACAGTCCTGGACGCGGTCGCTACGAATCCTGGATCGCAAAACAAGTTCGACGGCAAAAGTCTGCTACCGCTGCTCACCAGCCAAAGCACAACTCACCACGATACGCTCTACTGGAGCGAAGGGGGTGAGAGCGGTGAGTGGGCGATACGTAGCGGGGACTGGAAGCTGCACGCGATGAAGGACAAGCAACAATTGTTCAATCTGGCCAACGATCCGGGAGAAAAAACCGACTTAACTACCGATCATCCCGAGATGGTCAAAAAAATGAACACCGCATTCGACCAGTGGATCGGGGAAATGGCCGAACCGATTACCGGCGGCAGCAAGCGGTGGGGCGATCGTCCAGCGGAACAGTTGACGGACCGGAAGAAAGAGCGACGCAGGCAGCGTGCAGAACGTAAGCAACAACGAGCTGCTGAGAAAAAGTTGAAGAAACCAAACGCGAGCGCCAAGGATTCAAACAAATGAGAGCCGCTCTATTCCTGTTGTTCGCCAGCGTTTTGTGTGTGAGCAGTAGTCGTGCCGCTGAACCCAAGCCGCGACCGAACGTGCTGTTTATTGTTTGCGATGATCTAAATACCCACGTTTCGACCTCCGGGTATCCACACATCAAGACACCCACTTTGGAGGACCTAGCGGCGGCCGGGATGACTTTCGGCCGGGCGTATTGCCAATATCCCGTTTGCGGACCGTCGCGCGCTTCGTTTCTCAGCGGGCTGTATCCCGAGTCGACCGGGGTTCTCGACAATAAAAACGACATCCGAACAACGCGCCCCGGAACACGATCCTTGCCGCAATGTTTCAAGGAACAAGGATATTGGACGGCGTCTGTGGGAAAGGTTTTTCATTCGCCAAAACATGAGCAAGGCCCACTTGCCTGGAACGAATTCCAGCGTTTCGAAAACGACGAAATGCCGCACGTCGTTGCAGCTAAAAAGGTTTTTGAGGCCAAGCACGGCCCCGTCGACAAAGGTAAGAACCGACGCCTTTGGAAGAGGCATTTAGATACGCTGTCGACGCAGACGCATGGTCAGCCACGCCCAGGATACGGCCCGTCCGGACTTCGCGACGAGCAGCATAAAGATGGCAAAAATGTCCGGCAGGTTGTGTCATGGCTTGATGAAAAACGTAACGGCGAACAGCCATTCTTCATCGTCTGTGGAATCCAAAAGCCCCACGTTCCGTTTCTCGCCCCCGACGCCTACTTCAAGCTGTATCCCCAGGAAAGCTTGCAATTCTCATTGACGCCGGCAGGATTCTGGAACCAAGCCCCGCGCTCGGCGATGGTCAAACGATTTCAGGGATTCGGATTCGAGTTAGGAATCGAAAACGACGCTCTCCGACGCGAATATACTCAAGCCTACCACGCCTGCATTTCCTTCATCGATGCACAAATCGGGCTGTTGCTAGAAGGCTTGAAGCAAAACGGCTTGTGGGAGAACACGATCGTCGTACTGACGTCCGATCATGGCTATCAGCTTGGTGAGCATTTTATGTGGGGCAAAGTGACCCTGTTCGAAGTCTGCAACCGTGTGCCGCTTTTGATTCGCGTTCCTCGCCTAACGAAGCCCGGCTCGTCCAGCGACGGACTGGTGGAACTGATCGATCTTTATCCCACGCTCGCTGAACTCTGTGCAGTGACTCCTCCCGATGATCTCCAAGGCAGTAGCTTAGTTCCCATGCTTTCTGACCCGGCATTGCCCGGCAAGGAGTTCGTGTACACGGTGGTGACTCGTGGCCGAAAGTTCGGCAAGGCCATCCGATCTGACCACTGGCGTTACGCGCGTTGGCCGGATGGTGAGGAACTCTACGATCTGCAGCAAGACCCCGAGGAGTACGTCAATCTCGCGACCTCCAAGAAGCACACCGACGTTCTGTCTGTCATGAGAGCCCGTCTGGACCGAGCCGAAAAAACAGTTGCTGCGCGACGTTAGCCAGTGCCGCCGAAGATTACGGCTTTTTCTTGATCTCCGGGCGGCGGTATTCAGGCGTGTCGGGAACACGTTCGATCAACTCGTTGACCTCACCTTCGCGTTTGCGTAGCGTGAAGGCGTCGTACAAGGCTCCGGTGGCGGTGCGTGCATCGTAACGCAACTCGTCGCCATCCACGGTAATGATCTGATACAACTGCGTATCTTCCGCCCGTCGCACGAAGGGGAATTCGTTGCGGCCGTATTGTTTGGGACCACTCACCGACACGACGTAGAGCGTTCCCGCTTTTTCACTTTGGACGGTCACACCGGTCGGGAGATTCTGTTCATAGCCCATCAAACCGGTGCGGCCGTAGCTATGGTCGTGGCCTTGCAGGACGATATCGACGCCGTACTTGTCATACAGCGGCTGCCAACCGTCGCGGATTTCTGGGTTTTGTGCGCGGCTGGACGGATAAATCGGGTGATGGTGCGTCACGACTGTCCATTTGTTGGGATTGTCCTTGAGAACCTCTTCCAGCCAGGGCGTTTGCACATCAATCTGCTCGTTGCTGTTGAGGCAAATGAAACGGGTTCCCTGAAAATCGAACCAATAGGCAGATTCTGAGAGGCTGTCGGGTCCGTTGGTGGGGAATTCAAACAGGACCGGCCAATGCGTGGATAGCTGCCGCTGACCGTCGGGGTATTCGTTGCCATTGGCATCATACTTGGAGTACTCGTGGTTGCCGGGAATCGCCACGCTGGGAATCATCGCGTTGACCCATCCGCCGGCTCGAACCCAATCGCCCCACTCCGCATCCCGGCTGCCGCGATTGATCAAATCGCCCGCGTGTAACATGAACTGCGCCCGGGGCGCATCGGCATAAGCTTCACGAAAAACCCGCCACCAATGCGCTTTGAGACTGTTCTGTGCATCGCCAAAGTAAATAAATGTAAACGGCTCGGCCTCTGCGCTGGGAGTGCGAAAATGAGTCCACGAACTCCAATTCACGCCGTCGCCCACGCGATACACATACAGCGTTTTCGGTGTCAGCCCTGTGAAATGAGCCGTGTGGTAGTGCGCCTGACCTAGGTCGGAATCCAACAATTGCTTCGTCGAGGAAACATCTTTCGACTTCGTCGTAAACATGGGGCCATCCTCGGCCAAAGCAATTTGCGCATACCCTTTTTTGACCGACGTATCGGTTCGCCATGTCACCGCTTGCGTCGTGGCGACCTCGTCGTTCCATGTCAACAGGATGCGATCCGGCATCGCAGTCGGGCGGTGGAGGATCTCTTCCGCAACCGCTTCCGGAGGTTTTTCTTGATCATTCGCCGGGGAACGATCAGGACGGGCCACGTAGACCGCCAGCGCTAATCCTAAAACCGTTGCCAAACTGCAGATGAACTTGACGCGTGCTTGCATGGGAAAATTCCTTTGAAACCTCGGCCGATCCACTCCAATCCAAGTGGCAGCGGCAAGGCTTAATGATTTATGTGAACTGGCTGAATCTTTGTTCGTTAAAAACTCACAAAGAGCCGCTACCCTAATCCAACCAAGTTGGAAAATGCAATTCCTTCTCCCTATGGTTTTTCACATTCATCGATAATTAACGAGGAAAGACGGCTGTGTCCTTTCAGATTCCCCCCCATGCAAAGCGCGCTCAATGGTCCGGTTTTTTGATCTGTACATTCACTGGACTGCTGCTGATTTCCGGCTGCAGCGGTGCGAAAACGCAGCATCCCGCCACGGCGGACCTAGAAGCACTCGGTGCCAAGGTGACCACGAATAATGCAGGCGAAGTGCAATCCTTGGCCATTATCAAAGGCGATCAATTCACCGACGAACAGATGGAAACGATCGGAAAAATTGACACGCTGAAGAGTTTGGAAATCAAAGGCGCACCAATAACCGATGCCGGTTTGAAAAACCTTTCTGGATTAAAGCAACTGACAAAACTTTTCATCCACCATTCAAAAATCACCGACTGGACGCCTTTGAGTTCATTCTCAAACCTTGAGCAACTCTCATTACAAGGATCAAAAATTGACGATTCCGGATTGGAGCATCTTAAGAATCTCTCCAAACTCAAGTTGCTCAACCTCGCGGATACCCAAGTGAGCGGACCGGGGCTAGTTCACGTGCAGAGTCTTCCCCAGCTGGAGCGGCTGTATTTGCAAGGCACTCTTGTGGACAACGCAGGGTTAACGCATTTGGCTCATCAGGGGAGTTTAACCTGGCTGAACCTCTGCAAAACCAAGGTAGACGACTCCGGATTGCAAGCTTTGGGGAATCTCCCCGCGCTCGAAGTCTTGTTCCTCAACGAGACGAACATTTCGGATGACGGTATGGCGGTCCTGAAGCCGGTTATTCTGGAAAAACTGCCCAAATTGACGGCATTGATGGTGGGAGGAACACAGATCACCGATGCCGGGCTGGTTCATTTTGAAGAGTTGACGCAACTCGAACAGATCCAACTCGGCGATTCTCGGATTTCCCGTGCGGGACTGGAAGATCTTTGGAAAAAGCTGCCCAATTGCCTCATCGACGGCCCTGGTGCCGGCTGAGTCACGACTCCGCCACTCACCAGTTTTTTAATAATTCGCTTTTTCATGCCCACTCATTCAAAACTTGACCGAGCGTTTGTCAAATCTTCACACAAATCGACTATCTAGCGATTCGTGCTTGTGAATGAACCCACCCGAGACCATTAGGTCTCTTTTTTGAAAATTGTCACGAACACTCCTGCTCGTTCGGCCTGACAATTTTCATCGTTTTTCTTTTCCACACTTAGGAATACAGGAACTATTTTGATGCAGACTCGGAAATCATTCAAAGGATTTACTCTCATTGAACTGCTGGTGGTGATTGCGATCATTGCGATCCTCATCGCTTTACTGCTGCCGGCCGTACAACAGGCGCGCGAAGCGGCGCGGCGGACTCAATGCCGCAACAACCTCAAGCAAATCGGTCTGGCCCTACACAACTACCACGATACCTCCCTGACCTTTCCGCCAGGTTCGCTGTTTGGCGATGATGACTTCGGCTGGGCCGCCTTTATTCTCCCCGGCCTCGACCAAGGGAACCTGTACAAACAAATCGACTTCTCTAATGGTGGAGAAATCATTCCGGTTGATCCCGGCGGTGCAGGTGAAGACGAAAAGAAGCCGATCTTACTCCAGCCCGGTGTGACCGATCAGGTGCTCGCTGTGTATACCTGCCCATCGTCGACGCTAAGGACGCACAGCTTCGTCCGTCCCGGTGCAGCCACCATTACTGGAGTCAATGCTGGTACCTATGACCTAGGTGGGCACGCCAAGAATGACTATAGCGCCTGCTTGGGATCAAGTTCAGCCCCCATCGGCGGAATGTTTGGAAAAATCAAGGACCAAGACGCACCGACCAGGATCAGAAATGTATTAGATGGCACTTCCAATACGATCTGTATGGGCGAGGGCAACACGGAGCCCGCACGCTTGACCCTGGATGCTGGTGACGGGAATGTCAACGATTTCCCGGTTTGGATCGGCACGAACAACCAACATCAGAACGTCATTAAGGAAACACAGCCCACCAAGACTCCGAATGGGGTCGGTTGCGACGATTGTTTCGCCAGCCAACACACAGGGGGCGTGTTTTTCCTCTTCGCTGATGGATCGGTGCATTTCATAAGCGAAAACATCGATGGCGAGACCTACACCAATCTAGGCGACAAGGCTGACGGCAACGTCGTTGGCGAATACTAAGATCGGCTTGCTCAGCACGCCGAATGGAATGCGAATCTAAAATCGCGGGAAGGTCGCACATGCGGCCTTTCCGTGTTTTCCACTCCCGTGCATTCCACAAATCCCTCCGCCCTGTTCTCCACAGGGCCGCTGTTAAAAAACTTTTCCTGCCTCTTTATTGAATGAAACCTCTCGGTATCTACCATGGATCGAATCAAAACACTCAGTGCTGCCTTGCTGCTTCTGTCACTCCTTCCCATTGCTGTCGGTTGCGGAAATGCCCATGAAAAACCGGTGGCTCCGGTGCGCGGGACCGTCAAATGCGATGGCGAGCTATTGACCGAAGGCATCGTCTATTTTCTGCCCATGCAGGATCCCGCTTCGGGAGAAATTGACACGGATATCGGCAAACCGGGGCGTGGAGTCCTCAACGAAAAAGGCGAATTCGTGATCTCCACCTACTACGACGAAGATGGTGCCAAAGTCGGCATGCACAACGTGCGGGTTATGCAACTCGACCCCGAAGACGATGAAGCACCGGTCAAAGACAAAGGCTATGCCTGCGGCGTGCAAGAACAGCCCCTGGAAGTCAAAGACATCAGCGACAACGTGTTTGACATCGAGCTAACGCACCCGCCGAAGCGGAAGAGAAGATAAATCCCGGCGACCACCCTACTCTGTGCTAAGAACTTGTTTTCAATTACGTTTTCAACTGCTATCCAGCGTCCCGGGAGGGCGAAGCTCCTGCTGAGCCGCATTGGGGCGTTGGGTATGGGGAAGTCTGGAGGTTTCCATGGCCAAGTAAGCGATAAGGTTTATCGCGACTCGGCAGAAGCCTCGCCCTCCCAAGTTGAAAACACGCTCTAACCAGGATGGCAACACATCGCCTCAGCGTTTTTCGCTGGTGAAGTATTGGGCCAAGTCCGGGTGCTGCTCCCAGTCAAGCAACGGCACCTCCCACGCCTGTTCGCGGAGCGGTTCGGTGAGCGGCACGATGATTTCCTTTTGGTGGAACAGCGTGCGGGGGACCTGGGTGAGATCAATCGTGGGGTCGACCAACGGCTGTGGTTTGCGGCCGTTGAGTGCCGCGAGCGCTAGTACTCGAATCTCGATCTCTTCGTTGCCCTGTTTCAACAGTTCTCCATGCAGGAAATGCACGAAGTCGAGGATCATGTCGGGGTCTTTCCCCAGTCGCCGGATTTGCCGTTCGGTGAGATAAGGGCGGATATCGAGGCTTCCTGAATTGCCCGTTTTCGGATTTGTCGCATAGAAGCGTAGGCCGACCAGTTTCTCGCGCAGCATCATATGCCAAGCAAAAAAGTGCCCCTCTTCGGTCCAACTCTCGCTTTGCGGATAGAGAAAATGACGAAAGGGAACCACGATCTGCACCGTCAGATAAACCCCCAGCAAGGCGACCGTCAGCTTTTGCCGGCTGGTGAGCTTTGCTTTCACAGGCGATGCCGCCGGAAGGGGCGACCGGCCCGGAATCCACAACAGCTTATAGATAAAAGTCCGCGGCCAACTGGGGGAGAAATAAATCAACGTCGCCCCGATCATGAACCAAGGAAAGACGCCAATGCTAAATAGTTGTGAATTCAAAAGATGAAAAGAGATCGCGATCATAAACGCGAACAGCCGCGTCCGTTTCCAAAGCAGCATGGGGACCACAAGCAGGTCGAACAACAACCCGCCATAGGTGAAAAACGCGACGCACCATTCCTGGTGGACATAGTCTCCCAGAACTGGAAAATCGGTATGCCGCCGCAGCCAGATCCGCATCGGCCAACCGTGCAACCAATCGACATTAATTTTGGCCAGCCCGCCGTAGAAATACACAATCCCCAACTGAATTCGCAGTAACCACAACATCCAAGCGGGAATCGTTTGACTGGCCGCTTTCGGTCGAAATAGCGCATCCACCGAAAATGCCCGGTGAGCGGGGATGAAAATCATCAAAAAACTGATCAAAGCCATTAAATAATAGTGGTTTTGATACAGCGACTTTTCGATCAAAAACTGGTGGGTGAACGTCAAAAACAGTACAATGGTCGCCGCGCGGTAAAACCACCCGATGAGCACCAAGCAGGCGGCGACGCCCATGACAGCAAAATGTAGGTACATCAGATCGCCCGGCCAGGGACGAATCCATTCCAGACCGTAAAATGTCAGATGGAAGGGAGGCTTGATGTAGTAAAACGCGATCATGTCGTCGCGATAGTATTTGGAGACATGCCACAGCATGATGCCGCCAAATAGGATCCGAAAAAAAACAATCGACGCAATATCCACCGGTGCGAACAAAAATCCCCAACGCTGCCCACCGCCAAATTGCGAAGATGCATTATGCTCCTTCGCAACCTGCTCCACCTGCGACTCATTCATCCCCAAAAACCTTCATCAATCCCATAATTCGCCAACTCATCACTTCGCATGAACGTTTTATCAAAGAAGGATGAAGGATTGTTGAAGAGAGAAAAGAATTCAGATTTCAGTGAAACAAACACGCGCCAAGTCATTCTCTGTCTGCGGGGATCGAGTTGGGTGAATAAATAAGCAGAGAATTCTACAGCCCAATATTCTTCGGGGGATACTGTTTCATGGTCGCTGCATGGGCTTTCAATTTCCCCAGTACGGATGCCAGCCAAGGATCGCGACGGTGGCCGACAGTCATCTCTTCCTTGGGATCGAGATGCAGATTGAAGATCCACGGGGCCAGACCGACATCGTGGACCAGCGCAAGATCGATGTGCATGTGCGTGGACTGCGGAAGGACAACTTTCACGTGCCCCTTGTACTCTTTCATCCGGATCGCCATCAACTCCGTCCCCCACCAAAAATACACCGCTTCACGATTAGACTTCCCTTCATCCTCCAATAGAAACGAAGTCTGGTCGATGAAGTCGTAATACCGATCGTCCGGAAGTTTATCGGTTGAGACGCCTGCAAGTGTCATCGCTGTGCCGAACAGATCCATCAGGTCGAACACATCATTGCTGGTCCGTCCCGGCTTGATCATTCCCTTCCAATAGGCGATTCCCGGTACGCGGACGCCCCCCTCAAAGGTTGTTCCCTTAGCGCCACGGAAAGGGGTGTAACCAGAATCGGGCCAGGCATCCATTTGGGGACCGTTATCTGAGGTGAAGAAAACAAACGTGTTCTCCAGAACTCCCGCCTCATCGAGCGCTTTTACGATTTCACCCACATAGAGATCAACTTCCGCAACGGCTTCCTTATAGGCATATTTGCTCTCACTCAGCACTCCCAAGTCCGGGTTGCGAAAGTTGTCGCAATGGACCTTCATGAAGCAATGCTCGATAAAGAACGGCTTGTCCCCTTGAGCAAGTTTCTTGATTTGCGCGATCGTGAAATCGGCGAGAACCTTGTCCGCTTTGCCCATGTCCTCAGTCGATTTAATCTGTGCCAACTGTTCGGTTTTGCCCCCTTTAAAGCCATGCGTCAGGTGATCGTCGGGACCAATTCCTTCAAAGATTTTCATGCGATCCGGATCGAGTACAAGTCCAGGATAGCGTCGTTCATCAACACGCTGCGAGATTTCTTTCTGGGCGGGGTAGTAGCCGAGGAATTCGTCAAATCCAACGTCGTGCGGCCGCATCCCTTTTCCTTCACCAATATGCCACTTACCGGTCAATAGCGTGTAATAGCCTGCTTCACTTAATAACGTTGCGAGCGAAACCTCCCCTTCCCAGGGATTTTTTGTGACCTTGTCCCCCGCTAAGATCGGGCGTGTTAGTCCCGTTCTAACAGGAAGTCGCCCAGTTAAAATTGCCGCTCGCGTGGGCGTGCAGGTTTGTTGCGAGTAACACGAAGTGAGCTTCAAGCCACCTACAGCCAATCGATCTATGTTGGGCGTGGCTGCACCGATGACCTCTCCTCCACCATAGCATCCGGGGTCGCCGTACCCCATGTCGTCCACCACCAGCCAGAGAATGTTAGGCTTCCGTCCCGTCTTCTTTTCTAGAGCCGCGAGTTTCTCCGCGACTGCCTTCTGCTGTGTAGGGTGGGGAATCGCCGCTTCGAAGTTTTTGGCCACTTTGACAGAGCGGTCAAATTTCGAAGGTTCCTCCGCAGAAAGGACGGATGTGATCGTGGCAAAGACCGCCAAACACAGTAGGTTCATTTTCATAGGATGAATAGCCGGTTCTAAAGGACAAAGTAATGGGAGAGCAAAGCTCCAGCTGAGCCGTTTTTTTAATGGTCACACTACGACATGGAAGATTTGGCGAGCGTTATTCTCCGGCACAGCCCGGCTGTGATTCCCGAATTGTAAACCTGTCCTGAGCAAGTTGGGAGACCTAAGGGGATTACTGGCCAGGGGGCAACTCCGTCGAATCCGGTGGATTCGACGCCTCCAGTTTCGGAGACCTGAGTCGCCGCGCGATCGGCGCTGCCACAGCCCACACGGCGGCAAGCAGCGTGAGAAATGCCAACGTCCTGCCGAGCGGGCCGATGCTTTTTAGTGCGATGGGGTCTGAGGATTGGACAAACGAACTCGCGGGGCGATCGACGGTATTGCGAAATTCCTCTGCATCGGTGAGGAATCGCGAAGTTTCCGTCACTTCGTCACCATCAATAAACGCAACGAATTCAAACTGAGCGGTATCGTTACCATATTCCTCGTCGAACTTGCGCGCCAGGTTAATGGCCGGCATGGTTTGCCGCCCCATGATTTCCTCCAGCGGAAACTGAATCGTGCCGGCATTTCCGCCATAGGCACGAAATACGACTTCGGTGCAAACCAGCATCGAAGGCGTTTCGAAGTTGAACTCAAAATCGTAGGGGCGGCCGGCGAAACTAAAGGCGCTCACGATCGCGTCCTTTTTTTCTTGTTCACTGACGTTGGGCCGCAGGACGGCAACCGAATCCGCGCCGCCGATCGAGTGTTCCAACGATGAGAAGATCACTCCTTCGCTGACTGCCTCGACGATCACATGGGGGTGCCCTTCTTCATCACTGGCTGAGAATTTATTCCAATGTTTCCTGACGTATTCATTCGAATCCAGTCCCAGACGCTGCAAGTCTTCCGTCGTACCAACGTAGACCGCACCGTGCGGCCAATAGCCGGGTAGGAAGGCGTTGGACAGATACCAATTCCGCCGTTCCAAGAGTATATCGCCCGGCTCAAGCACCTCGGCCAATTGGGCCAACTGTTGCTTGTCAATCAACGGGTTCCCTCGGTGAGGGCGGCGGATTTTGAAGTCGCCGATCCAAGTCGAAACCAACGACTGTGTCGCGTATTGCGCATGATAAATCAGGTTTCCCAAATCAGAAACGGCGACTTGGATGACCCGTGCGGAGACCGAACCGTTGTTTTCACGGATCGTCGCTTCCGCATCGGCAATGGCATGGTGAAACCGATCGTATGGCGACGAGGATAAGAGTTCATGCGTTTTCAACTGCTGTTGCACATGCTCTTGGTGGTAGTACTGCCGGGCCAGTTCGAACATGCGGATATTCTGGGGACTGGCGAGATTATGCTGAATCGTGTCGTACAACCCGGCAGGAATTCCCCAGTTCGGTTCAGGCTCGTTCAATTTGGCGACTGCCTCAGACCGGTCACCAAATTGATGGACGAATTTGAGCGACGCCTCATACAGCATCGAGGCCGCTGTAAATTCCAACAGAAAGGTGCGGAGCCGCAGTTCCTCATTCTCAATTTCCGCATAGCGTTGATACTTCCAGACGATCCGGAGCAGCGCTTCTCGGTGGGTCATGTAGCGTCGCAAGACTTCCCGAAGGTCGTCGTCATCTGCCTGATTCGTGAATGTACGGTTGCCATCATTAAAATCGCGCTGAATCCGCGTCGCCCGAGCTTCTAAGGTATCCAGTTCGTCGATGAGCCGATTGAGTTCTTGTTCATCGGCATCAACCAAGGCCGTCATTCGTCGTTGGGAAATCTGCTGGACGTCCAGTCCGCTCCCACTGAGTGGATCGTCGAAGAGGCGATAGCGCGCAATCCAAAGAGTCGCAAAGACCATCAATACGATGAGGGTTCTCCAGGCGATGCGTCCGATTTGGCTTTTACGGGACGGACGGAATTCCTTGATCGGCCGCGGCGAGACTTCTTCAAAGTCCTCAGCCAAACCACGCAGCTCCGTACGCAAGTCCGCTTCCTGCTGACGTAGGTCCAATAATGTCTTGCGATCGATGGTGACCTGAATCTGATGCCAGATCAATTGCGCGACACGGCCCGCCCTTCGCCAGTAGTGGATGGCGATCACGCCGCAAAATGGCGCAGCAATCATCCAAGTCCAGGCGAACCAGGGAGCAAAGTAGTCAAACGCCCACCAAGCCACGACAGCATACCAGAGCAAATAGGCAGGCAAACCAACAAAGACCCGACTGGTGGCGATCGTCTTGCGGCCGGGCTGGTCAAAATACGGCGCCAACCCGCGGACGATGACAAACGGAACGAGATGCTGCAACGTTCCTGCCAGTGCCGGGAAGAATAACAGGATCAGGCAAAACAGTTCCCAGGCGATCTCGGCGAAGACCCGAAAACCGCGGAGCCGCAACACGGGCGAATCGATGGTCAGTCCGGCCTGCTGGACACGCTCGCGATAAGCCTCGATATCGTCAGCCACCGATTCTGCCCGCGGACGGTCATTGGCAAAGAAGTAGTTAATCGCATCAGCGATTCGTTTCCGTCGTTTTAATGGCGGCGACGTTTCCTTATTGGCATCTTGCGGCGCTTCGGCCAGCGATTGCAGATCATCGAGCCATGGTTCCCAGTCTGGTTCGTCGAGATGCACAACGACATCTTTCAACCGCGCTTCGAGCAGTTGAGTCAGGCTGCGCCGCGCGACCCGCTCCTTTCCGTCATGTTCCGCGAGACACTCCGCAACATCAATCGGTTCGCCCACCTGAATCCAAACGGAGGAGCGAAACGCATCTTTGCGTTCGTAGGTGATCCCGATCGGAATGACCAACAAATCGTCAGCGCCCTCCGCCACGGCTTGGAGAGCCATCCGAGCGGCGCCGGAACGGACCATTTCTAAATGCGCCTGGTCGGTCGATTTTCCTTCGGGAAAGATTCCCATAGCTAGGCCGTCAACCAGCGCCTTGGCACCGACGTCCAAGCTTTCAATATTGCGACGAACATCACGGGCATCGTCGCTCCCCCGATAGGCGGGAATCATTCCCAACGCCCTCATGGGAGGGCCGAGCAACGGGTTATCGAACAACGGAGCCTTGGCCATGAACCGGACCGGACGGCGGGCGACGACGCCAATCAGCACTGGATCGATTAGCGAATTCGCATGATTGGCGCACAGCAGGACAGGCCCCGTTTGGGGAATCCGCTCAGAACCGGTCGTCTCGATGGTGGGGTAATATTTTGTCGCCAGCCAGCGTACGAGCGTCCGCATCCAACCCCGCTTTTCGACCACCGGTTGGTTTGACATGACTGGTCTCCGTCAGTGTTGAAGTGAGGGTGGCGCAGCGCTCTGCAAGATGTCAGTATACTGGTCGAACAGTCATCCCTCAATTCGAAGTCCGATACGTTGCAGACGATAAACGCGGCGCGCTGCAGCTACCTACTGATCGGCTGCCGCTTATCCAACTCCACCCGCTGATTCCTGCCCCGACCAATCCTCCCACCACATGTGCCAGCGGAATCGGCACCATGTCGGCAGCTGCGCTGTCGACAAACAAGGTTTGACCGGTCACGTATTCAAAGCCAATCTTGGCCGCGAATCCGCAAAGAACTATGCCCGCCGCTGTGACCCACCCCCATCGCCGAGTGGTCACATTCTCTCGCAAGATGGTTGTTGCCGCCAGTGCAAAGAGAGCCGAATCAAGACCAGAGAGTCCACGGTAAGCGTCGACTTCGGGCATCAACAGGCCGATGAAGAGCGGGATCAGTACAGCCGAAATGGCCAGACACCCCAGAAATGACCGACGATCCGTTGTCTCGCACAATGCAGCTAGAATCACAAATGCCATGGCGTCCCAGATCAAATGATCCAGCGACCAATGTGTGAAATGACAAGTCACGATCCGCCACAGTTGGCCCTCGGCAATCGCCGAAGGATCGTATTGTAGGGAGCTCGCAACCGCTGGAAGAAACGACAGACAAACCGCCACCCCTCCCAGCAGCAGTGAGATGCCGGGAAGACATCTCACTGCCGCGTTATTTTTCGTTTCAGAGAACACTAGCGACCTCCCCGTTTTCATCATCCACATTGGAGCGACGACGACGGCGGGCAGCGAAACCCAAGCCCGCCAACGCCAGTGCAATCCCTCCGCTAAGTGGATCGAATGCTCCGCCGCCTGATACGCCGGGGCTAAAGCTCACATCGCGGCTTTGTCCCGGTGGTTGCGAGACCGGAGTCGGATTTGCCTGCAACGGAATGTTGCGGACGGCCGTCTCGTTTTGAACCACTTGCTGCGGTTTTGGCGTTTTGGGTTCAACATTCGGTCCCAATTCCGTGAATGCCTGCTCACGCAGTCGTTGCAACTCCGTACGCTGCTGTTGTTGTGCCCGACGATCACGTCCGACTCGTAACAGGTTGCGACGCTCGATTTGCCAACGTTTGTATTCAGCGTCGTTTTCCAACACTAAGAACGAAGTATATTCGGTCACGATCGAATACTGCTCACCGAGCCGGACAATTTCATCGATCACTGTACTCCGCGATCCGGCGCGGTCCGCTTGTTTCAGCAGTCGATTCACTTTCAACCAAGCCCACATACGTTCAATTTCGGGATTGGCAGGATCGACCTCGGCAAATTCCAGCGATACCGATTGTTCGATGGGCGCTCCGTTCACCTCAGCTGTCAGCCGCGCCGTCGCTGGCCCACTTTTCCGGTAACGACCGTACAAACGCACCGGCATGCCGTGATACAGGTTGGGCAATTGCTTCGGTTCAACGTCATACACATCCCCTCCGTCGAAGGTGATCTTCACATCGGCAGCTGCTGGTCGCAGGAGTTTGCGGCGAAAGGACTCCGCTTGTCGGGAGAAGTCATCACCTTCGGAGAGAAACGCAGCCAACCCACCCGCCTCTTCGGCCAGTTGCGACAGCAGCGGTCGATTCACTTCATTACCCACACCGATGCAAAAGACACGGGCTCCCGAGGGACGCGATTGAATCGATTCGAGTAACTCCCGTCGCTCTGACTGCTCGGTCATCCCGTCACTGAGGATGACCACATTCAACGGACGATCGGGATCACCATATTTGTAGGCGGTCGCCATGGCCGGTCGCAGCACCGTACCGCCGCGGCCTTGTTGCGAACGGAGAAACTCGACCGCTTCCGCTTGTGACTGATCGGTCACCGGCTGCAATTGGTTGAACAAGGTATTAGGGACGACATTGAACGTAATGAGTTCAAACCGGTCCTCGGTGCCCAGTTCGCCAATGAAGGCATCGATCGAATTGCGGGAAATTCGCAATTTGCCGTCCCGCGCCATGCTGCCGGAAATATCGAGCAGAAAGACATAATCCATTCCGGTATACGCTTCGGCCAACTCCTCTCCGGCCGTCAATGTGAGTTGGAAATACCCGTCATCGCCGGATTGGTTCGAGGTAATCACGTCGATTCCCGTATGTGGACGCGTGGCGTGATAGGCCAAAACGATGTCACGATTTAAGTCCCCGCCCTCAGTTTCCAGACTGGCTTCGTAGTACGAGTCGGTATGGCGGACGACCACAAAATCCTCGCCGTGGCTGGGGCTTTCCAGCTTTTTGATGGGAATCTGTGATTTGACGTGGAGCGTCAGACCAAATTTTCCCTGTGTTTGTGCATCCAACCCGGAACGCGGTGCGGTCGATAACGGGTAGACATAGGTCGCCCAGTCATGATCGAAATCGAGTTCTTGGTAATAGGTGATTTGCACCTTTTGTTCGGCCTTGGGGCCAATCGGAAAGATTCGCATTTCAAAGTTTTTGTAATCGACCTGTTCCAAAAGACCCGGGTCGCGGCGCTGTTGCTTGTAGCTGTTGTAGATCTCGCGGGCTCGTTTCTTTTCCAAGACTTCGCCCACCATCTCTTTGCCGCCGATCCACATACTAAAATTCGCCACCGACGCCGCTTTGGGTACGGGGAACAGATACAGCGCCTCCACTTGCCGATCCTCGGTGTTGCGAAAGACCTGCGTGACATGCGTGACCACCACCCCGTTGTTAATGGTCACATCGGCTGTGTGCTCTTCGATTTCCAACACGCCACCAAAGCCGCCGTCGGCTATCAACATACCGGCGGCACGGGCCGGCGCGGGCATCATGGCCGCTGTCGCGAGAACCGCCGCGGCCACGTACAGAGAGGAGCGTCTTAATATTCGTTTCATGATTCCTGTCTCCTGAGCGTGCGTTGTCTGAAGCGCAACGCACCTTGGTTACACATGGACTACCGCACCTCATCGGCACACTGCCCTGAAGTCCGGCGCCCGACATAGACAACTCTCAGAATTGATCAATTCTTCCTGCCTCTACCAGGACAGGCGACGGCAGCGGCGGAATGTAACGCGGCTTTCCTCTGGCCCGAATATTTTGACTGGCATTGATGTTGGATTTCGCGAGCCACAGCGCGTGATATCGCGACGATTTTCTCGCCGGAATCAGAGAGAGCCTAGCGTCGATCAAATTGCGAGCAGGCAGTTTGACTCGATATGTCGTGGATAACCATCAGGAATGACGAGATGTGGAGCGCAATTCGCCGATGTCGATTGACAAGCTTCAACGCATGACTGGCGATGAATTCCGCCTAGAAGCCCGCCCGAAAAAGGGTGCCACTGGCGGCTTGTCCGCCAGTGCAAACTGTGTGACACGTAAAAACACTGCTGGACAAGCCAGCAGTGGCACCCGACTCGCGAATGTTATTGGGTTTTCAACCGGCTGCTAGTCTTCAAATTTCAGCGAGTACACGTCTGCTTCGCGCATAACCATCCGCAACACTACGGGACGACCGATGAGGGCCTCAACGCTCGTGTTCCCTTTCCAACTGACGCGGCGATCGAGTGAGTCACCATAGATGATGTCGCAATCCGCAAGCGTGTAGCCGGAGATGGGTGTGCCGTCCGGCGAGAGAATTTCGACCTGAACCAGACCAGCGGCGCTGGTCGCCACATTCAGTGAGAGTTCCTTCCCCGAAAAGCGAATGGGCTTGGTCGTAAACTCGCCTTGTTTGAGCTTGGCGTGAATCGAAGCGAAACCATCGACTCGTAATGAGTAGCGCCGCAAGCGGGATTGGCGCCCTGTGAAATACGATTCCGTCGCGTAAAGCGAAAGCTCGCGCGGAGCGTCGTCCTTGACCGACTTCGTTTCAACCACATGCCAGGCGATGTAATTGTCTCCGTACGACCAGTTGTGTTTGGTTCGCAGACCGGGCGGTAAAAAAACGTCGTTGCTTTGACGAAAGTTTCGGCCATCGCGGCTCGTGATATAAATCGAGTCCGTGATTGCCGTGCCATAACGCGGAGTGACTGTCATTCGTTTTTCGCGCAGCTTCCACTCGGGCAGCAAAGGGGTCGAAGCGGTCAATCCGTGATCGACGTAGCGTGCGGGAAACCCAATGTAGAGATGGGGTGCTCGCTCATACGGCTTAACCTGATTGACATAGAACTGCGCGAGCGGTTGCGGTCCCTCACCCTCAGGGAAAGTAATTGTTCCCTCATCAGTCCAGTGGAGAAAATCATCCGAGACGGCTCGGTTGATCAGCCGTGTCCCCGAGAAACCGCCTTCAGAAAAAACACGGTAATACATCACATACTTTTTCTCTGCCTCCGACCAGAACGAGATGTTCTGCGTATCGAATGCTCCTTTGTCAAACACCGGCCCGGGGGCCATGGGGGTCCAGTGAATTCCATCGGGAGACTGATAGACCCAGATGCCTTTATGGTTTTCAAACCCGGCTCCAATGGCCTTGTACCGCCCCTCCGGTTTCGCGGCGGGATTCGAGTCGATAAAAGGTGAGAAATCGTGGCAGCGACCGCCGTCACCCAACTTGTCCAAAATAATATTGTTGTCTTTCGAACCTTGGAACTCGCACAGACCAAGGTTGGGCCGGTCCCAATGTATGCCATCCTGACTCTCGAAGTAGCCAATGGTCAGCGGCCCGCCCGGTTCGATGCCTGTGGGAATCTGCCAGGCATGGTAGTACATGCGGTAGACCGCTTCTTGGGAATCGTGCAAGACCGTGTAGTAGCCACAGCCGTTGCCCTCCCAAGGCTTATCGCATTTCACCGCGATCTCCTCGCGGATCGGCTGGTGGACCAATAACTGAACGTTCTTCATCTCGCCCACAAGATGGTCATCAATGAACAGTTCGCGGCGGTTGCCGATATCAATGTCTTGGTTCGTTTGCGCAAATAGGCAGCGGCTTGTCAAGCTGACGAAAAGGCACAACAGCACCAAAAAATAAGTTTTGATATTCATGGTCACAGGCCGCCTAATCTTAGAGATCAATTGCTGAGGAATCACAAAAACGCATCTGGGGGAGAGTCACATCAATTCCAGGATAATCGGATTAGACTTCTTATGACACGCTGAAAACAATCCTGAGAGACTAGAACCTATATTCAGCTTCACTGTTTGCTGCGTTGATTGATAAACACAAAACTCCCGAGCTTCGATGCGGTTAAAATATCGTTCACACCGTCGCCGTTGACATCAGCAATCGTAACTTGAACGCCGACTCCAGAGCGGTCGTCGATCCGATGAGGTACGAAACGTGCCTCGCCGTCCTGGCGAGTCAACTCAAACCAGTACAACACCGGCGCCGCACTCGGCTCGATGTCGCCTTTCGGGCCGTGCGCCCACATCCGTTTGCCGACGACTAAGTCTTTAAGCCCGTCGCCATTGATGTCGCCCAGATCAAGCGCATGCGGTTGGGTAAAGGCCACCCCGTATTTGTCAATTTCTTCGCGTGTCCCCATGAATTGATGCCTGCGGAATGCGATATCATCCCCCTCGCGGTATTGCTCAAACCAAGCCAAACCCCAGCCGTGCGCGTTCAGGCTTGAAACCACATCGTTGTCGCCATCCCCATCGATGTCGTAGACAAACATCTGCGCCCCGCCGCGATCGTCAGAAAAACGATGGGCGTGCCAGGTCCAAGCGGTATTGGGCTCCGAGGGCTGAATGAACCAACCGTCGTTGAGGACAAGATCCAAGCGTCCGTCACCATCGACATCTCCAACGCCGACACCATGGTAGAACTCTTTCCAGTCCCCAGGTTCCGACAGCGGCTTGAATTGCCAGGGTTCCGTCGGGGCTTCCCAATTCGGTTCGATCCACCCCCAGCGTCCTTCCCAATGGCAAATCAGTTGCGGACGACCGTCCCCATCGAGATCAACCAGCGTAGGCGACTCACCATACACACGTTCAAAAGCATAATGTTTCCGCCACACTCCCTCTTGGTCACCGGGATTCTCGTACCAATAGGCGGGGTGCAGATGGACTCGGCCCAATACGAGAATGTCGGGCCACCCATCGCCATTAAAATCGTGCACGAAAGAGAACATGCTGTTCGAGGGACTTTTTTCAGGCTCGAGTGGCTCAGCAATGTAGAATTCGTGAGCCGTGGTGAATTTCGGCCCTGCGTACCAATACGGCCCCGCCACGATATCCGCGTGCCCATCGCGGTTCAGATCGCCTGTGTGAATGCCATCGCAGTAATACCGCGGTGTGAGCTGAATTTTTTTGAAATTGTTTGGCTTCGTCTGTTTCTCTGCAGCTTCAGCAAAAGAATTCCCCAAAAGCAGATGGACGCACAATGCAACGGCCAAGAATCGCAGTGGAAGCGACGGCATTGATGATTTCCTCGAATTCAGTGCACAGGTGTTGAATGTTTAAAATCACGAGAACCTGTTTTGTACCTCGATTGATCTTGTTCCACAAACCTGCAGATCAATGTCAGCAGAACGCACCAGAGGGTATTGAACGGAGGAACTCTTGGGGAATGCCGGTCCATTGCTGTCTCATTGTGCAAACAGCGACTCTTTGGCCGCTTCCGATATCGCCATCACAGCGGGGTGGCGAATGCGACGTTCGACCGTAATGGCATAGAAACGTTCAATGGCATTGGGGATTTCAAGAAGCAAACTCAGCCCGAACTGCCTTTCGATCTCCGGCCGAATCGCGAGTGGACCAGGAACGAAGCCGATCCCTGCCTCTGCAAACACTTTCAACAAAGCCGTGTCGTCAAATTCGCCAACGACCTGTGGAGAAATATTGACGTCGAGAAACCATTCGTCAATGGATCGCCGCATAGCCGTGTTCTCCGCTGGAAGGAGAAACGGAGCGGAACTCAGCGATTCTGGAAGGCCACGTTCAAACTGGCGGCACAACTGAGCGTTGCCGAACAATCCCACCCCACATTCACCAAGTGCATGATTGAACGAGCGGATGCGAACCATTGAACCGGCTGGCGAGTCTGAGAAAACGACATCCAGTTCGTGCGTGGCTAGTTGAGATAACAGCTGTTCCATCGGCCCTTCCCGACAAACAATCTGCACTTTCTCTTCAAGATGCAGTGCCGGTTCAAGCAGTCGGAATGCAATGAGTTTCGGCAAAACGTCGGGTATGCCTACCAGTAGTTTGACAGGTCGCCCGGTTGCACGCCCTTTGAGCGCGTCTCCAAGTTCCTGTCCAATGGCAAACATCTCATCGGCATAACGATAGACCATTTGGCCAACGTCAGTGAGTACCAAATCGCGGCCCACGCGTTCGTAGAGTTTCTCGCCAAGCGCGCTCTCAAGCTTTTTCAGCTGGCCGCTAATCGTTGGCTGGGCTAAATGCAGTTTTTCGCATGCGCGTGTGACACTACCTTCTTTCGCAACCATCCAGAAGTAGAGTAGATGGTGGTAGTTTATCCAGTCCGCATTCATGTTTGCATGGTTTCATCTCAGAGACTGACCGAAGCCTGTCGAGGACGACCGAATCGACACCTGATAATATACAGATACGTCACAGCAGGATAGTCAATTCAGGACGCAAGGTGATCCCAGAGCGCGTCCGGCTTGTTCAGTTCGTAAACTGAAATCGTCCTATGGTTTGCTTTCAGCCGGCATCGGCCAGTCAAATGCGAGTGCGGCGGTGTAGTTCGCCAGAGCGGCAAAATACTCCAGCAAGGCTTCAACCTCGCCATCCGCAGCCTCGATTGCGGATTGCTCGCGGATGAAAACATCCAATAAACCGGACTGCCCCAGTTCAAAGCGACGACGTTCCACATCAGCCATATATTCAGCAAGACGTTTCGCTTCGCGCGCCTTGCCCAGACGATCATACGCTGCGGTCAACCCGGCAAAAGCAGCTTGGACTTCAGCAACGATTTTGTCTTGCGTAAAGCGACGCTTCACAGCCACTTGTGAAAGTTTGGCCTCAGCAGCATGGGATTTTCCCCGTGCTTTGCGGCGTTGCAACGGCACGTCGATGAATAGGCTTGCTTCAAGTTCGTATCGAGATTTATCGCGTTTGCTGCTTGTCGGCTCCCCCACATCCTGTGAGTTCCAGACCTGCGCATCGACCGTCGGCAGATACTCGTTGTTGGCTTCTGCCAGGTCGACGTTGACTTGCCGGTAAAGGGCATCCAAAGCAGCCAATTCAGGGCGTTGTGACAAGGCAACTTGAATGTCAGATTCGAGCTGGGTCGCGAGGAATTCCGTCGGTTCCGGAAAATCACGCAGCTGCGACGGCTCGGGAATGATGGGCGAACCATCAGCGGATCGGTAGAACAGAGACAGTTTGACCGCAGACTGTTGCAGTTTCCGTCCACGATCAATCAACTTCGATTCTCGCAATGCGATGGACCGTAGATTGTCCTGCAACGCCGGCGGGTCGAGATCCCCTTCTTCAACGCGCCGTTGGAGACGCGAATTGCGCTCTTCCGAAAGTTGCAAAGCTTCCTGCCAGATTCGGTACTGCTGTCCGGTCGCAATCCAAGTCCAGTACGCAATACTGGCCTCTCGGACGAATAAAATAAGCTGTGCGCGAACTTCCGGACGAACGCGTTGTTGTTCATACGTCGCACGCCACAGTGCGGCGCGTCGCTCATCGATCTCGCGATTCTTCAGGAGAGGGACGCGAAACCCAGCCTTAAATTCGCCCCCTTCATTCGTCTGCCGTTCGAGATACCACGGTTGAAAATTGCCGCGTCCGATTCGATAGCCGCTAAAGAACTCACCCCCATTGTAAATGGGCTGGACGAATCCGATATCCTGACGGTAGGTTTCGTAGAAACCAAGTGCGCCATTTTGGCTCGCGCTTTTGAACTTGGTATCGAATTCGCCCCAAGTCGCCAATTGCTTTCCGTCAGCAATTGAATTTTCCAGCAGTGCGGCAGCCAGCAGTGGGTAAGACTCATGAACCGAATTGACGACTTGGTCGATGACGACCGCGGACGCATTGCCGCCCCCGAGATCAAGGGGAATGGGCTCAATATAATCTTCAACCGCCCGTTCTTCAGGTTCAGCGGCTGGATCTTTGTCTGTAAAGAGCTCTGCTCCCTCAGGCAGATCCTCTGGAATCGTCGTTGCCTCGACTTCATTCGAAACAAGTTGGACGTGATCGCTAAGCTTCGTCTCGTTTTGGTCGTTGGGCTCGGATTCTGATTGATTGACGGTTGTCGCAGATGTTTTGCCCGCCTTATTTGTCGATCGTTCTAAACCGACCGGTGGTTGATTCGTTGTCACGGAACATCCCATAGCGGCCATGACGCTACAGGCAATGAGAGATGCGCGAAGTCCCGCAATTGGCATGTTTAAACAACGGTGCATTTGATACGAGTTTCTATGCGCGTAGATTCACGGTCCCCTCCCACAGTCTTCCTAATCGGTATTATCGGCACAGCCTAGCGGGGCGATTGAGTTTGATTTTTATCCTAAATCATTCTCCGGACGGGGTCCTGTTCGCTCAGCCCCAGTCCTTCCTCAATCGCCTATACCTTTATTCGAATTCCGCTGTTTCGAGGGGATTTGAGTCATCAATCTGATGACTTAGTGGACTGTTCCGGTTTCTTTTTGTTTTGTTGCGCCCCACAACCCGTTGCAGACTTCGTCGCACCCGGTCAACAGCCAACGAAATTGCCCCATAGGCGTTTTCATGATTGGCAGATGCGATGATGTCAGGCTTACCGTTCATAGCCACAGCCACCCGGCAACGTTGGTCGATGCCTCCTTTTTGGGCCATTCACATCGACAATCCGGATGTCGACCGCCTTGACGAAGTCTTCAAAAGGGCCGATTGCTGAGTCGATTTTCCGCTGGACATAATCTTGGACTTTAACTTTCAACGGCAATCCATCGGAGGAAAAGTTCATGCTCATGGCTGACTCCCTGGGTTGAGGATCGGTGAAAAATCATAGCAACAGATTGTTGGTCAATTGGGATTCTAAAACCGCAGCAACTATTGGCAAATCTCTCCACACAACACTGAGAACAATTCCCGAAACTGACCGATGAACTTTACGTGGCTCAAGATTTGGGTAAAGGAGGCTTTTTATTTTTTTTCTTCGGCTCCTCGATCGAAACAACCGGGGGGAAGCCGTTCATGTTGCGCCAAATTTCGTACCACAGTGGCACTTGATTCAACAGCACCCAACCGTTGGCTCGCACACCTTGACGCAGATAACGATCACCGGGCCAAGGCCGATCGGTTTGATCGGGACGGACCAAGATACGAAACCGCCCCTTGCCGTCGTCCGTGGCGTCGACGGAAACGACTTCGCCACCAAATGTTCCAACAGCAACAGACGGCCAGCCCGCAAACTGCACAGCGGGCCATCCTTCAAATTGCAATCGGACATGCCGGCCAGGTTCCACTAAGGGCGCGTCGTTGCCGTCGAGCCAAATTTGCACAGCGCGATCCGCTGTCTCAGGAACGATACGACAAATCGGATCGCCTTCCTTGAGGATCTGACTTCCTTGGTTGGGAGTAATTTGTGTGATATACCCGTCAAACGGCGCCGTCACGGATTGGCTTCTCTGACGTGCGACTTTCGTTTCTGTCTCAAGAAGATCCTTTTGGGCCTTGTTCAGACTGGATTGAGCTTTGGCCACATCACTCTCCGCCTTGGCCACCTCTCCCGTTGCCTTACGCAGGGTCGCATTCGCGTAATCAATGTCGGCTTGAGCCTTCTGTTCTTTGGCCTTCCGCTCACTTTGTTTCTGGGCAAGTTCGTTCTTAGCGGAATTGATGTATTGTTCCGTCTTGGCAACTTTGGCTTGAATTTCTTTCAGTTTACGATCAGCCTCTTGATACTTGAGTTCTGACACAATGTTTTCTTCATACAACGTCTTTTGTCGTTTGAAGTCTAACTCAAGCTGCGATTGCGCCGCCTTATGTTCCTCAAGCTGTTGCAACATAGCGTCGACCTTGTTTTGTGCTGATTTCACTGCCGCGTCCGCAGCCGCTACGATTTGAGCCTTAACTTGTTCATAAGTTCTGACCTGCGATTCGTAGGAATTGACGATCGTGTGTGCCGCTTGCAGGTTGTTGCGGCTAGCCTCCAGCATCTGTGTCTCCGCTTTGACCTGATTTTGGGAGGCCACCAATTGATCCTCCAGCCGCCCGAGGTAGGAGGTATCGATGTCAGCGATTTCGGCGATGAGTTGTCCTTTTGTGACAAAGGCATTCTCGAAAACCCCTTCTCCCAGACGAGAAATTCGCCCCTTAATGGGAGCTTCGAGTGTTTGTTGTCGTTCGTCTGTCGCATAAGCAATCACACCACCAGTCCCTTTCACGGACTGTTGCCATGGCGCGAACGCAATGAGGATGAATCCCATGATCATGAAAACCAACAGGAATTTCCCCAACCGACGGGCCAATCGCGAAGAGCGCGCGAGCCGCAATGAAGGCATGGCCGTTTCGCTGTAGGCTGCTGGCGCGAGCATACGGCGTGCTTGTTTGGGTTTTGTATCAGGAGTGACTGTCGTGACGGGCATTCCAAGGTCCAATTCAAGATTTAATCGGCGATGACTGTGACTTCATATCGATTCGATTCATACAGCGCCGCGCGAGCGACTCACGCCCTGTGGCAATAACGATTGTCCAGGGCTGCTCCGGGGCTAATAGAAAATCTAAAACCCGCTCCAGCTCTTGGTCAGGAAGCGCATCCAATACGCCGTCAATCAACAATAGCCCCGGTCGGCCCACAACGGCCCGCGCGATTGTCAACAGGCGGCATTGATTTTCAGTAAGCGGAGAGCCGCTGCTGCTCATTATGGTTTCTCGGCTTTCGTCAAGCTCAAGGATTGGCTCAAGCAGGCCGAGGTGTTGGAGTGTCTCACGGACATCGTTTGATGAAACATCTTCACGATGGAGATGGACGTTTTCATCGATTGTGGCGTGGAACACCTCGTTATTTCGAACGAGCGCCACCCGTTCTCTAAACACATCAGGACGCAGGTCACTGGGATCGAAGCCATCCAGCGTTAAGTGACCCGCCGTGGGCGATCTTAAACCACCGATGAGGTCGACCAGCGTACTCTTTCCGCTATTTGAAGGACCAAAAATGCCCAGACTTGTTGCAGGGGGAATTTTAACAGAGACAGAATTAACGACTGCAGGTCGACTCGGCCAGGCGTACGAAACGGCATTCACATGGACGTCGATCGGCCCCTGTTGTCCAACACCCAACATACCACTTTGACGTTCGATCGGCAGATCAAACAGCACTCCCAATTTGTCGACCGAGGCCAACAGGTCATAAAAACTCTCCATGTGTTTGCCTAGTTTTGCAAACGCTCCCACAATCATCGTGACGATGAGTTCCGCCGCCACAAGCTGCCCCAGCGTAAGCTCACCGTTAATCACCAACCAACCTCCAATGCCCAACAACACCGTGCTGGCGACCGCCTGAAGGCTCAAGGCAAACACTATCTGCCGCATCAAAATACGAAAGTGAGATTTCCTGGCTGACAAATACTCGTGAATGAATCGGTCAGCCCTCTCCAGCGCAAACTCAGTTCCCCCGTCGTTGCGAAAGGTTGCCGGACAGCGCGCGATGTCTTCCAACCATGCGGCCATATAGTATTTGTGCTTCGACTCCTTCACAGAACTCGCAACCGCACCTCGGCCGAGGACCAGAATGATGAAAGCGATCGAAGCCAAAAGCACAATGTCAAAACCGAGCAACCATGGATGATAAAAAGCTAACACGGCCATACCGATGACTGCGGTCAATATCAACCCCAGACCATCAAGCATCAGCTGTGCCGCGACCTTTTGAACCGTAACGATGTCAAAAAAACGATTGACCAGTTCCGGAACATAATGTCCATCCGTCGCTTCCGCTTCGACACGCGGCAGACGATAGGCCAAATCCGCCGCCACCCGTGCGAATAAGCGTCTTTGAATGATCTCGACGACGTATGTCTGCAGCGCGCGCACCGCCGCCAGGAATCCAAGAAAGGTAAACAGAATCAACGCCAATACGACCACCGGCTGCAGAAACCGGCCGAAGGCAACCGTGTTCACCAAGGCTTCAATCGCAATGGGGGTCGCCAGCATCAGCAGGCCGACCACAAAGGCGAACACCAACACAATCCAAAGGTCGGACCATTCCGGCAACATCAAATGTCGCAGCCGATCCAGCGGTGCAATATGTGCCCCGTCGGTGGGATGATCGCTGGTTTGCGGTTCCAACACGATACATCGTATTTTTCCGTCCTTGGCAAGCGATGTCAGAGAGCGTTTCAGTGATCGCACAGAGATGCGTTTCTCTTGCACGGTCTGCGCTGCGGAAGCCATTTGAATCCGCCGCCGGCTCTTCCCCAGCACCGCCAACCATTCTGACTTCGGCTCATCACGGTATGTGACCAGCCGCGCGCCATCCTCAACCAGCGACAGCGCTTCCTCAATTGTGCAATCCAGGGTTCGGGCGCGAAGGCCCAAGCTTTTGGCAGCTTCGTTGAACCACTTCCACCACAAACGATGTACGTCACCCGGCCAAGCACGCATGACTTCGCTCAACACGCGTCGGGCAGCATTCCGTTCGTGCACCGGATTGCTATGTGTAAACTGCTCAAGGATCCAGGCGCCCCCTGCAATCTTCTCTGCCCGCAAATCACCACTCATCATCGCGCCTCGTGCCGAAAAAATTGTGCCAGAACACTTAGAGATTGCTGAGGTATCAATAATCCCAAGAAACTTAAAAAAGTCGATTACGCGTCAGAGGGCGTGCGTCTGCGCACATGATAATGACTAGCGGTTGGCTCAATAGTGCAATCTCACTCAAACGGCAAATGCCGCGTCCGATAGATCCCGTTTCGCTTGCACGACTCGCAGCAACAATTTCGCTCATTGCCGTTCAGAGAAAAAAATGCCGAGCATCATATTGTAATCCGATGCCATCCTCGTCCTAGACAAATTGGGGGGCCCGTGCTGGTTTTTGTTGTCGACAATTTATAGACAGGAACATGAAATTCGTCAAATAGATAGTTTGAACACAACACATCGAATAAACCGATGTTCCAGCCTGGAATGCTTTATACGTAACCCATAACAGGCAAACAAGTAACGCCAGAGACACAAGTGTTCACTGTGCTTCTCTAAACCCAAGTTGACCAAGGCACCCGGTTCGCCGGCGTTTCACTCGACAGCCAACCAAAAGACAAGCAATGCCACGGACCTGGAGTAGACCCAGCAAAGAATACCAGCCCCCAACGATTCAGTCCGTTTGAAAACTCACTCTCAGGTCATCCCAATTCAAGCTGCCTTCCGCGCGGGATCGTGCAGTTGTTGACTGGTCGGCAGTCACAAATCGGATTCCATTTGTGGATGCTGTGCGTCATCGACGCTCGATTCGTCGGCCGACTCTTGCAGCACTCCGATGACGTACGGAAGGGTTATGGTATCGGCGGCGAACGACAGCACCGGGTCGACCACAGCAAAGTAACCGAGCGCAGTCATACCGCCGCAACTCCGATGGGATCCTCCAAAATTTGGGTAGACAGGCGGTCAGAATTGTCTTGGGGTTCACCGTCCGTTTCGGAATCGTTGAAGCCTGCGGAGACCCAATCAAAGTCATTCCGCACGCCACCATAAACACGAACTGGCTTAAATCCAGGTGGGGAAAGGAATGGGTACTGCTGCCCCTCAAGGTTGGCCATTGTGCCACACCCCGCAACACTCAACGTCAGGATGACCGCTAGCAGGATGCGCATGGAAGTTTCGCGAGAGATGAGTAAGGAGAGAAGCGGAGTTTACAGCGTGAAGCCAAACACGGGAACATGAAGTTCACTCGGGAACTTAAAGTCCTCGATCTCAAATACTTTCGCCAGGTGCAATGGCCGGTCTATTCGGCGTCAATCTCAAAATAGTCTGTACGGGGACTCCACGCCCCCTGCCCCAAAAATTGCGTGACGCGATCACACAGTGAAACACCGCAGACGTCAATCAATGCTGCCTCACCGGCATCGGAATAGTTGGCCGAATTCAAAAAACGCGCGATCTGTTTCGGGTAATCAGACACTAGGTTGCGATAGAGGATCTGCGCAAGATGATAGCTTAGCTCCTGACCTTCGTCGGACGCATAGAACGACTCACCCGACCAAAATGCGTCGATCGTATCGACGTTCCAATAGTCGCAATGCTGCGCTTACGCACCGTTTCGCGGTCCACCATGAAATACGAACCTCCCACAGCGATGTCTTCGATCACCTGAGTCACCCCCTCGTTCGGCCAAGCTGGCAACGGCAGGCGGCGCTGCAGAAGTGCGTGGGTCATTTCATGAGCAAGCGTACGCTCATATCCCCCCGCATACACCGCGGGAATTGCAATGTGACCATATCCATCATCGAGAAACATTCCGCCGGATAAACCGAATTCCCCCTCGTCCGGATAATAATCAGCGATGTAGTCGTAATAGGTATCCGCCTTCGCAAAAGCGAACAGTACACACTTGCCATAACCTTCCTCGCGAGCAACGCTTCCCAGACTGTCTAAAATGATCCGCCGAGAGGATTCTAACACTCAAGCAGATGTTCCGCCGTCGCGAGGCACCCAAGAGCACCAGCTCCCTTCCTGCATAACCAGTCGGCAACGATTCAACAGCACGTCAATCCAATCACGCGCCACTGAGTCCATATCGCAGTCCGCATCGTCGAGTCGTCCGCGCCGGGTTTACGTTTACATCAACCCAATCATAGATCGCAGGCCAGCCTCGGGGGGCCCAGCGGGAATTGTAGACAGGGAAATCTGCACGACTGCGGCATTCACCTATGCATCAAGGTTTTGACTGAAAAGACAATGCTGAAATTCTCTGATTTTGACTCACCGAAAGCAAGAAATTTCCCCGAGCAGTAGTAGCAGCCAGTGGTGTTACCCTTCCGAATCGACCGGACCAAACGTCCCACCACTTCCATGATAGGTCTCGCAAGACAACTCAAAGTCTTGCCCACACGCGTTGCATTGCAACAAGCACTCCCATGACATCCGCCGATTGCAAATCGCCCGTCGTTGATTTTGACTATCAGGAGCCGGTTTCACGCCATGAGTAATGGCGGTGCTGCGAAGAGCGGAGAGTGCTGGGCCGCCGGTGGTGCGGGGCCTACTTCGAGGATCACTCGAGTGGTGTGTACGAAAAAATAACAATATACGATGCGGCGAAATTGTCACACCGAGACCGGGGTCTAACAATCCATTCGTTGTCGGCACCGCGAGTAATTGACTTGTAATCCCCCGGAAACGATCCACACACCGGTGGTCTATGCTGCCGGCGTTGAGCCATGAGCGGAAAAATCGAGTCGACGAACAAAACAAAACAACCAAACACCACAAACCCAAAAACCAACCCCACCCATTCAATCCTCATAGCTCCCATCCCCGCACATCAGAACAACGACGACAACCCGAGCCAACACTATATACACCAGATACTGAGCTGTTCGCCCCCGGGCGGGACACGCCCACCCACCAGGTGACACGACCCAACTACGTCGGCCACACCGCCCAAACATGCGCAAACAACCCGACACCACCACCCACCCCATTCGCCGATCAAGTGGATCTCTGGGCGATTCGTAATGGCCGTTTCATTGCTTTCAAAGCACACCATTAATGTTGTTTTTTTTTGCTGCGTCTATAGAAGAAAACAGCGAAAATCACAACGATCAGGACGGCCTGAGCGGCTAGAAACATCCACTATTCCATATGGCTGAAGAACTTAAAAAAGGCATTCGGCTTGCTGTAGCTGAAAAGGAACTGTGCCTGGTCATCTTTGTCAAGATTGAGCATGTCCTGATTGATTTCATCCATCACGAGCTCGCCCTGTTTCAGTCCCAGAGCGGAATATGTGAATTGGTCGGGCGCGAGCGGTTGATTTAAAGAACATTCCGTGAGTTCGACAACGCGTTTGAACGTATCGACGTGGCCTGGTTTCTCGGGACGCCGTACTTCACTGACAGCTGCCGGGACATACGGTCAAAGTCTTTCCAGTTCCAGTGGATGGCTTTGTGATTTCCCATCGGCATTGTCCTTCGTAAACAGTAAGCTAACGGGATTGAATCCCGCCAATGGGCTCCATACCGAAGTAATCATGCTGATTCGGCCGTCGCCATCGGGAAAGTAATCGGCGTACGAATTCGATACCGAGGTGTTACCTTCATAATCGGAGCTTGGTCTAGCTGAAGACGCTGGCTAATTGGCTAATTCTGCTGCTCAGCCCCTTCTCTCCGTGCTAATCATCGACAAATACATGTTGAGCTCTTCGCAGGCCATACTGGGAGTGGAGCTTAGAGAAAGAACGACGAGGATCCATTAGCTCCGCGTGCATGTTCTCTCGTGTGCTTCTTCTACGGATACTCGACGGATGGGCTGTTCGCTTGTTGCGAGCTTGCGGGCTGGGTGATCCGCTGCCACGACATTAGTCACTGGTCGGATGCTTGGGCGAGAAACAGACAAAATAATGCTCAGATGTCACGACAGATCGGTTATCGATAGGCCACATATCTTGGATGACAATCCTGTCTCTCGAATCGGTTGTCAAGAAACGAAAGCTAGTGGTCTCTGAATCACGAAAAATAGATCCCGTTGACATTCGATGGCCACTGTGAACTCGATTTCGGACGCTTGGAAATCAAATCGGGCATGCTATTCTCAGGAAGACGATCGGCAACTGCACTTTTGACGAACTGTGGTGACAAATAGTTTTCCCGAAGAACTGTGTAACGAGCGGTCCATGTGTTAATCCGCTCGTAGTTGCTTTGTGTCTTAGCTTTCAACAATTCCAGAATTTCCGGCCTGTCTGATGATGAGATTGCTTTCCAGTTTAGCCTCTTTTTTGGGAACGTCCCCGATTACATCCTGGGCTGGTTCTGTCGCCGGCATAGCTAATGCCCCCATAACCAAAGACAGAATCCGAAACCGAACATCAAGCAAAAAGCCATTGCCAGTTGAATGTTGAACATAGCCACGCGAACATAACACGCGAACTTGTGAAAGGGGTCTAATTGTGAACTGTCTCTGGTTAAGCAAAGATTGCCATCGTTCGGTATTCCAGAGTTGAAAATGGGGTTTCTGGTTATCTCCTTCACTGCAAACTTCATTGTTACGCGATTCTAAACCACCCCTGGAACGCAAAAAACCAACTTGCGTGGACACGCAAAATATTCTGCACATCGTTCTGCCGCCAATCATCTGAAGACGGGGGATTATTGGGGCGACTCCCCGGTTTGGGATGTGATGCGGTAACAAAACCTCACCCCAACTAATCCTCCGCACGGCTCCCATCCCCGCACATCTTCACAATCTTCGGATCAAACCGCGCCACAATATCCACCAAGTCCTGCTGTTCGCCCATTACGGCGTCGATGTTCTTGTACACGCCCGGCACTTCGTCGGCGCCGGCCGAGAGGATGGTGATTCCCTTGGCTGCCAGGTCCTTCTTGACCGCTCCAAAGTTGTACGTGTCCTTGGCTTGCGTGCGCGACATGCGGCGGCCGGCGCCGTGGCTGGCGGAGTCGAGGCTGGCTGGGTTTCCTTTACCGCGAACAACGTATGCCGGATCGGCCATCGAACCGGGAATCACACCCAACACACCCGCTCCCGCCGGCGTCGCTCCCTTGCGATGTACGATCAACTCCTTGCCGCCGTGCATCTCCTTCCAGGCAAAGTTGTGGTGGTTCTCCACTCCTCCAATCACCGCAGCTCCCAACAAGTCCGAGACGAGTCGGTGAATGACCGCATGGTTGGCAGCGGCATAGTCCCCCATCAGGTTCATCGCCGCCCAGTACTCCTGCCCCGCCTCGGAATCCATGTCCAGCCACGCCAACCGTTGCAGGTCTTCATAGCGCTTCGGCAATCGCTTGCGGGCGATGCTGCTATATACATTACAGACCGACGCCCCCGTCCCACGACTTCCGCTATGGCTGAGCAGCGCGACATATTCCCCGGCATCCAGCCCCAGTTCCTCATCGCGCACGTCGAGCGTAAACACACCGAACTCGACAAAGTGATTCCCCGAACCGGACGTCCCGAGTTGCCTCCAGGCCTTATCTTTATTTTCGCGCGTGACGCGGGTGACGGTCCAATCTTCGTCCATCACGTCGTGCTGTTGCGGCCGCTGATGCGTGGAACCCACGCCGAACCGCGTCCCCCCCTCAAGGGCGTGCTTGCAACGATGAAACTCTTCATCGAGCGCCGCCACCGGCAGGTCGAGCACCGAGAGTTTCATACGGCAAGCGATGTCCACACCGACCGCATAGGGCACGACCGCATTGTCCAGCGCCAACACCCCGCCAATCGGCAGACCATAACCGATATGCGCATCGGGCATCAGCGCCCCGCCGACGGCCATCGGCAACGAACAGGACTGCTGCATCTGATGATGCGCACCCTCTTCGATGTCGTGCCCCCAGGTGCGATATTCAATCGGCTCCGGTCGCGTGAACTCGCGATCCTCGATAATGTCGCGCGCGAATTCCCCAAGGTCGGCGTCCTCCACAAAATCCTCAGGCGCCGCCAACACCGCGCGCATCCGCTCCTTCATTGCTCCCCCACGGACGCCGCGCTGTTTGGCCAACACCTGCACCGCCGCCAGCGCCGACTTGATACAAAAATCCGGCACCCCGAGCCGCCGCAATTGTGAGTTATTCATGATCTCATCTCCCTAACGTGCCAACGTCCACAGCATACGAGTATAACAGCCCGGTTCGACACGACACGGAGAAACGCCGGAAAGTTCGCCTCGAGAGGGACATCAACGGAATTTAGAAATTCCCCCTGTGCGAACTTCCTGTTGTTCCGCAGGTTTGAGAAGTGTACGATTCAATCACAGATCACATCTTCACTTCTCAAGTATCCGAAAGGTCATTGCGCAATGACCGATATCTACTCGGGACTGGCGATCCTCGCCACGATCTCCGCTGCGCTGTTTTTCTTGGGACTGCGGCTCAGCCGATCAGCAACGACCAAGCGCGTGACGTTTTTTGCACTAGCCACGGTGTGCGCGATTGGCATCTATATTGTCTGGTTGGATGACAGCGTGTTGTTGGCCCAACTGCTGCCCTTCTCCAACTTGATCGTGCTGGGAAATTGGTTCTTGCCTGCTTGTGCGTTTCTGGCCGGAACGGTCTGGCGGAAATTGCCCGGCGGTATTATGCGCCGCAGCGTCTATACAACCATTTTATTGGGAGTGGGCGTCTTCTCCGTTGTCAAACCCATTTGGGGCTCGCCACCCACGTGCCATGACATGTGGCGTAATGGCGTCTGTATGCAAACCTCAAAGATCTCTTGCAGCGCGGCCTGCGCAGCGACAATCCTCAAAGCAGTCGGCATCGAATCCAACGAGCAAGAGATGGCCGATCTGTGCCTCACCCGCAACGGCACGCTGTGGCAGGGATTGTATCGAGGCCTCAAACTCAAAACCGCCGGCACCGATTGGGATGTTGAAGTTTTCGCTGGCGGCGAAAGTGCCTTACGTGATCGCGAGCCCGGTCCTGTGATTCTCACGGTCGGCATCCCCCGAGGCGCAACCGTCGATCCGGTCTACACTGAAGAGTATGGCTGGACTCCGGGAGAAATGCATGCAGCACTGTTTTATCGTTTCGCCGACAACGGAAACGTCGACATGGGCGACCCCGGCATCGACGACGGTCGCGAACAATGGTCACGCGAGGATCTCAAAGTGTTGTATCGTAGGCGGGGGATACGTTTAGTGCAGCGTTAATGCACCGACTTGTCGCGTTTGGAGAGATTCTTACAGACTCCTGGAACAGCCACAAGCTGACTTTAATTTCTGTTGCTCCGACGGCGAGCGAGCCCTACGATGGAGTAGATACCGGTGTGCGGTCAAGACACCTTTTTACGAAGTCCAAAATAAGTGTGATGACGATGGCAACAACAATCCCCCCCGAATTGGAAGAGTTTGTCGAACGCGAAGTCGCCAGCGGCAAGTTCCGCTCGCGAGATGAGGCAATTTCAGAAGGACTGCGACTACTGAAGGAACGCGAGGAGAAACTTGACCTCCTCCGGAATGACATCCAAGCTGGACTTGACCAACTAGATCATGGCCAAGCCATTTCAATCAACGACGCAGCCGAGCATCGCAAGTTCTTCGATGACATCCAACGCCGAGGTTTGGAACGCCTTGCCGCCAAGAAAAACGTGCCATGAGCCGGGGATATCGCCTTTCGCCACTGGCACAGTCCGACCTGGACCAAATCTGGGATTTTATTGCCGCTGACAATCCTACAGCCGCATCAAATGTTATCCACAAATTTGACACGAGATTTCAAATGTTGGTGCGGCAGCCACTCATTGGAGAGTCGCGCGAGGAATTGTTGTCAGGACTACGCAGTTTTCCTGTCGGGAATTTCGTGATTTATTATCGACCGCTATCGGCGGGTCGCTACACCGTTGAAATCGTGCGTGTATTGCACGGAGCACGCGATATACACGAGTTCTTTTGAGTTCTCTTACACTCACGTGCCCCAAATAATTTGCCCCCCCTCCAACCCCAAGCTATGCTTTTTGGTGAAGGAGGTACAAACTCATGTCAAAGTCGTCTGTCTCGCGTTCGCATGGCTGTCCTGGGTGTGGTGGGATGGTCCAGTTTTCGACAAAATCTTGCCCCTATTGCGGATATGAGATCACCCTCGCCGATCGCTACGAATGGGTCGACGACTGGGTCCGCGTCAGCCTCTTCCTGGGAACATTGATGCTCGGACTGTGGACCGGGAATTTCTTATTCCATATGTCCAAGCCCTTGCTGGCAATGCTGATTGCAGTCGTCATCTCGTTCTGGTACCTGTATCGTCTGTTCCCGACACAGCTCAAGGAGATTCGCAACGGGCAGAACGACTCCAACTGCGCGGGATAATCGCCCCGCTTCTCCGATGCCACCAGTCGCATGTCCGATACGCCACCTGCTGAGATTCAGCGGCCGTTGCGAACACGGCGACGACGATTTTTCATCGTCGCCGGCTTCATTGCTTTGTTGGTGTTCGGACCGTACATCGTCAGCCGCATCCGCAGTCCCGGTCGCCTTGTCCGTGTTTATGGGGACAGCGAACACTCGGCTGCGGCCGATGCCCTGCCCGGGAGGCTCCGCATCGTCACGTACAACATCGCCCACGGTCGCGGCGCGATTGATGATAACTGGCAGGAATCCAACGCAGCCAAACGCGATCGCATCAACCAGATCGCTCAGTTCTTGGCCGAGACCGACGCCGACGTCGTGGTGCTCAACGAAGTCGACTTCGACTCCACTTGGAGCGGACACCAAAACCAAGCCGCTGCTATCGCGACCGAGGCCGGGTTTGCTTATCGCGTCGAACAACGCAATCTCGATTTCCGTTTTCTGTACGGCAGTTGGAAATTCGGTAACGCGATCCTAAGCAAGTATCCGATCATCGAGGCCAAAGTCGTCGACCTTCCGCCGCATGCCGACTGGGAAAACTGGCTCGTCGGTCACAAACGAGGCGTCGTCGCCACGCTGCAACTTCCCGAGGAACAGCGCGTGCGTGTTCTAGCAGTCCACCTGGAGCATCGCCGCGAAATCAATCGTGTCCGGGGAGCGAAAGCGATTGTCGACGTCGCAAAGTCGTCGGAAGTCCCGTTAATAGTCGCCGGTGACTTGAATTCCACACCGCCCGGATTTCCCGACGCCAGAACAACCGCCGACGGCGAAAACGCGATGGAAATTCTCCAAGAGCCTGGGCTGTTTCAATGGCGACCACTGGCAGACCCCACCCCAAGTGACATGACGTATTCCTCGACCAACCCCACACAAATCATCGACTGGATATTGATCCCCTCCAACGCGACTTTCGTCGCCTATGAGGTACTCGCGGGGGACCTGTCCGATCATCGAGCGGTGTCCGCCACCTTGCGATTTGCTGAATGACGGATGAATTTCGCCGACAAAACCGTTATGAATAGGGCACGGATTGTCTCGTATTGCCACCTAGCTGAGCCAAAGCGACCATGTCGGACCCCACACCTGCAGCAGACCCAACTCTTGCCAACCGCGTCACCGAATTAGAAATCCTGGTGATGCACATGCAGGCGGACTTTCAAAAGATCAATTCCGTGGTGCTGGATCAACAGCGCGAAATCGATGCGCTCACCAAAAGCCTGGACCGCCTTGGATCGAAAGTCGACAAACTGGGGGAAGAACCGGAAAAACGCGACCCCCTCCAGGAACGGCCTCCGCACTATTGAAAGAGTGGCCGGTGGCGAGTGGCCAGTGGCCAGAAATTGCAGGGCGTATCATATGATGAATCACCCCTCCCTTCAGCTTGAATCGGCCAACCCTCACGCCTGTCCCCTCAAGCCTCAAGCCCAAACGCGTGGAGCTTCCCGTGCACGACCCCGTTGAGTTACTAGAAACACTCGTAGCAATCCCCAGCGTCAATCCCATGGGCCGCGACGTCTCCGGGCCTGAGTTTGGCGAAGCTCGCATGACGGCCTTCTTGGAAGATTGGTTTGCAGACCTCGGCGTGGCAACCGAAAAAATTGAGGTCCTGCCAGGACGATTCAACCTGTTGGCCCGCTATGACGCCGGCCCCGATCGTCCCACGATTTTATTGGATGCCCATCAAGACACCGTGCCGGTCGATGGCATGACCATTCCACCCTTTGAACCGCTCATCAAAGAGGGCAAACTCTTTGGCCGCGGCGCCTGCGATGTCAAAGGGGGCATGGCAGCCATGCTTGCCGCGTTTGCACGATTGGTGACTCAACGTCCAGCAGGGGCTGCGAATGTCGTGATGTCCTGTTCCTGCGAAGAAGAAGCCGAAGCACTGGGTGTCAAAGATCTGGTCAAACTGTGGTCCGAACCAGGGCGGGGAATTTCCTCCCTGAAGACAGCTCCCGATGTCGCTGTGGTTGCCGAACCAACTGACCTAGACGTGGTTGTGGCCCATCGCGGGGCGACCCGTTGGAAATTACGAACGACCGGACGCGCCTGTCATAGCTCGCGTCCCGACGATGGCGTGAACGCCATCTATAAAATGGGCCAAGTCCTGTCCGGCTTGCAGGAATTTGCCGCACATCTCAAGGAGACCATTCCGGCACACCCGCTCTGCGGACCGGCGACCATTAGCGTGGGCCGGATCGAAGGGGGCTTGAGCGTGAACACCGTCCCGGATCGATGCGAAATCGAAATCGACCGCCGCGTGATTCCCGGCGAAGACGGAGCCGCGGTGATCGCCGAATGTGAAGCATTTCTCCGCAAAAATATCGACGTCGACTTCGAAATGCTGCCCCCCTGGATCACCGGCATCTCGTTATCAGATGAACACAATGGCGAATTGGCCGACCGCATGCTGGAGTCTGTCGCAGCAGTCGCCGGCCCACACAAAAAAGTCGGCGTCGCCTACGGCACAAACGCCTCACGCATCGCCGCCTCCGGCGTCCCCGCCATCGTCTGCGGCCCCGGTTCGATCAACCAAGCCCACACCGAGTCGGAGTGGATCGACATCAACGAACTACGGCAAGCCGCCGAGATCTACTACCGTTTCTGCGCCGGCGAATGAAACAATCCTCCCGGGTAGCCGCGATTGCCCCGCAATCGGGGCCGGCGCAGCCGGCAAGAAGCCGCAATTCAAACGCTCCATAAAATACAGCGGTCCCCACTTTTCCCGAACGCCGAATTGCACCGTCTCATGACTAACGGCACACCCCAGAGACTCTTCCAACGCTGGTCTAAAATCTACTTGCCAATCTCCTCCAAAACAGCGAGAATCAAGCCAGCGGCGTTCGGCAAGACAACGATATTCATGCGACAGGAACTGGAGAAATGACGCTCACTCCTCGAAGCAGCCATGGTTGATCAGCGTCCCATTCTTTTTGATTCATGCTGGCAATGCGGCGGAAGCGTATGGTCTGTACCGACGTCCGGGCCAGCGAAAGTTATCCTAATCGCGATCTTTGTTTTAAACATAGTTACCGCCATCGGTTCGCGGTTCGGCATTGCCCCCCTGCTGTTTGGTACGCCGCTCTTTCACATGGAGCGGCTTCCTGCTGCTCTGTTTTTCTGGGCACGGGGGATCTATCTCCTCTGCACTCCGGTTCAGAATCAAACCAGCACCGGAGCTTAAGAAAACATCTGCCCCGTCCCCACCGGCGGAAACGCATTTTGGAAGTGCTGCAACTCCGGGGTGCGGCCTGCTTCGGGCCAGATGATGGCGATCACGTCAAACCGCGAGCGAGCTTCTAACAGGCCCTGCTGTTTGAGATACGCCAAGGCGACGCGCGTCAGTTGGCCTTGCTTCGTGCGATCGACCGCTTCGGCGGGATGGCCGGCGGCGGTGCTTTTGCGGGTCTTCACTTCGACGAAAACCAGACAGTCTCCGTCACGGGCAATGATGTCGACTTCGCCATAGCGGTTGGTGTGTTGCCGGGCGATGATCGTGTAGCCCAGGCCGCGCAGATATCGGGCGCGCCGCTCGCCTCGATTTCCGAATGCTCTGGCCCACCAGCCTCGCATGCCGATCCCCCAGCGTGCTCGAGGGTTCTAACCGTTTACGTGATTACGCGGCGACTCACGGACCCGGGTGCCACTGCTGGCTTGTCCAGCAGTGAATGCGCGTTCGATCTTCGACACTGGCGGACAAAGCCGCCAGTGACACCCAACTGTAACAACGACTTATTGCTTTTTCTTGGGACGACGTTCGGCCAAACGTGTCGCCTTACCCACTCGGTCGCGGAGGTAGTACAGCTTGGCGCGGCGGGTGCGTCCGTGACGCAGGACGTCCAACTTGGCGATTTTGGGGGAATGCACCGGGAAGGTCCGTTCGACCCCTTCACCAGCGACAATGCGGCGAACCGTAAAGGTTTCCCGCGTTCCGCCACCACGACGGGCGATCACCACGCCGTTGAAAATTTGAATCCGCTCCTTATCCCCTTCGAGGATCCGCGTATGCACGTCCACGGTGTCGCCGATTTCAAATTCCAGCGGTTCTTCACGCAAGCTAGATTCTTCAACGGCTTTGAGCAATTGATCCATGACTCGATCCCTTAGTATTAACGTTTCGCTTATCGAATGCCGCAGACCAGTCTGCCTTGGCCACAGGTCCACGGTCTATTTAGTTAAGTTCGCAGTTCAGTCCAACAAATCGCTACGACGTTCTTGAGTCCGTTTGAGACTCTCTTGTTCGCGCCAACGGGCGATCTCCTGGTGATTACCGCTCAACAACACATCGGGAACTTTCATCCCCCGAAACTCGCGAGGTCTGGTGTATTGCGGATACTCCAGACGGCCCGAATCGGAAAACGAATCGTATTTGCTGCTGGTCTCATCGCCGAGCACATCGGGGACCAGACGAATCACCGCGTCGATCACCAACATGGCCGGAACTTCGCCGCCGTTACAGATGAAATCTCCCGCTGAGACTTCCAACGGCTGCAAACCTTCCCGAATCCTGTCGTCAAATCCTTCATACCGGCCGCACAATAACAGCAACCGTTTTTCTTCCGCTAACTCTGATACCAATTGTTGATCCAACTGCCGTCCTTGCGGACTGAGCATGATCAGCCGGCCCGGCTCGGGAGCCGCTTGTTGCACCGCTTCGACGCAATCAAACGTCGGCTCGCAGGTAATCAACATCCCCGGTCCGCCGCCGTACGGCTTGTCATCCACCGACTTGTGAACACCGGTTGCCCAATCTCGGATGTTCCACCGCTGGATATCCACTAACCCCGCGTCGATCGCCTTTTTCAGCAAACTCTGCTGCAAATAGCTCTCAAACAGACCGGGAAACAACGTCAGAATATCGAACCGCATATCAGGCAATCACTGTTCGATTTTCAACTGTTCGAATACCACTGCGGCAACCCGCGCGATTTACTCGGCGGCTGTTTCTTCGGCTGCTGCTTCCGCCGGAGCTTCCTCAGCGCCTTCGGCAGCTGCTTCAGTCGATTCCGCTTCAGCGGCGACTTCCGGTTCCGGTTCGGGCAGCGGCTTGGGAGCCGTCAATGGCGGCGGAGTCTTCACGGCTCCGAATTTGTTCAATTTGACCTTCTTAATCAAGGCCTGCACGTTTTCCGAGGGTTGTGCACCGACCGACACCCAGTAGTCGACCCGCTCCATGTTCAGCGAAACCCGCTGTGACTTGTCGCGAATCATGGGATCGTAAGTTCCGATGTCCTCGATGGACTTACCGTTACGCTGTTTCCGTTGGTCGATCACACAGATGCGATAAAACGGGCGGTGTCGCCGTCCTAATCGCTTCATCCGAATACGAACTGCCACGCACTTCTCCTTAGACTCTGATATTTATGCCGAAACGTATGTTCATGGAGCCACCGCTCTAGTCATTCGCAACGCGAAATCTTAACGGGGGCGCGTTGATATCTGTTCTTACGGACCCTCTCCACGGGGAAACGCTAATTTCAACGAATTCCGCGCGAAACAGCAACCCATCAGGGGCCGAGAACCGCAATTTTCGTCAAATGCGCCGCCTCAGACCCATTTCAGCCCACTTCTAGCCAACGCACAGATCCGGTTCTCGCCTAATTTACCGCTTGCGATTCCTTTTTTTCTGCTGTTTGGCGTTTTTGCGCTGTTTCTTCTTCAACTCCTGGATTTTGCGTTTGTCCTGAGGTCCCCGTTTGCTGCGCTGCTTGGTCTGGTGAATCTGAGCCCCGGGATTCATCAGGCCCCCCTCGCCCAGCTCTTTGACCGCCCGCATCCGCTCGCGAATCGACATCCCGGCCATCTTCGACATCATTCCCTGCATGCCGCTGAAGTCTTTCAGCAGTTTATTGACGTCTGCCGGGTCAACACCAGAGCCTTTCGCAATCCGCCGACGACGGCTGATGTCGATCACGTCCGGGTTGCTCCGTTCGTGCGGCGTCATCGACTGAATGATCCCTTCGATCTGCTTCATATCGTCGTCGGGATTCATGTCGCCCATCGCTTCGACCGCGCCCCCCATGCCGGGAATCATCTTCATGACCTCCCCCATCGGGCCCAGCTTTTTCATCTGCTTCATCGTGGAGAGGAAGGTATCGAGCGTGAATTTCCCCTCACGCATCTTCGCCTCGGCCGCCTCCATCTCCTCCTGATCGAATTTCGACTGAGCCTCTTCGACCAGCGACCGCATATCCCCCATTCCCAAAATCCGCTCTGCCATGCGGTCGGGATGAAATTCCTGCAGTTTATCGAGTTGCTCACCGACCCCGACATACTTAATGGGAACGCCGGTCACATGCTTGACGCTCAAAGCCGCTCCGCCGCGCGCATCACCGTCCATCTTGGTGAGAATCACGCCGTCCAGTTCCAACGCCTCGTTAAAGGCCTTGGCGGAATTGACCGCGTCCTGTCCCGTCATTGCATCGCAGACAAACAGCACCTGTTTGGGATGCAGCCGGTTGTCGATCTGCTCCAGCTCTTTCATCAAGTCGTCGTCGATGTGCAGCCGGCCGGCGGTATCCAGGATCAACGTATCGATATTCCCCGCCGCCTTGGCCGCTTTCAGCCCGTTGCGACAGACGTTGACCGCCGAGTTCCCTTGCGGATCCTCAAAGTGCACCGGCACATTAAGTTGGCCGCCGAGGGTCTTGAGTTGTTCAATCGCCGCCGGACGCTGCAAGTCGGCCGCCACCATCATCGGACGACGTCCGCTGTTCATCAAAATGCGGGACAACTTGCCGCAGGTGGTCGTCTTACCACTCCCCTGCAAGCCACAGAGCATGATAACCGTGACTTCGTCCTTGCCTGCCAGATGCAAAGAATGATCGACCGGCCCCATCAGGTGGATCAACTCTTCATAGACCACGCCGACCAGCTGTTGCCCGGGATTGATCGAGTTGAGCACCTTCCGACCGATCGCATTTTCCGTCACGCGGTCGGTGAAACTTTTAGCGACATCGTAGGCGACATCCGCTTCGAGCAGTGCCTGCCGGACTTGCCCGAGACTATCCGCGATGTTTTTCTCGGTGAGTTTCGTTTGGCCGCGCAGCGCATCGAGTGCGCCGGTCAAACCCTGAGTGATACTCTCAAACATCGCAAATCCCACATTTCCCTATAGGCAAAAAAACGATCGCCGCTTCCCCACAGGGCGAGGCTCGGGGCAGCGAAAACGGACGTGAACCAGTCCTGGAGACCAGCAAGAGGTGAACACCCGTACCGCTGCCGCCGCAACGAAACCGGGCGAATGACCAAGTCGTCCATTCTAGGAAGGCGTTGGCTGGATGACAACGCCGGATATTGGTGATTCCCCCCCACTAGTCTGCCTTCTCCTAACTCCCTGACTTCCTGCATCTCGCTCTCGATCACATCCCCGCCATCCTCGCTCCTCCGCCATCCCGCTGCCTCCCCCCTTCTGGTTCCCTCCTTCCGCCTTCTCCTCATCTTCTACTCCTCCCCGCCCAGCTTTTTCTGCTTCTCGGGAGGTTCAGCGTGCTTTCTCTCACTTGTCTCTCCCCTTTCCGTCCTACCCCCCCCCTTCCCTCCGTCTTCGCTCCTCTCCCGCCCCTTCCCCCCCCCCTTTGGGCCCCCGTCCTTAATATTGGTTTTCCTCCCCCCCCTTGCTTGTCGTCGCCTCGCGCCTGCGTTTTGTCTTGTGATTGGTCCATTTGATCCATTTGCCCCCCCCTTGCCACCCCACGGCCGCTCTTCGCCTTCCCCCCTCCTCCCTTCCAGTTGGCGGCCGATGGCCTTCATCCGTTCGCCCGGCCGCGTTTGGTGCCACCCTCGCGGTTCCGCTGTTTTCTTTTTGGCCTTTCCCAGGTGGTTGTTGTGCCCTTTCGGGTGGCCACCCAACAGTGGGCTCGCCGTCCGTACGGAGGTTGGGCGCCCCCTGTATGCCGGTCTGCCCCATCTTTTTGCGCTCCTCTCACTCTGGAGGTGTTTCCGGGGTCCATCCGCACTTGGCGGCAAATGTCGCATCTATGCGGTGGGGTTTTGGGCAACCTCGTCGGCGACGTCTTCCTCGAGCAATGCCAGCTGTACTGCTTCAAGGCATTCCGCGATATCCCTCTGCGTGATTCTGGTTTGCCACCGTAATGGTTTGAGTGCGTCGGCCAAGCTTTGGGTGAGACTTTCTAGCATCGTAAGTTCCTCACTCTCTGAATGGGGTCAAAACCATCCGGCCAACAGGTCTTACATTCTAAGACAGGCATCCTGGATGACAACGCCGGATATTGGTGAATCACGACTGCCGCGACCAGAGTTCCAACGGTCCCAATCCCGCGTTCCACCAAGCCATTCGCTCCCCCGACTAGGAAATTATGGGGCTTCGGGGGATTTCGAAAAATTCGCCTATTCCCAAACAGGTGTGCCAGCTTGTTGGCACTCGGGATTGCTAGCGTGATTGTGCACTGCGGCTCGTCAGATCAGGCCCCACTTCAGGAAATGCTCCCTGTGCAAGATCCATTCTCTAAGAAGTCACTCACCGAAGGTTATCAATTTCTCAAACATGCCAATCGGAGGTTACCGATGCCCACCGATCCTCAGGACCCCCAACTACAACTGCAGAAGCTATTCAAAATCAACATGTGGTTGGGAATCGCTGCGCTCGTGCTTTTGATTCTGCTCATCGCCTCGGCCATCGCACCTTACATCCATTTTGGCACCACCGGCGATACGGACAAGCTTTTAGACAAGCTCAACGAAATGGATAAATCCATCCAAGCCAATGCCACCGGCAAGCTCACGGCGCAACATTTCGACAAAGAGTTGAAGGCATTGAAATGCGAAGTGCGAAAACCAACGAACGCTGCTTCCGCAAAGTCGAACGAAGACACAGCCAAGATGATGCAGGCAATTGATGAACTGAAAACCACGACCAAGTCAATTCGCGATCAAGGGTTGACGGCAAAACAACTCGAAGAGGCACTGAAACAAGAACTAAAACAACTAAGACCAGATGAGTCACAACTTAAGGCTAGCAACATGGCCAAGATGTTGCAGGAGATTGATGAAGTGACGGACACGATTCAAACAAGTCTTCCCGATGAGATGACGCCAAACCAACTCAAAGAAAAATTGAAACTATTGGAACTCAAATTGCGCACGCTGAGAAAGTTAATCGCAATAGGAGGAAGACGCGAAGCAGTAGACGTCGGTAAGAAACCATGGTGATGAAAAAACTTCGACCGATATCACGACACTCCCAAATGAAAAGGTAGCTCAAATGACTCGATCAACGACGACACAACAACGCGGACCTCGAAAACGTGCGCTGCTGGTGGGCATCAATCAATATCCCACAGCTCCGCTCAAAGGGTGTGTCAACGACGCGTTGATGATGGGAAACATTCTGATCACTCATTTCGGATTCACGCCCGGAGCAGACATGCGGTTGCTCGTTGATCAGCGGGCGACCAAAGAGGCGATATTGAAGCGTCTGGAGTGGTTGGTCGAAGGCGCGCGGGCGGGGGACGTCTTGGTCTTTCATTACTCCGGACACGGCTCGCAAGTGCCCGACCGGAACGGCGACGAATTAGACCATATCGATGAATGTTTGGTCCCCATTGACCACGACTGGGATGACCCACTGCTCGACGACGACTTGGGAAACATCATTCGCTTGGTCCCTGACGGCGTCAACCTGACGATCATTCTGGACTGCTGCCACTCCGGGACCGGCACGAAGGAGTTTGGGCCAAACATCCCTGCGACAAAAAAACGGTTGCTCCCTCCGCCCGACATTCAATTTCGAGCCGTGGGTGGAATCACGATCGAGGATGGGTTTTCCGCCGACTCAGTCACAATGACCTCCTTTCGCAATTTGAACGTCCGCCAGTTCGGTCGAAGTGTCGAGGAACAGTGCGGCATCTTGATCACCGGTTGCCGGGACCATCAGCTTTCTAATGATGCCTTTATTGATGGCGACTATCACGGGGCACTGACCTACGCGTTGTTTCAATCGCTAGAAGCTCATGGAGTCGGGCAATCCTATGCGAATTGGCATCGGTCAGCTGCCGCATTGATTCCCGGGTATCAAATCCGCAATCAGGATCCACAATTAGAGTGCGCGGGCGAATTGGCGAATTGGAGATTGTTCTCGACACAGCCTGCCTTCGTCGCCCCCGCCGGTCGACGGCTTGAAACAGGGAGAACGCATGTCGTTTATGTACACGGCATCTGCGAACACAAAGCGGGCTATTCCAACGGTTGGTGGCGGGCCATGCGGCCCTATGTCCCGGACATTCCCGCAGACAATCGCCACGAGGTGTTGTGGAGCGACATTGTCACACCGGCAGCGCGGAGCTTTGTCTCGGCTCAAGATGAAAGCGACGTCAAGAAAATGATCACCGATACCCTGCACGACAGGGCGGTCCGTGCAGCAATGGATGACGCCCCGGGCGCAGAGGATGGCTGCTCGCCGCACTCAGGCGGCACGCGGGCCGTACTGGGAATTCCCGGCATCGATTGCATCGACGATTTTATGAAGTACCTGCTTATCAACAACATCCGCCAACAAGTCATCGATAGCTTTACCGAGATCGTGGAACCGTTGATTCAAAAAGGGCATCGCCTGGAAATCATCAGCCACAGTTGGGGCACGGTGGTCGCCTATGAAGCGCTGCATATTTTGGCAGCCAACGATCGCATCCCGAATCATGCGGTACACAATCTGTTCACTGTCGGCAGCGCGTTATCGATCGGCGCAGTGCGGCGCCATCTGATTGAGCAAGCGGAAGCGGGCGAGAAGCCGCGATGCGTGGAACAGTGGATCAACCTGGACGCCAAAAACGACATCGTAGGAGGCCCGTTAAAGAACATCCCCTACGAAGTCGATTTTGAATACCTAAATCTCACAGCGGTGGGCTGTTGGCCGCCCCTGCTGAATTGGGCCTGCGCCCACAGTTCATACTTCCACAGGGACAATAAGACCGTGCAACGGGACATCTTTGCCAAGCACATCAACGACGATCCGCTCGCCCCGTAACGAGCGGCCGACCACCCTGACCGGCGGCCGCTCACGATTCTGTGACGGCCCGCCGGTTAACGGGCTCTAGCCAATAAATCAAACAAGTCGTCTTCGTCGTCCAACAAGTTGAAAGCATACACAAAATCGCTTCCCAGTCCGGAGTCGACATAACTTGTACCGTAAGCAACGATAAAATCGCTACCGGCGAACGTGGAGATGTAATTGAGACCACCTATGTCGCGAACGCTGTCGTCCTGAGCACCACCCAGAATTGTGTCGTTGCCGATGCCACTGCTGACTTTGTTGCTGCCATCGCCAACTTCAATGTAGTTGTTGCCACCCAGAGCAGTGACCTCATCGTTACCCGATCCGGTGACGATGATGTCGTTCCCCTTACGGGTATCGACACTGTTGTCGCCATCGCCGGCATAGACCTCGTTGTTGCCGCCGAAGTCGACAATTTTATCATTGCCGTAACCGGTCTTCACGTAATCGTCACCGACATTGGTTTTGACAAAGTTGTTACCGTTGCCGACTGAGACATGGTTGTCTCCACCGTAGTCATAAACGCGATCATTGCCATCACGACCGAGGATCGTGTCGTCGCCATAATAGGTGTAAGAGACATTGTTGCCGTGACCGCCGTCGAAAAAGACGTTGTAGGTTCCACGATCGCCGCGGAACCAATCGTCGCCTCCCATGCCAATGGCATAGATCGTACCGGGGACCGTGTGGACACCCAACGAAATTCGGTTACGGAAGATCTCCACTCGATCGGTGCCTGCAAGGGTGACCACGCGGAATTCGTCGTCGGCGTTCGTGCCGGTCACGGCAAAATCGTCCCCTTGCTGCTGCACTGTGCCAATACGAATATTGCGTGAGTAAGACGTATTTAAACCCGTCTCGTTGCTCACCGCCGTCGCGCTGATCGTGTAGGTCCCGGTTTTGTTATAGATTTTGCTGATCGACAATCCAGAGATGCCGGTGACAACCCGCGGCTTGCTGCCGTCGCCCCAATCGACCGTGTAGGTATATTGCTGATTGGTGACGGTCGGACCGTAAAGTTTCAGCGAAATCACACGTCGCTGCCCGATGACACCATCGTAATCGCCGCGAATCCGCAGCACTGCAGTGTCTTCGCCATAGACCCGCACAACATCGGTATCGCTGGCGCCTTCGTTGTCAACGACCTTCAACCGCACGACAGTGTTGCTTTGCCCATTTAAGTACGCGGCACTAAAGTCCGGACGCACGCCAACAGCATCATCGTATTGGCCGTCGTTATCAAAGTCCCACAAATAGGTCAAAGAGCCAGCGGACTGCTCCACGTCAGAGCTTCCACTAGCGTCGAGTTGGATCATGGCCCGATCCCCTAACACATAATCGTCGCCGATATCGGCGACGGGAGCGTCATTCACAGCGGCCACATCAACGCGGACAGCAATCGGCGGTGTTGAGACTGCTAACTGAAGGTCTTGTGCGCGAACGGTAAAGGCGGGAAGTGCATTGCCATTCGCATTCGCCGGAGGAGTCCATACCAGCGACTCACCAGCTGAAAGCGTGGTACCGGGAATAGCCAACACACCGTTTTTGGTGAGGGTTCCGCCGAATGCGACCGAGTCGATGAAAAACGAAATGGGATCGCCTTCAGGATCCGCTGCATCTGAGGCCGCAAACAAGTCGTCATACGTGATCGTCAGTGGAGTATCTTCGACACCACCAGGGAGCGTGGCAATGGATGTCAGCGTGGGCGGTCGATTAATGTTCCATCCGATGACATCAAAAGCCAAAATATCCAGGTCTGAAATCGTCATCAATCCACCGGGAGGTTCCGCTGTCGGATCCATGATTCCGATTCCCAGATTATCCTTCCAATGGCTCGCCTGATAGCCATCGCCAAGAAAGGAGCCGGTAGAAAATAACGCCAGATTCGTTTGTCCGTTGTCGAGAGAAAAATACTTGAAACGTGTGTCCGCCGTCCAATCAATAATTCCGCTTCCCTCGGCAGCACTGTCAGTCGAATACCGGAAAAGGTCTAGCGGAGCGACATAAGTCAATTCGTCGTCAGTCATCTCATCGGCAAAAAAGTCCAAAGCATCGACGCCGCTTACAAACCCTAAAGCGTGACCGATTTCGTGTGCGGCTACTCCGACAAAGTCGAGTTGGTTCGGGTTAATTCCGTCACTTTGATCGAAATCCCAACTGAATTCCGAGCTGAAGGTGATAAACGCATCAATAGTAGAGTCGTTGGCCGCAACGAGCCCAAGTGCTTTGGCGGTTGCTGTATTAATGTCAATCGTCGAGTTATTTGCGTCGCCGTCGTCGTCAACGAATGGAGTAGCCAGATCCGTCTCCGGCGAATTGCTGACATGGTTGAGCAACATGTCAAATGTACTGCCTGTCGAGAGCGAACCGACAGCTGCGTCGTCTTCTAACGACGTACGGTCGCCATCAAGTGCTAAGTAAAAGTCCGAGTAGCTAGTGGAGATTGATGTTGAACCTGCTTGACCAAGAACATTGGGGGCTAATACGGAGAACCCGATATCCAGGTTGATTGTTACGTCATCGGTGAAGATTTGTGACCACAGCAGCGCCGCATCTACAAATCCATCGATCGCTCGCTGGTCCATCCCCGGGTCGGAGATCAAATTAAATGTCACACCTCCGGGCGCTCCAACAACAATGGTCGTAGCAAGCGGATTCGCCACAGCGAAGGTATCTATTGAGATCTCTTCGTACGTGGTCTTAAAATCGATGTACGTCGTCGTTTGAATAATAACGTCATCAGAATCAATCAGACTCGCACTCAGCAACGTGCGGTCTTCCAGCGTTTCCAACCCCAGCCGTATCTGCCCGCGGCTCGTGCTGAATTTTTGCCGACTGCGCTGCTGCTTGGCAGCACGCGAATCTTGACTCACATAGCGTTGTGAACGCACCCAGGACGTGGAGAGTAGGGACCAAAGCGACATCTGTATGTTTCCTGGTTTTAAAAGAGTATCTTCGCTGGAATTCTACCGAGACGCATGCAGGTATCAGCCAAGTGAGTCTTTCGCTTTACCACACTGATGATCAACAATCATCAGTTTCGGGTCCACTCTGAATTCACGGGTGAGTACCATTTTTTGACAGTGAATACTGACGAACTGCAACCGCCCATTGGCCCTTGCGTCGGCGACGCAAAATTGGCGGTCCTTTCCAACATACCAAGGCCCCAAAGGGAATTCCAGAAATATTACGCAGTTTTCCCAATTTCCTTAAACCAAGTACACAGAGTCGTTTTGGGCCTGTTTTTGCCTCGCAAAGTGCGCGCACGAGCTCCCTCGGTCAATGAATCAAGCCGCTTTGACCAACACCAACCCCAAGACGATCGCAGCAATCCCCCATGCCTTGGCGGCGGTGAAGCGTTCCTTCAAAACGATAAAACCAAGCGCTGCTCCGATGACCACGGCGAACTCACGTACGGCGGCGACATAGCTGACATTGGCTCGTTGAAAGGCGAACAGGATCACTAAGTAAGTGCCGACCGATCCGCTGCCAACCAGCAGGATGTAGCGTTTTTTGTGCTTCAGCGCGTCGCGAACTTCGTTGGGATATTTCCACAAAGCAGCCGGGGCGAACAGCACCGCAGAAATCAACCACAGCCCCACGCCATACACCACGGGATTGATTTGTCCCACCGCCCGTTTGTCGACGAGGGAGTACCCGGCGATAGCGGCGCCGGTACAAAGCGCCATCACGATACCGCGATTGTTAGCACGCACGTTTTTCCCGGACAGCCCCAACAGCAGAATCCCCGCACAGATAGTAAGGATGCCGGAAAACCCGGTCAGCGATAATTGTTCGCCCAACAAGAAGAAGGCCAAAACGGCTGTCCCCGCAACGCCGGTCCCCCGTGCAATGGGATAAACCAGCGAAATGTCGCCGTGCCGGTAGGCTTGTGCCAGCATCCAAAAATAGATCGCATGCAAGATCCCAGTCGGGAGGCAAATCCATACCAACTCGAGCAGAGACGTCTCCGCTGTCATTTGCGCGATTGCGAACGGTAGGCAAATCAAACTACCAACGAACTGGCCAAACCACATCACGCCCACATTGCCCGAGACACGCCGCGCCCCGAAATTCCAAGCGGCATGAAACACCGCGGCCAACAGGACTTGCAGGAAGACATCAAACGGCACGGCGGTTTTAGGTCCTGTTGTTGGTAGTGTATGGCGAGCTTCAGTCGGCCGGTTTTGTTTGAAACATTGGGAACATCATCTGGTCGGCGGCCCTCACCCCCGGCCCCTCTCCCTGAGCAACAAATTGCATCTGTACAAGGGGAACCAATCATCGGGTGGCAGCGATTGCCAACGGCAATCGGTGTGCCGTAGGCACAAGAAGCAGCAGTTTCAGCTGTCCCTGCCGATGAGACTTTGCTGGTTTCAGAGCGCGGGAACTGCGGCTTCGTGCGGGCTGCGCCCGCCCCGATTGCTGGCGCAATCGCGGCTACCCTGAACTCTTTACCATCCAAACACTTGCTTGATTACTTATCTCGTAGATGCAATTGATTGCTGAGGGAGAGGGGAGAATAGTACGTTACACCATCCACTTTTTCGCGATCTGATCGGTTTCGGTCGCGGTGATCAGCCAATCGAGTATGCGGCCTTTCAATTCCGTGACAGTTGCTGCGCGGGCCGGGTCGTTGGCGAGGTTGTGTTGTTCGTGCGGGTCGTTTTTCAGATCATACAATTCAGCGAACCCTTCGGGATAGTAGTTGTACTTCCAGCGGTCGGTGCGGATCATTTTGGCGTCGGGATGGCGGATGCCTTTGATCCCCTGCCCCGGCACGAACTCGAAATCCATGCTTCCGCCCGTGATCACTTCAGGAATGATGTTCTCACTATGCACCGCATCTCGCGGCGTATAATCCCCCGCTCCTCCGGCGATCAACGGCGAGAGGCTGCGACCGTGGCAATCTTCCGGAATCGGCAAGCCGCACAATTCCATGAGCGTGGGAAGCACGTCGATGGTTTCGACCAACTCGTCGTATTGCCCCGGCTGTATTCGTCCCGGGAGACGCAACATCAATGGCACGCGGACCGAGGCTTCGAAAAAGACGTTCTTGCCCATCAAGCCATGTTCGAGCAATTGGTCGCCATGATCCGAGGCGAATACCACGATCGTATTCTCCGCCTGACCGGTCTCCTCCAACGTCTGCAAAATCCGCCCCACCTCGCGGTCGATGTGCGTAATCGATGCGTAATAGCTGCGGTAAATCCAATTCAACGTCGCGCGATCCATGTCATAAGGCGGCTTGTTGCCACGTAGAATCAGTTTTTGCAGCGGCAACGGCAGTCGCTCGATATCCTCCAACGATTCCGGTCGGGGCAATTCAAAATCGACGTCGTTATACAGACTGTCAAACGGAACCGGCACTTCGAAGGGGGAGTGCGGCTTCCAAAACGAGGAATACAAAAAGAAAGGTTGCTCTGCTTTTGCCATTTGCCGCAATGCCGCTCGCGTGCGGTCGCCGGTCCAGGACGTGTCGGTGTATTGTTCGTCAATGGCCGAGCGAAAGGGATTGGTGCCCGGTTTCAGGTCGGCGGCTAATTCAGGAACGTCCTTGGCGAGTTCACGATAATAGACATCGCGGCGCGGATCGTGCTGGTTCCGCCAACGGGCATAGTCCGACCAACGATCCGTGCGGTGCGTCCCGTCGTGCAGTTCGACGATATCAAAGCCGGTCTTCTGTGCATTTTCGGCCGACGGCGGATGGTAATAAAACAGATGCAGCTTACCGATCAGCGCCGTCTGAAATCCCGCTTCGCGCAGCCGTGCCGGCAGTAGAACGGTGCGGCGATCGATCGGTGTATAGTTCACGCGATTGCGATGGGCATGCGCATAACGGCCGGTAAAAAACGACGCCCGCGCCGGAACGCAAACAGGGGCTTGCACAAACGCACGGGAAAAATTCGCCGAATGAGCTGCCAGAGCATCCAGATGCGGCGTTTTGATAATGCCGTTGCCGTTGGCAGCAACGCAATCGTAGCGCTGTTGATCCGTCATGATAAACAGCACATTGGGCCGCCGCGACGGTTTCTGATCAGCCGCCGGCAACTCCCCCGCCGCCGCCAACGCACCAGTGGTCACAGCCGATTGCTGGAGGAATGAGCGACGTGAGACGGGGTTGGGCATGGGGTTTCCTTGAATTAAAACCAGATGATTGCTGATCCCTCACAACAAATGCCGCGCTTTAATCTCCAGGTACTGGCTGATCAAATCGGCTGAGAGATCTTCCGGTAGGGAATCGACCGCGTATTGGCCATGTTCTTGCAGTTCGGCGATTTGTGTCGTTTGGGCGGAGACCATTTCGGCGGCGGCGGCAACTTGGAAGGCTTCGACGTCGGATTCCGGCACGGTGTTCAGTCGTTCGTGCAACGGGACGTTTCGTAAAAATGCTCCCAACACCAAGTGCGGCGCGCGGAGTTGTCGCATGTGCGTGCTGATGGTCGTGAGGTGCAATTCGTCCAGGGCGTGTGAAATCAGAATCACCAGCGACCGTTTGCGAAACCGCCGTCGCACTTCCTCGACCATCAAGTCGTAATCCGACGCTTCGTATTGTGGTTCGAGATCGTAGACGCTGCGAATCAATGTTTGCACCGAACCCGCTCCGCGCATGGGGCGGACGAAACGGTCGATCTTGTTCGAAAACGCCATCAACCCCACATAGTCCCCTTGCCGCAGCGCGATGTAACTGAGAATGATCGCCGCATTCAATCCGCGATCCAAATGGGTGATGCCGTCCACCTCATTACACATCGAGCGTCCCGCATCGAGCAGGATTAAGATGTTCTGATTGCGCTCGATGGTGTATTCGCGGCTGATTAACTTCTGGTGCTTGGCCGTCGCTTTCCAGTCAATTTGCCGGTATTCGTCTTCGCGGCGAAATTCGCGGAGTCGCTCGAATTCGCTACCGCGTCCCATCAAGCGGGACATGCGCAGCCCTAATTCCGAAACGCGATTTCGCCGCGCGAGCAACTCCATGGCGTGCACGGCTTGGATGTCGGGATAAATGCGGACGGCCGAATCGATCTCCAACTCGTGGTGCAAAGACCACAACAACAAATTGCTGCGTGAGCGGAGGTAGACCTTGCCGAATCGATTGGTCCCGCGATGATGCGGCCGCGTGTGATAGACGCGATACCGCGCGCGGCCGGGGGGCAATTCGATTTCAAACGGCAGCCCTTCAGAATCACACGGAGCGGGAGGTTCATCATCGAACTCAATCGTGATCGGTCCGCCGTTGCGGTTGGTGAACCAGATTTTGACGGCGTTCCGCGCACCGATACTCATGACCTCCCCCACTTCACGCTGGACGTCAACCAGTGTCGGCGTGGGAGAAATTGCTAAATCGGCGATGGCCACCGCGATGATCAACAAACTCAGTACCGCGCCGACGGGACCGATGAAGGGAATAAACACCCCGGCGACCAACGGAATTCCCGCAGCAACAAACAGCCACATCATCAGTCGGCGGGGCGTCATTGGCGGGGCGCCTCCACGGTATCGAGCACTTCGCGAATCACATCGTCGGCCAGCACGCCTTCGATCTCCGCATCGGGCCGCAACCGCAGTCGGTGTCGCAACACCCAAGGGGCGAGTTCTTTGACATCGTCGGGAACGACAAAATCGCGACCACGGCAGGCCGCCATCGCGCGGGCGGCTAACAGGATATGCACACCAGCCCGCGGACTGGCCCCCACGGATATCGTATGCCACGCGCGGGTCTTGGCGATGACGTCGCTGATGTAATTGACGATTGACGGCTCGATGATGATTTTGACAATCGCCTGTTGAATCGCCACGACTTCATCACCCGTCATCACGGGCTGAAGGTCGAATTGTGTGAGATCGCGGTTATCGCGGCCTTCGGCATAGTGCGTTAAGATTCGCCGTTCTTGCTCGATCACCGGATAATCGATGAGCAGCTTGAACATAAACCGGTCCAACTGCGCTTCGGGCAGCGGATAGGTTCCTTCTTGTTCCAATGGGTTTTGCGTGGCGATCGTGATGTAAGGACGCGCGAGTGGATAGGACTTGCCGTCGACGGTGACTTGCCGTTCCTGCATCGCTTCGAGCAATGCCGACTGCGTCTTGGCCGGCGCGCGGTTGATTTCATCAGCCAGCAGCAGATTGGTAAAAATCGGGCCGGGGTTGAAGGTGAATTGTTGTTCCTGCGCGTTGTAGATCGAATGCCCCGTCAAATCCGACGGCATCAGATCGGGGGTGAATTGGATGCGGCCAAAGTCGCAGGAGAGCGCGCGGCTGAGCGTATTGACGAATAGCGTCTTGCCCAATCCCGGCACGCCTTCGATGAGAACGTTCCCTTCGCAAAACAGCGCCACGAGCGTCGCTTCGACCAATTCCTCTTGCCCCACGACCACCTTACCGATTTCGGCAACGGCTTTTTCAAAGAGGCTTGCAATCTGTGCCAGTTCCATGCGCGGGGAGATTCCTTACGAGGCCTTGCGGATGCTATGTCAACACGGTGAAGCCACCATCCTAACGGTGAAACCGCCGTCGGATCAATCGTTGATCTAGAGAATTGATTGTCTTCACAAGGTTACGCCGAGTCCGCCAGTCGAAATTCTCCACCAAGGGAGGAACTACGTATGGGCGTCTCTAGACCTTTCAGTTCGACCGTATTCGCCGCAAACAAAAAACCCGCACGAGCGCCGATTGCGCGCGTGCGGGTTTACATTTTTTCTCAACGCTTACGACTAATTCGTAAACACACCTGTCGCGTACCAATGGCCGCTGGGGGCGCGTTTCATGTCCATGCCGAACTTGGCGTGACGGCCGGTGAGAATGCTCCAGTGCGGCGGGGAGCCTTGCCACATGCGGATGAACGACTTGGCCGTGTCGACAATCGTCGCACTCTCGCCGTTATTGGCGACAATCTCCATGCCGCCGAATGACGAATGGTGCATCGAATTCCAACTGCACATTGTGCCGCAATGTTTGTGCGAGAAATCGAGCAACTGGGGCGTTGCTTCACCTTGCGCGCCGGCCGGCTTGTAGGGGTTGATGCGGGCGGCATAAATCAATGACCGCTGCGTGATCGTCCCCCGCGGAAGTTCCAACACCGTTTTTGTCGACGAGGCGGTCAGATGCCGACCCCGCGTAAAGGGGTGCGCCGAGACCACCTTGCTGTGCAAGGGGCTGCCGGATTCGACTAAGTCCACAATGGCGATTCCCTGCCGATTCTGTTGGTGCTGAAAGGCTTCGTACTCCATCAACCGCTCTTGGGTTTCGTGGATGGAGTAGTCGACCGGAATCACGGCCAACACCATTTCAGACAACGGCTTTTGCAGCGTTTCGTCGGTGAGCACGGTCAGCTCATAACTGTCGGCGGCTTCGCTATCTTGTTCGTCGCGAAAGAAAATAAACAGCTGCTTGTGTTGCTGTTCTGCTTCACGGTAGGCGGTGAAGTAGTCGTCATGCCAAACCAACGGTTCCTCGGCAACAGCTTGTTGCGGAGCAACAGTGAAACAGCAGCCGGCCAACACGGCCGTAACGGTAACCATACGAGTGAGAGTGTGAATCATCAGCTTGCAATCCTCCATAAAATGCGGTCGTTCACAAAAAACCAAAAGATGTCGTTCCTTGACGGACCTCGACGATACGGCAATGTTGCGCGGGTAGCGCAGTTCAGCGGGAGTAGACGCACTGATGGCGACTGGGGGACTTCCCGAGAATGCTTTGCGGATTCGTGACTGCTACGAGCAGTGCACAAACCATTGCAGGCAAAAGCCGTCCGCTGACGTGAACGCGTCCGTCAGTTTTCGATTCCTCGTGCGGCAATGAATACTCCGCACGGACCGGTCATCGCTGAGATCCTTCAGCTGTCCGGGATTCTGGCGAACCGCACTGCGTTCTGTCAACCGTGCCCCGCCCGGATGGTGTCTGAGTACCAAGCCAGAGGGTTTTGAAACGACTAGTCGTCAAGAATTGCGCCGGCAAATTACCGAAAAAGCAAAAGGGGGACAGCCCGAGCAGACGATCCCCTTGCAGATGGCAGACCGCGAATCAATTTCGATCACGCGGCCCGTCTGCTGGCGGGCGGCGAGACCCGGGAGGGGGCGGGCGACGTTCCTTGGATCGGCCAGGCTCGCCATTCGGACCTCCACGACGGCCCCGATCGCGCTGCCCGCGGGACCGGAACAGTTCTGTTGGGTCTCTGGGGTACCGGTCTTCGTGCTCATGCACAAACTTGCGACTGAGGTGCCGCATAAAATCATCGGTCGAGTACCAGATCAATTTTCCTTGCTCGGCGTCGGACAGCTGGACGAAATACTCCATCAGCTCCTTCTCGTCTGGCAAGTCCTGTTTGATTTCTTCATGGTAGGCCTCGCGCAAACTGTCACCCACGATCCACATTAAGCTCAGCCGTGGAGTAGACCGTTCTCGGTCGCCTCTTTTGCCTAACATTCTGCGAATGCCGGGATTAGTAATCGCCTCTAAAAACCGCTCATCTTCAAAAAAATCCCACAAACGCTTGCGCGATTTCATGTCCGGACCACGGGGGCTGTCGCCGGACGCTTTGAGCAGAATCGACATCACGGAATAATAACGCCGATAACCGACCAGCCCCTCTATTTCATCCAATTGATCGGCCGCTGAGGAGTCCTCCTCGCGCAGCTTAAATTCGACCAACTCCATGACGTTTGCTAGGTCCTGAGAAGAAAGCCGTCTGCGGCGGCCACGACCTTCTTTACCCCAGGAGTTTTCGCCGTCGGCCCGCTGTTCCTCTTCCATTGTCTTTTGGATAGCGAGAACCAATGCCAACTTATCTTGCACATTGGTTTGCTCGCGCAGTTCGATCCGCCGGCGGGATCCGACTTCGGAATACCACGCATAGTAGTTTTGGCTAATCTGCTTGAGACGTTCCGCCTTGCCACGCTGCTGCAGATAGGCGTGCATCTCTCGCAATTTCTGCTGTTCCTCCGCCGGTTTCCGGTAAAACGTCTGAAAGTCCTTCTCCAGCCGGCCATGCTCAGTCGAGGTCAACTGCTTCATACGTTTAACGGAAAGAGTTGCCTCGCGATCGGAGCGAACGATCGCTGCCGCGGCTTGATAAGCCGCCAAGCCCACCAAACCGAACGACACGATCCCGACCAGCACGATCACTTTACGATTCATTTGACACCCGTTCCCGCGGTCTCGGAATCAGAACCATCGCCATTGTTCCCCTCATCGAACAGATGGTTCCTTTTCAGCTCTTCGAGGAACTCCAAACTGCCAACGGCTTCGTATTGATCCAGTTGTTCCACAACGGGAAAATCCCGAATCATGCGTTGGCCTTCACTGGGAATTGTATATACAGCAGCATAGACGCCGCCGACCACAGCGACGGTGAGAACCCCCAGCCAAATCGCCGAGACCAACCCCCGACGCAGCCAGATACGCCATTGTGCTGACGTTTGTGCTTTGTCGACCTCCACGGCACGTAGACGTGAAACGGTCCGTTGTGTGAATTCTTCACCAGGATCAACGCGTGGTAGATGGTCCAGCAGATCCCAGGCGCGCGATAGCATCTCGATGTCGCGCCGCGCAGCGGGACTCCCCGCGAGCGTCTCTTCGATCGAGCGCGTTTCCGCTTCGTCCAATTCGCCGTCCAAATAAGCGACCAAATTGGCTCGTTGCTCAACAGTTAATCGGGTGGCTTTTCCCATCAATCCGGCCGCGACGGGCCTCCTCGTTGTTTCATGCACTGCAATTTGCCGCAATGCCTAATCGTTCGTTTCAGTTCGTCTTACACCGTGGAATTTATGAACACCGTCGTTCTTAGAACGTTTGACCTTTCAACCGCTTGGCCGCACATGAGAAACCAGTGATTCACGAAGGTTATCCCGCGCTCGCGACAAGAGCGACTTCACAGCCGCAGGGCTTAAGTCCATAGCCTCGCCGATATCGGCGTAACTCATCTCTTCGAATTTATGTAGCAAAACCGCCAAGCGTTGCCGTTCGCCCAAGTTGGCCAGGGCACTGCGAACGACATCGCAGGACTCGCGACTATCGACTTGCCGCGTGGGCATCAACGCCGATTTGTCCGGAACCAGCTGTTCGCGAGGCGTCGACTCCATCGATCCCGAATTGTTTGCACTCAGCGAGACTTCTTTGCGGCGGCTAAAACTACGGCGCGTGTTACTCGCCAAATTGTTCGCGATTCGGTACAGCCACGTCGAAAACTTCGCCGTTGGTTCATACCCGTTGCGAGCTTGATAGATCCGCAAAAAACACTCCTGTGCCAAATCTTCCGCCGTCTCCCGATTTCCCAACATGTTGTAGAAGACACTCACCAGCCGCGACTGATAATTCGCAACCAACTCCGTAAACGCAGCTTCATCACCCGCCTTGACCCGCAGCATCAGCCGCACGTCAGGATCGCGAATCGCCGAATTCTCGCCGGATTTCGTTTTCGTTGCGTTACTCAACGGTCGTTCATTTCACTCTGATCGAGGATGTGTCTCCAGGCACCTGAAATCCACACCCGTACACGTATAAACCCCGCATGCCCCAAAAGGTTTCTGCAAAATTCGCACAAAAACCACCGACCCTCCCCAGCTGAGGAGGGTGACGCTCATTGTAACATTCGATCTGCCGACCGCCTAATCGCGGCCACCGTTTTTGGATATCAAGCAGGCGAACAATCGGCAGAAAACCCAATATTACCAAGCATTTCCGTCAAATGCCCTTGCTGCTGCCTCTATTATCACGATGGCGTTCGCTTCGGCAAGCGGTTAGGATGGGATCAACAGCCACCGCCGGACGCAATTGCCCTGCTCCGCACCCAAACATTCCGGCGATCTCGCCTTAGATTTCACTCCGTCATGACGATCTCTCAGTTACCGCTTAGTTATTGCACAAACGTCCATATTGGCCGCTCGATTGAGGAAGTGAATCGGGGACTGGACGAAATCACCTGCCACGTGCGGGACCAATTCCAACACCCGCTCGCCGCCGGACTTTGGCTGGCACAACCGGTGATCCGTGAATTGAACGCGACCGACGGCGCAGTACAGCGGTTTGTCGAGGGGATGCAAAATCGCGGACTGACCTGCCATTCGCTCAACGCCTTTCCCTTTGGCGATTTTCATAGCGAGCGCGTCAAGGAAAATGTGTATCTTCCCGATTGGTCGCAACCCGAGCGTTTAGAATACACGGTTGCTTGCGCCGAGGTCTTGGCGAAACTATTACCTGATGGCGTTGCCGGAAGTATTTCCACGGTTCCGCTCGGCTTCAAGGGATTTCAGCACCCCGAGACCTTCTTGGACGAATGCTTGGACCAATTGTTGGAATTCGCCCGGCAAATGGACCTGTTGTACGAGCGGACCGGAAAAATCATCCGACTGGCGATTGAGCCGGAACCATTTTGCTTGGTGGAAACCACCGCCGAAGCAGTCGAATTTTTCCAACGACTGTGGGATCGCGCCGATACGGATCTCATCGGCGAGGCCGCCCGGCAGCACCTGGGACTCTGTTATGATGTCTGCCATCAGGCGGTCGAGTTTGAAGACATTCCCTGCTCGATTCAAGCTCTCGACAAGGCGGGCATCCGCATCAATAAATTGCACATCTCCTGTGCCATCCAACTCGACGCTCCTGCGGAAAATGAAGAGGGACGCCGCGCGTTAGCTGCGTATGTGGAACCACGGTACTTGCATCAGACCATGGCGCTCACTTCAAGCGGGCAGGTACTGCATCACATCGACTTAAACCGGGAATTGGCGCTCGAACCAGCACCCGATTTTCTGGCAGCCCAGCAATGGCGGGTCCATTTTCATGTGCCGGTCGATGCCGAGATGCTGGGGCCGCTTAAGACCACCCGCGATGAACTACGGCAGGCCCTCGCCGCCGTTAGCCAACTCGATTACGCGCCGCATCTGGAAGTCGAAACCTACACTTGGGAAGTCTTACCCGACATGGCGCAACAACCGCGGACCCCGAATCGGCTCATCGATGGTCTCGTCCGTGAACTGGTCGGCACGCGCGAATTGATTCAAGCGGTTTCCTAAGCACGGGTAACCGGCACACCGCGCAGTCGGTCGATTGCCAACAGGAAAATCACACCCACTGCGGCGAAGGCTTCGCCCATGTTGATTTTCGAACTCCCATAACGGCGATCCTCAAATACGACCGGCGTCTCCACAAACCGGCAACCGATCCGGCGGAGTCGATAGAGAATCTCTTCCTGAAACGCGTAGCCGGTCGCGCGAATCGCGCTGAAATCCAACTCCCGCAACTTCGCCACTCGATAACAGCGAAACGCGCCGCTATTGTCGCTGGTACTCAATCCCAGCAACACCCGCGCATACAGATTTACGCCGCGGCTCATAAAGTGCCGTTTAAAGCCCCAGCCGACAATGTCCCCGCCCGAGACATACCGCGAACCAATCGTCACATCCGCTTCCGGCATGCAGCCCAGCAGTTCGGGAATATACCGAGGGTGATGGCTGAAATCGGCGTCCATATTCAGCAGATAGGTGTAGTCGGCAGCCATCGCAAATTCAAAGGCTGCCAATGTTGCCGAACCGAGCCCCAGTTTTCCGGCGCGATGTTCGACATGAATGCGGGAATCCGCCGCGGCTAGTTCGTCGGCCAAATCCCCTGTCCCATCGGGCGAGTTATCATCCACCACGACCACGTCGGCTTGCGGCGCGTGCTCGTGAATCTCGGCAATGAGATCCGCGAGATTTTCGCGCTCGTTATACGTGCACAACGAAATTAAAAGCCGGTCGTCGGTCATCAGTCCCACACACTACAAGTCGTTTCAAAACCCTCCGGCATGTTCCGCTGCCACTCACCTGCAAGTTTACGGAACAACCACAACCGGTGTTTGAAACTGGTTCTAGGAGTCATTTGTGTTGAATTCTATTTCGAAAACAGAATTCCATATCATAGGCGCAACTTTCGAGGCTACCACACAATACCTAGATTCGGTAACAGCCACATTGCGGTCATGGCCGAGAAATACGAAGATAACGAAAAATCCGCCCTACAACTCATAATATCGAGGCAAGTCAACTCGTGACTCTTCACTATCCGGAGCTCCCAGAAGGCATTACCAGTTTCGGCGCAACCGTCTGCGACGGCGCAGCCTATCTCTACGGCGGGCATTGCGGCCGCGCTCACGAGTATTATCAAACCGGACAATCCAACCAATTACGGCGCATCTCGTTGGACCAGCCCGGCGCCTGGGAAGAGTTACCGCCCGGACCGCGGTTGCAAGGTTTGGCATTGGTGTCGCACGCCAGCCAGCTCTACCGCATTGGCGGATTCGCTGCGCGGAATCAACAAGGAGAGCCGAACGATCTTTGGTCGGTCCCAGATTGCGCCCGATTCGACCTCGCAACGGGCCAATGGGAAGCGCTACCTCCCTTGCCCACACCACGATCATCGCACGACGCAATTGTTGTGGGGGATCAATTGTACGTCGTCGGCGGTTGGACGCTGGCTGGTGAGGAAGAGTCCTCCTGGCAAACAACGGCCCTGGTGGCCGATTTAACCGCGGACACCTTTGTTTGGCGAGAACTTCCCACACCACCCTTTGAGCGCCGCGCGCTGGCGACGGCTGCCTTTGACGGCAAACTGTATGTGATTGGCGGCATGCAAAATCGCGGCGGCCCCAGCGGTGCGGTCGATGTGTTTGATCCAGCGACACAAACATGGTCCACCGGCCCCGCGCTCGACAGTGCAGCCGACGAGGGTTTCGGAGCGGCCGCGTGCGCCATGGGCGGGTCGCTGTATGTCAGCACCGTCCAAGGACACCTTCAACGCATGGACCGAGAGACCAACAGCTGGAGCACCGTTCAGCAACTCCCCACCTTGCGATTTTTCCACCGCATGCTTCCGGTGGGCGATGACCGATTGTTGATTGTCGGCGGGGCGAATATGGACACGGGACGGTTTCGGCAGGTCGATGTTGTTGAAGTCGCACCGGCCTAACCAGGGCTTTGGTCCTTATCCTTGTACCGGGAACTGGCCCGTTTCAATTGCCGCTTTTCGGCTTCGGTGAGCGACTCCATCCCCTTTTCGTGCAGTTTGGCGAGAATGGCGTCGACCTTCAGTTCGTTTTCGCGGGCTTCAATTTCTAGACGTCGCCGTTTTTCAGTGGCGCGTTTGCTGCGCCAACGGGCGATCAATCCCGGCTGCCGTTGCGGCGTTCCCTCTTCGGTCCGTTCCAGGCTGGTGTAGCCTTGCGAGAAATCGTAACCCATAAACGAGTCTTCAAAATACTCGCCCATCTTCATCCGCTGCATATCCAAAAACGCCGTGAAAAAGAACAAGAACGCGAGACTCATCACCAAAACGTGGTTGTTGATAATGGCGACCAGAAACACTAACAGTGAGACCGCAAAGCCGACCTTAACCGACCAATCCATCCCGCGCGAACTGCCCATGCTGGCCATGAGCGTCGTCCGCAACATTTGCCCCCCATCCAACGGACAAGCGGGCAGTAGGTTGAGCATCAACAAAGCAAAGTTCATGTGGAAGCCCAACAAGACAACATTGTCGAGCATGTTTCCAGCCTCAAATGTCTCCCGCGAGATCGGCGCTACTAAAGGAATAAACGCGTTACTCAAATAGGGCGAGTGGTACACAAACGGCGCCAACAGTAAACAAATCGCCAAGTTGACCGCCGGTCCGGCTGCAGTTGCGATCAATTTGCCGCGGGTATTGTTGGCTGGGGACAACTGTGCCAGCCCGCCCAAGGGCCAGATTAAGATCTCGTCCCCAAATCCCCCGGTAATCCGCGCCCCGAAAATGTGCCCGAACTCATGCAACAGCACGCTCACGAACAGCAGGCCCGAAAGCATGCCCCCCATGGCAGGGCCGAAGAGCCACAAGAAATAGAAAATCGCCAGCGGGAATAACACGCTCACGTACACGCGGACCGAAAACCACGTGCCGATGCTGAATTTCCAACCGAATGGACTGAGTGAGTTATTCATCGATTGTTTGCTATAGGAAACTCGGGCTGCTACAGGAAACGTGCATAGGAACTGTACGCCCGTGTCGAAATCACAGCTGGTCGTGATTCGTCGCTGCGCGGCGCAACAGGTAATTATACCCCAAACCACTGAGACCGGAAACCGCGAAGTTGTTGTCGTCCCAGGACACTGGCAGCCCAGCATAGCGGGGCCGGAACCTTCTGAGCAACGCTTATTCGTCTCTCAATCGCCTATTTGTGGACCGCCAACCGTCAACCGGTTGCCGGGAATGCGCAAATTGTAACGATTCTTCCGAAAAAAAGGTTGAGTCACGAACGATTCGTAACCGAAAGATTTGATAGCTAACGAAATCCGTTCCTGCTGTCTCAAAACGATCGTTTTCGCGATGGATCAACAGACCTTACCCAGGCCAATTTCAGGCCCCTCCGACAAAGACAATAGTGACATGCCGTCCGTATCGTCTCCCGGCACGTCCAGCGAACTGATGATGACTGTCCTGCAACTCGCCGAAGCCTGGCGAACGCAGTTGACGACGGACTTTGCCAAATGCCGACTCAACGACGCCCGTTTCGCCGTGTTGCAAGCCATTGAAGAGGCAGATCCTGACGGCTGTTCTCAAAAGGAATTGGCCCGACAGTTGCGCAACTCCGAATCGAACATCAGCACCCTTCTGGATCGCATGGTGACCGACGGATTGGTTGAACGCCGCCGGTCACAATCCGATCGCCGTAAAAGCCTGATACGACTCTCCGAAAAAGGGGCCGCGCGGTTGAACCAGGCACGCGACGTTTACCTTCGCTCCGCCGGCGACTTGCTGGCCGACTGGCCGCTGTCCCAATGCCGGAACTTGACTGATCAACTCAGACAACTCCACACCGTTCTCGATTCTGCCGGTGAGGATCCGTACCACAACGAATCGACATGAACAGTTAGATTCCACTTGCTCAAAGCTCGCATCGCCACAGTCTTAGCCGCCAGAAATGCAAAGCTGTTTGCCATGAACTCAAACTTAATGCCCCATCAAAGCCTTGTGCCTTCGGCTGAAACATCGGTCAGTGCGGCGCTGCGCCGTCGCTCCCCGGCCCTGTTGTTTCTGCTCTGCGCACTCACTTTGCTCCCTGGATGTTCGCGTAGTTTTTGGCGGCAGCATGCTGACCGGGAAACCTATCGCGTCTTGGCCGAGAAAATGACCAACGAAGAGTGGTGGATTCCGCGAACCAACTTAGAACCCGATCCACGCAGCCGGTTTTACGATCCGTACGATCCTGACAAACCACCGCTGCCTCCCGACGATCCAGCCGCGTTCGAATACATGGAATGGGTGCACGGCATGTTGGGATACCAAGGTTGGCACGAATTTGGCCAAACCATGACAGTCGAAAACCCCCAATGGCTGGAAAACTTCGGCGTCTCGCCGGAAGCGGCCGCGTGCGGCTATGAGCTTGGATATTCGTTCGAAGCCCAATTCTCACCGCCGGTCCCGGTCATCGAAAACATGACCATGGGAGACGCGATCGAGCTGACCTACATCAACAGCCGCGATTTTCAATTCCAACTGGAACAACTCTATCTCACCGCGTTGGAATTGACGTTCCAACGTTTTCGGTACGACGTACAGTTTCTGGGCATCGGCGGCAACAAGCCGACCAGTGATGTGGGATACGTCGCCTTGGGTGACGGTGAAACCTCCCTGGCCTGGGAGAACCGCATCGGCGTGAGCAAATTGCTCCCCAGCGGCGGGCAATGGGCGATTGAATTGGCCAATAACACGCTGTGGCTATTCAGCGGCGACAACAAATCGGACACCGCCAGCGCCCTGTCATTCAATTTGGTACAGCCATTGCTGTTGGGCGGCGGCCGCAAAGTGGCGTTGGAAAGCCTGACGCAATCGGAACGTGACGCGTTGTATGCCATGCGCGATTTCGCGAGATTCCGCAAAACCTTTTTTGTGGACATCGTCAGCGGCGCCGGCGGGTATCTGCAATTGATCGGTTTACGGCAAGGGATCTTCAACCAAGAAAGTAATATTCGCCAATTGGAGGTCCAGATTCGCCGACTGCGGGCTCTTTCGTCCGAACGCCCCAGCAATCCCGGAGAGCCATTGGAAGATCTTCCTGATGACATTGTGTTTCCCGAGTCAGTGGCGGATCGAATCCGATATAACGAGACGACCAAGAACCTATTCTGGGAAGGAATCATGTCCGAAGAGGATAGCGACATCCTCTTAAGTTTGAGCGACGACCCCGCCTATCAATTGGTGATTCGCGACCTTTTCCAGCGTACCAACGGAGAGGTGACCCCGTTGGATGTTGCCCAATTGGAAACCCAATTGGCCGAAGCAAAAAGTACGCTCGCCCGTAGCCTCGCCACGTACCAAGACAGATTGGACACCTACAAAATCCAAATCGGGATTCCTACCGATTCGGTGGTCTCGATTGATGAATCGTTGCTGACGCAATTCCAACTCATCGATCCGCGGCTGACGGATCTTCAGGACGAACTTGAAGATTACTTGAATCAATGGGGACAGATCGATGAGGACGATCCTGCAGTGGCAGACTTGCAGTTGGGCATTCGCCGACTGCTGGAAGTTCAAGAATTCATCCGTACTGATGGTGTGGAGGCCGTCCTAACCGACTTCAATAATCTGGAAGCGGTTTGGGATAGCCGTATGGAATCGACGACCGACGAGATCGATCGAGAACGGTTGACACGTGACGTTGCGCGTGACCGGCGGATTTTTGAATCACTTGTTGTCGACCTCAATGCAACGGCCAATCAGCTTCAGCAATACCTGAAGACGCTCGACGCCGGTGAGGCACCACAGAAGTTTCGCAGCCAACTTTATGAGGACATCAAAGAGCGACGCGAAAGGTTGCTCACCATCGTTCAAGGTTTGTCGGTGGTCCAAATCGATATCCGTGTGGAGTTGATCGAATTGGCACCGTTCGATCTCAGCATGGAGGATGCGGTCCGCTTGGGAATGCAGGAACGCCTAGACCTCAAAAACGAACGTGCGTTTGTAATGGACGCACGGCGCAGATTAGAAGTCGCCGCCAACCGTCTCGAAGCGGTCCTGGATGTCGTCGTCGAAGGCGATGTGGCAACCCGATCCTTGTTTGAGGGGAATGATAATCCTTTCGATTTCCGCGGTCGCAACAGCAGCCTTCGCGCCGGCCTGGCCTTCACCGCCCCCGTCGTACAAATTCAAGAACGGAACTTTTATCGCGCGTCGTTGATCGAATATCAACGCGCACGTCGGGCCTATATGCAGTTTGAAGACACCGTAAAATTCGAAATCCGCAGCGATTGGCGGGATTTGGCTGCGAATCGGACGGCATTTGGACTGACCCGTCAAGCGGTCCGCTCTGCCGCGATTCAGTACGACCAAGCTGTCGATGCCACTACCGCTCCGGTACAAGCTGGCCAGTCGCGCTCAAGCAGTATCGGTTTGAATTTATTGCAATCATTAAATGCCATCCTCCGCGCCCAAGACCGTTTGATCGGCAGTTGGGTGAGTTATGAAACCAGCCGACTGCAAGTCAACCGCGACATGGGCACCATGTTCATTGACGAAGCCGGCGTCTGGGACGATTCCGTCTATCAACAGCGTAAGGCGGCCCGACCGTCCTTCATTGCACCGCCGTCGAATTCGATTCCCATCGACATCCAGGCCCCCGCGCCGGTCGATTTTGACGAATCCATTGAACTGGGTGACGAACTCAGTGAAAAAATCGAACGGCTGTCACGGCATCCGGGACTGTTCGACGACCTGCCGCCATTGAGCCCGCCGGTTGAGGATGTCTCGATGGAGACCAAACAAAACGCCCCCCTCGAAATCCCCGCCGAAGGCAACGAAGCGGGTCCCAATTTCCCCGCCGATAATCCCACCGGCCGGACAAGGATCAGCGGACGCCCCAAGGAGTAGTGACACGAGCAACTCGTTCCCAAGCTCCGCTTGGGAACGCCCATTTGCGAAACTCCGTTTCGCGCATCACGACTAACACACAGACCACACGACCCCGGTCACGCAACCGCCTGCAGCTTCAACGCTGGTAAATCGGCAACAGCTGATAAGGTGGTGTCAGCGCCAGGATGGCAAACGACGTGGAATAACAAAATCCCAACGGTCCGTCCTGGTTGGCTTCGCGGTCAAACGCGCCGTTTTCGCGCTGATTGTCAGCGAACGTCTGTAATAAGTCGGGATAAAACCTCCGCCAATTCTCGCCCCCCAATTGGTACATCGCCTGGCTGCAATAATAGGCGCCGTAATAATACCGGTCTTCCGCGGTGAGTCCGCCGCGATTGAATCGGTCAAACGGATGATCGAGGATGAATTTCGCCGTCTGCCGTGCCATATCCGTCTGATGCTCACCTGCCAACGACAGGGATAAGATCCCCGCTCCGGCCATGGAGCGACTGAAAAAACTCCGCTGCCGGCCCCGCAGCCCATAAGAAAAGCTACCGCGCCTGGGATCATAACAACGCCGCACAAATCCGACCGCCTCGTCGATGTGTGATTCCGGTATGTCGAATTCCGCGTTCTTGGCCGACCGCAAAAACATCAACTGCCAAGCGGTGATCGACAGATCCGCGTCGATCGCGCTGCGACTGAGGTATCGCCATCCCCCTTTTTCCTGTGGATAGGGGCGCGGTTTGGTTTGTTCGCGGCGGGAAAACAGCAATGCCTTTTCAATAGCTGTGCGAATCCGCGCGTGCTGTGGCGAGCCGGTCATGCCGTAGACCTCACCCAACATCAAACCGGCAATCGGATGGTGATACCCGCCTAACATCTTCCATTCATCACCACCCGGCCGCAATCGGCACAACAAGCCGTTGGGTTGTTGCGACGCAAGCACGTATTCAATGGCTCGGTTGAGTTGCTCGCCGTAAGGCCCCTGTCCTGGAATATGTCCCCGCGACAAAAACGCCATCACGCAAAAACTAGTGATCGCCGGTTGCCCGATCGGCGGAGCCTCGAACGATCCGTCCGGCTGTTGGTGCGCGGAGAGATACTCCAAACCGCGATCGACAACGCCGTCCAACTGTTGCCATCGGGCGGGAGAGAGCCGGATGCCGCGGTCGCTGTCCGGCAACGGCTCAGCAGCGTGGCAGTTCGTGGCTGCGCCCCACAACAACAGGCCGGCAATACAGGACAGGCCGCGCAAGCACATTCGTCCATTCTCCACCTGAGTACTGGTGCATGGGAAAATCATCGCCGCAAAGACTCTCCATCCAGTGTAAGCGGCGCCCTCATCCCACGCAACATTTTCCAACGCTGTGCAATCCTTGACAGGCGCCGGCGGGCGACCGTAGCATCCGGGCATGAATAGCCCACAAGACCCCTATCTCCGCAGCAACGAGTTACTCTCACACGCGCAATGCCGCTTGCTGGTTGTGGACGTACAGGAAAAACTGATCCCGGCCATCCCTGTTGCCGACCGGTTGATCTTTGAATGTTCGCGACTGATCCGGGCAGCGCGGTTGTTTGAGATACCCGTTCATGCCACCGAGCAATACCCCAAAGGCCTGGGGGGCACCGTGCCGGAATTGGCGCAACTGCTCGATTCGCCCGCGGACAAACTTCGTTTCAGTTGCGGCGAAGTTCTCAACTGGGGCGCCGCTGCCGATCAGACCGATGGCCGCTACAAAGTGCTGGTGATCGGCATGGAAGCGCATGTCTGTGTCCTGCAAACGGTGCTGGACCTGCTGGCGGGCGGGTTTCAGGTCTACGTCGCCGCTGACGCTGTCGCCAGCCGCAAAAAAATGGACTGGCAAATCGCCCTGCGGCGGATGGAAGCCTCCGGAGCAGTGATCCTCACCGCTGAGTCGGCCATGTTCGAATGGTGTGAAGCCTCGGGTAGCGATACGTTCCGGCAGATCAGCAAATTGATTCAAGAAACCCCGCCAGGCGAGTGAGCGGGGATTTTACGGCGAGCATTTCGTTTCTTTGCAGCGGCTGGTTAGGATAGGGAGCGTTGCATTGCGCGACGGCCCTCAACCCGGCCCTCTCCCAGAGGGAGAGGGAGTAATTTTTTTGTGGCGACCTATTTGACGACGTTTTCCTTGAGGACTTTTCCATGGCTGCTGTTCAATCCACCACAACGACCGCCCCGCAGCGCATATTAATGGGTCCGGGTCCCAGTGATGTTGATTCCCGCGTATTGGCCGCTTTGAGCGCGCCGATTGTGGGGCATCTCGATCCCTATTTCCTGCGTGTCATGGACGAGATGCAATCGATGTTGCGTGAGGTGTTTCGCACGAAGAACGAACTGACCCTCGCCGTCAGCGGGACCGGCAGCGCGGGAATGGAAACCTGCGTGGTGAACCTCATCGAGCCGGGCGACCGCATGGTCGTGGGGGTCAACGGCGTGTTCGGCACGCGGATGGCCGACGTCGCTGCCCGCGCCGGAGCCGAGGTCACCACCATCGAACGCCCCTTCGGCGAAGTCTTCGACGCCAACGAGATCGCCGAGGTCGTCGCCCGTGTGAAACCCAAAGTCGTCGGACTGATTCACGCCGAAACCTCCACCGGCGCGCTGCAACCGATCGAAGAGATCAGCCGGGTCGTGCATGACGCCGGCGCGTTGCTATTGCTCGACACGGTGACCTCCTTGGGGGGTGTCCCGGTCGAGATCGACGCTTGGAACGTCGATGCCGTTTATAGCGGCACACAAAAATGCCTCAGCTGCCCACCCGGCTTGGCTCCGGTGAGCTTCAGTGCAGCTGCTCTGGAGGTGATGGACGCCCGCAAAACCAAAGTCGCCAGTTGGTACCTCGACATGTCGATGGTCCGCAATTATTGGGGAGGCAAACGTGCCTACCATCACACCGCTCCGATCAACATGAACTACGCCCTGCACGAAGCCCTCAGGTTGGTGTTGGAAGAAGGATTAGAAAATCGCTTCGACCGGCATCGCCACAATCACCTGGCCCTTTGTGCCGGGTTGGAGGCGCTGGGCATTCAATACGCCGTCCCCGCCGACCACCGGCTGCCGCAACTCAACGCCGTGGTGATTCCCACAGGAGTCGATGACGCTGCCGTCCGCAAACAACTGCTGGGCGAATTCGGTATCGAAATCGGCGGCGGACTCGGCCCGATGGCGGGCAAGACTTGGCGGATCGGCCTGATGGGCGCAGCCAGCAGCAATCGCAATGTGCTGCTGTTATTAGCGGCACTGGAACGCTGCTTAACCGACCAAGGCATTTCCATCAATCCCGGTGCCGGCGTGGCAGCAG
>CALOFE010000007.1:0-542469 GCA_942492455.1 uncultured Planctomycetaceae bacterium | reverse complement strand
GGGACTTGAACCCCTGACCTTCTGGCTGCCAGCCAGACGCTCTCCCAACTGAGCTAATCCCCCGTGTGGACTGTTTTGGGACACTGAAAACCGTTTCCGGTTCGCTGTCCGCTCGGAACGTTTCCGTCTGAGACACGAAAATTAGCAGGGTGTTGCTAACCTGTCAAGCGGGCTGTCCATGATCCTGGATTGCTCCGGGAATAATGGTTGCCGTCGTGCTCCCCACTATCATCGGTCATTTCATGGGGAGGGTTTAGACCTGATTGGCGGATCCCCGTGTTTCCCGGGGTCTGGGACAGAGGCTGGATTTCCATCAACTGGTAGCTGAAGGGGCGAAATGATCTATGGCGACTTGTTTCAGGCCTTTCAGATCCAGTTTGCCCGTGCCTAGGACTGGGATTTCCTGAACCTCGACAAAGCTGTCTGGCGAAGGAATAAAGAGATTCGGGAGGCCGGCTGCTTTCAATTGCCGACAAATTTCATCGGCACTTTGTGATAATGGTAAATGCACGACGACCAATCGCTCCCCTTTGCGTTCATCAGGCACTGCGGTCACGACCGCCTTGACCTGCATGTCGTCTTCTTCGGTGTCCGTTTGACTGAGGAAATCCCGAAGTGCGTTTTCGATTTGAAGGTGCGGAACCATCTCGCCGGCGATTTTTGAGAAGCGGCTGAGGCGGTCGGTGATTTGGATGAACCCGTCGGAATCGATTTTCGCAATGTCGCCGGTGACATACCAACCATCGCGAATGACCTCGGCTGTCTGTTCGGGGCGATTCAAGTAGCCCTTCATGACATTCGGTCCACTGATCAGCAACATTCCTGGTGTATCGATTCCCAAATCCTCGCCTGTTTCAGGATCGACGATCTTCGCGGCGACACCGGGAACAGGGTGCCCAACGGTCCCTTCTTTGACCCCGGCATGGTTGGTCATCGCAGATCGATGGCTGGGGATATTGGCGGCCACGACCGGGGAAAGTTCGGTCGTGCCATAGCCTTCAATCGGACGGGCGCCGAATTTGTCCTCAAAAGCCTGCGCAACGTCGAGGGGCATTTTTTCGGCGCCGCAAATCACCAAATCAATCGTGGCAAAATTCTCTGGGGTGCAACGTTTGAGATAAGTCCGTAAAAAGGTCGGCGTCGAAATCAGGACGGTCGCTTTGTATTTTTGGGCAAGCTTGCCGATCACCCGCGCATCGAGCGGGCTGACATGGTAGGTGATTGCCATGCTCCGTGTGAGTGTCAGCCACAGATTGCCGGTAAAACCAAAGGAATGGAAGAAGGGCAGAATTCCCAGAATCGTGTCTTTGTTCGTAAAGCGAAACACCTGGTCGACCGCCTCGACGTTGGTCGAGATATTGTGCTGCGTGAGCATGACCCCCTTGGGGTCCCCGGTCGATCCGGATGTGAAAATGATGGTCAGCAAATCGTCGGATTTGATTTTGGTCAAACCCAAGATGCGTTCTAAAATGGCGGCGGGGAGCAAATAGGTCTGAGCAGCGGAGATCAATTTGTCCGCCGTGGTGACTTTGTCTTTCAGATCGTCCAAGTAGACGACTTCAGCATCAAGCTCGAGGTCGAGCTTTTCCATGACTTTGCGGCTGGTGAGCACGTGTTTGATGCCGCATTGCCGGATGCAGGAATTCATGATTTCCGACGAGACGGTGTAGTTGAGGTTCACCGGCACACGACGGGAGATGCTCAGAGCCGCGTTGACAAGCGTGGCGCCTACGGAGGGGGGAATCAAGACGCCGACCATATTCTCATCGGGGGCCAGCACCTCGCGGTCTAAGAGCCGTTTGAGAACCAATGAGCGCAAAATGGTTTGCCCGCCGGTGCATTCTTGGCCGGTGGAGTCGGAGATTTTCAGTCGAAACATCCCCTTGCGACAGTTCCGCAGAAATTGCCGTGGCAAAACCATTTGCCGTCCCTTGCGTTGTTCCATAGCTTGAACTCCCAACTGCTGGACCGCCTGCCGTACTTGGCTGACGTTTTCAGGTTTTTGAATCGGTTTCCCGAAGTGAATTGAGATGAGATACGGCCAGTGACGCGGCCATTTCCAGAAGAGTTTCCCGCCCGAATAGCTAAAAATGCTGCCCCACAATTCATCGAGATAGACAGGAATGATGGGGGCGTCGGTCCCGGCGACGATTCGCATGAGACCACGTTGAAATGGCTGCAGTTGTCCGGTGCGTGTGATTTGTCCTTCGGCGAAAATGCAAACAAGTTCTCCGTTTTCGACAGCTTCCTTAGCCACCTGCAGGGCCCGGACCATGGCTTTGGGACCGCCGTCTCCCTTTATGGGAATCGCCTTCATCGTCCGCGTCAACCAATTGAGGCCTGGATTTTTCGTGTAATCGGCATAAACCAGGAAGCGGATGAGTCTGGAGGAGCTAGTCAGGATTAATAATCCATCGACCCACGAGACATGATTGGCCACAATTAACGCGCCACCGGTTTCGGGCACATTGTGTTGTCCATTGAGGCGAACCCGATAGATGGTCCGTGTGAGCAACCAAAACATGAACCGAATTGTTGCGCCGGGCAACAGCGTAAAGATATAAATCAGTACCGGTATTGTTCCGATTCCCGAGGCCAAGAACACCTGGCTGGCGCTCATGTTGAGTTGGCCCTGCATCACGGGAAACAACATCGAGACCAACAGCATTCCCGCAAAGGTTACGAAATTCGCGGCTGCGAGGATCGTCCCGCGATTTTCAGACGAACTGCGGTGTTGCAGGAAAGCTTCCAGCGGAATATTGAACAGTCCCGCGCTGATCCCCAGAAAAAATAGCCAGATGCATGATTCGATCATCGCATGCTGTGCCACATCGCCGGCGGGAAAATCAGCCGCGCTGCCAGCCCGATAAAGCAAAAAGGAGCTGACCACGATACCGACGGCGCCCAGCGGCACGATCCCCAACTCGACCTTGCCTCCCGACCAGATTCCGGCCAACACGCTCCCAAAGCCGACTCCCGCGACCAATACGACCAGCAGCGGCCAGATTTCTTCTTGCGGCAGACGTAGGTCCTGCGTTCCATAGGGATCGATGTTGATATTCGCCAGCGATGCTAGGAACCAAAAGAAGGCAATTCCCAACGTCGCCCGGAGTAGTGACTTGTTGTTCCACAGTAGCCGTAAGTTGCGTCCCGTATCAAGGACCGGATTGTGTGGAAATGGCTTGCTCGCATCAGCGGCTGGTACGCGTCGGATCATCAAACTGGCCATCAATCCCAATGCGGCCACGCCGAGCAATACGACGGTAGAAATCCATAGATGATCCGTGCCGTACGGTTTGGTCGCTCCGAACAACAGCAAACCGCCAACAAAACCGAGCGCCGAAGAGACCACGGTCACTAAGCCCATCCAGCCGTTGCCGGTGGAGAGGTCCTCGGTGCGGAGCAATTCCGGAATACTGCCGAATCTGGCGGGACCGTACAACGCGCTTTGCGCCCCCATCAGTGCCACGACTGCAAATAATCCGTATGTGTTGCCAATCGAGATCGCGGCAATGCCCAGCAACATGATCACGACTTCCGCCACCTTGCAACCGACGATCACGGTCCGCTTGCTGAACTTGTCGGCAAAGTAACCGGCATAGGGGACGAACAATAAATAGGGCAGGGTGAAGCAGAACAACCCAATCGACAAGGCCAGATTCGCGTCGAGGCCTTCTTCCTCGAATTTGACCTTCGCAATCGGAACGACCAACCAACGAAACATGTTGTCGTTGATCGCGCCTAAGAACTGTGTGACGAGCAATGCCACAAAGCTCCGGGACGAAAGCCCGTTGTAAGGGACGGACGCGCTTGGTTGACCATCCTGACTCATGACGTCGCTCCGACGCTATCAGGAAGGTCGGCAAACAGGCGAAACATTGGCACGGGCATTATTCGTGTGGAGATACAGTGGAAATCAGGGAAACGAGATCGTCGACAAGCGTAGCGATAATGGCGGCGACCAGCAATCCGGGAGAAAAACCCGCTCCAGCATTGTGGAAGCGTTCGTGGATTAGGTCGACGTCTCTGTCGTAGGAAGCTGTGGGGGAGTGAGATTCTCGGAAAAATGGATCATGGTCTCCAACACGGGTTGGCCGTAAATCTTGGTGGTGCGTTGTTGTGCCTTTCCTCCCAAAATTGCCAAAGTCGGTTCGTGCCGATCACGATCTTCTAAAGGAACGTGTCGCAAAACGATCTGGCCCTCGGGTTGAATGACACGGGACAATTCTCGGGCGGCTGCACGTGTGAGGGGCGTGCGTTCGACGATGAGTGATTTCACGCAATTGTCAGCAAATGGCAAGGCATCGGCCCGTGCGACGATCAACCGGGGAATCGGCTCACCGGCATGTCGTCCCAACGTTTGGGTCCTGCAACGATTGACGTTCCAAGCATGTGCATGCCGGCCTTCGCCGCCAATATCGAGCACGATGTCGCATGGCGTAGGTTCCATAAGCCTCAATTCAGCCATTAAAAATTGATAAAAAACAACCGTCCGCAATGACATAGACGGAATGAGGCGTGCCTTTATAACGCGCCGGGTTTCAGAATTCGACGCTAGCAGTTAAAGTCGCCCTCTGACAGCGGTTAACAAGCAGGACAAGGTGACGTCCTTCGCTCGCCAGAAGACGCTATTCTGTAATCGAGAGGGTATCGTGAGTAAAACCGCCGCAGCGAACAGTTCGCAAGAAAATCAACAACCGCCGGAACGACCGACGCGGCCGGTGATTTTTTTTGACGGGGTTTGCGGACTGTGCGATCACTTTGTCAATTTCATCATGGCTCGCGACCACAATCGCCGTTTTTTATTCGCCCCCTTGCAAGGCACAACCGCCGGCAAACTCCTCAATCTGCCGGATGACGCCACGTTCGATTCTGTTGTCTTTTGGGATGCAGGAAAGACATTTCAAAAATCGCCCGCTGTCGTGCGAATTTTTTGGAAGCTTGGGGGAATCTGGTGCGTACTTGGTGCATTACTGTGGGTGATCCCTCGACCGCTGCGCGATGTGGGGTATCGTCTAGTTGCCCGTTGGCGATATCGTCTTTTTGGCAAGAAAGAAGTCTGTCGCATGCCGAAACCGGACGAACGTGAGCGGTTTTTGGATTAGCGGTCGTTTCGAGTGGCTGGACAGACAATGACGTTGGGCGAGGGGTAACCAGTGAACGTGGATGAGAATAACGTAGAGGACGGCCGACTCCCTTTTGATCTTGAGCGGATCATTGCCGAAACGTTTGTTGGCGAAATTGACTATCACGACACGGTCGAATCTACGAACGACGTCGCACTCGCCCATTGCCGTCGTCGCGCAGTGGATGGTCCGCTGTTGGTCTTGGCATCTCAACAAACTCGCGGCCGCGGGCGTGGAGCGAATTCGTGGTGGTCCGTAGCTGGTTCGCTCACGTTTTCGCTGATTATCTCCCCGGCCGGATTGGGGTTAAGCCAGGAGCGCTGGCCACAGGCATCGTTGACAACCGGGCTGTCGGTCTGCTTGGCCTTAGACCATGTCGTACCTGGCATTCGTTCTGCTCTGAAATGGCCCAACGATGTCTTTCTCGATGGCCGCAAAGTTTGCGGCATCCTCGTCGAGGTGGGAGAAAGCTCGCCGCAATCACTCGTGTTGGGTATCGGCATCAATGTCAACAATGGCTTTGCTGATGCCCCACCGGAACTGACGACAATTGCGACTTCGTTAGCCGATGCGACCGGCCAGGAGTTTGACCGGACGGAGGTGCTCATCGCTCTGCTCAAACAATTCGAAACCCAATTCCGTCGCCTGGCTGCCAACGATCCCCAATTGCCGGCAGACTGGCAACAACGTTGTGCTCTGCGGGGACTGACCGTCACGATTGAGACCCCGACCCATCGAACGACCGGCCGTTGCGCGGGTATCGATTCACAGGGGGCGCTGGTGCTGCATACCGTCGACGGCCCGGCACAATTCTTTGGTGGCGTCATCACCAGCTTCGAATGAGAGTTTAGCGATGTTTCCCGTGCCTTTTGCGGCCCCGAAAACCACGAATCCGCTGGAAACCGCTGGTTTAATGCAGCAAAGGTCCTTGCGACGCCCCCGTTCGCCCCGGTAAAATGGATCGGCGTCTCTTGATGTATTGCGGCTTGGTTTCAGTTCTGTCGGAGCAAGAGGGCGAAGCTTCTGCGAGAGTGTGTTTCCTGGGTAGGCTCTCTCCCCTCTTAACTTTGAGGAGTTCGTTATGCTGTGGCGGTGTACGGCGGTTTTGTTCCTCTTGGCTGGGGTGCTGGCAACTTGTCCCTCGCTCAGCTGCGCCGAAGAAACGACTACCGCTCAACCGACCACCGACCACTGATTACCTCCGCGACATCAAACCGCTGCTCAAACGCGCCTGTTATCGCTGTCACGGTGCGGCCAAACAGACATCGGGCCTCCGTTTAGATACGGCCCGCGCGGCCTTGATTGGCGGCGATTCTGGGGAAGCGGTTGTCCCAGGTGAAAGCGCCGAGAGTTTGCTGTACCTGGTCGTCAGCGGATCTGAAGACTACGAGCAAATGCCGCCCGAGGGGGAAGGCGAACGGTTGAAGCCGGACGAAGTGGCGCTCATCAAGCGTTGGATCGATGGTGGCGCCAAATTCCACGAACAAGAAACCCCCGATGACAGCGCCGGGTCGGACCACTGGTCGTTCCAAAAACCGCAACGACCTGAAGTACCGAAGACGAAAAACTCTGGATGGATCCGCAATGATATCGATGCATTCGTGCTGGCCCGTTTGGAAGAGAAACAAATCGCTCCCTCGCCCGAAGCGGATCGGATCACGCTGATTCGCCGACTTACGTTCGACTTATTGGGTTTGCCCCCCACGCCCGAGGAAGTGCAACAGTTTCTGGCCGATTCCAGTCCCAATGCCTATGAGAAACTGGTTGATCGCTTGTTGGCTTCGCCGCACTACGGGGAACGTTGGGGGCGACACTGGCTGGATGCGGCACGTTATGCCGACAGCAATGGGTATACAATCGACGGTTCGCGCAATATGTGGCATTACCGCGATTGGGTCATCAATGCGCTCAACGCCGATATGCCGTTCGACCAATTTACGATTCAGCAACTCGCCGGCGACATGCTGCCCGAGGCGACCCGCGAGCAAATGATCGCCACCGGGTTTCACCGCAATACGTTGATCAACGAAGAGGGAGGCACCGACCAGGAACAGTTCCGCATCGATGCCGTCGCTGATCGGCTGCATACCACCGGGGCGGTTTGGTTGGGTTTGACGTTGGAATGTGCCCGCTGTCACACGCACAAGTACGACCCCATCACCCAGCGCGAATACTATGAATTGTTTGCGTTCTTTGACGCGGACGACGACTACGACCTCAATTTCCCACCCCCGGCCGACAAGGCGGCGGAGTTTCAAAAGAAACTCGATAAGTTCAATGGCGAAATTGCTGAGTTGGATAAGAAAATCGCCGAAGCTTACGGCACACCCGCCGAGGAAAACGGCGAGCTAAAGAAATTGATCAACAACCGGACGCGCAAAATGCGGGCCAAGCCCAAAAGCCCTGCTGGCTGGGCAATGGTGATGAAACAGCGCGAACAACCCCGCGTGACGCACGTTCACAAACGGGGGAATTTTCTGGATCCAGGGGACGAAGTCACCGCGGCCGTGCCGGCTGTGTTGCCGCCACTGCCAAAGTCCGAAACACACAATCGTCTCGATTTCGCGCATTGGCTGGTCGACGGCAACAATCCGCTCACTGCCCGGGTCACTGTGAACCGGATGTGGCAGCATTATTTTGGCAGCGGTCTCGTGCAAACGGAAAATGATTTCGGCACGCAGGGCGAACGGCCCTCGCATCCGCAATTGCTCGACTGGTTGGCGACGGAATTCATCGCCCGCGGCTGGAGCATGAAGGCGATGCACAAATTGATCGTCACGTCGGCCACCTATCGACAAGCGTCGGTCTATCGTGAGGAGGTCGCTCAGGTCGATCCCGCCAATCGGCTGCTAGCTCGGCAGGCCCGATTGCGATTGGAGGCGGAAATCATTCGCGATGCGGCGCTGGCCACGAGTGGGTTATTGACCCGTACAATCGGCGGCACGGGTGTGTTTCCCCCGCAACCCGACGGAGTGTACGCTTTCACGCAAAACGACAAAGGGTGGAAAGCCAACACAGGCCCCGAGCGATATCGCCGTGGGATGTATACTTATTTCTGGCGATCGCAACCGTTCCCCGCATTGATGACGTTTGACTTCCCCGAATCAAACGTCACCTGCACCCGCCGCGTCCGTTCCAACACACCGTTGCAGGCATTGACGTTGGCCAACGATATTGCCTTCGTAGAAACCGCACGGGCGCTCGCTCAGCGGATTCTCAAAGAAGCTTCACCGGACGATGAAGAGCGGATTCGCTTTGCCTTTCAACTTTGCTTGGCCCGCGAACCGAGCTCGTTGGAGATGCGGCGATTGGCCTTACTGATTCGCCAACAACGCGAGGCCTTCGCCACAGACCAACAAGCCGCTGCCGAATTAATGGCGACGGATAAACCGACTGACGATACGATTGAACTTGCCGCCTGGACGACTTTTTCACGCGTGTTGATGAACCTCGATGAATTCATCACGCGGGAGTGAGGCACGACCGACGACGCCCCCGACTTTGCCGAGGGACAACGCGAAATCATTTTGGACGTACTAATGACCGAGCGAACCATGCACGACCAAACTCCCGAATTGTTAGATCAAACGCGGCGACATTTCTTCTCCCAATGCCGTTACGGTCTGGGAGCGATGGCGCTCGGATCGTTGTTGGCCGGTGACGGAGCGACGCCGGTGCGGGCCGACGTGCAGAGCAATCCGCTTGCTCCACGGCCACCGCACTTCGCCCCCAAAGCCAAGCGGGTGATCTTTATGTTCATGGCGGGCGGGCCGAGCCAATTGGAACTGTTCAATCCCCGTCCCAAACTGACCGAACTCTCCGGACAGGTGATTCCCCAGTCGTACGTCGAGAACAAACGTTTTGCCTTTCTCAACAAAGACGCCAAACTCCTCGGCTCGCCGCAGAAATTCGCTCGGCACGGTGAATCGGGCCAGATGATTTCCGAGTGCTTGCCCTACCTGTCGACGATCGCCGATAAAATCGCCATCGTCAATTCGATGACGACCGACGTCTTCAACCACGGTCCCGCCAAATTCTTTGTCAACACCGGCTCTGCTCGGTTCGGGCGTCCCAGCATTGGAGCATGGGTGACCTACGGCATCGGCAGCGAATCGACCGACCTGCCCGGCTTCGTCGTCCTGCAATCCGGCCCCCGCGGCCCGCGCGGTGGTGCGCCGCTCTGGGGAAGCGGATTTTTGCCCACGACATATCAGGGCGTTCCCTTCCGCAGCGGCAAAGAACCGATTCTCAACCTCACCTCGCCGCACGGCATCGATTTGAACCGCCAACGCGAATTCGTCGATGCGGTTCACGACCTGAATGAGATGCGGCGGGCGGTCACGGCCGATCCGGAAATCGCCACGCGAATTTCGTCCTACGAGATGGCTTACCGCATGCAGAGCAGCGCGCCGGCGCTGATGGATATTTCCGGCGAGACCCGCGACACATTGGACGACTACGGCGTCGAAGGGGACAAACCCTCCTTCGCCCGCAACTGCCTGTTGGCTCGTCGGCTCATCGAAAGCGGCAGCCGGTTTGTGCAGTTGTACCACACCGATTGGGACCACCACGGCGGACCGGGGTTTGAAATCAACAAAGCCCTCAACCAGCGCTGCCACGAAGTCGACCGTCCCTCGGCAGCACTGGTCAAAGATCTCGAACAGCGCGGCTTACTGAAGGACACGCTCGTGATCTGGGGCGGAGAATTTGGCCGCACCCCACAAGGCGAAGACCGCAACGGCCTATTGGGCCGCGACCACCACATCGACGCCTATTCCATGTGGATGGCCGGCGGCGGCATCAAAGGAGGCCAAACCCTCGGCCAAACCGATGAGCTAGGCTACTACGCCGTCGAAGACCGCGTCCACGTCCACGACTTCCAAGCCACACTGCTGCACCTGCTGGGCCTCGACCACCTAAAACTCACCCACCGCTTCCAAGGCCGCGATTTCCGGCTAACGGATGTGCATGGGGAGGTGGTGGAGAAGCTGTTGGCTTAATGAGGAGGCTTGAGACGTGAGGGGACAGGCTTGAGGAGGCTGTAGGGTCCGCTGTGCGGGCCGGGGAAATGCTGACTCACTTACGGGATTAGCGTTGTTGCTCATATCGACAGTTCAGCTCCACATTCGCAAAATCAGCAGCAATCGAGAGGCAACAAAACCTCACGTGCTCATCACTTGGGTCTGGCAGGTTTGCCTCAGAGCCGCATAGCCATTCCTCCAATTCTTGCCACCATTCACTGTATACGGCGACGATACTTTCCACCAATTCAGTTGGAGCCAATTCGACCAGATACGCGCGAAATCCGTCGTCGGTTTCTCCCCAGAATCCGGCGGCTGGGATCAATGGGTGGAATTGGTGAGGCACTTTCAAAGGATCAATTGGAAATTCAATTTTTCCAGTGCTATTGACCTGCTGCTCGCGGTACAGTTGATCAATTTGTGACATGTAGTGGGGATATTTTGCTCTAATTTTTTTCTCGCCCAGGATCGAAGCTATATTGGACATGTCGATGCGTCTCAAAATCTCCAAGGGAATTGTAGGGGCAGCTTTACCCACCTTAATTCGCCGCGTTCGTTTTGTCGAATTCAAGATCGCATCGTAGACCCGACTATATACGGCTACGCCCCGTCGTACGAATCTTCGCGAGTTCCGCACTTAACCGCAGTACCACATCCGGATGCTCCGCCCAAACGTTGTGTTGCTCCGACGGGTCTTTCTCCAGATTGTACAACTGCCCTTGCGGGCCGTCGGATTTAGGTTTCTCGCGGCGTGGTTTGGTGAAACCGCCGGAGCCGAGGTTGTCGGGAATGAGTTTCCAGTTGCCTGAGCGGATGGCAAATGTTCCGTCCGCTGAATGGTGCACCGTTGAGTCGCGAATGGGGTGCTCCCGTTTTTCGCCCAGCAACACGGGAAGGATACTAAAACTATCTTCGCCGGTGTCGTCGGGCAGCACGCTGTCACTGATGGCAGCGACGGTTGCCAGCAGATCGGTGAGGCAGATTGTTTCGTCACTCACGGTTCCCGGTGCGATGTGGCCGGGCCAGGCGGCGATAAACGGGACGCGGTGTCCGCCTTCCCAGATGTCTGCTTTTTGTCCGCGATAATGCAGATTGGCGGCGTGGCCCCATTTTTTGATATCACCCACCGGCCAGTGAGAACCGTTGTCGCTGGTGACGATGATCAAGGTGTTCTCCGCATGTCCCCCTTGTTCCAGTGCGCGGATGACTGCCCCGACGACAGCATCGACCTGCATCACAAAGTCGCCATAATACCCGGCAGCGGAGCGACCACGGAATTCGTCCGTCGGGAGCCAGGGCGTGTGCGGCGCGCTAAGGGGTAAGTAGAGGAAAAATGGTTGCTCAGCGGTTTGCTTGTCAATCCAAGCGGTTGCCCGCTTGGCGAGTTCGGGGAGCACATCGACATGCCGAAACGACGGTGCGACCGGCCCGCCCCGCCAAAATCCGCCGCCCTCTTGCCGGCGATGTTTCGACGCAGCCACGGTATCCGTCGGTTGTTCCAATGGGCGATCGTTTTCAACAAAGACATACGGATCCATGTCGAGCGAGGCAGGGATGCCAAAGAAATAGTCAAACCCCACAGTCGTCGGCCCCGGCGTGAGCGGCTTCGAGTAATCGACCGCATACGGATCGTCGCCGGCGATCACTTTATTCGCTGGCGGCAAATCAGGCGCATTGAGATTAGAGGCTTGAAATCCCAGATGCCATTTTCCCACACACGCGGTTGCGTAGTCTTGGGTTTTGAGAAAGGACGCGACAGTTGTCCGTTCCGGTCGGATCAGTGAGCGGGAATACCCCCACAACACACCCGACTTCAATCGCGACCGCCACGCATAACGCCCGGTGAGCACACCGTACCGCGTGGGCGAACAGACGGACGAGGGGGAATGCGCATCGCGAAACATCATCCCCTCAGCCGCCAACTCATCAATCGCCGGCGTCGCCGTTTTGGAGTCGGGATTGTAACACCCCAAATCCCCGCTCCCGAGGTCATCGGCGAGTATAAAGACGATATTCGGCGGCTGTTCTGCAACGACGGGTGAGGCACTGAGTAAGAGGAGTGTGATACAAAAAACGAAAACGGCGCGAAGGCGAATGGCGGTTGTACAAAGCACGGCGATTGCGTCTCCCGTTGGACGTCTGAGGAAATATCGGCCTGCGACGAGGCTAGCAGTTTCAGTCTACCAATATTCTACAGCGTGGCCAACAACTGACGACTCAATCGACAATCACATGGTCGACCGGTTGAAACAAGCTGTCGGGAAGTTTCGCGTCGAAGTCGTAATACATGAGTAGGACCGATTCCGTGACAACCTCTTTATCCCCTTGCATGTCGCGACTGATCGTCCGCATCCGCGTCGGACACCAGAAACCGCGTGGCGACTTATCGGAAGATTCCACAATCTCGGAGTAATCCGGTTTCCAAACATTCTCAGGATTGTCAGCTGACCCGATCTCCCGACGAACTGTCATGTATCCTTTTTGGGGATCAAGCCACACTCGTTCGCCAGTCATGCTCACTAAGATTGTCCCTGGCTGGCCTGATTGCGGCTGCACGTCGACTTTCACATCATCGCGAGCGGCGGCGTTGATAAGATTTGCTGAATAGCAGAGGATCGAGCGAGATTTAGACGTGGTGTGGGATCGGCGTTTTGTCCAACGTGGTTTTGGCCACTGGACAGGATTGAATCGATACGGGCCAGACTTTCCCTGTAACTCCTTTGGTTTTTCCTGGTTGAAGTAAAAAAACTTGCCATCCTGCACTTCTAACGGCATAAACCAAAACTGCTCGAGGTGTTGTTGCCACCACTCCCGCTTGTTTGTTGTGCCATCCGGGATTGCGGTCAGCTTAAAATCAGGGCGTTCAATGCCTGCATCGAGCCGCATCTTGGTTCCCTTGATCCACCAAATCATGGGGAAACCATCGTACCACTTGGTATCGGCAATTTGAACGATTTTTAGCAGTCGGTGGTCGTCGAACTCTTCGATGGCCCGTTTGATGGCCTCCGCAATTTTGACCAATTCAGAATCGGGTTTCTTTTCGACGAGTTTGGCATTGCGCGGCGCGCCGCCAGAGTAGATGTCGGTCGGTCCCGTGGCGGGAAAGTCAATTTCCAAGGTTACTTTCGGTGGCACCATTCCCGGACTGTTCAACGTCATTGCTGTCGGCAAATTCGTCACAGGATCGATCCGCACCGTAACGTCTTGCACCTTCTTGCCGTTTTCTTGAATGTCCCATGTGAGTTCCGTCCAGTCCTTGCCGTCGACTTTGATAGTATTTCGTTTCGGATTGGCCAATTCCACACCTGGCAGCGATGATTGAATATCCGTATCGCCACGAAACAAGGCATGAAACAATTTGCCCATGGCGAGAAACCCCGCTCCGGATTGTCCGGAGATGTCGGTCGTCCGCGTAATCGTATCGGTCTGTGGATCGTATTTGTCGTGTATTCCAAGTCGATGGTTTTTAAAGTGGATTTCCTTTCCGTATCGATCACAGACGAGCTGTTTATCAAAGGCAGCCCACGACTCGGTCTCCACATCGCCAGGGAGTGTCGTGCGCAGATGCACCCACGGCCGTTTTTGCACTTCTTTAGTGACCTGTGCCCAAACAGACCGAGACGGCAACTGCCAGTAGACAATCATTACTGCCAGGACGACCGCAGCAGCGAGACCTAGACGCACAAAGTTGCGAGTTGGTCCTACCGACCGCCGGCGAGCGCGAGGCGGCTGGCTGGCTGGCAGCGCAGCATCAAGAATCTGTTGATCAAGCGCCGGTGTCGTCGTCAATTGCAGGCGGGACAGCCGTTGTTCGAGTTCGCGGTCGCTGTTCATCGATTCATCCCTCATTTCGTGAATGAGATTCGGTCAGAATGTGTCGTAGCTTCTCCAGCGCATACCGGTAGCGGGACTGCGCCGTGTTCGTTGAGATTTCCAACAATTCCGCGATTTCACGGAATTTCAAGCGGCCGTGGATGTGCAGCGTCACGACCTCACGTTGTTCAGCGGGGAGCGAGGACAACGCACTGCTCAGCAGAGCCAACTCTTGTTCTGTTTCAATAGGAATGCCGACCTTACTCTGTATCGCGATGTCATCCACAACCGGGGTTGCAGCCGTTTCCCGGCTGCGTTTGGCGAGCACGTCGCGCGCACGGTTCAGGCAACTCGTGATCAAGTAGTTCCGCAGCGTCCCGATAAGTTGTATCTCTCCCGAGCGGCGGGCGAGGTTGATAAATACGTCGTGCAAAACATCCTCGGCCAACCCTCGTTCACCGAGCAACAGGGCAGCCACCGTAAGCAGATCGTCCTTATACGCGCGATACAAACGTTCGAACGCAGCCCGGTCATTCTGGGCGATTGCGTCCAATAAATGTTGATCGCTGGTATTCAAAGCGTCGCAATTTCCGCAAGTGCCTTTGTTGTTGGTACCAAGTATTGACGAATGAGTTGCGGAAATCGTCTAAACTTCGCGGACATTATTCGGAAATATTTCCGATTTTGTCCCACAACGTACGGATTGCTAGCGCCGGGCGGCGAAAATCGCGATCACTGGGAGGCACGAATTCGACACGACTATTTGCGAAACAATCGCTGCAATTGGTTCTGCAGTTCGTTTTCTAACAACTTCGTACCGGCGGAGGTGCCGACTTGGCGGGCGAGGTTTGCGAAGATGTTGCGGTCGACCTTCGGCTTGCTGAGCGTGCCTTGAATCGGAATTTGGATGACCTCACCGCGGAATGCCCCCAACAGACGGTCGTCTTTAATCCAGGAGTCCTGGACTGGGACTTCGGCGATCAAGTCAATCGATTCATCCATGCCGACTGAGCCGCGGGTGCGGATGACGAAATCGCGGACGCGAATTTCGAGGCTGTCGTGATGCACACGACCATGTGAGACCTGGAAGGCGACAGTTTGGTCGTCGATTTTCATCCACGCTTCTTCGGGATTGACGATGCTGCTTCCCGATTTGCGGTTGATGATCGCTTTGATCTGTTCGGCGACTTCTAGAAATTGTTGTGCCAACGGGCCAGGGCGGACGTCGGCGGAATGGATGGCCAATGTGCCCACTGACTTCATGTCCTGCCAGTTGTCCAACGGGACCTTGGTCGACGTGACCGCCATCGACAACCGACCGTCGACGCGGGTTGAGTCGGCCAGCATCGGCGCAACGTATTTTAACCAACCTTGGCACATATCAGGTGAAAGCCGCACGTTTTCGATCACTGGCCCAGCCGGCAAGACGAACATCATTGGTTCGGAATTCAAAATCAGTCGCGGGGCGGCTGTGAGACGTCCTTCGCTGACCGGAATGTCGAGCGGCGCGATGCGAAAGACACCGCTCTTGAGTCGTGTATCGATCTTGGCTTGCCCGGCTTGGAGTCCGTAGATGTCGGCCGAATTCCAACTGAGTTGCAATTTTCCGTCTAGACGTGACAACAAAGCATCGTCCGAAGATCCACTCGAAGATGCAGTCGCCATCAATGGTCCGCTCAACTGGAATGGATGCGGGCCGGAGCCGGAGATGTTCAGCCCGTCGCCGATCAATTGACGATGTTTCGCTAACAGTTGTTCCCAATCACAGTCGAGCGCCCCGGTCAAATCCGCATTCATCGCGGTTGCCACTTCATCGATGCGGCCCGTGGTGGTTGCCTTCCATTTGTTGCCGTTGATTTGCATCTTGGCGATACGGACAGAGTCGCTTGCGGTTTCGTAGGTCACATCGGATGCCTCCGTCAACCGCGGTTCGGTCCAGAGCGCATCGGCGCCTGCTGGCTGGATGTTAGCCGACACATTGCGATTTGGTGCAGAGGCTGCTTGATCGTAGACGACAAACTTGTCGATCACGATGTCGCTTTGCAGGCGATGTTTTCCGCCGCCGCCCGATACGTTCAACCGCGCCGAGAGTTCACCACTGGCAACTGGTGCTGCACCGCTGTCGACGATCTTCAGCAGGTCCTCGATTCGTGATGCGAAATCGACCGTAGCCGAGATCTGCGGCGAGCCATCTGTGAAGGCAACTGCGATCGGCTGCGCGCGGGCATTGAGCGTCGCCGTCGTGATTGTTGTCGAGTCGGATTGGAATTTCGCAGTGTTAACGTCATAAGAACCGGTGGAAGCAATCCGCACATTGGGTTCGCTAATGTTGCAATCCGGACCGGTAATGCGGAGTGGAGTAACTGCCAATTCCGCGTCACGATAGGCAATTTTATTGGGTGAAACGGTGAGGTGCGTCTGTAATTGAACTTCGCCATCGGCCTGCCAGTCCTCCAGCGGCATGATGGTTCTCAACCGCGGCATGATCCGCGTCAGGTCGCCGCGGACCGCGATTTGTAGCGGAATCGACTTGCTCTGGGCATTCCATTTGGCGGCGGAGTCGAGCTGGGCACTGAGCTGATAGCCTGTCGCGGCAAGTTGTATCGATCCTTGATGAAACTCCGCATTCGCTTCGCTGCTCACAGTCGCGTCGACCGCGCAGTTCAACGTCAATTGCGATTCATCCCAAGCGATTCCACCCAATCCGGCGAGATGCAGTTTTTGAATGCCCATCGCGGCATCGGCGGCAACGCGATTATTCTTGCGCGTGACGTCGACTGACGCGACCATTTTTCCGGCCAACTCCAACTCGCCCAGATCCAAGAAGCGTCCCACTTCTGCGGCAAGACGATCGAGGTCACATTCGGCTTGGACGGTGGCCTTGCCTGGGTTGCCTTGCACCGAAGCTTTGAGGAAATCGGAATCGCAATTCAGGCGTATCGTGGTTCCTCCGGCGTCGGGAATCGTTGCTTCACCATCAAGCGAGATTGGCTTATCCCAGTTGAGCGACTTTCCGTCATGCACGGCTGTTAAACGAGAAACAGAGATTTGACCAAACCAGCCGAGTGAACGATCCAGCTTGGCACCCTCCAACCGCCAATCGACAGTCCCCGCCGTGATCTTTGTTCCTTCACGAATACGTAGCGTCTCGGGCAACGTTGCCGCCAACTTGGCCAAGTCCAGTCGGCCTTGCAACGCGAAATCCCGCTGCTTGGGCAGAGAGAGTAGCGCCGTGGTGGAGTTTGTCCCGGTCAAATCCGCGACATTCACTTCGCCCTCGATTCGCAATTTCGCCAAATCGGAGTCGATGTCCAAATGAGCAACATTGAATCGCTCACCCGTGATTGTGCTATCCATCGCACATCGCAAAAAATCAGCCTGCACTTGTTCGTTTGCTGAAATTGATGCAGATTTGATCAACAACTTACCAGTTTGCAGTTCGCCGGCAATCTGATACTCGGGCACCTCGCCCGCGGTGTTCCATGCGGTTTTCACGTCACTGGTCAAATCCGCAATCACCTCGTCGCTGAGCGACATGCGATCGAAGATTGGTTTCAAAGATTGCAACGGGAATGTTTTTGTCTGTAATGCCAACTTTCCATTCCCCGCTGCGGGCGAAGTCAACTCCGCCGGCGGCAGCCACGACAACTCCGTTTTCAGCGTACCGCTTTCGACGGTTGCGGATGCGGATATCGCGTAAGGGACGCCTTGTTCGTGCGATTTTTGCACCGTGACCCGTAAGTCGGTCCAAGTCGCCTCGGCTCCAGAGGCGGGTGCTGACATCTTCAACCGGCTGTCGGTGATCTCCAGCGCAACGCCGGGCCAAATGGTTGAGGTCGGATCGGCGAACGGCATGATGACGTCTTCGAGATTACTGCCATCTGCGCGAAATCGGACATCCGCATCGGCGCCTTTGATCGTAATCGGGTGCATGCCGGCAGAATTTGAGATCAATTGCCAAAGCGATTCCGCGGTGGCAATTTCCGCCACGCGTAAAAACTCCGCATCCTGTATGTCGCGGAAAGTGACATCGCGCAGTACTACTGGCCCAGTCCAACTCAACGAGGCGGAACCGACTTCGATTCCCGCTGGGTATTGCGGCGCGAGTGTTGGTAATAACTGTTGTCGCAACGACGTATTGGCGATGATCGCCGGCGCGAACCAGACCGCTCCGACAAGCAGCAGCATCGCAATCAAGAGTCGGCGGCGACGACGTGGTTTGGGGGCAGCTTGAGTGTCTTGTGTGGTTTGTTCCGTCGCCATGTGTCCAATGCTCCTCAACGCCCGAAATGAATCCCAAACCGACGGTCGATCCGCCGCAACAATCAATTGGTCTCTTCCTACGCCGACTATTCGCCGCTACCGCCAGCACCGTCGGCTTCAACTCCTCCAACTTGTTCAATCAACCCTGAACTACGGGGGATGTCGATCATCTCGCCGGATGCATATTTCACCGGAGCGGCTTCATAATATTCCAAGACATTGGGCAACAACTTGCGTAGCGCCGCCGCCCGATTCGCGTCCGAAGGATGCGTGGACAGGAATTCCAACGGCTGATCGCCCGACTTCATCGCGGCAAATCGATCCCAAAACCCCGGGGCCTCCCTCGGGTCATAACCTGCTTTGGCTAACAGAACCAAGCCGATTTCATCCGCTTCGGCTTCTTGGGCCCGGCTATTCGGCAGCGCGATTCCATACTTTGTGCCAGCGCCATAGACTCCTAACAGCAATTTTTGCTGGAATTCATCCGAATCCTTGGTGAGGTAGTCCAACGCCTCCTGAACGACTTCGATGCTTTTCGAATCACGCATCCGCTCGCCGCCGTGCCGGGCCAACGCATGGGCGATCTCGTGCGACATCACCACCGCCAACCCCGCTTCGTTTTGACAGACGGGAAGAATCCCTTCGTAGACGGCGGTCTTTCCGCCGGGCAGGGCGAAGGCGTTCATTTCTTCCGATTCGATCAGCCGGAATTCCCACTCAAAATCGGGACGTCCTGAGACCGCGGCGATGCGTTCTCCCACGCGATTGACCATTGCCTGCGCGGCTTGGTTGCGGGACAGTTGCTCTTCGGCCATCAGCCCATCGTAGGCTGTCGCCCCCATGGTAATTTCCAATTGTTCGGGCAGGATCAGAAACTGCTTGCGTCCGGTGACCGGCACGGTTTGGCAACCTGACCAAACCCCAATACAAGTTAGCATCAAAACCAGCCCCCATAGGCTGCTTTCACGAAAGATGGGTTTCGAAAATTGCTGCTTCACGTCTCGGCGTCCTTTCCCAGCGTGGAGTAATCCGTTGGCTTTGTTTACGTCGTCTCGCAGGTGAATCCAGAGACCGATTAGTTGTCCGTGAAGAGGTCCAAGACTTTCAACACGCCGTCGACGACTTTTTCCTGTCGCGAAGGAGACGTTCTGGAGACTTCATCACCTGTTTCCGAATGACGTTGTGGAGACTCTCCGTTGTCACCGGTTTGATGGTTGTTGTAGCGATCTTCTTGCGATGGCAAGGGCGGCAGTTCGGCAGGCAAAGGGGGCAACAAAAGTTCGTCGTCCGGTTTGGTGGCGATCTGTTCGTGTTGTTCGTGCATCGAAGTGGGATCGTGCTCGTCCTCATGCCGATGTTTCAGATCCATGTCGTCCATATCGAGTGCGTGGATATGATCCTCAAGGACTTCGTGCAGTTCTTCGGGCATGACCGGATGCAGAGCGTCCATAATGTAAGCCGCCGCATACCCGGAGTGTGTTTTCGTAATGTATTCGCGAGCCTGAGCGGAGATGGCGACTGAGAAGAAGATGATTGCCAAGCAAAACATCACTCCCTTCACCCCGCCAAATAGTGCGCCGAGGTGTTTGTCATATTCTTCAAGCTTGAATTTGACGATGTATTCTTTCAACGAACGGGCCAGCAGATAGACCCCCAAGGCAACGGCTAGGTACAAGACCAGCAGTGCCAACAAATAATTCATCGGAGCACTGTCGCCAAACCAAGGCGCCAGCGATCCGGCCATCGGAAATGCCACGACATAGCCCAAGACCAACGCGGCGATCGGTGCCAGTTGCCAAGCCATGCCTTTGAAACGTCCCTGTACGATGGCCGCAATCAACACGACCAAAACGATTCCGTCGAAAATTTCCACGATTTGCCTCCACGGTGCAGTAAACAAGCCGGTGTCATCATGAGCACAAAAACTGTGCTAGGTGCTTGGCCACGGTTTTATATTTGGGTTGTGTGCCACTGGCTTGGCCAGTGCAATTTCAAATGCCTACGATCCTTGCGAATCACTGGCCTAGCCAGTTGTACCCGCGTTTTAAAGTTTGATGTTTCTCTAGCGTCTGATGGTCACCCCGTCGTCAATCACCACGGGCATCGGAGGCAGTTCGCTGATCATTGCTGACTGAAACCCCAATGTGTCGCCGACTGCCAACACGATCAGCAACAACAACATGCCGTACGCCGCCGATGTTCCTCCGTGATTCCCAGCCGTCAGCTTCAATGCGGTTCCAAATGACTTTTTGAGTCTCAACTTCCCTTCGCCGCGTTCCACGCTGTAAAACTCATCGAGAATGAGATGAGAAACAAAACCGACAAAGACCGCTCCCGCCTTAAACACGCGGAGATGCGGATCGATACCGTCGCAAATCAAAAATGCCGCCAACCCGGCGATCAGTGCCGCCGGCAGACTATGAAACATCCCGCGATGCACGGTGCATTGTTTCAGCAGGCTGCCGCCACCGAATCGAACCAGTAAATAAACGCACGCCCCCGCCAACGTGATCCCTGTGTGTGACAACCCCAATGACTCAAAACGCTCCGCCATCAACAGTGGCGTGATGGCTGCTGAAAAGGCCAGGATTTCACGCAGTGGAACGCTATTGTTGCTGTCGAGATCAGGCAACATTCCCGCCAACCCGCACAGTCCTCCAGCCAGAATGCAACTTTCCAGCGGCAAGTCGAGAGTGACGGCGCCCAGCGCAGCAAATCCGACGCCACACAGGCTGCTGACGGTGACATGTGTACGAAAATTGGCCATATCAAAAAATTCGCGGAAAGCGCGCCGGATTCAAGACATCTAGGAGTGTGCGCACCGGGCCTCAATTCGCCCGGTGGTTTGGGGGGCCTCGTATATCCGTTCTGCCAAAACGGGTCAATATGAGACGGGCGTGGCAGAGCATCTCAATTCGATGGGCATTCTGGCGCCATACTGTCTTCACCAAGCCGATTTGGTATGATGGAAAAAGCCGCTGCACTGGATGATATTGGCTCATCCATCGCCGACTCCCGCCTCAGTATTCCCCCAACGCAACCTCTCTTCCGATAAAGTCTTGTTGCCGATGATTCGATCCATCAAACACTACCAATTTGTCTCTGCGGTCTTGTGCCTCTCGCTACTGGGCATTGCCGTATCTTCAGCAACCGCAGCCGATCCCCCCAGCCCGGCGGCGCCGTTGATGCGATTGATCAAAAGCGGGCGGGTTCCACAAGAACGGTTGGGGAACCTCATTGAGTTGGTTTGCCAACGGGGCAATGCCGCTGATTTGTCCTACTTGTTCGAGCAAGCTGTTCTCTCGGACAAATATCCCCGTGACCTGCGGATCAAAACGCTCAGCTTGCTGACCGCTACCGCACACAACCGCAAAATCCAGCCAGCGGGAGATTTGGCCGGCCTCACGAATCTGATCGCGCCCGAAACTCCGAACCCCACGGATGCCGGTCTGCAACTGGCGGCGATTCGCCTGGCTGGTGCCTGCCGGGCGAAATCTCTCGCGCAACCGCTTGCGAAAATTGTGCTCGACAGCAAAAGCCCTCTCAAAACTCGCGAGGCAGCCATCAATGCGTTGGTCGATGTCGATCCAGAATCCGCGAAACAGACGATTGACCCGCTGATTTCCCCCCAGCAGCCGCTGCCGATCCGTTCCCTGGGAGTCGCGGCACTGGTGGGATTAGACGCCGAAGCAGCCGCCAGCGCCGCTGCCGAGGTGCTGGCATCCGCCGACGAAACCCAAGATCCCGCCACGCTGCTCGACGCGTTTTTGAGCCACAAAGGAGGACCGGACCAATTGGCCGCTGCCATCGCCGGAAAAACTCTTGCCGCTGACGTCGCTAAAGTGGCGTTGCGGCACATGTACTCCGTCGGGCGGACCGATGCGGCTTTGGTTTCGGCACTCAGCAGTTCGGCCGGTTTGAGCGCCAATCCCGAACCGTTATCGCCCGAACAAGTCAAAACACTGGCGGCCGAAGTATTGGCAGAAGGCGACGCCCAGCGTGGCGAAGCGGTCTTTCGCCGAGCGGATGTGAGTTGCATGAAGTGCCATTCGGTCAGCAAAGCCGGAGGCCAAGTCGGCCCCGACCTCAGCGCCGTGGGAAGCAGCTCACCGGTCGAATACCTGATCAATTCGATCATGCAGCCAAATCAGGCGATCAAAGAGGCCTATTTGACCCGCGTGGTGGTTACTGATGCGGGCAAAGTTCACCAAGGAATCGTCGTCGACCGCAACGATCAACGGCTAATCCTCAAAGACGCAACCAGCCAGGAAATCGAAATCCCCATCAGCGACATCGACGAAGAGTTCGAAGGAGAGTCGCTGATGCCCCAAGGGCTAACCAAGTTTCTCACGCATGCGGAAATTGTCGATTTGGTGCGTTTCCTCGCCGAATTGGGCAAGGCTGGTCCGCTGGCTGTGCGGAAAACACCGACGATCCAGCGCTGGCGCGTCCTGCGGCAATTACCCGAGAGCATCGCTGCGGAAACCGCTGATGCAGATCTATTGCGCGAGGAGACATTGGCACTCGGCGACGAGGCCTGGGTTTCGGTCTACGCCAAAGTGGCCGGTGGCCTGCCCATTTCCGATGCCCGCAAAGCAGCCCCCGCCCCCCTGGTGTACTTGCGGGCAGAGGTGGACGTGACAATTGGTGGCGAGGTCGGTTTTGAGATCAACTCTCCACTCCCCATCCAAGCAGCGGTCGACGACCAGCCACTCAAAGCCGACGGGCGGTTTGTTGTCGAACTAGCACCGGGGCGACACGTCTTGAACCTCTTCGTGGACACCTCAACAAGCAGTGACGGCGACGTGCAGGCCGAATTGTTTCGCGTGAAAGGCTCGCCAGCGGAATTCGAAGTCGTCGGTGGCCAATAATAATCACTACATGAAGTATCTGGTCGTCCCAATTTGGGGTGCCACTGGCTCTGCCAGTGCGACTTCAAGATGTGTGCGATATTTGCGAAACACTGGCAAAGCCAGTGGCACCCGCGCGAAACAACGGCAAAGCTAGTGGCATCCGCATTCGCAAATCTGCTGAGGCACTTTCCGCGGATAGGGATTAGCTGTAAGGGCTATCCCTTGGGCGACACCTGCCGCGTAAGTTTCCTCAAAACCGGCCTGGATCGATACTGGGACTCCTGCTAGAATCCGCCTCCCCACTCTCAGTGGAATCTCCTCAAGTCACTTCTGCCAATTGATTTACGATTAATCTGCCTTGTCGAGGCATCAACCACATCGAGGAATTCCTCACGCAGTGGCTGAGATTTCGAACCAAAGAATTCCCGCGGGCCGCAGGGAAGGATCCCCAGACTCATGCATCGGATAGCGACAAAGCTGCTCACGGCGACGATAGCGCTCGTACTTTTTGCCAGCGGGGCACTCTCTGCACACGCCCAGCAAACCACGACAGCGCCGCGACGCAGTCCCTCGACTCAACCACGCGGGACAACTAAACGACCGGCAACGCGCCGACCGGCCACCCGAAAACCAGCAGGCAAGGTCCAGCAAGCAGCCGCTGCCGGCCGCGTCGCCCGCCCACGCAAAAACGCAGTCATGAAGGCGCAAAAACTGCCGCCCTCGATGCTGGAATTCCTCAAGGACTGGGAAGCGAACACCGCCAACCATAATCGACTTTCTGCAGAAGTTGAAATATATGATTACAACGACGTTTTCATGACGGCGCAATGCGGGATCGGCGAAATCAAATTCGAAGCCCCCGATAAAGCAAGCCTCAAAGTGACGCCCAAGGACGTCGAAGGGAAAACAATAAAGCGTAAAGACAAAACATATAAGTTAACTGGCATAACGCCGCACGCGTTGGGTCTGAACTGGCAAAGAAATCTTTGAAATCGACGACAAAGAAAAAACGTACCGTGTCGTGTTTATTCCACCTAACGAGCAAGGCCAGCGAATTAAAGAAGGTCCGATTCCCTTCTTATTTGGCCTCAAGGCCGCGGAAGCCCAAAAACGATATCACTTTTATCAGCTTAAGCCAAAACAACAAATTGAGCACTCATTTTGGTTTCAAGCCAAACCGCTGAGGAAAATTGATCAGCAGGAATACAAAACCGCTTTTGTGATCTTAGATCGCAAACAGTTTGTTCCCATTGCGATCAGTCTCATTGATCCTACGGGCAATTCTCAAAAAACATACACATTCAAAGAATGTTCGAAGTGAACCCGAAAAACGGGTTTTGGGGTTTGGGCCGCGGCCCGTTCATCGATCCCGACGTCAAGGGTTACAAATTGGTGAGCAACCCCGGCGTCCAGGCGGCTCCTGGTGGAGTACGGCCTGCTGCCAACATGCAACCGGGTGATGCCCGCCCGCAAGCCAATGAGCCGCAACCAGCAGGTCGCTTTCAAATTTCCGGCGACAAGAATCCCGTTCGCAAGTAGTGATTCCCAGTTTTTCAGCTGCGGAAAATCTGGTGGCGGGTAAAATCCGCGACGAAGACTTGCAAAAAGTTCGTGAAACCAATATCAACGTTTTTGTAAGAGCGGTTGTTTCCGACAGCGTCGTTGACGGGAACCACCAACCACGGGGTGTGGCTCAGCTTGGCTAGAGCGCTGCGTTCGGGACGCAGAGGTCGCAGGTTCAAATCCTGTCACCCCGACTTGATAAAAACAGCTCGTCGCATTCATTTGTGGCGAGCTGTTTTTCTTTTGCCGCTAATGGGTTACGCAAATTGTAAAACCCAACGCCCTTGGTTTGAACAGTTGCTTTCTGGTTTCGAAGAAGGGCAACTTTACAAAGCGACCGTCGGACCGGAAGTTTTCGAGCTGACATCCAGTCGCCACGTTTACGGTTCTTGACGCTGGTTTGAGAATTACCTTGGGAGGAGGTACGAAGTCCTTGGAGTCTCGGCTCCACAGGTCAAGGTCTTAGCCGCTGCCAGACGTTTGGTGTGACTTCAGTGCTCGTGGTCACTCACTCTCATCGGCAATCGGAAACTGCTGAAACAGGACGCTCCAGTTCCACAAGGGATAGGCCTGTCCGGCGCGGGTGCCGTACTCTGAGTCGGCGAAATGATAAATTGCCTTCTCTGGATCGGAATCCCTCAGATTTCCGTAAGAGAAAGACCGCAATGTGGTGACCGTTTGCCCGACGGAAAAGGCTGTGTTGTTGCGGAGTTCGCGATCCTCGAAGCGGAGCAGGGTGACTCCGTCGTTTTGGATGACATAACGAATCGGTGCCCGCGCATAAGCATCGCCGGTCAGCATGTTTGAGACGTAGAACGCTCCTTCGGCAATCAATGGTTTCAATTGACGGCCGATGTTTCCGTCGACCAGCAGTTCGGTGGTTGCTTGATCAGCAACTGCCGGGCCTTTTCGGATGTCGGTAATTTTCCCGATTTGACCGGCATATGGCAGTCCGTAGCTCAACGTGTAGTCTGTATCGCCTTTCATGGGAGCCTTTAGCTGGATCCGAATGCGCGTGGGGGATTCGACTTGAACATCTGCGATCGCCAAGACAGCACGGGCGGAGTCTCGGATTTGGAACCCATAGAGTGAATGGAATCCACCGGCTAGCGGATACTCTTCGCGAGGAAGAAAAGTCTGATCCAAGACCAGGGGAGGGCGGGGCACCTGAAATTCGACCCAGACATTGGTCCGATCCGAGGCAATCCACGCTTTTCTCGGGCGCAGGGGCTGCCAGGCTTCGCCTTCAACAAGAACGCGATGCATCACTTTGGCGACCTGCTCGCCGTACCAACGTTCGCCGTCCGCCGACATATGAATGGGATCACCGTACCTGTCTGCGTAGCGACTGTTGACGGCGCTGGGAATCATGTAGTGCGGACCCACCATGGTGATATGGGCGTCCTGATCTGCGGCCAACAATTGAGCTTCGCCCGCCGGTCCCTGAGTTTGGTACGTGAACATGGGGATGTCACGAACCTGCCCTGTGATCAATTGCAGATCGTGCGACCATTGTTTTCGATAGTCAATCAGACGATCGCGGTACCATTCCTGTCCGTTGGGTCGCTGCAGTTCCTGGTCCCAGCGACTGGGATTGATCCCTCCGGTGGGTCCCCCATTGGCTTCTCCCTGCATCCAGATCAAGGCAGCAATCGAAAACGTTTTCCCCAATGCTTCCGCCTGAATCTTAGCGCGGCGCGCATCGTCGAGACTGGTTTTGTAGTAACCGCCGCCATGCTGTCGATTTTCCGGAGTTCGGGCATCGTTCGACTGATCAACGCTGGAGAGTTCATCGATCAAGCGTCCTCCCTGTCCGGCATAAGTCACAAGAAAGTGAGGCCCCTGCGTGGGCTTCTCTGTGCCTCGTGGAGCCGTTGCGGTCAGCAGAGACTTCAAATGATCTGCCATTCCATTGGCAATCGTTTCGCCCAATCCCCCATACTTCGTTGCTGCCAACGGAACGAAACGAAACTGGTCGCCGGGCCGTTTCTCCGGTTCCAAACAATGCTGACGCACGGCCCAGGTGCGGACTCCGCGCTGGAACATCAAGTTCCCCCAACCGGAATCAGTCGCCGTCACGACTGGCAGAGATTCGGCCCCTTCACACAATGATTGCCCCATCATCCACAAGCCAATGATGTCTTGTTCTAAAGTTGGACGAACAGCGGTCGGTGATTGTTTCTGTTGCTGCGGCTCTTCGCAGATGCCGATGCTCGACAGAAGGGTCAGAAGACCTGCGATTCGGAAAAAATGCCTCATGCTCGTCGCTACCCTTGCTGGATGAAACGTATCGTTATTGAGCCAGTCCCCGTTGAGAACGATCCTACGCTATTGGTTCGGCTGTAGCTGCTGCATGAGGAATTCCTGCATCGTGGCGTTGCCGGATTTTCCATCGTTCTTGTAACGCAGTTCGACCTTGCCTCCCAGTCCCTGTAGCTTTCGCTGCAGCATCAATCCAGACACAGCGGAGTGCGTGGGGTCGGATTGTCGTTCACCGGCAACGGGGACTTTGTCTTGAGCGGGAAATTCCATGAACAGCGGCGGATCGTTTTTGTCGGCATGCTCGATGGGTGAATAACGCTGGATCTGCGAGAGGATCGAATCGCGGGCTGCCAGGAAGGGTGCGAATGAGTCCGGGCGTGAATTACCGGAGAACCCGAACGCCCGACCACCGTACTCGGAGTTCGGAATCCATTCGACCAGTTGCCGTGGGTCGAGTGATGTTTGCGGTGCCTTACCGGCAGCACAAAGTAAGCGCGTCGATTCTCGGGCAATGGGATCGTCGCTCTGCGGTTTGGCCATGTCGTCGTGCAGAGCCAGCCACAGCGACGAACATCCACCCGCGCTGACTCCGCAGGCCGCAATTCGCTTTTCATCAATGTTCCAACGATCGGCCTGGGAACGGACGAACTGGAGTGCCCGCGCAGCGTCTTCCAACGGCCATTGTACCGGCGGCTTCACATCCGCCGCATTGGCATCCTGCAGGAGACGGTAGTTCACCGAGGCGACGGAGATCCCCGCATCCAAGAACTTGCGTACGTCCAGGTGTTGATGAATGTCCGTCTTGTCTTGAGCGGCCCAACCGCCACCGTGCAGATAGAATACAAGGGGCGTCGGTGTCTTTGAGTCGGCCAGCCAGACATCCATGGATTGCCGAAAGTGTTCGCCATACGAAAGGTCGGTGAAGTTGGCCGGAGTGGCATCGGCGGTCGCCGTGGCCAATTGTTTTTGCACCGCGGCGGGCGGCATCCAGCCTGTGCGACGGATTTCATCCGGAGTGTAGGAACAGGTGATGAAGTACAATTCCGTCTGACGGGCCTTTTCTGGAGGCACATTCACGTGAACCTGGGTAAATCCATCGGCGAACCAGCTTTCATATCCATCCGTGGGGCTTTCCTTCAGGATCTGTCCGTTGAGCTGTACTTGAAGCTGAGTCGGCTTGCGATAGGGAAGCCGCAGGCGGAAGCTGACGCCGTTTTCGAACGAGACGTCGTCCTCCTCCTTGGCTTCCATCAACCGAGCACTCGGAATTTCCATCGCCAGTTTCAGTTCCGGCCCGGCATCGATGAACTTCCTGATGTTTTGCGCGTTCTCACCAAACAGATCGTGCAGGTTAATCTGTAGTTCTCGAAGTCCTTCAGCTGCAACGGCGCGCTTTGCTGCTGCGGTTGTTGCACAAATCAGGCTTTCACGACCAATCGTCTGAGGATACATGAACCCGAGGGCCAGATTACTTTGCTTTGACCACAGCTCCACGCGGCTTTTGCGGCGTTCGCTGGCGGTGTTCCCGTAGGCTGTAACAAAGTGCCCGACGAAATGTTTCATGCGATTGACAGGATAACTGGGCTGTCGTTCGTCGTTCCAGACTTGATTGCCGATGCGAAACAGTCCTTTGGTGCGTTCGACGATGCTTTGTTCCCACGCCACTTCTTGAGTCGCGATCATGGTGTGGTATTTGGCGTATGAATAGTGTTGCGTATAAAACTTTGGCATGCCATGCCACAGCTTCTTTCCTAGCGGCGCCAGTTCGTTTCCCCAGAAGGTACGTTGTGCATCTGCTTCAAAACGATCCGAAGGAAAACCGGCTGCTTTGCCCGCTTCGATCATCGCTTCGGTCACCCGCCAATCCCAAGGACGCAGTGCATAATTGGAATACGCGCTGCCGGTGATCTCAGTCATAATCTGGCCCTGGTACATGCGACGCGTGCCGAGTTGATCCGGGCCGTACTCTTGAAGTCCGACTCCATGAAAGTCGACATGAACCTCCGGCTGGTATTCGTCGACAACAGACAGGACAGCCATGACTTCGGGAGCTTCCTCCGGTCGGCGAAACGTGAGGTTTTTCACATCCCAAGCCTTGCCGTCACGATCCATTCCCACATAGGGCTCGACACCGTTTTCATTGCGCCAGCGATCCGTGTAAAACAGAGCCAGCGGATTTACCACAGGCATGATGAGCACAATCTGCCGGCGGCGAGTCTCTGCTGCCAACGGGTCGTCGCTTAGCATCCAGTCGACCAGCGACAGTGCTCCGGACGATCCCGACCGTTCGGGGCCGCAATGCAACGTGGTGACCAAACAGATCTGCTTGTCTGTATCGGGTACTGAGGAATCGGTGATCTTCAGCAAATAGACCGGCATGTTCTGACCGCTGATGCCGCGCGACTGCAGCGTCACCCAACTTGGGTGAGTTTTCTTCCAATACCGCAAAGTCGCTTCATATTCCGCCCAGGTCAGGCGATGCATCGGCTCATGCGACTGCGTTTTCGGTTTCGACTGTGCCTGCACGGTCGCCGATGGAACGAAACAACTGGCCAGACAAAGGCTTCCCAGCAACAGCCAACGGGCAAATCGAGTTGTTTCTGTGGAGTCGCAGATGATCATATTCGGGCTGCCTCTATATTTACGAAGTTCGATTTTCAAACGTGCGAATTTGTTCAGCGGTCACGCCTGCTATTCAGAAAGGTAAACCGCATAGACGTGAGCCGGACTGCCGACGGGGTAGCGAACTCGCAAAGCTCGTTTCTGGTTGGCAATGACAGCCCGCGACCACGCCACGGGAACCCGGAGTCCACTGTTGGTGATCTGTGCTGAGTATCCTGGAATCGGCTGCGCTCGGTGATCCAGCAGTTCAACCGTCAAAGGCGCATCAGCAGAGGCACCGGAGACGTTCAGATAAATTTTCTCGTTCTGGGCGACTTCGAAAAAATCGGTGATGAACTCGGCATCATTGTCACTTTCCTGAGGCGATAGGTATCCGAAGCCGTCTCGGCGCAGCGTCGCCAATCCGATTTCCATATTCTTGACTTTGCCATCGGTATCCCAGTGGGAATACCAGATCATCGTATTGTCGCCGTCATTCACGAAAGCATGTCCCTGCAAGAGGGCTTTGTCATCCCATGCGCCCGTTTCGCCGCGAGCGATGATCTTAAAGTTAGGAACCGGTTCACGGAAATGCACGCCGTCGTTACTGACGACCAGTCCCAGATCAATGCGGACACCTTTGTTCCAGTGTTCACCTTTTTCGGGTTTCGTGGCCGCGTTCTGCCACATGCCGTGTAAACCGACCAGGACGTTGCCGCGATTCCACAGTCCCATCCCCATATGCATCTGTTCGTCGTCGACCGGCGGATTCGTAAGCTGCCCTGGACGCGAGTACGCATGAGCGGACGCGGGAGACCAAGTCTTGAAATCCGCTGACCGGAAAGCCAGCACATTGCGACCTGTTCTTGAGCCATCCGGACGCCATGTCCACGGCGACAGAAGTTGGCCGGTTGAATAATAGAAATCTCCGAAGCGATAGAGCGACGAAACTTCGAACCGCTCGCCGCCCGCATTGGCGGGACGATCTCCTACAACGGTCCAGCTCAAACCATCAGCACTGGTCGCGCAGATGGTTGAACAAATGCGTTTTTCCTTGACGCCAATTTGACTCATGCCGCCTTTAATTTCGTCGTAGGGCATGTGAGCGATGTAGGCGACTTTGTATCGGCGACTGGGGTCAGGATCCTCTGCGTCGTAAAGGACAGAGAGGAAGTCATTGACCAAGGTCATCGAATGGACTGGCCCGTCGATGCGACAGATGTTGTTCTTTTTATTGCCGTTGAATTCCACTAACCCCAACTCAGGCTTCGTCCAGTGCACACCATCTTTGCTCTCGGCGTAACACATCGGTCGCCAATACCCGGGAGCTTGGCCCTTTTCAATCTTGGTTTGAATCATGCCGAGATACCACATGCGAAAGGTATCACCGTCTTTTAATACAGTGCCATAGAGAATCGCATGGCCGTGATCCGGTGCTCCCTGGGGTCCGCGACGTAGAATTGGATTATCCGGATGCTTGTCCGCCTGCACCAACGTGACTTTCAGGTTATGGCGCCACGGAATGCTATGATCATCAAACGCAAACAGTACGCGGTCTTCAGCGCTGCATTGTGGGAGTCGAGAGGTGAATACCAAAGTCAGAATAACAAGGATGATTCGGAGCTTCATGATAACTTTCTATCGGGTGCGAGTTCGGAGCAGGCCGATACTCCCGTGATTTATGAATGGCGGAAATAGGATTGGTAAGATCTTGGAGCAACGTTTGGTCATGATCGCGCATCAGCTTGCTTCGTTTGGTTTCTGACATTTCAACCAGTCTCGCGCTTGCAGGTGCAACATGGCTCGCGCCTGATTGGCATCGCGGTCACGGACCGCAGCGGCAAGCTCTTGGTGCTCCCAGATCACTCGCCTCGCAGTGGCTTCATCAGGGACGACATCGCGACTCGATGCGAAAAAGCGAACCAAAACACGCTGCATCCCGGCCACCAGTGTCGAACCGGTCATCTCGAGCAGAACGGAATGAAAGGCGATGTCAATCTCCGGAACCTGTTGGCTCTTCCCGTTACGAATCGCCTCTTCCATCTCGACAGCAAGTTCGCTGAGTCGCTGAACCTGCTCATCCGTCCCATTACGCACCGCCGGTTCGACGGCTCCCATTTCCAACACATAGCGCAACATGGCCAGCTCGGAAATGTCCTGTTGCGAATCGATCAGCGACGGCAAACCAATTTCGAGCAATCGCAGCGGATCCGGGCGTCGCACGACCAGCCCTTTACTCTTGCGCCCCTCCAACAACCCAATCGCAGCCAATCGGCCCACAGCCTCACGAGCCACGGTGCGGGAGACGCCGTACTCCTCAGCCAGCTCCGATTCCGTCATGAACAACTCACCATCGGCGAGTCCAGATGATTGAATGCGCTCGCGAAGACGGTCTGCCAGGTCAACAGACTGTGTTTCCTGAATTCTGACGCTTGTAGACATTGATGCCATTTAACAATCAGCGACTAGTTTGTTTGACTTTGATATTCCAGTTAAATAGTATTTAGTGGGCTGGGCGACGTCAATCAAATCTACTGGAAATTTCACGATGAACTCAGTCACGGAATCGCCTCAACCACCGAATCTCGCTGAACTGGGGAGATTCGACACACCCACGATTTGCAATGCGATTGAACTGTTTGATGTTCGCTCGCCGACCGCCGGTTATATGGACCGCCGCATTGCTGCTTGTTTTCCCGACCTGCCCCCGATGGTCGGCTATGCAGCAACGGCGACGTTTCGCTCAGCGGAACCGGCTCGACGTCGAGAGGGCGATCCCAATCCTGCCTTCCAACTGCTCGAATTTCTGGCAGACCATTCAGAGCCAAGCATCGTGGTGTTTCAGGATCTCGACGATCCCCCTGCAGGCGCGACGTTCGGGGACGGCATGTGCCTGACGTATAAAACTTTCGGCGCTGTGGGTCTCATCACATCCGGGGCAGCTCGTGATCTGGACAACGTGCGCGCACTCGATTTTCCGTGCTTCAGCCATGGCGCGGTGTGCGGTCACGGCCATTGTCACATCGAATCAGTCGACGTACCCGTTCATATCGGAGGCGTGACGATCCACCCCGGCGATTTACTACATGGTGATCGCAACGGGGTGACCACCATTCCACTAGAAATCGCTCACCTCGTACCCTATGCGTGTTCCGAGTACCTCAAGCATGAAGCACTGGTACTCGACCCGCTGCGTGGCGGCAATACGGACATCTCTGACCACCGACAGGCGATTGCTGAGATGGGTCAGTCTCTTAGTAAGCTCAAAGCCGAGTTATTGAGCATGCGTTAGTGCAGGCAGCTAGAGGTCGCGTTCGTTTTCGATGACACGCCATGGTTGCTAGGGCCAGATCGTGCCAACGCGTCCGCCCGACGGATCATTTCTTCCGCTGTGAGGATTCGGTAAGATGCTGTGGAGTTGGATTTTCGGAAACGTGCGTTCTAACCGGTCTCCTCATGCCCCAGGATCACTCCCCAAACGAAGCAGATCAATTCGGCGAGATTTATCGTCGTGTGTCTCGGCGCGTTTTTGCAACTCTCGTTCGATTGATTCGTGACTTCGACTTGGCCGAAGAAATGCTGCACGAGGCATTTACGATTGCATTGCAGCAGTGGCCGATTGATGGTGTTCCAGCGAACCCCTATTCTTGGCTGGTTAGCACGGCTCGCCATAAAGCGATTGACACCATTCGTCGACGGAGTCGATTCACTGAAGCACAACCGGAACTGCTGGCCCGACTACAAGCAGTGACGGAGGACAATCAGGCATTGGCTCAGTCGGATATCCAGGACGATCGCCTGCGTTTGATTTTCACCTGCTGCCATCCGGCAATCGATCCGAAAGTCCAAGTTCCGCTCACGCTTCGCGAAGTCTGCGGCCTGACGACCGAAGAGATTGCGGCGGCGTTTCTTGTCTCCCCCTCCACGATGGCGCAGCGGATCGTGCGGGGTAAAGCGAAAATCCGCGACGCGGGCATTCCCTACGCCGTTCCCTCACTCCCCGACCTGCCGGAACGACTCGATTCTGTGTTGGCTGTGATCTATCTCGTTTTTAATGAGGGATACTCTGCCTCGACGGGCGACACGGTGGCGCGAACGGATCTCTCCGCAGAAGCGATTCGCCTGGCGCGGTTGCTGCTTGAGTTGCTGCCGGATGCGGAGGCCATGGGACTGTTGGCGTTGATGCTGTTGCACGAATCGCGATGCACGGCACGCACGACTCCCGATGGTGACATCGTGTTGCTTGAAGATCAGGACCGAAATCTTTGGGATCAAGAACTGATTGACGAGGGAAAACAACTTGTTGAGCGGGCGATGGCAACCCGCCGCATCGGTTCTTATACGATCCAAGCGGCGATTTCAGCGGTTCACGCAGACGCTGCGACTGCAACGGAAACGGATTGGCCGCAGATTGTCGCTTTGTACGACGTATTGGTTCGCGCGGAACCGTCGCCGGTCGTCGAATTGAATCGCGCCGTCGCAGTCGCGATGCGTGACGGTCCTGAAGCGGGACTGCAGTTGATTGATGCGATTCTTCAGCGCGTTGAACTGGCGGACTACTACCTTGCGCATTCGGCACGCGGCGAACTGCTGCGACGACTAAAAAGGCATGACGATGCACGCGCCGCATTTGAGCAATCCATAGCATTGACGCGGCAGGAGCCGGAACGACGCTTCCTCAGCCGCAAAATCAAGGAACTCGAGAGCACCTAGCAATCGTTTTCGGCGGCAAGATGCTCGTGCCAGACCTCCAGGACACACTGGTCAAGCTGTTGGTCATGCAGGGCGGGGGGGGGATGCCCGAGACTCTAAATCCTTAACGAACCACGGAACCCTCTGGCGGCATAGTAAGACTGTGCTCCGTTGTGATAGACGAAGACGCGGCCGAAACGGCGATCACCAAAGATCGCTCCGCCGAGATCCCGCACTTCATGCGGCGTTTGCAGCCAGCTCGAAGTTTTTAAATCGAACTCCCCAAGTTGCTGCAATTCTTGATATTGCTGCTCCGTTAACAGTTCAATGCCCATGGCAGCAGCCATATCCAGTGCATTGTTTTTCGGTTGATGTTGTTTCCTCGACTCCAGTCCTTCGCGATCGTAGCAGACACTTCTGCGACCTTTAGGGCTTTCCGCCGAACAATCATAGAAAATATATTCGCCTGTCTGTTTATCGTGACCAACAACATCGGGTTCGCCGCCCGTGCTCTCCATCTCATGCAGCGACCACAGTTTTGTGGGATGAGCTTCTAACCTGTCTTGAACCTTCACCCACTTGATCCCCGAATGCCGGTTTGTGTTGTTCTCAAAGCGGGACTGCAGAGCTTCGAGCAACCCGTCACGCTGTTTTGCTGACAGTTTCTTCTTTTTCGCGGGCGTCTTCATACTTCGTTCCTGCCTGCTCTTTGGTGATTAGAACCGATGGCCGCTTTTGCGTCGCGGAGACCGACAATATTTTTTGAATAATATTCATTTGCTGTCGATCTGTCCCATTTCCATTCGACTAATTAGTAGCAAGCCGAAGCCAGCACGGCTATGGCGCAGGAAAAATGCCTCAATAATAGGGGGAACTGATGAAATTTGTTTGTTTGGGATTCTATGACGCGGATCAGTTCGCAGAACTTCCCGAAGCGGAAGGCCAGCGGATGATGGAGGCCTGCCTTGACTACGACGACGAATTGCGGCGCGGTGGGCATTTTATTGGCGGCGAGGCGCTGCAGTCCGCTGAGAATGCTGTGACGCTGCGAATTAAGAACGGTGCGGTTGATGTGACAGATGGGCCGTATGCCGAAACCAAGGAGATGCTGGGCGGGATTCTGTTACTCGAAGCTCGCGATTTGACTCATGCCATTGCGCTGATGTCTCAGCATCCCGGCGTGAAAGTCGGGCCGTTCGAGATTCGTCCGGCTGATGCTGAGGTCAATGCCCTCATTGCGGCTCGCGGTGCGAATGTCGCCAGGGAACAAAGCGGGGAGTGTGACGATCCTGCAATTGACCTGATGCTGGGCGTATTCCGCGACCATTTAATATGGCTCGAAGAAGCGGTTGCAGACATTCCTGACGAGCGACTCGCGGAGCAACCCGGTGGAGTCGTCAATCATCCGGCCTGGACACTCAGCCACCTGAACGCCTCACTCGGCTTTCTACTAAGCCTACTGGATGAAACGGAGGGAGATTCCGCTGAAGAGGAAAACCAGAAATATGGCAATGGCTCGATTCCGGTCACCGATCGCTCTCACTACGCTTCCCAATCCGAACTTCTGGCAACCTTGAAACAGCGGCATGAACTAGTCGATTCTGCCGTGAGAGCGAAGCATCGGGACTATTTCTCACGCCCGACGCCGGAGAAACTGCGGGAGTTCGCACCCACCATTGGACGTATCGCTATCTATCTGCTGGCGTCGCATGAGTCGTATCATCTTGGACAACTGATGCAGTGGCGGCGTGCAGCGGGTTTCAAAAAAGATTGACATTTTCTGAACCGAGTTGTCGATTAGCGAAATCCTTATTCGACTATTTTGAGTCGCGAAGCCGCCTAGACTTGGTGAATTTCGCTCTAAAGAACGATTGTGAAGACTTTTAACCGTGGAAGCAGGAGTCAACAACATGAAGGTCATGGTCATCGTAAAAGCATCGGCGAGTTCAGAAGCGGGGGAAATGCCTAGTGCGGAATTGCTGCAAGCGATGGGGCAATTTAACGAGGAACTCGTCAAAGCAGGAATCATGCAGGCAGGCGATGGTTTGAAGCCGAGTTCCGAGGGCAAGCGCGTCACGTTTCGTGGTCAGAGTCGAACCGTGACCGATGGCCCTTTTGCAGAAACCAAGGAGTTGATCGCCGGTTATTGGCTCTGGCAAGTTGACTCGATGGAGCAGGCAGTGGAATGGGTCAAGAAATGCCCGAACCCCATGCAGGAAGAATCGGACATCGAGATCCGGCCGCTCTTCGAGATGGAAGACTTCGCCGAAAGTGATCCCGATGGTACGGTTGCGGCCCACGAAGAAGGTCTGCGGCAAACGATGGCGATGCAATCCAGCATCGTTCAGCCCTACCTGTTCTTTTCCGGTCGCTGCGAAGAAGCACTCGATTTTTATAAAGAATCGCTCGGCGCGACCGTCACCATGCTGATGCGTTTCCATGAAAGCCCTGATCCTGTCCCGGAAGACATGCTTCAGCCGGGATTCGAGAACAAGGTCATGCACGCTTCGTTTAACATCGGAAAAATGATGCTGATGGCCTCGGACGGGTGCGGCGACGGGACGAACTTTGAGGGCTTTCGTCTCGCATTGTCCGTGTCAACGGAAGAGGAATGCAATCGCGCATTCGCAGCCCTCGCTGAGGGGGGAACCGTGGACATGCCGCTGGAGAAAACCTTCTGGTCACCACGATTCGGCATGGTGACGGATAAATTCGGCGTTGGCTGGATGGTGATGGTGCCGGGCGAACCCAATTGAAGCCAATTCACAGAAATAACCTAAGGCGGTCCTTGCCCACAACTAAAATTATCAAACCACAAAAAAGACCTGAAACGGAACACTCCCAGGCAATTTTTCATGCGTTTCGTTTTTTCGTGATCAATCCCAACCCCAGCGATAGGTACGACAACAATGACGACAACACAAACCATCACTCCCTGCCTGTGGTTCGACGGCAATGCTGAAGAAGCGGTGCAGTTTTACGTCTCAGTTTTTGACGATTCCAAAATCCACCATAAAATGGTGAACCATGACGCTTGGCCGGGCGGCAAGGCGGGCGATGTCGTTGTCATCGAATTTGAATTAGCTGGTCAGCGGTATCAGGCTCTCAACGGCGGTCCGAACGAACCGTTCAATGACCGTGTGTCGCTCTCAGTGAGTTGCAAAGACCAAGCGGAAGTGGATCGCTACTGGGATGCACTTTCCGCGGATGGTGGAAAACCGGTGATGTGCGGATGGCTCAACGACAAATATGGAATGCGTTGGCAGATCGTGCCTGAAGAGTTCTTCGAACTTGTCAATGATACTGACGCTGTGAAATCTCGTCGCGTGATGCAGTCAATGCAGCAAATGGTCAAACTTGATGTGGCGAAACTAAAGCAAGCCTACGAGGGAAAATCATGCATGGGTCCAAGAAACTGCGAATCACAGGATGGGTGTTAAGTGTTCTCATTTCCCTATTCTTGATATTCGCAAGTGCTTCCGGGAAGTTTACGGAGTGGGAAGGCAAAGCAGAAATGTTTGCCAAGATGGGATGGAGCGAAGAGGTGATGGTGAAGATCGGCATTGTCGAAGTTGCCATCGCTGTGCTGTTTTTGATACCACGGACTGCATTCGTCGCGGCGATTCTGCTTGCAGCCTACTTGGGCGGCGCGACGGCAACGCACGTCCGCGCGGGTGAAGCGTTCTTCTTCCCAATCATCATCGGTGTGCTTGCTTGGATCGCACTGGGTCTGCGTCAACCTGACGTATTCCGCCTCGCCTTGGGCAAGTCCAACCTACAAAAAGAAAAAGAGGAGTAACATGAAATACATGCTGCTGATTTACGGAGCTGAAGATTGCTGGACTGAAGAGGAACGCAAGGAGTGCATGATTGAGTCGATGGGCATTAGCAATGAGCTTGAGGCGCAAGGCAAATTGATCTCATCAAATCCGCTGCATCCTGTCACAACGGCAACCAGCGTTCAGGTTCGCGAGGGGAAACGTCAGGTCACAGACGGCCCGTTTGCGGAAACAACCGAGCAACTCGGTGGCTATTATCTGATCGATGTCGAGAATCTGGACGAAGCTATTGCCATCGCAGCACGTCTTCCGCCCGCAAAAAAAGGGACCGTGGAAATTCGCCCCTTATTTCCGTTGCCTGTCCTTTCGGAAGGATGAGCATTGCCCCTCGCGGGAAAAGCAGCGTGTCGGAATGAGCCAAGGATAACCGAAGCGACCACTGCGGTCTCCTCTCGACGACTTCGGTCCGGTTCCGACGGGTCACTGATTTTTCAGGACTCGCACAAGCTCCTTGAGGTCACTTACCACGTAATCTGGTTTTGGCACGTTCGGATAGAGCGTCTTTCCCGGGCGTTTTACAAAAGCCGTCTGTAGTCCCACATTTTTGGCGCCGGCCAAATCCCAGGCATGAGCGGCGACCATCAGGACTTCCTCGGGTTGCACGCCGAGGTCGTCGAGAACCATGCGGTAAGTGTCAGGGTGTGGCTTGAACTTTTTGATGCTCTCGATGCTATAGCGCTTCTCGAACAAATCGATGAGCCCCGCGTTCTTAAACTGAGTTTCCACTCCCACGGCTGAGGAATTGGTCAAACTGACCAGTCGATACCCGTTCTCTTTGAGTGCTTTGAGCCCTTCGACGACATCGGGATGCGGAGGCAGCGATCGAAGTGGCGTCACGATCGCTGCTTTTGCCTCTTCGTATTCAAGATCAATCCCTTGCGTCTTGGCGACCATCATCAATGCGGCCGTACCGATTTCCCCAAAGCTGTGGTAGTTGTCACTCAGCGTTTCTACCAGCGAATAGTGGAGCATCGTCGAAAACCACAGCGGCAATAAATCTTCCCGCCCATTCAACGCTTTACCGACAGACTTCTTCAATGGAGCAAGATCAAGCAAGGTTTCATTCACGTCACAGACGATGATTTTGGGACGCGGCATGGGCTGCTCCGATTGACGTTTTGGGCTGGTCTCTTGCGCAGTGATGTTGTGGCCACTGAGTCCTAGAACCAAAAGGGTCACTATGAATGCTGTGATTTTTTGAATCATGTCGTGGTTCCTGGCTTGAGTAACTGAAGTCGTACGGGCGACGGAGTTTCACCATTGAGTAATTCAAACACTTGCGAGACCGACTTCGATCGATCACGCAATGTCTTATTGCACGTTCGCTTCAACAACGTTTTCGGCAAAACTTTGATAGGCTGCGCCCAGTTGTTCGGCCATCGGGTCGGGCCAGACATGAAAACGACCTTCGGCAATCGCATCGAAGGTTGCTGTGGCAACCAAGGACGGTGAAGCAGCCATGTCTCCGAAGCCCGCTTCTTGCCCCATGTCGGTTTGAATCGGTCCGGGATGCACGCTGACGACATGCGTGCCTTGCTCCCGCAGCGATTCTCGTAAGCCCTGCGTGATCGAGTAACTTGCCGCTTTCGATGCGCAATACGTGGCCATGTTCGAGAACGTTTTGACCGATGCGACACTGTTGAGTTGCACGAATGCCCCGCCGCCATTTGATTTCAAGACTGGAGCAAATGCTTGCGCAACGCGCATCAACCCGTAGACATTCGTATTCATTTCAAACTGAAGGGCCTCGATCGCCCCTGCGTCGATGGCTGATTTCTGCTTGAGTACTCCCGCGTTGTTGATAACGACGTCCACATCGGATGCGACCTGAGCGGCGGCGGTGATTGAATCCGCGTCCTCTAGATCAACGCGAACGGGTACGACTTTGTCACCATGTTCCGCGACGAGCGATTCGGCCGATTCGATTTTACGCACAGCAGCATAAACTTTTTTGGCTCCGCGATTCAGAGCTTCTTCCAGAATCGATTTTCCGATTCCACGATTGGCGCCGGTGACCAAAACGGTTTTGTTTTTCACGTCGAATGCCATTTGTCTAGACCTTTAAGCATGTAAGAGTTGGACGAATTTTTACTCTGCTGGAGAAACTGTCGGAATAACAATCGTTTCTAGGCAGGATGCGGCTCCGCACTCCACTCGTTTTTCGCGAACATCTTGTCGAGCGGTGTTTGGGCAACATGATTGGTGTAGTTCGACAACACCTTGTAGGCAGTCCCCACAATCACGTCGAAGACGGTCTGTTTGGTGTATCCGGCAGACAGTAACGCTTCGATGTCGCCATCATCCAACAAGCCGCGTTTGACATTAACTTTCTCCGCGAAGACGCGCAGTGCTTCTAGTTTCGGATCAGCGATCGGTGTGCCGTCACGCAGGGCGGTGATGACATCCTCGGCCACCTTCGCACCTTGCATAATGGATGTGTGAGCTGCCATGCAATATGTGCACCCGTTCAGACGGTTGTTGGTCATGGCAATGATCTGTTGCTCAGTCGCGCTCAGGTTTGTCTGCTTGTCAAAGATGTTGGAAATCGTTTTATACGCTTCCAGCAGCGCTGGCGATTCCGCCATGACGGCGTGCAGGTTGGGCACCATGCCATAGGCCTTCTTGCTGCTTTCCAACAGTGCCTTGCTCTTTTCCGGGGCATCTTCAATCGTGTGAACTACGAATTCTGTCATCGTGAGACTTTCTGTTAGTTGTGACCAACCGGTCTATAGGTGTTGAGAAAAACGCAGGGCGACACTTTTCTTGATCTGGATGAAGCATTGAACCGTAACGCCGAACGGTAAAACTCCTCGTTTGTGTTCGCATCGACCGTTGCGACTTTCATGAAATCAAACGCGCCGCCTGTGCGGCCATCTGCTGAAGCACCGTTTTCCCAAATGTGCCACGTCCCAATACGATGATGCCGACCAGCAGTGCGTACAATGCTCTCCCCGTTTCGCGCGGCTCGATGGTGCTGGGGATGACACCTAACTTCTGCCCCCGTCGGATTTGTTTTTCAAAGAAGGTGGACATCTCTTGCGATGCGTCGCGGACTATCTTTTGGACCTCAGCATCGTGTTGCGCACAATCCAGCGCTGTATTGATCAGCAGGCACCCCTTCTTGTCCGGGTCTTTCAGCGCACTTTTGACAGCAAAGTCAAAGAATTGGGAAATGGATTCGCGTGGGTCATCGATCTTTTCCAACTGACGCAGTCGCTCTTTCCTGCGATCGTTGTCATATTTCAGCAGCGATTGAAAAAAGAGGTCTTCCTTGCCATCAAACGCGTTGTAGAGACTGCCGCGTTTGATGCCTGTCGCGTCGGTGATGTCAGAAATCGACGTGGCGGCGTAGCCTTTCTCCCAAAAGACCTCCATCGCCTGCTCGATGACGTCCGATTCGTCAAATGACTTTTCCCACGGCATTGGATTCTCTCAACGTGAAGTTCTCGGTTCTGCTTCCTCGCAAATCTATGCAGTCTTGACCGATCGGTCAAGACTTTAGAAGGAAGCAAGTAGGGCAATCGGATAGAGAAAGAGCAGTCGCCTTCTAGAAGGAGCAATTAAATCCGCCCCTCATTCAGGTCGCAAGTCCTTGCGATGCATCCAGTAGCAGCATATGGCCTAATCTGTTTCTGCTGAATTTCTGCCTTGTGCGCCCCACGCCGAGTCGGCAGTAGAGAGTCAACGCGACAGCCCGTAACTACAACCTCACCTTCGCTCGCGAACTCCGTGAAGAGGCGCAGATTAAGTGATCGACCGTCCCGAAATGGTCTGGATTGAATAGATATCGTACTGCTTTCAGATCAATTATTTCCCAACCCTCTCCATTCAGTGATGTTGAATGGCATTGTCCTCAACTTCTAGCAAGTCGAAATGATCGCGGCGGACAACATCGACCAATTCGACGCTCACCATGACGCGATGTGTGGGAAGTACATCCTGCCGCAGAAATTTAATAATGCCTTCGCAGATTGCATCAGGCATGACCACCTCGATGCGTACTTTTGAGGTTGTCGCGACTCCTCCACTTTCAAGGTCGCTTCGACCGGCACCGGAACATGGTTGCGATGTATAGCCTGACGCCCCCAATTCAATAATTTTTTGTTCCAGCCACGGTTCAATATCCGCTGCGGCAACGATTGTCAGTCGCCGCATGGTTGCCAAGCCACTCTTGCGAGCGGCGTGAATATTTTTGGCAAGTGGCTGCAGAGCGACGAGCCCTCGAACTTCAAAGGATAACCCCTCTTGCTCGAAGTCGCGTTTCATTTCGTCAAGCTTCTCCATCACGCTGTGATCAACAAGCTTCGTGTCAGAGACATCGACAATGAGATTCCGTTTCTGCACAAGACCGATTTGTTCGATCTGATGCCGGAAAGGGATCCAGTTACTAAAGACAGCCGACTCACGAGCGAGGATCAGACTCGTATTGTCGTCGAGTTCCTGTACTTCGATGTACGGTTTAAACAATGACTTAATCGGCACACCGTTGGAAACGTGAATCACCATCTTCAGAAGGATGCCTGCTGCGACACCGATGAGCAGGTCGGTTGCCAAGACAACAACCAGCGTCGTCATAAAGATGGCCAGTTGTTCTTTGCCGATGCGATAAACGTGAATAAACTCACTTGGATGAGCCAGTCGGTAGCCTGTGTAGACCAGCATTCCGGCCAATGCAGCGAGTGGAATTTCATGTAGAAATGTGGGAAACAAGGCGACGAACACCAGCAGAAAAATGCCGTGCCACATGTCAGAGAACCGCGTATGGGCACCGTTGTCGATATTCGCTTTGGAGCGGACGATTTCTGAGATCATCGGTAAACCGCCAACCCATGAGGCACACAGGTTGCCGACACCAACGGCAACCACATCACGGTTCATACTGGTCTTACGTTTCCAAGGATCGATCAGATCCACGGCTTTTGCGCTGAGCAGAGATTCCAGGCTTCCGATGATGAAGAACATCATGGCCCACTTCCACGCTTTGAGTTGGCGCAATGCCGAGAAGTCGGGCGTGGTGATATCATCAAACATGCCGAAGACATGTTCCGGCATCTTGACGAGATATTGCTCTCCAAGTTGATATTTATGACCTTGTAGAGTGTAAGAGTGTTCATGGAGTAAATCGAATGCTAATCCCATGGGGATTGTCACGATCAGCACGACCATGGGCGATGGAATTTTCTTGAGGAATTCAAAGCGTTTCCCGGCAAAGGGCCAGAAGAACATCACCAGAATACTGACGATGCCAATCGCCGCGATTGCTGGATTGGCCTCCAAGATGTAATGCGGAATTTCCTCGAGCATTTCGAGCGGTTCCCCACTGGCAGACACACCGAGGGCGACAGGAAATTGCTTGATAATGATGATCACCCCAATCGCCGCCAACATTCCGTGGACAGTTGAAATCGGGAAAAACTCACCAAGAATGCCCCCGCGGAACAGTCCGAATAGAATTTGCATCACGGCTGCGGCCACGCCGACCGCAAGTGCTGCTTTATAAGCCGTCATATCTGCATCCGACCAACCGCCCATCATGCCATCGCCACCGAAATCCTCGATGCAACCAATGGCAATGACAATCAATCCGGCAGCCGGACCTTTGATCGTCAACTCACTGTTACTGATGAACGTCGTCAGGATCGCACCAATGATGGCGGTAAAAATACCAGCGATCGGTGGATACCCACACGCCAAAGAGATGCCGAGACACAACGGTAAAGCGATCAAAAAGACCAAAAATCCGGAGATAAGGTCTTTCTTTAAATACTTGGTGAAACCAGTCACGTCTCCGCGCGGGATTTCAACGGCTTTGTTCTCTTCTATGCTCATTTGTCTTTCATTTCTGCGACGATCTTAGTTTTTGACCGTAGGGGGAATTGATCGTTGGATACGTCGTCTATTTCTGAAGCCTTTGTATTGCCTGTCCGTTCACCCTGAACTTCTCGGTGTTCCAGCAAAACTCTCGCGGCATGATAGCGCGACTCAACTCCTGGTTGTGGAACGATTCCGCCACCAATGATCAATACGACCATAATGAGAATCGTGATGCGTTCAGCGGGTCGACACCGCAGTGAAATAGAAGCGGTGTGTCGCGTTCCCGTAAAAATGTGAAAATAGGCTTTGACAACCGCGATGCCATTGAGCATCGCCGCCACAACAACGGCCATCCCGATCATGGGATAGACTTCAACAGCTCCTTCAACGAGCAGTTCCATGCCAATGAAGCCAATCGTTCCGGGAAAACCGATCGCTGCCAATCCCGTCAGCAGAAACATCCCCGCCAGAAACGGCGTGTGTTCGTAAAGTCCGTGAAAGTTGGCCAGCGTCAAGCGTCCGGTTCGCGCCTCGACACTTCGTAGCGCAAGACCGAATCCCAGGATGGAAATGCCGACCGACAGCCAGACACAAAGCGCGCCGGCTAGTCCGATTGGCTTGGCCATCTCCAGTCCAACCAGTACGAGCGACGAGTGGCTTAGAAATAAATAACAGAAGAATCGTCGGGAGTCGCGCTGCACCAATGCCATCCCAGCGGCATATACAGCCGTAATCAGCGAAAGGATGGCAATGCTTTGCAGCGCCCATGTGGGGGCGATGGGGAAGACGAGCCGAATGACTGCGTAGGCTCCCGTCATCGGTGTCACAAATAACAGCGCGGTCCCCAGAGTGGCTTTCTCAAACAGGTCCGTCATCCAGCAGTGCAACGGGCAGATTCCACTGCGAATCAATGCACCGGCGGTCAGCAGACAGCCAGCAATAATCGACGGATTGGTTGGACTGGCATCAGCCGAGACCAGTATTTGCCCCGAAACGAGCAGCAAGACGAACAACCCCATGTGCAGCGAAAACACGCGGGTATTTTGATTCCGCTTTCGCAGTTCGATGAATGGAGGAATGATCGCTACCGTCAGAAGTAAAATAATCAGCCAAGGATGCCGGCAAGCCAAGGTGGCCAGTAAGATGGATTCAGAAAACAACGTCCAGCCGAACGAGAAACGATTGATTTTGGTGCGCAAGGTCGTGAGCACTGTGGTCAGATACAGCAATGCACCAAGCGGTAACAGCGGAGCACTCAACTCGTCAATCACGAACACATCGCGATGCAGAATCAACTGAAAAACATCCCAATGATCATGTGCCTCGAAAGTGCCGAGCGAGGCAAAATCAAGCCACTCACCCGTCGCACAGATCTGCGTCAAGATACAGATCACGATACTGTGAATTCGTGCACGATCACGATCTTTCAGCATCGAGACCCAGACGGCGCCAAGAATCGGAAGCAGGACCGACAGTTCAAGCCAAGGAAGATGAAGTTCTGACATTAAGACATATCCTCTAGCGTATCGCTATAAGGTGAAAGCTTGTCAGATTCTCGTGATGCTCCTCCTGATAACAGGTCAGTCCAGCGACGCTCCAGCGAATCAAATAACCGAAATGTCTTTGCAAACGGATAGACAACCCAGTCGTCAAGAAACGCATCCAGGTTGCCGCGTTGCAGGGCCAGGCGATACAGCCACAACTGAAAATTGGTTGCGGATTGTGGCGGGTTCACTTCGTCGCCGGTCAGATGGTGCCCCACAGCGTCTTCGAGCATTTGATGATCACGAAGCACCGAGGGTGCCCGCAGCAATTGCAGAGTCCGCAAACAGGCATGGCCGATCATGTGAATCAAGGCGATGTACCGCAGCCCCAGTCCGATTTCGATCGTAATAATTCCCACCTGTGCCAAAGACGCAAATGCCAATGCGTTCTTCACGTCACTTTGCACTCTGGAAGCGAGCGTTCCAAAGATCGCCGAGACCAGCCCCAAGGCGATCACGGCAAGCCGCAGCGGCAAGGATACGTCGAGCAAAGGACTCACGCGCAACAGCAGGTAAGTCCCCAGATGAATCGATAACGCTCCATAGAACACAGCGCTCGAGGGGGTTGGCCCTTCCATAGCTCGTGGCAGCCAACCGGAGAATGGAACCATCCCCGACTTACCGGCTGCAGCAAGTAACAATAACGATCCGACGGCCAAGGCTTGCCAGGAACCGATCGCGGCAACCCCGTCTGGCCACGCCCCCGATCCCATGAGGCCGCTAAAATCGCCAGCCCCGGTTAAGTGGTGTAGCGTCAGAGCGGCGATCAAGAAAGCAGCATCGGCGACTCGATAGGTTGTCCAGACTCGATGTCCATTGCGGACCGGCCCCGGTCGTTCGTGAAAATATGCGACCAACAAAGCCGACGACAGCCCCACTAACTCCCAGCCGAAAAATAGCGTTTCGATCGTCCCGGCCAGTGACGAAACGACCATCCCCAATAGAAACAACGCATAGAGCAGAAAGAATCGTCCGTAGCCTTTCTCGCGATGCAGGTAAACAGTCGCGAAAGCACCGACCGTGCCGCACAGTACAAATGAAAGTATTACGAACGGAACAGAGAGACGATCGAATACAAATTTGAGGTGAAAGTGAAAGTGTTCGTGCTCATGTTGGATCGACACCCAATTGCCAAGTTCAATCGGAACATTCCGCGAACCGGTCAAGAGCATCACTCCGAGAATCGCCACAGCCGCAAGTAACCCGGTCGCGACACACGCTTTAGTCAATCGAGCCTGAGTGGTTTCGCTCAATTGAATTCCCATAAGTAATGGGAGTCCGAGTGCAGTCAACAAGACGGCCGGAGTGGTCACGACGATCAGGCCAAGCAATTGAAGTACTGACGGGGTAGTCATTGCGCTCCCCTTGCTTCACGGATCGAGAAGAAGGGGAGATGCTCACGCGAGCCTTGATAGCACTCCAAAGACGAATCGACTTGCGGCAATATCGTTGAACTCGTTTCGTAAGGGTGAAAACCATCGCCATTGAAAACTTCGATCTTCGATGTCGACGGGTCAATCACAACCAGGTGCACCCAAGCTCCTCGCACCAACTGGTCGATTGACGAGTTGCGTTCCATGATCGAGAGCATCGCTGAGGGGGTCGATTCAATCAAAAAGGTAATTCGTAACGGTTCATGGATCTCCACCATCTGCTGGTAAAGACCGGTTCGCAGATCGCTCGACGTGCCTTCCATCACCCCCAGCAGAGAAACAATATTGTGCGGCAGTTTGGAACCAGATCCGTAGGTCGTGTAATCCACACAAGAAAAGTAGTATTCCAGGTTGATGCCCGCACACACGGGAATTGCGGCAGCGAGGATTCGCTGGAGTATGGAATGTTCGTCATCATCCTGAGACGGATCGTACGAAGTCAGAAATGCGCGGCGATCCAGGAACAAGCCGCGCGACCAAGCACGACGACCGACAAGACATAAGGCATTCGTAGCATGGTTGTACTCAGGGCGCGCTTGTGAAATGTCCTGAGCGCGCGCTTCGACATGCCGCAGCGCATCTCGGGGTGAAATCGACAGCGGAGCCGAATCGAATCGGCGACAGCGTTCGTGTGCGTTGCGTCGACGAGCCTCTTCAATCGACTCGCGTGCGGCTTCAAAGTCCTCACGGTGTGATGCGGGAAGTCGATCAAGATCATAGAACACCACGGAATCATCGCAGGTGTTGTGATATGCCCCGACAAACATGGTGTCGTCCGGAATCGCAATTCCCAGCGCAGAGACCTTGGCACGAACGCGCCAGTCGTTGGCCATTTGAGCAAACGCACGGGCATTCGGTCCGCCACGTTTTCCCGCACAAGCCCCGCAGCAATAGGCCGATTCATGCGGGTTATTGAGGCTTGAAGAACCATGACCGCAAACAACAAACAACCGCGAAAAGTCCTCGGTCTTCGTCAGCCCCATATCTTGCAACAAACGCAAGACCACGTCCGCCATTTCATCGGTCGAGTACCCAATATGACCGTTATCTGGTCCAGGGTCTTTCTCGTACCGCTCCAACTGCAATTTGGTTGCCAGCGGTGGTTGAAGCAGTGATCCGAATCGCCGACGAATCCGCGCCGTCAGGTGCGGAAATAAAACGCGCGCGACCAATGGAGCCGTTGCGAGTGACCCGACGATCCCGGTAATCATTCCGCCGAGGAACGTGCGACTGCGCGTATGAAATGCACGACTTGCCAAACCAAGCCGCCGCCGCAACTCTGCTCGTTCACGATGCACGCCTTCGAACGTGTATCCGACGTCCTCCTGTACGTAATGGTCAGGGATCATGACACCTGGGCACAACGGTTTGTAGAAACCGTCAGCGGCACCGCGATAGTAAATCGCTGTCGCAAAGAACCCTGCAGCACCAAACGTTTCGCAATTGGGCTCAACCTCCTCCAAATGCCGACGAAACGATTCCTCGCGATCATCAATGCATGTGACGATCTGAAAGCTTGGTCGCTGCCCCTTTAAGGTTAGTCCCGCTTGCCTGAGCCGAGTGGAATACTCTGCGAACGCATCAAGAGCTGCCAACCGATATTGGCGTTCGTAGGCTTCGTGAAAAACACGGCGACGATGCATCGCTGAAAAGCCTTCCACCTCATCACTGAGTTCGGCCCACTCGGATTCTTTCAATTGGAGCAACTCAAGCGGCGTCCAGCCCAGCATCTGAGCGACTTGAAATAATAGAAAAGCGCGCCGCTCGATGGTCAGCGGTTTCGGCTCGGCAATACGCTGGCGGGCTGAATCGAGGATATTACTGATTGAGGAACAGTTGCCAAAAACACGCTCCCCGAGATTGCGAACGGCGTACTTCTCCAGGATCAATTGCACCGCCAGCATGCCGACCAAAGATCCTTTCGCAATGGAATGCACAACCCAGTCCACACCCGATTCGAGTTGCCAGATCATTCCAGCCCATCCCCCCAATGCGAGCAGCGATTGGGTGATGAACTCTTCACGTTGCGACGACGGAATACCGAGCTCACGCAGCGAGTTTTCTATCGAGGCTTCTGCGGTCACTTTGTTTTCAATCAGCGTCTTGAGCTCTGCAGGTAACTGCCGCAACCAGCGGTCCGTTCCCCGAACCCGCACCGCATACAAGGCAAGAAACGATTCATAGAAACCTTGTTCACGATTGGGCAGTATCCAATCCGAGTACCCTTGATCGACGTATGCCGCACAGAACCGAATCAACACATCATGCACGTCACGGTCGATATCTTCTCCTGTTGCATGCAGCAACATGTCCCGAGGACGGACGAAGCTTGTCGTGTTTGTTTTTTTTCCAGAAAAGGATCCCATGCCCTCGAGACAAACACGCCACAGGAGATGCAGAGAAAAGGACTCCCGTTCTGCATCGGACCATTTGGAGGAGTTGGCACTAAACTTCGCTAGCAAGCCACTGAGATCGACGATCGAATTTTCTACACCGTCAGCCTTCTGTAGCAACTTTTGTGCTGCGGAGATGATGCGTGTGCGGTTGATTTGCGTCGTCTTTTTGCGAAAACGTTCCAGCGCGTCTGTCTCAGCAACGATCCATCGTAATTCTGCATCAGGCCCCACTTGGATGGCATGCCGCAACATCGCGAATCGAATCTCGGCGCGTGTTCCCAGACCGTTTATCTCGTCGTTTCGCTTCTCCCCGAGATCATCCAGGATAGCGAATTCCAGGTCCTGATCCGTGATCCGGCCGACGTCGTAGAGCCGACGAAATTCCTGTTCCGAAAGGTACGGCTCTGCACGATAGCGAGCATAACCTGCTTGAACGGCGGCATGAAATTCCTGTTTTTCAAAGGCATGCAGCGTGTTGTGATGGACAAAGACTTCGATTGGCCCCTGAGCGGGTAGAAAATGGGCCGCGTGTTCGACCATGTGCCGCAATTCGGAATGAACAGAATCCTCATCACGTTCTGCTGAAGTTTCGTCGCCAGATTCCAAAGTGGGCACGGTGTGTCCCTGAATTGTGATAAAGATTGTAAGGCAACCATGCCGAGACACACTGTTTCGGTAGAGCGGATGGATTGGCGAATGATGCAAGCCTTGTGCCAATTGCTGCACAACACGGTTTCACAGTTGTGATTGTTGGTCAATGACCATCAATTCCACTGGTTTTGCCATGTTTCGAATGAAAGCGCCTGCTTTAAGAATCCAAGCTGCTTGATGAGCCTGGCCCCAACCGTGCAAAGTTTTGCAGGCTGCATGCAGCGCATTGCACAAGCTGAAAGCTTAGGGACGGAGCCGCACTGAAGCTTTTTGAGAGCATTCCCAATTTCCGGAAAGAAGTGTTCAACGGAAACCAGAAAGATCTTGCAACATCGGCAAACACTCAGAAATCACTCGCCCTGTTGATCATCGTTTTTGATGCAGACGCCGAAGGAGGTAATCGTCCAGTCGCTTTGACGTCAGATTCCAGACGGATGTCGTTGTGAAGTTGCTCGATTTCTGAAAGCTAGCAACAGCCCATAGATTTCACTTTTTTTCATGGTTACTACGGTTGCCATCATCTCTATCAAATACAAGCAGCGACTACGGATCCGCCGATTGGCTATTTTGCACTTTTTTCTGGAGCCGATCTCGGCGCTTCTGATCCCACGGCGTGAGCTGACTGTTGATTTCTTGCAACAATTCGAGATGTTGCTGGCTCTTTTTCTGATCGCCGAGTCGCTCATACAATTTCACGGTGATGTCGCGAAGTTCCAGTTGTGTCGGGTCGAGTTGCAATCCTTGCTCTGCTGCCGCTGCAGCGGCTTGCAGATCGCCCGATGCAGCCAGCATCCGCACATAGGGGGAAAACATCGTTCCATCCCATTTGTTGACCTTTAAGTAGCGTCCGTAACTCGCTAGACCCAGATCGATCGCGCGGGTTCGAAATCCCACTAAGCCTAGATTTTTGAGGCTCATTTCGTCCTGCGGGTCGAGTCGCAATGCAGCTTCAAAGTAGCTTTTGGCCTGGGCATGGTTGTGTGTGAGTTCATACAAGTACCCCAGCAAATGCAACACGTGAACGTCGTTGCGATCGTGGGCCAAAACGGACTCTAGCGCTGTAATGGCTTGTCCCATGAGCGGTTGGTTCATTTCTTCGATTGCTTGATCGCTTAACGCAATTGCTCGGGCACGCTGGACTTCCCACTCCGGCAAGTGCTGTTCGCTGTCACCAAACATCGACCAGACCTCTCCGCGAGGTGGCGGTTGCGATTCCGCCTGGAGGGTGCTGGGATTGCGCAAAATGCGATGATCCGACTGCGATGTGTGAGGAACATTCGACCCAACCGAAGGCATGTGGCAGTGGGTGCACGAATTGAGCGCGGGCGGCATTTCGCGTTCTTCGATCGGTACCGAGCAACCATGTTCGGAATGACACGTGTTGCAGCGCTCTCGGTAGAAGGCAGCGCGCTGATCCGGTTTCGGAGATCGATGCGGGTCGTGACACGTGGTGCAACTCATAGCGCCGTCGGAACCAACAAAGCACGCACTGGAGTGCATTTGCTCGACGTGACTAGAAAACTGAGCCGTTCCATTTTTGTCAAACGGCGTCGGTGGAACAAAGGTCGTCCAAATATCATCAGTTGCCATTCCGGGGCGAAAATCGTGAAATGACTTGCCTTTACGCAAGATCCGACGTTTGCCTTTCATGTGGCATTGGTAGCAGACACTATCCTTAAGTCCCCGCTCGAGGTTGGCCGGATTGACAATCAGCATCTTATCAGCGGTCTCACTGTCGGCGTCCCAGTCCTCAGCTTCATACTTTTCAACGTGCTGTTTTCCCGGTCCGTGACAACGCTCGCAACCGATCCCCAGTTCTTGAAACGGCGGATCTCCAAAGCGGTTTGAGGTGCCGTCTCCGAGGGGATTGACATGGCCCGAGTGACACTGGACACAACCATCGATCACCCGCCGGTTGAAGCGTTGACGCGGGTTATTGTGGTACCCGGGCGAGAGGTCCCATTTCTGTTTATCGGTGTACCAGGTAACAGGGGACTCGAACAAGAGTCCGCCGCGATCAATCAGATACGATCGGGCGTTCTCACCCGAACCGATTGCGTAATGCACGTCAACGGGTTGCTCGTAGACGATATTGCCATCCGCATCAGTCATATACTCGGTGTGCACCACACGGTCGCCGTCGCGTTCGACGCGATAACGACGTCCATGGGTTGCGAATTCGACCGTGTTATCCTCCAAGACTTCAATCGATGTCGCATCCGCGACAGTGGCCAGCGTGTTTGCCATCGGGTGTTCCGCAAATGCTTCGGCAATTTCAAGGTGGCAATCGGCGCAAACTTGGCTGCCGACGAATTCACTCGACTGCCAGTCATGCACCGGCGCTGCGGCTGGGAGATTCGGCGAATCGCCGGTATGTGCATCACCGGTGAGTGCAGCGGGATTCGGTGCATCGTCAACCTGCTCGGCAGGTAGAGGGAACGGTTCTGCCGGGACCGCCAAGAAGTAGACCGCAGTGCCGGCTGCCAACAGGGCAATCACCAGAATCGCAACAAACCGGAGTACCAAATGTTGCTTGCCGCGTTGATTTATGGATTGGCTTTGAGAGCGATTAGATTTGCGTGGAGCAGTCATCAAGGGCGCCCGGTCAGATGTGCAGCGAAGCAGATGCGCGGCGTCGCAGATTATCAATTCATGAAGTGTTAGAAACCCATTGCAGTCGTTGCAATGGACGCCGCTTTCCCTGAACCAACACGATTTTTCATCAAAAGCGGCTGACCTAAATCGTATCCCAATCGGCGGTGGGGCACAACACATTGCAGTCGCGCATTGTGTTTATAGCGTAACGTCTGACCGATTTTGCACAACGCCGCTGCACATAGAAAAGTAATCGTTAAAAATGACCGTCGACGCACAGACTCGGGCCACTGAGATGATCCTCGCAAGACACAGGAAGAATACCAGGCCCTGATCGCTGCAGAAGCGAATTTAAAAAACTCCGCTTGTTTTCAAGGAATTCCGATGGTACCGTTTTCAGTAGTTCTCCTTGCCGTGTTGTCCAGCGTTAGTCACTTCGATTTTGTGATCACACGACAAGACAAGTTTGCTTCGATTCGTGTTAATTCGTCTAGCGTTCCTTTAATTTCCACGGACCCTATTTGCTGCCATTGTGTCGGGCGCTCCATTCTGCATTTTTCCATGTCGATGCAACACGTTCAACGGCGGTCTCTCTCATAAGTTACGTGCGTTGAGTGCATGAAGGCCGCCGTGCTCTCCGTTTTCAATGATTCATGCTCCCGTCGAGCAACTCGGGCAATCGCTGGGTTTCAGCCATGAGATTGCAAACCACTTAGAACGGCCGATTCAGCTAAACAGGCCATTCACATACGTCATAGCAGGAGAATCCTAGGATGTACAAACGTGTTGGCCGCATGTGCTTTCGGGCGACGCTGAATTTGATGATTGTCCTATCCGCCTTGTGCTGGAGTCATCCGGCAATTGCTGCTGACCAAGACGGTTCCGCTGGACAGGACAAATCGGATCCATCCCAGGAGGTCTGGAAACCAGGCTCTGCCGACAATGCCCTGCCAGGATTCATCCCCTATCCGGCTGAACTGCCGGGAGTCGGCCGCTGGCAAGTGATGCGTCAGGTTCCGCTGTGCGATATCTTTTGCCTTGCGTATAGTCCCGACGACAAGCAATTTGTCCACACCGACGGTCAATATGTGCGAATCTGTGATACGGCGACGCAAGAAGTCCAGACCATGTTGGTCGGCCACACTGCGTCAGTCAGAGCGGTCGCCTGGAGCCCCCAGGGCAATCAGGTTGCCTCAGCCGGTGCCGACAAGACGATCCGTCTGTGGAATACAGATGGAACACTGGCACGCGTGCTCAAGGGGCACGAAGGACAAATCAATTCGATCTGCTTCAGTCCGGATGGCGAACAAATTGCGTCCGCATCACACGATGGCACAGTACGTCTGTGGAATGTCGACGGGACGCCGGGACCGATTTTCGATGATCATCAGGGTCCCGTGCGGATGGTGGATTGGAGCCCTGACGGCAAATTGCTCGTCTCAGGCGGGGACGACAAGATGGCCCGTATCTGGTCCAGCGACGGTACGAGCGGCCCTGTCTGCTCAGGTCATTTTGGTCCCGTCATGGCAGTGGCCTGGAGTCCGGACGGAAGTCAATTCGCGTCGGGATCGATCGGTTCCATTCCGCTTGAGGCTGATGTGGACCGGGTTGCAACGGTCCGTTTTTGGAGTGCTGACGGAACACCCGGAGCGATCTGCCGTGGCTATAACCGACCGATCACTGACCTCGCCTGGAGTTCAAATAACAACATGGTGGTCGTCACGTCGGAAGACCGCACCTTGCGATTTTGGAGTATGAATGGAAGAGAACTCATTTCGATGGGAAATATCTTTCCGCTGTCTGTCGATAGGATTGAGCGACGGACGCCTCGATCGCTGTCACCGGTCGCAATCGCGTACAGATCATCCCGATCGAACAAATCAGGGCTAGCCGCCCGGAGGTCAAGCCGCTGCACTATTTCGAAGCGGTCGCCTGGAGTCCCGATGGCGAGTTGATTGCCGCAATTGGACTCGACAACAAAATTCGCATTTGGTACGCTTGGACGGTCAGCCTTGCGCGCATCATCGAAAATCTATGAAAATAAAGTCACCAAATTAGCGTGGAGTCCCGATGGAAAAATGTTGGCAGCGTGGAAGGCGACGATTTTTTGATCAACTACTTTGGATGGCGATGTGGGAGCGTCAACGGGACTCGCGAAGACCGATGCGCCATTCGCGACCACATCCGCTGGAGTCCCGACGGCAGATCGGATCATGCCGTCGTCGGAGTGGTAAGCGAGTACCTTGATTCGGCTCTGGTAGCCCGATGGATCAAGCAGGTCCCAAAGGAGGTTGAAGCCCCAGCGACCCCATGATGCCCGGACAAGCACGCACGTCGCCGGGGAAGCCGACGGTTCGATCCGGACGGCCGAGGCCTTTGTGGTTACAAAAGGATAGTGAAAACGAAGAGGTCGATACCTTGCGGGTCCTGACGGCAAAAACAACTTAAAGCTGGAACAACGGCATCTGGATGTTAGGGAGTCTGATTACGGCGGCCCTGAGCATCCTGGACATGTCGACGCCGGCACGTCTTTATCCAGCTCCCATTCGCAACAATTGGCACGAGCGGCCGGGATCATCTGTATGGCTTTGAGCAGATTTACCACGTGGACATCGCCTACACCACCGTCCTCGTTGCCGCTTCCCGGAAGTCCCGATTCAAAAACTCAGCCTACGTGACGACTTAACCACCGACCCGGATAACCAAGTTTGACGACGAAAAGGTCTTCGCCGAGATCTTCATCGCTACTTAATCCCGCTTGCAGGTGACGGCCGCAACGACTAGCAGAAGTTAACTAAGGTGGCCCAGGAAAACGGACGGTTTACAGAAATCATCCGCCATGCACCAGCAAGCGGACGTTAAAAAGCTAATGAACGGTCCGATCACTCGTTCGGCCAGCTGGAGCGCCTTCGTTCAAACCCCAAACAATCCGAAATGATGAACAACAAGCAACGAGGAAAATGATGGTAACCTGCAACCGCTCGCCCGTCGAATTTCAATGGGTATTAAAACGGATTTCAGAAAACGAAGTACCAAGACCGAGGGAAAATGCTATGTTGATGAAACCAGTCACGGTCGGTGAGCTCTTCGTTTAGTCATGTATGTAGCACGAGTCGTCAGCAATTATGTACATTAGTTGGCACGGTCTCTTCTTCTGGTGTACAATGCGTACAAGAAAGCTCGCAATCAAAGAAGGATAACCCAAGAAACCGAAAATTCAAACCGATCAAGCGAATCAGGAATCCTATGTACCCGATGGGGTCCCCGAAGACGAAGTAAACGCCGGGGAGCTCAACGGGAAAAGACCACCTAAATACGAAATGATTTCGTGACCCATGAGGTCACAGGAACAAGAAGATGGTTTTAGAACTTCGCCGATAAAGGCAACCACCGGTGGGGGCAGTCATGGAGAATGCCAATTCGTAAGGGCTCAGTGACCTGGACGATGGAAACGGTCAACACCACCGAACAGAATGGGAATACGGCCGCTGGAACAACGATTCCATTTCCACATGGAACAAAGTCAACACAAAGATGCTATTTTAATCATTTTCTTGGCCTGATTTGATGACAAGTCTCCAAGACATTCTTGGGTCTGACGGTGGTCCTCCAACCACCGAGTACATCATCCAAACGGTCAATGGCAATGATACGGCCAACCAACGAAAATTTGACCGGCAATTCATCGCCCGACCCGTATTACGTCCGTACGAAGAACTCGGGCGGCGATGGTCGACCGGCTTTACCGACGGCACGGTCAACGGCTGGCAGCGAGTTGGCCTTCGTCGTCAAACCATTCACTTGAATTGGGAGACAGAGATGTCCCCATCACGTGGCGGGCCTTAATCCAACCGACCCGCAATACAGAGGAGATGATCGGCAACAAAGAGCGCCGTCAAACCGGCGGCCAAGACATGCAAGTCGTCATCTTCCGCGTCAGATGACCGCGCCCGCGCGACCTGGTCGACTCAGCCGTAGCGAACTGGCGGCCGTTTACGTTTCAAACGCCGAATGGCGATTTGTTTGCCCAACGTGACCGTTCACGAGGAGCAGGAACTACAACGACATCTGCACGATGAGCTTCACCAAGATCGTCCACGTCGATGCCAAAGCTGGCCATGTCTCGTTTAACGTGAAGAAATGACAAGCCGAATCTACGGTCGCCGGCACGACGGCAATCCTAGCAACCTGCCAGACACGACGGTGCTAGAAACGGATCAATTTGACATCGATCCCAACCACAGTTCGTGGCGTGTTTGAACATTTCGCCGACCTGGAGCGAATCAGAAATTGAGCAGCCAAACCAGATTCGTGACGCCAAGCAATTTATGGACGGCGATCCTACCTTGGACATGCTGTACAGACAACCGGGAACTGCTTCTCCACGTCATCCTTCACCCTGTACGGCCTGTACCGGGAGTTGCTCACTTTAACAACCGTCAGCAAGCCATTGAATGCTTGAAAAAGTGAGTAACCGAGCGGCCAGACCGATTGCTGACGAAGCGCGCAAGCATGTTCTGATCGACGAAATTTACGAGGAATGGAACTGGCAAACTTCCAACTCGCAACGACCCACGCCAACTTCCAAGTTTAAAGGCGGTTGGTGAACATGGTGGCTTGAACGGTTCGTCGCTATTTAAACAGGAAGGAGGTAATCTTGCCATGCCGGTTGTTTTAAACCGTGAAACCTTCTTCAACGATTGGGCCCAGGTTAAAGGAGTTGGCGTCGAAGCGGATCAATAAGTTGAGCATTTCACAACGCCTTCAAGCTTGGGACCGAGAAAATAAGGAAATCAATCCTAAGCGGTTGCAACGGTCATGATTAAACCGGTCGCCATGAGTTTGCCGAAACCACGGACGAAGATGGCGAAGTATAAATTAGTAACTTGCTTATGCAAGCGAGTTTCATTATACCAGCAGCAACCGTTGCCGGGGTGCAGCAACCAGAGGAACTGCTGGACTTTGCCGATCATGCGCAACTGGCGCCGGAGGAAGCGCATCCCCGACATCGCCTACGAGTTGCCAACGATCTCATCAACCTGTAGCGCCGGTCTGGGCGAACCGGCTTCCGCCATCCTGGAACAACGACAAAACCGGCAACAGCGTGACCAGCCTCAATGAGACGGTGACGACTACACAGCGAAGAAGTCGCGTAAACCGCTACAAATACGCTTTGCGGCAATATTTCGATGATGTCAGAACAACCCAACAACTGGAAAGAGCGTCTTAATCCAGCCGTTCTGGATGGATTCACCTGCCGGTCTCCGATCTGTCTTCCAAACGCAATCCAACAATACGTCCTCAATGTACCGTTGATGGTGAACGGGGACGAGGTGAACGCGATGAAAAGGTGGAGTCGGAAAACGAGAAACCGAAGCACTGGTCAACGCTGCCGTCTACATCACCACGTCGCCAGCCGCAGACCGATCGAATGTCATTGAGACCAGCGTCTCAATTGTTTTGCGCGCCATTCTGTAGCGTGTCGGCGATGCCCGTTTGCCATCTCCGACAATCTGGATATCCACCATCCTTCTTCCTTTGGTATCCAGAACGCCAGACGGCAACATCAGCGGCAGTCAGCCACAGAGTACCGACCACATGAATGCGTACATCACGATAACGCCCATTACCGGTATCCTCACAAGCGTGCCGGCCAGCGTGGCAGATGTCATAGATCCACACAACGTTTCAGGGTGAGCGGCGATAGCCAAGACCCAAATGGCGAAGATTACTTTGCCTCAACAACAGATGTCGAAATGACGTCGCCCGCCATCGAACAAGAATTCGAGCGGATCTGTTTCGTAAACGCCGTGAAGAAACCCAAGCTCACCGTCAAGATCGCGATACGAATTGATGGATCGGATCAAACGCAGCCTCACTTGAGCAGGGCTGTCATCGCGATACATCGCCTGCACAGCGAGATAGCGGAACCCATAATCGACAACGCGACTGTTCGGTGATGTCGCCGCCGAGAGCAACGTTAGCGGCTCATGCCAGTTTACGCCTGTCTGCGGGTTTGCATCACCTGCCACGCCGATTTCATCAGCGTCCTGTTCACCAGCAAAGAAGTACAAACACGGATTTTCGATGGCCGTCCGAGCAACCCAAATTCAGTAACGGCACGGCATTACCGCCGATAAAACAGCAATAACCCGGCGTCTGATATCCGCCGACCAGAACTCCAGTTCGGTCGGCTGAATTCAGCATGAACATCAGGAATTGTGTGCCAATGCGCGGCCGACATATTCGCAGTCCGGCGATGTCAAGCAGACTACGGCCATCGTCGAAGAATTCGCCGTTTCAAAGGCAGGACAACAAGCGATACCATGGCGAAGAAGACAACAAATGACAGGCTAACGACGTTAGTAGTGGCGACAAACAGCAGGCTACAACATGTTCGTGCAATAACCAACCAGCACGACGACTGGTCACGGGACCCTAACCCAAACGGACAAAATCGACGAAGACAACACGGTTACGGGATCCAACAAGTCCAACGCGGCGCCAAATTGACCTAGCAAGAAGGTGAAGACGATGCTGGCCGCCAACGAGGACAGCCGGCACAAGATCGCCCAGCACCACAAACCGTTCGGCGAATACCGGAGTCCGAACTGCCAAGCTCGCGCTTAAGCAGGCCGACGGAATCACCAGCGTCCACGGTGGCATCCACAGCAGATTGATCGACATTGACCATACCACAGGCCACGCTTGATAACTTCATCAAGTCGCCACCGAGATCAAACCAAGCCGACGTCGACGACGTCGATACTGCAAGCAATTGGCCAAGTCAACATCACAACCGCAATGCCACCAACCCTAAAACCAAAGATGACGAATACGGCCCAAGTCGGCGTTCCACAGCAAGTACAGCCGCCATCACCGCCATGGCAGTTCCAAAGATGAGTCCTTTGCAAGATTGGTCATCCCCAAGCAATAAAAGTGCGAGAACCGCCGGTCGCCGTCCGCCGAAAAAACCGCACGGTTCGCGGACTTCTTCTGTTTGACCAGAATCACCAAACTCCAATTTCAAACAACGCGACCGCTGCCGTGACCAGTCCACACAAATAGATCCCGTCTTCAGCCAGCCAGAGCAAAGCGCAGGAATTGGCAAGTGGTGGCCATAACAAATCCACTCAACAGCCCCAGTCCCCGTCCGAAAAACAGCGTGGCCATCCAGGCCACCATCAACACGACTGCCGTTGCCACCAACGTCGGTCCCAGCCGGACGATGGCCACCGTATCGCAGCGACCAAAGAGCGAAGCAACCGCCACGGTCGCCCATTGCGGTAACGGGGGACTTTCCATCCACGGGGCGCCGCCTCGTTTCGGAACCACCCAGTCGCCGTCGGCGTACATTTCACGCGCGCTTTGCGGCAAGACGCTCTCATGGATGCTCAACCCGCGCCCACTGACCATCGCCAGTCCGAAAAGGACCAAACAATAGACCGTCAGCAATAGATAATCTCGGCGTCCTAATCGAGCAGTTCGATCCCAGGTGCCCATCCCAAACTCCATTTCATGAAATCGACCAACGCGATTCCTTCGCGCGGTTAATGTTTTTCTCGCGTTGTGCTCGCTTGTCTTGCCTTGCCGCGCGATGGCCTGGGGGCGACGCTTTTCGGCTCGTTGAGCAATTGCAACTCAGTTTGCACAAACGCATGATCCGAAGCCTCGCTGTCAACAACGGCTGCGGACACTGTCCGAAAACCCTTCATAATCACCCAATCGCGGCCGCGACCTGGTGTGGCAGCCAGTGCACTGCGGATACCCGGTGTTGCCATCAAGCTCCGCATTCGAGGATCTGTGGCCTTGACGTTTAGATCTCCCAACAGGAGGGCAGGCTTTTTGAGTGAAAGAAACAGGTTTGTGACGGCCGACAATTGTTGATCCCGGTCTTCGGTGAGATCAACGTGGGCGATGAGCAGTTGAACGGTCTTGTCCTCGAGGCGAAAACTGGTCAAGAGTGCGTTGCGATATGCGTGACCGGACATCGCTAAGGGGATTTGATGCATCTGCGATAATTCGACGTTGGTTAGCAAACCATTGCCAAAATCGTTGCGGCCCCATCTCCATTCCGTGGGAGCAAACACCGCTGACATTCCCAGCAATTCGCCTAGCTCTTGCGCTTGATTTGTTCCGTAACCACCGCGGACTTCGTGCAACGACACGATGTCCAAGTCATGGATGCACTTCGCAATTCGTTCGACGTCCCGTTTGCCGTCTTTTCCCTTGCAACCATGAATATTAAATACGCCGATTCGTATTGTGTCCCTTTGATGAGACGAAAATTGAGGTGGCGTACTGAGCTTTAATGGGTGCGTAAAATTCACAGGTTGACGCCACGATCCATACCAGGCAATCCCGGCCACCACAACAATCAGGCCCACCACCCAATACATCGGGCGGCGTGGTTTTAAACCCTTGCCTTGCTTGTTCGATTGTGACACCGTTTCTCCAAATCGCTGCGTGCGTTAATCTTGGGGCCTCGGCATTTCTTGGATCGGCGGAAAGATAAGATAGTGTGCGAATAGGTTCAATACCGGTCCTGTTAAACCTTGGTGAAGATGGACGAAGAGCCTGACAGCCATCTCGAAACACCTCTCAAAACAGATGCGGCCACTGGCTCACCCGACCAAACAGTTCCCAGTAACCTGATGCCGCCTGCCGCGCGGCTACACCCCCAAGTTGTGTCGGAATCCGCAACACACCAGGGGATGTCCATCTCAATTATCTGACGGCGAATTCACTCAGTCCCGATCCTTAGGACTCAGTCATGAAACCAGAGCAACGTGTATGATCGCATCACCGCTGCGAGGAAACCGAGTGTCCAGTTCTACAACAGGCCGGAATATGCGATGCGATCGCCAACTCTTCACTCCACGTAGTTCTGGTTGATACAATCCAGATACGAGGTGCAGGAACGCCAATCCATCACCCTTAACTTGGGAGCACGAACCCATGCAGCCTGCTCAGCCCGGTGAACGAGTGCAGATTCGTCCCGCGAAATTGCCCGACAGTCACTCCACGACTCTGGTCAAAACCGAGAAGCTACACATCCTGCGGCTAGTCGTCAGCGCCGGCAAGGAGATACCGCAGCATTCCGCACCAGGCGAATTGATCGTGCAATGCTTGGAAGGGCGTATCGCCTTTTCATACCTGGGACGGAGTCAGGAGCTTGCGTGTGGAGATTTACTCTATGTGCCAGATTCGGAACCACATTCATTAACTGGTCTCGAAGACAGTCTACTTCTCTTGACGATTTTTCTTTCGCCCCGTGATACGTGTGGAGTGAGCGAGGTTGACGAAACCTCCATGGAATCCTTTCCCGCTAGTGATCCCCCATCGTGGACGGGCACGACAAGATCATAGAGCCCGCATTCTGCGGTTTGCACTTCGTTTTTGTTCAATCAGCTTGCGGTACGAACAGCTCTCCACAAACACAAAAAAAGCCCGGACTACGTTATGTAGTCCGGGCTTGCTTGTCGGCCTAATGGTGCTTCCGGCACCTTCATTATCGGGGAGTCGTTCGATAATGCATCCGTTGTTTGCTACAGCTTATGCTGCAATCGATTTGTTACTTAACCGCACGACGTTGTTGGCGACGGCGGAAGCCGATCAGGCCAATGGCTCCCAGGCCCATCAGCACGAACGATGACGGTTCCGGAACCGGATTGACCGGCGGCGGTTGTGTGGTGAAGCTGATGTTGTCGACACCCACGCCGCGATCCAGGCCACCGAAGCCCAAGACTGCTTTCACAGCCACGCCGTTGGCGACGACCAGCAGGTTTTCCCAGTTGCCGTCGATCGGTTGATTTTGCAGGTCCGCTGTGAAGGAGGTCATGCCGACGATGTTCGTCATCGCGTCATCGGAGAACAATGTCAACACTGCGGTGGCGGTCGATCCGACATCCTGGGCTCCCCCATCGACGCGGAAGTCGAAGATGTCCAAGCTCAAGTCGGTGATCCCATCGGCGAAGCTGAAGATGTAATCCGAAGCGTAGACGTTCGAGCCGGGCGTGTTTTCATCGGTCAGGAAGAACGAACCCGCACGGTTGTCGACTGCTTGATCATTCATGACAGCAGGATTCGTCCCGGTCGTAAACGCGGTGCGCGGTTCACCAACTCCAGCGATGTAGGACAGACCCGTGGGGTTGCCCGTGGCTCCGGTGGTGGAAATCGAAACCAAGTTGTCGCCCGTGTCGATCGCTCCATTAACCGATTGCAGATCGGTATAGCCGCTTTCGAAGTCAATAAACCCAGCCTGTGCCTCTAAGCTACAAGCCACCAACACCACCGCACTCAACATCAAACACTTCTTCATCGAAACTCTCCCCTTGATTAGCCCAAAACAAAAAATGGTGAAACTTCAAACGATGTCAATCATGCCTTGAGGGACAAACAGGCCGACCCATTTATCAATCGACAAGACATTACATGGTTCACCAGCCCAAAGGTTTAGGAAAAATTGTGCCAATTGAATGCGCATTTGGTGTTTCATTCGTAACCCGTCAACTGCCAACACATTGCGTCTGGAAATCCAATCACCCTCACAGAGACGTACTTACGAACTTTGTAAAGAAGCTGAGTCATTTGCCTTAGCAAAAGGTAAAGCCTGCTTAGCGCGCTGTTTTTTGACAACATTCGCACAACCCGACCAAACGCGTTTTGAAGGTTGACGGGCAATATCGCGCCAACCGGCCGCGACCGATGCAATGCGAATAACAGCGCTGCTTGACACAAAGTTCACCTTCGCGCTTATCGAACTATTCTGTATTTCGAATAGTGGGAAACGGTGCGGGGTTCTTTCGAAGAACCGCGACATCGGCAACTTGACCTTGGCAAATGTTTCATCTTGATTCCGGGGAGTAAATCTTGATGACCGGGCGGACGGTTGGGCGTTTGCCACTTTGCATGCCAATTCAAACAAAGCCCGCGAACCTTGGCATCTATTTGCGTGTCCGTTTGGGCGATTGCTAGAAGTGCGACCTCACTTTATTTGTCACCCCCACTTTTTGCCGACTTCACAGAAAACCCTTTGGGTGTGGTGAAGTTGTCAAAAAAATCCCCATGACATTTCGATGTGGACGCTGCCCTAGTCTTGACCACCCGGATCGACGCTTGTACATTGTGATTACGCGGAAAATCTACTTTTTAGGCCACTGAGACACATGTATCGTTTCCTCCTCCTCAACCTTGCTCTTCGACTGTCCTTGCTTACGGAGGGACGGGGTTAGGTTCTATTTCGAGGAATCTTCGCGAATTTGCGACCCTGAGCCCTTATCTCCAAGGCCTCAGGGTTTTTTTGTGGGGCAGGGGAGGTCACCGAACCAAGGGCAACAACCAAACCGTCTTGTTGTTAATTGACGACTTAATTTTCACACGATTATCTTTCCCACGGAGAACATTGGGATGTCCGGCGAACAAATCACCATCTTCGACACCACGCTGCGCGACGGCGAACAGTCCCCCGGCTGTAGCATGAACACCAACGAAAAGTTGGAGGTGGCCGCTGCACTCGTCGAACTCGGCGTGGATGTGATCGAAGCTGGCTTCCCGATTGCTTCACCCGGCGACTTCGAAGCGGTGCAGTTGATCGCCGTGAATTCGGCATCGCACGACAATTTGCGGACTGGCTCCGCTGTCGCAAAGAAGACATCGATCGGGCGTGGGAGCACTGCAAACGAGCGGAGAAACGACGGATTCATGTCTTTCTTGGCAACCAGCAGCATTCATCGTGAGCACAAACTGAAGATGGATAAATCGCGAGATTGTCCGCCAGGCGGTCGAGTCGGTGAAACGGGCGGCCGAGTTATTGCTCCGATGTTGAATTCTCACCCGAGGACGCCGCTCGGACGGAACTGGATTTTTTGTGCGAGGTGATCGAAAAAACGATCGACGCCGGCGCCACGACGGTGAATATCCCCGACACGGTTGGCTATGCGACACCATCGCAGTACTACAATTGCATCGCCCATCTGAAGAAGAACGTGCCGAACATCGACCAAGCGGTGATCAGTACGCACTGCCACAACGACCTGGGACTGGCGGTCGCCAACAGCATGGCCGCTGTCGAAGCGGGTGCCCGGCAAGTGGAGTGCACGATCAACGGTTTAGGCGAACGGGCCGGCAATGCCGCGCTGGAAGAAATTGTGATGACGCTGCGAACGCGTAGCGACTATTACGGCTGCGATACGCGGATCAACACCAAGCGTTTGTTCCCCACCAGCCGATTGGTTTCGACGATCACCGGCATGCAAGTCCAACGCAACAAGGCCATTGTCGGGCAAAATGCGTTTGCGCACGAGGCGGGTATCCATCAGCACGGCATGCTGCAAGAACGTACGACCTACGAAATCATGCGGCCGCAGGACGTCGGTTTCACCGGCACGAATTTGGTGCTGGGCAAACACAGCGGACGGCACGCGTTTCGCGATCACATCGATGCGATGGGCTACAACTGGACGACGACTATTTCGAGCAAATCTTCGCGGACTTCATTGCCTTGGCGGACAAGAAGAAGGATATCTACGACGCGGACATCGCCGCCCTGATCGAAAACCGCATCGGCGACACGGGCGATGCTTGGAAGATGATCAGTCTGCACACTTCCGCCGGGACCGGGAGCATTCCCACAGCGACGATTGAACTGCAATACAAAGACCAAGAACCGCAACGCGACGCCGCAACGGGTGACGGGCCGGTCGATGCGGTCTTCGGCGCCCTTGGAACGAATCATTGGCATCTCCGCCCGGTTGCGGGACTATCAAGTCCGTAGTATTTCGGTCGGCAAAGACGCACAGGGCGAGGTGACGGTCGAAATCGAAACCGGCGGCCGCACGTACTTCGGCAAAGGCTTCAGCACCGACATCATCGAAGCGAGTGCAGCGGCGTACTTGAAAGCACTGAACAAAGCAGTCGCCGGAGCAGGCCAACCCACCCCGGCACGGCCCGAAGCGGTGTAAGACACAGCGGAGAGCCGGGAGGGCGAAGCTCCTGCTGAGCCGCGAATGACAACAGACTCACGCCAAGCCGCAAAAGCCGCAACGAAATGGGGACAAGCCGTACCCTGATCTTTGCGTGCTTTGCGGCTTGGCGGCTTGGCGTGAGGTTTTTTGATTCCAATAACTTACCGTATGCAATTTGATTCACCGCCTACGGTCCCTCGCGATGTATCAACCCATCATCAAAATAATTAATCGACATCCCCGCATCGATCACCAACCCTTGTGCGTTGATGCCGGATGAACGGGGGCTCATCAAGAAGGCGACCGTGTTGGCCACCTCCTCGGTGCTAACCGCTTGTTTGCGGAGCGTGGCTTGTTCGGCGTACAGGTAGCTGTCGACGTAGCCCGGGATGCCGGCCGAAGCAGATGTTTTTAACAGGCCCGGGCAGACGGCGTTGAAGCGGACGTGCGAGAACTGCGAGAACGACTTTGCCAAAAAGGCGATCGACGAATCGAGCGCTGCTTTGACCGGGGCCATGTAACCGTAATTCTCCGCCGCCATCCGCGTGGTGGAAATCGAAATCGCAGCGACGCTGCCGTTTTCCTTGTCCAGCATTTCGCGGAAAGCGTTGCAGATCGCGATCAGCGAATAGCAAGAAATGTCGATCGCCTGCAGAAAAGCAGGGCGGGGCGTTTCGTGAAACGGCAGCCAACCGGCGGAGTAATCGGCGAAGGCAATCGAATGCACGATGCCATGCAGTTGGGGGTGCGCCGCGGCGATGTCGTCGCGCAACTTGTCGATCTGCTCCTGATCTTCGACATCGCAAACGTAGATGGGAGCCTCACCCACCAGTTTTTGCACCGATTCCTGCCGCCGCGGCGAGCGGACGGAATACACAACAGTCGCCCCCGCTTCGGCCAGCACACGCCCGGTATGAAAGGCGACGCTCTTACGATTAGCGACCCCAAAGACGAGGACCGTTTTGCCCTCAAGTTGCAGAAAATCCATGGAAAAGCCGTTTCACAAAAAATCCCCATCGCTCTCGACCCCCGGCACGGGCGGGAGCCGTCGCAACGCATGCGACAACGTCGCCGCACTGTGACAAAATCGACGGTAAACGGCAAGCGTGCGTTAATGAACTCAATAGTTCCTGGTCCAAATCTCGTCACCCGTCATGACGTCGATCACACTCACCGTTGCGCCATCACAATAACTGAGCCGATTATTGTCCGGGGAGAAACATAGCGACGTGAGACGGCCGAGTGCTCCCTGGTGTATCACTTGCACTTGCGCCGAGACGGGATCCCATATCGTTAATTCGCTCAATAGGAGTTTGCCTCGTGGAGCGAATGTCTCCACCACCGGCCCCTCTCCTCCGGAGGCGAGCCATTTGCCATTTGGGGAGTATTTGAGTGCCCATATCTCATTTTCAAACAGATCCTTGGCCTGCTGTATTTCGCCCGTTTCGACATTCCAGAAGTGCAATTTTGGTCCCTCTTCACGACCGATGGATGTCCCTGCCAAAGATTTTCCATCGGGCGTAAAACATGCCGCGTAAACGCCAAAATCTTTACCGCCAAATGACTGAATCAGCTCGCCCCGTTTGGTGTCAAAAATCCGGGCGGTAACAGACAAATTCTGATTGAAGGACGTGACAGCTAAACGATCGTTGTCAGGTGACAGGTCCAGCGAGATTGCATTCCGGGCATTCAGCTTGATCGTTGACATTTTTTTGCCTGCCTCGACATCCCAAGACGTGAGATTCTCACCTGCCGCCCAGAGCATTTTTCCGTCGGAGGAAAATTTCAATACATTCAGATCCCCTTCAAACCCCTCTAAGGTCCGTAGACGTTTACCGGTCTTCGCATCGGAGAGAATCACGGTACGGTCATCGCTGCCGCTTGCCAGAAGTGATCCTTCCGGAGCAAAAGCCACCGTGCGGATCGTTTTTTTATGCTCCTCGAGAGTTCGCAGCAATTCGCCCGTTTTTGCATTCCATATCTTGACAGTCGAGTCAAACGATCCGCCGGCGAGCAGTTGACCGTCTGCTGAGAATGAGACGGAGTGGATGTTCTTACTAGGAACTTCGACTTCGCCGACTTGTTGAGCCAGGCCGGCTGCTCAGGCACGAACGCTATCGACAGGACCAAGGCTGCTGCCCGAAGAACATTAAAATGCCGCGTTGTCTCCACGATGTTTGACAAAGAGTATTCTTTGCAAAACCATTTCTAGTCTCCTTTTGAACTGTCACAGATCCAAAGCCACTCGGAATCGTCAGCACAACTGGACGCTGTGGGGACAAGAATTCGACGGTCTCTAGTAGCGACCGTGCATAAGATTTTGACGAACCGGGTAAATTTTGTAACACCCATCCGTCGCAACAAGTCTCTTCAGATTCGCGCAACTGCCGACAAGCCCACTTAGCTACGGGATGCCACCAGTACAGGGCCAGGACAAAGGTCTCCAGAAGGCGGACCCAGCGGTCGCCGCGACAGAGGTGTGCTAACTCGTGGGTGATGACGGTCTCTTGCTGCGACAGGTCAAGTTTTTCCAGCAGTGCGGCAGGGAACACAATCACAGGCCGCCTGCGCAGTCCGCATAACAGCGGCGGTATCCGTCGGGAAACGACCAACACATGCGGCGGCTCGTTCAGTTGGAATTGTCGAGCGAGCCTGCGGGTGATGTTTTGCAACACAATAGGTGCCGGATCAGCCCGTCTTAGCAACCGCCTGAATGTCTCGACCCCGCAATGGAAAGAAGCATCCAAAATGGCAGTTCCAGCAAACAGATCGTCAAAATCGTGGGTTTCATGGAAAGGTCCATGGCATGTCGATCGATTGTTGTGCTTCTCTGAGCGGTGGAATGCGATTTTCAGTTGTCGTATCGACGATTTGATTCCGTGATACTTTTAGCACGGCTTTCAATGGATTTCCCCTGCCGTTTCTGGAACTAGGAAACGACCACACATTCGGAGAACTCGATTGTGTTTCATTCATGACCGCCCATTCGACGGTCCAAATCGGCGGTACGATAAATTTCAAGATGACCAACAACCACAGAGAGCGCATGAACGGCGCATGGCGGATTCTGCGTGAAAGCAGAAACACAATGACCGCCAATACTGTGGCAAGCACCGCGTTTGTAAAACCTATGGTGAGCAGTTCATTCATGGAAGGTTCCTTAGTCCACTGCCGATCGATGAGTTTGCGCAGCATTTTCCACGATCTTTCTTTGTCAGGTCCAACCGGTCGACGAGGTGCATTAACAACGGCGCGGACGAGCCATCACATAACTTCTCCGCAAGCCCATCAAGCCCCTGCTGGATCACATCCACCGGCTGCCGTCGCAAGTCCTCAACAATCGCTTGCACGCTGGCAAACAGATCTGAATGCGGCAAGTCGGCGGCGGATTGGAGTTCTTCTTGCAAGGAGCCCAGCAGATGGGCACGCAGTAGTTCGGAGAACCAAGTTACCCGCCGGGCCGTGAAACCGGCCTGTAGCTGGCGGAACTTGCTTTCCAGATACCGCAGGCCTTCGGACGTGCCGCTCACAGCCGCTTCGCCCACAACAACAGCGCCGGTCCCGCCGGCGATGTCGCCCACGATGTGCACGGCGGCTTGTGTCATCGCGTCTCCCATCAAGGGCGAGACCGCTTGGCCGACCGGCAGTCCGCCGGCAAAGAAGAACACGACCGACGTCATCGGCCGGGCTGCTGCGGCGACGGTGTCTAGGCGTTTTAAAAACGCATACATCTGCGGGCTGTCGTCGCGGAAGGTATGCATCTGTGCGGAGACGAGTTGTGACATTTCGTCCGCCAGATCGAGCGCTTTGTATTCAGTCGAGAGCGTTTCCAGCAATGCCTCACGTGATTTCCCCGCCAAGACTTTTTCCAATCGCGGCTGCAACAGGGCATTGCCGAACTGGCTCAGTTGCGTCAAACCGTCGTACAGGCGGCTGATGGCTTCGACGATTGTGTTCCATTCCCGGCGGCGGTATTCCTCCAGCGGATCGGTCGGTTCACCCGCGATATGATTCCGTGCCCAGCGAAACGGCGCGACCACACCGCGGCCGACGGTGTTGTAAAAATTATGCACCGCCCGAGGAAACCCCTCGCGCTGTTCCCGCCACCAGTCGCGAACATGATACACGAGCAACGAATTCGGCACGGGCGGCCAGTCGTCGATGCGAGCCAGTTGATTCGACGAAAACAATTCGGCCGCTGATTGAAAGTCGAGACTTTTGAGTCGTACTTCATCCAAATAGCCCGGCACGCCCTGTTGGGGGTCCAACAATCGAGCCAACGAGGTTTGCAGCGTGTGATATTTGATGTCGTCAAAACGGAGCTGCGACAATTCCGCCGAGAGGTCACGGGCATCGCCAAGCTCGGCTGACGGTTCGTCCGGAACGGGAAATTCGCGAATGTAAAATGGCAGCCGCCCATTTTCTGCCGCTTCGCGGTCATGCGGGGCAAGATACACGCATTCCGGTCGGATCTCAGTTTCCCGGCAAAAGGTGTCCAGCCACAGCGGCCAATATTGTTCGTCGTCGGGGAGTTGGCATTGATTGAAGACAACAATGACCGCCTTGCCTTCCACGGCCGCTTTGCGAAAAAACTGTTTGACGGCGGCGTCGTTATATTTCTGCTGGGTCAGCACGGCGATCAACACGTCGGCGCAATGCCGGATGCAATCGGCGCGGTGCCAATTGACCTCTGCATCGCTATCGATATCAGGCGTATCGAGCACCAGTAAATTCTCCGGTAATTCCGGAATCATCCGCCAAAACAACCGGTGTTCGGCCACCTCCTGCAGCGGAGCAGCCGCATCGGCCCACTCCTTGACGACGAAGCCTTGAAAAATGGCTGAAAGATCATGCCGTTGCGAAAACCCTTGTGGAACCAAGCAGGTGGGATGTTTTGTCCCCGAGGCGAGCGGACTGGTCGCACTGGCGTCGCAGCCCGCCAGATGATTGAACACCACGCTTTTGCCGATATTTGTCCCACCAACGACAGCGGCAACGATGTAGGGATCACCGACCAGTTGCGGCATCAACTTGCGGGTCAGCAGTTCGTACCACTCCCGTCCGGCGAGTGGGGGCAACTGCAACAACCGCGTCGACTGCTCCAACTCCACAACCGCGGCATGCAAACGCCGCACTCCCTGTGCACTTTCGGCAAACGGCGTGGCCATATTGGTGTGGGTCTCCGCAATGTTGATACAGGGGCGCCGGCGCGCCAATCAACGACAAGTATAGCAGAAGCCGCAAAAATCACAGAAGTTCAGTACAGGCGGATTTTTTTCCAAATTGCAACGAAATCCACTCAGTGATTCGCTCACCGGCAAGATTCATTGACAGCGCCGGATCGATTCCCTAGATTGTCCGACGCAGCTCACCGGGGCGATTGACGCAATTGGTTAGCGTGCTTCCTTTACACGGAAGAAGTTACAGGTTCGAGTCCTGTATCGCCCACTCGATACATGCGTCTACTTACGCATGTTTTCACAAACCCCTGCATTTGCAGGGGTTTTTTATGCGCGGCGGGTTGGTTTGCGGAGCTGAGCCCGGTAGGGCGGATGTATTTTCCCTAGGGTTGTTCTGCAACAGTTATTGAGGATTGCCAAATAGTCCCCGCCCCGGTTGAAGCAATCCTTGTCCGCCAGCGTTGCGTGCCCAGCCGAATCCGCCGATGTTCTTCTGCAGATCCCAACCATTGGCAGCGCAATACTCTCGAAGTTCCGTCTCAGTGGGAAAATGCGCCAATAACACTTCGGCGCGGCGATCTGCTAACAGCACGGTCGGCACAGCCATGAATTGCGCATCGTAAAACGTAGACGCATCGAGGTTGGGAGAGACGTACGATGCTTCGGCGATCTCGGGAAATTCCAATTGTTCTAGCAGTGTCACATCCGGCTGCGCCGCCGAATTCACCGGCATCTGGCCAGCTTCCCAAACAATAAAAATCGTCATTCCTACCAGATAGCACGCGGCACCACGTGAGGCGATCGCCTGCCAGCGGCTTGCCGCAGGAGTCGCGTCGCTGGTTGATTGTTCCAACTTGATGGCCGCAAACCCAACGGCACCGATCCATGCGGGCAGCAGATGCAACACCAACCGGTTCATCGAGGTGGAAAGATGCCAATACGGATAGTAGGGGGTCATCAAGTAAATCACATAATAGCCCACAGCTTGTAACAAAATCGCAACAAACAGACCGGAGACTTTCCGTTTTCGCCCGGCAAACCCCCAGACTGTCAACACGGGAAGTATCCATAACGAAATCCCCCAGTCCCGCCAGTTCGGCACGATGTTCTCGAAAAAATAGGAAACCGTCAGCTGATGGCGGAAGCCTTCGAAGAGTTGATCCACTCGAATCAAGAGTGATGTGGGAAGGATCGCGATCTCCGGTTGGATGACTTCGGAAATCTGCGCAGCACGGACTGGATCGACTAAATCTGAAGGGGGGGCCAAAGTGGCCTTGAAGATCAGTAAGCAAAGCAGCGGAACCGCTCCACCGATGGCTAACGCTTTCAAGAATCCCGACGACGTCATCTTCATACGAATCTGAGAATTCCGTCGCGTGCCGATCCATAATGTGGTTGCCATGAAAACCAGCAACCAAAGGATTCCTTCGTTTTTAACCAACGCTGCCCACCCAGCGACAAACGCAGCTGTCGCAAATGAGGTGCGCGATACATGTTGGCGTCCCCAATCGAACCAGGCGACGGAAGCGGCGATTGCATAGGCCAATACCAAATCAAGCATTAACCCGGCATTCATGCGAACGGCGATGGGCAACACGACTGAGCAGACAAGCGGAATGGTCAAACGGAAGTCTGAACCGGGATTCTGAGTTTTCCACCAACCCGCCATCAATAGAACCCAAGCTGGAAATATTGGGAAAAACAGGCAGACCGCAGCGATCGATTTCTCAGCCCCTTCCAATGACCACAGCGCGGACAATGCCCACGAAAACATCGGCGGATAATCGGGATGCAAAAGCGCCAGATCATTTGAAAACCCATTCGTCCAGGGACCATTCGCATCAAACAAAAAGCGAGCCCGCAACTGCCAGGTGTACATCGAATCGATCCCGCCCCAGGGTTCTAAAAGATGTGCGTAAGCTGCGATTCCAACAGCGACCACTGCGAATCCGGTCAAGCAAACCACTGAAATCCAGTCTGCCGGACGTGGGAAGCCTCCCCCTCCGCTGCGAAACTCCCGACCCGCCAGCGCGACGACAACAATGGCAATCATGGCGAGCGTGATCGTTGCGGGCAGACCGACCAACGTCTCAAACAGCCCCGCCAACGACAACAGCGAAATCCAAACCATCGGCAAGATGCCGAGAGTCAGAATCTGACTGTGCGGTTCACAGCGGCGACGCACGATGAGAATCGCCGCCAAGTAAAACACGATGGTGAGTGCGATCGACAACATGATAATCCTTTAAGGGGAAGTCTCAGAGGGGGTGAACTTGATATCGCGGATGGTCGAAATCGCTTGCTTGATTGAGACCACAGTCTCCCCCCGGTTTAACGTCCGGATATTATCCTCCATCATAGTGGGTTTCGGACTGGGAATGCGCGTGCCTGCAAGAATTTGGAGACAGCTAGATCTCGACCAATGCGGTGAAATCCTCGTCGACAGCACCAGATTTCGCAACATATGCATTTGACAACAACCTGAAACCCTCGTTATTAATAAGCCTTACGATCACAAGCTTGCATTTTGTCATGACGATTTGAGTTTGACGGCAACCACAATTTGTATTCAGCCGCGTTCGCCTGCAATGCAGGTTTTTTTTATGCATGCCCGATGTCGGCGGCCCCCTGGGACGCCTAGTCTCCGATTTGGAATCACATTCTGGGGATCAGCCCCTAAGGCACAGGCATGAACATTCATTTCACACCTGAAGATTCGCTGTTCCAACTCGCCGTAGTCTTGGTGGCTGGCATTGTGGGCGGTGAACTCGTTGGCCGCATCGGCCTGCCCAAAGTCACGGGCTGGATTTTCACCGGAATTCTGCTGCGGTCTTTTGAATCACAGCATGACGGCTTCACCGGTTTAACGAGCGGAGCAGTAGCCGGTTTTGACCAGTTTATGGATTTTGTGCTCGGCTACATCGCCTTTACGGTCGGGGCGGCGCTGCACTTTGCCAGTTTACGCAATGCCGGCAAACGGCTTGGTTTTTTGCTATTAGGCGAAGCTCTGTTTACACCCACAATCGTCGTGCTGGCGATGTACTTTTTGGGGGGCTGGATCGATCCGGATAACATGACGATCCGCGTCAGTTTAATACTGGCGGCCATCGCAATCGCCGGTGCTCCCGGGACGACCGTGCTTGTCGTGCAAGAGGCTCGCGCCAAAGGAATTCTCACGCGCACGTTGATCGCCGCAGTTGCATTGATTGACATGGTCGCGGTCGGGGTTTTCACATTCGTCGTTTCCTATCTTGCTCAAGACGCGGGAGACGTTGTCTCATGGCATAGTAGTTGGCCGACCGCACTGATTTCGGTGGCGCGTGAATTTGGAGTCGCTTTTCTTGTGGGGACCAGCTGCTCCCTGATTGCACTCGGACTCACGCGTACCATCGTTGGCCCGGCCTTTCTGGGGCCGACAATGGTTGCCGTAATTTTGGGTGCCTGGGGTGCTGCAACCGGTTTCGGAGCATCGAGTATCCTGGCTTGCACATTCGCCGGAATTGTCGTCTCCAACGTTCGTCACGATACCGTACGTTCCACGGAAGCCTACTTGCATTCCATTGGCGGTGTGCTATTTGCGGCCTTTTATACGTTGGCCGGTATGAAGCTCGACTTCGCGCTGGTCATGCAGGCAGCGGGGCTGGTAGTGTTGTTCTTCCTGGCAAGATTTATGGGTAAGTATGCCGGCGCTTTTGCCGCTATGTCGATTGCAGATGTTCCCAAACGCGTGAGGAATTACCTGGGACTGGCATTGGTACCACACGGAGGAGTCGCCGTCGGTCTGATCATTATCGTGCAGTCGGTCCCCCACTTGAGTGATGTCGCTGAAACAGTCACAACGGTCGGACTGGCAGCACTGGCCATCAACCAGTTGCTAGGGCCCAGCGGAGCTCGTTTCGCACTCGAGAGAGCAGGGGAGAAGGACAAAGATTTCCCGCGTCTGTTGGATTTCCTGGATGAACACCACATCTCGGTGAACATTACCGGCACGACGAAAGACGAGATTATCCGTTCTCTCGCCAGCCAACTTTATTCCACAAAAATCGTGCCGGCCATCCCGCAGGACGAATTCGTTCAAAAGGTACTTGAGCGCGAACAATTGGAATCGACCTTTCTTTCTAAAGGCTTGATGATTCCGCATGCCGAATTGGAAAAGGGGACCAACATTACGGGTATCTTGGGAATTAGCTCCAAAGGACTGAACATCGGCGCACCGGACGGCCCCGTGCATGCGGTGCTGTTGCTCGCCACCCCCAAAGCAGACCGCAAACGTCACCTCGAAGTCCTTGCCGCCATCGCAACGGCAATTACGCGCAACATCAACTTTCGCGAGCAACTGTACCACGCCCGCAGCGCCGCCCATGCTTATGATGTCCTGCACGCTGAAAAAGCTGAGGACATCAATTATTTTCTTGAAGATGCCATGGCTCGCGTGCGCGACTCAGGCGAGCAGAATTGAAGTCGCGGATCATCCCCACCAGCCGAAACCGTTGAAATCAAGCCTGCTCCGCCGAACCGATCAGTCCGCCGTTTGGGCGGCCTTCGCTTTTCGCAGTGCGGCTGCTTGAACCGGTTCATCCCCGTCGTAATTCGCCTCCAACTCATTGAGCGAAGTTTGAATGCGACGGCGATACTCTTCGACGGTCTCTGATTCTGTAGGCTGCAACGGCTCAGCGAAATAGGCATCGATGCGACAAAATGGTTTGGGAATCTGCAGCCGATCCCACGTTTTTCGCAAAATCCACCGCCGCGTAGGAACAGCGATAATGTTCAATACGGTGGCATTGGTTTCACGCGACAACACCGCGATCCCTTTACGGATATGGTTGCGTGGTCCGCGGGGACCGTCGACTGCGATATAGGCGGGCGATCCTCCCTGGACATGCGCAATCAACTCGTTCAGCGCCGAACGTCCACCCTTGTCTTGGTTATGAGCGCGATTTGAGCCACGAATGGGCTTGATACCCAATACCCAAAATCCCGGTAAGAGCAAATCGCCATCGGTCGACTGCGACACCATGGCCGCTGTCCCCTTCTCACGCTCGATGGCCGCTGACACCTGATGGGCGTGCAATATCGAATAGACGTAGTCCGTTTGCGATGACTTGAGCGCAGGCCGCGGGTCGTTGTGCAACTTAATCCGGCACGTAGCCCGCAATGCCAGCATAGAAAATGCCAGCAACCAAGCTTCAACCCTCCTTACGAATGACATCCCTAGTTCCTTAAGTCAGCCTCGGTCGAATTCGTTCTGCCAGACTATGGGTCACAAAGCAACCCTGTTCAGGCAACATCCGCGTTTTCCAAACGCAATTGAATATACCGTCCCAGTCCATCGAACCATCCAGCAATCAAAGGCTGTCGACCGCTACAAAGCAACTCAAACGCCGCGATAGTACACGCTCACGGCTTAGCAATTGCATCAGATGAGACATGAATTTCGAGACAGACGGACCGTCCAACCTAGATTTGACGTTATATGCGACGCGCTGCGATTCGTGCAATTGTGAGTGCCAAACACTTTTTGACGAGAACCAGTTCAAAACCGGGTTGCGCTTGTTCTCGAAACGCTCAGATCAGTGTCAGCGAGACGCGTCAGAGGGTTTTGCAACGACTGGTCATAACAAGAGCGACTCCCACCACCGACGACGTTGGATTCACCGAGACGATTCAATCCGGTGCATTTCTGCTGCGTTTGCTCGTATGCACTAACAAACACAGCGGCTACCAGGCATACACAACGCAACGTCTCATTTCAGGCAGGAGGATCGAGATCGACGTCTTTTTCGACGTCCGCAGCGACCTCTTCATCCGAAGCTTCTAAACCGTCCGGCGACTCGGAATCATCTGTCCTGATATCCGCCGGGATGCCATTTTTACGCTGGAGACGGCGTGCCCGTTTCTGTTCGGCTTTGACTTTCTTTTCCATTTCCCGTTGACGTTTGGCGTAGGTATTTTGATTCTTGGCGATGTTTGTTCTCCATTCAGTTGTCGCACTAGCGGCCGGGGGCTCATTGTCCCCCTGCGGCCGATTGTGAGAAACACCTGCACCACAGCGGTCACTACAACGTATCCGCCGGTCAGGCATCAGTTCATTTCAATTCATCTACTATCGCTGTCGCGGTGCATCGCAAAGTAACGATCGCAAACGCTGCTTCCTTGCCTGTTGATTCCTCGTCTGATCCAACATCCAGGGCAGTTGTTCAAGACGACGCCTGGGGAAGTCATCGAGATCCTCAATTCACCGCCGCTGAATTTGTTGACTTTGGTTTTCTGTTGGAATTGTTGTCTTGCTTAGGCTTATTGGGCGCGTCGCTCAGTGTATCGGTTTCAAAGGCTTTACAGCGTTCGCGGACCGACTGATAGGGCATTCCGTCCTCAAGTTCATACCGCTCGCCGCGAATGAACCAAAATGCTAAGCCCCCCGTATTGTGATGCGGCGACCGCTTCTCGGTTTTTGCTGCACGCACGCCCAGGGACCCTTTCCGGCCAGTTTTTCGCCAACCGCGGCGTTGCATGACGATTCGCACCACCACGCCGATCGCTTGCCGTAACCGATTGCTGCGACGCGTATGAATCTCGCTCAAAAACTGATCAATAATCGGCGTGGCTTCTAATTCCCGGACAACACCGGCCAAAGGGGACCGGTCATGATGAATCTCAGCCTCCTCCATACGCCGCTGCCGATCAGCAGAGCTGAAAAATTCAAGGACGGCATCAAAGGGTTGGTCCGGGTCGTTGACAACGTCGGCAAAGGTTTTTCCTTGTCGATCCTCAAGAAAGACTTCGCGCGTTAAGACGACATTTTCCATGGTTTGGCTCCTACCGTTGACAACCAACGGGTTTGCACATACTATATTTGTATGTGCTAAAAATGCAAGTGCACATTGTCGGCGAGTTTTTCATCGTCGACGCGCGGCGTCCGCCCCTCTGGGCGGCAATTGGTTTTTCACGTTTTCACATACAGTGATGAGTTTCGTTGTTGTCCATACGACGCGACAGCACCGAAACATGCGACTGTCTCGCGGCCAAATCGCTTGCCTGTTGGTTTTGCGACTTGGGGGGCGGGGTTTTTATTTCGCTGGAGAAAACAAACATAACGGGTCACTGCAAGTTGGAGAGACCAATCTTTCCAGGTCTATCGATCAGAGATTGGTTCACGAGTCGGTCGCAGAAAGAATAATCGCAAGTCAAGGACCGGAATGTGATGCCTGCGACGATTGAGTCGCTGCACGGCTATCACACAACTTGCACTTCGCAATCTATTTAGATCGGTCAATTGTTATCGGAGATGCAGATGATAAGTAAGCCGGTCCCTTTGTATTCGGCTCCATTACGGAAACGTTGCCCCGTCTGTGGTTTTACGAGTTATTCCGCCGAAGGCATTCACCCACAGTGTGCGGCTGAGCAAGCCGATGCGGAACGCTTGGCTGAATACAAACGTTCCCCCAAACCGGTCGAACCCAAGAGCACATCAGGGCTGCATGCATGGCAAAGGCTGTGCCGCAAATGCAAAGCGGTCGTTCACGTGCGTAAAACCATATGCCAATGCGGGCAAATTCTGACCGCCACCAAACGTGACTAAGGCGGGCCATGATTCCGGATCTGCTTAAATGGCTTGTTATGGCTATCCTGGCGCTGATTGCGTTGGGCAGCCTGTTCTTAGTCGGCAAGTACTTTCGCCTTTGGTTGTGGGCAACTGTCACCGGTACGCGAATCAGCATGGCAGCGTTAGTGATGATGTCGCTTCGAAAAGTCAATCCGCGGACCATCGTGGAAGCGAAGGTGATGACGGTACAGGCCGGGCTGGATTCGATCACGACGCAAGCGCTGGAGGCCCATGTGCTGGCCGGGGGGAACTTGCCGCAAGTGGTCCTTGCACTGATTGTCGCGCATCGCGCCAAAATCAGTCTCAATTGGGACACGGCCGCTGCCATTGATCTTGCCGGCCGCAATGTCCTGGAAGCAGTCCAAGTCAGCGTGAATCCCAAGGTCATTGATTGTCCCGACCCAGACGTTGCGGGAGCCGCGATGGTCTCCGCTGTCGCCAAGGACGGGATTCAACTCAAAGTCCGCGTCCGCGTGACCGTCCGCACCAACCTCCTGCAGTTAATCGGCGGTGCCACGGAACAAACGGTCATCGCCCGGATTGGTGAAGGGGTCGTTTCGGCGATCGGGTCTTGCGAAACCTATGCCGAAGCACTGGCCGAACCGGTCCGCATCAGCCATCAAGTCATGGAACGCGGTTTGGATTCGCAAACGGCCTTTTCGATTGTTTCCATCGACATTGCCGACATCGACGTGGCCGAAAACGTGGGTGCACGCTTGCAAACCGATCAGGCGGAGGCCGACATCCGTATCGCCCGCGCCAAGGCCGAAGAACGCCTCGCAGCCGCTATCGCTTTTGAACAAGAAATGAAGGCGCTCACGCGCGAAAACCAAGCACGGGTTGTCCTAGCGGAGGCGCAAGTCCCCGCCGCGATTGCTCATGCATTTCGGGCGGGCCAACTGGGAATGGACGAACCCTCGGAGACCGGACGCAAGAGCGTCGCGTTTACGGGGTTTCGTTTGGAAGACAATGGCCATTAAACTACAACTGAAGTTTCGGTCGTAGGGGCTACAACCAAGCAGATTCGGAGGACTTCATTTTGCCACTGGAAAAAAAGTGTTGGACGGAATACGGAGTGACATTACGAAAACGGATGTTTCAGAGCCGTTCGTTCGATGTCACATTGTCGATTGAGTCGATCAAAACCGAATCACATACCACCAATTCTCTAAAACGACTTGAACGACTCAGTTTCTGGGATCCGATTCAAGCAGTCGACCCCGGCTGGGACGCGCTGTACCAACAGGGGGTCATCGTCGATTTTGTCCCCAACGAAGACGGCAAAGTCTCGGAAGTCACCTTCCGCTTGGAAAAGAGTCGCGAGCAACACCTGGAACGTATTATCGAATCCAGCGGAACGTAGCCCTCGCAGCGTGCGTCACCGCGTCTGCAAGTATTGATGGTCGGCCTTTGCTATTCGCCGGTTCCTACGACTCGCGTGCGCGCTGCTGCCTCGGTATGATAGCCTGCTGAGATAATCGCTCTTTACAGGCACTTTCCACGATTCGGTACCTACTGATGAAAACACACTTTGGCTCGATCCTGCTCATTGCCGGTATTCTCGTTTCCTCAGCGCTGTTCTCCCGCGCAGAAGAGGACAAAAAACAGGCTGCCGTGACGGCCGCCAAGATCGATGGCACAGGGCCCGGCTGGAAATCACTCACACTCGATGATTTCACCAACGTCAATTGCGACAAGGACACCTGGAGTTTTCAAGACGGGACGTTCCATTGCACTGGCAAGCCGGTCGGTGTGATTCGTTCAAACAAGACCTACACCAACATCGAATTGGTCGTGCAGTGGCGGCACCTGAAATCAGCCGGCAATTCCGGCGTTTTCATCTGGACTCCGCCCGCCTCGCTGGAAGGTCTTCAGCCGGGAAAATTGCCGCACGGAATCGAAAACCAGGTGCTCGATCACGGGTATGCGGAGAATTTTGAAAAGAAAAACGGCAAAAAGCCGGACTGGTTCACGACGCACGGCGATGTCTTTCCCGTAGGGAATTCGAAAATGAAGCCGTTCCCTCCCTTCGCCCCCAATGGCCGTCGCAGTTTCCCCTCCAAAAACCTCAGCAAAGGGGTCGGGGAGTGGAATCACTATTATATCCGAGCGGTCAACGGCGAAGTTCGCTTGTGGGTCAACGGCGAAGAAGTCTCCGGCGGCACAGAATGTGACCCGCGGACCGGATATTTGTGCTTGGAATCAGAGGGTTCCCCCATAGAATTCCGTGACTTGCGAATTCGCGAGCTGCCGTGACATAATTGAGCGCGGGCCACCCTACCTACAAGTAGTTTCAAAATCCTCTAACGCATCCCACTGACACTGGTCTGAACGTTTCAGGAACAAGCGCAACCGGGTTTTGAAACTGGTTCTACAAATTCCCACCTACTAGATTTCGTCGGCGAGCGACTTTACGTACCTGGCCGGCGGGAAAGGAACCTCACATGAAACTATCATTGATTGCCGCCACCGGCCTGGTCATGGTGTTGGCCTCGTTGAGCTTCGCCGCCAAGGACAAAGAAAAAGACTCAGGCAAAAAAAAGGAGCATCCGGTGTTCAGCCAAGAGATGAAATCGCTCACAGGCAAAAAAGTCGACCTGTCTAAGTACAAGGGCAAGGTCTTATTCATCGTCAACACGGCTAGCCAATGTGGAGCAACCAAGCAGTACAAACAATTGGAAGAGTTGCACGAAAAATATGGCGAAAAAGGGCTGGCGGTTCTCGGATTCCCCTGCAATCAATTCGGCGAACAAGAGCCCGGCACGAGTGAGGAGATTATCGCGTTCTGCGAAGAGAACTATGGCGTGAAGTTTGACATGTTTTCGAAGGTCGACGTCAACGGCGAAGATGCTGCCCCGCTGTACAAATTCCTGACGTCCGACAAAACCGGATTGAAGGACACTGGAGACGTGAAGTGGAACTTCGAGAAGTTCCTGATCAACCGCGACGGAAAAGTCGTTGCCCGCTTCCGCACTCCCGTCAAGCCCGATGCCCCCGAGGTGATCAAAGCTGTCGAAGCGGAACTGGCCAAGAAATAGAGACAATGAAACATGAAGATCAACACCAGTGCCTCGCCGGTGTTGTGATTTACAAGTTGCCAAGGCAAATAGATAACCGAGATATCCGCTATTAAATCCAGGAGGTGAATGAATGCAATTACGAAACCAACCCGCAACATGGCTGTGCGCCGTGTTGCTCATGGCAATCATGCCGGGATGCGCGGCGAAAAAGGACGATGCAGCCACGCCCGGTTCCTCGACCGCCGCTTCAACCGATGCCCAAGTCGAATCCGAAACAACCAATGAACCGGCAACCAAAGAGGTCGCCGATGCAACCACCGAACCAGAAGCAGAGCCAGTAGCCAAGGAAGACGTGACGCCAAAAGAAACGGTGGTCGCCAAGGCGCCGGCTGAACCCGCTACCGAAAAGAAACCGGCCGCCGAGAAACCGGCTGCTGAGAAAAAACCAGCGGCTCCTGCCAAAGCTGCAACGGCAAAGCCGCCGACGGTCGACTCGCCTCTCACTGCTGGAATTCCGGGCGAAGGACCGCTGACAACTGAGGAAATTAAAAAATGGCTCGAAGACCCCAAAAACCACGAAGTCATCGACTTTGAGTTGCCGTTGGGCATGGCCTCCGCTCAAGCAGCGATTAAGGGTCTTGACGAAAATCCTCTGACGCTTGCCAAAATCGAGTTGGGCCGCCAGTTGTACTTCGATCCACGGCTCTCCTCGGACGTTACCGTCAGTTGCGCCAGTTGCCATGACCCCGATGAAGGATATGCGCGACAGACCCAATTTGGTGTGGGTGTCGACGGACAAGAGGGCGGCCGCAATTCGCCGGTCAGCTACAATCGTATTTTGAGCGACAAACAATTTTGGGATGGCCGTGCCGAATCGCTGGAAGCACAAGCAGTCGGACCGATCGCCAACCCCATCGAAATGGGCAACACACACGACGCGTGCGTGGTATGCCTAAAGGGCATCGAAGGTTATCGTTTGCAATTTGAGTCGATTTTTGGTGACGAAGGGGTCACGATCGACAACGTCGGCCGCGCTCTCGCCTCATTCGAACGCGTGATCGTCACCGGCGCATCACCGTTTGACTATGCCGAGAATGCCAAGCGGTTTGCCGATCTGAGCGACGAAGAGTTGGCCGAAATCAAAACCGATGATCCGGAGTTCTATGCGGAAATCGAGCAGGCCAAAAAAGACGCGGAGGCTCATCCGATGTCGGAAAGCGCACAACGCGGTTGGGCGCTGTTCTTTGACGAACAAAAAACCGACTGCAAAGCCTGCCACGCCGGTGCAAACTTCACCGACGAGCAATATCACAATCTCGGTGTGGGGATGGATGCCGACGATCCGGATCTCGGCCGTTTCACGGAATCCAAAGATGAAAAGCACCGCGGCGCATTCAAGACCCCCACATTACGCAATGTGGAATTTTCCGCTCCCTACATGCACGACGGCAGCCAGCAGACGCTGGAAGAGGTCGTCGAATGGTACGCTAAGGGAGGTCACCCCAATCCGCACCTGAGCGATAAGATCAAAAAGCTGGACCTGACCGATCAGGACAAGGCGGATCTGGTGGCATTCATGAAAGCGCTCACGGGACCGTTCCCCAAAGTTGAGCGCAACCGACTACCCAAGTAGGACCTTTCGATTCGCCCCACACAGGGGGAAATCAAAATCGAATCCGCCCGGCCGCGACAACGCGGTCGGGCTTTTTTTATTGATTTTCGGCAGTGTACTGCGCAATCACATTGGTACGGATGCCGCCGCGCGGTGTAAACGCCGCGTGAACCGTCATCGAGCGGGGTTGCGTGACGGCAACCAGGTCATCCAAAATGAGGTTGGTGACATGCTCGTAAAATGCACCGTGGTTGCGAAAACGCTGCAGGTACATTTTGAGTGACTTTAGCTCGAAGCACAATTTGTCGGGAACGTACGTAATCGTCAGTTCGCCAAAATCGGGCTGCCCGGTCTTGGGACAGACTGACGTAAATTCGGGGCAAATCGTTTCGATTGTATAGTCGCGATCAGGAAACTGGTTTTCAAAAGTTTCCAATTCCTCGCGAAAACTTTCAGCCATGCGGGAGACCCTTTCTGTTGCCGCTCTGGAGTGACTTAGCCAGAGTGCATTGTAGTGAGGTCACGCCCGCGGACCAATTCGCTTATGCGGAAAATCGCGAAGCTAATCCAGCGACGGCGAATCGCTGTCTTCCACCACTCCTTCGAATTGCATTCCATATTCCCAGAAATCCTGCGAGACACGGCGATTACGACAGGTGCGTACGTAGAAAAACCGTTTCTGTTCTTGGTCCGGACTCAGGCAAACAATTGCCTTCTCAAACTTGAGTTGCCCGGGATACAGCAACGAAACACCGCCTGAGGAAAGGTTGCGCGCCCAAGCCTCGAACGAATAGTACACCGTCTTTTCGGCGAACCGCGTGTACCCGTCCGGGACAAACACCGCAACGCGCTGCCGAAAGGTATTACGGGGTTGTGTGCGCTTTGTCGAATAATGCCCTTTGCAACGGTCCGCCCAATGATCGAGATCATTTAAGAGTCGAATCGCTGCTTCATCTTGACTGTCAGTCAAGGGAGCCGGTGGTGAGAATTGTTCCATCGTTGGTTCGCTAGCTACTGACCAGGGATACGGCCGGGGATCGGTGTCTGGGAAAACATCGCAATGCCAAAGCGAATTTTTAAAAAACTAATCAACACCACCAAGATAGCTCACGATCCTATGAGTCAGTCCAGAAAACCATTTTCGGGATGCCACAGATAATGCGACATCTCCCCTTCAAGGTCCTGTTGTGCAAAATGTAACGAAAAATCTGACGAGGAACTCCCAGCCATCGAAAACTGAATTACGAAATAAAAAGCAGTTTCCGGGAAAATGCGTGTCCGGTTTTGGCGGCGGTTCGTGATCCTTCTTGGTGAGGCAAGACACAACCCGGCCAAACACTCAATGACAAATACCAAGGGATTGTCAACTAAACGCCGCGGTCGCACAGCCTCAAAGGCAATCACATTTTTTGCTCGACATGGTGGAGACTGGCACAATGCCCGATGGAACCCGAAAACGACGACATTCGTCGAACATTGCCAAGCGTCGATGGTATGCCCAGCACCGTGCCGTGCGATTCGCAAATCGCTTCGGTTTTTAGGCCCACTTTTCTGAAAGGTTTGAACAATTACGATAGACTGTTAGCCGCCCGAATCAATTCGGGCGGTTTTTTTGTGCGCCTGCAGTCAAACACCCTAAGCTCCGATTGAGCAACGCAAGAAACATCCCGGCCTATTGGAGTGTGAACCGCCGATGATCGAAGCCGCCCCCATCGAAATGCGTTACCCCCGCCGCAACTTGGCGGCTTGCATGCTCCCTTGGACCGCAGACTGGGAACTTGATGTCGCCGCATTCACCGAGCATGTCAACACGTTCTTACAGGCGGGATACCGGAACCTGTACGTGATGGGGACCGCGGGCGAAGGTTATGCGCTCAACGATCGGCGTTTTCAGCAGGTCGTTCAAACCTTTGCCGAGTTGACCGTAGGCGATGGGCTTGATCCGCAAGTCGGCGTGATTGCGCTGTCCATGGAACAGATCACCGAACGGATTGCTTGCGCGTATCACTACGGCATCCGCATGTTTCAAATCTCGTTGCCCAGTTGGGGCCCGCTCGATGAATCCGAAACCATGCTTTTCTTCAAATCGGTGTGCGGCGCATTCCCCGATTGTCGATTCCTGCATTACAACTTGCCGCGCGTCGGGCGGATTATCGGGGGAGCGGAGTATCGTCGCATCGCCGATTCTGTTCCCAATCTCGTCGCCACCAAAAACAGTTCCACCGACTACGCCCGCACCGCCGACCTGCTGAAACATACTCCCGATTTGCAGCATTTTCTGCTCGAGTCCAATTTTGCCATGGGCTGCTCGATCGGCGAGTGTTCGCTACTCTGCAGCCATGCGGGGCTATTTCCCAAGACCACTTGGCAACTGTTCCAGGCAGGGTTGGACGATGATCTGCCCGAGCTATTTCGCATCACCGCCGTGCTGCACAGCGTCACGCGACGTCTGTTTGCGCATTGTCAGCGACGGATGATCGATGGCTGTTACGACAAGACCTTCTTGTGGCTGCGTGATCCGCAATTCCCCACACGCATGCTCCCCCCGTATCTCGGATTGAGCGATGAGGAACAACAAACCTGCCGCGCAGTGTTCGACGCGGAGTTTCGGCAGATTCCGTAGCTGATCTTTTCGCGGAAGACTTCCCACCCTCGTTGCTCGCCGGTCATCAATAGCTTGACCGACGAGCCGGTCGCCGCAGTGTCACGGTCAGCAAACCGTCTCTTAACTGCAACGACCTGACTTTACCGGCAAACGATTCAATCGGGCAATTTGCCATCAACGATGTCGTGAAGCACAAACTTCGACGGATCGACAACGACGTGTTTGACCTTTTCACGTTGGTAGGTGTAAGTGAAATGCACCAAACCATCAGCGGTTTGAATGACGGCGGGGTACGAGAATTCCCCTTTTTGGTCTTCAAGCACCAAAGCCGCTTTCCAATTTTTTCCGTCTTCCGAAACCGCCACGTTGAGTAATCCCCGCCCGCGTCCGTTACGGATCGAGTGATTATAAATCAGTATTTGGCGTCCATCGGCCAACGTGACCGCATCGGTGCCGGAGTTCGGATTGGGCAACTCGGTCGCCGTCATCTTGCTCCACGTTTTGCCACCATCCTCCGACCAACTCTGTGTGATCACTTGTTCTTGGCTACGGCAAAGGATCTGCATCCGACCATCTTCATACGTCAAAATGCTGGGCTGAATCGCATTGAATTCTTCGCCGTCATTGATCGGTCCGATCCGTTCCCAGGTTTTCCCTAAGTCGCTCGTCCGTTCAAAATGGATACGCCAGCCGTCGTATTCGGTGCTCGATCCACAGAGGATGTCGCCATTGGCCAATTGAATCGGTTTGTTTTTAACCGGACCATCGATTCCCTCAGGGAGTCGTCGCGGTTGGTCCCACGTCTTGCCGCCATCGGCTGACGTCGTCAACATGCCCCACCACGTGCGCGGGTCCGGGCCGACTTTATAGAACAATAACAGCGGGCCTTCTTTGGGTTGAAACAGCACGGGATTCCAACAAGGATGCCGTTTTCCGGCGTATTGAATTCCATTGGCGACTTCAACCGGCGGCGTCCATTTTCCGTCCTCTTGCCGCGAGACCCAAATTCCGACATCGGGGTTCTTCTCGTGTTTGCCGGCAAACCAAGCGGTAACCAGACCAGTATCGGTTTCAACAATCGTCGAAGCGTGGCACGAGGGAAATGGAGCGGTCTCGTAGATGAATTCCTCTTTGAGGACACCCGGTTGCTGTTCGGCGGCCTGCGCGCTGGAAAACACGGCAACTCCCATGACGACTGCCCCCATCAACGTTGACAACCTCTGCTGCAAACCCATCATCACGTCTCCCTTCAGACTGCCCATTCTGGCGGGCATGGTATTCATAAGAAATTCATTAGGCCAATCGTTCCCTCGACGGAGTCACTCGAACTGAGGGATTCCAACAAGTATACTGGAATTCACAGTTATCGCGACAGTCTCGCGGGAAACTGCAAGACGAGCCATTGTTCAACAGACCGCCCATACAGGCAAGGATTCTGACATGGATCACGTTATTCGTTCAACGAACAGTTTTGACAAGCACTCGACGTGGCGTGAATTCACCAAGGCTGCGTTCTTGATGTGCGCAGCGATAATCGGGTTGGGAAGCTGTCTGCCCAATTCGTCCCTGGCCGATGACTGGCCCACCTACATGCACGACAACGCTCGCGCCGGTCACACAACCGAATCCATTAAGGTGCCGCTACAACAACGCTGGACGATTTCGGCCGACACTGCGCCGCAAATGGCTTGGGCAGGCCCCAACGAGCGTACGTTTGAAGGGAAAATCCTGCGAGATCGCATTACCTTCGACGATGCATTTCACGTCGCCGTTGTGGGAAATCGCTTGTACTACGGATCATCGGTCGATGATCAATTGCACTGTGTCGACATCAACAACGGTAAAGAGCTGTGGAGTTTCTATAGTGGAGGACCGATTCGATTGGCCCCGACAGTAGCCGACAGCCGCGTTTACTTCGGATCGGACGATGGCAACGCCTATTGCCTCAACAGCGAAGACGGCGGCCTGATCTGGAAACACCGCGCTGGCCCCGACGACGACTGGCTGATCGCACGACAAGAGATGATTTCACGCTGGCCGATCCGCACGGGGATTCTCGTCGATGACGGCATCGCCTATTTTGGCGCTGGAATTTTCCCACATGAGAATATCTACCTCTACGCGGTGAACGCGAATGACGGTTCCTTGGTCTGGAAACGAGACACGATCAGTGAAGAGGATGCCGGTCGCAACGACCTGTCGCCGCAAGGTTATCTGCTAGCTAACGACGAATTGTTATTTGTCCCCTCCGGGCGTTCATTGCCGGCGGCAGTGGATCGTAAGACGGGCAAAGTCGTCCACAAACGCGTTCACGGTTGGCGGGGCGACGCGGGTGGGGTTGTAGGCGGCTCGAAGGCGTTGCTCGCGTCGGGACAAATCTTCTGCTGGGGCGATCACCATATTCTGCCGATGGAACAAGAGACCGGGGATGTGGGGTACGGTTGGTTTACCGGTTATCAATTGGCGATGGCCGATGAATTCGCATTCACGCTCAGCGGACAATCGTTGATCAAACTCGACCGCGATGCGTACGCCGCCGGTAGCCGCAAACGCCACAAGATGGAAGAAGGTCGGCGGCCGATCATGCGCAAGATCTATACCACGGAAGGCGAAGAATTAGAGCAAGCCAAAAAGGAGATGAAGGAACTAGAAGCCAAAATCCAACAAGCAGACCAAGTCGGTGTCATCTGGAAAACTCCGTTTGATGGAGAGTCATCGTTATTGGTGACCGGAGATTTGGTCTTTGCCGGTAAGGATGGAGAAGTCGCCGCCTTTTCCGCCGAAACGGGTGAGGCTCTCTGGAGTGCCCCGGTCGACGGCGAAGCCCGCGGATTGGCCGTTGCCGGCGGAAATCTGTTTGTGAGCACTAGCACCGGCAAGATCTATGCGTTCGCATCAGCCGATACGCCCGCTGCACCGTCGGCGGTTGCGAAAAAGAACATTGGTGCTGATCCCTATCCCCAAGATGAACTGACAAAGTTTTATCAAGACGCAGCGGCGGACATCTTAAAGACCACCGGCGTCAATCGCGGCTTCGCACTGGTGCTAGGCAGCGAACAGGGACGACTCGCCTATGAGCTGGCACGGCAAAGCGATTTGACGTTGTATTGCTTGGAACCGGACGCAGACAAAGTGGCTGCCGCCCGCAAAGCCCTCAACGCAGCAGGACTCTACGGCAGTCGGGTGACCGTGCATCAGGCCGATTTTGCACCGGTGCCTTACTCAAGTTATTTCGCGAACTTGATCGTTTCCGACACCCAATTGCTGGGCGGAACTGTTCCTGGAAATCCGGCGGAAATCGCGCGACACCTCAAACCGCTCGGCGGTGTGGTCTATCTGGGCGGCAAAACGGACGATCCCTCACAAGCAGTCCAAAGCCGAAAGGACTGGTTGGCGGGTATGAAATTGGCCGACCAATCACACACTTCGACCAAAGGAGCGGCGATCACATTGACCCGCGACAAACTCCCGGGCGCAGCCAATTGGTCGCACCAATACGGCGATCCGGGAAACACCGCCAGTAGCACCGACCGCCGCTTGAAGGGCGGGCTGGGCGTCCTGTGGTACGGTGATCCCGGTCCCGGCAAAATGGTCAACCGGCACGACGGGGCCGTTGGCCCACTTTCCATCGACGGCCGATTGATCGTGCAGGGCGAAAACAGCGTCATGGCCTACGACGCCTACAACGGCATGTTCTTGTGGGAGCGGGAGGAACCCAATGCCGTGCGGACCGGTGTCTTTCAAAATCAAAATCCTGGAAACCTCGTAGCCGGCGGCGACGATCTGTTCGTCATGGTGCGTGGAGAATGTCATAACCTCGATCTGGCGACCGGCGAAATCAAAGCGACCTACACCGTTCCACCCGAAGCAGGAGGCGAGGATCACGAATGGGGTTATCTGGCCTACCAAGACGGCCTGCTGATCGGCACCGCCACGATCCGCCAAGAAGTCGAACGCCGTAAGCAACGTCGCGGCAAAGTGACCGACGACAGCACGACCGGCTTGTTCGCCATCGACACCAAGACGGGTAAAACTGCCTGGAGCTATCAAGGCAAGCATATCGCCCACCACACCATTGCCTTGGGACCGGAACGGGTGTTCTTCATCGACAGCACAATCACCAGTGACCAACGCGATGAATTGCTGCGTGAAGACAAAACGGAACTAAAAAAACTGACCGGCGACGAAGCCAAAGAGGCCGAAGACGGATGAAACGGATCGACGCCCGCTTGGCGGTCGCTCTGGATGCGCGAACCGGTGAAAAATTGTGGGAAACACCGGTCGACGTGACCGATTGCAGTGAAATCGGCACTGGCGGGGGCAAGTTGACCTTGATGGTGCAAAACAACGTGCTGGTGCTCTGCGGCGCCAACGCCAACGGCCACTACTGGAAGCAATTCCTCGCCGGGGAATTCAAAAGCCGCCGACTCGTGGCGCTGTCGGGCGAAGATGGACACAAGTTGTGGGCCAAGGATGCCAACTATCGGCATCGTCCAATCATTATCGAAGATCAGATCGTCGCCGAACCGTGGGGATTTGACCTCTACACCGGCGCGCAGCGCATGCGAAAACATCCGATCACCGGCGAAGAAGTCCCCTGGAGCATGGTCCGTACCGGACACCATTGTGGCATGATGACCGCCACGCCGGACATGATGTTTTTCCGCTCCGGCTTTACGGGGTTTTACGACCTGAACGCCGACAACGGCACCCGGCACTTCGCCGGACACCGTACCGGATGCTGGATCAACATGATTCCCGCCAACGGCCTGTTGATGGTCCCCGAAGCGAGTGCGGGTTGTGTCTGTCTATTTTCGATTGCCTCGACCATTGTGATGGAACCGCGCGAACCCCGGCGGGATTGGACGATCTATAGTTCCGTAGGAAAATCAACGCCGGTGAAACATTTGGCACTGAACTTCGGTGCTCCGGGAGATCGTCGCGACGCGGGCGGAACCGTCTGGTTGGCCTATCCTCGCCCCAAAGCGTACAAGGAGACCGGATTGGTCCTGCCGTTGGAATTGCAAACTGACTTCGCCGACGGCGGGAAATACTCCGGCATCAATAGCCAAGCGGAAGCATTGGAAGATGTTGAATCTCCCTGGATCTACTCCTATTGGGCCGAAGGATTAAATCAACTCACCATCCCACTGCAAGAGCAGGGGGCCGACCCGGCAAGCTATCGTGTTAAATTCTATTTCACGGGACGCCATGGTGGCGATCCATCCGCTGCAGCGAAATTTGATGTAAAAATCCAAGGCGAGACATTACTGGAAAACGTGGGCCTCGACGAATCGGATCAGGGGAACGGGCGATCAGCCGTACACGAAGTGGTCGGGATTTCTGTGACTGACAATCTCGTTGTCGAATTCGTCCCGCGCGATGGAAGTGACGCTCCGATTCTCAGCGGCATAAAAATCGAACGCGAATAATCTCGCCCACCGCTGCACATTTTCATCATCATCATACACCAAAGGCAACGCCGGTGCCGGACGCCAGACAAACTATGGGCGACGACAAGATCTGGGACACAATCCGCGCCGAGACTCAGCATGCGGCCACCCAAGAGCCAATTTTGGCAAGTTTTCTGCACGCAACGGTACTCAAACATGAGACACTCGAAGATGCAATGAGTTTCCACCTCGCGGGCAAATTGGCCGATGTGAATGTGACAGCAATGTTGATCCGCGAAGTCATTGACGAAGCCTTCGCCAACGATCCGCAGATCCGCGCTGCCATGCGGTGTGACATTCAAGCGGTCCGCGACCGCGACCCGGCCTCGGAATACTATTATGTGCCAATGCTATTTTTCAAAGGCTTTCATGCGCTACAAAGTTATCGTGTCGCGCATTGGTTGTGGGGGCAGGATCGGCGGGCGATGGCGCTGCACCTGCAAAGCCGCATTTCAGAGGTCTTCGCTGCGGATATTCACCCGGCCGCCCGCATCGGACAAGGCATCTTGCTGGACCATGGCACCTCGGTCGTGATCGGCGAAACCGCCGTCGTGGAAAACAATGTCTCCATGCTACACGAAGTGACTTTGGGGGGAACCGGAAAGGCGACCGGGGACCGCCATCCCAAAGTCCGGCATGGCGTACTGGTCGGCGCCGGTGCCAAAATCCTGGGGAATGTCGAAATCGGCACTGGTGCAAAAATCGCAGCGTGTAGCGTTGTCTTAGAGGATGTTCCCGCGCATTGCACGGTCGCCGGAATTCCGGCCAAAATCGTGGGACGGCTCTCGGTGGCCGAACCGGCACTCGACATGGATCACATGCTGCCGCATCACCACGCCGACGGCAGTGGAATTTGAGCCAGTCGTTGCCGCTGACAGGTTCACAGGATTTCGTGAATCACTTCACCATGCACATCGGTCAGGCGAAAGTCGCGACCACCGTGACGGTAAGTCAGGCGTTGGTGATCCAAGCCCAATAGATGCAATATCGTGGCGTGCAGATCATGCATCGTGCAGACATTCTCCACCGCATGCATGCCCAACTCGTCAGTCGCCCCATGAACCACGCCCCCTTTAACGCCTCCACCAGCCAGCCAAACGGTAAAGCCTTCGGGATGATGATCGCGGCCATCGCGGGAGGCCGCATGCGGCGTGCGTCCAAATTCCCCCGCCCAGACGATCAAGGTTTCGTCAAATAGCCCGCGGGCTTTGAGATCCTTGATCAAACCGGCAATCGCCTGATCAGTGTCGAGCGCGTTTTTCTCGTGCATCTTCTTCAGCGCCCCGTGTTGATCCCATGTGCCGTTCGAAGCACCTGGAGGGCAGGTGATCTCCACAAAACGAACACCCGATTCAATCAACCGCCGCGCGCGAAGGCATTGAATCCCATACAGCCGCTGTGAGTCGACTTTGGAATCGATCGCATACAGCGACTGCGTCGCTTTCGTTTCCCGCGACAAATCCAGCACGTCCGGGACGAGCGATTGCATGCGGTAGGCAAGTTCATAGTTTTTAACGGCCGATTCGACGGCGTCGTTGCCCCCCAGCGTCTCCGCAAATGCGCGGTCCTGTAATTTGAGCAAATCCAGTTTGGCACGCTGCACCCCCGCGCGGCTATCGCCCGGCGTGATATTCTCCAATGGTGGACCATCGGCATTGAGCAACGTCGCCTGATAACTGGCCGGTAAGAACCCGCTGGAATAGTTTTCCAATCCCCCGCAAGGAATCACGCCAAAATTTAAGACCACAAACCCCGGCAGATTTTGATTTTCGCTGCCCAACCCATAACTGGCCCACGAGCCAAGACTTGGTCGCCCGGCCACGTTGGACCCGGTGTGCAAAAACAACACTCCCGTGGAATGAATCGGCAGGTCCGCTTTCATCGAACGAATCACCGCCAGATCGTCGACACAACTGGCGATGTGCGGAAACAATTCGCTGACCGGCAATCCCGATTCGCCATGCTTGGCGAACTTCCACGGGGACTTGAGCCATTTGCGATTCACATTCGCCGTCGGATTATCGATCTCACCGGCCGGTTGATCGTCCACTTCCTCAAGCTTCGGCTTGGGGTCGAACGAATCCACATGCGAGACCCCACCATCCAGAAAGCAGAAGATGACATTTTTAGCCGTCGGCGCAAAATGTGGTCCCGTGGCCGGCGCCCCATAAGCGCGTTCCGACATCAACGCCGACAGCGCTAACATTCCGAAACCGTTGGCCGACGATTTCAGCATGCTGCGCCGCGAAAACGGTCGCGGCCCGCGCCCTGGACAATTGTTGCTGTGAAGATTCATACGGCCAACTATTCCCACGGTTTCGCCGCTCATTGGCAAACGAAAACGTTTTCAGGGGATATAAATGAATTCTTTGCCATTAAACAAAATATGCGCCACGTCCTGCCAGATCTCTTTGGACGACAGCATCTCCTCGCGCGGGATCTCTTTAATCTGCACCAGCGTATCAATCAGTTCCTCAAACCTCTCAATTTCCAGCAGCGTTGCGGGGCGTCCCAAAGCAGCTTCAAACATCGTCATTAGTCGTTCGCCAACTGTAACAGCATTGTCTTGGGTCACCGCCTCTGCCCAGACCCCCGCTTGCTGCAACACAAAACTGTCGTTTAAGAGTGTCAGCGCCTGCGCCGGCACATTGGTGACATCGCGGCGGCCTTGGGTGATTTTTCCACCGGGGAGATTGAAGGCACTCAAAAACTTTGGCCCCTCCATCAGATTGACCTTAATGTACAGACTGCGGCGCCCCTCTCCGTCCAACGGCCCGGCGAATAGCCGACGGGTGGGATTCGATTCGGGGCGAAACGGTTGAATGCTTTCGCCAAATAATTTTGGTTGCAACCGGCCGGAAACGGTCAAAATCGAATCGCGAATCGCCTCGGCCTCCATCCGCCGCACCGGATAGTGATGCAACAAGCGATTCTGTGGGTCGATTTCAATGGCCGTTAACTCACTGCGGCCCGTCGCACGAAATGTACGCGACAATGCGATTTCGCGAACCAGCGACTTCAGCGACCACCCCATGCCGTCGCTGTCGCTGCCAGCAGGTTCCACAAATCGTGCGGCAAGATGATCCAGCAATTGCGGGTGCGACGGCAGATCGCCGACGTGTCCAAAATCATCGACGCTCCGCACAATTCCCGCACCAAACAGGTGATGCCAGACACGATTGACCATCACCCGCGCCGTCAGCGGATTGTGCGACGATGCAATCTGATCGGCAAGCTCCCGCCGTCCACTCCCCGTGGGTAGAGAATTCGTTGCAGAGTTTGACAGCACTTCCAAATACCTACGCGGTACCACATCCCCCAAAGTCGCAAAGTTGCCCCGCAGCAATATGCGATGGTCTTGCCCCACACCCAGGTCGGCAATCCCTGCCGCCAAGCGCGGCCGCGCCAGTTGTTCTTCTATTTTGCGGTAAGCGCCCACCAATTTTTCAATCTGCGGCGAGGCGTTCACGGCATGGTCCAACAGATTGTTTTCCACACACCAGGAGAGCCAATAAACATCATCGTCGCCAGCAGTCCCCGCCGACCAGTGCTCTACCGCCGTTTGAATCGCGGCGGAATACTTGTCGGCAATCTCAGCGGTCGAAACTATTGTTTTGGCCTCGACGTACAACCGGGCCAATGGCGATAGGTCTGGTTTAGGCGGATCGCCACTGTCATGCGCCACGACTTGTAGAATGCCAAAATACGACCGCGGGTCAGTGGCCGCTTCGGACCAGGGAATGCGGTCGTTGGTCTTATCACCCCCCAACGTTCCCAATTGATCCGGAAATTTAGGGTTATCGAATTTCGTGACCAGTTCTGAGAACGTTCGCAACATCTCGGCGTTGTCCGGCACCTTAAACGTCACCCACGTCGGCTGCGGCGACGTTAACGCACGGTAGTTGGCGTAGTTGAGCTGGCAGTTGTTGGAAACCAAACGCACGGCGCTGGTTTTCTCTCCCAACACCTGAAAACTGATGTGCGACTTGCCGCCGCCAATCACAGGCGAGCGGAGCGTTCCGTTGAGTTTCTCCGAAAGGACATGCGTAAAGCGACCGGCAGGAAGAATTTGCCGAACGACGTTGTCACCGTCATGCGCCACGGTAAATTCGCCACTCGTCGTATGCCCCTGACGCAGACCTTGGCCGGTGGCGCTCCATTCGGTCGGATCATCGTCGCGAAAATCGGCAAGGCGTGTGAATTGCTCCGCATTGAACGTCTCATGCGTTTGGCGATCCTTTTCAAAACTCACCGCCAATTCGCGCCACGCGTTAGGAATATCGTCGGCAGCGTTCGCCGCCTGCCAAGCATGCGCAGGATGGTCAATTCCCGGTTTCTCCACAGAGAGGGCTTTGACCCAACCCTCTAATCGGGTCGCACTCAAACCGGTCGCCAAAACATCCGCTTCCGACGACTTGGCAATCCGCGCCTGCGCCGCCAGCATATATTTGGCAATATCACCGGTCTGCGACTGCCAATGCTGCGCTAATTCCTCGCGGAGTTGCGATTTTAATGCACTCAATTGCTCCATCAATTCAGCATTCACCGCCGGGGCATCGAGTGTGTGGGCGGTTAGCCGTGAACTTTTGAGGATGCCTAACAGTGCATAATAATCCGCCGCGGAAACCGCATCCATTTTATGGTCATGACACCGCGCACAGGCGACAGTCGTTGCTTGAAATGCTTTCGTGAGCGTATCAATCTGGTTATCCAAAATGTCATAACCAATCGACGTCAACGTCACGCAATCGTCGTGATTCACTTCGCCGAAACGGTAAAAGGACGTGCCGATCAACGATTCGTTCAACTGCTGTTCGTCATTCCAACGAGGATGCTCCAATAAATCTCCTGCGATGTGCTCGCGGACGAATTGATCGTACGGCACATCGGCATTGAACGCGCGAATCAAATAATCGCGGTATCGCCAAGCGTGATGCACCTCGTAGTTCCACTCGTTGCCGTGCGTTTCGGTAAAACGAACCACGTCCATCCAATGCCGCGCCCAACGTTCGCCAAAGTGCGGCGAATTCAACAAGCGATCGACGAGCGACTCATACGCCGCTTCCGGATTCACTTCGCTGTCCCGCAAAAACCGGTCGACTTCTTTAGGAGTTGGCGGCAAGCCTGTGAGTACCAGACTCAACCGCCTGATGAGCGTTCGCGGCGCAGCTTGTTTCGGCGGCGCAATTCCTGCATTCGCAAGCTTTGCCAAAATAAAACGGTCAATCGTGCCGCTCGGCGGGTTCGTCTCGATCTCCGGCACGGCAGGACGGACGACCGGTTGCAGCGACCACCAATCGCGCCGCGCATTGAGTAGTACCGGCCACGCATTGTCGACCGTGCTGCTATCGGGGCGATCGCGGGGGTCGGGTGCCCCGATTTCGATCCATTTCACAAAATCGGCGATCGTCTCGTCGGACAATTTGGCCTGCGGGGGCATCTCGAACGACTCGTGCCGCATCGCCTCGATCAGCAAACTTTCATCCGGCTCGCCCGGGACAATCGCAGCGCCGCTATCCCCTCCCGTGCGAGCCGCCTCACGACTATCCAGCCGCAGGCCCCCTTTGGGTTTGTCCTCCTGGCTGGAATGGCATTCGTAACAGGACTGGATCAGCACCGGCCGAATTTTTTTCTCAAACAACTCCAGGCCGGCCGCATCATCACCCCGGCACGTTCCCATCCAGGAAAAGACCACAGCCAACGCCATTAGGGCGCAGCGTTGATTTCGAGGGAACATTGTCAGCGAGGGACAATTCATGGGGAGTGGATTTCCGAACGGGCGATTCTCATCACCATTGTGAACGTACTCTCCCCATGATCGACTCCCGGACAATCCGCGTCAAGCGCCTCAACGGAGTTCACGGCTGTTGATAAAACCAACTGATCGGCACCGAACGAAACCGGCTGAAAATGCGTCCCGTCTTATCGTCGCCGACGTAATAGCTCAACAACGCCCGGCCACGGTCAAACTCAATGCTCGTGTAGGCATAGGTCTGGTCGTCGCGCGTCTCAAGATTTCGTTCGTAACTCCAAGTCTTCCCCTCATCGGTCGAGACGGCCGCAGTCAACGGGGTCCGTTTTCCACCATGCCCGGCTCCCTCGTCGAACGTATGATTCCAAATCAACAGCAAATCGCCCGTCGCGGGAATCCGGCGAAGTGTCGCGGGGGCTTCCGGTCCTTTGACACCCCATGATTTCGCTTCGCTCCAAGTTTCTCCCCCGTCGGTCGATTCACTGGCGGCGATGTAGCCCAATTGTGTCCGCACAATCATCAGTACCCGCCCGTCGCTCAGTTCCAACACCTCCGGCTCCATCGCTCCACGCTTGGGTTGATCGACTTCGCCTTTACCGCGATGCCACGACAGGCCCCCATCGTCAGAAATTGCACAGTAACAGGTGAAGTGATTGACCGTCTTCACATCTTCGGTCCAAGCCACCGGACACAACAGCCGTCCGTTCTTCAACACCGTAATACGATCATTGTTCACCACGTGATAACCCGGACCGTCGGTAACCAGAATCCGTTCGCCAAACGTTTCGCCATCGTCATGCGAAATCCGCAAATAGGCGCGTAGGTCGTTGAAGTCATTCTTGATCAGAAAAAACATCCCCAACGGCGCTTTGCCGGACTTGTCTTTCGGCAAACGCCGCAGTGTGACCGACATCACATTCTTGCCGCCGATGTTTTCCTGCAGGACCCGGGATTTGCTCCACGTCCGTCCGCCATCCGTAGACGTTTTAGCAATAATTCGCGCCTTGGCAAAATCGGAGTCGCTGTCGATGAATTCCGTCGTTGCATACAGCAACGTCCCGTCACCCAACACGGCAATCGAACCTTCGCTGTACCGCGGGTTTTCGGGCGTCGCCGGATACACATCGCGCGCAAAGTTCCCCGATTCGACCGCCGGTTGTGCCAACGTCAACAATGACTGCGCCGCACGAATCCGCACATCCAATTCGGGATCATCCAACAGTTTCTCCAATTGCGGAGCCACGTTTGTCATTCGGGCATCGCCGGCAAACACAGCGGCATAGGTGCGAATCGCCGGGGATTCATCACTGAGGTTTTTCGCCAATTGTTCCCGCCCAGCGCTATCACCCAGAGCGGCCAAGGCATTGACGTAATAGCTCTTTTTCAGGGGATCGGTTTCCCGTTTCAAATTCGCTTGCAGTGCGGGAATATCGTCGGCATTGCCGATGCGGGCCAAGATCCAAGCGGCGATGCGCCGTCCATCGGTATCGCCGTCGACCAGTTGTTTCCGGATAAACTCAAACGCTTCCGGACTACCCGACCGAGCCAGTGCCGCTGCCGCCATCAATTGGCAAGTCGGATTGTCCCCATTCGCCATTGCGGCCCGCAGCTGCGATCCGTCGCCGATTTCGTAAACCTTATAAAGACTTTCCGCAGCATGCGTGTGTGCGTAATCATCTGATTGCGACAGGATTGTCAGCATCGTCTCGGCATAACCCAGGTCACCGACACGTACCATTTCGCGGGCAATGCCACACCGCTGCTGGTCGTCGGTTACCTTGGGTGATTTTTTCAACAATCCCGCACGAACCTCGTCGCCGTGACCGGATACCGTCAACGCTTCAGCGGCATGCATCGACGGCCAAAACTCGTCCGCCGCAAAACCGTCGCGAAGGATCGTTACGCAGCGTTGGCGTAACTCAGCAGAGAGTTTGATGGGATCGCCGGACTTTGCCGGTTCAGCAAAAATGTTTGTAGCCCCGCCCAATAATAGGCCGGACGTAACACACAACAGGATCAACGGTTTCATCTGGATTTTCCAGTTTGGGAATGTGCAATGCGAAAAAATCAAATAGAGCGATCAACTTGGAAACCGCTACATTGTGATTAAATCCCGTCTGTGCGCGGGTGTCAATTCGCGGCCGAGATTTACCGCGTTCGACGTTATCAAGAAGTGCGGAAATCATCCGTGCGATATCGGTCGCGTCACGACACAACACGCTGCATGGTAACGTCATGCACTGTGGAATACAGGGAACTGACACACCATGTTGCAACAACTCGGCTTATGATCTGAAATCCGAGTTTTTCAAAAATCGGAACGTTGCCCGTTTCCTGGATCGTATTCAAGACAACATGTGGGCGACCCGTCAATCGCGCTCGTTCCTCGATCGACTGCAACAAAAGTCGCGCAAGCCCCATCCGTTGATAATCAGGATGAACGGCGAGTCCCATGGCGTGCAGTCGGTCGGGATGAACATCGTATTGAACCGTCCCCGCCATGCGTCCATCGGCCTCACCAATGAGCCGGTTCCCTTGATTGCGATGAATGGCCTGACGCTCGATCGTTTGCCGCGTCGGTTGGTAAATGGAACGCAGTGGCTGAAATGCGGCATGAACGACTTCCGCGACATCCGCCGCATCTCGATCGTTGGCGTCGCGAATTGTGAAGTTGGATCGTTCTCTCGGCATGTTCACCACGACCGCCATAGCAGTGACTCCACTCAGGAGCGGCGTCAAACCAGCCCCACGGATAAGGCCAACGGCTAGATCCTAACGGTTGTTATGTGCAGGTGTCACATGCAGTTTGATGTTATTTCCAATATGGCTAAATCAAATTCCATGTCGATCTGAGTTAATAATTCCAGTGCCAGCAGAAATGGCGCGTGGCTCATCGGGGAGCAACGCAGGAAATTGTCTAATGAAATGCTGATTCTTTGGGTATTGCTCCCTGATCCAAATCGCTATTCTGTTTCGAGACGCGCCGCGACAGTCTTATGGTTGAAATCCAACTTGACATCAAATTTTGGAAAAACGGACCGGGAAACACAATGGCCTATACCAGTCGAGCAATGGAGAGTTCCAAACCGTCGATCACAACGGTGCAACAGCACATTTTGGCTGAGCAGCGCAAATACTCGCCCACCGCCTCCGGCAGTTTTTCCTGGCTGCTATCGGGAATTACACTGGCGACGAAAATGACCGAATCGCGCGTGCGTCGGGCTGGTTTGCTAGAAGTCGCCGGGGCAGCGGGTGCCATCAACGTCCAAGGAGAAGCCCAACAAATCCTAGACGTCTATGCTGACCAAGCACTGATTCACTGTCTGGGCGTCCGTGAAAACGTGGCCGTGATCGCCTCGGAAGAAAACGAAGAAGCGATCATGTTCGACGGCCGCTCGGGCGAAGGAAAATATGTCGTCGTCTTCGATCCGCTGGATGGTTCCTCCAACATCGACGTCAACGTCAGCGTGGGAACGATCTTTTCGATTTTGAGCATGCCCAAAGACCTCCCCAAAGATGCCGATCCCCGAGAAGCGGTGCTGCAGCCGGGCGTTAAACAGATTGCTGCGGGATATGTCGTCTACGGATCGTCGACAATTTTGGTTTACACCACCGGCCACGGCGTGCACGGCTTCACGCTCGACCCCTCAGTGGGCGCCTATGTCCTCAGCCACGAGAACATTCGCATGCCGACCTCCGGGACGTACTACTCCTCCAACGACGGTTATTGGGAATCCTTCCCGCAACCGTATCGCGACTTTATCACCGACCTCCGCAGCGGAGTACACGGCCACAGTTATGCCCTGCGATATATCGGTTCTCTTGTCGCCGATTTCCACCGCACGCTGCTCAAAGGGGGCATTTTTCTCTATCCCCCCACCGCGAAAAACCCCGAAGGCAAACTCCGTTTGCTGTACGAAGCCAACCCCATTGCTTTTATCGCCGAACAAGCCGGCGGCATCGCGACCGATGGCATGCAGCGGGTCATGGATATTCAACCGGAGGAAATTCACCAACGAACCCCATTCATCGTCGGCGGCCCGTTAGAAATGGCAGCGTTCGCACAAGCGATGGAAGCCACCGTGTGAGGATGTCATCTGCGGCATAAAACGTAGCGATTTCCTCAGTCGGGTGCCACTGGCGGCTTGTCCGCCAGTGCCGTGCGGCAACCCCGAACAACGGTGGAACACTTAACCCAACGCCGGGTGCCACTGCTGGCTCGTCCAGCAGTGCCGTATGCCAATCGGACAACAGTGGAAAACCCAACCCACCGCGTCATCCAAGAAGCTCACGTACAACAGCCCCATGAACGTCGGTCAAACGGAAGTCGCGTCCCTGGAATCGATACGTCAGCCGCTCGTGGTCGATTCCCAGCAAGTGCAGGATCGTCGCATTCAGGTCATGCACATGGAGCGGGGCTTCGGTGATGTTGTAGCTGAAATCATCAGTCGCCCCGTGACTATATCCCCCCTTGCTGCCACCGCCGGCGAGAAACATCGTAAAGCAACGCGGATGGTGGTCGCGGCCATAGTTGTCTTTGGTGAGCGTTCCCTGGCTATAGACCGTGCGGCCGAATTCGCCGCCCCAAATGATCAACGTGTCTTCCAACATTCCCCGCTGCTTGAGGTCTCTGATCAGTGCAGCCGTCGGTTGGTCGACGTCGTGGCATTGCCGACTAATTTGCGGAACGAGATCCCCATGTTGGTCCCAGCCGCGATGATACAGTTGAATGAACCGCACGCCCCGTTCGGCCAATCGCCGCGCCAACAGGCAATTCCGCGCATAGGTCCCCGGTTTGGCAACGTCGTCGCCGTACATCTCGAGTGTCTGTTTTGTCTCGCCCGAAACATCGATCAATTCCGGAACGGAGGTCTGCATGCGATACGCCATTTCAAACGATGCGATCCGCGTAGCGATCTCCGGGTCGCCGAATTGCGACTGTTGCAGTTGATTGATTTGTGATAACCCATCCAGCAACTCGCGACGGCCCGCTTCATCCAATCCGGGCGGATTCGACAGGTACATCACCGGATCGCCCACCGAACGAAACTGCACGCCCTGGTAACTCGACGGCAGAAAACCACTGCCCCACAAACGCGCATACAGCGGTTGCCCCACCGGGCGCCCCGTCCCCATCGAATTCATCACGACGAACGCCGGCAGATTTTGGTTTTCACTCCCCAAACCGTAATTGACCCACGACCCGAAACTAGGCCGTCCCGGTTGTTGTGAACCCGTTTGAAAAAACGTGATCGCCGGATCGTGGTTGATCGCCTCGGTGTGCACCGATTTGATTAAGCACAATTCATCAATGATCTCCGCCAGATGCGGCAACAATTCACTGACCCAGGTCCCTGATTCGCCATGTTGTTTGAATTTGTAATAACTGGGCGTCACGGCAAAGCGTGCCTGTCCCGAGGTCATCCCGGTCAGTCGCTGTGAACCGAAGACCGACTTCGGGACATCTTGGTCAAACAGTTTGGCCAACTCTGGTTTGTAATCGAATGTCTCAAACTGCGACGGTCCGCCCGACTGGCACAAATAGATCACTCGCTTGGCCCGCGGAGCAAAATGCGGCATGCCCGGCAATCCACCAGCGGCCGGTTCGGCAGACGCAGACTCCGCAGCGGTCGAGAGCGGTTGATTCAACAACGACGCGAGCGCTGCAGTCCCCATACCGACGCCCGTTGCGGCGCGGCTGAAAAAATGCCGCCGCGTCGTCGCCATCGCGTTATCCAATAACGGGTGCATCACGTTAACCTTTAGTAATCGATTCATCTAAACAGAGGATCAGCGAAGCAATATTTGTCCAAGCCGCCAACTCTGCCGGTGAGACGGTTTCGTCCAGGGGGGCTTCGCCGACACTCAATAACTCAGTCGCCGCATCCCCATGCGTCCGATAGTACGACATCCGTGATTTCAGCAACTTCAGCAGCACCACGATCTCTTGCCGTGACGGTTTGCGTCCGACTGCTAACCGAAAGGCGCGCGTAATGCGGCCGGCGGAATCCTGCGGCCCCTCGTGCATCAACCGTTGGGCAAACACGCGTGCCGCTTCGACGTACGTCACATCGTTCATCAAGATCAATGCTTGCAGCGGCGTGTTCGTACGTGAGCGATTGGTGACGCAATATTCCCGCGTCGGCGCATCGAACGTCTGTAAAGCGGGGGGCGGCGCTGCTCGTTTCCAAAATGTATACAAACTGCGGCGATACAAATTATCGCCGTGATCCTGTTCAAACAGGTTCGCACGCACCACACCGGACGAGACCTCTTTCCACAGTCCCGGCGGCTGATACGGCTTCACGCTCGGCCCGCCAATTTGCTTGACCAGCAACCCGCTCACAGCCAATGCGTTATCGCGAATCATCTCCGCCGACATACGAAACCGCGGTCCACGACCGATCAAACGGTTATGTGGGTCAATTTTCAGTAACTCGGCCCCCACCCGCGCATCCTGTTGATAAGCGGCCGACATTACAATCGTTTTTTGTAATGCCTTAATGTCCCAGCCATTTTGCACAAACTCGGTGGCAAGCCAATCCAGCAGATCAATATGAACTGGCCATTCCCCTTGGGCACCGAAGTCTTCATCGGTTTTGACCAATCCCGTACCGAAGTACATCTTCCAGTATCGATTAACGGTGACCCGCGCAGTGAGCGGATGCTCACCGGAGGTTAACCAGCGTGCCAGTCCCAAGCGATTGCGCGGCTCATCGGTCGGAAATGGATTCAGACTCGCCGGAACGCCCGCTTTGACTTCGTCCCCATGTTGGTCGTACTGGCCCCGAATCAACACATGTGCGGTCCGTGGTTGATCCATCTCCTGCATCACCATTGTCGTCGGAATCGCCGCTTCGACCTCGGTTTGCTCCTGCTGTAATGCCGCCAACTGTGCGAGTGCCTGCTTGCCCCCATCGACCTGTTCGCGGATGATAATGCCGCTCCAATCGCTGCTGTTGTGACTCGGTCCGCTGCTCCGACGGAGTCGCTAGATCGACGGCAATTTGCTCCACAACACCCGACACGGCGGTCGGTTGGGCATTGAGCGAAAACCGAAATCGCCCCAACGTCGCCGACGGAATATCGCTTTGATGTCGAAGTTTGATTTTCAGAATCGTACCGCCATCGAAACCAAATGGTTCCGCCGCCACCAAAATCGCATTACGTGCCGCTCTCTTTGAATCGGCCTCAACCGACCAACTGTTCTTGCCCTCAACATTTCCATCAATCAGATTCCCGACATCAAACCCGTCCCGCGATTCATTGGCATAGGCGGCGGTGAAGTGAATCGTTTGCGTGTTGTGAGGATCGACAACCGAAACCGCTTCGGCTTCCACTTCGCTCAGATGAAACACCCCATCTTCGCGGCGTCCCGGGCCATGTTTAGGAAGTTGTTCGTCCTTCAACACCTCCAAGCGAATGGCCGACAGATCAGTTCGCTTGGTAAGGATCTCCACGAGATAATCATCTTGAGGCGGGCTTGCGCCGGTCACGAACACAGAACCATCATCGCGTATTTCAAACATCGCACCGCCGTTCGAATTCACCGACTCAATAGGTGCAACCACCCAATCGGCGCCGCGTCCCACAGAGTGTTCTTGGATTTGCTCGGCGGTTTGATTGGTCGCAAAGATTCGCAGATCATCGACGACACCTCGAAACCGTGGACCGTCCGTCTTCGCCGTGCCCAACACCAGAGGCGCAGTTGCAGCAATCGTGCCGTTAAGCGTGTCTTGATGAATGTCCAACTTCTCAGCATGGCCATCTCGATAAACCTGCACGCCGCCTGCTTTGCCTGAACCATCATACGTGACTGCCAAATGGGACCATCGTCCCACTGGCAACTCACCTGATGCAGAAACGTCGATTGCATTTTCAGTACCATCGTGGAACAGCCGCACGGTGACGGCACGTTTGTCATTCAGGCCGATCTCGTAACCGCGTTTGTCGTCCCGGCGGGCAATCAACGTCCCATGCCCTGTTTCCGACGGACGTAGCCACAAACTGATCGTAAACGGAGTCGCTGTATCAAACGCTCCCACATCACCCAGAGTGACCGGTGCATCTGCGGCCAGCAACAACCCCGGTGTCACATGGGCTGGGACAAGACTCACATCCCCTTTGACGCGGGAATCAGGACCATCAAACGCAAATCGGGTCATACCATCTACAGGCGCTTCCGCAGGCTTCGCCGTTTTCGTGGACCAACGTTGACGTGTCGCCGTTTCCCAAGCCAGCCGTTGTTTCGCCGATCCGTTAACCAACTCGGCGATCGTTTTCTCGGTGTCCGCAATCGCCGTTTTCAGTCGGTCCTGCTCAGCCAATTGCTGGGGCGTAGGCGCCTTGATGAATGGCACCGAATTCCCCTTGTCGCCATCCTTGCCCTTTTCAGGAATGTTATTGAAAAACGCGAATAGCTGATAATACTCCGTTTGCGTGATCGGATCATATTTGTGCGTATGGCAACGCGCACAGCCCATCGTTAATCCCAGCCAGACCGTCGACGTCGTCTCTAGCCGATTGGCGACGTAGTCGACGCGATACTCTTCGGGAATAATTCCCCCTTCATCGCTCGTCGTGTGGTTCCGGTTAAAACCGGTCGCGATTCGCTGTTCTAGCGTCGCGTTGGGTAATAAATCGCCCGCAAGTTGTTCGATCGTAAATTGGTCAAATGGCATGTTCGCGTTGTAGGCGTTGATCACCCAATCGCGCCAGCGCCACATGAACCGCTCGGCATCGTTTTGATATCCATTGGTATCCGCATACCGCGCCCCGTCGAGCCACAGCTTCGCCATCCGCTCCCCATAGGCCGGTGATGCCAACAGTCGGTCGACAACTTTTTCATAGGCCTCGGGCGACTCATCCGCCAAATATGCGTCGAGTTCCTCCAGGGTCGGCGGCAAGCCGGTGAGATCCAAACTCAACCGGCGAATCAACGTTTCCCGAGCGGCGCGCGGCGCTGGCGCGATTCCCCGTTCCTCCAATTGAGCCAAAACAAAATAGTCAATCGCGTTGCGCGGCCAATTTGTCTGTTGGACCGTCGGCAGAGCAGGGCGGGTGGGGGTGATGAAGGACCAATGCTTTTCGTACTTTGCCCCTTGAGCGATCCACAGCCGCAGCGTCTCCACCTGCTCTGGGGTGAGCGCCAACTTCGAATCGGGAGGCGGCATTTTGAGCGATTCGTCGTCCGCCACCAAACGCCGATACGCTTCGCTCTTCTCCGGCTCACCCGGCACGATGGCAAAGAAATCGCCGCGATCCGCAAAGGCATCATCGGCATTGTCCAACCGCAAATCCGCCTCACGCGCAGCCGAATCGGGTCCGTGGCAACGAAAACAGGTCTCCGACAGAATCGGCCGCACGTCGCGATTGAAATCCACCGAGCGCGGCTCCGCCGCCTGAGCCTGAACCACGAACGAGCACAGCAAGCCCAACGTGATCACACAAGTCCGCATCATTCGGACGCCCTTCCGCACCAACTGGTTCCCTCAAGACAAATGTAAGACTCTGCGCCGTTAACTATCGTCGGCAACGCAGATCTTGTCAATTCGTCCTGCGATCACAGTTCCACGATCATCCGGTCGGCGTATCGACTACGCTTTCAAAACAAAGGTCGTATCCATCCGGATCTCGGACGGAAACCTGCCGCATGCCGTAGTATGCGGTCTGCGGTTCGGGAAGATCGAGACCTCGCGCAACGAGGTCAGAATGGATGGCGTTGGCATCGTCGCATAGAAAGAAAAGCACGACACCCTGTCCAGGACGGCCAGGTTTATCCTCCTCTTCAGCTTGTTGAAGCATCAGCGAGCCTTCGTCCCGTTTCAGCCGGCACCAAAACACCCTGCCGTTGTCCTGTGCCTCTTGTACAACGTCAAAGCCAAGCCGATCTCGATAAAACTCCAGCGACCGAACGATGTCCTGCACGAACAACAGCGGCCAGATTTCGCGAACGGTCCCGGTTGGCGAGTTTGCGGTCATTTCGGCCTGTCAAATCATTAAATAAAGTCTGCGACAATCTCGTGGGATTCGATCGCCAAATAGGTTTGACCAAGGCACGCAATTCAACGAACTCGATCAACCCAGCGAAAAAATCGACGATCAGTGACCATCCTATGAACGCCAACGGATTACGCTCCACGGCTGTGTAGTTTCACCGCCAACTCGCGTTCGTCCGGATGCACAATGTAGCCCCGGCAACTTTCTGCTCCGCATCCGCACGGAATCGCTTCCTCGGCCGGCCAGGCGTAATCGATCGTTAATTGATCGTCGACGGCAATATCGCGACTGGCTTCGATCACAATCATCGGATGCTCAACGCCATACTCATCTTCAAGATCAATCTGATACAACTCGCAGTTTGGCTCGCAGCAATGATTGACATATCGGTACGGTGCATGCGGTTCTAAGCTTTGATTTTCGCCCAGATCCATACAGTAGTCCGATTGGTATTCCGTCCCCTTGATGATGGTACCCCGCACCTCTCCCAATGCCGTGCCGGCGGGGATGGGGTCACAGGCAAAGACGCCCTGACCATACGGTGTGTTGCCGGTGCGTATCCGCAATTTCGATTGGGGAATCTTCCAATACGAAACGCCCGTCTTCGAGTTTTCAACCACTTCCATCGTGTTCACTCATTCACGTCAATGATCATTACAGCGATTCGCAACGATTAGGACGGCGCGTTCCCAAGATATGGCCTTTATTTTATAGGCTCGGGGACACCCATCGTCAATTGCGGAACGATGACAACCAACATCACCTCAAGCACTGGCGCGTCGGCGGCAGGTTAATCAACGCTCAATTTTCAAGTCCGCTGCAGCAGCGCTTGATAACCACCGTCGACCGGTTCGCCGGGGATGTGTTCTTGTTCTTCCAGCAACTTCACGTCGCTACGACCCGCCAAGACGCTTAGCACGAGCTCGCGATTCTCTTCCGGTTCGATACTACAAGTGGAGTAGACCAATCGTCCGCCCGGCGTTAACCGATCCAAGCCCGCCCCCAACAATCGTGCCTGCAACTCACTGAGTTCCGCCACGTTTTCGGCCGTCACACGATGCCGCGCTTCAGGACGTTTGCCCAGGACGCCCGAATTCGAACAGGGCGCATCAACCAAAATCGCATCAAACGGCCCATCGGGCAAATTACGGCTGTCGGGGTAAATCGTCCGTGTCGAAATCATATCGAGCCCCAATCGATCGCGCGTCTGTTCGACATTCATGATCCGGCGAAACTCGATGTCCGAGGCCAACAGCGTCCCCTGATTTTGCATGATCTCCGCCAAATGCGTCGTTTTCCCTCCCGGGGCAGCGCACATATCCCACACCCGCGTGCCGGGCGCCGGGTTCAAAAGTCGCGCAGCCGCCATGGCGGACTCATCCTGTACGGTAAACCAGCCTTGTCGAAATCCAGGCAACTCGGTGATGCGAGCCATTTCGCCCAAACGTACGGATTCTGGAAGCGCCCCCTCGGTTGCCGAGACGCCGGCGGCGGAGAGGTCTTCGAGCAGAACCTCGCGATCCACACGCAACAGATTCACGCGCAGACAGGGCAGGGCAGCGGCGTTGAACCAAAACCCCATTTTTAACAACCGCTCAAAACCGAACCGTTCCAACCAACGCTGCGCAGCCCAGTCGCCGAAACCAAACGCTGCGGCAAAATACTCCGCCGGTTGCTCATGGGGATCGGCAAACAAATCGCGATCAAACCCCAGATAATCGCCATCCCGTAGCGGCACGGCACGGCGTCCAGGTTCGTTCACCGGTTCTCCAGTGAGCGCGCGGGTCATCGACCGCAATACACCATTTGCAAAACCGGTCCACCGCGCGCGTCCTACACTGCCCGCCAAGGCCACCGTTTCGTTAACGGCCGCATGTGTGGGAACCCCGGTGAGAAAAATAAGTTGATAGGCCCCCAGCCGCAACAGGCACCACAACTCAGGTTCTACGCTGGCACGCCCCCGGCTCACAAACGTCTCGATGATCGCGTCCAAAGTCCGTTCGCGGCGGACGACCCCATACGTCAATTCCGTTGCCAACCGTCGATCCTGCCCGGAAACGTCACCCATTCCCAAGGCATCCTCCAACAAGCGCGACGCGAACTGCGTGCCATCCAATCCCGCACACAACACGCGATAACTCAGTCCCCGCGCCGTCTGGATGTTCGAAAAATCAAGCGGACTGTTTTGAAGATTTGTAGTCACCGAAACTCATTTTTTTATACAGACACAAGAAAGCCTGCGACACATTTCACAACAACTGTTCGTCGCATATCGGCAGTATCGTACTGGATCGGCACCGGTTTCCATACCGACGCCACAGTTCCTATGTAAAACCGATAAAGCCGCTGTTGCCCTAGCAGCATCAATCCAGCAATTTCGCCTACCGCAAAAACGTCCCGTCGGACTGGGAAATTTTCATTTCGGGATTGAATGTCCACCTGCAGACAGGATAATCAGCGTTCGAAGGGGGAGGCGCAGCCGCCCCGGATTTCGAAGCCACAACGTCTGCTCAAGGAGTTTGGATATGCTCAACAAGAAGTGTCTTATGTTGGTCGTGCTGGTCAGCGGTACCTTTTTGACTGGAATCTCACTCGCCGAGTCTCCAGCCGGTCTGAAATCAGGCACACCCGACATCAAATCGGCCGGACCGTTGGCGTTTGGTCCCAATGGCGTGCTGTTTATTGGCGATGCGAAATCCGCAGCCATTTTCGCGATCGACACCGGCGACGCCCCCGATTCGCGTAAGCCGGCCGACGTCAATGTCGACAATATCAACAAAAAAATTGGCAGTCTGCTGGGAACCACTGGGAAAAACATCCAAATCAATGACGTTGCTGTCAATCCCCTCAGCGGCAATGTCTATCTCTCCGTCACCCGCGCTGTGGGCGAACCTCAACCTGCGTTGATTAAGGTCAACGCAGCCGGCGAAGTCGCCGCCGTGCCGCTGAAGGATATTGCTTTTGCCAAGGCGGAACTGCCCAAGCCCCCCGCGGATCAGGAATACACGCAGCGCGGCCGAAAGAAAAACAATCGCAACGAATCGATCACCGACATCGCATTTTTTGACAACCGCGTCTACGTTGCCGGACTGTCGAACGAAGAATTCGCTTCCAAATTACGGTCGCTGGCGTTTCCATTCACTGAAGTCGACAATGGCACGAGCGTCGAGATTTACCATGCCTCGCACGGAAAAATCGAAACGCACTCCCCCGTGCGGACCTTTGTCCCGTTCGACATCGGCGGCGAACCGCATCTGCTCGCTTCCTACACCTGCACTCCGTTGGTTACGTTCCCCATTTCGCGTTTGACTCCCGACACGAAAGTCACGGGAAAAACCGTCGCTGAATTGGGCAACCACAATCGCCCGTTGGACATGATCGTCTATGAACAAGATGGCCAGCGATTCGTAATGATGGCCAACAGTTCTCGAGGCGTGATGAAGTTCAGCACCGAAGGCATTGATAAGGCGGAACACCTCAACGAAAAGGTCAAGGACAAAGCCGGGCATCCCTATGAAACAATCGAGGAACTCCAAGGAGTCGTCCAATTGGACCGCCTGGATGACGCCTCGGCGATCGTGCTCATGGTCGATCCCGCCAACGAGAATCAGTTCAATCTCAAGACCGTCCCGCTTCCCTAAAATTTGGGACATCCGCTATTGAGTTCGCACGGAGACCCGGATGCACACCACACCATCCGGGTTTCCTCATACTTTCACGCAAGAACCATCGGAATCGGATGCATGCGAATTCGCACTCACTTCCCTACGCATCGCCGCCCCATTCGAATCGGGCTGACTTGCTTCGTCGCCGCGATTTGTATTGGCTGCAACGGCAAGGTGACCGAGACCGGTTCCCACACCAACGGGACACCGGTCACCTCATCGAGTACTGCTCCAATTGCTAAGTCGTTTGATTTGGCGTTGGTCTCCATAGAAGATTACCAATCCGCTTTTGCTCTCCAGGGCCTCTCCGCAACCCAGATCGAGAACACTACGGCAGAGGATTGGCGAGAACGATTCAAGGTCTATGTCGGGACAAACATCGCCAGCGATCAACCCGCCATGCTCGGTTCCTATGCCGTTGATCAGCAGCAACTCGTGTTCACTCCCGAATATGGCTTGGAACCAGGGCAAACCTACACGGCGGTGTTTGCGGGCATCGACAACAGCGGCGAACTGCGTCGCACCTTCGACATGCCCACCGACCAATCCTCCACCAAAACCGTGGTCACCGAAGTTTTCCCCAGCCGGGAACAGCTTCCACAAAACCTGTTGAAGTTCTACTTGCATTTTTCCGCACCGATGCGCGCGGGGGATTCCTATCGTTATATCCATCTCCTCGACGAAAATGAAAAGCCGATCGCCGATCCCTTTCTGGAGCTGGATCAAGAACTCTGGGACGATTCCCGAACGCGGTTCACTTTGCTGTTCGACCCCGGTCGTATCAAAAAAGGACTGAAACCGCATGAAGAGGTCGGTCCACCGTTGCTGCCGGGCCGGCACTATACGCTCGTGATCGATGCGGATTGGTGCGATACACAAGGCAACCCGCTCGGCTCGGAGTTCCGCAAGCCTTTCGATGTGCAGGAACCGGACGAAACACAGCCCTCGGTTGACGGTTGGCACATCGAACCGCCGCAGGCCCATTCGACGCGGCCACTGGTGATCCGCTTCGATGAATCCTTGGACCGTGCGCTGCTCGACAGGATCTTCGTTGTCGCCACGGACAACGTAGAAGTCGTCGGCAACATAGAAGTCACTAATGCAGAGACCATCTGGCGGTTTTTCCCCGATCAACCCTGGCCAGTCGGAAAATTTGCGGTCATCGTCGAGACCACCCTCGAAGATCTCGCCGGAAATAGCTTAGGACGGCCCTTTGAAGTCGACCTTTCCGCGAATCAACCAGTTTCTGATGGCGAAAAAACGCGAGCATTGTCGTTTGAAATCGCCGAAACCCCCGTCAACTAGCAGCCTTACCGCAACGGGACTCGATTCGCCCTGTTAAGCAGTAGCGGTTATATCCGGGATACCGTCTGGGGAAGAACTATCCCTGCAGGGGGTACGGAAACCATCTAAGTGCATGCAAAGCACTTGAAATTGGTGGATTCGTCGGACAGGGTCTGATATAAAAAACTAAGGTAGAGTTGACAGAGATTAGGCAAGTACGGCGAAAGAGGTGTCCTGTCGCCCTCCGGCGGAATAGATTCGTGACCGAACTTTCGACGTGGAAGGCCGTACATCAAAAACGAATTCTCTCGTAGATTTCCCTGCTGATTGAGGTGCTAACGATGAAGCGGATTGGGTTGAAATGGAGCGCCACACTGGTCTGCTCCGCATGTGTGTTGCTATTAACTGCGTCAGTTGGCAACGCCGGATTGATTCCGTGGGTCTGGAACGGCATTTTCGGCCCGCATTGCCCCAAAAACCAATGCGCCCCGGCATGTGCACCCGTGTGTAGCCCCAGCTATGCCCCGTCCCCCTGTGGTCCCGGCGGCTGTGGTGTGCAGAGTTCCTACTATGCCCCCAGTGGCTGCTCCTCCTGCGGCACATCAGTCTGCGGCGTCAGCTCATGCGACTCCGGTGGATGTGGTCCCGCTGGCTGTCCGAATGGCGAATGCGGCATTCCCACTCCAGCGACTGCCGAACGGACACCGGAGCCAGACCCGGGCGTTCCCCCACAAACCTATGGAAACAGCGGTCAAGGAGCAACTCCCGACGCCGACTGGAAAAGTAAATCGCCCGCAGAAGCTTCCCCACCCATGCCGGGCGGAGAAGCGGAAAGTGTTGAAGCCTACAAGCCGGAAGAGACGATTCCTGGCAAGGATGCAGCACCGACTCCTGAAATCAAAGAAGGGGATACGAATCCTGGTTTCCCCTCGACAGACCCCGCAGAAGCTGGCGACGGTGCTGAAAAAGATGGAGCGAACGCCGGTCCCGATTTGTTCAACGAACTGCACAAGGTGACTTGGCGGCCCACGGTGAAAAACCAACGCCTCACCCGCCGTCCGACCTATGCCAAAGCCCGGGTCATCCGGCGTCCACGGCAAGCGAAGGGGGAATGGCTCGTCGTGCCTTCCACCGACAATATCGCCAAACGCTAATTGGCAATAGCAAATCAAACGCCGCGTGAACCAGTGTTCACGCGGCGTTTTTTTATGCACTGAACAGCCGAGGCCTTTTGTGCGCTAGTTCACACCAAGCGGCAATACCGCCGCGATTGTTTACCCTTCGATGATTTCAAAAACAGCTTCGACTTCAACGGCGACCCCTGTCGGTAGAGCAGCGAATCCCAGTGCACTCCGGGCGTGGTAACCGTCCCCCTCTTTGCCGTACAGTTCGTGCAACAGATCCGAGGCCCCGTTGATCACCAGGTGCTGGTCGGTGAAATCCAACGTCGAATTCACACAGCCCAACAATTTGATCACCTTCAAACCATTCAACGTGCCGTGGTGGCTGCGGACCGAATTCAAGATTTTGATCGCGCAATCCTTGGCCGCTTCATATCCCTGTTCGACCGTCACACCGTCCCCCAACTTGCCTTTGAGGTCGCTCACATGGCCGGAGGTCATCAGCAAATTGCCGGTTTGCGCGCAGAGATTCAAATAACCCGGTGCCACCTCCGAAAACGTCAGCCCCAGTTCCGCAGCCTTTTCTTCAACACTCATCGTACATTGATTCCTTAATTTGTTGTTGCAAACGTATCTGTCGAACGGGACACCGGTCAGAGCCCAGCGGTGCAAAACCGCACGTTGCCGGCCAATAACAGCGTTTTAAATCGCCCAAATCCCCGGCCACAATTCCGGTTCAGCCGATTAAATCGACTGCGACGCCAATGTTCAATCCCACACCAACGAATTCCGATACGAAAACTAGCCCCGCGCATGAGATAGGGAAGACCTAACCGACTTACGATGGCGAATTCAACGCAATGCCTGCACGCGCCCCACAACTTCTACTTCTATTGGCCGGGCTGATCCCCCTCTGCAGCACGGGGTGCGCCACGGTCCATGAGTCGCCGTTGGAGGTCAATCTGCGCTCGGCCCCTCCCTGCGCCTACGATAATATTTATCCAATTTTCGTGCTTTCGCCCGTCGATGCCTTCGATATAGCCGGTATGGACCATTTCGCTGAATACGTGGAGTCCTGTGGTTTTCGGAATGTCGAAATTTCCAACTACTACCATGGGGGAGGCTCAGAAGCGTTAGCCGACCGTATTCGCGAAATCAAATGCTGCAACCCGAACGCTCAGGTGATGCTGACCGGGTTCAGCTCCGGCTGCACGATTATTCATAATGCCCTGTGCTCCTTGGAGAAGGACTGCATCGGCGTCGAAGGGGTCTGTTACATCGATAGCTTTATGTTCCGATTGACGATGCGTGACCCTCATCCCAACAACGTCGGCCGTGTCAGCTTGGTGTACCGTAAGAAAAACCCCGCTCCCACGGGCATTCCCCGCGCGTCGGTGTATTACATCAACACCGACAAGCATCTCAAGACACCCACAGACCCGCGCACGGTGCATGAAGTCCTGAACCATTTGTGCGGCATGGCTTGCCAAGCATACTGACCAGCGCTTACGAAAGATCGTGCGCTGTAAAAGTCCACGACAACTCCTCAACGGGACTTGCCTCAAGCGCAGCTCTCAGTTCCTTGTTGTCAGCATAGACACGAGCCGCAATCCGCCGGGCCGGGACGGACAACTGCAATGGTTGCTCCGTCAGCATGTAGGGATCGCTCACAACGCGCCCACCGTCAAACGGAATGAACCGCGTGGATTGTCCATCACATTGAACCTCAAACGGTTCTGACCGCTCTGCGCAACACAACCACAAGCTCAGCCCGTCGAACAGCCGCAAAAAGCGAGATCCCAATTCGCTCAGCGTTGCGAATTCCCGCGGCGTCACATCCTGCAGTGCGATGCTTCGCAGATGCTGTTGAGACTGTTCTTGTTCAGCCAGAAAACGCCGAGCGGCGGAGACATCCGCTGCATTGTCCGCTCGGCTGGTGAGCGAATGTTGGGCCAGGTAGCAAAAGTGGCGGCTAACCCAAATTCCGGCCAACGGATGCTCAGCTGCGCACGTTTCGATACTGGATGTCCAGATCCTCGCCGCAACGTCCATGGGCATTTCAGTAAAGTCCCGCGGAATCCCATTAGCAGGATCGATTTCTAACCCCGTTTCCCAAGCGCGCCACCCATCATCGTGCTTCAAAACAGCGTGGAATAACAATTCACTGATTCCCCAACTACTGGCAACGTTATGCCGCCAAGCTTGGGCCAATTCGGCCGCCAACCGCGCATGATCAACCTGGGAAACAATCAACCAGTCCGCGCCCTGTTCTCGACGAATCATCCTGCATCTCCTCCGGATAGTACGGGCAGCCAATCCCTCCACGCATCATCCCGGTTTCCAAAATGCGATCCATGGACGTGTCAAAAGGGCCGCTTGAATCTGACGATAATCATTGGATTCTGTCAAGATTTCTCGCCTTGCTGCGAATGATGCGATACGATGCAGAGTGTCTGCAGGACTATTTCAAATTCGGGGGAGGATGGTTTCCATGACTTGGATGAATGTAATCTCACGTCCTGAAACACTTGTGTTCCTGGTGCCAATTGCGGCGATCCTGGTGTTTGGCCTCACCGGCATCGTCAAGATCCTGATCAAACACCGCGAACGCATGGCGATGATCGAACAAGGCATGCATCCTGATGTCGAGGCCCATGAAGCGGTCGAGCGGCACGACGCCATGGTCTGAATCGTTGTGGCGGCACGGATTTGAAAAAAAGTAGACAAATAGAGCGATTTTGAGCATCTCTCCAGCACGACACATCGATGGTCGATGCCGTCAGAATTAAATGGCTATTTTTTCGACGTGCGGGCATATTGCACAAAAGGAATCCTCTCGATGTATTCAATTCCGCGATTTCGGGCGTTGGCCGCTGTCTCGTTAGCAACCTGCATTCTTGCCGCCTCGGCGAGTACCGCCACTGCACAAAACGACCCCAAGTTGAATTTGAACCACATCCCCGATCAAGCTGTCGGTGCTGTGTTTCTATTTCCACAAACACTGGCGGCGAAACCGGAATTGGAGCTATTGCCAACAGAAGTGATCGCTGCTGCCGGCAAACGGGATTTCGGATTCAATCCCATGGAAATCGAACAGGCAATTGGCCTCATTGCCCCGCCCATGGGGGGGAACCCGCCCAGCTGGGGCTTGATCCTCCATTTTTCAGTGCCACAAGGGCTTTCCAAGGACTTAACGCAGCGGACTGAGACGCGCGAAGTGGACGACGTTAAATACTTCGCCGCCAACCGGCCCATGGATCCAAGTTTTTGCCTCTACAAGGAAAAGACGATCCTGATCGCACCGGAATCATTTTTGACCCTGATGATTGCCAACCAGCCGGCCGAGAGCGAGTTGCGAACCTTGCTCTCAAAATCAGCAACGGATGCCGATGCGACAGCGGTTCTGGCTGTCGAACCGATTCGCGATTTGATCAATCAAGCGCTGGGCGGCGCCCCGCCCATGCCTCCGCCAATTCAGCAGTTGTTCACGTTGCCCGATCATTTGGACTCGGTCCACATCGGCCTCAACATTTCCCCGCCCGATGCCACGTTTATCCGAATGACTGGCCGCGATGGAATGTCGGCCGAGGAAGTGGAACGGATCCTCACCGAAGCATTGGCATTTGTAAAACAAATGATCGTCGCGCAAGGCACCATGAGTCTGCGTGTGGGGGAAGGTGCCGTGGCGGAAGCGACCCTCAAATACTTGGCGCGCGCCGGTGACGTGATCGAGAACAAACTGAAGCCGGTACGGGAAGGAAACGACGTCACCATCTCGGCCACTTTCAATCCCGCTTACTCCTCATCAGCCGTGCTGGCAGGACTCTTACTCCCGGCAGTCCAACAAGCCCGCGAAGCAGCCCGCCGTACGCAATCACGCAACAACATGAAACAACTTGGCTTGGCGATGCACAACTATCACGACGTCTTCACCGAGTTTCCGGCACACGCGAACTACGAAAAGAAGAAACCACTGCTCAGTTGGCGCGTCCATGTATTGCCCTACCTGGGACACCCAGGTTTGTATCAGAAGTTTCACCTCGATGAACCCTGGGATAGTGAACACAACAAAGCGTTGATCAAAGAAATGCCGCCGGTCTACCAAAACCCCAACATGAACAACAAGGATTTCAAAACCAATTACTTACTTGTCACCGGCGAGGATGCCGCCTTCTTCGGCGAAGAGGGAAAGCGGATTCGCGACTTCACCGACGGCACGTCGAATACGATTCTGGCAATTGAGGCCAATGAGGATCAAGCTGTCATTTGGACCAAACCAGACGATTGGGAATTTGACGAGGAAAACCCTTTTAAAGGTCTGGGACAACTGCGGCAAGGAGGCTTTAATGCCTTATTTGCCGACGGGTCGGTTCAATTTATTAGCCTCAACGTCGATGAGGACACGATGCGTGCATTCGTGACCCCCGGGGGCGGTGAAGTGATCCAAAGATAACCTAGAACTTATTTTTCCTGGTGATCCACTCGTCCAAGTCATGCGTATGCAATGAGGCGTCTCGGCGAATTCACCCAAGAATTGTCGCCGGGAAACGAATAGACTGCCGGCAGCACTCGTTTTCGCCCCGTTGTACCGCATTCAACTTTGCTTTGACTAAAACCCGTTTCAAAACCCGGTTGCGTTTGTTCTCAAAAACTTGCAGATCAGTGTCAGCGGGTAGCGTCAGAGGGTCTTGAAACAACTTACAGGGAGTTCGCCATGAAATTGTTTCGCCTCAAAGCCGCAGCGACGGCATGCGCCGTTGGCCTCATACTGTTGCCCGCGATCGCGTACGCCAATGACACTGTTGAGCTACGGTACAAAGCCAAAGTCGGTGAGAAGTCGATTTACCAAAGTTCGCTCACCACAGAGGTCAATCAAACGATCAACGGACAGGATGTCGACACCACGTTTGAGCAATCCGATGTAACGACCTACACGGTTAAAAAAATCGCCGAAGACGGTACGATCATTTTCGAGACACAAAATGAACGCCTGAAAGTCGAAGGCAATTTTGCACCGCAAGTGACGTTCAAATTCGATTCCCAGTCTGATGACAACGATTCGACCAGCCAAATTGGCGCTGCCGTCACGCCATTGTATGAACGGTTGAGCGGCGCAATTCTGGGAGTGGAAGTCACACCGCTTGGAAAGGTCAAGAAAGTCAACGGTTATACACAACTGTTGCAGGACGTGCTCAAAGACAATCCTATCGCCCAGCGATTTGCCGGGGGTGGCTCGGAGGAAGCGGTCCTGTCCAATATCCAAGACCTCTTCGTCTTGTTCAAAAAGGAGCCGGTCAAAGCAGGCGAGAAATGGGACAAGCCATACAAGATCAAACTTCCCGGTCTGGGAGAATTCGAAGGCAAGCGGACCTACACTTTCGTTGGTCCCGACAAAGTGGGGGAAATCCCCACACTGCGGATCACCATCGATACCGATCTGACTGGTGACCTCGATATCGACATGGGAACAGCAAAAGTTTCGGGAAAATTCGAAACCGATAGCTCATCGGGAACCGTTCAATTCGACCCAGCCAGCGGTCGCATTCTTTCGATGGATTCGGAGCAGACGTTCTCCGGCGATTTAACAGTCGAAGCCGGTGGAATGACGATTCCCGTCAATTTTAGCCAGACGCTCAAGAACACGCGGAAACTTGTCGATAAAATCCCGGAGTGATTTTCAGCCAATCCAGACATGGAGAAAACCATACCCCCCGGTCAATCCGGGGGGTATTTTTGTTATACGGTCAGTTGGCCACGCATGGTTGTGACTGCGCGGCCACCCAGTTCCACCCGTTCGCCCGCCAATCGCAAATGCAATACGCCACCGCGTGCCGAGGCTTGATAGGCCAACAATTCCGGTTTGCTCAACTTCGCACTCCAATAAGGTGTTAAACAACAATGGGCCGACCCGCAGACCGGATCCTCGTTGACCCCGCAATTCGGTGCGAAAAAACGCGACACGAAATCATATTCGCCCGACGTGCAACGACACGTGACAATCACACCCCGCGTAGGGATGGCTGATATCAATTGAAGGTCCGGTGACAGCGCCCGTAACGTCGCCTCCGAATCAATCTCCGCCAGCAGATCCATCCGGTTTTTCCCCACATAAATCGGCGTCGTCCCCAAGGCAGCCGCCAACACATCGGGCGTTTCGGTGTCCACCGGGGGCTCTGCGGGAAAATCGAGCTTGATCCATTCGCCGTCGCGCGAAGCCGTCAACCGCCCGCTATTGGTGTTGAACAACGCCGGCACATCGTTCGCCAAATGCCCCTCGCTCCACAGCACGTGCGCCGTCGCCAACGTCGCATGTCCACACAGATCGACTTCCATGGTCGGCGTAAACCACCGCAACCGGAAAGCATCTTCCTCGCGATATACATACGCCGTCTCGGACAAATTCATTTCACCCGCCACACGCTGCATCCACTCCGCATCACGAGGCTCAGGGAGAACACAAACCGCTGCCGGATTCCCAGCAAAAGGTTGATCGGTAAACGCGTCAACAATGATAATTTCTTGGGACATGATGTCTCGGAAATAATATGAAGAATGAATAGCCGGATAATTTTACCGCTAGCCTCTATTTAATAAAACACCCCAGCAAGCACGAGTCTCCCACCGAACCGCAACTCCATTAAAGACGTATCGCCTCGAACATCCATTTTATCAGCACAGCTACCAACCATATTCAACAGGCCATGCGCGAAATCCATCTCTGTTCTCTGTGGCTAATTCTTTACGTCATTTTGTGTGCGACGTCTTGGGGCGTTGGGAGAATCGAACTGACTGCAGAGAAAAGTGCGTCGCGACGCACCCTACGCCAATAGGGTCTGTTGTTTGTTGTGTGCGGAATGGCGGATGAGTTGGAAATCAGTTACGCTGGACCTGAGCTTGTTTCCTATCAAACACGGGTGAATTTGAACATGGCTGCCATCGATTTTCGAGAGAGATTATTGACCGGCCTCGGCGGCGAATGGCCGCAGCCGGGACAGCTGAATGTCAAACTTCGCGAAACGATCCCGCAGGATGGCTTTACGATCCATTCCGTGTTCTATGACAGCCAACCGGGCGATCAGGTTCCTGCTTTTTTGTTAATTCCCGACCAAACCAACGCCGATCACCCCGCTCCTGCCGTGGCGGTTTGGCATCAACATGCTGGGCAGTATCATCTCGGCAAGAGCGAACCGGCGGGACTGGCCGGAAACCCCATGCACCACACCGGTGCCGCGCTCGCCCGTGCGGGTTACGTCGTGCTCTGTCCCGATGCCCTGTGCTTTGAGGAACGCCGCGACCCCACCGGCAAACTCAAAGACGGCCAATTTGAACGCTTCGAATTTTTGCGTTACGTCGTTGACGGGAAAAGCATGGCTTGGAAAAACATCCTCGACATGAAACGGGCGATCGATTTTTTGGTCAGCCGCCCCGAAGTCAATCCAGACAAGATCGGCTGTTACGGGCATTCGATGGGTTCCACGCACACCTGGCTGGTCGGGCCGTGGGAAGAACGGATCCAATGCCTGGTGGCAAATTGTTGCTTGCCCACATACGCGGGAATTCATCGCGAACACATGCTGCACTGCTTTCCCAACTTTGTACCAGGCATTCATCAATACGGCGACACCCCCGACATCGCCGCCCTGATTGCGCCGCGACCGCTACACATGAACTTCGGCGAACACGATTCTGGTAGCCCCATCGACGAAGTCCGCCGCGGCATCCAAACCATCGCCACCGCCTATCAAGGCATGGATGCCCAAGAGAAGTTTTCCTACTACATCGAAGAAGGTTCAGGCCACGTGCTCTCCGACGAAATGTGGGCCCGCACCAAGGCCTGGTTTGATAAGCATTTAACAGCCTGAGCAATACTTAATTCCGCATGCGCTAACCGCCGCCTGCCCCTCACCACAATCCAAGACACAGCCCAAAACGACTACCACAAGATTGAGGAACCATGCCATGCCGCAGCCTATCAAAATCGGTCAAATCGGCACCGGACACGCCCATGCCTCGGGTAAAATTGAATCGCTCAAGCGTTCCAAAGATTTTGAAATCGTGGGTGTCGTCGAACCCAATGAACAGCGGCGGCGCGAGATGGAGAAAACCGCAACCTATCAAGACGTCCATTGGCTCACCGAGGAACAACTCCTCAATGTCGATGGACTCAAAGCGGTCGCTATCGAAACCGAGGTCAAGGACTTACTCGATACCGGGGCGCGGGCGGTTGCTGCAGGAAAACATATCCATTTGGACAAACCGGCCGGCGAGAATTTGCCGCAATTCAAACAACTGCTCGACGACGCCACGCGGCAGCATTTGACTGTGCAGATGGGCTACATGTATCGCTACAACCCGGGATTTCAATTCATCTTCAAGGCGGTCCGCGACGGTTGGCTGGGGGACATTTTTTCGCTGCATACGGTGATGAGCAAAACCATGTCACTGGAAGCGCGACGCTCTCTGCTGCAATATCCCGGCGGCACGATGTTTGAACTCGGCTGCCACATCATCGATGCCGCTGTGATTGTGATGGGTAAACCAGACCGCGTTGTGCCCTTTGCCCGGCATTCGGCACGATACGACGATGGACTGCTGGACAATCAATTGGCGGTCTTCGAATACCCGCGTGCCACGGTCACGGTGCGGAGTGCCTTGATGGAGGTCGACGGGTTTCGGCGGCGGCAATTTGTCGTCAGCGGCGACGGCGGCACCGCCGACCTGCGTCCCTTAGAACCCCCCAAACTGAAGGCCGCGTTCTCGCGACCGCGGGGACCTTATAAAAAGGGGTACCAAGACATCCCGCTGGAAAAACTCCCAAGGTACGACGCCGATTTCACGGACTTGGCTCGAGTCATCCGGGGCGAAAAGGAATTCGAGTTCACACCCCAGCACGATTTGGCCGTCCAAGAATCCATCTTGCTCGCCTGTGGGTTACCAACCGATGGGTAGACATGCCGGGGACCGGTGAATTATCGTGGCGAGACGTGCCGGCGCCACCGCTGGGCAAACCCCACAGACAGACGCTCGCAGCATATTCGATCATTAACAAACGCAATATTAACAACGGTGAAACGCGGACATGGACGCATTGGCTTACAACAAGGAATTGATCCGTTTTGAATCGACGAGTCCGCTCTCGAATGTCGAAGTCTCAAATTATTGCGAGGACAAGTTAAAAGCGCTGGGCTTCGCTACCGAGCGAATCGAATACGATGATGCCAACGGCGTTCGCAAAGCCAACGTCATGGCCAAAAAAGGAAACGGCACCGGCGGCGTGGCTTATTTTTGCCATACCGATGTGGTTCCCGCCGATACCTGGAGTATCAAAGAGCACGGCCCGTTCGAGCCGGCGGTCGAGGGAGATAAACTCTACGGTCGCGGCAGTTGCGATATGAAAGGCTCACTGTCGTGCGCCCTGGCCGCAGCCGATCGTTTTTCTGCGGACGAATTAAAACAACCGTTTTACATCACCTGCACCGCTGATGAAGAAGTCGGTTATATCGGCGCCAAACAGGTCGCCGAGAAATCAAAGTTGTATCGCGAGATGGTCGAGGGGGACGCCCGCGGCATTATCGGCGAACCAACCATGCTAGAGGTCGTCTATGCACACAAAGGCACGACCGGGTTCTCCGCCGTTTCCCAGGGCCGCGCTGCCCACTCCAGCACCGACAAAGGACTGAACGCCAATTTGGCCATGATTCCCTTTTTGGCTGAGATGAAGGCGATCCACGACGAAACCCTGCAAGATCCTGCTTGGCGCGATGAACGTTTTAATCCGCCGACAATCAGTTGGAATATCGGTATCAACGACCACACGACGGCAATCAACATCACGCCGCCGCAATCGGTCTGTACCGTCTACTTTCGGGTGATGCCCAACATGGACGCACAAATTCTCGTCGACCGCGCCCGCAAAGTCGCTGAGAAGTGCGGGTTGGATTTCCAAGCGCATGGCAACGGTTCGCCGTTGTACGTCGATCCCCAATCGGATTTCGTCAACGAGTTTTTGGAAATCGCCGGAAAGACCGAAGCCCAAACCGTCACCTACGGAACCGACGGCGCCATGTTCAGCGACTTAAAGCGAAAGGTCGTGTACGGCCCCGGCGACATCGCTCAGGCCCACACCGACGACGAATGGATCGAGCTTGAACAATTGGAGCAGGGGACCGAGATGTTCGAAAAACTAATCCGCCGCTGGTGCACCTAAGACTGTTGGCCCCAACGTAGGGTGCGTCGCGACGCACCTTTCTAGGTAGTACAGTCGATCCCCCCAACAAATCATAACGTCGCACACCAAACGACGAAAAGAATTTTGCCACAGAGCTCACAGAGGCCACAGAGAACGAAAGAGTAGCACTCTTGATTTCAGGCGTGCATAGCTCAGCATCGCTGTCGTGTTCCTCAGTGCATCTCTGCGAGGAATCTTTCCAGTTAAAAATGTTGACGGCCGCCAACTGTCGTGCGAAAACCCTCACCCCGGCCCTCTCCCAGAGGGAGAGGGAGTTTGTTTTTAGGGTGTGTCGTTGGGTGCAGGTGGTGGCGACGTGATTTCTTCGCATGCGGCGATCAGGTCACGGGCTGCGGCTTCAAGTTTGTCTAGTTGTCCCTCGGGGATTTTGGGCATGTGCAGGCGGTTGGGCCAAACGTGTGGGTGTGGGTCGTCGTGGCAGATTCCGTACCATACATAGGTGGCAATGATCGAATAAAACCCGCTGCGGACTTGCGCAAAGGCCTTGCGGGCTTGCTGCGGGACAAGTGGCATCTTGGACAACACCGTTCCACACAATAGCCGCTGGCGGTTCATCAATCGATCCGCTTGTCGAGCCAACTCGAGCACATGCGCGTGAGCCTCGCGAAACATCATGGATTGTGGTGGCCGGGCAGGGGGTTCGTCGTACTCGACCGGGAATTGCACACGCACAGCTTCGGCGAATTTTAGAACGCTCTGCGCGATCGGCTGCAATTCCTCAGCGGGAATAAACTGAATGCGATTCAAACGTGGTGATTTTGGCCGCACGCGCACCACCGCCGCTGCCAAGCTGGCGCTGGAGATCACCAACCACGGCACAAAACAACAGGGAAGCCCTGTGCAAACCATCCAACCTGTGTTACCCAACTCCAAAGCTTGGTACACGGTGGTTAACCAAAACCAAGTGGTCAGGCAGCACGCCGCCAACAGCACCATCGTCAACACGGGGCGCAACGCCGCCGACTTGCAGTACGATCCCAGCCACAAGGCAATGCTACTGAGCCCGACCGAAAGCACGATCGCCACCAGCAACATCAACAGAATCGTCAGCAGATCGATCCCCGGCAATAAATAAGTCACCACAATAAACGGCCCCAGGGCGGCGAAGTACAGCCCCATATGCAGTGCGGCACACCAAAATTTGCCGATCGTAATCCGGTCCGACGGGATCCGCGTCAGAACCAACGTCTCCATCGTGCTGCCGGCGAACTCGTGCGCCAAGCTGTCCAACGCGCGGAGCGGCACCGCAAAGTTCAACGCAATCACCAAACAACCATACAGCATGAAGAACAGGGCGGCGGCGTGGATCTGTCCCGTATGGCCATAGCCAAACGGCACGAATTTCAAAACAACCTCCGGCTCCATTAGCGCCATAACGCTGATGCACCAAGCAGCACTCAGCAGCGCAAAAAAGATCATCACGAATTGCCGGCTTTTCCAAAGTTGCCGCAACTCTTTCACCAAAATCGGATTCAGCGCATCATTCCACTGCTGCAACCGCGGACTGCGATTATCGGACAACAATGGAAATGGTAAAGGCGCATCCGACATTTCGATCTTTCCAATCACTGTTGTCCATCATTCGGGTCGTTCAAATTCGATGCATTCGATTCGGGTCGCTCTGAGAAAATCCCCGCTTCTTCCAGTTCGGGCGGCTCGTCACGATTCAACAACGCTTTTAGTCGAGAAACCGCCAGTTTCAATGTCCGCAAATCATCGGGGCCAATCGTATAGACGAGGAGTTCCTCCGTGAGCGGAATTTCATCGGCATCCGCCGCGCACAATTCACTCCAACCGAAGCGGTGTAACACCATATTTTGTACCGTACAAATCATCTCCAACGGTTCCGCCGCCCCTTTGATGGTCAAATATCGATAACGCCCCAGATGGCCGAACTGCCGTTGACGGGGATTCAACAACCGTTCCATCCGCATAACGACCGGCACCACCGATTGTACCACCTCAGGCGTGATCGAAACCTTTTTAAGGTGACGCAGCGTATAAGACTCCGGTCGTAGCGGAACATGTTGCTCAATCGTCTCGGCGAGATGATCCGCAGCCTGCACGATCGCCGGCAGGTCGTCCTGTCCGACATAAGTCCGCACCAACCCCATCGTCGGCGGACGCAAGCTGCCCAACGTCACCGCTGCAAAAAACAGGCCGGGAAATCCCACAAACCCAATCAGAAAACAGGCCATGCCGCACAGATTGACGCCCCCGCCGGAAAACGTAATGGATGCAGTAAGTTCCGATAAGAAAATAGCAGCGATGGTGGAACCGAATAGCAATAACAGCATATTCATGATTTGAAAATGCAGCTTTGTAGCCAGCGCCCCCAACATCAGACCAAATAATGACAACGTGGTAGCCGTGGCTGAAATAACAATCAGTGCCGTGATAATGTCGAACACGCTCAAGCCGCGGAGCATATAGGTCATCGAAATGAACGGCGCAAAAGCTGCGACAAACAATCCAATCACGACGAGCGCCGAGCTGAATTTCCCCCAAAAGATCTGCGTGTCGGACAGCGAACTGACGGCCAGCATCTCAAACGTGTGCCGCTCGCGCTCGGCAGTCATGCTACGGAAACTGATGTAGGGCACGACGTAAAACAGTGCAGCACCCAGCACCAACAACAAGGGCATAAAAAGTTTGGGGCCGAGAATGCTCTCCGGATGCGCCGGTTCGATCACGACCGACATCGACACGAACCAGGCGACCACCAACGCCGCAAAGAATGGGATTGTCACCAGATGGGTTTTAAAGACCTGCCGCGTCTCCTTCACCAAAATCGGGTTCAATCCATCGGCCCAATCTTCGGCCCAACGGTCCACTGCCTTAGCGCTCAGCATGTGACGCGTTTCTCCCGCTCCACCCCATCAATTTTGATCGCAACCAATCAACGGATTTTCTAATCTCGCTTCCCTGGTTTGGGAACCCGTTTCCCGCCCCCGCGGCGGCGGCCCCGCTTTTTCTTGCTCTGCGATTTGACTTGTCCCTCTGCCACCTTTTCGTCCGCCGTGAGCGGTTGTCCGAGCTGTTGTTTGAGTTGCAAAATCCGATCGCGCAGTTCGGCCGCCCGCTCGAATTGCAAATCTTCAGCCGCCGCCAACATCTCCGCTTCCAATTCTTGGACAAACTCCATGGTGACGTACTGTTGTTCATCGCCAATCCCCGCCGCCGCCTGCTCGACTTGCCGCGCTTCGATATCTTCTTCAATCCCGCGAGAAATCGCTTTGCGAATCGTTTCGGGCGTAATCCCATGCTCCGCATTATACGCCAATTGCAATTCGCGGCGGCGATTCGTTTCATCGATCGCCCGCTGCATGCTATTGGTCACGCGATCCGCATACAAAAACACTTCAGCATTCACATTCCGTGCTGTCCGGCCGATGGTTTGAATCAGACTCGTTTCGCTGCGCAAAAAACCTTCTTTATCCGCATCCAGAATGGCGACTAAGGAGACTTCCGGCAAGTCCAAACCTTCCCGCAGCAAGTTAATGCCAATCAACGCATCGAATTTGTGTTCCCGTAATTCACGGAGAATCTCCACACGTTCAATCGCGTCCAACTCCGAATGCAACCACTTGCAACGAATGCCCTGTTCGGACAAATACCGCGTCAGTTCCTCCGCCAACCGCTTGGTGAGCGTCGTGACCAAGACCCGTTCCTGGGCTTCCGCGCGTTTGCGAATTTGTTCCATCAGGTGCGGCACTTGGCCGCGGGCGGGAACGATGTGAATCACGGGATCCACGAGTCCGGTCGGGCGAATCACCTGTTCGACAAATTCACCGCCGGTCTGTTCCAATTCCCAATCGCCGGGGGTCGCCGACACATACACGATTTGATTCAGCCGCTCGCGCCATTCGTCAAACTTCAACGGCCGATTGTCGAGCGCCGAGGGCAAGCGGAAACCATGTTCGACGAGCGTCGTCTTCCGCGAATGGTCGCCGGCAAACATAGCGCGGACTTGTGGCGACGTGGCGTGCGATTCGTCGATGAACGCCAGAAAGTCGTCCGGGAAAAAGTCCATCAACGTATCGGGCGGAGATCCCGGGGGACGGCCCGATAACGGCTGGCTGTAATTTTCGATGCCGGGGCAATACCCGACCTCCTGCATCATTTCCAAATCAAACCGCGTCCGCGCCGCTAACCGTTGCGCTTCCAGCAATTTGCCCGCTTCTCGCAATTCTTGCAGCCGCCCATTCAACTCGTCTTCGATTGCCTTGATCGCCGCCGTAATCCGTTCCTGCGGCATGACGAAATGCTTGGCGGGATAGATGTATGCGTCTTCCAACACGCGGGCCTCTTGTCCGGTGAGCGGGTTGATGATCGACAATTTTTCGATCTCATCACCCCACAACTCGATGCGGTAGGCATACTCCTCATATGCCGGCCAGCACTCCACCACGTCACCCCGCACGCGGACGGTGCCCCGCTGAAAACTGATGTCGTTGCGGTCGTATTGGATGTCAATCAGTTTCAGTAGCATCTCGTCGCGGTCAATTTCGTCCCCGACCCGCAGCGGCAACATCATCTCCAAATAGTCTTTGGGGGACCCCAAACCGTAGATGCAACTTACGCTTGCCACGACAATCACATCCCGCCGGCTGACCAACGAACTGGTCGCCTGCAGCCGCAAACGATCGATCTCTTCATTGATCGACGCATCTTTTTCGATGTAGATGTCGCGCTGCGGAATGTACGCTTCGGGCTGATAGTAGTCGTAATAACTAACAAAATACGAAACGGCGTTATGCGGGAAGAACGCCTTGAATTCCGAATACAACTGCGCCGCCAACGTCTTATTGTGCGACAACACCAGCGCGGGCCGCTGCATTTGTTGAATGACATTGGCCATCGTGAAGGTCTTGCCCGAACCGGTAACCCCTAACAGCACCTGTTCCTTGCGACCCTCTCGAATCCCTTTGACCAGCGCCTCAATCGCTGCCGGCTGGTCACCGCCGGGCTGAAATTCACTCTGTAACTGAAACTCAGGCATGTTCAAATCCGTAACACAGGGTCACCAGCTATCGCCCCGCAATCGACGAAGCGCTCATCGAACAGTATACGGGGTCCCAGCCAGAAATGTGAGTCATACCAGATAACCCATTGCGACAACACGGTTTACGAAAGGCACGTCTACGTCCTTCAGGCTCTCAAATGAGACCGTGCCAATTGGATTTGACATCGTCTGACGTTTCGGTAGAATTGAATCAGTGCAACTGAGACTCATTCTCAATCCATGTTGACTGCATGGGAATACAGATATGACTAATTGGGCAGCCAAAGCGACTCTCTTCGCAGTGAAAACCTCTGCCGTCGTGGAAAAGACCACTGCGAGCGGCTGTAGTAACGACGTGATCTGCCGTTGCTTGGGCGTCACGTCTGAGGAAATCGATTCCGCGGTCAGCGTGTTCAACGCCGAATCGGTCCAGGATTTGAAGCAACAAACCGGAGCCGGCAGCGGCTGCACCGCCTGCCACCGCGTGCTCAAGCAAATTCTCGCCGCCCGCCGCGAACAATTCGAAAACAGCCTCTAATACCTGCGGGTAGCCACAGTCCATACGTCACGCTGTACAGGACATGGCGAGGGTGGATGCAAACGAGCATTAGCTCGCCCCCGGTCGATTGACCTCCCCAACGCACTAGGGACGGACTTTGTCCGTCCCCAGCGATCCGGTCGTATACATCATGCGCGGCGAGGCTCCTATAGCCGCGATTACCCTTCTTCGCCTTCGCCCAGTTGCGATTGCAGGTAATTCTCGATGCCGATGGTGCCGATGATCTCAAGTTGAGTTTCCAGCCAATCGACGTGCTCTTCGGACTCGACCAAGATCTTCTCAACCAAATCCCGCGAGCCGCCATCTTTGAGCTGAATGCACAAGTCCACCGCATCGTTGTAGGCATTCACGCCGCTGGTTTCCAATTTGAGATCATACTCAAACTGCTCTTTGACGTTCTCGCCCACACGAATCACATCATAACGTGCGATCTCCGGAACGCCTTCCAGGAAGAGAATCCGGTCGATCAACAGCTCCGCATGCTTCATTTCGCCCATCGACTCTTCGTAGTGCTTGGCGCCCAATTTGTTGAAGCCCCAATTCTTGCACATTTTGGCCTGAATGAAGTACTGGTTAATCGCCGTCAGTTCGATCGTCAATCCGGCATTGAGTGCGTCGATGATTTTTTGATTGCCTTGCATCGCTCGGTTCCCGTTCTCGCGTTTGATTTTAAAGTTTGTGCGGTAAATTCTGTCGAAGGCGGAGCCGTTCGACCAGTTTCTGTTCGCTTGCACAAATGCTAATCGCGAGTCGTGGACATACAAGTGAAACGGGGCCAAATTCCGCAGGGAATCCACGGATTGACACGGTTTCTCGACAACGCACAACCCTGTGCGGTCTGTGGTTGAAAACCGTTCTCACTCAGCCGCGGGAAGCGGCGATTCGCCGGACTCAGCCGCGGTCGGAAGATCAGCAGGCGCTGCGTCGGTTACCTCGGCTTCTACCGTGGACTCTGCCGTGGACTCTGCCGGGGTATCCGTGGCGGCATCTGTGGTGGATTCAGCCGGCGGAGGACGGTTGGGGTCGGGAGGCATGACCCAGATTTCGCCGCTTTCGTCCTCTTGCACCGCACGGAAATAGTAGTTGCGCAGCAATTCCAGAATGGCCAAGAAGATTCCCACAATCTTACTCTTGGAATTGCTCCCCTCGAAAAATGCGCTGAAAGCGACACGCTGGTCCTGCTTGACCCGTTTGCCCACACGATCAATATAAACCGAGATCGGCGTGTCGTCGTAGACGATGCTTTTCTGTTCTTCCGGATCGATCTGACGCACGATTCGCGAGAACGCGCTCACCAGGTCCCACAGTTCCACATCCTTAATGTGATCCTGCCGCGCCCCTTTTCCGCCTGCGGGACGCTCATCGCTGAGCCGTGGATAACGTTGCTGCCACAGTGCTGCTTGGTCTTCGAGAAGCTTGGCGGCATCCTTGAATTTCTTGTACTCCAGCAGTTGCCGCACCAATTCGCTGCGGGGATCTTCGGTGACGTCAACCTCAGGAACCTCTTCTTCCTCAGGTCGCGGCAGCACCATGCGACTTTTGATTTCAACCAGCGTACTGGCCAACACCACAAATTCGCCGACCAAGTCAAAATCGATCAGCTCCAGTACCTCAAGAAACTCACCAAACTGTGCGGTGATCTTCGCGATCGGCAAATCCGTAACGTCCACCTCATGACGCCGTACCAAGTACAGCAACAAGTCAATGGGGCCGGTATAGGTCTTAAGTTCGACGCGGTAATCCATAACAGTTTTGAGATCCGCCAGCAGTCATCGCCGTTGCGCATCATGCGCGCACCAGTCTTATAACGAGTATCGTCGTTATAACCCGCACAGGTTGAATCGCGACTAGGAATTGCGAGGGACGGGCAAAGATCGGCAAAGTGCCGCAGGCGGATCGCTTAATTTTCTATGACAGGTTATTGAGTCTAGGGTGCCACAGACGGCTTGTCCGCCAGTGCTATTCGTGTGACCGACAAGAACACTGCTGGACAAGCCAGCAGTGGCACCCGGCATTTGGGTGTGATTGGAATTTCCAACGGGCTTCCAAGATAGGTTCCTTAAGACTCAGTCCTAGCGGAAATCCGCCGCCGCGCTGGTGATTGTCGATGGCGATTGCTATCCTCAAAACAAACAATTTTCCCGACACAAAACACATCTCAAAAATCAATTATGCCCACATTCAATACTCAGCAGTTGGAAGAAATTACACGGCGTATCTTACAAGGCGCTGGAGCTTCGGCCGAAGAGGCACAAACCGTCGCCGTGGAATTAGCAGGGGCCAACCTCGTCGGCCACGACAGCCACGGCATCATGCGGCTCAAACAATATGTCGACTACATCGAACAGAAGCATATTCGCCCCGGCGCACCGGTCAAACTCGATGTCGATACGCCGACACTCGCCGTACTCGATGGTGGAGGAAACTTTGGGCAGGTGGTTGCCACCAAAGCACTGCAAATCGCCACAACACGTGCCCGCGAGGCGGGTTCCTGCACAGTACTGTGTCGCGAATGCAATCACATTGGCCGGCTCGGCTCCTACACTTATCAAGCGGCACTCCAAGGCTTCTTCACCGTGATGGCCGTCAATGCCCCTGGACCGGGCGGCGTCGTCCCCTGGGGCGGGCTGGATCGCAAACTCGGCACCAATCCGATCTCGATGGCTGCTCCTTGGAACGATGAAGCGATCGTGCTGGACATGACCACCTCCGCCACGGCCGAGGGCAAGGTCCGTGTCGCCCTGCAAAAAGGGGAATCGATTCCCGATGGTTGGGTCATCGACAATGCAGGCAATCCGACGAACAACCCCGCCGATTTGTATGGCGACCCCGACAAAGGAATCGCGCCGGGCGCCATCCTTCCGCTCGGCGGACCGTTAGGTTTCAAGGGCTATGGAATGAGCGTGATGTTGGACATTGTCTGTGGCATTCTGTCAGGAGCAGGCATTGCCCGGACCGATGTCCCTCCCGGCACCAATGGCGTTTGGATGTATCTGATCGATGTCGAAAAGCTGATGTCGGCCGAACAATACGCCACAGTCATGGGCCAATACGTCGATTACATCAAAAGCAGCCGTAAAATCCCCGGTGTCGACGAAATCCTGATGCCGGGCGAAATCGAACTCCGCCGCCAAGCCGAACGCCGCCGCGACGGTATCACCATCCCCGATATGACCTGGCAACAAACCCTAGACCAAGCCACAAGGGTCGGTGCATCGCTGGACGGAATTTAAAAGTCCGGCGCAAGGCAGTAATCAATCCCCCTCTCCCTCGGCAACAAATTGCATCTGCGAAACGGGTCCTGATCAAAGTATTCACTGGGCAAAGAGTTCGGGGTAACCGCGATTGCGGCAGCAATCGGGGCGGGTGTAGCCCGCAAGAAGCCGCAATTTCCGCGTTCTTAATCGAGCAGAATCTCGTTGGCAGGGACATCTGAAACTGCTGCGTCTTGTGCCTGCGGCACACCGATTGCCGTTGGCAATCGCTGCCACCCTATGATTATTTTCCCACGGCTCAATGCAATTTGTTGCTCTGGGAGAGGGCCGGGGTGAGGGTTTTCGCCGAATAGTTGCCCGTCGTCAGCATTTTCCGTTGGGACAATCTGTCGTCCTACCTAAAAAGGTGCGAAGCAACGCTCCCCCGCAGCAGAGTTGTCCACAACCCTCACAATCCCCAACCAATCCCCCCAGCGACCAACGGGAGCGGCCTAAGCAAATCGTGCGAAAGCACGCACCAAGTGCCCTCGGCACCACATCGTGCGGACACGCACCAAGTGCCCCCGGCACCACATCGTGCGGAAGCACGAACCAAGCGGCTGTGCCGCATTAGATTTGGTAGTCGGGTAGGTTGGGGTCGGGTTGTTGTTGGGGAGGATTTCGATTCTGCCATTTCACGAACAGCCAATTCACGACAATGCCCCAGAGTACGGGTAGGACGAGACAGGCGAGTGTGAAGAGGAGTTTTTCAACCACAACGAACCCCGGTGAACGGTTTAGATAATGCGCCAGACGCGATTGGAATCAAGATTCTGCGGAAGGGCTTAGCAGTTTCTGCCAGCATAACCGGCCGTTTCGCTTACTCTCGCTTCGGAGGACGAAGCATCAGCGATTCGGTGGCAGCCGTTGGTGATTTGCCTTCAAACAGGACTTGATACACCTCGTTGGCAATCGGCATATCCACATCGCGTTGATCCGACAGTTCATACACACTGCGTGTGGTCCAGACGCCCTCGGCGACGGAATTCATGTCAGCTTGGATCTGCTCCAATGTTTCCCCTTTCCCGAGCCGCTCGCCAACTTCGCGGTTACGCCCGTAGGGGCTGACGCAGGTCGTGACCAAATCGCCTAATCCAGCGAGCCCGGAAAATGTGGAGGCTTCGGCCCCCATAGCTGTGCCGAAACGGGTCATTTCAACCAATCCGCGTGTGATCAATCCCGCCTTGGCATTATCCCCGAAACCGAGGCCGTCACAGATACCGGCAGCGATGGCCACGATGTTTTTGAGCGCCGCAGCCATTTCTACGCCGATGATGTCCACATTCGTATACACCCGAAACCGATCGGTGGTGAACATAGCCTGTACACGTTTGGCCAACGACAAATCGCCACTGGCCGCCACGACGCTGGCTGGGAGCCGTCGTGAGATTTCTTCAGCATGACTAGGCCCTCCAAGAGCCACGACGCCACGTTGCCCCAGGATCTCGCTAATGATTTCGCTGGGCCGGAGAAAGGTTTCGTTCTCGATCCCCTTGATCACGCTGACCATCGGACGATCGGCGGTCAGCAGCGGTGCCCAATCCGTCAGAGCCTCCCGCAGGAAAGCCGTTGGGACTGCGGCAACCAGAATATCCGCTCCATCGATAGCGGCCTCGACGTCGGCGGTGATGGCGACTGATGCGGGGATTTTAACGCCGGGAAGCAATCGTTCGTTTTGGCGCGATTGTGCCATAACCGCCGCATGCTCGGGATTACGGGTCCAGAGGGCGACCTCTTGTTCCGGATTTTCGGACAATAGGATCGCACACGCGGTTCCCATCGCTCCACCGCCCAGAACAGTTACTTTATTTCCCATGGTTGTCCGATTCTAAAGATGGAATCACATTGTTTTTTCGGGTTCGTTTCAGGAACGACGTGACTCGGTGCTCGGCAACCGGTCAGGCGCCTCTTGGAATAAGCCGGTAAAGTCCAAATGATGAACTCCGACTTTATTCTGATCACCATCCAGTTGAGCTGCAACGCGACCGAATGTTCGCGGGCCAATTCCAATTCCAATTGTAGCCGAACCCACTGACGACAAATGACGCGGCGCAGTCGACGATTATCACGCCAATTTTACGATGTTTTCATTATCGGAGCGAGATATCCGAGAATTCCGTTTGCCCGACGCCATTTTGAAGACTACGGTTGACTACAAGCATCGTCCTCGCGGGAGCATCTTAATGCAACAGACCAGCGAACAGAACCCAACTTTCGTCGATCGACGGAGCAATTCCGACGGGTCGAATCCGGGCCAGGAACGACGTCAATTCTCCAGTTCCCACCAGACATTACGTCCGGAAGTCATCGAACTCGCCGAAGCGGTCGACCAATACAAATTGCGTCACCGACGGCGGTTTATCACATTCGAAGAACTGTACGATGTGATGGCGGAATTGGGATACCACAGGTAACGCGCGGACGTTTCACGTCTGCTCCTGATGGCGACTGCCTTTTCAATTTGAACGACACCATGCCCCCTATGAGGTGACCATGCGCTGCGCCGCACTATTCGTCACGGCCCTATTGTTGTGTGGAATCACCGTAGTAGGTTTCGCTTTCGATGGCAGTGCAGTCCTGGCTGCAATTTCAGCATGGGTCGTTCTCGCGGGTACCGCGGGAATCATCACGGTCCTCTGGAAACGACGGCCACAACCGGTCCCTGTGAAAGTGCGCAAACGGCAAGACGCGCCGCGACGGGTCCGGTAACGAATACCTGCGACTAGACCAATTCTCTCAACGGCGTACCGCTGTCCAGCAAATATTGCGGACGGCCGGTGGGATCATCGACCGTCACATTAGCGGCGTCGATACCCAAGTTTCGATAGAGCGTGGCAAAGACATCTTTGTATTGCACCGGGCGGGAAATCGCCGTTGCTGCTTGGCGATCCGTGATACCGATCGTCTGCCCGGTCCGCATCCCGCCGCCGGCCAGCAATCCCATGCCCACGCGCGGCCAATGGTGGCGGCCGGCTGTCTTCGTATCGATCCGCGGCGTGCGACCAAACTCGCCCCAGGCGACAATGGAAACGTCATCGAACATCCCCCGCTCGCGCAAGTCCGTAACCAGCGCATTCAGCCCGTGATCGATCATCGGCAGAACATTCCGCAACCGGCTAAAATTGTTGCGATGTGTGTCGAAGTCACTAAACGAGACACTCACGCAGCGAACCCCCGCCTCAATCAATCGCCGCGCCAACAGCAATTTATAGGTCGCCTCCGGTCCGTCGCTATATTTTGAACGCTCCCCACCAGTATTGGCGGAAAACTGATACCGCCGCAGCGTCGCCGGGTCGACCTTCTCCAAATCCAACGCATCCGCCAATGCCCCCGACGTGAGGATATTGACGGCCTGTTGTGTGAAACGGTCCATCGCATCCATCATGCCACTGGAATCGACGTCGCGACGAATGCGATCTAAGCCTGTTAACAACTGCGTACGGTCGGTCAGCCGCCGCGCGGACAATTGTTGGTTCAGCACCAGACTCGTCGCATGCCCCGCTCCCAAGCGGGCCAACTCACCCTTCATTCCCGGTTCGAGTTTCCGTGTGAACAGGTGAGAAATGTCGGGCCGAAAGGGCTGATAGGCCGGTCCCAGAAAACCGGGACGGGCGCTGTTGCGCACGAGCGGGCGTCCCTGCATTAAATCGACAAACGTCGGCGCCGCTTGTCCAGCGGAGGCATACAGTTTCGAAAGCACAGCTCCCATCGCCGGACGTCCGCCGATGGAAGCGAGATCTTTGGCATTAAATCCCGATTGGCATTGAAATGCATCATGCCTCCCGGCCGAGCCGACCAGTGATCGAATGAATGCGAAATCATTAGCGTTCGCAGCCAGTTTCGGCAACAGTTCACTGATTTGGATTCCCGCGACCGCCGTGGAGATCGGCGAAAAGTCGCCGCGAATTTCCACCGGAGCATCCGGCTTGAGATCAATCATATCCATCTGCGGCGGACCACCGTCGAGATGGATGTTGATCACCGCTTTGTTCGACGATCCAATTCCCGCCGCCGCTTCCGCACGCAACAAATCAGGCAGCGTCAGCCCGGCGGCACCCAACGCACCGATCGTCAGGAACCCGCGGCGAGAAACGCCGTCGCAGTGCTTTGTTTTATTGCCCTGAATTGTCAGCATAAGTCAAACATCCTTCAGCCCCTCAGTTTTTTGCTTTGGGGGGGAGCGGCAAACGATGGCCTGTTAGAGCAAACCCTCAAGCGGCTGTGCATGATAAATCTGATGCGGACGGCCGTCGAGATCGGTCCAACTGGCAGAGGAGGGGATGCCCAACGTGTCAAATATCGTCGCGGCAAAGTTTTCCGTCGTTTGCCGGCCGGAAAGCGGATAGGCCGCCAGCGCGTCGGTCTTGCCGATGACCTTCCCTCCTGGCACACCGGCACCGGCGAACAACACCGAATTGACCGGATCCCAATGGTCGCGCCCTGCATCTTTGTTGATCTTTGGCGTCCGTCCAAATTCGCCTCCCACAATCAGCAGCGTCTCTTCCGAGAGGCCGCTTTCAAACAGATCGTCCATCAACGCCGACACAGCTTGGTCCATGGGGGGGAGCAGATTGTTCTTGAGATTTGTAAAATTGCCGTAGTGTGTATCCCAGGAGGAATTTTTACCCAAATTGACCTGCACATAATTCACTCCCGCTTGCGACAGCCGAAACGCCATCAAGCAGGATAGGCCGAACTTGTTTTTGCCATACCGCTCTACAAGTTTCGGATCGGCGTTCTCCACATCGAAGGCCTCTTTGGTGGTCGGATCGGCTAAGACCGAAACCGCCTGTTCGCGAAATTTTGCGTGCTGCTCAACACGGGCCACGCGCTGCATGTGCTCCCGCTGATGCTCGATTCCTGCCAGCAGACTCAACCGTTCCGATAACCGCCCATTGCCGCCATTGGGCAATTTGAGGTGGGGCGTATCAAAGATCGTCGGCGAGCCATGCTGAAACGGCGAACCGTCGAAACGAAAACAGTCCGGGCAGGCACCATTCCCCAACGGGCACTTCGCAGCAATGTCGACGTGCCATGCTTCCCAGCGCGGTCCTAACCGTCCGGCATACTGCCCAGGTCGAAAGCGGCCGATCTCGTTGATGCTCGGTTGCGGCAGTACCACCGCGGGCGGCAAGTTATTTCGGCCGCGCGTGGCGTACGTCACCAGCGAGGGAATCGACGGCCATTCGTTGGGGCTGGGCGCGTCGTTCACGTTAAACGCCGGAGGCAAATCCAACCGCCCGGTGAGCATCATATGACAGGCCAGTTCGTGGCCATTGCTGCCGGTGGCGAGTGTCCGCAGTATCGCGTATTTGTCCGTTCGTTGCGCCAACAGCGGCAGATGCTCACAGATTTGCAGGCCCGGTGTCCGCGTGGCGACCGGTTGAAATTCGCCCCGAACATCCACCGGCGCCGCCGGCTTCATATCAAAGCTGTCCTGCTGCGAAATCCCGCCCGTCAGAAACACAAAGATCACAGATTTTCGCCGCGTGGCGACCTGGGGAGCGGCGATAGCAGATGTGGGGAGTAACGATGCTGCACCCAGCCCGAGAGCGCCAGCCTGCAACACATCCCGTCGAGAGATTCGCGGCGGCAACGTCAGCGTTTCGGTCCGTGGGCCCGTCATAGATCCCCCCGATCACATTGCTCAATTCATGGCAATTCCGTAGCGCAGTCGATGTCACCCATCCAAGATGAAATCAACACATGCATTCTGGTTGATTTGATAGCGAGATGCAACTGCAGTTGGCTGGCAACGCCGCGGCACAGGCGGTAGTCGCGCTAATAATCCCGGATAGAATCTCACTGTCCGACGAAGTCGGCAGGAGAGCTTGTCACGAAGTTGACGACAATTCGCAACTCTCTCCCACGGCTGCTCCGCCCCGAAAGAATCTTATGGTGTCACCCTACGTCCCAGGTTAAATCTGGGGAAGTTCTACCTTCTCTCGTCATTTAGTGGGGACCGCTCGGTCGATTTGGTTTTCAAATAACTCGAGCAGTTCTCTTTTCAATCTCATGGCTTCCTCGTCAGCTGTCCATGTATATTGCGTCCAACCGTCCTCTTGATTTTCTCTGGAAGCGAGTACGACCGTATCGCCCACAAAATTCACCATGGTTTTATCGGTTTCGACAACCAATATGGGGACGTAAGTTTCGAAGCTGTGTTGTTTTTCATGAGGCTTCGATAACCATGCATTGAAATTCTTTTGGAAATCGCTGTCCTTGGTGAGTTCAATTTCGCGATCAAGAGACCCAGGTTTGTCATCGGAATACTCTCGTACGATCAGAGGTCCCTGCATATTGATCGGTACATTCCGGTGTGAGGAACTGCTGCATCCAACACCCAAAAGTGAACAAGCCAACAACAGACCTACTGCGCAAATACGCCTAGAATGTCGACTTGCCATATCACACCTCAGAATGATTAGAGCCTAATATCACCGCAGCAACTTTCTCCGCAGGGCCACCCGAGACGGCAACTCCATACTGCATGGTCTAAGTGCGAATTACAACTGCAGTTACCAGCCAACGTCAAACCGCGCAACCAGCGCGGTTTCAAAACGCGATCTGCCATTGTAGCCGCGTCAGAAGTCCTTCTTGACCGACTTCATAGTTGGGGCCGGAATTGGAGACGGGGCTGCCGTCGAGTTTTGTGATGTCAAAGGTCACCTTGTTCTGGTGCGTCCCGTTGACATACCAGTTGATACCGGTTGCGTATTCCCAACGGGTTCCGAACAGGCCATCGACGAGCGATGCGCGAGCAATGACTTCCAACGACTTTTCCAAGATCATGTAGCCGGTATCGGCATAAAATCCGTAGGCATACAACTGTGAATAGGGGATGGGTCCGCCAAGTGTTTTGAATTGATTCAACCAACGAAAGTACAGTTCGGAGTTGACGCTCCAACCCCGATACTTGAAGGCGGCATCCACCGCATACAGATAAATGTCCGCCCCGACTACGGTCACTCCCGGAGCCAACGCATCAGGAGTAATCAACCGCGTCCCATCACTGATCCGCAAGAAGTTTTGTTCCGATCCGGGAACCCCAAAGGAATCGATCCCCTGTTGGCTGGCATAAGTAAAACTCTGCCCCACGCGGACTGCCAAATCTTCGTGCCACTTCAAGTCGGCATAGCCCTTGCCATAATCACCAAGCGCATCCCACCACATGGTTCCCGAATAGGCTAAGCTTGTATCCAATTGCGAAAACTGCAAATCGGACGCACTAAATCCGTTGGCCACCATCACGCGATAGAACAGATCCTCAGTCACTTCGCCGATCGCCCACACGCCCACGCTGCGATCAGGACGAAAAAACGTCGTCGCCATCGACCGGTCCGCAAAGTGCGTCCGCATCGAGCCATTTAACCAGTCCCGGCTACCAGGCACGAATGCCTTGCCGAAATACAAGTCAAATGTCTCATTGAATTCATAGTTGAACCAAAAGTCATGAAAGATCGCTTGGTGATTGTCGTCGGTATCACCGTCTATGTTCAAAAAGAATTCCAATTTGGGATCGTGTACAAATCCGCTGAACACAAGCCGCGCACGTTCGAGTTCGATTTCATTGCGATTATCAATCCGCAGCGGCCCGCCGCGAAACTCATCGCCACGGTTGGAGTAAAATTTCGCATCCCGACTAAACCCGACATGCCGAATTTGCATGCGACCGTTCACTTGCAACTGATAGGGAATCGAATCTTTATCATCGGGGCGTAGCACAAATCCGGTGTCGTAATCGATCGCAAATGAACTCGCCCGGGGCAACGTCCCCTGTTGAAAATTCGCATTCGAACCCACACCAGTGTTGTTGCCCGCGGACTGATAAGTGAACGACACCGGCTCCGCATCAAACTCTGGGTTAACGGTCAAAAGCGCAGCATCTTGGACGTCTTGGCCCAGGGAAGAAGCGGTAACGTCATCGAGTCCGACCGGGGCTTCGCTAACAAGTGCGTCTTGCCCGCCAGTTTCCAAAACCCGCAAACGCCGTTCAGCTTCGTCTAATCGGCGCAGCAACGCGTCCACATCAACCGGTTCGTCCGCGCGAGTTGTAGCGGAAATCACCGCCAGCAAAACCGTGACTGCGATCACTGTAATAATTCTTAAGGAACAGTGCTTCATACAGAGTTCAGATTAAGTCAAACACAACCGTTTGACCGGCTTGGGAAAGCCGACTCCTTTAGGATTTGAGAGTGTGAGTCGTGTTCCGCAATCAGTGCTGCTTCCGACGGCGGAACACTAAAAAAACCGAGGCTTCCTGCAAATTCAACCCGACCTTCTAAAATTCAACCTGAGCCCGTCCACCGATGACCACGGCGTCGCTGGAACCGAAATCGGGGTCAATCAAGTGTGTGGGAATAATATTCATGGTAAACCGTCCGCTTTGACTAACGTACCAATTGAGCCCGAGGATGAAGTTGCGCATGTCTCCCCCCAGGATATTCTTGTTGTTCAAATCGATGTACGACCAACCAGCCGTCAGTTCCAGTGCCCCGGTCCCGCCATTCAGATTGAAGTTCTCCTTGGGAACGATGCTCCGCAGAATTCCGTTACGCCGGTTATAGCCATATGTCTCCCCGGTCAGGACATATCCCACTGAGGCGTACGCACCGCCAAATGCCAACGTGGGGCCGCCAATTTGATCGACGACGGCAAATGTCGCTTCGGACTGGAGTGAAAGCGAACCGAAGTTCCCGGCCAGTTCCGCGTTAAAAATGTGAAAAGCGCGCGCCGGGATTTCCCCCGTATCCACAAAAGTGGGCACCCCCGTCGACGCGTCCGGATTCCCGGGATCCGAGACGAAAAAACCCGGCTGAATGGCATATTGCACCGTATTGTCCGACGGCGTGCCGAAACTATACCCCATTCCCATATGGAGTAATCGTGCTCCCTCATCTTCATAAAAGGGCAGTCCCGTAACACGGGTCGACAATGACGTTCCCAGCGCATCTCCAGTCGTCACACCGAACGAATCGGTCGGGTAACCGAAAGTGGATAATGCCCAACTCCCCCGTCGTCCCGCCCAATTCCCAAAGGCTCCCACGCCGGTTTGACGAAACGGGTCAAACGCGAACGGCAAAGTGCGTTCCATGAACCGCAAGTCTTTAGAGCTCGTCATGGCTTGCATACCAATCGACTGCTTGAAGTATCCCATCTGAATATTCTGCGCAACAGGGACTTCGTGAAAGGCCAGCATGACGTTGCGAAAGCCCGGATGTCCCGAGGCGGCAAAATCCAAGTCGATCACGTACGTACTGGTTTCCCGCACATTTCCATCAACCCGCAAACGGACACGCCGCAGACCGCTCTCCGCTGCGACCCGCCCCACAGACTCAACGTTGAGTTCATCCTGATCGACAATTCCCGTATCCAACTGCAAAAACCCGCTCCAATTCACGGTGGGATACTCCGAAGAATCGAACAAGCTCCGCGGTTGTCCGAGACGATCTCGAAACCCCGGAGGAAGATTCGGCAAATCAGGATCCTCCCCCAAGTTCGGTTGGGGCAGGGCAGCACCGTTGGGCTCGTCTTGAAACCTCGAATACAGGGAAGACGTCCAATTCGAGATCGTGACAACGCCCGTCGACTCCTCTGCAGGAATCAATGCCTCCGCGAAATCCACGGTTTCTGACTCCGCAGTTTCTGATTCCGAGACGACTTCTGCGTGATCGCGCCGTAGCGCTGCGAGTTCCGCTTCCAGTTTTTGTATTCGCTGTTCGAATTTGTCTGCTTCGGAACTCTCCTCTCCCCCCGCAGATTGCCCGAATCCGGTGGTGCCGGCGCATGCGACGATCACCACGGACAGCAAGCACTGCCGTAAGCGCACTAGTCCACGATTCGTGGCGCAAGACATAATAGTTGCGTCACTGGGCGAGAGGAAAAGGAGAAGTTTTGAGAGAGGAGAATGCGCGGATTTCTGAACAGAATCTCCGCGGGGCGGGATTATACCGACAGGCGGCATCGGCCACTATGCCAAAAAAACAGGCACTGAGAATGCGGGGGAGGGGAGATTGAGCAAGGCGAATAAGCTCCACCGCTGAGCCGTTTAAAGATCAACGACTCAGCGGCTTTGCCATGCTTGGCTACGGGAATTATCGGATCAACGCCAAAGTCCAACGTTGTCCAGCTCAGCGGCTACGTCTATGGTGCTTTTTGAGAAGATCGTTTCCCCATAGCCCGTCCGCCAATTCAGCGAACGCATCATCGTGTCGACCCAGTCCAGCTCCGTGTGTGGAGGCCAAGGATTTCCCACCCTTGTGTGAACGGCCAGGCGTGTCTTTCTCCTGGCGTCCATGACCTGAATGTCCATGATTGTGATCGTGCTGATGGTGGCCGTGACCGTGGTTGTTGTGGTGCTGATGCATGCCACCGGCAAAATGGCCGGGCCGATGATGGCCGTTTTGGACAACCATCTTTTGCAGGCCCACATTTCCTTGATCATCAATGACCTTCAATCCGACCACCAAGCGACCCCGCGAATCCAAGTCCCGCATCGAGACTGCCGCTTGCATACCGACCGCGTCGTCGTACTTGCCGTCGTTGTCGAGGTCCCATAGATAGGTCAACGATTCAGTCGATTGTTCGAGGTCATAACTGCTACTGGCGTCCAACTGCATTTCGCCGCTACGCCGCGAACCTACAAAATCGACGTCCATCGCCGCCACCGGCGCGTAGTTTGTCGTCAACCGGAAGACGTCTTCGCGAATATTTTCAATCCCGGTGTTCCGCAAAATAATGTCGGAGAGTTTCGTCGATTCTAATTTTTCCAGTTGGCGACCTTTGAAGACATTCTGATACCAGAAACGGTCTCCGTCGCGGATCCGTTCGAATTGGTCGGTGACCACGGTGTGGATCAACAGCCCCACACTCGCGCCGGCCAGGTGGTCTTCCGCCAGTCCGCCGACCCAGACGTCGATATTGTCGACATCACCGTAGACCGCTTCTAACTTGGCCTGCAATTCCGGATCGGAGGTGATCTGCGAAAAGCTCGTCACCGCTTCCAATCCCAAATCGACGCGAACCTGATTGTAATCGGCCAAACCGTGATCGCGTCCGCGCTGGATGTTTAATGAGACCAAGTCAAATCCGCCGGCGCCGGGAGGGCCGAACAAGAAATTACGCACGTCGTCAATGACCTGAGTATCGATCTCCTGCGCTTCCTGTCGCGCCAATCCGGCCAACAGAGAATCGATACCGTTCTCCGTCAATTCACCCGGGGCAAAAAACGCGTCACGCAGAGAGAGATTTCCAGCATCAATCACCGCGCCGCTGTTGTCGACCCGTAACAACTCAGGCGACAACATACTGTGCCCATATCGATAAGCCGCTGTCGAAAACAGGTTACTAATGCCCGGGTTCACGGTCGGATCATACCCTTGATACTCCGAAATCGCACCTTCACCCAACAGCGCGGGAAGATATTCGTTAAACGTAATCGCCTGCAATTCGGCAACAACATAGGCCCGCGCCTGCTGATAGATTGCCTCATCGGACATCTTCGGATGCTTGGCGGAGATTTCGTCGGCAATGCGATTATGTTCCCGCACGAACAACGTATGCATCGAAGAGAGTGCCGCATTTTCATTGGCCCGCACATCACCGGCCAGGAACAAACTGGCACTCGTCCCGCCGGCATTGGCTAAACCGGATTCGTTAAACGGCAACAGATCGCCTTCACTGGTCTTCAACCGGCCGCCGGAAAACGTCCGCAGCGCCGCCGCACGCACGTCATCTGACCCGTAGATCACAGACCCATCAATAAAAGCGGTAATCTCATTGAGCTGTTGTCGCACATTGCTCACCGAATCACCCGTTGCGTCATCATACAAGGAGCGGTTGAAATCGATGACCTGTGTCCCCGTCGAATAGGGATCAAAGTATTCATCACCCGTCGGAACTTCGATCGGCAACGACTCGTGGGGTTCACCGTTCTCCGTCAGGTCGATATCGTGATCGATAAACTGCCCCCACAGCCAGACGAAGTCGGACAGTTGCCGATCATTGATGATATCCGCGTCCTGGTCCACGATCGCGTTACTGACCTCCCGTGCACTGGGCCGATCGGCCCCCGCGGGATCCGAAATCCCGTCCGCATACTCAACAGAACTGATCCTTAACAATTGTTCGTAGGTACTGCCCCATTCGGGATTGTCGAGGTTATTGCCGACACCATCAATTGGCGCGAAGTTGGCGGACATTACGACACGCTCTTCGAGTGGCTCTAATGACAAGGGGCGTCGCGATTTGTTGACTTTACCAGCGTGGGATGAGCGTGTCTTGGTGTGGATCTTGGAACGCATGGATGACTCCATTTGTGGGGAAAGGTCTAGGGATGGGGAGTGAGACAAGACGATGAGGCGTCGTTCAACAATGGGTACGACAGGCTTGTCGCGTTGCTCCTCCCGGGTGGCTAAGACACCAACCGGAAAGATAAAGGGACGTGGAAGATATGCCCGGCAAGGATCTGCCAAGCAGTGTAGTGTATACATTTCGACACGACGGCAACCACAATTTCAACAACAAATTTCAGTCCTAATGTGCTCAGCAAACCCCGAAAGGCATGACCGTTCAATTCGATGTTTTTCTTTCATCTTAATCGGCTCACTGAGGGATACGATAGATGAAAAAAACGTCTTCATGAAAAGTCATTTCCGGAAAGCTGCCAAGCACGCCGCAATCATTTGTGGTCTCGTGCCGATGAACATGCCTCTGATAAATACAACGTAAACACGACGCGCAAATTCACACTCCTCAACTCTTTTTTCCCTTCCGTCTGTTTTCACTTAACGACCAGCAGCACTCTTTTTCACCTTCGCCAACTGCGCGATGTCGGCATCCGTCAACGCGCGGCCATACAGGCGCACCTCGGCAAGCTTGCCGTTGAAATGATCCTGTGGGCCGAAGCCAATCGTCAGCGGTTCGGTGGTGGAGATGTCATAGTCTTTGGCATCAAATTTCGACGAGCGGGCGACGAGTTTTCCATTGACGTAAAGCCGCAAATGATCACGCCCGCGCACCGCGGCCAGATGGACCCAACCCGCAGGTAACGCGTGACCATACGTCGCGCTTTTGCCCGCCTCCAACGAATAGACATGCCCCGATGGCAAGGTCCCACAATACAACCGGCCATCATGCACGGCCATCGACCATGCGCGGCGATATTTAACGTCCGGCGTGGTATCTAATTGCCCGGTCCGCGACCAATTGCTGCCGCCGTCGTAGCGATACACTTCAGCCAACGGCAGCGTGCCCGCAAAGAACCCTCCGTTGTAAACCGCCATTCCCATGACTTCTTTTTCGTCGCCTAAGCGGCCGACATTGATCCAATCCTGCCCGCCGCCATAACGAAAAACTTCACCATTGGGCCATGTCGAGCAGTACAAGTCACCGCGATAAATCGCAAACCCGTACGACTGGGTGATTCCCTCTGGTTTCCCGACATCTGTGAACTTTCCCTGCCCGTCGTAACGTTCAATGCCCCCACCATCCAGCGATGCGAAATACATCGATCCGTCGTGAACCACCGGAAAGGTCACGCGATGCCCCGGTTCTCCCAGAAATTTCCAATTCTCGCCCCCTTCGTAGCGATACAACCCCCGGCCGGGATGCTTGGAAGGTCCGGCGTATAACGCGCCTTGATAAACGACCAAACCGCCGGTTGTAAACGATTCGCCAGTTTCGGGATTTTGCAATTTGCCGCAATCAACCCACTGCCCCGGACCTTCATAGCGATACACTTTGCCCCCCGGCGTTTCGTTTGGCGATTCGGGAAGCGCCGAACCAGCGGAGAGATAACGGCCGGTTCCCGCATACAGTTGCCCATCAAAAACCGCGAGCGTCTGCACCGCATTGCTACGATCGGGACTCCCGCAGTCGGCCCACTGCTGTCCTCCCTCATAACGATAGACATGCCCCGCCTGATCCGCACCATGCTCAAAGGTCCCGGCGTATAACTCCCCTTTGTAAACACACAAAGCGCAGACGTACAAATTGTCCCCGGGACGTCCACAGTCGGTCCACTGGGGATCGATTTTGTCCGCATCAATTCCAAAATAGAGATGCCGATGGTTGGACTGCGTGGATGTCACACCGGATAAGTTGAGGATCCCCAAGTTGAATCCCGTGCGGGCCTGCGGATCGTATTTGGCAACAAGGTCGCCCAGCACATCGTCCAATTTCTCTTGGGTATTCGCCCACAGAGAGATGGAAAACTCACCCGTCCCCAAATGCAGGGCGGGATTGTCGTCGACTTCAATGACACTGGTGCGGCCATCAAATCCGCCTGCGGTATTGGCCTGACCACTGGGCCCCGCGACTTTCAAATCGATATCGCGCGCCCTGGATTTGAGTTTATTTGATGAATGGTCGATCGTGTCGCCGGCCAATGGCCAATCACCGATCAGTTTGTCGTCGCCACGAACGTTGCTCCCGGCGCCGCACACAAACAAGAGCACCAACGAGCCCGTTAAAAAACGATTCATCAGACGTTCCTCGAAACCAAGGGAAAAGGCAAAGGATGAGCGAAACGAAAATCGCTCAAAAAGGCCGCTGCATCGGCAAGCAATGCAGTCCCATGATTACGACTTGGTCGTGAAACGTCAAAAGAACAGCGTGATCGACGACAGCCCAAGCAAACTAGACGAAAAAACCGGCCGCTTCGAAGCAGGCTTCGGCGGTTTGCTTACACCGGACGACCAGCAATTGCTTTTCACCGCAAGGCAGCCACAATTTCAACACCTCGCCCGGGTAGAACTGGTCGGTGTGCAACAGCGCAATCCCGGTGCGGGACAAGTCCTTCGTCAGCACCACAGAGCGGCCAATAGTGCGGGGCAGGGCGGGGAGCGTCTGCTCGCTGCTCAACAGCGCAGAGGCGGGATAGAAAAAGCGGGGGAATCGGCGCAGGTCGTTTGCGACCGGCATCTTGGGCCCCCGTTTATTTAAGAACTCCCGCAAAGGTGGCGGAAGTTCTAGTTGTCTGGGAATTGTATTTAGCAATTCCGGGACATGATTGACGTCCAACATTTGACCATCCCCGAATTTAGACCACGGCCTGACTCTCTTTCGAGATACGCCAGGACTTCCGTGATATGTTGCCCCCGATGATACGGCCGGTCGCTAGTGAGAGCATCGAAGACGTCAACAATGGCGCACAACTGCCCCCAAGGGTGAATCTCATCGCCCCCCACCCCGACCGGATAACCTTTTCCATCCATTCGTTCGTGGTGCTGATACACCATCATCAATTGCCCCCACGTCAATTTCTCCCGGCGACATAGCCGGGCAAATCCTACCGTCGGGTGACTTTGAATGAGTTCGCGCTCTTCGTCGCTGAGTGCGTCCGGTTTGGTCAGCAGTTCATAAGGGATGCCGATCTTGCCCACATCGTGCAACAAAGCTCCCGTCGCGATTTCTTCCAACTGCTCCGGAGCGACAATCCCTATGCCCTTGGCCAACAGGACACTGTAACTGCAGACATTGGCCGAATGCGTGAATGTATGAAAATCGTGTTTGATCATGGAGAAGACATCGTGAGCCACCAAGTCGGCTCGACTCATCAGATTGACCGTATGCCGCCCCATATCGCGCGACGCCTCAACGGTCTCCGTCACATCTCCACGCTCAAAGCTCTCTTGCAGACAATCCTGCGTGACCTGATTGAGAATTTGAAAGCGTTGCGCGGCGGGAAGGCTCTCGTTTTCAATAAAAGTCGCTAGGTTTTCCCGCAAATAATGCTGGTAAGCCTGCCGTTCCCCAGTACGGATATACAACCGCTTAACGCCCCGTGCGCGAAGCTTCTTCAAATCCTCTTCGGTCAGCGGGAAATCGCGGCCGCGAAACAGCCGATAGTCGCCCTCAGTGCCATGCTCCTCATAGAGATCGAGCTGATAGCAACTGGACGGATCCAATGTGGCAATCGGAATCGAGACGTATCGCCGCTCAGGCTTCGGCGGTCTTACAGAGGTGAGGCAAACAGCGCTCGTCACGACTCTTCTCTCAATCCCAAGAACAGGTGAGGACTCGGATACATCGACCGCATCCAGACTGAAGTCTCACCACGCAGAAAGGCAAAATCTATGTCAACGACGCTGGTTTCAAGTTGAACGCAAAAATATGGTGGGCGTTAGATAGGCAGACGATAACCCCGAAAATGGAAGTGGAAACTGAGCGAAGTTCCAATCCAAACATAGCTCACAATTCGGGAGGAGCATTTCCGGTCGATTCGTGCCCCGTCGGCACAATCCGCACAGGCATCACAACCGACCGACTGTCGCATGCAGTTGTCAGGGAATGAACGCAACTCGGTGGCTTGGCGCATGAAAAAAGCCGACGGCGATAGCCGGCGACTCAGGGAAAATCACTATGGGCAATTTTGGGGAATCAGTCCATTTTGCCAATAATTAAGCACGCGTTATGCCCACCAAAGCCAAAACTGTTGGACAAAACGGCTCTCACTTTTCTCGCGCGTGCCTCATTGGGCACATAGTCCAGATCGCATTCCGGATCGGGATTGTCGAGATTGATTGTCGGCGGCACAGTCTGATGATGCAGGGCCAACGCTCCGACCACAAACTCAACCCCACCCGAGGCACCAAGCAGATGCCCCAATTGGCTCTTCGTACTTGAGACGCAGAGTTTTTTGGAGTGTGAGTTGAACACCGACTTGATCGCCGTGGTTTCTGCCACGTCACCCAGGGGGGTACTCGTGCCGTGGGCGTTGATGTAGTCGATCTGATCAAGTTCAAGACGGGCATCCCGCAGCGCCCCGCTCATCGCCCGCGAGGCTCCCGCCCCCTCAGGATCAGGAGCTGTCATATGCGATGCATCGGCACTCATGCCGTAGCCCAACACCTCACCATAAATTGTCGCCCCTCGTTTCCGGGCTCGCTCATATTCCTCGAGCACGACAATGCCGGCTCCTTCGGAAAGCACGAAGCCATCGCGGTCCTTGTCAAAGGGACGACTGGCGGTCTGAGGGCTCTCGTTTCGCCGAGACAGGGCGTTCATCCGCGCGAAACCAGAAAGACCCATCGGCGTAATCGCTGATTCACTCCCACCGGTCACCATGATGTCGGCTCGGTCGTCTTGAATCAACTTGAAGGCATCGCCGATGGCGTTCGTCGCTGAAGCACAAGCCGTCGCGATCGCACTATTGGGACCACGCAAGCCAAAGCGAACGGAGATATTTCCGCTAGCCGCATTGACAATCAACTTGGGAATCATGAACGGAGACACTCGATCAGGACCGCGATAGAACAGCTTCACATGCTGCTGTTCAATCTCTTGCAATCCACCGATACCGCTTCCGATCAATACACCGTGACGATAAGGATCGCCATCAGTCAGGTCGATCCCCGATGTCTCAAGCGCCTTGTGAGCACCGACAAGCGCAAACTGCGCAAAGCGGTCAATCCGTTTGACATCTCGACTGGAGATCGCCTCAGACGGATCAAAATCGGCGATCTCTCCGCCGAAACGCACTTTGAAATTGGAAACGTCAAATCGCCGCAATGGGCCTACGCCGCTTTTACCGGCGCATATGTTATCCCAAAACTCTGGGATATCATTTCCCAGAGCCGTAACGACTGACATTCCCGTAACGACAACACGCCTGCGCATCGGCTACTTGTGCTCCTCAATGTAGTCGATCGCGTCGCCCACAGTGCGGATTTTCTCGTAATCTTCATCCGGAATCGTCACATCGAATTCTTCTTCGAATTCCATGACCAATTCCACGATGTCCAACGAGTCCGCTTTCAAATCCTCGATAAACGCGCTCTCACGGGCAACCTCCTCACGGGGAGTCCCCAAGTGCTCGCTGACAATTTCAAACACCTTTTCTTCGACTGACACGCAAAACTCCTCTAAGAAAAAAACCGGATTGATTTCGATGTTCGAATCCGGCTGCGGATTCTCGAATCGCCTGGCGCACGCTGGACGCAAAATGTGCGTCGCAAATACATACGTGCGAAGATATACCGCGCTCGTACTTTCTTGTAAACCGTAAACAAATCTTCGCTATGGCCGAACCGTCTGGTCGGTCAGGACTGGACTTATTGCACAGCCGATTTCTTATCAGAAATGACGAGCCGCGCCGTCGATTCCAGCCTCAAGAATCATTGACCGTCTCGCAGGAAACCTTTCGCGCGATCCGTTTCAACAAACCACGCAGAACTTTCCCCGGTCCGACCTCGTAAAATTGGTCAACACCGTCTTGCAGTAGACCACGAATCGAATCTTCCCACAAGACCGGGCTGATCACTTGTCGAACCAATAAATCAGCAATTTCGCCGCTTTCATGTGCTGCCGCGTCGACGTTGGAGACCACAGGGATGCGCGGGGCAGAAATGGTCACTCCCCCCAACGCCTCAGCCAGCAACGTATCGGCCGGTTTCATTAAATCAGTGTGGAATGCCCCCGCCACAGCCAGCGGTGCCGGTTTGCCTCCAGCCGCTTCGGCAAGTTCGGCGATTCGCTCACAGGCCGCTTGCTCGCCCGACACGACGATATTTCCCGGACATAAATAATTGGCGATCTGGATTGATCCGGCCGACGAAGCCTCTTGAACCAATTCCTCGACTTGCTCGCGCTGCAGCAACAACAAGCTCACCATTCCCGAGGGGGTCGCTTCAGCCGCCGCCTGCATGGCTTGGCCGCGACGCTGGACCACTTTCAGCCCATCCTCAAAGGACATGGCGCCGGCAAAAACCAACGCGGTATATTCTCCCAAACTCAACCCGGCGGTCACCGCACATTCGTCAACGACTTCGGGTGACTCTGCTCGAAGCATTTCCACAGCGGCCAAACTGGTGACAAAAATCGCAGGTTGGCTGATGTCGGTGGCATTCAGCTTTTCTTGCGGACCTTCGAAGCAGAGTTGCGCCAGATCGAATCCCAGAATTTCTCCCGCTTGCTCGTAGAGTGCGCGTGCGGCGGGATATTTTTCCGATATCGTTTTCCCCATACCGACGTGCTGAGCGCCCTGGCCGGGAAACAAAAATGCAGTTTTGCTCACAGATTCATCCCTGTTGTGACCTGACTGAAATGCAAAGGCCCAAACGGCAAGTACACCGGACCGAAAGCGTTATTCCCATGGCAAGCCAATCGCAACGGAAAACCACTCAGCGGGCATCGTTGCTCATGACGACCTATGCGCGATTAAGAGACTTTGTGTGCGGCAATCGCTTCGACGATTTGTGAATTGATGCGTCGGTCGCGGAACGTCGTTGCGACTCGCAATGCATTGGTGATCGACTGTGCGTTGCTTGAGCCATGACCGATAATACAAATTCCGTCAATCCCCAACAACGGAGCACCACCCGACTCATTGTGCACGAAACGCTGACTCATCTTCCGCAACAAATTCCCCGCATGTTCGCGTTCGGAGGAAAGATTCTCGATGACCGTTTTCGCTACGGTTCCCAACATCATTTGAGCCACGCCTTCGCTGACTTTCAGCACGACGTTCCCCACAAACCCTTCGCAAATGATCACGTCCGCTTCGCCCTGGTACACACCGCGGCCTTCGACATTGCCGATATATCGATCTTTCAGGGGACGGGTGGACAACAAGGCATGCGCTTCCTGCACAAGCTCGGTCCCTTTTCCGTCTTCGCTGCCGATGTTCATTAATCCGACGCGGACGTCTTCGACCTGCAACACTTCGCGAGCGTAAATTTCGCCCATGATCCCGTATTGATAAAGGTGTTCAGGCCGCGCCGCTGGATTGGCTCCCACATCCATTAGCACCGACTGGCCGGTGATCGTCGGCACAGCGACCGCAATACCGGGTCGCTTCACCCCTTTGAGAAACAAGCGCGTCCTCAAACCGGCTGCCACGACCGCGCCGGTATGGCCGGCACTGACCACAGCATCGACATCGCGACTGGCCATCATTTGCCAACAGACGGCAATCGAACAATTGGGTTTGCTACGGAGCGCATCGGTCGGTTTTTCGCACATCTCCACGACACCGTCCGCGTGTCGGATTTCCAAGCGCTCTCCGGAATACCCCGACTTTCCGACGAGATCTTCCAGCAATCCCTCTTCACCCACTAAGACGACCTCGAGATTCGGGTCATCTTGAAGTGCTGCGATTGCACCATCAATATTCGGCTGTGGGGCGTCATCGCCGCCCATCGCGTCCAATGCCGTACGCATGCTGCTGCCTTATCGGGCTGACACTGCCAAGCCCACGCGCCAAATCATGACGCCTGGACGTTCTGAGAACTGATCGACTAATTGGTTTCCAAACCGTGTGAGGCGCCGCTGAGGTAGTTCGTTCTTTGACGGGCCAAACAAACACCACTCGGCTTCAAGCACGTCGAAGTCTGGCCGGCACCGGGCCGCCCCAGCGTTTCAACAGTTGGCCAATGATCGTATCGCGACAACAATTTAGTTTTGCCGGATCGAGCAACCAACACCTCGTCGCCTGCGTTCACAACTCCACGAACTCCGGCCACTTTTGGGGAGGCCCCATCAACGCAAAGCTGCTAGCAATCAAGCTCTCCTAGCACCATTCACACACGCAAAATTGCGTGCCGTTTGGTACCAGGATGAACCCCACCGCTACCATACGATCAACGACTAAAGAATCGACGACTTACAATCGACGTTATTCATCATCGACCAAAGTCCGACCGTGATAATGCCCGCAATTCGGACAGACGGCGTGGCTTTTCGTCGCCGTACCGCACTGAGCGCAGTAGTTAATCTGCGACGGTTTAATCGCATTGTGACTGCGGCGTTTTGCCGAACGCGAATGTGACTGTTTTCTCTTGGGAACTGCCATGAATCAACTGCCGTAAAACATTGTGGTTAAGCGGGTTGCAAACGAAACCCAAACGCTTCGCCGGCTCACCTTGGGGAACGACACCAAGACCGCAACGGTCCCAATGCAACATAGAATGACATTCAATAGAATTAGCAGTCAGCGAGCGCGCCTTTTGCGGAACTCGCACGAAAACCTAGCCTTGCAAACCAATATTTTGCCGGGGACCAAGCCCTAATCCATATCAGGCCAGTATCTTAGGCCCCATGATGGCCGCATGTCAAGCAACCCGGAACACAGTAGAACACAGGAAAGTTCCTGATCAGCTCCATCCTGTTCGACCAACCTGGGGAGTGCGGGGCCCGAGCGGGTTCCAGGCCTGAAAAGTCAGTCCTGGTGAACTCCCACCACGCCCATCTCAATTCCTGCAGGGGTACCGAGTTGCACCGGCATCGCATTTCAAAAGTCGGTGGGGTCAATTCGCACAGACGCCGGTTGCTTCCAAACACCTACTTCCGATATACTTTGGACAAAATATCGGTGGGAACCTGGGTCGGGATATCGAATTCGAAATGCTGGATTGAAGTGCTGTTCATTGCATTTCACTCGCTCACGACCGCTGCGCAACCATCACCCGGGCAGTGCAATTCTGCTTAACTCCCTGTAAGAAAAGCATTTACGCTTGCGAGCGAGAACCACCCATGAGTGACGGTCACGAATCCCGAACCAACGTCGTCATCACCGGCGCCGGCGTCGTCAGCCCTATCGGGATCGGTCTGGAAGCGTTCACCGACAGCCTGTTAAACGGCAAAAGCGGGATTAGCGAGTTCCAACTATTTGAAGAGGGAATCCTACCGTCGCACATCGGCGGCGAAGTCTCCGACTTTAACCAGAAATCGGTGCGCGATTATGTCCCCAAAAAGGGACGCAAGAGCCTCAAAGTCATGTGCCGCGAAATTCAACTCGGCGTCGCCTCATCGCACCTAGCGATCGAAAATGCCGGAGTGGGCAACGGCGAAGTCGCCCCCGAGCGGTTCGGCGTGGAATTCGGCGCCAACTTGATGTTCAGCCCGCCCACAGTCCTGAAGGATGCCTGCCTCAGCTGCTGGGATCTCGATGAGAACCATTTCCACTTCGATCAATGGGGCACGACTGGCCTTAGCAAAATGGAGCCGCTCTGGCTGTTGCAGTACCTGCCCAACATGCCGGCCTGCCACATCGGAATTTTCTACGACCTCCGCGGCCCCAGTAACTCACAAACGATGGACGAAGCTTCCGGCAATATTGTGCTGGGAGAAGCGGTGCGGATTATCGAACGCGGCGCAGCCGATGTCATGATCGCTGCTGCGACAGGAACGCGTTTACATCCCGTGAAGACCGTGCATGCAGTGATGTGGGATACGGTCGCCAAGGCGGACAACCCGGCAAAAGCCTGCCGCCCGTTTGAGAAAAACCGTAGCGGCCAGGTCATTGCCGAAGGAGCCTGTTCGCTAATTCTCGAATCCGAAGAGCACGCCAATGCACGCGGCGCGAACATTCTCGGTCGCATCCTAGGAACCGGCACCGCCTGCGTAACGAGCCCCAACCTGATTGGCGACACGAAAAAATCGCTGGTCATCGCCATGCAAAAGGCGCTCAAAAGCGCCGGCCTGACTCCCGACGACATTGGCCACATCAATGCCCACGGCCTGGGAGTGATCGAAACCGACCGCGACGAAGCGGCCGCGATCAACGAAGTCTTCGGCGGCTGCAAAACCCCGGTCCCGGTCACCTCGCTGAAGAGCTACTTCGGCAACTCCGGCGCCAGTTGCGGCATGCTGGAAATTGCAGGCTCACTACTGGCCCTGCAATCGGGAGTCGTCCCGCACACGCTGAACTACGACACCCCCGACCCCGAATGCCCGATCAACGTCATTTCCGGCGAACCGCTGAAAATGGAAAATCGCACGTTCCTCAACATCGACGTAACCCGCCAAGGCCAAGCCAGCGCAGCGGTCATCCAAGCGAACTAGGGCAGGGCGGCTGCATAGTAGCGGGTTTCTTAGCCACGGATTGAACACGGATCAAACACAGATTTGATGCCGGTGTTTGAGCATTCGTAAGCTGAGCGTTTGCGGCTGCGTACAGCTCCACGAGCATCTCGGAGACACAGCCTACCCCCGAGCACAGCATCGCGTCTCTCTGAATGCGCGACAAACGGCGTTCCCCTAACACAGCCCTTATGCGGGGGTTTTCAGCGTATTGCCTGACGATTGCAGTACTTTCACGAAATCCGTACAGGGCTGGGTTCGACCACTCATCTTGACGGCCGGCAAGGGATGTTCCGCCAGAGTTGATTTTGGTTCAGCGACCCTTGTCAGGACTCGACGAAGCCTAGGAATCAAAAACAACAGAACGGCATTTCGTAACACAACAGCGCCATACACGGCCACTGCAATCACGGCGAATATCCCCAAGTGCATTCCAATCACGGTCCAGGTTGGCATCGTTGTCTCTCCTTGCTATTCGCAATCGTTTTCCGTGCAATGAATTTCGAGTTCCAATAGTCGTTGCCGACAGAGAATCACACGTCGATAGTCGCTTGCGTCTTCAAACAATCCGATAATTCTCCGCAAGCAACACTGGCAGCCAATCCGTTCGATTTGCTCAACGGTAAAAGCCGGCACGATTGAGTAGGCTTCTGATTCCCGGTCTTGTTTCATCAAAAACGAGGCGAGGCCCACGCGATAAAAAACGTTCTTGGGATCGAGCGCTATGGCTCTCCGTGCCAGTGATTCCGTAACATGCGGCGGATAGCCGCAACGTGCGGAGTAAAACCCCAGATCGTAATACGGTTGCGGATGGTCCGGATCACGTTCGGTCGCCTTGCGACAGGCCCGCATGGCTAATACGGGGTGATCTGTCGAATCCAGACCGGTTGCCACCTGCAAAAGAAGTGGAATCGGCAGCGACTCATCCGAAATCAGCTCCACCAACAGGTCGCGCGATAATTCCACACGGCCAATCCGTGCGTATCCGTGCGCCAAGCAGACTTTGGCCGCAGGCCGCAACGGGACGAGTAATGACGCTCGCTCCAAAGCCGACACCGAGACGGCGAACCTTCCTCGGCTATACTGAATCAGCCCGATCAATTCCCAGCCGCGGCCATCCTCTTTATTGCGACGCAAATGCGTCCTGGTGATTGCCATCGCACGATCGATATCCCCCTGGTCATAGGCATTTCGCGCGTCATCAAGTCTAGAAATCATTGGCCCACCTCCTGAGGACTGGTAACCGGAAGCGTTTTGCGATCCTCAAATGGAACGATTGACTGATTCACGAGGCAAACACGCTGGACATTGACCCCCAAAAGCTGTTCGCCCACATCGCAACAACTCAGTGCTGCCCCTTTTGTCGGCCTCCGACTGATCGCACACGGCGCCCACTGCAGGCTTTTGCAGCCCGGGGGGACGACTAGAAACGGCCAGACAAATGACTGCGCCGTGACGATGAATTGCTCAACGAGCGAGTAACCCCAATGCAACGGGGGACGAGGGAGTAGCAACATAGTTCGCCGCCTTGAAAACCAGTGGCCAAGATTGGTTGGCACCACCCACGGTGGCACAGAGACAGGGTGCCGCTGAGCGTGGCTGGCTTCCCCCAAAAGCAACGTGAAGCTGGCTGCGACCTCGCAAACAAAACATGAGACTGAGACTCAGTCTCAATATCGGTATTTTGCGCTGCTACCGTGAATTTGCAACCCTTTATCGCTCAAAATCAGCAGATTTTTCGGATTTTCGCCGCAATGAAGTCGCTGCAAACTTTACTCGTTCGGTGTTAGAACTTAACCCGAAAGCGGCTTCTGTCGTTGTGCTCAGTGACACACGGGATGACCTGGAACTCGCTGCAGCGGTCGATGATGGTTCTGTAAGTCACAACTGGTACACTACCGCCTGGCATCACGAGGCGCGCTTCGCAGGTCCCACTTCGCCAAATGAAATTGAAGCCGTCGCACCATAAGCAAACTAGCAATTCAAGCGAATACACACTGCGGGAGCGGGGGTTAGCATGTTTCCCGGATTCGACAATGTTTACCGCTTTTCGCAAAATGCCTCTGATCGTAGTTTTCACGCCGACTTGATTGGAGATCCTACGACAGGCGAGGCACTGTTACGCGGGGAGTGGTGCCCGAAAACAACATTGCAGGCCCACTGGGCGATGGGCAAAGCCGAACCGCTAGACATCGCCTGGGGACGCCATACCGCATGGTACTATATAAGCCCCAAGGTGCTGCAATTGTTTAATCAACACGGCATCACAGGTTGGTCAACCTATCCAATCGAGTTACACAACAAGGCGGGCGAAGTCTACCCGGGATACGCCGGACTCAGCATTACAGGCCGCTGTGGTCCAATCGATGAGCAGGGCGGAGAAGTTGTGCCAGGACAGAAGGAGGGGAAAAAGTTTATCCGACGCATTGGGCTCTTTTTCGATGAATCTACATGGGACGGCTCTGATTTTTTCTGCCCTGAAGGAAACAACACTTATAAATTCGCAACCGCGCGTGTCAAAAACCTTCTCGATGAAAATAACATTTGCGGGCTGGTGTTTACGCCCTTGGCCGAGACAACTTGGATTTCGCGGCCCCAAAAATAGCTTGATTCTTATAGTTTACCCCCGCCACTTCTGAATGATCACCGCACAACTTTAGGGCAGACGATGCCAGCAAAGAAAATCATCCAGTTTCACGCAGTCGACCAACCAATCACGGAGGCCGTTACAAAATTCGGTGGGCAGCCGGTATGGATTGACGAACCAGAATGGCCGCTCAGCGAGTCACTGGATGAACCAATGATGTTTCTTGGTCAAATCGCGATCGAACCGGAAATCTTTCCTGATGCCCAAGGGAAAATGGCCTATCTCTTCATGACGGACAGTGAAGAACATGGCAGCAACACGCCAACCTGGGATCCTGACGGCGGGGAAAACGCGATTGTCTTTCAGCCCGGTGGAGAGTTTTGGGTGGAGACCGAGCCGCTAAGCGAAGGGCCAACATTGAACCTAAGGGGGCCTTCCTCGACGCGCCCACGGGAGTATCGAGTCACGTGCGTCGAGGGACATGATGCAGAATTTCTCCCCGAACGTGAGCGATGTGATCTGTCACAAGCTGAAAAAGAAACGAAGTTCGGGAAACTCGAAGACAGCAAAATTGGCGGAACTCCTATTTTCATTCAGAGCGACGAATTCCCCGGCGACGATTGGCAATTACTCTTTCAATTTGACTCGGACAATCTCCCGTTTGATTTGCACTTTGGCGATGCGGGAATTGGCTACGGGTTTATTTCCTCCGACGGCGATGAAGGGAAATTCCTCTGGCAGAGCTTTTAGGGATCCAGTCGACACCTTTGACGTGCAGGAGCGTCGGCTTGACTACACACACTCACCCGCTGCGACGGCGGCGTGAATTCCCGTTGCGTGTACATGCTGCTGGGCAACTGGTTTAATACCGGCTGAGGGGCATTGATTTTCGCCCTCGTTATCCACCAGCCGTCCCTGCCTCGTGAGCCATTTATGACGTCTCAGCCGCGATCTTTTTATATCATCGATACCTTTTCGTTGATCTTTCAAGTCTTTCACGCCTTGCCGGAGATGACCAGTCCGCAGGGGCAGCCGACCAATGCGGTCTATGGCGTGACGCGGGATTTGATCACGATTCTCCGCGACCGCAAACCCGATTGGCTGATTGCCGCTATGGATGTGCGGGGGGAGAATAAGCGCAACGAGATTTATACCGAGTACAAAACCAACCGCTCGGCGATGCCCGAAGAGTTGGTGCCGCAAATCCCCATGATCGAAGAGTTGCTGGCCGGATTCGGCGTGCCGGCGTTGGGGATTCCCGGCTGGGAGGCGGACGACATCATTGCCACGCTGGTCGAGATGGTCGCCGACCAGGATGTCGAGGTGACGGTGATTACCAGCGACAAGGATATCCGGCAACTGCTCAGCCCCAAGGTGAGGCTGTACAACTTCCGCAAGAACCAATATCTCGACGAAGCGGACCTGATGAAGGATTGGGGCGTCACGCCGGAGCAAGTGGTCGATTTTCAGGCTCTGGTGGGGGACTCCATCGACAATGTCCCGGGTATCCCACTGGTAGGCCCGAAGAAGGCGAGTGCGTTGATCGAAAAATTCGGGACGCTGGAAGAAATCCTCGCCCATGCCGACGAAGCGCCGGGGGCGAAACTGCGGGAAAACCTCAAAACCTACGCCGACCAAGCCCGCGTTAGCAAAACGCTCGTCACCTTGCGGCGCGATTTGCCGCTGGAGGTCGATTGGGATGCCGCCAGGGCAGGGCAGTTGCAACTCCCGGTGCTGCAGGAATTCTTCCAACAATGCGGATTTCGCCGCTTCATCGACGAAATCAAAACGCTCGCCCCCGAAGCAGAAGCTCCAGCCCCTCCGCCAGCGGTCGAGCGGTCTTGGAAATTGATCGACGATGCTGACAAGTTCGCCGAATTCCTCGCACAGCTTGAGCAACAGAAACAGTTCTGCGTCGATCTAGAAACGACTGGATTGGATGCGGTCCGCGCGGACATTGTCGGCTGGGCCTTCAGTTGGGACGGAGCAGAAGGATTCTACCTCCCCGTGCAAGCTCCCGACGGACAGGCGACGTTGAATGCGGATGACGTTCGCGACGCCCTGCGACCGATTCTGGAAAACCCCGAAATCGAAGTCTGTAATCAAAACATCAAATACGACATGCTGGTCTTGCGGCGGGCGGGGATTGAGCTGCGCGGCGTGGGTGTCGATTCGATGGTCGGGAGTTACCTGCTCGATGCAGGGGCGCGAAGCCACGGACTAGACGAACTCGCCCGGCGGTATCTGCAACACGAGATGATCCCCATCAGCGAGCTGATCGGCAAAGGCAAATCGCAAATCAAAATCTCCGAAGTCGATGTCGACAAGGTCGGCGAATACGCAGCAGAGGATGCGCAAATCGCCTGGCAACTCGCGCAGCGCATCACAGCGGAATTGAAACGCGAAGATCTGTGGGATCTGTATTGGGATCTGGAGCGGCCGCTGATCAGTATTTTGACCGACATGGAGTTTCGCGGGATCCGCATCGACGTCGAGCTACTGAAATCCTTGAGTGTCGAGTTCGCTGACCGTTTGCAAACGATCGAAGCGGAGATCTACGAAGAAGCGGGGCACGAATTCAATATCGCCTCGACCAAACAGTTGGCGGTCGTGCTGTTTGAGGAACTCGGACTGCCGATCATCAAAAAGACGAAAACCGGCGCGAGCACCGATCAGGAGGTTTTGGAAAAGCTGGCACTACAGCATACATTGCCCGCCAAATTGACGGAGTTTCGCCAACTCAGCAAGCTAAAAAGCACCTACGTCGATGCACTACCCGAGATGGTCAATCCCGACACCGGCCGCATTCACGCCTCGTTCAACCAAGTGGTGGCGGCCACGGGGCGGCTTAGCTCCAGCGATCCGAATTTGCAGAATATTCCGATTCGCACCGATGCGGGTCGGCGGATTCGTCAGGCGTTCATTCCGGGCGAGTCGGGCTGGAAGTTACTGTGTGCGGATTACTCCCAGGTGGAACTACGGATGTTGGCACATTTTAGCCAAGACCCGGCATTATTGGCGGCATTTGAGCGCGGTGATGACATTCACACAGCTGTTGCGGCCGAAGTATTCCACGTCGCCCCCGAAGCGGTCGATTCGGATATGCGGCGGATTGCCAAGGCGGTCAACTTTGGTGTGATTTACGGCCAGAGTCCCTACGGGCTGGCTGTTAACCTAGGCATCAGCCAGGCAGAAGCGTCCGATTTTATCGAGGGCTATTTTAGCCGTTACGAAGGAGTCGACAAATTTCTGCGGAAATTACTGGAACGTTGTTCTCAAAACGGATATGCTACGACTATACGTGGACGCCGTCGTGAAATACGCGGCATCCGCTCCGGCCTGGGCCGCCAACGAAATCTTCCTGAACGAACCGCAATCAACACGGTGATTCAGGGATCAGCGGCGGATCTCATCAAACAGGCTATGATTCAAACCCACCAACGTATCCAACAGGAACAGCACAGCGGTGTGATGCTCCTGCAAATCCACGATGAACTGGTTTTCGAAGTTCCCGAAGCAGACTTGGGGAGTTTGAGCGACCTTGTTCGAGAAGAAATGGAATCGGCCCTCAATCTGGATGTCCCCTTGAAAGTCGACCTCAGTGTTGGAAACACTTGGTTGGATGTCGAGAGACTGGATTGAAGGCTTCCTAGGCCACGAGAACCGATCCTGAAACCTCAGCCGAGATTTTATACCCCTCCAACAGACGGCGGATCAGCGCGCGGCATTTCGCCCCCCATTCAGCAATTGCCACTGCCCCAAGGATGTTTACGGGCGAACGCCAACCAACAACGGTTTATCAAACTCCGTTCATCGATTTTCACCATTCAAACTCCCTAGTTTAGTTCGATCACTTGTCAAACCCTTCCAGGACCAACCGTGGGACAGTTCCCATCATCGGCATTGTCGGTGGAATCGGATCCGGTAAGAGTTCGGTCGCGCGTCAATTGCACGAACAGATGCCAGTTGTTGTTGTCGATGCCGACAAGGCCGGCCATCAAGTCCTCACCGAACAAACGACGAAACAGGCTCTCCGGGCGCGTTTCGGCGACGAATTTTTTGACGAACAAGGAGACATTGATCGTCCCGCGTTGGGGCGGCTCGTGTTTGGAACAGATCTGGAGTCCAAAACCGCAAAAAAAGACCTCGAATCGATCGTGCATCCGCGGATCGGCGAGATATTGCGAGAACAAATCGCTGCGGCCCAGGCCCAGCCGGGAATCATGGCGGTCATCCTCGATGCGGCGGTGCTCTTGGAAACCGGTTGGAAGGATTATTGTGATACTGTCGTGTTCATCGACGTCCCGGAGGATATCCGCCGCAACCGCGTGATACAGAATCGGAATTGGACTGCGGAGGAATTCGCAGCCCGAGAGGCCAATCAACTTCCAATAGAGACTAAAAAACAATTATCAGACCACGTCATCGACAATTCAACGACCGTTGAATTTGCAGCCCAACAACTGCGGCAAATCGTCGCGAAGATTGCCGGGAGTTCAGCGAAGAGCTAATATGAGACACGGGTGTTCCAGAGACTTGGCGGAAATGATGCGAGCCAAAATCGGGGTATCTCTCCTTTCAGAACGTCTACCACATCCGGCACGGAAGCTCGCGACCAAAAATCATTCCTTACGTGAAACAAGCACGTTTCACCCGCCTAGCGCGGAATTCCAACCCACAAATCCACCAAACCGTTTATTCCAAGGTGTTGCTGCCACAAACCGGCGGCCACAATCCAAGTCGCTTATTTCGCCCACCCTCAATGGATTCTATCCATTCGGTCATTCGACCACCAACCAGAAAGTCTTGAACAATGGCCAAGTCCACTAAGCCTCGCAGCCCCAAAAGCGAGCAAACCGGCTCCGGCTCCACCTCCACTGTTGAGGGAGCAGGGCCTTTGAGTGCCGCCATGCGACGCGATTCGAGCGGTTCGCAATCCTCGACTGTCGGTAGCGACAATCGCTCTGACGAGAACGTCAGCCGCGCCGACCGCATTCGCGCCAACTCAGCCGATGAACGCTACGAAGAGATCAAACGGGGTGACATTCACATCGCTGAATTGCAGCGGATGACGATGAAGGAGTTGCTCACCCAAGCCCGGCTGGAGCAAGTCACCGAATATTCCGGACTCAAAAAGCAGGATCTGATTTTCAAGATCCTCAAAGAACGCACCAAACTCAACGGTTTGATGTTCGGCGAGGGAACACTGGAAGTGCTTCCCGATGGTTTTGGCTTTCTCCGTAGCCCGGATTACCATTACCTGCCTTGCCCAGACGATATTTACGTCTCCCCCAGCCAGATTCGGCGGTTCGGACTGCGTAACGGTGCCATCGTCGCCGGCCAGATTCGTCCTCCGAAAGAAAACGAACGTTACTTCGCGCTGTTACGCGTCGAAGCCATCAACGGCCAAGACCCCAACTTGCTCACAGAGAAGGTCTTCTTCGACGACCTGACGCCACTACACCCCGAGACACGCTTGCGACTGGCCGCCGAGGCCAGCGTGCTCAGTACGCGTGTCGTCGACATGATTGCTCCGATTGGTATGGGACAACGCGGACTGATTGTTTCGCCACCGCGGGCGGGTAAGACGATTTTGCTGCAACAATTGGCCCAAGCCGTGCTTGCCGCACATCCTGATGCCTACGTCATTATGCTGCTGATTGACGAGCGGCCCGAAGAAGTCACAGAGATGGAACGGCACGTTAAGGGGCACAATTGCGAAGTCATCAGCAGTACATTCGATGAACCGCCCAGCCGGCACATTCAAGTCTCCGAGATGGTCATCGAAAAGGCCAAGCGGATGGTTGAATACGGCCAGAACGTGGTGATCTTTCTCGATTCCATCACGCGGTTGGCCCGGGCTTGGAACACCGAAGTTCCGCACTCTGGAAAAATCCTCTCCGGTGGTGTCGATGCCAATGCCCTGCAGCATCCCAAACGGTTTTTCGGAGCCGCTCGGAATGTCGAAGAAGGGGGCAGCCTGACGATCGTGGCGACCGCCCTGGTCGACACCGGCAGCCGCATGGACGAAGTCATCTTCGAAGAATTTAAGGGAACCGGTAACACCGAGTTGCACTTAGATCGCCGCATGGTGGAAAAACGGATTTGGCCGGCAATCGACGTCAACCGCTCCGGCACCCGCCGCGAGGAATTGTTAATCGACGAAGACGAACTGCGACGCATTTGGATTTTGCGGCGTGTCCTCAACGACATGAATCCGGTCGACGCCATGGAACTGTTGGTCAACCGCATGCAACGCACCAAGACCAACCAGGAATTCCTGCTGAGCATGAACCTCAGCTGAAGCCTGACCGCTTTGAATACATCGAGTTGACCGTGATCGCTTTGCTGCGAAATGACGGCGGCTCTCTCTCCGAAGAATGATTGTTTCACAAAGACCACCCCATGCCTGAAGAAATCCAAGGTGATTTGTTGTCCGCCGCTGGCCGGTTTGCCGTTGTCGTTGCCCGCTGGAATGAACTGGTGACCCGCCTGATGTTGGACGGGGCCATCGACACGTTGCATCGGCACGGCGTCGCCGACGATCAAATCACCGTCGTCTGGGTCCCCGGATCTTTTGAAATCCCCATCGTCGCTGACAATCTTGCCCGCAGTGGAAACTACGCCGGCGTTTGTTGCCTCGGTGCGGTGATTCAAGGGGAAACGACCCATGATCAATATATTAACCAACAAGTGGCCGCAGGCATCATGCAAGCGGGTCGCGAAACCGGAGTCCCGGTGACGTTTGGCGTGTTGACTTGCCAGAACATGGAACAGGCTCAGGACCGCGCCGGTGGCAAGGCGGGCAACAAAGGCCGCGACGCCGCGCTGGCTGCTATTGAAATGGCCAATTTGATGGCTAAGCTAAGAGGTTAGCCGGACATGATTCGGCAACACAAACAAACAGACTTACATTCGACCAATCCCTCCCCCCCTAATTGCCACAGGCGGCAATTCCTTCCAGCTTGAGGCTAAGGCTTTTCATGGCGCGTCGCAGCCGGGCACGAGAAACGGCCCTCCAACTGCTCTACCGACAGGATCTCAATCCCGCCGGCAATCTAGAGTCTGCTGGTGAATTCATCGAGGAACGGCTTGAGGACCAAGCCTTGCGCGATTTTTGCTGGAAACTATTCACCGGTGCGCTGGAATGGCGCAACGTGATCGATACGCGCATCGAAGAAGTGGCCGCCAACTGGTCGCTGCGGCGAATGGCGCCGACCGATCGCAACGTGTTGCGTCTCGGCGCCTACGAGTTGCTCTATACCGATACGCCCAATCGGGTGGTGATCGACGAATCCTTAGAGCTGGCCAAGAAATTCGGCAATGCGCAGTCGTCGCAATTCGTCAACGGGATCCTGGACCAATTGATGCCGACCGTCGGCGATGAATCCCCCGATGCTCCGACACAGGCGATTTAACCAAAATCCGCCCGTGCGTAAATGAAGCTTCGGCGCGGGTGCTACCGTCACAAACGGCGGGTACATCGACAACGTCTACCGGAGCGTTACTTGCCCACACCCGAACCGCGGACGATTTCGTCGAAAATGTCCACCAGTTCTGAGCGGGACAGTCCGTTCCCGTCGATGACCAATTGCCCTTTATCCAAGGCGGAGCTGGCCGATTCTTGGCCGGTTGCCAAAGTGGCGAAGGTCTCGGAGTCCAAACGGTAGACGGCGGTGCATTTTTGGTCGCGGCCGACATCAGCCCCCACCAGCTTGCCATCCTGCAGCATCAGGTGCCAAGCGCCCCCGCCACCTCCGGTGACTTCCAGCCCTAGAAGATGTGCGTCCTTTTGGCCGTTCGTTTGTTTCTCTCCGGCATCCACCAACGGTTTGAGGTGTTGATGCGGGTCGAAATCGAGGTCAACCCGTTTGTCACGACCGCCGCCGAAGTTACTGTCGATTGCCACTTTGGACATCCGCAACAACATCTCGCGATCCACATCGGGGCAGGGCAGGTGCGGCATGGCGGTTAAGGTGTTTGTGCAATCAAACGTCGGATCATCCCGCCAATACGAGTTGTAGACGTGAATGTTGTCGTTGAAGATTTGCTCGGCTTCGCCCCAGTCGTCGATTTCTGCATCTTCGCCAACGAACTTCGCACTGTAAAACCGCGTCGCGTCTTCTAAAATATCGCTCACCAGACGAATCGTCGCCGGATGCCGCGGGGTCAGGTGATAGGTTTGACCGTGCAATTCGGGGTGCGTGACAATATAGGCGGTTGCCGCACTGACCCAATCCACAGGGACCAGATTCTTGGATTCGTTGCCGGAAAGTTCGAACCGCGCGATGGACCGCACACGACCGGTGTCGTCCGGCTCCATCGAGCGGACCAGGGTGTAGGCCAACTGCAATGCGGCATAAAACCCGTGGTAGGTGCTTGTGTAGCCCGTTTGGGAATCGCCGACAATAATCGCCGGGCGACAGATGGTGAGGTCATCAATGAACGACGCCGCGTGTACCATTTTTTCGGCGTCGATTTTGCTCATTTCATAATCGTTGCCCCGTTCCTGCCCCACATCCAATTCCGTTTCGAGCACGCGGCCTTCGCGGAGCCCGCACACGTAAGCGGTCGACATGTGCAAGAACTGGCGGATGCCTGTCTTTTCGCACAGATCCAAGACGTGCCGCACCCCTTGGATATTTGAACGCCAAGGTTCGCTTTCCGGTCCTGTGCTGTGGAAGGTCAAACTGGCGGCATTGTGAATCATGCCGGTGCAGTGCTCTTCGACCCACTTAACCGAGCGGTCATCCAGCCCCAGGTTTTCCTGGCTGATGTCCCCCTCCAAGACCACCGGCCGCGGCATGCTATGCCCCAGACGCTCTTCCCAGAAAGCCATCATTTGCTCAACACGTTGACGCACGGAAGCCTTCCGCGTTGGGCGGACGAGCACCGCCAACGGGACATCGGCTTGCATCAAGTCACGAATCAAATAACGGCCCAACAGGCCAGTGGCACCGGTCAGTAACTGGTAGGACATACAAGGGCTTCCGAAATCAGTAAGAAGAGATCAAGCGATCCAAAGGGACGAGTCGCGCGTGCTGTCGAATTTGTGCAGTATGACGAAACCAGGTTGCGGTTGTAGTTTACCGCGGAAAACTAAGGGATCAGGATTCGCATCCGCGAGATTTGAAACCTCTCAACAGAGTAAGAGGTCCGACATCTGGAATCCTCGCTTTCGCGAGTAAGGCAATTGTCCCGGTTGTGGGAACCATTTCAAGACGTATCTTAAATTTGCGAAAGGCAAGCTCTCAACGAAAAGTATCGACGGGAAGAGTGTTGATTCAGAGCGAAACTCTGGGCGGTCATGCGACCCTATCCGCCAATACAGCCGGTTCAGGCGTTGTTGGCAGCCTGTGTGGACCCGCTAATTCCGCTTCCTCCGACTCTTGTTGACGGAGGCGCCTCGGACGGAGGCACAACAGTGCTGGCAATAATACCAAATCGCCAACCAAGGCCGCAATCAACAGGGAGCACATCAACAGGCCAAACCGGGCTGTCGGTGCAAAGCTACTCAGAGTCAACGCCAGCATGCCTATGCTGGAGATCAGGGCCGCCTTAAAGATCGGGACCCCGGTTTGCCGGAGTGCCTCACACGACGCCTGAGAGGAGGAAACCCCTCGGTTGAACTGCGTTTGATAGTGCACGAGAAAATGGAAGGTGCCGTCCACTGCAATTCCCAAAGCGATGCTGCCGGACATCATCATACCAATGTCGACCGGCATACCGACCCAGCCCAGAATTCCATACACAATACAAATCGGCGTCAGATTAGGAATCATCGCCACCATGGCCGTTTTCCAAGATCGCAAGGAAACGACCATCACGCCGGTGATGATCAAAAACGCCATCAAAAAGCTCTCATGGAACCCTCGAAAGATCTCCTGCTGAGCATGGTTCAACATGGGGGCAATGCCGGTAAAGCGGACTGGCAAACCCTCAGCCCGTGCTTGCAGTTGCTCGAAGATTTCGTGCTGTGACAACCCTTCGCTTGTGCTAATTCGTGCGGAGATCCGCCACAGCCGTTCGCCATCGGCGATATATTCATTGTGCTCCCGCTGCGATTCAGCGCGTTTCAATAGCCGGCCGAGTGTAAACGGGTTTTGCGGCATCTCTGTAGGGAAGAACGACGCTGAGGAAATCGTGTGCCGAACGGCAGGATGCCCGGCGATCACAGCTTCGATTTCACGCACTTTTTCCAACCGCTCAGTAAAGGGCAGGTCGTTATCACGAAATTCGACGACCGCTTCGATCGAGTCGATGTTCGTAAGCTGAGCTTCCACACGCTGGGCATCGGTCAGGACTTTGCTGTTTTTGGGAAGGAAGTCGAGCGGATCGATCTTTGTCTCGATCGACAACAACCCCACGCACGTCGCCATGATCATCGTCACCGTCGCTGCTGAGACGACTTTGCTGTGTGTCGAAATCCAATCTCCCAGGCGAGCTATGATCGCCGCACCTTGCTCTTCAGATTGAGCCTGCGGCGGCCAGATCGTAATTAAGGCGGGCGTTAGCCCTAACCCGGTAATCAATGCCACCACCGAACCCCATGCCGCCGCATACCCGAATTGATTGACGGGGAGGATGTCGCTGACCGCTAAGGAAACCAGACCAATTGTCGTGGTCAACGTCGCCAAGCAGCAGGGCTTCCAGGCGGTTTTCAATGCCTTCCCCAACGGATCGTCGTCTTCTGAAGCGGCGGTGAAGTAGTGCATGAAGTGGATCGAAACGGCCAACGTAAAAATCATCACCATCACCGACAATGCGCTGAGGATGAAGTTCATTTCCCCACCGGCAATGTGAATACCTGCCAACGTCAATTGAATGGCCCAAATGGTCAGTCCAAGCAACGCGAGTGACAATTGCCATTGCCGCGTGGTGTAAGCCAATAATCCCCAGCAGACCAACAGGGTGATAAAAAAGAATTTCCGGTTTTCTTCTTCGCTCCCCAACCGGTCCAATTCAGTCACAATGACCGGGGCGCCGGCAAGTCGGACCTGATCACCACGGAGTTGGCAATATTCCAACACACCGGTCACGGCATCGACCGTCTTCGCACGATCGCCATATCCTTCGGGGGACAACAAGCAAATCAATCCCACCAGTTTGCCGTCTTGGGAAAGGGTCAATCCCTTCAACCGCGATTCCGCTTCAGCTTCGTCGACACCGAAGCTGGACATAATCGCTTCCATCCGCGCGGGAGACCAACATTTCCGCACGCTGTCGAGACGTTCCAGCCGTTCGCAAACCGCTTCGACTAAGACGTCATCTTTGGATGTGTTTTCAATTCCGACGACGATGAGTTCTTCTACACCGAAGTCGCGTTTGAATTCCTCATAGTTGGCGCGGACTTCGGAATCGCGAGGCAGCCAAGTCTCAATGTCGTTGTTTGCCGGCAAGGTTTGTGCTTTGACAAACAAGAGCGGGAACGACAACAGCGCGAGGAGAAGTAACTTGCCGCTGTGTTTTTGATAAAACTCGGAAAGGGTCGACAAAGCCACGTCCTCTCAGTTGTTGTTAATCGCTGTATCGTTGACGTGTACAAAGTGTTTACTGTCGCAATCACAGCCATGATCGAGCCGCAGGAGGCTGGCTGAACTGCAGGACATTTTCTCAGTAAACAGCTCGTGTCGGAGGCGTAAAGGTTGCCGAGACGACGACACAGTCATAACACGCATAATGATAATTCTGGGGCCGGGCCACGCGGTTGGCGGGCAAGGGCGGATCAGTTGGGGCTATATACTCCTATCGATCTTCCGGAAGCTGTCCCGCAAGTCCAAACCGGGAATTACCCGGAGCGCCGTTCCGGGACGATTCAACAACGCGCACGACCGCTATACCTTTACAGCCTTTTGTAAATTCGACGGTCTTGACCGCCGCACGCACATTCCAATCGTTCGTTAGGTCCGCTATACAACGCATTCCTCAACAGAGGCCAACCGATCACTTGCAATCCCAGTGAGGGTGTCTACGATTGTCCACTTAACACGTCGGCCATACTCCTGCATCGCACGGGCCGGCGACCTAGTTGACAGAAGGGCACCAGAGACCATGGCAAAAAAGACAATCGCTGACATCGATCCCTCCGGAAAAACAGTTTTGATGCGGGTCGATTTCAACGTTCCTCTCGATGATAATCAAAATGTGACCGATGATCGCCGCATCAGCATGGCACTCCCCTCGATCAAATCGGTGATTGACCGTGGCGGACGCGTGATCCTGATGAGCCATTTGGGTCGGCCCAAAGGGGACGGTGGCGACGCGAAATACAGCCTCAAGCCAGCCGCTGTTAAACTGGCCGAATTACTCGGGCAAGAAGTCGCCTTTGCCACCGACACAATCGGCGACGATGCAGGGGCCAAACGGGCTGCGCTGGCCGATGGGGGCGTCCTGGTTCTAGAAAACCTGCGGTTCAATGCCGGTGAAAAGTCCGGTGATGCCGATTTCGCCGCCGCTTTGGCCGATGGGGCCGACATTTATTGCAACGACGCGTTCGGCACTTGCCATCGCACCGATGCCTCGATGGTTGCCGTCCCGCAAGCCATGGGAGACAAGCCCAAGGTTTCTGGTTTTCTGGTCGCCAAAGAGATTCAATATCTCAGCGACGCCATCGCCAAACCGGAACGTCCGTTTGTAGCGATTTTAGGCGGAGCTAAGGTTTCCGACAAAATCACCGTCATTGAAAACCTGCTCGGCATCTGTGACAAAGTCCTCATCGGCGGAGCGATGGCGTATACGTTCTCGCTGGCCCAAGGGGGCCAAGTTGGCGGCAGTCTGGTCGAAAAGGACAAAGTCGATCTGGCCAAACAGTTAATCGAGCGCGGCGGCGACAAATTGATGCTGCCGGTCGACACGCATTGTGGCGACGCGTTCAGCAGCGACTGCAACAAGGTTGTGGTCGATGCTGGTAAAATTCCCGACGGTTACGAAGGTCTCGACATCGGACCGAAGACGGCTGAAATTTATGCCGAAACGGTCAAAGCCGCCAAAACGATCGTCTGGAACGGTCCGATGGGCGTCTTCGAAATGCCCCCCTTCGATGCCGGCACCAAAGCAGTCGCCCAGGCGATTGCCGATGGAGACGGAACCAGCATCATCGGCGGCGGTGACAGCGCAGCTGCGGTTCAGCAACTTGGCTTTGCCGAGCAGGTGTCGCACGTCAGCACCGGCGGTGGTGCCAGTTTGGCCATGCTCGAAGGACAAGAGTTCGCCGCCGTCAACCTGCTCGACGACAAATAAACAGTAGGGTCGGTTTTCCCCGCCCACCAGATTCAACAATCCGAACAGGCGGACAAGCCGCCCGTTGAACCCCATAGTGGCCATTCGATAACAGGAGTGGTCGATTCAAGAAATGGAGCAACCGTAATGAGCAACAGCGACAAACCCCTCGTAGGAATCATCATGGGCAGTTCGTCGGACTGGGAGACGATGAAACCGGCTGTCGATATGTTTAAGGAATTCGATATTCCCTTCGAATGCCGCGTGATGTCGGCGCACCGCACACCGGCGGTTGTGACCGAGTTTTCTTCCACCGCCGAAGAGCGGGGTGTCGAAGTCCTCATCGCCGGGGCAGGGGGAGCCGCGCACTTGGCTGGTGTCGTCGCCGCTCACACGGTCTTGCCGGTGTTGGGCGTGCCGATCGAAAGCAAGCTCAACGGTCTGGACTCGCTGCTTTCGACAGTGCAAATGCCTGGTGGAATCCCGGTGGGCACACTGGCTATCGGCAGTGCCGGCGCCAAGAACGCCGCATTGTTGGCGATCCGCATCATGGCTTGCAGCCGTCCCGATCTGCGGAAAAAAATCCACGATTTCAACGCCAAGCAGGCGGAAAAAGTGATGGCAGCCGAATTGCCGGTTTAAAAAACGCTCCCCAATCCATCCCCAACCGACGGCTTCGCCGTCGTAATCCGCACGATGCGTGTATGGGATGTTTGAAGTGTCGCCCTACACCCTCATCAATCTGGGGGTGGACGGGCTGGCACGGACGTGCGTTTTTCAGTGCGAGCGGGTACATTGGAATTCACCAACGACCGCAACCTCTCCCCAAAGAATTACGGAGCGAATTCCCATGGGCCGACTCTTATTTTGTCTACTCAGCCTGAGCCTGATTTGTGCCAATCCGATTTTCACTCGTGCCGGTGAACCCCAGGTCGAGAAAAAAATCGTCGTATTCGGCGAAGAGGGCAAGTTCGGCGGCTGGCCGGCCAATCACGGCATGTGGATTTGGGGAGATGAAATCCTCGTCGGTTTCAGCACCGGGTACTCATAAAGACCTGGGCAAAGAACGTCACAACATCGATCGCCAAAAACCAGAGTATCACGTTTTAGCTCGCAGTCTGGATGGCGGTGAGACATGGAAGATGGAGTTCCCCAACGACAAAGGGATGCTCATCAACCAAGGTGGCATGCGACACGGCACGACCGATCCTAAGCACACCGAACCGACACCGGCCGACATCACCGAGCCGATCAATTTCACACATCCCGATTTCTGCATGACGATGCGATTCCAGGACGTGCATGGCGGGGTTTCGCGGCTGTATTATTCCTATGACCGCGGGCACACTTGGAAAGGCCCGTTCAAGGTCCCTGACTTCGGGCAACCGGGCGTGATGGCCCGCTCGGACTACATTGTCAACGGCCCCAAGGACTGTCATGTCTTTCTGACCGGTTCGAAATCGAATAACGAAGAAGGGCGTGTCTTTTGCGGCCGCACGACCGACGGGGGTTTGACGTGGAAGTTTTTGTCCTACGTCGGCCCCGAACCAAACGGCTTTTCGATCATGCCCTCGACCGTGCGGTTGTCTCCCACCAAATTGGTCATGACCACCCGCCGCCGCGAAGGTCTGGGCGAAGACAAGCACCGTTGGATTGACACCTGGGAGTCAAACGACAATGGCGCCAGTTGGACTTACCTGAACAACGCCGTCGAAGATGTCGGCGAAGGCAACCCGCCGGCAATGCTCCGGCTGCAAGATGGCCGGTTGTGCGTGACTTACGGCGACCGCAAGGCTCCGTTTCAAATGTGTGCCAAGTTCAGCAGCGACGAAGGAAAAACGTGGAGCGAACCGTTCGTACTCGAAAGCAACGCCGGCGGTCGCGACCTCGGCTATCCTCGCACAGTGCAGCGTCCCGACGGCAAACTGGTAACGACGTACTACATCTATTACCCAGACAGCCCGTACCGTAAGATCGTGGCAAACATTTGGGACTGCGGGACGTGATTACGGCGTCTAAATTAGTCGGGTGTAACGTCGACACCATGGGTGACAATACATTGCACTACGGCTTCAAAATCTCAGTCACTCGAACGACTTCGACCATTCGATCGTCACCACGTACAGTGAACAACACTCGTAATGGTGGAATGGCCAGCTCGCGTAATCCTTCGTTTAAATGAGTGCCTTTTAGGAATGCGTCTTCGGAAAGGTCCGCATCAATTGAGGCGACAGCTTCGGTCACAGAGTCACGATCGTGTGAGTTCAGCCATAACTCCGCTAATTCGTCTAGGATGCTGTGAACCCATACGACGGTAAAGCGAGTCATTTTTTCTCCAAAGACTGAAGATGCTCCAGAACCTCTTGTGTCGTGTGCCTTAGCTCATCCGATTCCATACGGCCCTTAGCGATAGCGATTTCTTCAGTTGTCGAATTCGCTGAAATGAATCCGAGAAGGTTCCCTTGGCTATCGCGAACTTCGACCCTCCCGGAGGTCTTGTGAATGATTTTCGCTTGCTCTTCGTTAACGACGATGTGGACCATGACATATCTCCCAGCGAGTTTATACGCACTGCGCGATCCTGTGGATTCCTCGATTTATTTTACGTTGGAAATCAATTGACGTCAAAATCGCCCCAAGATCTGCCGGCGGCCCAGCGAGTCGGCATTCACTTCGCTTCAGCATTCAACCGACCAGCCAGTTCGTAGATGTTGATCAGTGCCCGGTTCATCATCCGTTCTCCCGCGCCGATTTCCACCGGTGAGACGGCTGCATCGGCGCCGTAGCCCCCTTCGGAGACTGCTTCGATTGTGGGGAAGTACAGGTTGTGACCGTTGCAGTATCCGAAGAACAGCGTGTGATCGACGTAGGAGCGTTCGCGCAGTCGGACCGCGTGATTGCAGAAGAATTCCCCCGAGCCACCCACTAGCGCAATCTGGCGGCCCAGCAGTACGGTATTCAACTCCGCTTGATGCCCCTCTTTGGCCTCCTCGATGAAGTTGACGATCAATTCGGGAAAAAAGGCGGCACTGTAACCGACGAGCACTAACGGATCGGAAAAATCGATCCGCGATTTAAAGCGAAACTGATCGACGCGACCGACAATCGTGTTTCGCTTCAGTGGTTTGGATTCAATCTCGCCGGCCACCTCAATCACATTCCGGGCGAGTTCTTCGCCGAAGAGTTTCGGCTCGCGAAAATCTTCCGTGGGGTTGGGGCTGAGATCGCCCGCCGCCCCTTGGATAAACACGCAGTTGGTCTCCATGTCCGCCTCGACTTTATCCTGCATGAATCCGGGATAGTCGGCTGAGAATTTGAGCACTTCTCCCTTGGTCATCACGGGATGCGCCGCGAAATTGACCAGCACCGCCAGCGGCTTGCCCGATTGGGCATCGTCGAATCGCACGACGGACAACAGCGGATCACGGGCCTTGGGTTCGCGTTTCGTGTGCCGATTGCGATTGAGGTTTAGTTCCCGCGTCCCCACACCAATCGTCGCCGGCTGGGCGGTTTTGTCCGCTTCCAGGATGGCTTCGATGATCAGGTCCGGCAATTTTTCCGCATAGGCGACCGCATCGTCATACGTCCCTTTGCCGAAGCCATCACGGTCGATCAATTCAATCACCGGGCCATGGTGCGAATGCGAGCCACTGATCAGCACGTTTTCAATGCCGGCTTTCTCTAATATCTCCGTGCGGATTTTCTCCATCATATGCCGCGTCGGGCCACGGCCGATGTCCAATCCGACCATCGCAACCTTTCCTTCTTCACTCTGAACCACGATCGCTTTGGCATAGAGTGGGGTCAAGGTTCCCTGAGAGAGCAGCGCGTGCCGTGCGCCGTAACCCCACATCGGGGTTGGTGCCTGGGGTGTAATATCCCGCTTGCCAAACCCGACTCGAAGCGGTTTGTCGTCGTCAGCCCGAGATGATTCCTGGTCGCAACAAAGTGGAATCAGTACCAGCAAGGCAATAACGATGCGAATTCTCGCGAACATGGAAAGGCCTCTCCATTGGGAGCAGTTGAATAGGAAATATTTTATTAAGTCTCAGTCCGAAAATTGATGCTCTTGCGCCGCGTCAGGTGCCAGAAACCGTACCGCGATAACGTCGAACCTTTGCCGCTTTCGCCCACTCCGGTCCAGGGGAGAGCGGGGTCGAGGTAGTCGCAGCGATTTTGAAAGACCGTGCCGGCATTGAGTTCGCCGGCGAATCGTTCGGCACGCTCCTGATCGCGGGTCCAGACCGAAGCGGTTAAGCCGAAGCGTGAATCGTTCATCAACGCCAATGCCTGCGCGTCATCCGCGACCGAGGCGACCGGCAGAATGGGCCCGAAACTTTCTTCCTGCATCACGACCGAATCTTGCGGAACATCGGCCAACAAGGTGGGCGTGAAAAAGTTCCCACTTTCATCCGGCACTCGGCTGCCTCCGCACAGTAGCCGTGCACCGCGGTCGACGGCATCGCGCACTTGCTGTTCCAATTCATCCAGCGCTGCGCGGCTCGCTAGGGGGCCGAGCGTGGTCTGCTCGTCGAGCGGATCTCCGAGTCGATAGTCCCGCAGCGCTGCCTCGGCTTTGCTCAGAAATTCGTCGTACAGAGTTTCATGCACATACACGCGTTCCACACCACAACAGGATTGACCGGCGTTGTAACACGCTCCGTCGACGAGGTTGGCCACGGCAAAATCCAAATCGGCATCGGCGGCGACATAGGCGGGGTCGTTTCCACCGAGTTCTAATCCGGTATCAATCAACCGCTCGGCTGCGTACCGCGCAATCTTGCGGCCACCGGCGACAGAGCCGGTAAACGAGACGTGATGCACACGGCGGTCGGCGATCAACTGCGCGGTCTGGTCGTGGTTGATCACGACATCCGTAACTAAATCGGGAACGGCCAGTTTTCCAAATGCATCAGCCAAATGCCGTCCGCAGAGCGGCGTCTTCGCGCTGTGCTTTAACAGCACCGTATTGCCGCAGAGCAGGGCGGGGACGATGACATTGATGGGGATGATCAGCGGATAGTTCCAGGCAGCAATGTCGAACACAACGCCCAGCGGCACATGTTCGATCCGCCGCACCAACCCCGGCTGTGGGGGCAGAATATCAGGGCTGAGCGCATCGGCGGCCAGTTCCAAACAGGTTTCCGCCCGGTCGAACAACGTCGCCAGTTCGCCTTGGGCCTGTTTGAGCGGTTTGCCCATTTGCAAGGTGACGTCGCGGACAATTTGTTCGCTGTTATCTCGTAATTTTGCCAATCCGCTTCGAACGATCGTCGCGCGCTGGTCGAGGCTCAAACGGCTCCATGCCGAAAATGCGGTCGTGGCGCGGTCCAGTTTCTCGGCGATTTGAGTCTCAGTATCAAAAGGCAATTCGGCAACAGTGCTTTGATCGTAGGGATTGACGACGGTGAGTGTCACGGCGGTTGAGTCCAAACAGATGTTTTGTTGAAGCGGCGGAATAACAAATTCCAACAGCGAAGCAATCTCCAATATAGACGTTCTTAGAAACAGTTGCACGCGCTGCCGCTGACAGGTGCGTTGTATCGGGGGAGAGAGTTGCCGCCGACAGCCTGCCGGTTTACGATTGTCTATCACCATTTCTTCACATCCCTTCACTGAGGCCGCCGCTATGGTCAACAAAGATCCGGAATCCATCCTGCACGAGCAGACTGCTGCCCACAGCGAAGAACGGGACCGCGTCATTGCGCTGGCTGATACGCCCGAGGCGCGTGAGGAAAAAGTCAAACTGGCGGCCGCGTACCGCATGCTGGCCCGTTTGGGTTTAGACGACGGAATTGCCGGACACATCTCGTTGCGAGTGCCGCAGGCTCCGGAGTATTTTTGGGTCAATCCGTTCGGTCTGCTATTTAGCGAAATCCGCGCTGACAATTTGGTATTGGTGAACTCAGCGGGTGAGATTGTGACCGGCGGCGAAATGATCAACCTCGCCGGATTTTGTATTCACTCGGCCATCCACACCGCGCGGCCCGATGTGAATTGTGCCGTCCATACCCATCCCCCCGGCGGCAGCGCGTTTAGCGCTTTGGGAATGCTCTTGGAACCGCTGGATCAAACCGGCTGTTCATTCTACGACGACCATGCTCTCTATGCTGAGTACACGGGAATCGTCATCGATGGGGAGCAGACCAAAGGCATTGTCGAGTCACTAGGCTCCAAGCGCGCCTTAGTGCTAGCCAACCATGGACTGCTGACCTGTGCGACGTCGGTGGAACAGGCTTTGATCGACATGATTGATATGGAGCGAACCTGCAACGTGAACTTGGCGGCCATGTCCACCGGTCGTCCGGTGCTGCCGGTCCCCGGCGAGGTCGCCTTGCAAAGCCGAGCCGTCCTCACGCAAGCGGGGCGTTGGCCGTTTCAATGGAAAGCGATGATTCGCGCTCTGGATCGTCATGAGACCGATTACGACCCGTGGCGGTGAGATTCGTTAATGTCACACAGATTGGCGAGGCGAAGTGGGCGATATACTGGACACGACTGTCAATTTTCTTGGCCCGATATCGCTCCCCGTACCACTGAGTTTGGTGCACAAATTGAAAACGGAGCCATCTTGATACACGTTGGAGTCATCCCAAAACCGATTTTCATTTGGGATTGTCCTTGTCAATGTATGTAGTTAAAACGAATAATTGGTGTGGCAAACCCATGTTTTCGCGGTTTGACTTGAGTGATAGAGAGTAAGAACAAAGCACCAGAGCGTTGTCGACCTTCGATAGCGATCGCGCCGGACTGTTGGTTCAGCGTTGTTTCAGACTGGTGCTTTATTATTTTGACTCCGTTGTGAGTGGCCCTTGTGTTCGGCGGCTGCCTGCGGACTGGATTTCAGGGTGAGCATCGTGAGCATATTTTGCCGCGTAGATGACAAACAGATTCCGTTGTACCGGGTGATTTGGATTTCGGCGACGCCGCACTTTTGTGGTGAACCAGATTGCCAATGCGAAGGGCTGCACGAAGTCGCGCTAGAAGGTGGCGAGACAGTGTGGGCCAAAAGCGGGGAAACGGAAATGCTGATGGAAATGATCGAAGAGTGGCAAAGCTGCGACTGATTAAAATTTCAGTTGCTGTAGCCTCCTGAGAACTACATGCTACCAGAGAGATCCGCCGCAACAGTGAACTGCGGGTTTCGCACTACGAGAGACTCTCTCCACTTCGACGCCGAGCTGATTGTGAGCGATTGCTCAATTCTCGGCAATCTCCTGTCCGCTCGCTGGCTGTACCGGGTCGATTTCTGCCGCCGGTAAAATGTGCCCCATCTTGGTCCGCTTGGTTTCCAAGTAATGTTGCCGGTGCTTTTCCGGGGAAGCGACAATGGGGATTTGCTCGACCACTTCCAGATCGAATCGCTGCGCGAATGCGTCGGTCTTTTTGGGATTGTTGGTCAGCAGCCGCACGCGTCGCAAATCCAAATCCTTGAGCACTTGCAAGCCGATCCCATAATCGCGCGGGTCCGCTTTGAAACCAAGCTTATGATTGGCTTCGACCGTATCGTAGCCTTCGTCCTGCAAGACATATGCTTTCAGCTTGGGGATCAGTCCGATGCCGCGTCCTTCTTGAGGCAAATACACGACAGCTCCCACCCCTTCGCGGCGGATCATATCGAGGGCCATATGCAGTTGATCACCACAGTCGCACCGCAGCGAGGCCAAGAGATCGCCCGTAAAACAGGATGAATGCATCCGCACCAGCGGAGCATCGACCGAGGCAAGGTCCCCCATCACAATCGCAATCGGTACTTGATCCTCGTGTTCGACACGATAGGCAATCACCCGCAGGTCGCCATAACGTGACGGCATGTGAGCGTCCACCTCGCGATGGATTAACTGCTCGCGTTCGCTGCGGTAACGGATCAATTCCTCAATCGTCAGCAGCGGCAGATCGAATTGCTCCGCGAGCTGTTTCAATTCCTGATGGTCCGACATCCCGTCGGTTTCCTGGCTGCAGATCTCGATCAAGGCAGCCGCGGGTTGCATGCCGGCCAAATGCATCAAGTCGATGGCCGCCTCAGTATGTCCAGCGCGACGGAGCACGCCTCCTTCTTTGGCGACCAGTGGGTGAATATGGCCGGGACCAAAAAAGTCGTCGGGGCGGGAATTCGGATCGCCGATGGCGCGGATCGTCCGCAGACGGTTCTCGACGCTCACCCCCGTCCCGGCACTGCGGTGATCCACCGGAATTTGAAACGGAGTTTGCATCGGTGTCGAACTGCGGCGGCTATCGACCATCGGGCTGAAGTTGAGCCGTTGTGCGAATGCCGCACTGACCGGTGTACACAGCAACCCCATGCCATACCGCAACATCAATCGCACCGTTTCGGGGGTGATCGATTCGGCAGCGCAAATGAAGTCTCCTTCATTTTCGCGATCGGCATCGTCGATGACAATCACCGGTCGTCCTGCTTGGATTGCGGCAATGGCGTCGTCGATATTCTTGGAATGGGTCGTCGGCATGTTTACTCAGTCGGTATAATTCGGCATCGGACTCCGCTGTCCGCTTACCAGTAGGGGATGGTTTGCTAAAATAGAATAGCCACTCGTCATCGCCATGCGGCATTTGTGCTCGCGGCAATTTGCCGATTCGGCATGAAACCCTGCGGGATTCGCGCTCGCGAAGGGTCGTTCAACCTCACATCGACAACGATGAGGTTGCACTTGTATTGTAAACCATCAGCAACAACCGACAATGCAATAAAAAATTCCATAGCCCCATTCTGCAAAGTGTCGTTGCAAAGTCACTCAGAAATATCGTATTCTGAATAGAACATTCCTCACCGACCCCCACATTCAGGGAATTGATCCTACCCATGATCATTGAACCTGACACTCCAAAGTGAATTGCGGCACCACGCCGTTCCTTCCCGAGACCTACCCAAGACCTTTGATCTAGTACCACCCGAATTATCGTCACGAAGCGACCTGTTTGCCAAGTTCCCGATGATCTGTCACAGGGACGACACGTGGTCTGAGACAGCATCAGTGCTTGCATCAGCATATTTTGATTGGTATTCTTGACCTTACTGCACCGTCCCACCTATTTTGACGCGTTGAGCATTTTCTAGCGAGCACGAATTCTACTGGGTTTTGTGCGGAATTTATCAATGACAACGTGACCATTTAGAGTGGCTGTGCCACTACCGATTGCAACGGATTCAAGCGGTGGGTTCCGATTCAAACCGACAGGGAGAGCAGAGAATGGACCGTTTCTGGCGCATTGCACCGGCTGCGTGGAGCATTTGTCTTTGGGCAGCTATCGCGGGAAGCGCATTGGCTGTCGAGGAAACCAAGTCATCTGGTTTGGGGGATCCCGGCCCGTTGACTGAACTCCGCGTCGAACCGAATATCGATGGCAAAGGTTTTGTCATCAATGGTCGTGATCGAAGTCAACAACTCTATGTGACCGGTCTGTTCGCCAGCGGGCAACAACACGACTTCACCCGTAAAGTCACCTACAAGGCTGAGCCGGAAGGCATTGTTTCCATCAGCGACGATGGTTATGTCACGCCTCTGGCCGACGGAAACGTGACCATTACTGCCAGCATCGAAGCGGGACAATCGGCGACACTCACCGGCACCGTCGCGGGCATTGCCAACGACCCACCGATGAACTTCAAGAATCAGATCGTGCCGATTTTCACCAAACTCGGCTGCAACAGCGGTGGTTGCCACGGCAAGGCCAGCGGCCAAAACGGTTTCAAACTGTCGCTGCTTGGGTTTCTATCCCGACGACGACTACGAGTTCCTGGTCAAAGAAGGCCGCGGCCGGCGACTGAATCCGGCATCACCCGATGAAAGCTTGTTCCTCACCAAACCGGTCGGCAAATCGCCGCACGGTGGTGGAAAACGGATGGAAGAGGACAGCCACGAATACCGGCTGATCGCTCACTGGATCGAGCAGGGCATGCCTTATGGAAACCCTGAAGACCCGGTCGTTACCAGCATCCAATGCCTGCCCACCGGTCGGGTCATGGATCGCGACGCCGAACAACAAATTACCGTCATCGCCACATACAGCGACGGCAGCACCGAAGACGTCACCCGCATGGCGCTGTTTGAGCCCAACGACACAGAGATGGCCGAATCCGGAAAAACCGGTTTGGTCCGCTCGCTCGATTTGAGCGGCGAAGTCGCCATCATGGCCCGTTATCAGGGACAAGTCTCCACGTTCCGGGCAACGATTCCTTTGGGAGCCGATCTCGCCAATGTCCCTGAACCGACCAACTTCGTTGACGAAGCGGTGATGAACAAACTGAAGTTGCTGGGCATCCCGCCGTCAGGCCCCGCCGATGACGCAACGTTTATCCGCCGTGCCTATGTCGACATCACCGGAGAAATCCCGACCGCGGAAGAAGTCCGCCAATTTCTGGCCGACAGCGATCCGGAAAAACGCGATAAATTGATCGACCGCTTGGTGGACAGTCCCGGCTACGCCGATTTGTTCGCCAACAAATGGAACATGGTGCTGCGCAACAAACGTCGCGGAGCCACGGACCAAAAAGGGACGTATGCCTTTTATCGCTGGATTTGGAACAGCCTGTACGAAAACAAACCTTACGATCAATTCGCTCGCGAAATTTTGACCGCTTCGGGCGACATGGACCAAAATCCCCCCGTCGTCTGGTATCGCGAAGTCAGTAAGAATGAACGAACAGGTCGAAGACACGGCGCAATTGTTCCTCGGTTTGCGAATTCAATGTGCTCGCTGCCATCACCACCCATTCGAACGCTGGAGCCAAAACGACTATTACAGCTTGTCCGCATTTTTCTCACGCGTGGGCAACAAAAAATTGGCAAACGATGCAAGTGCCGCCCGCGACCGCCGTATTTTTCACAATGAAGGGGTCGCCACCGCAAAAAATCCCCGCAACGGCACGCAACTGAAACCGGCCGGACTGGGTGTTGAGGCGTTTGACATCCCCGCGGACCGCGATCCGCGCCACTATCTCATGGACTGGATGGCCGCCAAAGACAACCCGTTCTTCGCCAAAGCCATGGTCAACCGCTACTGGAAGCACTTCTTCGACCGCGGCATTGTCGAACCGGAAGACGACATGCGGGAAACCAATCCGCCGTCGAATCCCGAATTGCTGGATAATCTGGCGCAACAATTCATTGAGAACAACTTCGACCTGAAATGGCTGGTCCGGACAATTTGTAAGTCCAACACCTACCAACTCAGTGCGATCCCCAACGATTACAATCTCAAAGACAAGCAAAACTTCTCGCGATATTACCCCCGTCGGCTGAAAGCCGAGGTCTTGTACGATGCCTTGCATCAGGTCACCTCGACCACGCAAGCCTATAGCGGACTCCCCGCCGGAACGTCGGCGTTGCAATTGCCCGATCCGTCGGTCGGCACCTATTTCCTCAAGGTCTTTGGCCAACCCCAGGGCGAAACGGCGTGCGAATGCGAACGTTCGCAGGAAGCCAACTTGGCGCAAAGTCTACATTTGCTCAATAGCAGCGAAGTACAGGGGAAAATCTCCAATGCGTCCGGACGAGCGGCCATTTTGGCCAAGGATACGGAAACGAGCGACGAGCAGAAGATCCAAGAATTGTACCTGTCCGTCTATTCCCGGGCTCCCCAGGACGATGAGTTGAAAATCGCCCTGGCGCATATCGCCAAGCATGAAAAAGAGAAGCAAATCGCCTTCGAGGACATCATTTGGGCGTTGGTGAACACCAAGGAATTCTTGTTCAATCACTGATGTCGACTTGACAGTCCCCCAAACGCTTCACGGCCGGTCACACTTCTGTGCCCGGCCGTTTTTTATTGGCCCTGAAATGCGAGGTTCGACGCCTGGACGGATTGCGCCGAGACGGCCCCCGAAACTTTGCGCAAACGGAGTAAATCCCGGTCGTTTTCCTTTTCATTCGACCGGCTTATCCGTTAAAATTTATTCATTGAAAGAACCGTTCTTGGACTATGGTGAACGCCCTGGTTTGCCGCTTTCAGCCAAGCAGCGACACTCCGACAGTAACGACTTACGAGACACACCACGATCGCAGGTCACGCATCACATTTTCGATGCTGCCGCCTGTTCCCGCCATCGACTCCTACCGGCGGTTTCATGTGAGAATTGAAATCTCGACATGAGGGCCGCATCGACCTCGCTACTCATGTCACCAAAAAGACTCGAGTGCGACGTTTCATTACGACCATCCGCAACCGTAAGTTGGCCATGCTGACCCACCTTGCCAACGAGTGTGAAGGACTTCCTACCATGCGAAATAATCGTAGCCTCCTCCTGGTTTCGCCGCGATTTCGATCGCACCGATTCGCGTCGCTTATTTTAGCGGGCTGCACGCTGGTCATGCTGGCCAATACGTCACACGCGCAATTGCCGCAAAATCGGATGTATGCCATCTTTCCCCCCGGGGGACAAGCCGGTGCGAAAGTCGATCTCACGATCACCAACTCCGCCGACGGAGACGAAGTCAGCGGGTTGTACTTCTCGCATCCCGGTATCACAGCTGAGCAAAAGACCCAGGTCGTCAACGGTCGCGAAGTTCCCGTCGCCAATCAGTTTCAGATCCGCATCGACGAAAAAGTTCCCCCGGGAGTTTATGACGTCCGCTCGTCCGGTCTGTTCGGCATGAGCAATCCCCGGACGTTTGTGGTCGGCACTCACAGCGAAGTCCAAGAAGCCGAAGCCAACAACACGCCCGAGACCGCCACGGCCATCGAACAAGGCACAATCGTCAATGCCCGCAGCAATGCCGCCGGCGACATCGACTTTTTCAAATTCCCCGCCACAAAGGGACAACGGCTCATCATCGAATGCCGCGCGAAGCGGATCGATTCCCGTATGGAAGCGACGTTGGAACTCTACGATCCCAACGGCCGCCGTGTCGCTTTTAGCCGCAATGAAATGCGCGGCGACCCACTGATCGATTTTACGATCCCCGCCGATGGCGAATATCAACTCCGCGTCTATGATTTCTTGTATCAGGGAAACAACGACTACATTTATCGTTTGCTCGTGCATGCGGGTCCGCACATCGAGTTTGTGTTGCCCCCCGCGGGTGTCCCGAATACGACCGGCGAGTTTACGCTATACGGCCAAAACTTACCCGGCGGACAACCTTCGGGAATGATCGTGAACGGCAGTGAGTTGGATAAACTGGCTGTCAAAATTCCGGTCCCAGCAGACCCCACCGAGTTGCAACCAGGGACCTATCTGCAACCTTATGAAGCTTCCGTCGATGGTTTCAGCTACCGTCTCGACACGCCGCAAGGCCCGACGAACCCGGTGTTGATTCATTTCGCACGCTCAGCCGCGCAACTCGAAGCCGAGCCAAACAACGAAGCGGCACAGGCCACAAAAATCACCGTCCCCGGCGAAGCAGCCGGACAATTCCAAGCCCGCAACGACGTGGACTACTATCAGTTCGAGGCCAAAGCCAAGGCGGTGTATTGGATCGAAGTCTTCGGACAACGCATCGGCTCTACGATTGATCCGATGTTGATCATCGAGCAGGTCACGCTCGATAAGGATGGCAAAGAAACCGTCAAGCGATTGACCGCGCAGGATGACGAGGGAACGAACCTTGGCGCGCAAGGTTTCGATACCCGCACCGACGACCCGGCCTTTCGCTTTGTGGCTCCAGCCGATGGGATCTATCGCATTCAGGTCCGCGACCGTTACTTCGAAAGCCGTGGTGATCCACGGTTGGTCTATCGCATTGAAGTCCGCAACGAAGATCCCGATTTTCGCTTGGTCGCACTGCCGCGTCCCCCGGTTTTAGCTGCCAATGCCGCCGGACTGCCGGCAACTTGGGATTTGGCGTTACGAAAAGGGGACCACACCGAACTGGAAGTCCTCGCCTTTCGCCAGGATGGTTTTAACGGTGCGATTGATGTCACCGTTGCCGGCTTGCCGGCGGGCGTCACCTGTCCCGTTGCTACCATCGGACCGGGACAGAACTCGACGCGGTTGATGTTTAAGTCGACAGAGGATGCTTCGGAATGGATGGGACCGATTCAAATTGTCGGCAAAGTTCGCAAGGACGACCCCGCCGCATTGAAAGCGGAACGGGATGCGCGGACGGCTCTCGACAAGTTGGCCAACTCGCTTCCGGCAACACAGCAATCTGCGGACGCCGCGACGGTTGCTTTAACCACAGTACAAAAAACACTCGCCGAACAACTCAAAAAGAACGAAGCCGCCGACGCCCTCGCCAAACAAACCGCTGATGCGGCCGCCGCTTCGAAAACGGAACTCGACACGGCTGCTGCGAAAGTGGCAACGGCACAACAAGCCGTCACTGCATCCAGCGCTGCCGTAGAGGCGACCTCGAAGACATTCGTTGATGCGGCCGTTGCCAAAGCCACGGCTGACCGGCAAGCCGCCGAGACGGTGAAAATGTCTTCCCAAGCGGTGGTGGAAAAATTAGCCGCGCAACAGGCCAAAGATGCAGCCGCTGAGGCCGCCGCAGACAAGCGAATCATCGATGCCGCCGTCGCCGCCAAATTGGCCGCCGATGCACAGGTCGCCGCGACAGCTGCATTTGAAACCGCCATCACGGCGAAAAACAAAGCGGTTGCCGACAAGGCTGCCGCCGAAACGGCACTGGCCGCCGGTAGCGAAGCACACAAGAAAGCGACCGAAGCCTATGCCGTTGCCATGAAGGCCGCAACCGACGCTGCCGCTGTCGCCGCGAAAGAAACGGCCGCCAAAACCGCTGCGGAACAGGCTGTCGCTCAAGCGAATGAGAATGCACAAAAAGCGACGGCCGCCTTGGCTGAAGCGAAAAAACAATTGGCCGCCGCCGAAACCGCCTGGACAACGGCCAAGCAAAATCTCGACGCCAAAGCACAACAAATTGCCCGCGTTGCTCGTGGCGGTACGATTGTGTGGAGCGGAAACCAAACCTTAACGGCTGCCGCACGCGTTGCCCGGAACACCACGCTAGCTGTTTTGAAAGAACCGGCACCGTTTGAAATCAACACCGACATCACCGATGCCACGGTGAGCCAAGGCGCGCAGCTATTGATTCCCGTGAAACTGGCAAAGCGGGCCGGGTTTGACAACAAAGTCGATTTAACCTTTGAAGATGTTCCCAAGAATCTCGACGTTGATAAAAAAGCGATCGAGAAGGGCCAAGCCGAGCAACTTCTGCGGGTATTTGTGAAGGACAACGTGGCCCCGGGGAAATATACCTTGTACGTGCGCGGACAAGGCCAGGTCTCATACAGCCGCAATCCCGATGCGGTCAAACGTACGGAAGAGGAAAAACAAGCTGCGATCAAAGCAGCCACCGAAGCCGCTGCTCTGGTCAAGAAAGTGGGCGAAGAGAAAGCCGCAGCTGATAAACAGGCGACTGAGGCTCAAGCCGCCGCGACCAAAGCGGGGGAAGCATTGGTTGCCGCTGATGTCGCCATCGTGGCAGCCAAACAAGCTGTCGAAGCGGCCACTGTCGAAAAGGCGAACGCCGATAAGACTGAATCCGACGCAGCCGCCCAAGAGGCCGCCGCTAAGAAATTGGCCGAGGCCCAAGCCGCACTTGCGAAAGCCGAAGCCGACCGAGTCACCGCCGATCAACAAGCGACGGCCGCCAGCGACGCCTTCACCAAAGCGCAAGCCGCCAAAAACAACGCCGATCGCGCCGCCGCTGAAGCGGACGCAACAGCCAAGACCGCCGAAGCGGTTAAAAAGGCGGCCGAAGCGGCGGCCGAAGCTGCCGTCAAAACAGCGAAAGCGGCCAATGTGAACGTGTTTACCCCGTCGAATTCGATCACCGTTACCGTCAAGCCGGCTCCGCTGACGATTAAAGCTCCCGCCCCGGACAAGGGTGCCGTCAAACGGGGAGGCGAGGTGAAAATCCCGGTCACGATCGCCCGTAAAAATGATTTCACCGGCCCGGTGACATTAAGCCTCACGTTGCCGCCCGGCGTGACTGGACTGACAGCCCCGACAGTGACCATTCCAGCGGACAAGAACGATGGGGAGTTCGTGATCAAAACCACGGCCGACACCACGGAAGGCAAACTTGCCAATATCGTTATCCGAGCCAGTATGATTTTCGACGGCGAAACGTTCGTCGACAGCCCGCTGGAACTGACCGTCAGCAAATGATCCCCGGCAAGCTCTGGGGTGGTTGATTCAATAATACATTGTGAATGACTGGGACGATTCTCTCGGCCCAACCTTGCACAGAAAATGTGGAGTGCATTCGATGCGAAAACAGTTTTGTCGATCGACACTGATTGCCTGCGGACTTGTGTTTCTCTCCTCTTCGCTATTAATCGCCGAAGACGAGAAACCGGAAAAAGGGCAAACGATCAAACCGGCCGAAGTCAAACTCGACCGGCCCGTCGACTTCGACGAGGATATCCTACCGATCCTCGAAGAGAAGTGCATCGCCTGCCACAACTTGGCTGATGCCGAAAACGACCTCAGCTTAGAAGACGTGCCCAGCATTCTCAAAGGGGGAAAAGCAGGCCCGGCTGTTGTCGCCAAAGATCCTGACAAAAGTCTGCTGTACAACGTCATCGCACGTACCGGCAAGCCCGCCATGCCGCCTCTTCCCAACAGCATCGACGCCGAAGTCTTCACGCCGGAAGAATTGGGACTGTTGCGATTGTGGATTACCGAAGGTGCCCAAGCCGGTGGGGGCGGGGCAATGGAGGAAATCCAATGGCGACCTCTTCCCTCGGGCCTGAACCCGATTTATAGCGTCACACTTTCTGCTGACGGCCAATTCGCCGCTTGCGGACGCGCGAATCGAATTGTCATTTATCACCTGCCGTCGCAACAACAAATCGCTGAATTGACCGACCCCGCGTTGTTGGACGTCCAGTTCGACGGCAAACCGATGTATCAACCCGGTGCCTCGCATCGTGATTTTGTCCGCTCATTGGCGTTCAATGACGACGGAACCCTATTGGCTTCGGGCGGATATCGTACGGTCAAACTTTGGCAACGGCCCCGCGACGTGGTGAAATTCAACATCGAGACCGCAGCCCCCGACGTGGTTGCCGTTAGCCCCGATGGAAAATGGTTGGCCACCGGCGGCGCCGACAAATCAGTCAAACTCTTCAACCTAGCCGATGGCTCGCCCGGTGCTGTTCTCAACGGAGCAGGGGATCGCATCACCGGCGTCCTGTTCTCTGCCGACTCATCCAAAGTCATTGCCTCGTCTTTAGACAAAACCATTCGCCTCTGGAACGTCGCCGACGCTGCTGTCGCGGGGCAGATCACTTCCCCCGCAGCCGTGAACGACATCGCTCTGAACAAGGATGGCACGCAGATCATTTCCGCCGATGCGGACAACACGATCCGCATCTGGCCGGTCCCCGCCGATGCAACCGCCCCCGTAACGGCAGTCGCACTGGAAATCAAAGGGCATGAAAAACCGGTCACCGCTGTCGCGTTGATCACGCCTGCCGGCGATCAACTCCTTTCCGGTAGCGACGACGGAACCGTGCGGGTTTGGAATCTCGCCGACGGAAAACAACTCCAATCGATGGCTCACGCCGCTCCGGTCACTGATGTTTCCGTGCGGCCCGATGGCGGGCGTTTTGTGTCAACCGGGGGAACTTCGGCAAAACTGTGGAATCCTGCCGATGCCAAACTGGTCGCGGAATTAAAAGGCGAATACCGCTCTGCCCGGGTCGTTGCCCAACGGACTGCGGACGAATCGATCGCCAAATCGCTGCTAGCCGGAGCTCAAAAAGAAATTGAAGCCCGAGAAAAAACGGTGACCACCACTGCAGAAGCCCAAACCAAAGCTAAAACGGCTCAGGAAGAAGCGGCCAAGAAAATCCCCGATGCTGAAGCCGCTGCCAAGACGGCTGCCGACGCCAAGGCCGTGAATGACAAAAAAGTCGCCGACGCCCAAACGGCGGTGAAAGCTGCTGAGGAAGCAAAGAAGACCGCCGAAGACAAAGCGGCTGCCGACAAAGTGATCGCCGATGCAACAGCCGCGCTCAAAGCCGCACAAGCTGAACAGGCCAAAACGGACAAAGCCGCCACAGACACTGCGGCCGCTGCCAAAAAAGTGGTTGATGAAGACGCGGCTGCCCAAAAGGCCTTTGCCTCAGCGGAGCGTGCTTCGCAACGCGCTGTTAAAAAACTCGAAGAAGCCAAGGCGGCCCACGCTGCCTTGGATGTAGAGCACAAGGCGGCTGAGAAAACCCTAGCCGAGGCGACCGCCGCGGGAGCTGCACTGGTCAAAGGCGTTCAAGGTGCTGTTTTCTCTGCCGACAACAAAACGTTGATCACCGTCAGTGACAACAACACAGTGCAGACATGGAATGCGGAAACCGGAACCGCACTGGAGTCATTCAATGGGCACCAAGGCCCCGTCACCGCGGTCGCCCTGACCGCCACCGGCGACATCGTCTCCGCCTCAGCCGACAACACAGTCAAAGTCTGGGACCGTAATCCCAGTTGGAAAATCGTTGGACGGCTCGGTGCCTCCGCTGATGAGCCGCTGAATGTTAGTCAATCCCCCTTCGCCGATCGCATCCTGGCGTTGGACTTTAGTTCCGATGGCTCAAAACTAGCCACCGGTGGCGGCGAGCCCTCCCGGAGCGGTGAGTTGATGATCTGGGATGTGGCCAAGCAAACGCCGCTAAAAACCTTTGTCGATGCCCATAGCGATACCGTGTTCGGCGTCGAGTTTTCACGCGACGGCCGTTATCTGCTCTCCGGGGCGGCTGACAAATTCGCCAAAATCTTCGACGTCGAATCCGGCAAGCCGGTCAAATCATTCGAAGGACATACGCATCACGTGTTGGGCGTCGCCTGGCGTGCCGATGGCTTAATTTTCGCCAGTGCGGGAGCCGACAACGCAATCAAAGTCTGGGATGTGACATCCGGGGAACAAAAACGGACGATCGCCGGTTATTCCAAACAAGTGACGTCGCTGCACTTCATTGGGCTGGGGTCCAACATCGTCAGTAGTGGTGGCGACAAGACAGTGCGTTATCACAAGACGGACAACGGTCAGAACTTCCGCAGCTTCTCCGGGGGCACCGACTATATGTACAGCGCCGATGCCACCGCCGACGAAACCATCGTCGTTGCCGGGGGTGAAGATGGTGTGCTGCGGATTTGGAATGGTGCCGACGGCAAGGTGATCATCAATTTTGATCCCCCCAAACCGCCCGCGGACAATAGTCAGGCCAAAAAATAGCGTGATAAGCCAGCGTGGCAACTCGCGTTTCCCTTGAACCGACAACTTGAAACCGCCACACTGCACCGACGCGCAGTGTGGCGGTTTTGTTTTTTCAAAACGATTCAAAACTCGCTGATGCGTCGCGGCGACACTCTTGCCTGCGTATCGAACGCAACCGCACGCGAGATTGGAAACTGTTTTTTGTAGCCCCATGTGGAAAGTACGACCTGGACGATGTCTCAAGAACTCATTCAACGGCTGACCGCGGAATTGGAAACGATTCCGTTGATCGATCCCCATTCCCACATCAACCCCCACGCCGCCGCCTCGACGACGCTCGCGGACATCATGGGGTATCACTATTACACCGAATTGGCTCACTCCGCCGGACTTCCCAAAGCTCGTATCGAAGAGCCCAATCTGGATCCCAAGGAAAAAGTCGCCCGACTCGTTCCAAAACTTGCCGAGTTGGACAACACCGCGCAGTACAGCTGGCTGGTGGAGATGTGCCAATCCTTTTTCGACTTCCAAGACGAAAACGTGACGGTCGATAACTGGGAAGCTCTTTACGATACCGCCGCTGCCAAAATGGCCGAACCGGATTGGGAAGACCAAGTCCTCAAGAAAAGCGGTCTGGAGCAGGTGTTCCTCACCAACGATTTCGACGATCCGCTGGAAGGCTTCGATACACACCGCTACGTCCCGTGCCTGCGAACTGATGATTTGGTGTTTCATCTCACCAAACCGCAAACGCGGCAACGTTTTCAAAAGGCAACTGGAGTTGAAATTTCCGATGCCGCAAGTGTCGTCGACGGAATTGGTAAACTCTTCGAGCACTTCACGAAAAATGGCGCGCGGGCCTGTGCAATTTCATTGCCGCCCGATTTCTCACCACGGCAGGTGGCCAATACCGATGCCGATGGAGCCATTGCCGCCTTGGTCGCCGGCGATGAATTGCCGGCCGACCAATCTGCATCGCTGAGTTGCTTTGTGTTTTGGACGTTGGCGGAAAAATGCGCGGAGTTCAAATTGCCATTCGATTTGATGATCGGGGTAAACCGCGGCGTCTATGCCGATGGCGTGTTTCAGGGACAAGACTTGTATGACAAACGGACGTCGTTGATCAATTACCGTGCGCTGTTCAATGCCTTTCCCCAAGTGACTTTTCCCGTCTCAGTGCTGGCCCACACCAGTAACCAAGAACTGGTAAGCTACAGCTGGATTTTCCCGAATGTAGTCACCAACGGACACTGGTGGTACTCCAACATTCCTGTCTACATCGAACACGATTGTCGTAGTCGCCTGCAGGCGGTCCCCAAGACCAAACAGATCGGCTATTACAGCGATATGTACAAGTTGGAATTTGGGTTGCCGAAGTTCGCCATGTACCGCCGGATATTGGCTTCCGCCTTGGCGGGTGATTTCGTCATCGGTCGCGGCTGGTCCGAATCGCGCGCTGTGGAATTGGGCCAACTAGTCCTGCGGGGCAACGTCGAAAGCATTTTCAACGTCGGCTGACGCTGGTTTGATTCTCAAGACGATCCAGAAATCGCTTGCATGCAGTGATCTTTTCACAGGCCGGTCAACTGCCTGTTGCATGCGGCTGCGCTGGAGCTTAGAATCGAGAAACCTCGGTGCAAGGCAGTAACTGCTTGCGCCGAGGTTCGTGAAAAACCGTGATATTGGCCGGAGATTGAGTATCGAATCGCGTTCTGCGTGGTTCCCTCCGGCTTTGATTCCATCGTTTCTGTTTAGCCCTCCTCAATTACGATCATATCCGCCATGGCGTCCCTGGTTTTGCTCAAGGGTGGAGAAGCCCTCGAATATCAGTTGTCCGACGGTGAATGCACACTCGGACGGCACCCCGACTGCACAATCCAACTCGATTCCAATATGGTCTCGCGACATCATGCGCGAATCGTCCCTCGGGATGAAGCCTTTTTTCTCGAAGATTTGGGCAGCGGCAACGGCACGCTCATCAATGGCAAGCGCGTGTTGGAACCGGTCGCTCTCTGCGACGATGACCGAATCAAACTTGGCCCGCTCCTGTTGCGGTTCCAGGACACAGCCTCCCCACGTACCGGCGAACCGGTCCCTGCGTTCGACTTGGACATCACCGGCGAAGGGGATGACGACGATGATCCGGGAACGATCATGGGGACCATCACCTCCAAAGGCTTGTTCGGCCAGTTGGAGGTACGTCCCGAAGCCAAGCTGGATGCCATTCTGCAAATCAGCCGCAGTTTGGCAGGCACGGTCGACTTGGATTCGCTGTTGCCGAAGATCCTCGACACGTTGTTCACGGTATTCCCCCACGCCGATCGGGGCGTGGTCATGCTCAAAGATCCCGTCCGTGGCAACATGATTCCCAAGGCGATCAAACATCGTCTGGACGATCAAGACGAGTCGGTGAAGATTAGCCGCACAATTTTAAACAAAGTCCTCGCCGAAAAGACGGGTATTCTCTCAGCCGATGCGGCTACCGATGTGCGTTTCGAAGCCAGTGAATCGATTTCGAACCTGACGATTCGCTCGATGATGTGCGTGCCGCTATTGGCATTGGACGGCGAGCCGATGGGCGTAATCAACATCGATACGCAAAACCCGTTCAACCAATTCAAAAACGAAGACTTGGAATTGCTGATGGCAGTCGCCGGCCAGGCAGCACTTTCCTACGACAACGCGCGTTTGCTGGTTTCCCATATGGAGAAGGAAAAGCAAGACGGCGAAATGTCGATCGCCCGCAGCGTGCAAAAATCGTTGTTGCCCGAACAGATGCCGGATATCCCGGGCTATCAGTTCTATGCATCCTACGAGGCGGCTCAAGCAGTCGGCGGAGATTACTTCGACGTGATTCGCCTGAGTGACCGCAAAATCTGTTTGGCATTTGGAGATGTCGCAGGCAAGGGCGTGCCGGCATCGTTGGTGATGTCACGTCTCTCCAGCGCGGTGCAAAGCACGATGCAGTTCGTCTCCGACGGGGTGGATGCCGTCAACCGCATCAACAATCACATGTGTAATCGCGCCTGCGAAGGGCGATTTGTCACGTTTGTGCTCACGATCATTGACTTAAAGACCAACAAAATGCAGGTGGTCAATGCCGGCCACATGTCTCCCATCATTCGCAAGACCGACGGCAGCTACGAGGAATTCCCCGAGGAAGCTATCGGCGTGCCTATCGGTGTGCTCGAAGACTTTCAATTCACAGCGACCAACCGGACGATTGCACCGGGAGAAACTGTTGTGATCTACACCGATGGCGTGAGCGAGGCGATGGATCACGACAGCACGCTCTACGGACTCGATCATCTGCGGGAATTTGTCTGCCAAGGGCCGGCCGATCCGGCGGAATTGGGACAGTTGATCCTCGCTGACGTGAAACGGCACGCGAATGGACGTCCGCAGAATGACGACATCACACTGATGAGCTTTGGCCGCTTAAGTAAAGACAAGTAGTTTCAAAAGCCTCAAGCGCGTCCCACTTACACTGATCTGTAAGTTTCGAGAACAAGCGCAACTGGGTTTTGAAACTGGTTCTAAGCGACCACAGCACCCGCCGTGCGAATCCATTGTCTAGACCCGATCGCCGGCGGGGTGGACCTGTGTTCAAGCATTAGTCGCGGCTGTAGCCCAAGTCTCGGACGACCTCGAGAACTTCGCTCCACGTCGGGAATTGACGTCCGCTAGTCCGTTTGTATTTATCCATGGCCTTCATGAATTCGATTTCGTCATCCGTGTAATCTCGTTCGCAAGTGGTCGGATCGATTTGACGGCGGCGTTCCACTTTGGGGCGCGACGTTTTCGCCGAGGCGACAGAAGTTCCTGTTGCGTCATTTTCCCCGCTAGTTTTATCGGCGTTGAGCACGCTGCTCACTCGTCGGTCAACTTTAGAATCCGCATCCATTTTGCTGTAAGCCACCATCGGCACCGCCTCTTGTCTTAGGGAATGTTCACGAGAATCGTCCTTGAATAACGCGCGTTCGCCTCGCGTCGTCTTTTCACCAGCTCGTCCCGAGCATATGTGCTACAGAACTATACACCCTCAAATCGACGATGTTGCCAAAAAGCGACGCGATGTAGATTTCCGGCTACGTTATCGGATCGAATCGGGGGAACTTTCGCGATCCGATAAAGTTGCCGGATAACTCTGGTGAGCCGAATGTAACGGTTATTGCGAATCAGATTCTCGCGAAATGATGGCTGCGGCGCATTCTGCAGCAGCGCACCGCTACAAATCGCTAAGATTTCATCGATTCCTTAGCGATGGCACGTGCTGCGCGGTAGGCGTGGCGAACCGTAAAAATCCGGGCTTCGATCTGTTCCTCGCCGTAATACTTGCCATGCTCACTGGTCGGCAAACCGGCTAATGCGAGGGTGAGCGGCAACAGGTCGAGAAACTCTTGGTACTTGTGTTGGGAATCAGAGGTGTTTGGCATGCGATGATCTCCTTACGGCTGGGGAGTCAAAATTGGTGAACGCGTACGGGCGCAATCGGCAATCCGCGATTCCAACTGGTAGATAAGAGTCGGAATCCGGCGGCGCGCGATCACCGGGCAGCTAAGCCGAATGGCCGGGAGGTCGCATCGTTCGACGCGCCCGACGACTGATCGCGATACCGCACTACAGAGGATCGCAACGAATCGGCATTATACGCCGAACATGTCGCGGACTCCATGCGAAAGAATCGCCTGCCAAGGATCTTCAGCGAAATTGGCCACCGGCAAGTGGTAGTCATACTCGGGAAAATCCTAGCATTGCCAGGAAGGGCGACCCGTGCCATCGCGGGTCTCGCCCCTTATTCTATCCGAGTTTTAGTTGCCGGTTATTGCCCAACTGGACGGTGCGTGTACTGACGGATAATATCCGCAGCGGCAGTCCGAGGGTCAATTTCAGAGGAAGCCTCCCCTGGTTTTGCCTCGGGTTTTGCACTAACCGGTTCGACGGCTCCCGTCTCTTCGGGGTTAGGCAACCGCACATCCATTTCGTCGAGTGTCGGCTTTTTCTCCGCAGCAGGCGGCTCAGCGGCAGGCGGCGCCGCTTCTTGCGGCGGATACTGCTGCGGCGCCATCTGCACCGGTTGCGGATATTGCGGAGGGTATTGCTGCGGCATCATTGGCATTTGCTGCCCATATTGCTGCGGCATCATTGGCATTTGCTGAGGATACTGCATCGGATACTGCTGCGGCATCATCGGCTGTTGATACTGCGGCATCATCATCGGCTGTTGATACTGCGGAGCCTGGGCCGGGGCAGGGGGCGCTTCTGGCGGCGGCACGTTTTGGCTCCCACCACTGGGGGGGATTGAGACGGTGTCATCGCCATAGACTGCTGAGGGAGTCTCGTAGGCGGTGTCTTCGTTCATGGCCGACAAAGTGATTGTTTCCTGGGCCAAAACGCTATCGTCTTGTGCGGGCGTTTCGGAGGGTCGCGAAGCAGGAGGCGGGGTGTCACTCGAAGTGAACGCGTCCGTTTCCAGCAACGCAGCGTCTGCCAGTATGTCCTCATTGTTCACAGCAGGGGCGTCGACATCGCGTACGGAAACTTCAAACAACAGTTTCCCGATCGCCAATTTGTCGCCGTCTTTGAGAACAACCTGCCCTTGAATCCGTTCTGAATTCACGTATGTGCCATTCGTGCTGCCGAGATCACGAATTCGCACCGTGTATTCGTCAACAGTCAGCACGCAGTGGTGCCGACTGATCAGGTCATTATTGGGCCGCAAATGGCAATCCTTTTCCCGTCCGATGAGAAACTTCTTCATCGTCAACGGAATCACTTTGCCTTGTTGCTTCCCGCCAATGACTTTCATTTCCGCTTGCATGTGTGGAATCACTCCGCCAATAGATTGATTGGTAAAGCCAAAGGAATCGGGCGATGCGCTTAAGAGATAGATGACGGCTCACGTCCCAACGACGAAACCGATATCAGGTTTGTGCACCCTTAGCAACGACTGCGAAATGGACGATTGCCGTCCTCGGTGACTTCCCCTGTTCCTCCTGGGGGATAACCCTCGTTCACGGTTCGTTGAGCGAACGTCGCTCAACTGCGTTACTAAGTAAAACCAACTAGAAGTGACGTACAGTACGAAAATGAAATGCAATAAAATCAGGTATATCGCCAAAGTACCAGTACCAATACAAATTGTCAAACAAAACATCTCAAAACCGCGTAAAACTTTGAGAGAAGTCCGACGTTTTCAATAATCGCTCACACTATGAATTACGGGAAAATACCAAGAAATTTGCGCCACCCAATCGAAAATCCAAAAAAACTAAAAAATTGTCATTGAGCGAAGCTTCCATCAGTTTTGTATCGGTTTTGCTGAAGTTTTGCGGCCACCTCCATTGTCTTTTTCGGTGCAGAGTCCAAATACTGTGCTTCTCCGAAGAGTTCGGCGACTGAAATGGCCAACTTTTGGACCAGCCCTTCGCCCTGTGACCGCTCTAAACCCAAATCATGGAGGCCTGGCAAGTCCCCGGCATGGGGCGAGGATGCCATCAGCAGGCTGCCGTGCTGCAATACGGCGCCGCGACGGCGACGCTGCGCGCTGCCGAGAACTTTATGTTGACCAATCAGCACATCATTGGCATCTCCGCGCTGAAAGCAGAGAAACGAATCGTCACGAAACGCCGCCGTCGAGCCTCGCATCTGAGACATAACCCCCAATTCGGCCAATACGCTGATGATCCGGTCATGGACTGCGCCGTACAAAGCGGGGGGATTGCGAGCTCTGGGGTGCCGCGATGGAACAACGACCGAATAGGTCCACTCGTGGTGATGCAAAATCGCGCCACCACCGGAGAGACGTTTCACGACCGGCAGACTGCGTAGGTCATCCGGGATTTCGCGATCTTGGAAGTAGCCCAGCGACACAGTGGGCTGGGACCAACGGTACCAACGCAGCCAACATTGCCCCTCATTCGCCCCCGACTCCAACAACGCCTCATCCAGCCGCCATATTCCATGTGCCGGTCTGCGGCGCATTTTCTACGAGCACTTGGCAAACGGCTGTCGGGGATGCCTCGGGATCATTCACAAGTGGGTGTCCATCTCAGGTTGGGTTGGCGGGCGGCTTTGACGTCGTCGGGACGGCGAACCGGGGTGGTGTGCGGAGCCGCATGCACGTAATCGGCATCTTCTTCGGAAATTGCCAAGATCGCCGCCGCGAACGCATCGAGCGTTTCCTTCGATTCAGTTTCCGTCGGTTCCACCATCACCGCTTCGGGAACGACCATCGGAAAGTAGACCGTGGGGGCATGGAAGCCGTAATCCAGCAACCGTTTGGCGATGTCCATCGCCGTGATTCCTTTTTTCGTTGCCAACGATTTGGCGGTGGCGACGAATTCGTGCATGCAACGATCCCCCTGCGGGACCGGCAAGACTCCCTTCAATTTTGCCAGCAGATAGTTCGCATTTAGGACGGCGTTTTCGGAGACCTCGCGCAGTCCCTGTGCACCGAGCGTGCGCAGGTAACAATATCCGCGTAGCAGAATGCCGACATTGCCGAAGAAACTCCGCACCCGGCCGATCGATTTTGCCGGCTGCTCGAGTTGAAATTCTCCGGTGTCGCTTTTGGTGACAACGGGTCCGGGCAAATACTCCGCTAAAAAATCGCGAACAGCAATCGGTCCCGATCCAGGTCCCCCTGCGCCGTGTGGACCGGTGAAAGTTTTGTGCACGTTGTAGTGCATCATGTCGCCCCCAAAATCGCCGGGACGCGTGATGCCCAAAATCGCATTCATGTTTGCGCCGTCGATGTATACCAAGCCGCCCGCGGCATGGACCATCTCGGCAATGGTTCCAATCTCGCGTTCGAACATCCCCAACGTATTGGGATTGGTGATCATGAACACGGCGGTCTGGTCGTCCAATTTTTCTTTGAGTAAATCGAGATCAACAAATCCCTTGTCCGTGCTGGGCAATTGCACACATTCGAAACCGGCGATGTTCGCGCTGGCCGGGTTTGTGCCGTGAGCACTGTCGGGGAAGAGCACCTTGGTCCGTTTTTCCCCGCGGTCGCGAAAATACGCCGCTGCGACCAGAAGCGCCGCCAATTCCCCTTGCGCTCCGGCCGCCGGTTGCAGTGAGACGGCTGGCAATCCGGCAATCTCGGCCAACATTTCCTGTGTTTCAAACAGCAACTGCAACATGCCTTGCGACGACTGAGCTGTGGCATAGGGGTGCAAATCGACCAACCCCGGCAGCGCCGCCAAGCGTTCGTGCCGCTTGGGGTTGTACTTCATCGTACAACTCCCCAACGGGTAAAAATGCGTGTCGACCGACATGTTCAGCGTCGAGAGATTCACATAGTGGCGAATCACTGCCGGCTCAGTCACTTCCGGCAATTCGGGTAACGATTCGGACCGCTGAGCGGCGGGAATCAATTCGTCCAGCGCACGTTCAGGGACATCCGAAGCGGGAAACGTTGTACCGCGTCGTCCCGGATGAGATTGGTCGAACAGCAATTGCGTGGCTTGTGTATTACGCATGTTTGAGTTTTTTCCGCGTGATCGTAGTGCTGCTCATGTGGAGCCGCGAGGGTAGAGGAAGCTGCGTGTGATGATTATTGGGCGAGGGCGTCCGCTAGCGCGTCGATCTCTTGCCGTGTCCGGCATTCGGTCGTGGCGACCAACAGATCGCTTTGATTGCTGGCATCGAATTGAGAGAGCAGGGGACCGATGTCGAATCCGGCCTGGGCGGCTTTGGCCAATGCCTCGGCAGCACCATTCTCACAACGCAACGTGAACTCTTTGAAAAAAGGTCGATCGTACGCCAACGAGAAACCGTCGATCGCCGTCAACCGCTCCGCCACATAGTGCGCCTTGCGACAAGACAACTCGGCGACTTCGCCTAGTCCTTGTTTGCCAAGCAACGCCATATAGGCGGTCGCACGCAGGGCAATCAAACCTTGATTCGTGCAGATATTGCTGGTCGCTTTATCACGGCGAATGTGCTGTTCGCGGGCTTGCAGGTTGAGCACAAAACAGGGCCGGCCATCGCGGTCGGTCGTTTCACCGATCAAACGGCCGGGCATCTTTCGCATGAATTTTTGCCGGCAGGCCAAGATCCCCAAAAACGGCCCGCCGTATTGTAACGGCGTTCCCAAGCTTTGCCCTTCGGCAACAACAATGTCCGCGCCGTATTCGCCGGGACGAACCAACATGCCTAAACTAATCGGATCGCAACTGACGACTGCCAGTGCGCCAACCTCATGCGCGGCTTCAACCAATTCGCGAGCATCTTCCAAGCAGCCGAAGAAGTTGGGGTGTTGAATGACCAAACAGGCGGTCTGATCGTCGAGGGCGTCCCGTACCGCGGCGAGATCAGCGGTTCCGTTGGGCGTGGGGACGACAACCGCTTCACTTTCAAGATCGCTAAAATAGGTGTCGACCACCGCGCGGTATTCGGGGTGCACGGAGCCGAGTAGTACCACTTTTTTGTAGCGGCCGGTAACACGCATCGCCATAAAGGCGGCTTCGCTAACGCTGGTGCCCCCTTCGTACAGGCTGGCATTGGAGACTTCCATGCCGGTCAATTGGCAGATCAGCGTTTGGAATTCATAAAACGCCTGCAAGCTCCCTTGACTGGCTTCGGCCTGATAGGGCGTATAGGCGGTGTAGAATTCACTGCGTGAGGCAATGGCATCGACAGCGGCGGGGATGAAGTGATCGTAACAGCCCCCCCCTAGGAAGCAGGTACCTTGCCGCTGGCTATTTTGTTTTGCCAGCTTATTGAGTGCCGACTGCAATTCCATTTCCGACAATGCGGGAGGCATGTCCAACGGCCGTTTGAGCTGCAAATCAGCGGGAATCTGCGCAAAGAGTTCCTCAATCGACGCAGCGCCGATCGTGGCCAGCATTTCGCGTTGTTGTTCGGGCGTATTGTCGAGGTAAGCCACCAGTTCTCTCCATCAAAGTATCATCGCGCGCCGCCGCAACCGGCGGATGCTCCGCCCCATGCGAAATTCGAAAACGGCAAGTTGTCAAAGAAATAGCAGCAGGCAAACCGACGACGGTGCTGTCGTATCGATTCTGTGCTCGGTCGTCTTAGTGTACCGGTCGTCAACCATCCAGCGGTTGCCGGACCGGGCGACCAACGACAAAAACCATCAGTTGGCAATTCGTCTCAGTCGGCTTTGGTTCAGCGTGCTTTAGCTCAGTGGGCCTCAGCTTCGCAATGCTTGTCGTAAGCCGCTTTATCCATCAGGGCGTCGAGTTGTCCCACGTTGTCGGTTTTGATCTTGGCGATCCATCCGGCACCAAATGCGTCTTCAGACAGGACTTCGAGTCCATTTTCGAGTGCCGAGTTTACCTCGACCACTTCCCCCGAGATCGGGCTATATAAGTCACTGACCGCTTTAACGCTTTCAACCTCGCCGAACGACTCGCCGGCCGAGACAGTCCGTCCCACATCCGGTAATTCGATATAGACCAGGTCGGTCAGTTGGGCAACTGCGAAATCGGTAATTCCGACCGTCACCACGTCACCGTCCGCATGTGCCCATTCGTGGGTCTTTTGGTATTTTAAGCTCGCTGCGTCCATGTCCGTTGTTTCCTCGCACTCCGACCGCCAATTCGCCCCGCTGACAATCACGGAGCCAACAAAAACAATAACGGCACTGAACAAGTTTGAAAAGGAGCCAGCGCGAGTTTTGTCCGCAGACGGCATGATTTGCGGACACACTCGCCAGCGCGTTTCGTCATGCACAGCATGACCGACGGGTCCGTGTACGCCGAAAAGTTCTACATCGGAACTGAGCGACCAGGTCACTGGCGACGGACCAAGTCAGACGCCGGTACGTAGGGCACAGGAAATTCAAGAGACCAGGGGGGGCGAGTTAACACTCATCCCCAGCCACCCCGTCGCTGACCATTAGACAGAGACTGACCACGACAACAAATTAGGAGGCGGTGCTGCGGTCTGGCCCGAAGAACGCTGTGAGCTGGCGCGGAGCGTTAGTCTTTATCCTCTTCCGCGGTGACTTCGCGTTCAATTTCGGCGATTTTTTCGAGGCGACGGGCATGGCGGCCCCCTTCGAATTCGGTCTTGAGCCAAATATTGATCATGCGGTTGATCAATTTGTCTCCCAACATGTCGGCCGACAGACAAAGCACGTTGGAGTCGTTGTGCAAGCGGCTCATCTCGGCGGACAAATCGTCATGGCATTGCGTCGCGCGCACTTTGGGGAATTTATTGGCTACGATGCACATCCCCAGTCCGCTTCCGCAAATCAGAATGCCACGGTCAATCTCGCCACGGGAGACCGATTTGGCTACCTGCCCAGCGAAATCAGGATAATCGACGCTTTCGATTGAGTCCGTTCCCAAATCAATCGCTTCATGGCCGGCTTCGGAAATCATTTGCAAAATTTTGCTCTTGATTGCGAATCCGCGGTGATCACTTGCAACAGCGATTTTCATGGTGATTGCGTTAACCTCGTACAGCTTCCATCTATGTTATTGGCAGATCGAGTCATCTTGCGCTCGCGTAAAACCCGCTGGGATTCGCGCTCGTTATCCAATGGTCCTCAATCTGACATGAATCCCCGTAAATGACTTTAAAACCATGGTTCGACACGGATTGGTTTAGGAAAATCAAGCACAACTATCCGCTTTTGCAGCCGGTTGTGCCCCAAGCCGAATCGAATTGGACACTTCTTTATCAATCCTCAAACAATTCCGCAATCAATGCCTTGAGATTCCGCTCAATCTGATCAGCGCATTCCACATATTGATCCATGCCACAGCCAATCGGGTCGGAAATATCTCCGCCGTCCCGAGAGAGCACCGAAACACGCTCCTCGGCCAGGGGGGCTTCATACAAAATGCTTTCTCGATGGCCGTTGGTCATTGTGTAAACATGGTCGGCCGCCTGCAGCAAATTCCCTGTCAGTGGCTGACTGGCGTGTTGATGCAGGTCGATTCCCTTGGCCTGCAAAATTTCGACCGATTCGGGACTCGGACGCCCCCCCATTGAGGCCGCAATTCCTGCGGATGCGACGATATGTCCCCGATCGGACAGCTCGTCTTCGGTACATTCTAATCGTTCCGTCAGCATTTTGCGAAACAATGCCTCGGCCATGGGACTGCGGCAGGTGTTCCCTGTACAAACAAACAGATAAACGTGGCTCGCCAGTCGTCGGACCGTCCGTTCTGTCACGGTCGACTCGAAGACCACATCCCAGTTTTCTCCCGAAACATGGACCTCTGTCGCCGGTTCCCCATAACGACACGCTCCCCCGTCGATCAATAAATCAACCGCATCTCCGTACGTGATCGCTGCTTCACCCGCAGTTTTAGGAACGTCAGTAGCCCTTTGAATTCCCAGCAGGACCAGAGGATTGGGCATCAATCGCATCACCGCCTGGACGACCTCGGCGGCAGGGACCGACAATCGCAAATTCCCCTCCGGCATGACAGCAGCCTGACAATCCGGCGAGAGAGCGTCGAAAGCCCCCCCCGTAGCGGACTGGTCGAACGACAACGTAACCGGTCCCGGCCAACAACGGCGGCACAAACGTTGCCCCAGTTCACTTATTTGGGGAACGAAATCGACTGCGGCATCCGCATCGCGAACAGCTAAGCTGCATCTTTCGTCCGGTAGTTGCTGGCGAAGAGCGGCCAAACGCTGTAAACCGGCTTCATTTAAGGCATCGCAGGCGACGACATAGATGGTTTCGGTTGGAAAACAAACCAATCCTCCTTCACTCAATGACTGTACCGCCTCGTGAATGACATCACGGGGTTCATCGGCGGTTGTCAGTTCGACCACTTTGGACATACAGTCAATATCCGTGCAGCATTAACGAAAAGGGATTGAGGAGCATCATTCACATTCGAATGAGACTCTCTGTAATTCGAAGCAGCCAAGCCCCGATTGAGTGAAAACACGCCCGTCCCCTATCGCGGGGACAATTACGTAGGCTGGGAAATGATTTGGGATTAGGAACAATTTAACACCCCGCATCGGCTTTCAACAATCATTCGCTCTGCCAATGCGTTCGTCAAACGTTACTCCGTGTCACCACTATGGACTATAATGATCCGACTGTGACTCTTCAAGCAGATTGTGGGCCCGATTCGCCTACCAATCAGCCACCTTCTCGCAACAGAATAGCCCCCTTTTCGCATTATTGTGCAAAAAACGATTTCCCGGTATTTCATCAAGAAGGCCATGTTTCGGTGGGCAATTGCGCCGAAGGGATTTATAAATAGATATTTGCGGGATTCTCATTAGGAGACCGCACACCGTCCCATCCCCACTTGCTGGGGTTGGATGCATCAGGATGCTCAACGCCAGAACGCGGTTCCCTGGATCTTCAGCCGACGTAATTAAGGACGAGATATATAAATGGCCACGCAACAGCCGGAATCCCCTTCGCAACGACGAAAACGTAAGCGCGCATTGCGAAAACTAGTGGAATTCAAAGGCATGCAACGGTTGAGCCTGAATCAGTATCGCCAGGATGTGAAACAACTCTACGATGGGCCCAAGGGAGCGATGCTCGCCATGGCGAGTCTGGTTTCGCTGCACGAACCGTTGGTCGGGCTGATGTTCCGTGAACGCAAGTTCGATGCCACACGGTTTCACAAAATCTTGGACATTGGCGCGGGTGCCGGTCAGATTCTCGGACATCTCATCAAACGAACCAATCCGTCTGCTGAACTCATCGGTTGCGACCTTTCGCATCAAATGCTTCGTCGCGCACGGACACGTCTGGACAGCGACCGTCCCAATTACGTGACGGCCGACCTCACCCAACTTCCCTTTGCCGACGATTCGTTCGATTGCATCACCTGTGGCTGGGTGATCGAACACTTGCACGACCCGCGGCCCGGTCTACGAGAGTTCGTCCGCGTGTTGCAACCCGGAGGGAGCATGTTGCTGCTGGCGACTGAAGATACCGTCGCCGGCGCCTTGACCAGCCGGACCTGGAAATGCAGGACTTACAATCGTCGCGAGCTCAATAGCATGTGCGAAGAGGTGGGCTTGCCGTGGCAAGAACAACTGTACTTCACCAAATTGCACCGCTTTTTTAAATTGGGCGGCATCCTGGTCGAAGCCACAAAACAGGCGCATGTCGAACTCGCTCCTCCGCGTGTCTGTCAATCGTGATACCGCACCGGATTCCAATCACGTGCCAATTCACACAGTGTTTTTAGCACCGCGCGGTCGGCGCTGCAGGCGACAATACCCGGCAGTCGTTCCATGTCGGCTCGCTCGTCCAGCCAAGTCTCACGCAGATGGACCGGCTGTTCGTTGTGGACCCACAACGCGTCACCTCCCAGAATCCGCGCGATGTGCATGCCCACGGGAAAGTCATAGATGTTCGGCGAGTGAATGAGCGAACCGGTGAACTCTCCCCGGGCGAATGTCCAATAATGGCAGCCTCCCATATCGGCGGCGAGCACTCCTTCCAGTCCCGCATCGGTGACTAACTGCGCCTTTTCGGCGTCTTGTTTTTGATAACCGATCAAATAGATTTTCTTAGAGCTTCCACGCTCAGAGGGAACGATGGGGGTCAGCGTGCGGACGACGTCTGCCGCCGGGCGGCTCGGATCGTCCGGTCCCGTTGCCACAAGATCGCCGCAAGCAAAAACCCACGAGCCGTTTTCGCCCTGTTCGGGGATGTAGACCAATGAGTACTCCACCGAATCGGGCGTTTGCAACGAGAGCATGACCGAATAGGCGCATCCTTCGCGATCACGATACCCTTTGGTCCCATCGATGGGATCAATCACAATGGAGTACGGCGCTTCAGTTGCGAAGCGTTCGAAATCTCCGTTGACTCCTCGCCTTGAAGTCGACATTGGCGAAAGATCGGATCGGTATCGCGCAGACAGGCGACGATCAATTCTTGCACGCTCAAGTCGGCGATCGTTAAGGCGTCGGTGTTTGCACTGCCCGACGATTTGGCTTCGACAGCGATATCAAATTTGCGAATCCGCCGCGCGACCGTCCCCGCCCAGCGCATTATCGGAGGCATGTGCGTTGTCAGAGCATCGGTTAGTTTTTTCAGGTCCATGGAATTCGCCTGTTGCAGTTTCGAGAAACAGTAAACGTTGATCGTCGCTCACATCATAAGCCACCCCCAGCCGGTTTCAACCACCGGCGAGGTTTGATAAAGTCGGTGTGACCCTTCTACCCTCGCAATCCGTTACATCATTCACTTCTCTTCGTTCCAAAACGGCAGTTTGGGAACGAATTCTCAATGCGCGCAGGAAAATGCGAATGACGTAATTTTTTCAACTGGGGGTAGGAAGATGCATCGCTATACCGTTTTCGCATTGCTGGTCTTTATGGCGCTGGTCCTGCCTGCCTTTGCCGCCGACAATGAACTCACTGAACAAGAAAAACGGGATGGATGGATCTTGTTGTTTGACGGCAAATCGCTCAGCGGCTGGACAACCAACGATGGCCAGCCCAGCGCGCGACCGGTCGAGCAGGGGAGTCTCAATCCGCATCGTTGCGGCGGGTATATGCTGATTCACGAGCGGCAATGGGACAACTTTATCCTGACGCTCGATTTCAAAATCAGCCCCGGCTGCAACACCGGCCTCTTTTTTCGCACATCGCCGCTCGAACCGTTGCCCGGCAAAGATGTCGGCTACAACGGATTAGAGGTGGCCATTGACGACACGCGCGGCCAGGGTTTCACCGACACAGGTGCGATTTACGGTCTTGTTGCTGCGAACTCCAACGTCATGCGGCCAGCGGGGGAGTGGAACCACTTGGTGCTGACCTGCAACAAGAACATCGTTGAAGTTCGACTCAATCATCGGACTGTGACGATGATGGACCTCGACATGTGGACCAAAAAAGGCCAGCGTCCCAATGGCTCGCCGCACAAGTTCGAGTTCGCCTACAAGGACCATCCCCGTCGTGGTTACATCGGCTTGCAAGATCACGGTGGCGATTGTTGGTTCAAGAACATTAAACTGCAACCACTGAAATAATTCGCAGACATCTTTAAAGGTAAGATATGAGACTCTTGTTAATCATCGCTGCAATCCTAACCGCGGCACCGACTCACGTATTGGCACAAAACGCGAATGTCAAAAACACAGTGGTGTTCCAAGAACCGGAACGCTTTGCCGGATGGCCGGCGAATAACGGGATCTGGTCATGGGGCGACGAAATTGTGGTTGGCTTTACGCTGGGGTATTACAAGAAGAATCCCACCGGCGGCCATGATATTGATCGCGACCAACCCTCCGTTCCGCGTCAGGCCCGCAGTATGGATGGTGGTGAAACATGGGTCGTTGAACGTCCGTCCTACATCGATAAGAACGGCAACCAGAACAAGCCGCAAAAACTTGACAAGCCGATTGATTTTTCAAACCCCGATTTGGCAGTCCGATTCACGAAGAGTCAATTTCATTATTCGTTAGACCGCTGCCTCACTTGGAACGGCCCTTATGAATTGCCGGTCTACGGCCGACCGAATCTGCTCTGCCGTACCGACTACATCGTCGAAGGCAAAAACCGCCTGACGGCCTTCATCGCCGCCGCTAAGGAAAGTGGTAGTGAAGGGCAACCATTATGCATTCGCACACTGGACGGCGGGATGACCTGGGACTTGGTCGGCTGGATCGGGAACCAACCGCCGGCTGCCTATGGTTACGCGATTATGCCTGCCACGGTGCGGATCGGAAAGACCGGCTACCTGAGCATGATTCGTCGCGGAGGTATTTTCGACGGTAAAAAACGTTGGTGGATCGAACCGTTCGTCTCGCCCGACGACGGCAAGTCATGGTATCTGCTCAAAGAGCCGCAGATCGAAAACTCCGGCAATCCCGCCACACTCACACGACTGAAAAATGGCAAGCTGGCCATGACGTACGGTTGGCGACGGGCTCCCTATGGGATTCGCGGCCGGATTTCTGATGATGACGGCCAAACCTGGAGCCGCGAATTCGTGTTGCGCGACGACGCTGCGAGTTGGGACATCGGCTATCCACGCAGTATCCAACGGGCCGACGGAAAGATGGTCACCATCTACTATTATCACAACGACGAACAACCACAACGCTTTATTGGCTGCACAATTTGGGACCCCGCACAATTCGAGCGCTAGAACCAGTTTCAAAACCCGGTTGCGCTTGTAACAGGAACTTACAGACCAGTGTCAGTGGAACGCGTCAGAGGGTTTTGAAACTACTTGTAAACAGAACGGAGACCGGTATCATGCAACGACGCGAATTTCTCACTGCCACGACCGCCGCCTCGGCGTTGGCCCTGACTGGCTGCGAACAAACAGGTTCTACCGCACAGCCGGAACGCGCCGCCGAATCCAAAGCAGCGCCGCCGGTCAAAATGCATGTCGGTTGCCAGCGGGGTCCGACCTCACCCAGCATGTTGCAGTATTTTAAGCGGCACGGCGTGAATCACATTTGCGGCCACCCGCCCAAACCGGGCGAACGTGGATATTGGTCCGTCGAAGATCTGCAGAAAACGCGTGACGTTTGTGAAGAGCATGGCGTTAGTTTGGATATTGTTGCGCTCCCGTTTTTATCCTCCAGCCATATCGACCGTGAAAAACGGGGAGCGATCATGCTCGGGGAAAGTCCTGAGCGGGATCGGGATATCGAGCATATTCAAAAGATGATCGCCAACTGCGCCGCTGTCGGCATTCCGGCGGTCAAATACAACATGAGTCTACTGGGAGTATTGCGAACCGAGCGGACACCCGGCCGCGGCGGTTCGACATACAGTACCTGGAAAGCCGCCGAAGCAGTCGCCGATCCGCCATTAACGCGGGCGGGAAAAATCAGCGACGACGTAATCTGGGAGCGGATCACCTATTTTCTCGAACGGATCATCCCGGTCTGCGAAGAATACAAAATCCGCGCTGCCTGCCATCCGCACGACCCCGGCACACCGCCGGGCGGATTCCAAGGGCTCAATCGCGTCCTAGGGACTGTCGACGGGCTGAAGAAATTTGTCTCGATCAATGAAAGCGATTACCACGGTCTGAACCTGTGCTTGGGCAGCACAGCGGAGATGCTGGAAGACCCGGCCGGCGAAATTGTGGATGTGATTCATCATTTTGGCGAGCGGAAGAAAATCTTTAATATCCACTTTCGCAATATCCGCGGCAAGCGGGGAGATTTTCAAGAGGTCTATCCCGACGAAGGAGACATGGACATGCTCGCATTGATGCAAGCGCTGCGTGATGTGGGATATGAATACATGGTCATGCCCGACCATGTGCCGCAACACCCCGAAGATCCCGGTGGACACCAAGGATTCGCGTTTAGTTACGGTTACATCAAAGGTCTGCTCCAAGCGGTGAAGGTGTCATAAACACGCGTTTTCGTGTTCCGGGAGGGCGAGGCTCCCGCCGAGCAGCGTGCGACCGGAGCGTGTGATTTTCTCGACGGATTCGCCAACCACGCTGACTCTACCGTTGCGGCTCAGCAGGAGCTTCGCCCTCCCGGGACGCTGCAAGTAGGAGTCCCCTGACTCCGGGAAAATGCGTTTGCTTTGCAATCGTTGTGGGGCTTCCTATGATGTCGGCCGGTCAGAGATTGTTTCTTTTCGTCTTCACTTGGCATCATCGTCCATGATCGCGCGACTTCGTATCAACTGGGTCATTCTGCGGACCTGTATTGAGGAGCGACTCGTTTATCGCGCCGATTTTGCGTTTGCGACGCTGGTTCGATTTTTGCCGATCGTGACGCAGATATTTTTATGGGGCGCGATCTTCGCCGTTCATTCCGACCAACCCAAGAAGAAACTCAACGGCTACAGCTATGACGACATGATCGCCTATTTTTTGTTGGCGATGGTGGCACGGGCGTTTTCCAGCATGCCCGGCTTGGCGACCGGGGTGGCTCGTGACGTGCGTGAGGGGACCATCAAAAAGTTTCTGATTCAGCCGGTCGATTTTCTGGGCTACCTGTTTTGGCACCGTGTGGCCCACAAGCTGGTGTATTACATCGTGGCGGTCGGCCCGTTTGCGTTGGTGTTTATCTTGTGCCGGGATTATTTCTCGGGTTGGCCGGACGGCTTCACGATCGCGGGATTTTTGATTTCGCTGCCGATTGCATTTTTGATCGGGTTTTTGATCGAAAGCATGATCGGACTGGTGTCGTTTTGGTTTCTGGAAGTCAGTTCGCTAATTTTCGTATACATGATGCTCAACTACTTTTTGTCGGGGCACATGATTCCGCTCGACTGGTTACCTGAGTCGGTCAATGCGTGGGTGATTTATTTGCCGTTTAAGTACCTCGCGTATTTCCCCGCTTCGATCATGTTGGGCCATTACACGCACGCGCAACTGTTCAATGAACTGTTGATTGCCGGCGGTTGGATATTGATTCTGGCCGTGGCCAACCGGGTGATGTTCATTCGTGGCGTACGTCGCTACGGTGCGTTCGGCGGTTGAGCTTGTAGCCGTCAAGCTGCCATTTCAGCAACAATATTGCTCGCGACCTCATCTTGACACAAACGACCCTCGGCCGTAATTTACCGCCTCAATTTCCCCCCTTTGATGTCATCATGTGCGAATGGAGTCGCCCATGTCCGAGATTCTTCCCCTGCGCGCTCACGGCGACGTTGTTGCCGAACCGGTTCCATTCATCGACCTTGTGTCTCAAAACGCCAGCATCGCTGAAGCTGTCCAGGACAAGGTCGCCCAAGTCTTCGCCTCGCAACATTTTGTGTTAGGCGACGAGGTCTCCGAGTTCGAATTCGAAGTTGCCTCTTACTGTGATTCCCGCGAAGCGATCGGCTGCGCTTCGGGTACCGATGCGCTGTTGCTGGCGCTGATGGCGCTCGATTTGAAGCCGGGCGACGAGGTGATTACTAGCCCTTACACATTTTTCGCCACCGGCGGCGCGATTTATCGTTCCGGAGCGGTCCCGGTCTTCGTTGATATTCAACCAGACTGTTTCAACATTGACCCCGCTGCGGTCGAAGCGGCAATCACTCCCAAAACACGGGCGATTTTGCCGGTTCATCTGTACGGACAATGTGCAGACATGGAACCGCTGTGGCGAATTGCCGTTCAGCATGGCTTGGCAATCATTGAAGATGCCGCTCAGGCCATCGGTTCAGAACTCATGGGCCGCCGCGCCGGTGTTCTAGGAACGATGGGTTGCTTCAGCTTCTTTCCCACCAAAAACCTGGGAGGAGCAGGGGACGGCGGTTTAATCACAACCGACGATGCCGACTTGGCCGCGCGGTTGCGACGGCTCCGCGTTCACGGCGATACCGGTGGTTATCATCACCTAGAAGTCGGCCTCAACAGCCGTTTAGATGCGTTGCAGGCAGCCGTATTGCGCGTCAAACTGCCGCATTTGGATTCCTGGACCGAAGCACGGAGAAATAACGCCAGCCAATACCAGACGTTATTTGAAGAATACGGTCTACTGGATGCCATCGAAACGCCGGCCGTCAGTCCCGGTCGAAAACATATTTACAACCAATACTGCATTCGTGTCAAAGATGGTCGCCGAGACGAGATCAAGGCAGCATTGCACGAACAACAGGTTGGTTGCGCGATCTATTATCCGATTCCATTGCACTTGCAACCATGCTTCGCATATTTGGGATACGAAGCGGGATCGTTGCCCGAATCGGAACGAGCGGCCGCCGAAACGTTGGCATTGCCGATCTTCTCAGAACTGACAGCCCAACAACTAGAACGGGTTGTCCAAGCCATTTCCATCGCCTTGGGTCGCAGTGGCCAAAAAACGGCACCGATCTCGATCCCAGCCGCACAGTTTGCAGCCATCGAGACTCAAACGCGCGCCAAAGCGGGTTGATCGGACCATTTCGGCAATTCTTGAATGAACTCGAACATTCTCAGGATGTTCCGGTCGTATCGATTCGCGAAACTTGCGAATCGATACGGATGCTAATTGTTGTGCCACCGCGTCGGCCCGTGCGCTGGGCCGCAGATTTTCACTAACACGGCGAATCACCCCGGGCAGGGGGTGAAGTTGTCCGCCGTTCTCTAAGAAGTCCGACACGCTCGCGGTGCGCGTGTAGACTTTCAACGGGTGCGCGAGCATACCTGATGCGGATTGCGCTCATTGGTCCGCTGGACGCCCACCCCCCTGCGGTAAATTCGCCCCAGCCCCTGAGAATCATTGAAATCGAGATACAGGCACGCACATGCGAGCACTCATTATTAGTTTGACGATTTCCCTTTTTATCACCACTGCCGTCGGTGCGGAGGAAGCCGGTGACGTGCCGCGTTCCCCCAATTCCGACAGCCGTGACCGTGCCGCCGCCGTTGCGCTCAACTACTGTCGCGCCGCTTTTTTCCGCATCAAGCGCAATGGCACAAAACCAGTGTTGGTCGAAGAGCAAGAGAACATTCTCAATAACTTGAACCTCAACGGCATTGCCGACCAAGAGGTGGTCACGCTCTATACCAAGGTTTTGGAAGAAATTGGCGGCGAAACGATCGCGGAAAAAGAACGACAACATCTCAAATCAGAATTTCGGCGGAATCTTGGCCGACAAGCGATGGCCTCCGCGTTTTTATTGAGCACACAAGTAACGACACTTCAATACGGCGAAGCTTTGCGAACTGGCGCTGGGAGTTGGTGGGACTACCGAAATTTAAAAACCAACACCGATCACGCAGTTTGGAACATCGAAAAATCGCGAATGGTGCAGGTTGTGAACAGTTCTTCGCAATTCCTGGACACATTCTGGAAAATGATTCAGAAGAAAAACATTCCCGATCGCTGGTTGATCCGCTGCGCCGACTTAGACAGCCTGGACGCCGCATTGGACGAAACAGACCCTGAAATTCGTTTGCGATTGCTGCAACGCTTAGAAAAATTTATGGAATGTTACCCGCCCTATTGGTACCACGTTGCCCGCACGCACCAAGCATTAGGAGATTGGGACAAGGCCGCAGAAACCTATGAAAACCTTGCCAACTACGGGGCAGGGCACTTCCGCCGGGACGAAATGTTGGCCGCCGGAGTTGCGAACTTGGCAGCCATTCAAGACTTTCAAGGCAACCGCGAAGCGGCACGGACTGCCCAAGAAGCATTGGGCTACGCAGACACTGCGTGGCAGGCCAATCTGGTCTGCGCACGCATTTTGGCCAAGCATGGTAAATATGAACTCGCCGAAGAGGCCGCTTTACGAAACATTGATGCACACTTGGAACGGACGCAAAGCCTGGTCGCGTTGATGACCATCTACCAGGATTCGGGCGAACGGGAAAAATTGATTCACTGGCTACGCGACGAACAGGTGCTGGGACAAATTCCAGTGCCGGCAGTCCTCCGGGCGTGTGCTTATCTTGGATCCGACGAAGTGCCCACCATGGTCAACCGGCATTTGCTGCGAACACTCTTCGGTTACGCCGATATGAATTTGGGTATGGACGACATTGTCTTCCGAGCGGATCCCTTGTGGCAAATTGGAACGGCCAAAGTCAGTTTGTTGATCAATGGCCGAACCGTGCACGCTCCCGAGTTGGGACAAAAGAACGACGCTGCCGAAGTTCGTTTTCGCGATGCCGTTCAATTGGGGGGGATCTTTTCCTCAACGCCGCGTTCGACAAAAATCGCGTTGGTTCTCAAATATCCACACATGCAGCCGACGGTATTGCATCTGCGTCGTGTTCCACCAAACGCTGTCACGGCAATTTGGCAAAATGACGACGCACGACAACCTTCGCAGCTCGGGCGCCGCGGCGGCAACTATTTAGTTTCCGACATTAAATTCGAAGGGCGCCAATTGTCGCTGATTCGTTACGGACACCCGACACGTTCCGGCGGACGCTTGGTGGAAACCTCCCCCGTAAAACCGGCGCCCTCCAAGGTGGCTGATGACAACCCGATTACGCCACCGGTCAATCCGTTTCTTCCAGCGAGCAGCCAAAAAGAAATCCAAGCCGAGACCAAGCCCTCTCCGACGATCAAAATTGGCGAGGTCACTCCAATTACAGAGACAACATCCACAGAGACAACTGCGGATACGCCCTCTCAAAACCCATAACGGGCCGAAAATTGGTAGTGCCGCTCCCCGGAAAGTGAGCTATACTTTGCACCTGCGGGCGGCAGGACGAGGAGGCCCGCGGTGCTTGACTCCCTTGATACTCCCCCCCACGAGAATCCCGCTTTTCGGGATTTCCGACGTTCCTCGTCTACTCTGTTTTGATCACCGCCAATCGACCAGGGACGGTTATGGAAACAACGGGGAGAAAATGCGATGAGCAGTATCGGTTCGAGCAATCCAGCCGCGTTCAACCTGGCGAGTTCTTTCGCCGGTGCCCAACGGACGACCTCGCAACAGGACGAGAGCAAGTCCCAGCAGGCGGCGCAGAAATTCCAAGTCGAACAAACCGAAGCCATCGATAAAGATGTAGTAGAAGCCGACTTGGATGCCGACCGCGACGCAGACGGTCGTCAGAGCTGGGGAGCCTCTCCCGGTGAAAGTCACGCCGAAGACCAGCAAGACGCCAGTGATTCTGAGACTACGGAACGCCCCACCCAACATGCCACTGATGCTTTGGGACTTCGCGGTGGCCACTTGGACGTCGATGCCTAATTCAGCCTGCCGATGTCGTTATCTGCCGCGCAGACCAAGCGCGGTTCAGTACACGTCCCTAGATGAGGCTAACGTCCGCGGTATGCTATTTGGATCCGCTAGATAGGAATCCAAACAGGCTGGTACGACGCGGTTTCTTGCTATCGTCCGTCGCTTTGGCGGCGCTTTTCCCGTCCAATGCAGCGGCGAGTTGATCAACACACTTCGTCAGTTTCGCTCGCGGAGCCTGCATTTGGAGCGGAATGCCGTTGTTGCGTGCCTCGACCATCGTGGCGTAGTCATTGGGGATCTGCCAAAAGATTTCACGGCCGATCGTTTCCAAAGCTTTGTTCAAGCTGATTTGTTCTTCTTCCAATCCCAAACGGTTAACAACCACTTTGGTTTTGTCGACCAATCCGTCGAAATTGTCAAAATACTGCATCAATCGCACGACGTTGCGCAAACAGGGCAAGTCGAGTTGCGTGACCATGAGCACGCTGTCGGCCAACTCCAACGTGGCCATATCCAACGGTGAATACGTCTTACTGACGTCGATCACCAGATGGGTAAACGTCGCCTTCAACAAGGCAATCATGCGTTTGAGTTGGTCGGTATCCACCGTTGTTTCATGCGTGATTTGCACCGGTCGCGGCAACAAATAGACACCACAATCATGTTGCGTTAACGAACGTTTTAACAACGAGTAGTCCAAACGGGTGATGTTTTCAGTGACGTCATGAATTGTGTAATCAGGAATGATATCCAGCCAGACGTCCGCATCACCCAAGGCGAAATCGATGTCGACGATTGCCACACTGTTGCGTTCCTCTTTGGCGAGACTACAGCCCAGATTGACTGCCAAAGAGGTACACCCCACGCCGCCGCCGGCACCGCTGACGGCCACGACTTGGCAGGAGAGCGCCCGACCCATCGCCGCCTCGGCCGCGTCCCGCATTTTGAATGCGATCCAACGCGGCCAGGAAATCCTCCCATTTGAGAGGATAACTCAAGAACTCCTTGGCCCCGTTTCGCATTGCGTGCAGGATCAGGCTGCCTTCGGTCGAACTGCTGACGACCAAAACGCTGCAGCCGGGAAGATCCTGTGTCACGCGACGGATCAAGGCCAAGCCTTTTTCCTCATCGTCGTCGAGATTAATCAGCGCGATGTCGGGCTGTGTCTGAGAAATGACATCGGCAAAAAAGTCGTAACGTGAGCATTCGGCTTCCAACCACACCATATCCATACCCATCAACAAATTTTTGATGGTTGTTCTGGAAGAGTCGTTGGGGTCTACAATTGCCAATCGGACTACGTTATTCATTAGTCTCTCGCCGCTGATTCAAAAGGACAGATACTCCGAAGTTCAAGAACAGGCCGGCATCCTGCCGTCATAGTCAAGGCGCCGAAATCCTCAGGGAGTTCCGCTCGACGATTGTCCATCCGGATTAGTCCGACCGCTCAGCTCCGTCGGAGCAATTAACCCCGGCCGCGGGGCGCGACGACTGGGCTTTGCTTGGCTGGACGCTTTCAACTGGTTCAACAATTCCTGATTATTTCCATCGGGAAAGGCCAACGCCGGATTTGCAGGAGCTGCTATCGTTGGAGCTGTGTCGGATGACTGCGCTGATGCAGCTGAAGCACGCCGTACGATGGTCGTATTGTTCTGCCCGGTTCGCTGCTGTTGGACAACTTGTGTCGGCCCGGTGCGGCGATTGGAACGGGTTTGATTCAACGTTTTTGCTCGCGGTGCTGTCGTCACTTCAGTGGTCGCTTTGGCTCGCACGGTTGTAGACGGCGTCGATTTCACCCGAGTGGTCGGTGCCGGCCCCAGTAAGGGCGTGGCACCTGAGGGAGCAACAGAAGCTTGTTGAACTCGAGGGGCCGCACTACGAAAACGTGGTGTGACCAAATCGGGCTTGGCGGGGGAGTGGCCCAAGGTGGGCCCCACTCCCTTTGGTTTGGCAGCTTCAGGTTGCGGTGTCGGCGGAGGTGAAATGTCGGATCCACTGGCTGCCGGAGCCGGCGGAACGGTACTCGGAGCGTACTGCATGTTGCCATTCGGAGTCGGTTCGATGAAAGCAGGTTGCGGTACATAGCCACCGTCAACTTCGCAATCGACACATTCCGGTCCGTAGTAGGGGACTTCCAGTGTGCCATCGAGATACAACTCGCGGTCGGTCGGAGTACTTGTGAATTGTCCGGGGCCTTGCGGCGGGACTTCACACGGTTTCAACGGGTCGGCCAATTCCGGCGTGACCATAATCAACAGTTCGGTTTCCGTTTCGTCATAGCGAACCCGGCGGAACAGGGCTCCAAAAATGGGCAGCTCTCCCAACACCGGAACCTTAAACGTCGTGGCTGTCTGGCGATCGAAGATCAAACCCGCAATCACAAACGTTTGTCCAAAGTCCATTTCCACAGCGGTTTGTACACGACGTGTCGTCAAACCGGGCACCACGATTCCCTGCGTTTCGATGGCACTGGAGAAGTCCCGTTCGCTCACTTCAGGAATCAATTGCAGGCTCAACCGGCCGTTCCCCAATACGATGGGCAACGCTTCCAGTTTGACGCCGAAGGATTTGAATTCGACACTCAAAGTTCCCAGAGATTGCGGGATAAGAATCGGGAATTCTCCACCTTGCAGTAGGTTCGCCTTGGAACCGCTCTTCACCGAAAGATTCGGCTCGGCCAAGATCTTCAACAGCGATTCTTCCTTTAAAGCTTCGATGAAGCCCTGGAAAATATTGCTGTCGCTGATAATCCCAAACATCGCCGTGGCCCCCGCCGGATTGAAGTCGAGGCTTGTCGCGGCTCCCGCAGCGGATGTCAACGTCCGAATAGGAATGAGGTTACCTGGATTCGAGAGAATGTATCCATTGCTGCCAATATCGAAGAAGTTAAAGCCCAACCGGCGAATCTTGCCACGTTGAACCTCCATGACCTTCACTTTCAGCGTGACCTGTTGGACGCCGCCGACTTGAATGTTGTTGATCGGTTCGGGGAAGAACTGCTCGGTCAATTGCATGATCGGGCGAATCTGTGCCGGTTGGTCGACCCATCCGCTCAGTACGGCGGTGTTTTGCACCTTCGTCACATGAATGGCAGCGTCGGGAAAACTCAGCTGCAGCAACGATTGCAGATGCCGCACGTCGCCCACGACGAGGATCTCCAACTTATGGCTTTGGCCAAATTCGTCGACGACGGTCACGTCGGTGACACCCGGTGCCCCGGCATTGATCCGTAGTTGCCGAGGATTGAATGGGTTTTCCACTTTAGACGCGGTAATGACTTCTGAGTCATTAACATCGACCGTCGTGATGCGGCCTTTGAGTTCGAGGATTCGCGTCGACTTCTCCACCATTTCCAATTTGGTAAATGGACGATCGACGTGATGAATCATGTGGTTCGCTATGGGCAGAGCATCTTCGGCGGTGATAGGCGCCGCTGCAGCTAACAACAAAGCGAATAATGAGGTACAGATAAGACCTCGTGATCGAAACCGAATTGGCATATGCATCCTTGCACTCTCCCTCGTTTGAGTGATCCCGTCCAGAGTCCCTCGGGCGTGATCCTATTCGACAGTGTCCCTGGCAGAAGCGACGGCCTCTTCCATAAACGTGCGAACGTTATCCTGACGTTTGGAAATTACGAGCGGGAAATCAACTCGTGTTCGCTCGGCCGCGGCCGACTTGCCATGAACAGGCTTGTCGAAGACCACAACTCGGGCGATTTCAATTGGCCCGCAAAAACAAGAAAATATTGGTGGGGACGCTTGCGCGCCCCACCATTCAACTACATACTCTTATCGTTCTCAAAGTCTCATCAAGCCGCTCAGTGCGGTGTTGCTTTGACAAATGTCCCGGCAACTATTGCGATCAGAAGCATTGAAAATGACTGCGTTACTCTCCGGCATTTTGCCGTTGCGGTCCCAGCATTCAGGACTACGTGGCGGCCGGTTCTAGTTCAATACCTTGTGGTTCTGTGGGTTCCACATCGATGTTATCGGCGGCGTTGGGATCGGGCAGAGGAATATCCTCAACCGTCTTTTCGCCATCGTGATAAATGACCATTGTCCAAGTTGGAATCGGTTCGGTAACCGGCTCCTCGACGATTTCCTGGTTGATACTCGTCCGAATGTCTTGCTCTTCGCTGGACAACTCCGGATTGACATAGTCCGAATCTTCCGGGGCGATGTCATCTTCGCCAAACAACGCACGCACCTTGGCATCGAAGTATTCATCATCGATGTCCGCAACTTGTTCCTGCGTGTCGTCGTCCTTGTGCCGCAATGAAAAGTTTAAGTCGCCCTTGCTCTCCGCCAAACGCAGCAAGTTGACTTGTTCGGGCGTCACCAATACGGAAATGTTTTTGTAAATCGACTCCGATTCACTGTCGACCATGTCCCGCTGTTTGTCGACAGCGAACACTTCAATGTACTCCAAAACTGTTTTTGTACGTTCCGTCGTGACTCCTTTGAGTCGCCGTTTGTAAGTCACTTGAATGTCAACGCGGTCATGCGGGTTGACGAAACCGGCGACCGCAGTTTTGGCGGTTACTCCGATCGACGCCACACGCATTCCCGAGGGAATTTCATTCGACGCACTGAAAACGCCTTCTTCACCGAGCATGGCTTGCACGATCGGTGTGCCGGGAAACGCACGTGTGCGCAAGCCCCGGTTGACATATTGATCCGCCGAAGTCACTGCGTCGGCCGGAATCATGTCCATTGGCATCTCTTTAAACGTCACCATCGAATCTTCAATCTCAATCCCGGGGCTGATTTCCTCGAGGGCGATCAACACCGGTATGGTTTTTTTGGCTTCTTCTTTTTTGTCTCCGGAGAGAACTTGTTGGACGCCAATCATGGCGACTAAACCGCACCCGAGTGCGACGGCCAACATTACGATTGATTTACCTTTCATCGATCCACCTGCTTGATTTGGGAGGTTAGCAGTTGGTCACGCAGCCGCCGGCCGATGGGCCCACAATTCCGGCTTCGCAACGTATCTCGCATTCCCGACATCAACCCCGGTTTTTCGATTAGAAGGATCTTATCGATTGGTTCATCGGCAACGATGAGTCAATAGCTTCAATCTATACCGGTTTTAACGCCTGGAATGATCACAACGGTTGTGCGGATATACCCCGTCGCCAGCAAAAACAGCTGGAAACGGGGTACACCTTCATCTCAAAATATCGCCCGATTAAATCATGCCAGCATAGAAAAAGTACCCAATTGAACCGATGCAGATCGGAATACCGTAGGGTAGGAGTAACATGCTGGATTTACGCTCCGCGGCGATTACCGAAAGTTCGCGCGGATTTTTCACCTGCTTGAATTCAAACATGATCATGAAGAAGTTTTCGTAGTGTTTTCTCAGCTTACCGCTGGAGACCGCCATGACGATCGCCATCAGTCCGCCGATCACCGCTGAGACGACGAACGCGTACACAGTCACCCATCCGCCCAGCCACGCTCCGATGCCGGCCATCAGCTTGACATCGCCGGCTCCCATTCCGCCCACACTATACAGTGGCAACAGGGTCAACAGACCAACGCACATGCCAATCAGTGCACTGCTCAAGCCTGCCCAACCATGCATCCAGGTGTTGGCTGCCAGTCCCGAAAGGACCATAGGAAACGTAATCCAGTTGGGAACCCGCAATTCTTTGCCGTCGATGTAAGCCGCTACGATCAAAATGACCGAGACCAACTTTACGGGCCAGTTGTGAATAAAAATCTCGTGTAGATCCATGACTGCATCTGTCCTTCTGTTACGACTCCGCCTCGGACGCTGTATTCACGACAAGAATTTATTGCAGACCGGGGAGGGCAGGGGATTAGTCGGAGGGAATGTTTGTGGCAAGTTTCTGCTTAGGAGTAGTTTCAAAACCCTCTGACGCGTCCCGCTGACACTGCTGTGCAAGTTTTCGGAACAAGCACAACCAGGTTTTGAAAATGGTTCTAGGAGCTGTACGGACGGACTCAAACACCGGGGCGACCTACCGTGAACAATGTGAACAATGCCACCAAGGCGCCCATGATGAGCACAATTGTTTGTGGAAGCGATTCGAGCGAAGCTTCGATCCAGAACGGTACCATATTAGCCGCCCTCGATTGTGTATTCTCAAGTGGTTTACTTGTATGGCATTCCACGATGGATGCCGTTACGAATCAGTTGCAATGCCTCTGAGACTCAAGAAGCCGCCCAGTTTCACAACGCATGTGAAACTGGACGGTTGTCAATCTCGTTCGAAAACGCGCCCCGATTACAAAGCCGTGGCAACACCTTCGAAGGTCGTATTGGTCGTCGTACCAACAGATGTGATTGCCGTGAGGCAAACCACGATGATCAACGCCAACATGACCGCATATTCGACGGCCGTCGGGCCGTCTTCCGATACCAAAAACTTCTTGACGCTCTTAAGCATCTGCATGTTCTTCTCCCTTTCAGTTCGGGACCAGCCAATGCGGCAACGCTTCCCGAAGGCATTGCGCAAGCCTCAAGCGGCGTGACGGAGAGGCGTTCGCAATACCTAGGCAATGAAGCCGTGGATGCGTTCGCCTCTCCAGTCGCGCCACCTGAAATGACAACCTTACATCGCTGTGGCGACGCCTTCGAAGGTCGTGTTGGCTGTGGTACCGACCGACGTAATCGCGGTCAGACAGACGATGATGATCAACGCCAACATCACGGCGTATTCAACAGCTGTCGGGCCATCTTCGGAAACCAGAAACTTCTTGACGCTCTTAGCCAGTGTCTTCATAGGATTCTCCCATTACAGGTTTGCCGCAGCCGTTCTGGCGAACAACTGGGGCGCAAGCATACGAACTCCGATTGGCCCGGTGGGTGGATGCTTGCGCAAAACCCGGCAACCGACGCATCGGTTGCAATCGCCTCTCAAAGTCCGCCACCCAAATTAAAACCTCACAACGAGGTTACACCCAAAATAAATGACGGCTTTTCGGTTCGACGCAGGTCGTGAGCAGCTTTGCAGCAACTCCTGATTTCTTCCTGCGTTGTTACCAGCACAACGAAAACCTAGGTCACGGAAAGGTCGAGTCAAGCAAACAATTCCACGAAATCCGCAAAGTCTATTCATGTTGCCGGACCACATCACCACAATCACCCCAAGGCTCGACCAGATAGTGAGTTACGGAATGATTTCAAAAAACAACACTCCAAAGATTCTTGTCATTCCGCTGCGAAGCCGATCAACTCCAAAGGCGGATGCGGCGAACGATCGGTAAACCAGCAACGTCAACGATTTACCACAAAACCCGCCAAACAGCCTCAAGCGGGTCCGATCTCGTCGCTCGCGCGAAGCCGCCCCCCCTTTCGTTGACCGAGAACAGGCCGGGAATTCTGCGCCGATTTCCTGGAATCCGCGCTTTACCCACAGTTCGGCGGCGTGTACTGTATTACAAGATGTTTCAAAAACCCTCTTGCGCCTCTTGCTGACACTGATAGGCCTGTTTCCGGAACAAGCGCAGCCGGATTTTGAAACGAGTTCTAGAGATAACCCACCTACTAAGCCCACCTAATCCGCATCCTGAATGTTGCGATCACTTTGGTATTGCCCCAACTGCTCGCTTCTTCTGAGTCGTCCCTCAGGACGATTTTGAATTTTGAGGATGACAATCAAACGATCCCGATGGCCGGACTCAACTTGCGTCCGCGCGATCGCTGAAACTCACACCGAGAATCCATTCCGAGCAGCAAAATCGGCTCTGTTCGCCGTTTGCGCAATCGAATCGCACTGGAGTGAAGACCGTGACGTTACATCAAAACTTCTCGCCTTGTCGTCGACATCTGTTCCGCGCATCGCTGCTTGCAGCACTCTGCGGAATTTGCCCGTCGCTTGCGATTGCTCAAGATGCGCCGCCTGCCGCCGAGACTCCAGCTGCTGAGACTCCAGCTACCGAGGCTCCCCCCGCTGCCGCAAAAGCGGTAGCGTCGAAACTAGATTATGCTCGTCTAGCCGACCCGGAAGTTGCCGCTCAATTAAATCTGACGGACGAGCAGCGAACGAAACTCCAAGAACTGCTCAAAAAACGCAACGAGGCGCTCTCTCAAGCCGAAGCCGCTGATAAGGCCAAGATTGCCGCCGAGCAAGATGGGACTATTGCGGCCCTGTTAACGGAGGAGCAACGGGCAAAACTGGCCCAAATTCGCCCGGTTCCCAAGCTACGCTTCAATTTTCGATTTCAACGCTGGGCCGAGGTCTTACAGTGGTTCGCGAACGAAGCAGACCTTTCGCTGGTGATGGATGCCCCGCCGCCGGCGACGTTTAACTACACAGACTCTAAGGAATACTCGCCCACCGAAGCGATCGATCTACTCAACGGCGTCTTACTGACCAAAGACTTTACGCTGATTCGTCGCGGTCGCATGCTGATCGTGATCGATATGAAGGAAGGAATTCCGCAGGACCTCATTCCGCGGATCGACCTGAAAGACCTGGAAGATCGCGGTAAACATGAATTCGTCAGCGTCATGTTCCCGTTGGGCAAGAAGAACGCAGAGGAAGTTGATGCGGAAATCATGCCTCTCCTCGGCAACCAAGGCAAAAGCGTGCCGCTGCCCAAGACGCAGCAAATCCTGGTCACGGCCACCGCCGGCAACATGCGGGCAATTGGCGCGGTCATTGATTCTATTCCCGAACCGGCGCCGCCCAAACAACCGGACAAACCCGCGCCCCCCGAAAAGCCGGAACTGAGGACCTACGCCACCAAATCCGCCGATGCTGCTGCGGCCGTCGAACTGATCAATCAGCTGATCACCGGGATTAAAGTCGTTGCCGATGCGAAGGCCGGTCAGATCAATGTTTTTGCGACGCCTTCGCAACAAACCGCAGTCCAAGCACTGTTGGACAAAATACAAACCGACAATCCTCCCGAATCGAAGCCTCGTTTGGAAGTCTATTCCCTGACGCGCGGCGACCAAACGCAGTTGTTGGAATCGTTGAAGCTGGTTCTACCGGAGACGCAAATGCGCATCGATCCGGTCGAGAATCGTCTGATTGCTTGGGGAACACCGGAAGAACAAGCCAAAATTAAGTCGTCTCTCGATCAACTAGGCGGAGACGGGCCGAACGGCAAGACAGCGCAGCTAGCCACCTATCTGTTGCTGAAAGCGGATCCCGCATCGACTCAGGAGTTGTTATCCACTCTGGTTCCCAACGCCCGGATTTCGTATGACCAGCAAACTCGAAATTTGATCGTCGTCGCCGTCCCGGACGACCAACGCGTTGTGAAAGCCATGTTGGACCAACTGCAGCCCGCGCAGCCGGGGGCCAATACGCCGGAATTGCAGTTCTATCCCTTCAAGGTGAACATTCCGACCGGCTTGATGGAAGTTCTGCAAGCATTAGTTCCCAATGCAAAAATTCGTGCTGACGGAAAGAAACTGATTGTCACCGCCATCCCGGCTGATCACGCCTTGATTGCCGACACGATCAAAAAGTTCCCCGTGCCCATCACGAGTGAAAAATCGCGATTGGAGATCTATCCCGTCACGCCCGCACAACGGAAACGTTTTGAAGCGGTGATTGGGACGATTACCGGCGACCTGCCGGGTATGCGGATTATCACCGATGCCGAGCCAGGGGAACTGGCCGTGTGGGCGAAATCCAAGGAACACGAGGCGCTGCAGGCGATCCTGGAGAAGCTAAAACGAGATGTGCCGGATGAAGAAAAGTTCACGCTGACCAGTTATCCCGTCAAAGCTGATCAGCAACCGCAGACAACGAGCGTCCTGCAGACTCTGTACCCGGAACTGCGGATCATCCCCGATGCCGTGGGGAACCGCTTGCTGGTGTGGGCGGGGGCAGAACGGCACGCAGACCTCAAAGCCACGCTGGATAAGGTTCTCGCCGAAGTTCCTGAAGCCGATCAACCCCGCTTTGAGGCTTACGCCATCCAAGGCGCGGACGCGACGAGTCTCATGCCGACACTGCAGACACTGTTGCCGGCCATGCGGTTATCGGTGGATCCCAAGACCACACGATTGATCGCCTGGGGAACACCCCAAGAGCATAAGATGTTGAAATCGGCTTTAACCAAGGTCGGTGGAGGCACGCCGGAGATGTCTCCGCAAATCGAAGTTTATCAGCTCACCAAAGCCGATCCCTCTGCAACGCATACGTTGTTGCAGGGACTTTTCCCGGCGGCGCGTCTGACGATTGACCCGCAAACGCGCAGCCTCATTGCCGTTGCCATCCCCGAAGACCAACAAGGCATCCGTGCGACGTTGGAACAACTTCAACCCGAGTCGCCCGGCCCCAACGAACGCACGCTGCAGTTCATTCCGCTCGAAGAAGCCCCACCTGCCAGCCTGTTGGCAGTCTTGCAGCAACTCGCGCCGCAGTCGCAAGTCTCTTACGACCTCGAAGGCAAGCGACTAATGGTCGTCGCCACGGCGGCCGATCACGATGTGATTAACGAATCCGTCAAACGCGTCGTCGACTCCGCAGCGCCGACCGAGAAGTTCTCGCTAGAGATCTATCCGGTGACCGCTGCACAGCGCACTCGCTTTCAATCGATTTTGGACACAGTGCAAAGTGAAATGCCCGGAATGCGTATCATCACCGATGCCGAACCGGGAGAATTGGCAGTGTGGGCGAAACAAAGCCAGCACGAAAAATTGGCGGACATCATCGCCAAACTGCGTCGGGACACCCCCGAGGGCGACAAATTTGTACTCGTGCCCTATCAAATCAAAAATGCAGATGCGGCCAACACGCTAACCGTGATGCAAAGCATCTTTCCCAACATCAAAATTGTGTTGGATGCGAAGACAAAGAAATTGCTCATCTGGGCCCCGCCGAGCGAGCACGAAAAAATCCAGGATGTGGTCGACAAAATCGACTCCGGCGCCGCTGCGGACGTCCAGGAATCCTACAAAGTCTATCCGGTCCCTGATTCCGATGCCGCCGCGGTGATCAACTTGTTGCAGCAACAACTTCCGGATGTCACCTTCACCAATGACACGACCTCCAAAGCAATTATCGCCTGGGGCCGTAAAGCCGACCACCAAAAGGTCGATGCGATTTTGAAACAAGTCTTGGCCGGGTTGGATCCCAAACGCAAACCGAAACTGGTTGTCTACCCAGCCGGCCAAAGCGACTCGGCAAATCTTATGCGTGGGCTGCGGCAACTGTTTCCCGATGCCCGTATTGATGACGATTCGGCTTCGAATTCCATTCTGGCTTGGACGACACCTGACCGGCATCAGGAGATCCAAGCAGCAATGGAAGAAATTGCAGCCAACATGAAACGGCAAAACGGTGGCACGATGGTCATCTATCCCGTCGAACCGGCCATCGCCTCTTCGGCGCAACAAGTGGTACAAATGGCCGTTCCGCGGGCACGGGTCATGATTGGCGGCAATCCTCCGCGGGTCGTCGTCTGGGCCAAGCCGGAAGAGCATACCGAGATTGCTGAAATCATTAAGCAGATTGAAAAAGACGCGGATCTCAACGACGCCCGCGAATTGGCGGTCTTTGAACTGCAGGGCACCGATTCAGCCGCGATCATTCAACTCATCGATCCGGTCCTTCGCAGCGAAACGCAGTTCATCACCTCCAATGACGGCCAACGGTTGATCGTTCGCGCCAAACCGAAGCATCTGGCAGAACTCAAGTCGACCATCGAAGCGGCCAAGGAAAAACTGCCCAAGATGGGTAAACCGACGGCGCACGTCTATCAATTGAAGCACGTGGACCCCAACATTTTGATGGCGATCGTGCGGCCGATTTCTCCTTCTTCACCGATGGTTCCCAACGTCCGCGACCGGTCGTTGGTGATTACCGCATCGCCGGAAGATCATGAAAAGTTCCAAGCGGAAATCGCGAAAATCGACGTCGCGCGAGCTGGCGAAGACTCGGCCTACTTGAAGTCGTATCCGCTGGAGCGGTCCGACGCCGGCACCGTATATGGCATTGTTGCCAATCTGATGTCCGGGCAGGCCGACATGCAACTTTATTACGACGGGCGAAATAACGCGGTCATTGCCATTGCGCATCCCGATCAGCATAAAACGATTGCCGAGACGATTGCCGATGTCGAAAAGAACTTTGTCGCTGCCACACCCGAGATGTATCGTCTGCACACAGCCGATCCCAATGTGGTCGCGGCCTTTTTGCGGACACTCGTACCGCGGGCGTCGATCACTGTCGATAACCCTCAACGGAGCCTGGTGATCGTGGCGACCGCTGCCGATCATCAAAAAATGAAAGAGGCCATCGCCAAGTTCGATGTCGAACCTGATGCCGAAAATGCGGCGTTTCTCAAGTCTCACCAAGTCAAAAAGGCGGACCCAGGCACAACGTTCGGCGTCGTGGGCCAACTGCTAGCCAGCCATCCCGAAGTCCGCTTATCGTTTGATTCCCGCAACGGCGCCATCATTGCCTTTGCCGATGCGGCGCAGCAGAAAAAAATTGAAGAAGTGATTGCCGACATCGAAAAGGATATCGAAGGGGCCACCTCAGAGGTCTATCGTTTCCGCACAGCTGATCCCAATGCCGCCATCGCGATTCTACGCATGGTCGCTCCCCGCGCTCAAATGACTGTCGATAACCGAAATCGCAGCATCGTCATCAATGCCATTGAAGCGGACCACACAGCCATTGCAGAAACGATTGCCAAGATGGACGCCGATGGGAATGATGAAAACGGCGCGGTGTTGAAGGCTTATACGATCAAGTCGGCCGAACCTGGCAACCTACTCAATATGCTGCAGACCAACTTCGCCTTGCAACCGGATATTCGGTTGTCGGCGGATTATAAAAACGAAACGATCGTCGCATTGGCAACCGATGCGCAGCATAAAAAAATCGCTGCTTTTATCGCCGAAGTCGATGACAAAGGCAAAGTGCGTACGGCTGAGGTCTACCGGTTCCGCTCCGCCGATCCGACCGCTGCCAGCGGCATTTTGCGGACGTTGATCCCCAAAGTCCAAATGGCGGTCGACAACGCAAGCCGCAGTCTCGTGGTGACAGGTACACCCGAAGAACATGAGTTGATCGAATCGACGATTGCCAAAATGGAAGCCGAACCCGCCGGGGGAGGAGGCTCCGTATTGCGTTCGTATCCGGTTAAAGCCGCCGAGCCAAACAATCTCCTCAATATGCTGCAAGCGAATTTCGCCTTGCAACCCGATATTCGTCTGTCACTCGATTCACTGAACGACACGATCCTGGCCTTTGCCCGCCCCGAACAGCACGACAAGATTCAACACTTTATCGAAGAGGTCGAGAAGGGGGGACAGTCACGGCGGGCGCAGGTCTATCGCTTTGGTGTCGCCGATCCCAATACTGCGTTATCAGTGCTTCGCGTGTTAACTCCCAAAGCACAAATGGCGGTCGATCAAGGTAGCCACAGTTTGGTGGTCACAGCCACCGAAGGGGACCATGAAAAAATTGCCGCCACAATCAAGGAAATGGACCGCGAGGACGCGGAGGGCACTGGTCGGCAGTTGCAGTCTTATGCTGTGCAAAACGCACAAGTAAGCACCTTGGCACAGGCAATTCAACTCATGTACCGCTTGCGTCCCGATGTGCAAGTTACCTTCGACCGGCAAAACGGCACCGTTGTTGCCGTGGCACCAGCGGCCGAACAGGTGAAGATTAAAGAATTCATCGAAAACGCTGAGGCCCAGAGCGTGCCGATGATTCCCAAAGTCTACCGTTTCGAAAATGCTGACGCCCAAGCCGCGCTGCGTGTGCTCAGGTCACTGGCGCCGAATGCCGACGCCGCCGTCGACACCGAAAACAACAGTCTTGTCGTTAGCGCTTCGGCTGCGGACCACGCAAAAATCAAAGCCACGGTCGACGCCATGGACGGAGACGGGGCTGCCCTGGGCGTTCCGGGACTGAAAGTCTATCCGCTCAACGCCGCGGACGGTCGCAGTCTGCAGACCACCTTGCGAACGTTGTTTCGCCGCGATCGGGACGTCGATGTTTCCTACGACAACGAGAACAACAGCATCCTGGCATTGGCCCCCGAAAAAACACAACAGCGAATCGCCGATATGGTTCAGGAAGTCGAAAGAGCCGCCTCGGCCGATCCGTTGGCGACATTGCACCTGTATCGTTTAGAAAATGTCGATTCCCGCACAGCGATGGAGATCTTAGAAAACGCGTTTAGCCAGCAGATCCCCAAAATCAAATTGTCGTTGGATCGTCGCGGTCGGCAGATTGCTGCCATCGCCCGTCCCGAACAACATAAGATGATTCAACAAACGCTCGACCAAATGGATACCGACGAGCGGGTGCTGGAAGTGTATCAACTCGATGTGATTGAACCGTTCACGGCGGAATTGTCGATCGATCGTTTGTTCGGCGGCTTTGATTTTGACGACCCGAATGCCCCGGTCGTCGATTCGGACAATGCCACCCAGCAACTATTCGTCCGCGCCAAAAAAGAGCAACAGGCCGAGATTCGCGAGTTGTTATCCAAAATGGGAGAAACCGGTTTGGCGGTCCAAGCCGAAAGCGGCAAAGGGGGGCGTATGCGCGTGATTCCGTTCCAAGGCGACACCGCTGCCGCCATTCGGGAAATCGAACGGGTTTGGCCGCAATTGCGTAAAAATAGCATCCGTGTGGTCACCCCGTCGGCCGTCATGCCCAGCTTGCGACGTTTGTCACCAGACTCATCGCGCGACAACGAAACCAAGCCAGGACCTGCCAAGAAGAACGGAGCCCAATTCGCCGTCCCCGCGGAAGAGGTCCCCGCACAAGGAACGGCACAGAACAAATCCGCCAAGCCGACCGTAAACAAAAAACAGCCGATGCCACAGCAGCAAACTGCTGAATCCGCAACGCCGCAAAAATCAGCAACCAACCCTGAAGCTGAGTCCGACGAGGACCCCGTAACGTTTCCAGTGATTGTCGCCCCGGGCGATGGCCGGATTACGATCGCTTCGGACGATCCAGAAGCCTTGGACCAATTCGAAGCCCTGTTACGAGCGATGTCGCCGAAACGGACCGGTGGTCGCGGTAACAACTTTGTCGTGTTCTCCCTGCGATACACCAGTGCCGTGCAGACCGCCACCACACTGCAACAGTTTTTCGAAACCGGGGGCCGACGGGGCGGTTCGTCGCGTTCACGGTTCAGCAGCAACGTGACCATCGTTCCGGACCAACGTCTGAATGCGATCATCGTGCACGGCAACCGCCATGACCGCGATACCATCGAGGAACTGCTCCAGGTACTCGATGCAGAAGACAGTCCGGAAATGCTCTCCGCCAATCGTCCCCGCTTGATTCTGGTGAAAAACACCGAAGCTTCGCGGATCGAAGAAGTGATCCGTTCGATCTATCAATCGGCATTGAAAAACGGTGGTGGCGCACCGCCCATCCCCGTGCCGGCTGGTGTGTCGCAAGATGTCGCCGTGGCAATTCAACGCGTCAACGCGGCCAGCAATGCCCCATTGCTCACCGTCGAAGTCGACGAACGAACCAACTCACTTGTGGTGATGGCTCCGACATCGTTGTTCGAGGAAATTAAAGAACTCGTCCAGCAAATGGACACGGCGGCCAACGACGATTCCACCCGGCGGTTGAAGGTGATCAAACTCAAAAGCCTCAACATTCGTAGCCTCGAAAATTCACTGGACATGCTCACCGGTGAAGGGGGCCGATCCCGCTCACGCCGACGACGGGGCCGCTAAGCACGCAAACGCTGCGGAGTCGCGATCCACAGTGGCCGATTTCTATTAGCCACAGATTGAACACAGATAAAACACAGATCGAAAATCCCAAACCGACCGCTTGCGGTCGCATTGTGTGATCCGTGCTGTTCGACTCCCCGGCGTCATTTCGATTGGCCTGAGTGCATGAATCCACGAGATTGCATACAAAGCCCCTGCATAAATTTGGAGCGTGGCACGCATGCTTTGACTGCCTGCAGTGCACGTGCAAACTAGCTGCCAAAGATTATGGCTGTGGCTCGGGTGCGGCGGGGTTATTTTCGGACGGGGCTGGGTTGCTCTTCGGGCCGCGTGCATACTCGCGTGCGGTGATGACCCCATCCAAATTCGCATCCAATTTCTTGAATCGCTCCAATTCCGCTGCTGTCAGTTTCGGGGAGAATTCAGCCTGCGTTAATTGTCCGTCGCCGTCTCGATCGCGGTTGAAAAACTCCTGCGAAAGCCCTTTGGGCAGACGCGAACTGGGCACGTAGAACTTCTTGCTCCGTCGCAACGATTCCTGGTCGTCTTGACGGGGCTGTTCTTCATACGCGTCACCCGTCGTGCCTCCGATGGCACGGTTTTCAGAAGCGTTGGGGGAGAGCAAAAGCATGCGGCGGAAATGACCGTAGTCCGCCACATGGGCGGCATATTCATTGGCCGTGATCACACCGTCTTGATCGGCATCAATGCCCTCAGGCTTGCCCGCCATCATTTTCCATTCGGCCGGCTGTAGCATACCGTCGCCGTTAGTGTCGTACTTGTCGATGATCCGTTTCCCGTAACGGATCAATTTTGCTGATGGTGTGGGAGCGGCGGTTGGAGCCGGTGTCTTAAACGGGTCGTTCGATTCGGCAGTTGTGGCAGGGGGCACTTCCTCAGCCATCGTGGTCGCGAGCAGGCAAAAGGCGAGCAACGCCCCTCCGCATCCAATCGTCACTGCACGTCTATTTCTCATCATCAATTCTTTCGTTGTGCTTAAAAATGCGCACAGTCAATTGTCATAAACGGCCCTCTAGCGAGTTTATCACGGTTAGGAACAGTGAGCCAGGAATAGGGATCGCGATATATCAAACCTCAGACATATCAAAAGGCTTTCGCCACCGTTTTCTGTGATGATTTGCCTAAATGATAGAGCACAGCGTGTTGGTCCCACGTGGGGTGTCGGCTGAGAAAAACAGACATTTGATAGTTTTTTCAATAGCGGCCGGTTTTCATAAGTTCTTAACGAAAAGCAGCTTGCGTCATCTGATCCTCGTCACTATCGTGTATCGCTGGAGTGGGGAAGCTGGCTATTGACTGTTATGAGAAGTTGGCATAAACTAAGACGCATACGTTATTCCCCACCTAAGCTGAACTGGTACGAGTTCTCGATCACCGTGGCCTAGACGGTAAAAGCGGACCCGTACCAACCCACCAGTTTTCCTACCTTGAAGTAGCGAAGCCAAGTGACCCACCACAATGGTCACCGGTTTGGCAGGCTGTAACACGCCAAGACTACCCGCGGATTTTGCGTTTTTTGATGTCAGACCCATTGATGTCGATTGCAGTTTTCGTTGGTTGATAACAGATTCGGCCCCGCGCTGGATTTGTCCTACCTCCACAATACCCACCAAATACGATGACATCCCTAGACACCGCCAAAGAGCCGTTGGTCCTCGACGCTCGTCAGCTGCGCATCGCCCGTGAAGCGCAAGCAGACGACGGACGACTGGATCGCGCTGCCGCCGAGTTGGGTTTACCCAGCGAGGATGCTGCATTGCAGGCTGTTTGCGCCACACTCGGGTTGGAACTCGTTGATCTCGCAAATTACGACGTCGATTTGTCGCTGCTCCATGAGTTCGACGTCAAATTGATTCATCGCTACAGCATCTTTCCGATCGGCCGCCAAGATGGCTCGATCATCGTCGCCACGAAAGACCCATTCGACCTGCACGCGTTGGATGCCGTCGGGGCCTCGACCGGAGTCGGCGTGACGCCGGTGGTGGCGGCTCCCGATGAGTTGAACAAGCTGATCAAGTCAAATCTGGGTGTCGGTGCCGAAACGATCGATGGATTAATGGCGCAGCGCGAAGACGCGGGCGGCATTGAAGTCCTCGACGAATTGGAATGGGACCAGTCGGAAGACGCAGCGATGGCTCAAGAAGCCTCGGTCGTCCGGCTCGTCAACGAAATCCTCAGCGAAGCCGTCGAAGCTCGCACGAGTGATATTCACTTGGAATGCCAAGCCAAGGGCATGAAGCTGCGGTATCGCATCGACGGTGTGCTGCAGCGTCAACCGCTCCCGCCGGAACTCAATCGTTTTCAAGCGGCGATCCTTAGCCGGTTGAAAATCATGGCCAAGATGAACATCGCCGAAAAACGCGTGCCGCAAGATGGGCGGATCAAGCTGCGTGTTTCAGGTCGCGAAGTCGATATTCGTGTTTCCATGATCCCCATGCTGCATGGCGAAGGGGTCGTCATGCGTGTTCTCGACAAGGACAAGATGAACTTCTCCTTGAAGGGCATCGGCATGGATGAAGACATCTACAACCAATTCCAAAAGCTGATCACACTGCCGCACGGAATTATTCTCGTCACCGGGCCAACCGGTTCAGGAAAAACGACGACACTCTACAGCGCGCTCAACGAAATCAAGAACGAAGAAAACAAGATCATCACCACCGAGGATCCAATCGAATATCAACTCGATGGGATCAACCAGATTCAGGTGCACCACAAAGTCGGGCTAACATTCGCCGCCAGTTTGCGGGCGATCTTGCGGCACGATCCGGACGTGGTGCTCGTGGGTGAAATTCGGGACCAAGAAACCGCCGAGAACGCAATTCAAGCGTCGCTGACAGGCCACTTGGTTTTCAGCACCTTGCACACCAACGACGCCGCCGGCGCATTCATGCGTCTGGTCGACATGGGTGTCGAGCCGTTTTTGGTAAGTAGCACGGTGGAAGGCGTGATGGCCCAGCGCTTGGTGCGAACGCTCTGCCGGGAATGCTGCGAAGCTTACGAACCGAGCAAAGACGAACTACCCGATGATTTCCCGATGGATCTGATGCGGGAACAAGGGGCTCAGATTTTCCGTCCTGTTGGTTGTCGCGCTTGCCGTAACGCGGGGTACTCCGGGCGAGTTGGTTTGTACGAACTGCTGCGTGCCAATGAGGAAATCCGCAATTTGGCAACAGAGCGGATGTCGTCAACGATTATCAAAAAAGCGGCGATCAAAGCGGGCATGCAATCACTACGACACAACGGATGGAAAAAAGTGCTCGAAGGCCGGACCTCAGTGGATGAAGTCCTGCGTGTGAGTAAAGAAGACTAAAACGCCCCTCTCAAACGAGTGAGGGGATCACGATGATTTTTAAAGAGAACAACTGACCGACAATGCCTGAGTTTGCCTATACAGCCCGAAACATGACCGGCGAAGACGTGGTGGGTTCCATCACTGCCGGCAGCCGCCGCGAAGCGCTCAATACGCTCGCTGAGCGCGCATTGTTTCCGGTTCGTGTAGACAGCACCGAAAAGGCCAAACCGCTCTTCAACTTCAAGCTTTCCATGGGCCGGAAGATCAAGGCGGAAGTCTTGGCCTCCACGCTGACGCAGTTGTCGGACCTCTTGGAAAACGGCGTGCCGTTGCTCAATTCGCTGAAGTTACTGTCTGAGCAATGTGCCCACGATCGGATGAAAGAAGTCCTCACGGCGATTCACGATCAAGTCGTCGAAGGGGCACCGTTGGACGAGGCGTTTGCCCAACATCCTGAGGTGTTCGGTGAGTTGACCGTCAGCATGGTCCGCGCCGGTTCCGAAGGGGCATTTTTGGAAGACGCACTCAAGCGGACCGCTGACTTTTTGGAACTGCAGGAAGAAATGAAAAGCCGCGTCAAAGGGGCGATGGCTTACCCGGCATTCCTGGCAGCTGCCGGTTTCGTGGTCACAGTCGTATTGATTGTGTTCTTCGTGCCGAAATTTGCGGAACTGTTTAAACAACTGGAAAAACAAGGCGGGTTGCCGACTCCCACCGTGGTGTTGTTGGCATTGAGTGATTTCCTCGGACGTTGGGGCATTTTCTTGATTGCCGGACTGTTCGCCTTAGGGAGTTACGTGAAGAAACAGTTGGCCAAACCAGCTGGCCGACATTTGGTGGATCGCTGGAAATTGAAGATCCCCGTTGCGGGCAGCATTTTTCTGGGGTCAGCTGTTTCGCGGTTTTGCCGCGTGTTGGGCACGCTGCTGCGAAATGGAGTCCCGCTGCTACGAGCCTTGGAGATCAGCCAAGACTCAACCGGGAATTTGGTGTTGGCCGATGCGATCAAAGCTTCGGCGGAGAATATTTCTTCAGGCGACACACTGTCACAGCCACTGGGCGAATGTGGGCTGATTCCCAAGCCGGTGATGGCCATGATCAAGATCGCCGAAGAATCGAACAACTTAGAGAACGTGTTAATCAATGTCGCGGACGGTATCGACCGCAAAATCGGACGTCAGATCGACATCATGGTACGGCTCGTCGAACCGACCATGTTGATGGTCATGGGAACGGTGATTTTGTTTGTACTTGTGGCTTTATTGCTGCCGGTGTTCGACATGAGCGCAACGATGTAATCGAAGGCGTGGAAGTCCCCGCCGCTGAAACATTTAAAATAACGAAAAAACTGTACTGCATTTTTAGGGAGCAAAATGATGAGACGGATTCAACAGACAAACAGAAACCCGCAACAACGCGGTGGTTTTACATTAATCGAAATGCTGGTCGTTCTGGCAATTCTGGTTCTTCTGATGTCAATGGTTGGTCCCCGTATTCTGGGCAGCCGAGAGAAGGCGGACATCAGCAGCACCAAGACCCAAATCGGCATGTTTCGGGGTTCCTTAGAGCAATACAACCTGGACACACGGTCCTATCCGTCGACCGAGGAAGGCCTTGTGGCATTGGTCGAAGCTCCGGCTGACGAAGAAGAAGGGACGTCCAACTGGGATGGTCCTTACATCAGTAAATCGGAAATTCCTAAAGATCCCTGGGGTAACGATTATCAGTACGAGTTTCCCCCTGAGCATGGTAAGGGCGATTTCCCCGACATTTGGTCGTACGGCCCTGATGGTGAAGATAACACTGACGACGACATCACGAACTGGACGAAAGAAGAAGGCGAAGAGGGCGAAGAAACTCCGTCTGACGAGTAAATCCTCGCGGCATTTGGGCCGATATGTACCAGGAACGACCGACTTTGACTTAACGGCAGGATGAAAACGATGTTGGCAACAAGACTAAAAACAAGCAAAAATGGGCGTCAGAGCCGTCGTGGTACGACGCTTCAGGAAATGCTGGTCGTCTTGGCAATTGTGGTCTCCCTGGTAGGATCGGGATGGCCGGCAATTAGCGGGGGACTAGGTAAAAGCCAATTACGCAGTGGAGCCAAACAGCTTCGCTCGGAATTGGCCAAGGCGCGGCTGACCGCCATGGAAAATGGCGTCGCGTACCAGTTCCGCTACCAATTGGGAACGGGGCATTTTGAAGTGGCTCCGGTCTCGGCCCTCAATGACGAAGGTGAGCAAACCGTCACCGAAGACGAGGACGCGAACGAGGCTCTGCCGATTTTCGAATTGGAACTGCCTGAAGGCATCGTTTTTGGTGGACAGGCGGAAAACCAAGAAGAAGGTTATTCCTCCCTGGCTTTCGAGGAAACTCAAACCGTCGAAGCGGTCGACAGCCTGTCGGATTCGCATTCCGAAGAGTGGTCGACACCGGTTGTCTTTTTCCCCAACGGTCGCACTGCCAACGCCCAATTCACATTGCAAAATGAAGATGGGCACCTCATCATGGTGACGCTACGAGGCTTAACCGGTTCCGCTACGGTAGGCGATTTGAAAAAGGTTGAGGTCCCAGAATGACCGACGTTCGCCGCGAGGGATTTTCATTAATGGAAGTCATACTCGCGATGAGCATCCTGCTGGGAGGCGTGGTCGTCTTGGGGCGATTGGCCTCCATCGGTGCGAAACACGCCCGAACCGCTGAGGACTTGGCTGCCGCTCAATTGCTCTGCGAAGCCCGCATTACGGAAATCCTCGCGGGAATTGCTCCTGCTGAAACGCTCGAAGAGGAACCGCTGCCCAACTCGCCCGACTGGGTCATCTCACAGGAAATGCTGCCGCTTGAGCAGCCCGGTGTTGTGGCGTTGTCGGTCACCGTCACACGCGCACCGGAAGACTTAGCCGGCTTGGCAACGGCACCGACCGAAGAGAAAAAAGAAGTCTCCGTCACGCTAGTCCGTTGGATGCTGGACCCAAGCATCGCACAATTTGGGTCGGCCGCGTCGGGATCTTCCTCTGCAGCAGGGGCCATCTCACCATGAGACGCATCCCCGCCAATCTGTCCCGCCGCCCCCGTTCCACTACCCGCAGTGGATTCACATTGATGGAGGTGCTGCTGGTCACGATTCTGTCCGCCGTCCTGATGGTCGGCTTGTGGAATCTGTTTGGAACCTACATTCGGTTGTTCGAGTCGGGACCGGAACGGACAGAACGCGCGCAGTTATTACGGGCATTGAAACAACAACTCAGTGACGACCTGCGGGGCGCGATTCAGATTGCTGAAATCCCCGATGTCTCCTCGACTGTGATGACATTCGGCACCGATGCGACGTCATCCGAGTTCACTCCTGATAGCGAGACGTCCCTGGAAGCCGCTACCATTACCTCCTCGTCCGAGTCCTCCCCCTTGCCGCGATTTGGAATTGTGGGGACTTCCCAATCGCTGGCGATCGTGACCTTGCAAGTTCCTGCAGTCTCTCCCAACGACCCGTCCGCCTCGGATTTGCCGGTAGACTTCACAGAACCGACGATATCGCTCGCGCCGGAACTGCGAACCGTGCTTTATACATTCACCGAGTCGCGCGAACAGTCCCCACTGGACCACGGGCCGCCGCCGGGATTATTGCGCCGCGACTTGGATTGGCAGACCGCACTCTCCGACCGTGAGTTCGCCGCTGCATCGGAATATGGAATTGCCGATTCGCCCGAAGTGGGCAGTAGCGAAGAAATCGTGATCGACGATTCGATGATGTGGGTGCCGGAAATCGCTGAACTGAAAATCCGCTACTTCGGCAACGGCCGCTGGCAGTCTTCCTGGGACAGTTTGCAAAACAAAACGTTGCCATCAGCAGTGGAAATCACCCTGGAATTGCATGACCCCGATGACCTCAATGCGGACGAGGATGAGGAAACCGCTATGGAATCCTCATCCGAACCCGAGGAGTTGGTACTGGATAACGAAGTGGGCACCAACTTCGTCGATCCGGACGAAAACCAGAATCCGCAACAGCGCATTTTGATTTATCTCCCCGGCGGTCTCAAAGGATCGCATTCAAGCAGCGGAGGATTGGGATTTCCCGCCTCCGACGGTCAGGAACTGCCGGGAGGGACGCCATGATTTCCCAGCGACCGGCTCAACACTCCTCGTCCTCGCGACAGGGAATGATCTTGATCGTGGTGACGATCGTCTTGGTGATGATCAGCCTGGCTGGATTTGGTTTTGTGGCGGTGATGTACACCGAAAACAAAGCCGCGCACCTAAACGTGGATGAAATCCACGTCGACTATGCGGCCGCGTCGGGAGAGGAACTACTCAAAGCAGTCTTGGCCCAAGGTCCTGCAGGGCGCACAGCCATGGGCGGTTTGTTCGACAATCCCGATTTGTTCAAAGGGCAAGTCCTCTACCTCGAGTCGGGCACCCAGGCCGTGGTACGGTTCAGCGTGTTGGTCCCTCGAATCGAAGAGGGAAATATCATCGGTTTGCGGTATGGTGCCGAAAACGAATCAGCACGCATCAACCTCTCGGTCCTCGCGCAGTGGGAACAGGCCGTTCCAGATTCGGGACGCAACGCCCTGATGCAATTGCCTGAAATGACCGACGCGGTGGCCGATGCCATCATGGATTGGTTGGATGCAGATTCCACTCCACGCAACAGCGGAGCCGAACGAGATTACTACAGCGGACTAGATCCCCCCATGCAGCCCCGCAACGGGCCTGTTGAATCATTGGAGGAACTACTGCTGGTCAAAGGGGTCACGCGCGAACTGTTGTTTGGCAGCGACACCAATCAAAATTATGTCGTCGAGCAAGACGAAATGAATTCGGTCGCCGGGGGAATGGGACACAGCGGAAGTTCTTCGGGTCTGCCTTGGGCGGCATATTTGACACTGTATAGCGGTGAACGCAATGCACGTCCCGATGGATCACCGCGGATTGACATCAACCATCCCGACCTACAATTGCTTTACCAGACATTATCCGGGGCGCTGAGCGAACCTTGGGCGCGGTTTCTCATTGCCTATCGACAATTTGGTCCCTACTCAGGCAGTGAAGAAGGACAGGCCAACGCAACGGTCACGTTGGATTTGAACCTGCCATCGAAATTCAAAATCGCTAGCCTGCTTGACCTGATCGATGCGCGGGTTTCCATCCCACAATCGTCCGGCCCTCCCGAGGTTTTTCTCAGTCCATTCACCAGTTCACCCGATTCGCTACGGACAAGTTTGCCGCTCCTGCTGGATCAGGTTACGGTCGACAAGTCGCCCGTCTTGGTGGGACGGATTAATATCAACACCGCCCCCCGCGAGGTGATTGCCGCCGTCCCGGGAATGCCCGAGACCCAAGTCGAGCAGATTTTGGCCGGTCGCGGCTTGCCGGGCGGATCCGACGAGCCCAGCCGGCGGCATCCGACGTGGCTGTTGGCGCAAAACTTGGTCAGCCTGGAGACGATGCGAACATTGATGCCCTATTTGACGTGCGGCGGTGACGTCTACCGGGCGCAGGTGGTCGGCTATTTTGACAGCGGAACCCCCTCAGCCCGCGCCGAAGTAGTCATTGATGCTACCGGCGAGGTACCGCGTCAGGTATACTATAAGAACCTTCGACTGCTGGGACGCGGATTTGACATGGAGATGCTTCGCGGCGAGCAGTTAGAAGACCTACCCACACCATCCACCGCTGATTCCGCCGATGCGGAGTAGTCAGTGCGTTCGGTCGCATTCGAATTTCAGCCCCGGCTTTTTTTAAAGCTGTTGATGCTGTGGTTCGGCTGCACACTCCAATTTAATTATGGTCGCCTTCCGCGGCAAACCTTTCCCACGGACGGCAAAACCCACCTGGAGACTGCCCCCCATGGCACGCATGCTGGCCTTGGACTGGACACGCTACGAAGCCCGCTATGTTCTCGCCAACAGCAGCGGAGAAAAGCTGACGATCGAAGCGTCCGGCGCGATATCCTTGTCTGAACTAGCAGATGCGGATTTCGCAAACGCCGACAAATTTGGCGAGGCGAATCCGTACCGGATTATCGTCTGCCAAAATCGGTCGGGCGACGACCCTGTTAGGCATTAGTCGAGAGCAGGTCGAACTCCTCAATTTTTCCGTCCCCGCTGTGCCGGCGGCGGAACTTCCGGAGATTGTTTTAAATCTGGCGATGCGGGAATCTCCCACCATCACGGAAGAGTCGGTTGTCGATTTTATTTCGTCACCCGAAGGAGCAGACGAAACTGCCGAAGTGACGGCGGCCGCTGTGGCTGCCGAAAAATTTCGCTGGATTCAACAAGCCTGTACAACTGCAAAACTAGCGCCGCAAAAAATCGTACTCCGCCCCTATGCAACGGCTGCGCTGTTGCCGGCGGGCAACTCTCAACGTTCGCTGTTGGTCAATCGCGTCGGCGAAGACGTTGACCTTACGGTCGTCGATGCAGGGCATGTGGTCTTTTCACGCTCGGTACGCGTACCGCCTCAAGAAAATAGTGAGGCGACCACCAGCCGGTTGATGCAGGAAATTCGTCGTACCATGATGGTCGCGCCGCACGGAAGTGGGAATCGCGGCGTCGAAGCGGTCTACCTGCTGGGTCGCGAAGAAGAGCATGCGGAGTTACTCGCGGTAATTCGCCGGGAATTCGCGTCCGATCGGCCCGGGGGAGCAGATGACCATACGTCCGATGTGGATGTCAGTGCTTTCGACGTCTTTGCATCGCTCGGCGTCGATCACGATGCCATTCCCAAGAACTCAGGCAGCTACGCCGCGCTGTTGGGAATGTTGCGGACCGAAGCAGACGGGGGCACGCATCCGTTTGATTTCCTGAATCCCCGCAAGCCTCCGAAACCACCCGATCGCAAACGGATCATGATGCTCGTCGGTGGTTTGGCCGTGGTGGCGGCGGCAGTCTTTGCGTATCCGCTGTACGAAGAATATCAGGACAACCAAGCCACAATCGACGGCCTGATGAGCGAGATCAAAGAGGCCAAGGCCAGCGAGAAAACGATCAAAAAACAAGCGGCGATCGCCGCAACGCTCTCCAAGTGGGAGTCGGGAGGCGTGAACTGGCTGAACGAACTGCAAACCTTTTCCACACGATTTCCGCCCCCGCGGGATGCAATGGTATTACGCATGGCGCTGTCGTCATCGCGGGGAGGCATTATCACGTTCAACGGCTTGGCACGTGACCCAGCGGTGGTCACACGCATGGAACTGGATCTCCGCGACGACACACACGACATTCAAACTCCCCGCGTCCAAGAGCGCGTGCAGGAGAATGGTTATACCTGGCAATTCGAAACCAAAGTGAGTATGACCCCACCCAAAGCAGCATCGAAAGAGTCTGAGAAATCAGCCGAGAAATCATCCGGCAAAAAAGGCAAAGCGAAGTCGGACGAGAAGAAGTCGCCCGCAGCCGATAAAAAACCAACGACGAAATCCAAGACCGCCAAAAAGACAGCCCCTGCAAAGAAAACTCCTTCCGATGAAGCGGAAGACGATACAACCCAATCCTCAAAAAAACCTGCCGAAGAATCTAAAGACAAACCATCAGCAGACAAGCAACCGGCAGAGAAGGGGGGGGCGAAATAATGGAAACTCGCCAATTAGTGTTATACGGCCTCCTGGGTGTGATCGTCCTCTTTTTTGGAGGCGAGAAGCTCAAGACGTCGTTGATCGACGAACCTTTCGACGCCCAACAAAAGCGGATTGAAAAACTGGAAAAGGATCGCACCAAAGCGAAGAAGACCTTAAATCGCGCAAAAAAAACCAGCCACCGTATCGCCGAATGGGAAGAGCAGTCGCTACCGGCCGATCCCAGTACGGCGCGCACGGTCTATCAAGAATGGTTGGTCGATGTCGTGGATCGCTCTCGCCTGACGACCCCCAGCTTTGACTCCGGCACACCAGTATTACGAAACGGCATTTATCATTCGCTCACCTTCTCCGTCCGTGCCCGCGGGACGTTGGAACAGTTCACAGCCTTCTTGTACGAATTTTATCGCGCCGATTTTCTGCATCAGATCCAGTCGATCGGGATTACACCGCTGCGCAGCGCCGGATTGCTGGACCTTTCCATTTCGATTGAAGCTATCGCTATGACCAACTCGGCCAATGCCCAAGACTTGCCGAAGGCGATCGTGGAAGAATTTGCGGACAAGGACATTACCTACTTTTCACCGATCGTGAGACGCAACATCTTCGGGATCGGCGGCGAAGCGGACCCTGCTAATTTCACCCGGCTGACTGCTGTCACGGAACAAGGCGACACAGAAGCATGGTTCACCTTGGGTTCGGAAAACCGCGTGATCAAGCTCAAGCAAGGCGAGATGCTGGATGTCGGCCAGTTCACCGGCACCGTGGCGGAAATTCATCCGACCGATGTGATCCTCGAAGCCCGCGGCGAACGCTGGCTGCTTTCCATTGGCGAAAACCTCAACGAAGCCAGCGCACTGCCGCCGGAGTTTTAGGCTTGCGGCTCCAGTAGTGAGGCCCGAGGGTGCCACTGGCGGCTTGTCCGCCAGTGTTTAAGGTGTCCGTTGCAGATCATCAATCTTAACAAGGACCGGTTCGATGCGGATTGCGATTGGGCAGTTGTGGCAAGAGACGAATACCTTCAACCGCAATCCAACGACGCGGGCCGATTTTGAGAATTGGGGCGTCGCTGTCGGGGACGAAATCGTCGCCCAATACAGCGAAACGGGCGAACTGGGCGGATTCATTTCCGCCTGCCGCGACTGGGACGCGAGTGTGGAATTCGCAGGACTAGTTCGCTGCGCCTGCTGGCCGTGGGGCCGGGTTGATGTGCCAACGCATGAGTGGATCCGCACTGCTTTCGCGGAGCAACTCGAAGCAATGGGACCGGTCGATGGTGTGTTGTTGGCTCTGCACGGAGCAATGGCGGCCGATGACGAGCACGACTTAACCGGAGCGCTGCTGGCCCAGGTTCGCGCCGCCGTCGGACCGGACATCCCAGTGATCGGCACGCTCGACTTGCACGCCAACGTCACCCAATTGATGCTCGACAGCGCCGACTTGCTGGTCGGTTACCACGCCTGCCCGCACCTGGATGCCTTCGAAACCGGACAACGCGCGGTCGCCGGTCTCAGAAGTATGCTCGAACAGGACATTCGGCCCACGACGGTGTCGCGCAAACTCCCCATGATCGTTGCCGCCGAAAGTCATAACACATTCACCGGCCCGCCGGCTCCGTTGTATCGACAACTTGAAGCATTGGAAAAAGAGGAGGACATCCTCACAGCCGGCATCTATATGGCAATGCCCTGGTTCGACTGCCCGCATTTGGGTTGGTCGGTGGTCCTCTCCACCACAGGGCGGCGCGATGCGCAACAAATCGTTGATGACTTGGCCGATCAGTGTTGGGCCTTGCGCAAGCCGATGGCTGATATTGAGCGGTTTCCTCCCGCCGAAGTCGTCGCACGGGCCAAAGCGCATGCGGGACATCCCATCGTCATCGGCGACGGAGCCGATGCCACCAACAGCGGCGCACCGGGCGACTCCACGCATCTTTTGCGGGAGTTCCTCGCCCAACAACCGATTCCGCACGGAGCACTCACGTTTTTAGTCGATCCCGAAGCAGTCGCCACGGCCACACAGGCGGGCATCGGCGGACCGTTTCATGCGTTTGTGGGGGGCAGTTTCGCACCGGAGTACTCCGAACCGCTGGAATTTCGCGGGACGGTAGAAAACCTACTCGACGTGAACTTCGTCCTCGACGGACACATCGGCAAAAAACTCCCCATCCACATGGGCCGCGGAGCCGTCGTCCGCTCAGGCGATGTCACTGTACTCTTCACAGAAAAGAACGGCCCAGGAAGTTCGCCACTCTTATACGAAGCAGCCGGTCTCGATCCACGGACCTGCGGAATCGTCGTCGCCAAATCGCCAGCCGGTTTTCGCGCGGACTACGACCCCTTCGTCGCCGGCACCTACCTCGCCGATTGCCCCGGCTGCGCCATGCCCGATTGGCCACGGCTGAATTTCCACAACGTGCACCGTCCGCTGTGGCCGCTCAATGCGGTTGAGCGTGTGAGTGATGCGGGCTGGTGTTGAGGGTGGGTAACAAAGCAACTGAATCGTAATCTAGAGGGTGGCCCCGAAAGATTCTTTCGGGGCCGACGAAGTCGGCAGGAGTCGCTGTGATTAGTTAGGCCCTTCAATTGGAACACCCACAGATTTCCTCTCGAAATACCAGCGTGCGGAACTCCACTGCCAATCAATGCATCGCTCCACCAAACCGGCTCGCACTGGGTTGAGATGCATGTAATCCAATTTTTCGGAGAGTTTTCTACCTGAGTAGATTTCAAAAGAGTAATACTTCGGCGTCCAAAAGCAGTCGGGTAGGTCACCAAATTGGAAATAAGCGGAATTCCCTTCGCGGTACCATTTTCGAATGGCATGGCTTGAGCGACGCTTCCAATGCTGCATAAATCTGCGCAATTGCGACCGGTCTCTGGAGAACTGGATCAAGATGTGTACGTGGTTGGGCATCACCACGAATCCCAGACATTTTGCAGACCGATCTTCCAGTTGCGCGTTTAGTTGTCCTAGCAGAATTCGTTTAGGTTGATCCTCATCGAGCAGTTTGCGGCGTCCCTGACAGGAAAACGTAACGAAATGACAGTAGATCTGGTCATCGAATTGGCGGCGTTTATCGGACATGCATGAATGATGTGCGAATCAAATCATCGGATCAAGCACTTTCCGAATGAACCAGACACATTCACTCTGCGACATTGCCGAGGTCAATACACTCTCTTCAACGGCTACGCCGCCCCCTGAAAGAATCTCTTCGGGGCCCAACATCGCACCTAGCGCTGATACTCTTGCATTCCATAATCAAGCACCGATGCGGCTCAGCAGGAGCTTCGCCCTCCCGGAGCCCGCTCTCACGAGGCGCAGCGACCAACGGGAGCGGCCTATTCCCCACCGAGCGGAAGCTCGCACAAAGCGGCTGTGCCGCCGCCGCTGTCATTGGGGGTAGCCGGTGCGGGAGTGGCCGGATTGGTTGGCTTGGTAGATGATGTTGGTTCCGGTGTCCAAACAGGTGAGCCAGCCGTGTTTGGCGTAGGCCATGGTGTCGATGCCGACCCAGCCGGGAAAGACGAGCGGATCGCCCGACATCTGTGGCGAGTGTCCGCAGATCACGCGTTGGCCGGTGGGCCAGGGGGGTTCCATGGCTGTGAGCCGGTCCCACCGCAAGGCTTGCGGGGATTGTTGTTCGAGCGGAACGCCGGGCGTAAGATTGGCGTGGACAAAAATGTTGCGGGGGGTATCGACGTAGTTCAAGCCCGACCGCATGAATTCGTAATGCTCCTCGGGAACATCATCAAAACTACCTCCATACGACTCGAGCGCTTCGCGGCCCCCGTGCATCATCCACGGCCCCAGCCATTCGCCACCGGCCATGGCGTTGAGGAACATCTCCTCGTGATTGCCCATGATGAATAGCAGGTGGCATTGCTGCCGCAACTGGAGCAGTCGGTCGATGACCTGTTTGGTCCCCGGACCGCGGTCGACGGCATCTCCCAGCACAACGACGGTATCGTCGGGCTGCACGTCGACTTCGGTGAGCAACGTATCGAGCGCGTGATCACACCCGTGGATATCGCCAATGGCTAATGTCCGTCCCGGCACTGGTTCTCCATCCCGCCTGTAGGCGTCGTCGCGAAAAGCCCTTTAGAAAGTGGGGTGCCATTGGCTGTGTTTGAGTCGGTCACCCTGTTTGCACTGGCGGACAAGCCGCCAGTGGCACCCGTCGAAAACACTGCTGGACAAGCCAGCAGTGGCACCCAGCACAATTGCCATTATTTGTTATCCGCTGAGGGCATGATCCGTGCCGGACGCATGCTCGGTTCCTCTTTGAGCAACTGTTGCCGTGCTTGGGTTTGTTGGCTCAATCCGTGGATTTTGATGAACCCGATCGCCGTTTCGTGGGGGAATTTGTCCCCCTCTTCGTACGTCGCCAACTCTTCGGAATACAGGCTGTATTCACTCTTCATGCCGGTGGCGGTGATTTTTCCTTTGTACAGTTGCACGCGGACATGGCCGCTGACGAACTTTTGTGTCTCCGAGACATATGCCATCAACGACTTGTGAAACGCGCTGAACCACAACCCGTCATAGATGATGTCGGCGCAGGTCTGTGAGACATAGGTGTTAAACCGTTGTGCCTGACGGCTGAGTGTGAGGAACTCCAGTTCCTTGTGGGCATGATGCAAAATCACAGCGGCGGGAGCTTCGTAGATTTCGCGGCTCTTGATCCCCACAAGTCGATTTTCGACGTGATCGATGCGGCCCACACCGTTCGCGCCACCGATTTCGTTGAGCTTTTCAATCAGCGGCACCGCATCCATCGGCTCACCGTCGAGATGAGTCGGGCGTCCCTGATCGAACTCAATGACCACCTCCACCGGTTCATCGGGAGCGGTCAACGGGTCGGTAGTCCATTTGTAGGCGTCGGCCGGGGGAGCGATCCAGGGGTCTTCCAAAATCCCCGCTTCGACGCTACGGCCCCACAAGTTTTGGTCGACACTATAAATGCTTTGCTTGGTCGCATCGACTTCAATGCCGTGCTTGCGGGCATATTCCAATTCTTCGGTCCGCGTCCACTTCCATTCGCGGACCGGGGCGATGACTTTCAGGTGCGGCGCCAGCGTTTGGACGGAAACATCGAAACGGACTTGGTCGTTCCCCTTGCCGGTGCAACCATGCGCGACGGCCGTGGCGCCATGTTCCTTGGCTGCTTCGACCATTCTCCAGGCAATCAACGGGCGTCCCAGCGCGGTGGCGAGCGGATATTTTCCTTCGTACATCGTGCCGGCCATCAGTGAGGGCCAGACAAAGTTATCGACGAACAAATTCCGCGCGTCTTCGATGATCGCATCGACGGCACCGGTCTTGATCGCCTTTTCCTTGATCGCATCCAACTCGCGGCCTTGGCCCAAGTCGCACGTGAACGTGATCACGTCCATGTCGTAGGTTTCGTTGATCCATTTTACGGCGACAGATGTATCAAGTCCGCCGCTATACGCCAAAATCACTTTCTCACGTGCCACTGTCGTTTACCTGCTGTCAAAAAAGTGCTGCCATGGCCGACATTGCGGCACGGCCCCGACGGGAAATTGTACGATTCGCCCCAATCGCCCAAAGCGTGGACGGCGGGACATCGCTGCGATTATAGCCACCGGTAGGCTGCCGTTGCTACTCACTTCAGGGCACGGCTGGTACCATTTGGGGAGGCGGGGCCTGATTTGTGATTTCTCCGCCTCTGCTCATCTAGTGCCCCTCAAGGATTCGGACATCGAGAAGGACCGGTCATGCCCACCCAGACACGACAAGATTACCTCGCCCGCGACCAGGCTCATTTGATTCACCCACTCCACAACCCAGACGTGCATGCAGAGCATGGACACGTCTGGGTCAAAGGCGAAGGGGCGATCCTCACCGATATCGACGGCAAAGAATACATCGACGGGCTTTCCGGGCTGTGGAACGTCGTCGCTGGACACGGTCGCAAGGAATTAGTCGATGCCGCCGCGCAACAAATGCAGACCTTGCCCTACGTTTCGGGGTATGCCGGTAGTACAAACCGTCCGGCGATTGAATTGGCCGAGAAGGTCAACGAATTGACCTATCCCAACATCACGCGTTTTTTCTTCACCTCCGGCGGCGGCGAGTCGAGTGACAGCTCCTTCAAAACGGCCCGCTATTATTGGCGACTGCGGGGCAAACCGGAAAAGACCAAAGTCATCTCCCGCCAATGGGGCTATCACGGCGTCACGCTCGCGGCGATGAGCGCGACCGGCATCTCCGGATATTGGCCGATGTTCGAACCGCGCGTCCCGGGTTTTTTGCATATCCCCTCGCCCTATCCCTACCGCTACGAAGCACCGGCGGGGGTCAGTCAAGGAGTCGCCGCTGCCAACGAGTTAGAACAAGCGATTCTTCGCGAAGGCCAAGAGACCGTGGGCATGTTCTTCGCCGAGCCGGTGCAAGGCGCCGGGGGCGTAATCGTGCCTCAGGACGACTATTGGCCGCGGATTCGTGAAATCTGTGACAAGTACGAGGTGCTGTTGGTCACCGATGAAGTGATTACCGGCTTTGGCCGTACGGGCAAGATGTTTGGGCTGGAACACTGGAACGTCAAACCCGACATGATTCAGTTCGCTAAGGCGATCACATCGGGTTATTTTCCGCTGGGGGGAATCGGCATCAGCGAAGAGATTGCCGAGACATTAGAATCGGGCGATGCGGTCTGGATGCACGCTTACACCTACAGCGCGCATCCCGTCGGCTGCGCAGTCGCGGTACGGAACCTGGAAATCATCCAGGCCGAAGATTTTCCCGCGCAGGCAGCAGAGAAGGGGGCCTATTTGCTCAAAAACCTCCGCGAAGCACTCGCCGACCATCCCCACGTCGGCGACGTTCGGGGACTGGGCTTGATGACGGCTGTGGAACTGGTCCGCGACAAAGCGACCAAGGAGGAATTCCCCGCCGCAGACAACATGGGTGTCAAATTGCATCTGGAAACACAAAAGCGGGGCCTGTTCAGCCGGCTACGGGGAGACGTGTTTTGCATCGCCCCACCGGTCATCTCCAGCCGCGAGATCTTGGACCGCATTGTCGACATCATGTCGGAGTCGGTACGGGCGTTGTTTGACGAGAAATAAAATTTGGAGGCGGCGGCACACAGCGATATAATGGAACTGTCACCGTCCTTCGAGTTCCGGTATTGGATCATTTTTATGTCGACCGCTTATATCTCATTTGAAGAACAAGTTCGGATTCCGAACGATGCGTTCGACTTACCGGGATTTCGACGCTGGGTCCATTCCGATGAATATCCGGAACGGGGCAAGATCTCGTTCATTGACGGGGAGATTTTGGTCGACATGAGCCCGGAAGAGATTTCGTCACATGCGCAGTTGAAATCGGACATACACGCACAGTTGTGGATGTTCGTCCGGAAACACAAGTTGGGCAAATGCTATCCGGATGGTGTCTTGCTCATCAACGAAGCAGCCAATGTTTCCAACGAACCTGATTTCATGTTTTGTTCTGTCGATTCTTTGAAGTCGGGACGAGTCCAGGCACGAGAATTTGTAGCGGACAGCGGTCGATTCGTGGAACTTGCCGGCTCCCCCGATCTCGTTGTGGAGTTGGTCAGCCGCACATCTGTCCGCAAAGACACCAAACTTCTGCGAGACCGTTATTACGCCGCAAGCATTGATGAGTATTGGCTGATCGACGCCCGTGGCGAGGAAATTGATTTCAAGTTACTAAAACGCGGTAAGTCCGGGTATATCGAGACGACTCCCAACGCCGATGGTTTTCTGCGCTCGACTGTGCTCAACGCATCATTTCAACTCACGCGAACTTGGAATGAGATTTTGGGCTTCGAATACACGCTGCGCGAATTAGAACAGTGATACGAACTTTCGTTCGGGTTTGATAGTTGGAGTTCCTCAAGTGCCTGTTGTCATTGCGATGCCGTCGAGTAGCACTGCAGACATTATTCCACTATTGCTCGTTGCATTGTTCTTCAGCGGTCCATTTGCGGTAGTCTTGGCTGCTGTCTTTGTGAAATTATCGTATCGGGTTTCCTCGGATCGACGAGGCCGCATAATCAACCTGCTGGCGGGTTTGTTTGGTGCAATTCCAGGATGTCTCTTGGGTGAGCACTTGTACTGGAAAGCTTACAATTCGACGCCTGCAATTGTCTATTTTGCCGGTGGAGCAGCCCTTGGCGGAATTTTTGGAATCGCCGGCGTGTCCCTGATTCGCATTTGCATGAGACATTTGCAAAGCCGGAATCAAACTGAATTGACTGACGTCAATTCATGCCATCCTCAGTGAATTAGATTTCGGTAAAAATCATTCACTTGAAAATCAACAGCATAAAAAAACACCCGACCGAGATTTATTCTCGACCGGGTGTTTTGGTTTTATCCGCATCCCAAACCAACGGCAGTGCCGAGGTTGAGGGCGTTCTTAGTACAGGTCTTGATCTCCGCCACCGCCACCTTTGCCCTCTTTGGGCATTTCGGCGATCAACGCGTCGCTGGTGAGCAACAACGTTGCCACGCTGGCGGAATTGGTCAGTGCGGTACGGGTCACTTTGGTGGGATCAATCACACCCGCTTTGACCAAGTCTTCGAACTTGTCGGTCGCGGCGTTGTAACCTTTGTTGCCGTCCAGTTCGGAGACCTTTTCGCAGATCACGCAGCCGTCGACACCGGCGTTGTTGGCGATTTGCGTCAGCGGTGCACGGCAGGCACGCAGGATGATGTTGTAGCCGACTTGTTCGTCGTGCGACAATTTGCCCGGATTGACCGAGCTGCTGGCACGCAGCAAAGCGACGCCGCCACCGGGAAGAATGCCTTCTTCGACGGCCGCACGCGTGGCGTGCAGGGCGTCTTCGACGCGGGCTTTCTTTTCTTTCATTTCGCTTTCCGTAGCTGCCCCCACATTCAATTGGGCAACGCCACCGGAGAGTTTTGCCACGCGTTCTTCGAGTTTTTCGCGATCGTAATCGCTGGTCGACGCTTCCAGTTCGCGGCGAATTTGCTCGATGCGGGCCTTGATGTCGGCCGTCTTGCCTTTGCCTTCGATGATCGTCGTGTTGTCTTTGTCGACCACGACTCGCTTGGCAACACCCAGATCGGAAAGTTGCACGTTCTCGAGTTTGACACCCAAATCTTCGAAGATCGCTGTGCCGCCGACCATAACCGCCAAGTCTTGCAACATCGCTTTGCGGCGATCGCCGTAACCGGGAGATTTGACCGCGACGCACTTGAAGGTGCCGCGGAGTTTGTTGATCACCAGCGTCGCCAAGGCTTCGCCTTCGACATCTTCGGCGACGATCAACAACGGCTTCCCGGAGTTGACGACTTTCTCCAACACGGGGACCAAGTCCTTGATGCTGGAAATTTTCTTTTCGTGGATCAGGACATAGCAATCCTCGAAGGCACATTCCATCGATTGCGGATCGGTCACGAAGTACGGTGACAGGTAACCGCGATCGAATTGCATGCCTTCGACGACTTCAAAGTCGGTCGTCAGGCTGGTGCCTTCTTCGACGGTGATCACACCATCTTTACCGACTTGCTCCATGGCTTCGGCCAGGATGCGTCCGATTTCTTGGTCGCCGTTGGAAGCGATGGTCGCAACCTGTGAGATCGCCTTTTTGGTGCGGCAATCGATCGACATCTCATGCAGTTTTTCAATGATGTCGGACACAGCTTTGTCCATGCCGCGTTTCATGCCGATGGGGCTCACGCCGGCGACTACCGCCTTGAGACCTTCGTTATAAATCGCTTCGGCCATGATCGTGGCGGTGGTTGTTCCGTCACCGGCGATGTCGGAAGTCTTGCTGGCAACTTCCCGCACCATCTTGGCGCCCATGTCTTCGAACTTGTCGGCCAGTTCGATTTCGCGAGCAACTGTCACGCCGTCTTTGGTGACGGTGGGTGAGCCAAAGCTCTTTTGCAAGATGACGTTGCGGCCTTTGGGGCCGAGCGTGACTCGCACTGCTTTGGCCAGCTTGCTCAAGCCCGCCCGAATCTTTTCCTGAGCTTCCTGATCGAAAGCAATCATCTTGGCCATCTGTCAAATTCTCCTGTTTCTTATTCGATCTGACGAACGTATGTATCGTGGGTCGTTAATTGAATGAGGGGTGAGGCTGAGAACAGTCGACATCGGCAATGGTTCATTGCGCGAGTCATTCAGCCATGCCTGAGACTATTAGTAAACCGCTAAAATGTCCGATTCACGCATCAGCAGCAACTCTTCGTCACCGACTTTGATTTCGTCTCCACCATAGGAGCTGAAGATCACTTTGTCGCCCGGTTTGACGGTCAGGGGAAGACGCTTGCCTTCGCCGGTCATGTGTCCATCACCCACGGAAATGACTTCACCACGTTGCGGCTTGCTGGCCGCGGAGTCGGGCAGGACGATCCCGCCGGCTGTCGTTGTCTCGGCAGCTTCGCGACGGAGCACCACGCGGTCTCCCAACGGAACAATCTTCATTCCACCCTTCGAGGCCTTCTTTGCCATCGAAACTCTCTCCTTCAATCAGTGTATTCCAGTGTTCGAAATCGGTATTCGCCGACGTACGGAGGCATCTCTTCGCATCCAAATCAACCGGCGCAAACTGTTGTGACTCCCGTGCGGGCAATCCCCATGTCGCACGACACGAGATTGCACCTCGTGCGCGACGCACGTTTTCTGCGACTCACCGAAAAGCGAACGCCGTGCCAAATCAACTTAAAACGCAAACCTCTATTTTAAAAAGACTTGCGGAGTGACTGTCTGCCAACAGCCCTGCCATCCCGGCGGCAATGGCTGGATGGCTCCACAGTTAACTGCCAATCTGGCAGTGCAAGACTGAGCTGCCATTGCAAAAGCTAATCGTTACGACCGGAACCCGTTTCTTCCACCTTTGTGGATTTTGTCGGATTCATGGTTTTTCCGGGGGACAAGTCTCCCGAACCATTGATACAATCAAACCAACCCCGCAAATGCCAACAAACGGCCCAACGTCTACTTCCCTCTAGTTCGCTACATTCCATCCAGCCAATATGCCCGCAACTAGCCATCCGTATATCGCCGCTCAGTCAACAGAACGTTGGCTCAAGTCAGGACGTGGAATGCACGAAGTCCGAGCGGAATTCGAGGCCCAACTGGCCCATTCGAATCAAATCTGCGTTCGACTGGAGTACGCGGAATTTCTAGCGCACGCTGGTGAGACACAAACGGCGATTCAGCAGTACCAGCAGGTCTTGCAATCTGCGGAATCGGCTGACATGCCGCAACTGCGGGCGATGGCCGTCAATCAACTGGCCTGCCTGCATCGCCAGCGGGGCGAGTATGAAACGGCGGTCGTGCTGCAACGCCGCTCTTTGGCCATGGGAATCAACCATGAACTCGAAGGCGAAGTCGCAGCGGATTTGGGAAACTTGGCTGTCGACGCAATTGCCGCCGGTGATTTATCGCACGCTGAGAACCTGTTGCTGCGATCCTTAGCGCTGGAAACAGCTGCCAATTCTCAAGCAGGACAGGCTGCGGATTACGGGAATCTGGCGATCGTTTACGGACTGCAGCGGAATTATCGTTCGGCCGTTCAATGTTTGCGGCGCGCCCTGAAATTGCATCGACAATTGAACGACGTCCGCGCAATCGGCTGCGATCTGATGAACCTTGCTGCTATGTACGAAGTCCAACAACGATGGGACCGCTCCGAGTTTCTCTTGCAGTTGGCCGTACGGGTGTTGCAAGTCGATGATGCAGTGGATCTGATCACGCGCGCCAAATCGGCCCTCGCAGAGACACGGCGAATCAGCCAGTTGCGCGCATTCGATGCACAGCGAAACTAACGGCGCCGGCGGGAAGCATCTGTCATCGCCGGAACAACCGGGAGAATCTCCCCAGGTTTGCCAAACCGACCTATTTTATGGTAGTCTGAGTTCCGACGCGTTATGGAGGACGCTTGATCGCGCATCCAGAACGTATTCGGGAGTTCTTCGACAATGAAATCGGCAGCCCTTCGAGTCGCGGCAACGGCATTTGTGGTCATGACCGTTAGCTTTTTCACCAGTTCGGCCAAAGCTCAGGACATGTACTGGCGCGTGGGGCCGTCGTTTATCGCCCCGGCACCGTACACCTATCAATACGGCATGGTCGGCTCCCCGCCTCCTTATTATATCTACGACCCCGCTCCGATCGTTTACACCGTGCCGACTGCTCCAGTCTACGTCGAGACAGCCCCCGTTTATGTCGAGACAGCACCGGTCTATACCGAGACCATTCCGGTGGGTGTCTACGATTACGGGTACCGGTTTGATTACAGCCTGAAACCGAGTTATCGGTACAGCACTCGGCACTACCGTATGGATTATAAGATCAAAGGACGGACAGCTTACGGTGCTCACGTGCGATACCGATACAGCTACAATCGCGGTCGTATGAAAGCCAAACTACGAATTCGCCCCTAATGCCCTGCCAAACCTAAGCAAGGGGGTGCTACTGGCTCTGCCAGTGTTTCACCAGGATCGCACACATTTTAAGTTGCACTGGCAAAGCCAGTGGCACCCAACCTAAAACATCAAATCGCGACCAAAAAGGATTGGCTCACTTCCGTTTTGCAAACTGTGTGGGCGAGGAGAACACGCCAGCGTGCTACGGTGAACAAACCGTGGGTGGCACGTTGATTGTTACCTCTTGAAGTTCGGCAAGGAGGACCGATGCGGATAGTCAGTGGCGGCATACAGCACGAGACGAATACGTTTTCGCACCAGCCCACCACGCTAGCGGACTTTGAACGTGATAGCGGGTGCGGGCCGGACTTCTCCGGGGGACAAGCAGTCTTTGACCGGTATCGCAATACCGGGACGATTCACGGCGGATACATCGATGCTGCGGATGTGCTTGAGTTCGAGTTGATCCCACTGATTTGCGCCAAAGCGCAGCCCTCGGGTGTGGTGGAATCAGCCGCGTTTGACACGATTCTGAACCTGTTTCTTGATCGCTTATCAGAGACGCCGGCGGTCGACGGTGTGTTGCTCGACCTGCATGGCGCTATGGTGACCGCCGCTTGTGACGATGGCGAAGCCCCCTTTATGGAAGCAGTCCGTGAACGGGTCGGGCCGGACATCCCCATCATCGCGACGCTCGATTTGCACGCGAATATTACGCAGCGGATGGCGGATGCCTGCGACGTGATTATTGGTTTTGACACCTACCCTCACGTCGACATGCGGGCACGGGGCCGCGAGGCAGGCGAATTGTTGGTCCGCATGATTCGCGGCGAAGTTCAGCCCGTACAAGCGTATCGGCAATTGCCGCTACTGACGATGCCCCCGATGCAATGCACGTTGCGCGAGCCGATGCAAAGTCTGATGCAAAGCGTGTTCCGCATGGAAGACGAGCCGGGAGTCTTAACAGCAACCGTTGCGATGGGATTCCCATTCGCCGACATCTCAGCTGCGGGCGTCTCGTGTTTGGTAACGACCGACAACGACGCCGCTTTGGCAGAACAAAAGGCGGATGAATTGGCCGGATGGCTGTGGGATTTGCGCGACGAATTGCAGCCGCAACTCACGCCGATTGACGAAATGATCGAATTTGCCGCGACGCACGATGGTCCGATCGTTTACGCCGACGGCTCGGACAACCCCGGAGGCGGCGCACCTTGTGACGGGACCGTTGTGTTGCAAGCGCTGATCGAAGCAAAATTCCAGAACGCCGTCGTGGGAATATTGCACGATCCCGAGACCGCTGCACAGGCTCATCAAGCAGGGGTCGGAGCCACGATTGAGGCCCGCCTCGGCGGCAAGACGGATGACCGGCACGGAACACCGATTGAGTTACCTGCGTATGTGCGTGCCTTGTGCGATGGTCATTTCGTGCATCACGGCCCGATGAATCAGGGGGTCGTGGGCGAGTTCGGCCCCATGGCGCTGTTGTTGGTCGGCGGGGTCGAAGTGGTCGTCAGCTCGAATCGCAAACAACTACTGGACCGGGAGATGCTCCGCGTGATCGGCGTAACGCCCGAGCATCGGCGGTTGATCGTCGTCAAAAGCGCCGTGCACTTCCGGGCGGACTTCGGAGAATGCGCTACTCACATCCTCGACGCCGACACCCCCGGCATCCACCGCCCCGACTATGCGAACTACGACTATCAAAATCTGCGACGTCCGATTTATCCATTGGATCCCGTCACGGTTGATTTCGGCGGCTAGGGCGTTATTTTTTCGTAGGGTGCGTGGCGACGCACCTTTCTCACGTAGGACGACTGATTTCAAAAAACTCCGAACAAATCTGTCTTGGCGAATCCAGCGATTAAATGTGTTTTTCCCCACATGTTTTTCGTGATGGAAATGCACTAATAATCGGATTTGTGATGGGTTTGGGATACCACGCAATCGTCTGGTTCAATGAATCATGTGACAAGTAGAAATTAAACCAACGATTGAATATAAACCACGCAAGAACAGTTAGTGTGTGATCCCCACCAGGAGCATTGATGTCACAGGATTCGATTTGGTTTGCGACGCTCAACGACACAGAGCGGGCGGAATTGCAGGCGTTCGCGGGGCGCGAGGTGCTGACGACACCCGACGTACTAATTGTCGGCGGCGGCATTGTGGGAGCGGCAACTGCTTATTCGCTCTCGCAACAAGGTGTGCAGGTCCAGGTCGTTGAAGCGGGAACGCTGGGTGGATTGGCTAGCGGAGCGAATGCTGGCGGGATTTGGCCTGATCAACAAGGAATCGAGTACCCAGAGGCGTTCCGAAATCTCGCGCGCCGCAGTCGCGATCTCTGGGGCAAACTGCCCGCCCGTGATGGCTTCGACTTCGATTGGCGGGTCAATGGCTTCGTGACGGTCGATCCGATGCATTGGGACACCTCGCCGGAAGATTTGGCGATGCACCTGTTGAGCGAGGGACTTTCGGCGCATGCCATTGATGGCGAACAGGTCAAATTGCTGGAGCCACATCTGCGGTCTGATATTACCGGGGGCGTGCATTACCCTTCAGAAGCCCACGTCCATCCGGTCAAAGCGGTGTTATCGTTCGCACGGGCATCGACAGCACAATTCTCGAGCGAGACGCGGGCGATTTCGATGGACGTCAAAAACGGCCGCGTACAATCGGTGCAAACCACCGCAGGCACGATTCAGCCCGGCCATGTGATTGCCGCCACCGGTTGGATGGCCGATTGGTTTGCTGCCCATACACCAACGCCCCCGCCGTTGACACCAATCAGTGGGCAAATGATCGCAACCGCTCCCCAACCGCCGCTGTTGAAAAACACAGTGCTCGGAAAGGCGATTCTATTTCAATTGCTGACGGGCGAAGTCGTCACGGGGGGCAGCATGGTCGAAGGCGATGTGACCACACCCGATGCACAAGTCACAGCGGATTTTGCCAAAATGGCCGGTGAGTTGCTGCCGGCATTGAAAGATGTTCCCTTCCCGCATGCTTGGACCGGTGCGCGACCGACAACACCCGACCGGTTGCCGATTCTCGACCGGCTGCCCGGCGTCGACAATTTCTTGATTGCCGCGGGACATTTCAAAAACGGCCTGCTGCTGGCGCCAATCACGGGCGAATTAATGGCCGAATGGATCGTTGCGGGAAAACCGTCGCTCGATCTCACGCCGTTCCGTTGGGATCGTTTTTAATGGGATCGTTTTAGCAAAGTCATGCTCAGCAGCTCACTGAGCGAAAGAAAACCCAGCCTTAAAATCCGCCGTAAAAATATCCACCATACGGACCATAAAAACCAGAGCCATACAGACCGTAGTACGGCCAAAAGGGGCCGGGGAATAGGCCCGGTGGTTGGTAGATGGGGGGCGGTTCATAGATGTTTTTGCCCGGCGGCTTAAAGTTCCGCAGCCCATACAACCGTTGTCCCTCGGGGATCGGGGCCGTATAAACACCGTGGTAGCTCTCGTGGTAAACCTCGCCGGCAGGTTCGAGATACTCAATCTGCGGCTCGCTCGGTCCGTAGAGAATCTGCTCATCGGCACGAGCTATTGTCTGTGCACCGACAAATATCGCAGAGACTGCGAGCAGCGCTCCAGCAAGCCGTTTTGATCCAGATTGTTCAATGCAACGTAACATGGGAAAGCCTGACGCCGGTCCAATTCCTGCGAGTATCCATCAAAATTCACTAATATCCATCCTACGGTCTCCTCAGGGGCAGGGTCAAGAACGACTTTTGCTCAGAGCAAATTGGCCAGGATTTACGGCACTCTATAGAAGGCATTCACAAAGTGACCCAACGGCCGATTGTGTCCGTTTCGGTCAGAACTTCGTACACTGACCGATGGAATTGCGGCGGTATCCAAATCGTCGTTCGTTAATGCTCACTGAACGTGATGATGAGTTTTTGGAGAAAATCAAGACATGGCAGAGCAACCACGGGGACCATTCTTTAAGCTCGATGGCAAAGTCGCGTTTGTCACCGGGGCAGGGCAGGGTTTAGGCGAGGCGATTGCCTATCGTTTAGCAGCCTGCGGCGCGAAGGTCGGCGTGTTTGACCTCGACGGCGAAAAAGCGGCCAATGTTGCCCTAGAATGTTCTGGTGTCGCACTCCAAGGCAGCGTCACCAGCGAAGAGGACGTCGAACGAGGACTGCGCTATCTGGAAGAACAATTCGGCCCGCCGCAAATCGTGGTGAACAATGCCGGTATCTTGGGCCACATCGGTCCCTGTTGGGAATTGGATGCTGAGAACGTGCGCCAGGTAATGGAAGTCAACTTGATCGGCACCTTTCGCGTCTGTCACGCTGTGCTGCCGGGAATGCTGGAGCGAAAATATGGGCGCATCATCAACATCGCCTCGGTCGCCGGAAAAGAAGGCAACGCCGATTTGATCCCCTATAGCACTTCAAAAGCGGCGGTGATCGCGTTGACCAAATCGATCGCGAAGTCGGTGGGCGGAAAGGGTGACATCACGGCGAATTGCATCAGCCCGGCGCTTGCTCGACACACCGATGTGGGAATCTTTACCAAAGTCCGTGGCGGATTCGTTGGTCGCCACCGTTCCCGTCGGCCGCGTCGGCACATCTGAGGAAGTGGCTGGCTTGGTGCACTATCTCGCCAGTAGTGAATCGAGCCTGACCACCGGGCAGTGTTACAATGTGAACGGCGGACCTGCCGGCGATTGAAACCGCGAGGCAGTTGGAAGCCGCTCGGCAAAAGTCAACTGGTGGCTGACGGCATTGTGTGGATACAATGATTGGGGAACCGCCGTTTCTCTGAAATTCGGCCCAACTGACAACAGGTAGGCACATGGACAACGACACGCAATCCTCGCATGTGCATGGCGAGGACCTTCCGGAGCGGGCGGCATTGTTGGCGAAATTGCTGGCTTCGACCAATGACTTGGTTTGGTGTACTGATCTTGCTGGCGATCAACTGTTGTACCTCAACGGCGCCGCCGAACGAATTTACGGCCGTCCGTTGGCTGATTTTGTGGCGAACTCCCGCTTATGGCTGGAACTGGTCCATCCCGAGGATCGAGAAAACGTCAATCAAAATCTGCGGTTGCTGCCAAGGCAGCGACAGATCGAACAGGAATATCGTGTCGTGCGGCCCGATGGGAGTATCCGTTGGCTGCGAGATTGCGTCACGGTGATCGACGATGACGCCGGAGCCCCCTATCGCATTGGCGGAATCGCGACCGATGTCACACGTCAAAAGCGAGCAGAAGAAGATCTCTCGCAATCCAACACCCAAATGCAATCCGAAGTCGCCGAGCGCAAGCAGGCCGAAGATGCGCTCAAGGGTTCCGAGGGGCTCTATCATTCACTCGTCGACAATTTGCCGATTTATGTGACGCGGACCGATCTGCAGGGACGGATCACTTTCGTGAACAACAATTTTTGCGAATTGGTTGAGATGACTCCTGAGGAGTTGTTGGGGCGAACCAATCGCGACCTGCATCCCGCTGAATACGCTGAAAAATATCGGCACGATGAACTTCGTGTGATCGAAACCGGCGAAGTCTTTATCGATGTCGAAGAGAACCGCCGAGGCGATGAAGTCCGATACTACGAAGTCCGCAAATCTCCCGTACGCGATAAGAGCGGTAACGTGGTCCAGGTGCAGGCGGTGTTTTGGGATGTGACGGAACGACATGAATCCGAAGTCCGCCGCAAACAGGCCGAAGAGGCGATGCGGGAAGCCAAAGAAGCTGCCGAGTCGGCCAACCGCGCCAAAAGCGAATTCCTGGCCAATATGAGCCACGAGATCCGGACACCGATGAATGCAATCATCGGTATGACGGAATTGGTGTTGGATGGACAGCTCAATCTCGCGCAACGGGAATCGTTGCAAATTGTCCGCGATTCGTCCGAGTCGTTGCTGTCAATCATTAATGACATCCTCGATTTTTCCAAGATCGAAGCACAAAAGCTGGAACTCATTGCTGCTGAGTTTGACCTGCACGAAAGTCTCGGGGATGCGATGAAGTCAATCGCCATGCGAGCTCACGGCAAAAACATCGAGTTGGCGTACCATATCGATCGCGACGTGCCCAATTTTCTGCTGGGGGACGTCGGACGATTGCGACAAATCGCGGTGAACCTCGTCGGCAATGCCATTAAATTTACGACGGAGGGGGAAGTCGTATTAAATGTCAGTTGCGATTCGCGGGACGATAAAGATGTCGTCCTGCATTTCCAAGTCAAAGATACCGGCATTGGTATCGCAGCGGACAAGCAAAAGCACATTTTCGACGCATTCGAGCAGGCGGATTCCTCCTCCACCCGACAATTCGGTGGGACGGGCTTAGGATTGGCGATATCGTCACGGCTCGTCGGTTTGATGGACGGGCGTATTTGGGTGGAAAGCGAGTTGGACCAGGGTAGCACATTTCATTTTACCGCTCGGTTTGAAGAAGTGACGGAGCCGGCAAAACGAACTGTTGCGTTGCCCCCTGAAGCACTCGAAGGCCTGCGTGTGTTGATCGTCGACGACAATGCAACCAATCGACTCATCCTCGAAGAATTGGTCAGTCATTGGGGCATGCAACCGCTTGTCGCTTCGGCCGGCGAAGAAGCCTTACAAATGTTGAGCCGTTCCGATGACGACGGGGCCCCGATATCTTTGATTCTGACCGACATCCACATGCCGCATATGGATGGGTACGAATTTGTGCGGCGGGCGAAACAGTTGCCGCCGTTTCGAGACGTGACGGTGATTGCTTTGACCTCCGGCGACCGCGCTTCGGATGAGTTTCCGACCCAGGAAATCGGGATCGCCATACAGTTGAGCAAGCCGGTCAAACGGCAAGAGTTGATGCAGGCGATCCTTGTGGAATTGGCGCTTGTTCCTCAAGAAACGACCGCCGGTTCGGCAACCTCCATTTCGGAAATGGCCAACATCCGTCCATTGCGAATTCTGTTGGCCGAGGACAGCTATGCCAACCAAAAACTGGCGATCGGACTTTTGAAAAAGTGGAACCACACCGTCACCGTTGCCAACAACGGTCGAGAGGCGCTGGACGCGTTTCAGAGCGATCCGTTTGACTTGGTGCTGATGGATGTGCAGATGCCGGTGATGGATGGTTTTGAGGCAACAGGGGCCATCCGTAACATCGAGAAAAATAAGAAAACGCCCCACCAGCCCCGAGCACGGACACCGATCGTGGCGATGACCGCGCATGCGATGAAGGGAGACCGAGAAAAGTGTCTTGAGGCCGGCATGGATGGCTATGTTGCCAAACCAATCCGCATTCCACTGTTGTACGATGCAATTGCTGAGTTTTTTGAGGAACCTTCCGACGGTTCCGCCGCCACGACCACCAACGGGGCGAACGGCGATCCACAAAACAACGTCACCGGCTGCATTGATTGGGCGGTCTCACTGGACGCGGTCCAAGGCGATCACGACTTGTTGCGCGAAGTCGCTTCGGCCTCCGTGGAGGAATGCAAAGCGTTGATGACCAGACTGGAGCAAGCAGTGCAGTTACAAGATGCGACAGCGACGGGCCGCGCGGCGCATACTGTCAAAGGGTTGCTAAGGATGTTCCCCTCGCAACCGGCTGCGCAGATCGTTGAGGAGATTGAAGACAACGCGCAACTTGGCGAATGGAATGGTCTGGAATCATCGTGTGAATCGCTCAAACAGCAATTGATAAAACTCGGCGCTGAAATCAGCGAGTTCGTCAAAAACGGCACGCTCCCAGGCAAGTAGCATTTGAGATACGCAGCCAAAATTGCTTTTAAGAGAGCTCGATTTGGCGCCGTCAATCAACGCGTTTGTCTCAAAAGACGACCGGCGCCGACCCGATCTTGCATTGACTTTGCATTATCGATACTCTGCGACCCCTCTCACCCCCCGACCAGCTAGGGACGGCTGCGTTTGAGCGTGAGTCCCGAGTGGCAATTTGCCATCGGAGGTCCCCTGTCTTGCAAGGATGCCAAGCGATGCGGCACCGTTTTGCCTATTCATTGCTGCTACTTTCACTGTTCGCCACAACAGAAGGCTGCCGTTCCGCCGGCTCTCCTTTAACGGCGAACCCCTTCGGCGCTGAAGAACAGGTCGCCGAAACTTCCTCTTCTGAAAGTCGGTTCATGTCGGCGTTTCGCAAATCGCGCCAGGGCGCGACGATCGCCAAGACGGAACAGCGCGATCCCAATGCGACCACCACGGCCCCCGCTAGCGAATCGATAGCCGCTGGTCCAACCTCGGGATTTGATGCAGAGACAGAGGCACTGATCGAGCGGAAACTTGCATCAGCCACACCAGAGCAAAAAGCCCGCATGCGCCGCGACTTGCAGGGTGTTCCCCCCCATTTGATCCCACAAATACTCAACGCATTTCACTTAGGCCAACAACTCGAACAAGAAACAACATACGGTCGTAACGATTCACAACCTCCGACCGATCGATTGCGTTCCATCGATGCGAATCAAGAATATGCCGCGAACGTCCCTCCACAGAACCGTTTCGCGCCGCAACAACCGGCCGTCACTGCGGGCCATTCGCCCTATGGGGCAGCACAACCTCCGCACGGGGGGCACGGCGATCCGCATGCGATTGTGCAAGCCGGTCATGCCCAGCAGGGCCGGGGCGAATACACGATGAATCATCAGGCGGATTGGAATGGCGGCCAAACCTCGGCACCGGGTCAATCAGCGATGCGAATCGGCGATTATCAACCACCCGGCCAATACGGCGGTATCGCACAAGCAGGAAATGTGACTCCGCAGCGTTCAACAGATCCGGCCGACAATTTGCCGACTTATTACCAACCAGGACAACCGCAACCGGGACAAATGCCGGTCGGTTCTCTCAAACCGGGTGAGTTTGATAACGCCCACAATTCACCCAACGGCGAATACGCCGCACAACCGGGACAGATTCAACAAACCAATGTCACCATGGCAAACACCGCACCGCTGACGCTTCAGTCCCCCGAGGACCAGTCGCGTGCCGTGATGACATGGCGAACACACTTAGGGCAATCGATTGGCATGGCGGAACGCGAGGTCGCGCAGTTACGTCCCGGCATGAACAATGATTCGCCGGCGAGCCGTGATTTTGTTGAGAACAACGTTTATCTGCGAATGTTGTACTTAATGTCGGATCAACCCGCGCAACAAGCCCGGGCTTGGGAACCGATTCCCGGGATCGATCCGGCACAGCAGGAGTTCTGGCAATACACGTTGTACGGCATGTCGAACTATTTCGATCGCAACCCACAACTTGTTGGGCCGGAGCGGTATAGCGAAGCGGTTAAATCCTTCACGCGCGCCACCAACAAACTCAGCAGTTTGGCCAATTTAGAAATCGGTGACATCGCGCTGTGTAGCAGTGTGACAAACTTTGGAAACTACAAGCGGATCGAGCCGGAGGAATTCAGTCCGGGACAGCAAGTGGTGTTGTATGCCGAGATCCGCAACTTCTCCACGCGCTTAACGGACGAGAACTTGTACCTGACGACATTGGCTCCGACGATTGAGTTTTTGATTCCCGGCAATGGTCCCATGAGTGGCCGCGCCGTCCAAAACGCAATCGAAATGCAGCCGACGGAGGATCTGTGCAAGTACCCCCGCCGCGACTTTTTCATCGCCTCGCTCTTTTCAATTCCTCGCGATTTGGCGCAAGGTCGTTACGTGCTCAAGCTGACCGTAACCGATAAACTGGGCCAAAAATTCGCAGAGTCGACCTTGAACTTCAAGGTGAAATAGCGCGCCTCTCCTATCGTCGCACCGATCTATGATCGGCGCGGGCTGTCTGCGACAAATTCTAGGTATAAACGCCTACATTTGAGGAAGCCCTGCTAACAATTCCGGCCATCCCGTAAAAAACAAAAACGGGGACCGCCGAAATGTCGCGCCGTAACAGCTTTCCAGACAGTTAGTTACGAATTCCTTCCCAAGCGACACAATTGGTTGGCACACCATATGCTCTATGTGATCTCAGAACCGTTGACGACCCGCTGCTGACGATCGTGAGTACGAACCGGCATAGACTGGCAGCGAATTTTGGTCACGGAAGATCTTTGCAATCTGCAAGCACAGCGTGAAAGGAACGCGCACACATGAGCACGATGAGCATGATTTCCAGTAACTACAGATCGACTGTCCCGCACGGTTTTGCAAACCCTCCCGTGACGAGTACACCACCAGCAATTTCACGTGATCGGAATTCGTATGTACGAAACTCAGACACAGAACAGGTCTGGCACCGCGGCCGCGTTCCGGCTGGCTTTTGGGACGTCGCCGAAAATCGAAGATCCTACATGCAATGGTTAGGGCGCAAACTCGGCTTTCACGTCCCGCACGACTGGTATGCATTAACCAAACGTAATTTCGATGAAAACCACGGCGCAGGCCTCTTGGCATTGAAATACAACGCCTCTCCATTGGCCGCGTTGCAAGAGTTTTTGCCGCACGTCCATTGGAAAGAATGGTTGTTCAAAAGCGCACCACAGGGATTTTGGAAAAGCCCTGGGAATCGCCGTCGCTATATGCGGTGGCTAGCGCGGGAGTTGGACATCCGCCAAACTGAAGACTGGTATCGAGTGAGTAAATGCGATTTTCATTCACATAACGGCGGAGGGTTTTTGTCGAACGTGCATCACGATTCCCCCATCGCTGCTGTGCGAGAGTTCGAATCGGCTTACCCCTGGAAGGAATGGTTATTTCTCAGCGTCCCCAAAAACTTTTGGCGACGGGCCGACAATCGCTTTGCCTTCATGAACTGGCTGGGTGAAAAACTGCAACTGACATCGGAACAGGCTTGGAAAACTGTTTCCAAACAAGACTTCTACGTGAATGGCGGAGGAGGACTGTTGGCCAACTATTACGGCGATTCTCCGGCAAATGCAGTCCAGGAATACCTCCAAGCCCAAGAGCAAAAGCCGTCCGGCTTACGCCCAACGGTCGCCGCTTAAGGCTGCCCGAAGAAACTCGACGCAATACTTTGTATGTGACCCCACCTGTCGTTACTGCCACTTTTTATTTGCCGACCCACCCCTGCGGGCCAACGTTTTAGCAATGCTCAGTTTGGGCTTACCAATATTGCTTAGGTGACTCTGCCGGCACTTTAACTATGGCTTAATGACAACGCTTGCGACTGTTGCGTGTGCAATTCCGTATCCCATTGCGCACGCCTTGCCAGAAGCGCACAAACTGGTAGTGCGCTTCTGGCACTGTCGTTTCCCCCCATCTAAAAATTGCGCGATCGCTGCGCATTCACTCTGGGGATGTCACGAAACATGGGACCCCACGTGACCCGAATCGCCCCACGGCGATCAGCGGGGACTGGACGTGCGAGCTATCGTTGCCCCATGAGCATTCCCGGCCCGAAACGCGCCGAACATTCGCGCGATTTCCGCGCGGGTCTCTAAGTGTCCGATGTCGCGATATTCGATACGAGGCTACGACCACCGTGAATCACGTCGGAATATTGACGGAATTTGCGGCGCGTGTTGTCCGGGAGGCATGTCTCTATTAAAATCGTGACATGAATGACAATCCCCTTGATTTAATCCGCTACCACCATCACGCCCAATTACAAGACGCAACGCTGTTGCTCGCTTTTTCGGGGTGGATGGATGGCGGCGACGTTTCGACCGGCACCGTTCGGCGGCTGGTGACGGTCCTCAATGCCACGCCATTGGCAGAAATTGATCCTGATCCGTTTTACATCCAAAACGTACCCGGACCGATGGAGATCGCCGCATTATTTCGACCGCATATTGAATACGAAGATGGTTTAATCAAGCAGATCCAAATGCCTGAGAACCAGTTCTCCGTCGATGTCACCTCGAACCTGGTACTGTTTGTCGGAAAAGAACCGCATTTGCGCTGGCGGACTTTTCGTGATTGCCTGTTCGCTGTCTGTGCGGAGTTGGGTATCAAAAAGATTCTGTTCGTCGGCTCCTTCGGCGGCGGAGTGCCGCATACCCGCGAACCACGACTGCATGTTTCATGCTCGCATGCCGACATGCTCCCGGCGATGGAAAAATATGGCGTGCATCGCACAACGTACTCCGGTCCCGGTTCGTTTGTGAGTTATCTGTTGTCACAAGCCGACGCCGCTGACTTGCGAATGACATCGCTGGTCGCTGAAATTCCCGGCTACTTAACCGGTGCCAATCCCGCGAGCATTTTGGCGGTGACGCGGCGTCTGGCGACGATTCTGGGAATTTCGCCCAACCTCGATGAACTGCGCGGCGCTAGCACCGAGTGGGAGATGCAAGTCTCGACCGCCGTCGAGCAAGATGGTGAACTCGCCGAAAACGTCCGCCAACTCGAAGAAGAATACGACAACCAACTTCTCTTGCAGGACGAAGAATCGTAACGCTTGCAGCACCATAATCGAACCATGATCGATTCGAACACGAAGAGGGGAACGACGATGCGATTGATGCTCGGTGGACTGCTGTTGATGTTGTGCGGCAGCGTGGCTTGCGCCGAAGAGCGTCCCAATTTCATCGTCTTCATTGCCGACGACATGGCTTGGGATGATTGTGGTGCCTACGGACATCCACAAATCCGCACGCCAAACATTGATGGCTTGGCACGCGACGGGCTGCGATTCGACAGCGCGTTTTTGACCTGCAGTTCCTGCAGCCCCAGTCGATGCAGCATCCTCACTGGCCGGTATCCGCACAACACCGGAGCGTCGGAATTGCATCAACCGTTACCCGCCGATCAAATCACCGTCGCCCGCCGCTTAAAGGAGGCGGGGTATTACACAGCTTCCGCTGGCAAATGGCATCTAGGTCCGTCGGAGAAAAAGAACTTCGACCGCATCCACAACGGGCGGGAAAAGGTCTGGTTGCAAGCGATTAAGCAGCGGCCGCTAGATCAACCTTTTTTCCTCTGGATGGCATTTTTCGATCCGCACCGTCCCTACCAAGAAGGGACCATCGACGAACCGCACAAACCGAGTGACGCGGTCGTTCCCCCCTATTTGCCCGATGTCCCGGAGACTCGTCGCGACCTGGCAATGTACTACGACGAAATTGCTCGCATGGATGGTGTGATCGGCGACGTGTTGGCGGAATTGGACAAACAGGGAGCAGCCGACAATACGGTGGTTGTCTTTCTCAGCGACAACGGACGCCCGTTTCCCCGCGGCAAAACCACGGTCTACGACAGCGGCATTAAGACCCCCTGGATCGTGCGTTGGCCGAAACAGATTACCGCCGGTGGAACGACAGATGCATTGATCAGTTCTATCGACCTCTCTCCGACATTGTTGGAATTGGCCGGGCTGGATGGGGGGCCGACATTTCAAGGGAAAAGTTTTTCAGCGGTTTTGTCCGATCCGAATGCGGAAATTCAAGATGCGGTGTTCGCCGAACACAATTGGCACGACTTCAACGCCCATAGCCGCGCGATCCGCACAGCGCAATATAAATTCATCGACAACACCTACACCGACCTGCCCGGCACGCCGCCTGCGGATGCGGTTCGCGGCGAAACCTATCAGGCGATGTTGAAACTAAATGCGGAAGGAAAATTGACCGCCGACCAGCAACAATGCTTTACGCTGCCGCGCCCGGCTGAGGAACTGTACGACCTGCAAAACGACCCGTACGAGCTGCAAAATTTGGCCAACGACCCGCAATTCACAGCAGTCCGCGATCAACTCCGCGCGCAGCTGAGTCAGTGGAAACAGCAAACCAACGACACTGTTCCGAAAACACGTCGTCCGCCCAAGTTTGATCGCGAAACCGGCGAGCGCCTGCAATAACCAGCGGGCGGGACTTTTCATTTCCCGCTGCAGCGCTAGAATGCGGGGCAGGGCAATAGGACGATTCGATCGGGGAAACGGAGTCATCATGGACCAGGCTGATGAGAACAGAGCGGATTCCGGTAGTGTGCCCGTAACCGACGATCCTTCTGCTGAAGTCGCTCAAACGGAAATCGTCAATGTCCCGGGACGCCCGAAAGGATTTCGTTGGTGGCCGGCAGCCGCGATTTTAGGAATTGCGGTAGTCGTCGAATCGATCCTCTGGTGGTCGATGTCGGAGAACCGTCCCAACCAGTCGGTCTCAATGTGGCTTACGACGATAATCGTCTCGTTTATGTTGCTCATGTGGTGGATGTTCGCGAGCCGACTACGCTGGCGCACGCGATTTATCGGATTGGGCGTGATGATCTTACTGGGCATTGCCGCGCGGTATTCCGTTCGTGTCGAGGAATATTCCGGCGCAGTCTTTCCCATTTTGGCATTTCGCTGGACCCCCACCGCCGAAGAGATTGCCGCCGAATATCGAGAAGCGCATAACGAAAGCGGCCAGGACGAGAAGAGCGTCCCTATCGAAGAAGTGGTCCCGGCTGAAGGAGACGTTACCATCTTTCGTGGTGCGGACCGCACAGGCCGCATCGTCGATGCCGGCATTCGCACAAATTGGGACGAACAACCCCCCCGTGAAATCTGGCGGCATCCCGTTGGCCTAGGCTGGTCCTCCTTTATTGTCGTCGACGGGTTGGCGTTCACACAGGAACAACGCGAAGAAAACGAAACGGTCGTTTGCTACGACGCCGAAACCGGGGACGAGATTTGGTCACACACCGACCCCGTTCGCTTTTCCGAAGTCTTGGGCAGCGACGGTCCTCGGGCCACACCCACATATTTTGACGGCAGACTCTACACCCAAGGCGCGACCGGCATTTTGAATTGCCTCGACGCACGGACCGGAGAGTCGATCTGGACGACGAACATTCTGGAAGATGCCGATACAAATGTTTTGGCCTGGGGCATGTCCGGATCGCCATTGGTCTATGACGACGTCGTGGTGGTCAATGCGGGCGGTGATGACGCAGGGCTGATCGCTTATCACCGACTGACAGGGGACCGCGTCTGGTCGGCCGGAAACGGGCCGGCTTCCTACAGTTCGCCACGATTGGCCAACATTCTAGGAGAACGGCAGCTTCTGATTTTTAACGGCAACGGTTTGTCAGGACACGATCCGGCGTCCGGCGAGGAATTGTGGAATTTCCCTTGGACGACCGGACCTAAGGTCAACGCGGTTCTGCCGTATCCATTGGATGAGTCGCGCATTTTGATTTCGACCGGCTATGGATTGGGAGCAGCGCTGCTGGAAGTCAAACACGAAGGCGACCAGTGGTCAGCAGAGCAGGTTTGGAAATCGATTCGCCTCAAAGCCAAGTTCAACGAATTCGTGGTCAAAGGCGACCACGTTTATGGTTTGGATGAAGGGGTGCTGACCTGCCTGGATCTCAAAACAGGCAAACGCGTCTGGAAAGCGGGACGCTACGGATACGGACAAATCCTGCTCGTCGACGATCTCTTGCTGATCATCACCGAATCGGGTGAAGTCTTGCTTGTTAAAGCAGAGCCGAAGAAGAGCCAACCGCTGGCCCGCTTCCAAGCAATCGGAGGCAAGACCTGGAATCATGCGACCTTGGTCCGTGGCCGGTTATTCGTCCGAAATGCACGCGAAGCCGCTTGTTACGACATCTCAAAATAACGCTGTGTGTCGGAGATTGTCTTGACTGTGTAAGCTTTTTCCCATCGCGCGAAATCTCCCAGTCGCTCCCATCTTCAAAAGGCATTCTAAGCATCTACGGTCTGTAGATTGCCCTCGCCTCATCTGGTGAAAGCGGTTATCCTCCCGCCCCAGATACACTTCCTCATCTCATTCCAATCCCTAGAGACAACCGCTCCGTGCAACGTGCGCCGGCAGGCGGAATGTGCCATAGCCTCCGACACAAGGAAACCCATCCCATGGCGTCCGTCGCAGACCCGCTCCCCCGGATCGGACCGATACATGTCGTCGGGAAGATCACATTGGTGATCCTGGAAAATGTGGGAGATGTGACGATCTTCTTTACGAAGATCCTCTACTGGATGACGACACGCTTGCCGCGGAAACGCGTACTCCTGCCGAGTTTGTATCAGACCGGCGTGCTGAGTTTGCCGGTGGTGATTGTGACCGGCGTCTTCATCGGCATGGTACTGGCCATACAGACTTACGATCAGTTCCGCTTGATGCACATGGAAACGAAACTCGGCGCGATCATTAATATTTCCTTGGTCAAAGAACTCGGCCCGGTCTTGGCAGCCACTATGCTCGCCGGACGTGTGGGCAGCGCCCTTGCTGCTGAATTAGGCACGATGCGCGTGACCGAACAAATCGACGCACTCTCAGCCATGGGCGCCAACCCGGTGAACTACTTGGTTGTGCCGCGGTTTTTAGCCTGCTTTACGCTGATCCCGCTGCTAACCATTGTGGCCGATGCAACCGGGATTTTAGGCGGCTGGTTTTTGAGCAGCTATGTGCTGGACATCAACAGCCACCATTACTGGCATCATGCGATCAGTTATGTCGGACCGTACGACCTGTTTTGCGGCATGTTTAAGAGCACATTTTTCGGGGCGGCAATCGCCGTGGTTGCCTGTCATCGAGGCTTCAATTGTACCGCTGGTGCCGAAGGGGTCGGCCGTGCGGCGACGGAGGCGTTTGTCTTTTCCTTCGTCTTGATTTTAGTCTTGGACTTTGCACTCGGTGCGTTTTTGCAGGCACTTTATTACACACTTTGGCCCTCCTATGGCGGCGGTGTGGTGCTGGACTTTGATCTGATCAATTCGTGGACTCAATTCGTTTCATAAACAGCCAATGACACGCGAAAGCCCTATCTTAGAACTGCGTAACGCATCGAAGCAATTCGGTGACCAGCCGGTGCTGCGCGATGTGAATCTGACTGTCAGCCGCGGCGAAACGTTGGTCGTGATTGGTGAAAGCGGTTGCGGCAAAAGCGTGACCATGAAGCTGTTGATCGGTCTGTTGGATCCCACATCCGGTGAAGCGCTGTTCGAGGATCGTCCGCTCAGTGAGCGATCGGAGCGAGAATTGTCCTATGAACGACAACGCTTTGGCTACCTATTTCAAGGGGCGGCGCTGTTTGACAGTTTGAGCGTTTTTGAAAACATCGCCTTTCCACTACGGCAAAACACGGCGCTGCCCGAAGATAAAATCCGCACGATTGTCGAAGAACGAGTCCTGGAAGTCGGGCTCCCCACCTCGGTCTGCGAAAAGAAACCGGCCCATCTTTCCGGCGGGATGAAGAAACGCGTTGGCCTCGCACGGGCGTTGGCCTTGGTTCCCGAGATCATGATGTACGACGAACCGACGACCGGCTTAGACCCCATCATGAGCGACGTGATCAACAACCTCATTCTGCAAACCCGCGTACGCCGCCCGGTGACGAGTATTGTCGTCACACACGATATGAACACCGTCCGTAAGGTGGCCGACCGCGTGGTGATGTTTTATCCGCTACCGCGATTGGGAGCAGATGAGCCACAAATCATTTTCGAAGGAACCGCCGAGGAGGCGTTTGCCTCGTCCGATTCACGGGTGGCGCAGTTCGTTCACGGTGAAGCAGGTGAGCGGATGCGGGAACTGTCCGTTGCCTGATCAGCAGAGATGATCGCGATCGAATTCGAAACAAACGTATCACACAGTTCCGTTAGATCGCTTTGAATACAGCAGTAGGATGACTGAGAGATGACAGAGCGGCAATTACAATTTCGCGTCGGATTGTTCGTCGTCACAGCGTTGGTTGTGGCAACGGCGTTGATGTTTACATTCGGCGAAATGCGGCGGCTCTTTCAAAAGTCCTACACACTGGCCGTCCGTTTTGACGACGCCCCCGGTGTTCAAGAATTGACCCCCGTCCGTAAAAACGGCATCACCATCGGGCAGGTCGGCAGCGTGGCCTTCGATGAAAAACGTGGCGGCGTGACCGTGACGATTGAAGTCAACGAGCAATACCGATTGCGCCGTGACAGCCAAGCACGGCTGACGCAATCGCTCTTGGGCGACGCGAGTATCGAATTCACCCCCGGCAAAAGCCCCCATTATTATAAACCCGGCGATGTGCTGGTCGGCGAACCGGCCGTGGACGTGATGAAAATCGTTGAACGGCTTGAGGAGACCATGGGCAAGACCATGGAGTCCTTCGAGGCAACCAGCGCCGAGTGGAGAAAAGTGGGCGAAAACGTCAATAATCTTGTCGACACCAATCGAGGCAACATAGAAACGGTTGTGGAGCGTGCCGCTGAATCGCTGCATCAATTCACCATCACGCTCAACAACGCTAATCAGATTGTTGGGAATCCCGAAAATCAGCGAAACATCGAACGCGCCGTCGCTGCGCTCCCGACGATGGTCGAGGAGACGCGTGACGCCATCGCTGCCGTTAAAATGGCAGTCGGCAGGGCGGATGAAAATCTCGAGAACCTGTCCCACGTCACCAGACCGCTGGCCTTGCGTAGCCACAAGATTGTGATGAGCCTCGACAGTTCGGTCGTCAAGCTGGATAAGCTGATGAGCGAATTGAACCAATTCGCCCAAATGGCGAATGCAGAAGATGGCTCGCTGAAGAAATTTGTCGCCGACCCGGAGCTGTATGATAATTTGAATCACACAGCGGAATTGATGAGCGTAATGCTCCGCAATCTAGAGCCGGCCATGCGTGACCTAAGAGTCTTCGCCGACAAAATCGCCCGGCATCCAGAAAAGATCGGCCTCGGCGGCGCACTCAAAGGCAGCTCCGGCCTGAAATAAAATGGTCCCGCATAAATTTCGCCTCTTGGGAAGCGCTGCAGGTACGTTTTAGTATGAACGCACCTTTTTTCTTCGGTGAGAACGGTGACAGACTATTAGTGACTTCTTGCCATGGATACCGCTTCCCCTTGCGTGGATTTCCAAAACGGGAGCCGTCCTTTGATCAGCATTTCAATCAATTCAACAACACGCCCTAAAGCGCATTGTTCTCTCAGCATCAATAAACAGAAACGGCTTGGAGGAGTAAATGAAATGAATGGTTTCTTTATATTCCTCGCCATCTTTTTCGTTTTCATGCTTATCTGGAATTTTATTGGGTGGCTGTTACGACAGTTCTGGGCAACTCAAACAATCACCTAACAATCTACCTTCCACGACTGCTCCCCTTCACGGCACAACCCTTTGCATCTCCGCGTCTTTGCTCGAGGCTTTGTGCAGTGTGCGTTGTGAGGAACCTTTCTGCACAGGACGCATGACGCTCAATGCGTAAATGCGGCATCGCATGATCCTCGTCCCTTATGGGAACGGTCACAACAAGACTTAAGGGGCACCATCGCTGTGTTACTCGGGAATCTGAGCAGCGTTACGGAGTTCCCAGCCGCGGTTCAGGATATCATCCTGCGGCTCAATCCTCAGCGGTTCGAGTTGGTAGTTGAACTCGTGCCGGTTGTTGATCTTTGCTGGACTTAAGTTGTCGGCGAAGAATTCAAACGGCAGGTATTGGTACCAAGGTTTGCGAACCGGCTGGAATATGGTGGCCGTCTCATAACCATCTTTGACCAAAGTGATTTCACGCGTTCCGTAATACGTGAAATCGGTCGAGACGGGCGTAAAGCCGATTTCTTCATCTTCCAAAAACACGCGGGCACCCGGCGGGTTGCTACGGATTGTCATCCGTCGATGTACACATCCGCTCAACACAGAAGTGAGCAGCAATGCACACGCCAAGCAGGCCAACGGTCGTATCGGGAGAGAACGGGGCACGGTCGCCAAGATGAATGAGAGGCAAAGTGATCTGAGAGAGGAGAGATTCCCGGACCGGGAACCGGTGCGGAAACATCCGCGGCGGATTCTAGCCGGATGCCTCAAACCTGCCAAGAGGTTTCACGCCCAGAATTGAGCAACGCGTTTTAAGACGGAAAGATTTTTGTGTGATTCGGCGACTGCGCATGGTACGCCACCCATCTCAATTGATCACGCCCCGAATGCGACCGCCGTCTCCGCCCCAACCGTGATGTTAGCGGAAGGGGTCGAATTGGATTCCCAGTTCCGCATAAAACGCTTTCAATTCCGCCAGTTCACTGCGAACGCGCTCGTTCGGATTGACAAATTTGACCGTATTGGGAGCGACCAGGGCGGCGAGTTGTTTGATGTCGTGCTCAACGAGCAGGCCAAAACAAAACAACTCCGGCGATTCGGTGACTTGTCGGTTTTCCTCGACAACTTGTCGCAAGCTTCCGAGTGAATCGTGGAGTTCCACACCACTGATCACCGACCCGCTCAATGCTGCGGCTGCTAAGGCAACCACGCTTGTGCGATGTCCAACGGCAATCACCTTAACCCGGCGGACGTTGTCCTTAGCGGCCGCCCAACGCGCCACGGCGGCAACTTGCGACGCTTGAATGCCCAACGGCCTCTCACCGACGGCTGAGACCAACAGCGCAAACAGAAAGTCGCGATTTTTGATCTTCGATTCCCCAAAGAAAAATGGATCCACAGCAATCACGCGATGATTCGCCGCCAACAATTCCTCCACCTGCGGCGCCAATCCACCGCGCCCTTCATCACCGATGAGGATCACCGTGCGTTGCGGCGTCCCGCGAACCATTTCTACCGCTGGAACAGTCCAAGCATCGCCGATTTTTAATTGCCAATACGTGGCCTGCGTCGCGGCGACTTCCTGTTGTCCCACAGCTTCGGCCTGAACATCATACTCGGGAAACCGCAGGACTTTTCGCAACCTTGCCCGCTTGGTCCGTTGCCATCCGGCAGCCGCCCCCGCGGAAGTCGGCAGTGCTCCATCACGCGGGAGGGATTGCATCTCGGCGACGGCCAGCGCGTGTAAATCCAAATTGTTATCCGGCAGCGGGACCATCAACTCATCGGCCGATAACACTTCGTCTTCACAGGGAATTTCGGTCGCATTGTAGTTCGCATCATCAGGATAAAAATGCCGGCCGAGAAACGCATACAACTGCTGCCGGTTGTCCAATTCATAATTATGCGTGCCGGGGTCGGTGTTGATGTGTGATTGCAGGTTGTCCGGTTGGCCATACAATTTAAAAATCGGTTCCGCTGCCTGCACGAGCGGCGGCAAGGCGTGTCCCGCGCGGAAACAGCAATTGTCCTGATCGTTGTAGGTCAACAGCGTCGGCCGGGGTGCCCGCATGGCGGTCAGCACCGAATAGTCCGCCGTCACCGCCAAGTCGACGGGGGTTTGCTCCGAGTCTCCCAGGTCCGAGAGATAACGCGCGCGGGTATGAAAACTGGAATACCCCGCCACCGGGTCCGCCAACGTCACCCGCTCATCGAGCGCGCTGATTTGAATCGTTTGGCAACCGCCGCCGGAAAGCCCCGTCACAGCCACCCGCTCGGGATCCGCATTCTCGTGCGATAAGAGAACGTCTAAGGCCCGTTTCATCGACAAATAAAACGCGCCATATCCACTGGTGCCGCAGAGGTCGATTTGATTGAGTCGGTAATGTGCGAAATTGTCAGTCCGCAACTGCCCCATGCCAAACCATTCGACATTCAGGGCAATCATGCCCCGCTTGGCTTGGTTGATACAGCGGATTTGTTTGTACGGCGCGCTTTTCCGTTACCGTCATGCCCGTTGACATTCATAATGACCGGTACCTTGCCGGTGAGGTTATCCGGCACATAGAGCAGGGCAGGGATCCACAGCCCCGGGACCGCTTCGTAACGCAGTTTGCGTATCGAATATCCCGGCCCGCCATCGATCGTGTCGAGATACTCCACACCCAATTCCGCGTCGCGCCACTGAGCAGCGCTGCCCCGATAAATCACCTCCGCAAACGTCGCCTGCCGTTGCCGCCGAACGAACGCTTCCCACTCGGCGATTGTTTCCACATCCGGCATGGGCATCACCCGCGCATCAGTGAATTCCATCACTTCGTCCTGGCTCAGCTCGGCGCCGATGATCGGCTTTGTCAACAGCGGCTGCAGCCCAGGTTCATCCGCGGCCATCGCCGCACGGCTTAAAAGAATCAAACAAACCGTAAGAAATGTCGTATATCGAAGTACCATCACCACAACCTCATTCGATGTCTCTACAGAAGTGACTCATCACAGCGGTGTGAGCGTCCCCAAATGAACCCACATAGCCGAGTATAACCCGTTGCCTAGGCCATCGTCACGCAGGAACCGCCTTCCGACTGCGACAATCGCGGGAATTCTGTTTACACTGAAGGGGGGGGAATACAAAGCAGCAAGATCCAGCACAACGAAACCATTCCTATGATATGTAGGGTGCGTCTCGACGCACCTTTCTCGCATAGGAAGTTTGATGATCCCCCCATAGCAATACGCCGCACACGAAGTGACGAAAAGATTTAGCCACCGAGAGCACAGAGAAAGAGACGGGGGTCCCGCCAATTCATAGTGTGCGAAAACCGTGATCGTAGCCAGCGTTCGCAGCGCGACAACAGAAGTTAGCTTGATTTTGTAAGCTGGATGAGACGTTCCCCCCCACACATTCGCCTTGGAAACCTGACTCATGAATCGACGTGAACTGTTGCAATCCCTGGCCGTGGGATCTGGTGCGGCTTTTTTTTCTTCTGGATTTGCGCGCCGTTGTTGGCGGCCGATTCGTCGATGCCCCGCAAACGGACCGCGCGGTTAGCGCATCTGACCGATATTCACCTCAATGAAAACCGCTCCGCTGCCGACGGCCTGACCAAAGCCTTGCGTCATGTGCAGACGCTCGATGATCCACCCGAATTACTCATCAACGGCGGCGACGCGATTTACGACGGACTGGCGGTCGATCGCAGCCAATTAGAAAGTCAATGGGCGCTGTGGAAGAACACCTGGAAAGCCGAGTGCGCGCTGCCGGTGAAACATTGCCTGGGCAATCACGATGTCTGGGGCTGGGACAAGCCCGGGAGCAAAACAACCGGCAACGAACCAGGCTGGGGCAAGCAGTACAGTCTGGATCAACTGGGACTTGAGCGAGGTTATTATGGTTTCAATGTCGGCGGTTGGCGGATCCTCGTACTCGATTCCATGACCGCTGACGACGAGACCGTCTACCGCGGCGAATTGGATGCGGATCAATTCGCGTGGTTGAAAGACCAACTGACCGACACACCCGCCGCCACACCGATCGCAATCGTTTCACACATTCCGATCGTCACCGTGGGCGGCTTGGAATTCCAAGAGCACGTCAAACAAGACCCCCGCAAACGCCGCATGTTGTCACACCAAGACGCAACCGCCTTGGTGCATCTGTTCCGCAAGCATCCCAACGTCAAACTCTGCCTCAGCGGACACACGCATTTGACGGAACAGATTTCGTTTTCAGGAATCGATTTCGTCAACAGCGGCGCCGTCAGCGGCCTGTGGTGGAAAGGAAACCACTACCACACCGACGAAGGCTACAACGTGATCGACCTGTACGACGACGGGACGTTCGGGACGGAGTACAGGAGTTACGGCTGGACGGTGGGTTAATGGTCGATTTGGCTGAGGATTGTTGCATCCTTGATCTTAGTATCTTCGGCAAGCAAGAAGGCTTTGCTGAGGATAATCGACAGTGTGCGGTCGCCCTCGAACGGCAAAAAGACAGCATTGGCCCCTTTGTGGACCGATTGTCCGGGCACGATGCACAAATACGCGTCGTTCGGCTCCTGAGGATGTTTCCCCGAACCGAGGTGGATTTTATAGGTCCGTTTGTCCCCTCGTACGATCAGAAAGCGATCCGAGAACGTACAACGTTCGGCGATTTTCAATCGGGGCACAAGCCGCTCTAAAATCGTTTTTCGCGTTTGGGCCGTATTGCCCAAATCGCCGAAGGAATAGCTGGTCCAATAATCCCGATATCGACCTTCGGGGCCACCGTCGCTCCAATTCGGATCTTCCCCGCGCTGGCGACGCCCACAAACAGATCGACGTCGCGCAGCAATTCTGAAAATGCGAGAGGAGGAATTTCTTCTAGGGCTAGGGGATGATTTTCCTCTTCATCAGGGCCAGCTGAGGTATAGTCCCCATCGCCAACCTGCGCCCAATTCAGTGCTGCCTCATCTCGGTAAAAACGAACTTGGTCGGTCGTGAGATATAAATACGTGCCGGTCTCGTTCGAATCCACGCCATACTCTTCGCCGGCTCCTTCGACCCAAAACTCAGCCCGTAGATTCCAGTTGGGCAAAACCATGTGTGCCGGCGGATAAGTGGCGTCGACCATCAGCCGTAACGAATTTTTCCAGCCGCGCGCGGCACAAAGCGCATTGAACTGATGCTGTTTCAAAACATGACCGGCGAAACGATTGGAATAGACGCCCGTGTTTCGCTCGGCATCGGTCAGCAGGTAGACCTCACGGTGCGCCTGTTTAAACGGTTGTTGGACTTCGTGTTCCAGCAGCCATTCACGCCAAGCAATGATATCGTCGATCGACTCATCCAAGGGATGCCATAACGTCACGGTCGTCTCGTCGGTAAAATTCTCCAGCAGTGCGTTATCGTTGTGCACGAAACGGCCGTCGCGATAAATTGCCGAGACCTTTTTACCACCCGTTTCGAATGACCAAATCAGCCGCCGCGCTAACGTCCCGACCAAGGGATGGTCAAGATACTGCGCCCGCCATTTGGGAAACTCCCAACTTCGCTGCTGCAAATAGACCTGTTCGATCCGCGCGGCTTGGACGGGGATCATCTTTTCGATATCTTTGGCGGCCAGTTTCAGTTCCTTAAGCTCGTCGCCAAAATCCCGTTTCACCGCCGCCGGAACACTCTTTTGCAATTTGCCGTCCGGTTTGATCCAGCGAATTTCCGGTTTGCTGCCGGCAACGGTCACCTCGGCTGTGAATTCGCCGAGTTCCTCACGGAGCATTCCCACATCGGTCAGTCCATAAGTGGGGACGGCCATTTCTTCCAATTCCTCGCGCGGAATGCCTTCCCGCTCCGCCGCTGCCACAAGTGCCTTTTCAATACCTTTTTGAGCGGTGCCAAACTTGACCCGCACTTTGAGAATCGCCAATTGGCCGACCGCATCCAATCCAGGCATGGCCCCGAGGGCGTAAACGCAGGCGTTGCCCACCTTGACCAGACGGGGGCCGACCTGCGGGATTTTTTTATAGGACGAAATCGCTAGGTCGGTGAGCGCTCTGACAACTTCAGCGTCCTCATATGTACTCGCGCACCAAACCAAGCCTTTTAAGATATCCGCATGCGGCGGAATGATTTCCAGGTTCGGATCGGGTGACCATTGCGACCATTCGTTGATCGGTTCTGTACGCGGTTCTTTCACTGCGGGAAACCAACTCAATATCGCCCTGCGAAATTGTTCGCGGTCGGCGCGGTCCACCAAGTCTTGGGCGGTCTTCAACCACTTCTTCGACGGTTTCCCGGCAGTCGCCGTTTGGCAATGATTTAACAAGTCGGCCCAAATCGCTAATCGCGACTTGTCGAGCACACTGAGATGCTCGAGTGCCAAATCAGACCAGGCTTCTCCGGTCTTTAGTGGAATCGCGGAGTCTCTTGAGATCAGTTTCTCTAGTCGGGCTCCGGAGCGACGCCAGTCGGTGGCCATATTATTCTCGCTCCATGCTTCGGCGATCTTCTTGATTTTTGCAGTCTGCACATCGGTGAAAACACTGGATGCTGCAAAGTGTTCAAGGGCGTTGACGACGCCAACACGAAAGGAGCCCGCTTGGTATGGCCGATCAACGGTCACTACAACCAAATCCAGAAGGAGGTCGATGTCGCTGCCCTCGAATGGGAGTTTTCGGCGCATTATGGCAGATAACACCGACTTCACGATCCTTGACGCATCCCCTCTCTGCGCCGTGAACACATGGTCTGCGTCGTCGCAGGCTTCGGCCGGTAATTTATTAATTGTAATATATGCCTTGGTTGCCGCGTGCCTATATTCGATGAGTGTCCGAACAAGGCGCACCGCGTCCTGCTTGTCGAGGGCCGCGATTTTCTGCCCCGCCCGAGAGTCCTTGAGCTTGATGTCGTAATAGTAGTGGGGCCGGCTGGAAATATTTTGCCGCGCGAAATCTTTGACAAGTTCGTACATGTCATACGATGGATCATCTTGCGAAACATCCATCGAATAGTAGACTTCATCAAACGTAGGCAAGCGCACATTCATTTGTGTCTCTCATTCTCAACCACCCACCAACAACGTCAGCCGCAAAAACGTCACCACCGTTTGCGGGCCGACCTCGATCTCTTCTTCCAGCGATTCTGCCTGCCGATCGTCAACCAAGATCAGTATCTGGTTCCGCTCGAAACCCTCCAGCGCCTGTTCAAACTGTTTCTTCCAGTCGATCTGACGCCGCTTTTTCATCTGAAAGCCATTGAGCGTCCGCTCCGAATCTGTCGGTTGGACCAGTCCGTTGAATTCCGTTTGGTTTTGCTTCGCGTTATGGTCTTTGACCTCTTGAAAAACGCGGCTGCGGATCAGTTCGCGGACTGTGATGTGTTCGGAAAGGCAATCGAGTGAAAACTCGTTGACAGCCCCACCGCCAAGTTCCTCGTCCCGAATCGTAATCGTCTGCGTCATGATCATTTCCCTCAAAGAGAATCGAGCGTGGGAGGAATGAGCGTCTACAGCGTCAGTCTAAACAATCCCATCTGCGAGTCAACAAAAATCTGGTGGGGACCCGACGTGGTGATCAGGATGACCGAATGGTATGCTTGAAAACAACCGAATCTGCTTAAAATTGGAGCCACTCTGAATAAGGCACACCATCGAAATGAAATCCATTCTGATCCTTTTAGTCACTGCGGGTTGCCTCCTACCAACAACGGCCTTCGCCGCCGAGCAACCACCCAACATCGTTGTCCTCTTCGCTGACGATCTTGGTTACGGCGACCTCGGCTGCTTCGGCAATCCGACGATTCGTACGCCGGAGTTGGATCGGATGGCGGCTGAGGGGATGAAGCTGACGCAGTTTTATTCCGCTGCCCCCGTTTGCACGCCCAGTCGGGCGGCGCTGATGACGGGGCGGTTGCCGGTTCGTTCGGGGATGTGTAGCAACAAACGCCGCGTGTTGTTTCCCAATTCCGCGGGTGGCATTCCCGAGAAGGAAATCACGATTGCCGAGGGGCTCAAATCCGCTGGTTATGCGACCGCCTGTATTGGCAAATGGCACTTGGGGCATCTGCCGCAATACCTGCCGACGAACAACGGCTTCGACTATTACTTTGGCATTCCCTACAGCAACGACATGCACGTCGTTCGCCGCGGCGATCCCCCGCTGCCGCTGATGCGCAACTTGGAAACCATCGAAGCCCCCGCGTTTCAACCGACGCTCACCAAACGGTATACCGACGAAGCAATCCAGTTCATCACCGAGCATCGCGAGCAACCGTTTTTCCTGTATTTGCCCTACACCTTTCCGCACGTGCCGTTGTTTGCGTCGGACGATTTTTTGGGCAAAAGCTCGCGGGGATTGTATGGCGACGTCGTGGAGGAGATCGATTGGAGCGTCGGGCAGATTTTGCAATCGCTGCGCGAGCTGAAATTGGCCGACAATACTTTGGTGATTTTTACCAGCGACAACGGGCCGTGGCTGATCAAGGATAATCAAGGCGGGACCGCCGGGTTGTTGCGGGACGGGAAGGGGAGTACCTGGGAAGGGGGCATGCGCGAGCCGACGGTGGCTTGGTGGCCGAGCAAAATCCGGGCCCGTTCGGTGTCGCAAGGACTGGCGAGTACGATGGACATTTTCACAACCGCCCTCACCCTGGCAGGCGTTCCGATTCCCGAGGATCGTGTGATTGACGGTGTGGATCTGCGGCCCGTGCTGTTCGAAACCGGTCCCAGCGAGCGTGAAACGGTTTTTTATTATCGTGGGCAAACGTTGATGGCGGTCCGAAAAGGGCCGTTTAAAGCGCATTTGATCACACAGCCCGCTTATGGACGTGGAAAACGCGTGACGCACGACCCTCCGGTGCTGTATCATTTAGACCATGATCCTTCGGAACGTTTCGATGTCGCCCAGGATCACCCGGACGTCATTGCCGACATTCAACAGGCAATTGCCGAGCACAAAGCTGCCCTGAAACCGCTGCCCACGCAATTGGAAACGATGCTGCCGGCAAAATAGGACAAAGGCTGCCGAAAAGGCCGTCTCTCGTCTCGATGCAAAAGCGAATTGACTTATCGTGAAAAACAAAGCGAACGACTGGCACGAACGGCTGAACATTATTGTGGAGACCATGCGTGAGATGAGCGCGCAGTCGGATCCGCAGGAAATGGTGGCCGACTACGGCCAACGCATGCAACAACTCTTGCCGCGAGAACGGATGCTGTCGCTCAGTCGCCGTGGCTTGAAGGCACCGCAATATCGCATTACCCGCTACAGTGGGTGGTCCGAACCTGTCAATCCCTGGAAACAGCGCGACGAGCTGCCGCTGCTGGAGAGCGGCCTGTTGGGAGAATTGCTCTATGGCGGCCAACCGCGCGTGATCGACGATTTGCAAATTTCAGCCGACGACCCAGCAGCAGAATACCTCGCCGATCAACACTCGTTGGTGGCAATCCCCCTGTTCGATCAAGGGGAAGCGCTGAACATGGTCGTGCTGTCGCTTTCCGACGCGCATGGCTTTGAGCCGGACGAATTGCCTGAGTTGGTGTGGATGAGCAACCTCTTTGGACGGGCGACGCAGAATCTGGTACTCAGCGCTGAGTTGCGCGATGCTTACGAGATGGTCGACCGAGAAATGCAACAGGTCGCGAAGATCCAACGGTCGTTGCTCCCTGCGGTGCTTCCTGAAATCCCCAATTTGCATCTCGCCGCGCATTACGAGACTTCGCAACGCGCCGGCGGGGACTACTACGATTTCTTCCAACTCCCCGAGGGGAAATGGGGACTGTTGATTGCCGATGTGAGCGGCCACGGAACGCCGGCGGCGGTGATGATGTCCATCGTACACAGCATCGCACACCTCTACCCGCATCAACCGGTGCAGGCGAGCGATTTTCTCAGCTACATCAACCAAAACCTCTGCCGCCGGTACACCAACGAGTCGGGGAGTTTTGTCACAGCGTTTTACGGAATCTATACGCCTGAGAAACGACAACTGAATTATTCCAATGCCGGGCACTGCCTGCCATTGTTAAAACATTGCGGAGCGGGAATGGTCTCCGCCATCGAAGGAGCGCGACAATTGCCATTGGGAGTCCTAGAGGACGAAACCTACACCAATCGCTCCCACTATCTCAGTCCGGGGGATGAAATCGTGTTTTATACCGATGGCATTTCCGAAGCGACTTCGCCCGAGGGAGAAATGTTCGGAACCCAACGGTTGGACGACGTGCTGACCTATTGCCGTCATGATGCCGATGAGATCATCAACGAACTGCTGAACAACTTGAAGGAATTCACGCACGGAGCCCCCGCCGCCGACGACCGGACGGTGCTCGTCGCAAAAGTCACCTAGTGCAATGTAATACCTGCGAGCCTGTCTTCTAAAATGGGCGGTGAGGCTCCTGCCAAGCCGTGATCAACCCTATCAGCCCAATGAAAAACTAGAAAACACTCGATAGTTGGGTGCCACTGCTGGCTTGTCCAGCAGTGTTTTGCGGGTCACGCGATTTCGCACTGGCGGACAAGCCGCCAGTGGCACCCGTTTTCGGGCAGGCTGCTATCGCTTGCCTTGGCGGGGGAAATCTCCAGTTTTTCCGAGGGGACCTCCCTAGCGCGGCTCAGCAGGAGCTTCGCCCTCCCGTAACGTGGCTAGGCGGTTTTAACGGTCTTTGCTGATTTCGTTCTCGCCCGCATAACCCCACGTGCTTGCGCAATCCGAAAGTCGTTGACAGGTGTTGTAATCCCCTCTATCATCCCGCCCCGCATCATTGCCCACCTGCCGGCGGAATAGTCGGCTGCTCATCACTTCTTGAAATAACCCTTGAAGTCATTTTGACTATCTTACCGATAAGTATGCCACTGACGGTCTTGCGCATTTGGGATGTTAACCCGGTTCGCACGCCGATCGGTCTCCCCCAGCGTTCTCGGTCGTGTTAACCCTCCCCAACACCCGGATGCCGTCGGCATATGATCTCACCCTCTGCCATACATCGCTTGCTGCACCAAGGTCGGCTCTCTCAAAAGGGAGGTGAGGCGAAGATCGCTTCAGCCCCACAGTCGCCCTCTGCGCACCTAATCGGTATCTGCGGTTCCGGCATGCAGGCACTGGCCGAGTTGCTCTCGGGCCTGGGCTATCGTGTCACGGGTTCGGACTTACAACCGGTGAGCGAAAATCTCGCGTTACTCCAAGCCCGTGGATTGCGCGTCCATCAAGGGCACAACCGCGATTTCGTTCCCGGCGAAGTCGACATGGTGGTCTACAGCCCCGCCGTGCAGGCAGACAATCCGGAACGCGCTCTTGCCCGCGAATTGGGAATTCCACAATTCTCTTACAGCGAAATGCTCGGTCGCCTGATGGCGGACCAAGTCGGTGTTTCCATTGCAGGCACGCATGGAAAAAGCACGACAACGGCAATGACCGCCTCGATTCTGGACCTCGCTGGACGCGACCCGTCGGCCATTTTGGGCGCCGAGGTGTTGTCGCGACAGTCCGGAGGCTGGTCGGGAAGCGGCAACCTGTTCGTTGTCGAAAGTTGCGAATACAAACAAAGTTTCCTGGATTTATCGCCGCAACACGCAGCAATTCTGGGAATCGAGCCGGACCATTTCGACTGCTACCCCAATGTGGAGCAGGCAGTTGATGCCTTTCGTCAATTTGCCCAAAAACTGCCGGCTGACGGTTCGTTGGTCGTCCGCGGCGATTGCCGCAATACGATGGCGGCTTGCCAGGATGTCGCCGCAAACGTGGAGACATTTTCGCTGGTGCCCGGCATGGACTGGTGGGCGGCCGACATTCGTCGCTCCTGGTCGGGAACGCGGTTCCGCGTGTTCTACAAAGGTGATTTCTTCGCTGAGATCTTGTTGCAAGTCCCCGGAGAGCACAACGTGCTCAACGCCTTGGCAGCCACGGCTTTATGCGCCGGCCTGGGGTTAACGGCAGCGGAGATCCGTGAGGGACTGGGCGAATTTCGCGGTATTGCGCGGCGGTTTGAGGAGATCGGATCTTGGCGGGGCGTGACCCTCGTCGACGATTACGCACATCATCCGACAGCTGTGGCGGCGACACTCCAGGCGGCACGTGAGGAATTTGGCGACCGCCGGATCTGGTGCGCGTTCCAGCCGCACCAAATTTCACGAACCCAAATCTTGATGCAGGAATTCTCTGAGAGTTTTTCGAAGGCGGATCGCGTGTTGATCACGCCCATTTATGCCGCTCGCGAAGGAACCGCGACCGAATCGACCGAGGTCGCCCGAGAATTGTCCGATCGCATCGCCCGGCAACATTCTCAGACTCGTTTTTGTGGATCTCTTGACCAAACGATCGCAACTATAGAGGATGAGGCACAACCAGGAGACGTGCTCATTACGATGGGCGCCGGCGATATCAATCAGGTTCACCATGCCTTCACTCGACGACTTCAGCGAAATCACACGCCGCGACGAGCCGCTGGCGCCCCACACGTATTTGAAACTGGGGGGACCGGCTCAGTACTTCGTGACACCGAGGACCCGCGACGAATTGCAACAGGTCATACTGGCCTGTCGCGAGAGCGAGATGCCGTACCACATCCTGGGCGGCGGTTGCAATCTACTCATCGGTGACAAAGGGGTTAGCGGCGTTGTCATCCATATTGCCGGTGATGGATTTTCACAAATCACCGTCGATGACACCCAGGTCACAGTCGGGGCAGGCGCCCCGCTCACGCATCTCATTTGGCATACGGTCAAGGTCGGCCTGCAGGGACTTGAGGTCCTTGTGGGCATCCCGGGAACCATTGGGGGCGCGCTCCGCGGCAATGCCGGCGGCAGTGCCGGTGATATTGGGCAGTTTGTCTGCTCAGTCTCCGGATTAACCTCCGCCGGTGAACTCGTCACCCGCCGTGGCGACGAGATCACGTTTGGTTACCGAGAAAGCAATCTGCGGGATCTACTGATCGTCGAAGCCACATTCGGACTGCAGCCGGGGGATACGGACGAAATTACCCGCCGCTTGCGTAAATCGTGGATCATGAAAAAGGCGACGCAGCCGCTCACCGCACAGTCGGCCGGCTGCATTTTCAAAAACCCGCGCGGAATGAGTGCCGGATTACTCATTGATCAATCGGGCTTGAAAGGGACACGGATCGGCAACGCCGAAATCAGTGACCGCCACGCCAATTTCATCATTACCCATGCCGATGCGACCTCCGACGATGTGCTGCGACTGATTGATTTGGCCAAATCTAAGGTTAATGAGCAGTTCGGAGTCGATCTGGAGCTGGAAATCGAAATCTGGTAAAACGCCGCCCCCGCACCTGGGAACCGCAGGATTTTATATTCCGTAGTTTCCGTTGAGCCGTTTTCGGTAGCCGTTAAATCCGCCGCAGCTCGACAGTACCGCGACCTTCCCGGTGCGATTCGGTCCCCATTGAGCGGACCAGATTGAGATTATTTCGTGGCAAGGAGGCCGGCGATGAAGACGTTTGAAGCTCAGGATTTGGATCCGTTGACCGTAGCCGTTTTGGAGGGAGGCGAATCGAGTGAACGCTCGATCAGTCTCGAAAGCGGAGCCGCTGTGCGAACCGCGCTTGCAGAACGGGGACACAAGGTCATCGCAGTGGATCCCTCTGAAGTCGATTTGTCGACGTTCGATTGGTCCGGCATCGACGTTGCGTTTATCGCCTTGCATGGCTTTTTCGGTGAAGATGGGCAGGTGCAGCAGATTCTCGAGGATGCCGGAATCCCCTATACCGGCAGCGATCCGGCAGCGGCCCGGTTGTCCTTTCAAAAATCGGCCGCAAAAGAACGCTTTTTTCAAAATTATGTCCCGACGCCTCCCTACGTTCTGATCCACGAAGGGGACACGGCCAGCGGTATCATGAAAAAGGCGCGTAGCCTGGGTTATCCGCTAGCGGTTAAGCCTGACTCCCAAGGGTCAAGCCTGGGCGTGAGCGTCGTGCAAAGCCCTGATGAGCTTCCGGAGGCCCTGACGCGTTGCTTTCACCTAGAGGCATTTGGCTTATTGGAAGCCGGCATTATGGGGTCGGAATGGACGGTGGGCATCATGGACGAATTGATGTTACCGTTGATTCAAGTCGTCCCGAATCGGCCGTTTTATGACTACCAAGCTAAGTATGCCGACGATACCACTGAGTATCAGTTTGAATTCGACATCCCGAGCGATGTGGTCAATTCAATCAATCAAGCGGCCCGCAACGCCTACGATGCCCTGAAAATGCAGGGGATCGCGCGGATTGACCTCGTACTCGATCGGTTCAACCGGCCCTGGGTGTTAGAGGCGAATAGTGTCCCCGGAATGACGTCGCACAGCTTGGTTCCCAAAGCGGCCGCTCGAATCGGCCTCAGCATGGGCGAGTTGTGCGAGCAAATGCTCCAGCGAAGCCTCAGCGCCGCCCCGCAGCCCTAGTTTTGTATGGCACTGCATTCTCCACCAGTCGGCAGATTGTGCAGGGTCGGATTGCGCGCGAGCCGTGCCACATTCGCACCACCGAATCACGTGCAACTCGTGCCCTGGACCGTGAATCCCGGTCTTGCCTCAAATCTTGATTGCCTCTACACTCCCCGCCCCCGTTCAGCCGCTCCCCCGGCGGCCCATGACTCAGTTCCCCATTAACGACGAACCACGACAGGGAGGTCGGGTTTGCTGTTCACACGGACAATACGTCGCAAGCTCTTGCTGGGCTTGGGATTGGTCCTCACCATGCTCTTGATGGCGTCCTTCAGCGGCATCTGGGGGCTGTCTTCCTACGCCGAGTTGATCGGCGAGTTGGAATTCAACCTGCAGCAAACGCCCAACAAGACCGCCCTCGTGAAGGCTGCGGGTGCGCTGTACAAACCGCTCGTGGATCGCCCCAATCCCCACGCCAATCCGACACGCGTTAATAAAATCCGCCGTTTGCAAATCGAGATTTTTTGCGACCGGACAGACGCCGCACACACGGCCTATCGCGACTTTCAAGTCAAGCTGGAGGAGATCCCACTGACGTCGGTGCTGGAAAGTCAGTTTTTGATCCTCAACAACTCACTGCATGCATTCAACAACAAATTGACCGAGTTGGAACACCAAGCCAAGACCGCTTTAAACGGCAAGGTCATCGACGAGGTGGCGATGGATCAATTGCTCAAGGGAACTTGGGAATTGGAGCAAATTGCACAAACCATGCTCGATCCGGCCATTGGACTTCACGCCGCCTTGGAGCAAGCTCAACGCGACTACGAATCGACATCTACCCTTCTGTGGACGACAACCGCGGTGGCGGTCGTGTTGTTTCTGGGGCTGATTCGCCACAGTTACGTGCAGATCTTTCGCCCATTGCGACAGCTCTATGAAGGAGCCCGCCGCGTGGCACAGGGATGTTTTGACTACCGCATTCCAATTTCCACACATGACGAAATGGGGGAGCTGGCTGAGTCGTTCAATTTGATGACGACCCGCTTCCAAGATATCGCTGGGGATCTTGACCAGCAGGTCAACGAACGCAGCCGGCAGTTGGTCCGCTCCGAACGACTGGCAGCTGTGGGATTCCTTTCCGCGGGCGTCGCCCATGAAATCAATAATCCGCTGGCCGCGATCGCCATGGCCTCCGAATCGGTGGAAGACCGCATTGAAGCTCTGCTGCAAGTTCAAACCGAACCGAGCGGCGATGCCAAAATCATTCGCGACTATCTGCAGATGATTCAAAAAGAATCGTTCCGCTGCCGCGAAATCACGACGAAATTGCTCGATTTTTCGCGGGGCAGCGAATCGACGCGGGAATCAACCGACGTCACCGGGCTGATTCGCGAGGTCATCGCCATGGTGCAACACCTGAGCAAATACCGCGACATGCAGATCACGTTCCGAGCGGCCACACCGAGTTATTTGGAAGCGAATCCAGCGGAAATCAAACAAGTGTTATTGAATCTCGTGGCCAACGGATTGGAATCGATGGAAGCCGGCGGCACATTGTCGATCACGATCGAGGAACGGACCGATGAAGTGCGGATCGTTTTCCAAGACGAAGGGTGCGGCATGACTCCGGCTGTTATCGAAAACCTCTTCGAACCATTTTTTACAAGCAAGCGCGTTGGCCAGGGGACCGGATTGGGTTTGTCCATCAGCCACCGCATCATTAACGATCACGGGGGCACGATTGAAGCCCACAGCGACGGAGTCGGACAAGGAAGTCGGTTTTGCATCAGCCTGCCGCGCCGCGCGATGAACGCCATCGCCGCGTAGCCGGGAACAGCTGGGGCAGGGGACTTAAACCTGTTTCAAAACCCGGTTGTGCTTGTTCGCGAAACTTGCGGATCAAGTGTCAGTGAGACGCGTCAGAGGGTTTGGAAACGACCGGTAGAGAAAGACGATTGGCAACAGACAAGTCGAGGGGGCACCTAGGATGATTACACCGTTCACGTCAATCTGCGAAGGAGTAGTTGGTTGAGCTCGTCAGATAGTTTGCGCGTCCTGTTCGTCGACGACGAAGGACCGATTCGGGATGTGATGGCCAACGAGTTGCCCCGCATGGGACACGAGGTCACGATCTGCGCCGACGGCGCGTCCGCAATTTCCGCTGTGGACAAAGCGACCTTCGACGCGGCCATTGTCGACCTGCGCATGCCCGGTGTGAGCGGGTGGGACGTGATCGAACACATCAAAGGGGTGGCCCCCGAAACCGAAGTGATCATCAGCACCGGTCACGGCGGGTTGGATGACGCGATTCGCGCTATCCGCCAAGGCGCCTACGACTTTTTGTTGAAACCCTCGAAACTGGCCGCCATCGCCAATGTACTGAAACGGATCTCCGAGAAACGGGCCTTGAGCAATCGCGCCCTGGCATTAGAAAGTCAATTGAAGGCCGTGCAAGGAGCACCGTCATTGATTGGCGAGACGTCAGTGATGCGGCGAGTCAAATTGCTCGTGGAACGGGTCGGACCGACCGACTCCACCGTGTTGATCCTGGGTGAGACCGGAACCGGTAAAGAATTGGTCGCCCAAGAGGTCCACGCCCAAAGCCAACGTGCGGGAAAACCATTTGTCCCGGTCAATTGCGGCGCGCTGCCGGAAAACCTGGTGGAAAGCGAACTGTTTGGCCACGGCAAGGGAGCCTTTACCGGAGCGGAGAAAGCCCGCAAAGGACTCATTGAGGTCGCCAACGGCGGAACATTGTTCCTGGACGAATTGGGCGAACTTGATAAGAGCATGCAGGTCAAACTGCTGCGGTTTTTGGAATCGGGCGAGGTCCGTCGCGTCGGCGAAAACGAACCGTTTCAGGTCGACGTCCGTGTGGTCTGTGCCACGAATCGCGGACTCGAAGAAATGGTTGCCGCCGGAACTTTTCGGCAGGACCTGTTCTTTCGCGTAAATACATTTGAAATCCATTTGCCGCCATTGCGGGAACGCCAAGGCGATATCCCTGGCTTGGCCGCGCACTTGGCTGCCCGGATTCTCAAGCGTCCGAAAATCTCCCCGGAACTGTTAACCACAGAATTGCTCGATGCACTGTGTAAGCATACTTGGCCTGGCAATGTGCGGGAATTGGCCAATGCATTAGAACATGCGGTGATCCTCGCCGGCGGGCAACCGATGACGGCCGATCATCTCCCATCGAGTGTCCTGAATTCGTCTCCCGTCGAGTCCGTCGGCATGAACTTCACACCGCCGACTCAGGCGATGACGCTACGGGAAATCGAGATGAATGTCATCGAAAGCGTCCTCGACAAGCACGATGGGGATAAGCCGAAAACCGCCAAAGAATTGGGTATCGCCCTGAAAACCTTGTACAACAAGATCAATCAAAACCAAAGCCGCGCCGCTGGTTGATCCTGCTGTGCCCGCCCGCGGGCTTGACGGCCACCGAACGCAATGCCCATGCTGACAGGCTGAGAGAACGTCTACAAGCATTGCAGAGCGAGCGCCCGCATGGCCCAGGGAAATACGGAAGTGGAGACCGCAGTCGTCTCCTCAGACGAAGACCAGCCCACGCTACCGGTCCGCCTCGAAAGCCCTCAGACCAGCGGCGGACGATTAGCCGGCACCTGGATTTTCGGTCTGCTGCTGAGCCGGCATCACCTATGGCTGTGTGATGCTGGGCCAAAACCATCCCGAGATGTTCTACGCTGTCATTGCCGCTGCAGTGGTCATCGGATTACTGGCGGCGCTGCTTGTGTGGTCCGCTATCCAACAAACGTTGGCCTTCTTGCTGATCCCCGCCACGACGGTTGAAGTCGAATTCGAATCGGTCGCACCAGGCACGACGATGCGATTTTGCGTGAAACAGCCAGGCCCAATCTTTTTGAAATCGATCCGGGCCAATCTGATCTGCATTCAGCGCCGGGAACGAAAACTTCACACCCAGAAGGTGGGCAGGAGCCATTCCCGCGATCCGGAGCGGATCTTATCCCAGCACAACATACTCGATACCGACGGTGGCTGGCTGTTTCCGGGACAAACGCGCCAATGGATTGCACTGCTGACCATTCCGCAAGACGCACAAGACAGCGGTAAAGCGGACTCTCAGGTCACCCAATGGCGCATTGAAGTCTGGGGCCGCACGCACATGTTTGTCGGCTTCATGCGGCAATACACGCTCAAAGTGCGACAAGCGGACTGACAGCAGCACCGCTGCCGCAATATTGGTTCACACGCCTACCGCAATGAATACGTCGACTAAAGGGCCTAATACCGCCGAATAACGCCCACGAGCACGCCTAACACTTGGGCATCGCTGACAATGATGGATTGCATTGTCGAGTTGGCCGGCTCCAAACGGATGTGGCCCGCTTCGCGATAGAAATACTTCAACGTAGCATCTTCACCATCGACGAGCGCCACTGCGATTTGGCCGTTGTTGCAGGTGTTTTGCTTACGAATCACAGCGAAGTCCCCATCGGCAATTTGGGCTTCGATCATTGAGTCGCCGGAGACCTTTAAGCAGAAATGGTCCTCAGAATTAAAAAGGCTGCTAAAATCCTGCTGCTCGCACTGCTCTTCGGCCAGCACCGGCGTACCCGCGGCCACGTTACCGGCAAGGGGCAATGAGGCGGAGAACTGGGTCGATTCCGTCAGTTGAATAGCACGCGACATGTGCGATTCGCGGGTAATCAGGCCCTTTTTCTCTAAGGCCTTGAGATGGCACATCACGCCGTTGGGTGAACGAATTTCGAAGGCGGCACCAATTTCACGCACCGTCGGACCGTAGCCCCGGGTCACGATTTTATCCTTCAAGAACTCGTAAATGTCCTGTTGTCGCTTCGTCAGTCCATTCTTTTTGGCCATCGGTCTCCACCCTCATCAATCGAACAATTCAGTAGTGCAAATTCTGCTACCAATCCACGCTAATATACGTGCGTCCATCTGTCAAGGCGTGCAGTTGGCATTTGTTCAGATTAAATCAGTTTTTGACTCCCCGATCGCACTGGAAAATTTAACCAGAATCAGCGCAAAAAGAGAGCCGCGAACGGGAATTCGCGGCTCATCAGAGACTGTTTTTGAATCAAACCTGGCAAAACAAGCAGCTATCGCACGCTTTTGCCCGGTCTCGTGGCGGTTCGCGGATTGAAGACTGCGGCGAGCGTCGCGTCCAGTTTCCCGCTTTCGACTTTGGTCGTAACCACCCGTCCCCCGGCATCGATCACCCACATCGAAGGGACGCGGCGGACTCCGTAAAACTTGACAATCGGGTTGTTCCAACCACGTTTCTTTTCATCGGAATGAATGATATTGGGAAAGGGAAGCTTCTCTTTCGCCAAAAAGGTTTCCAAGGTCTCAGTCGATTCATCCAAACAAACGCCAATCACACCTAGCTTGGTATTCCAATATTTTTTGACAACTTCGGTAATTTCAGGGATCTGCTTCACGGACGGAGCTGCGGTTGTGTTCCAGAAAAACACAACGACCGGTTTCCCTAAATGCTGCTCCAAGGAAACCGCTTGGCCTTGAAGCGTCGCTCCGGAGAGTTTGATGCGACGGCCGTTCATTTTCATCCGCCGCACAATCGTCAGAGCGACGGCTGCAGCATCGTGTTTGGGGAATTTTTGGGCAATCACCGAATAAGCCCGGACCGCTTCTTCTTCCAGACCATTGATCTCACACCGCTCGGCCGCTGCAAAGAGCAGGGGAATCGACCGCTGGGAATCCTGCGGGAACTTCACGGCATAGTCTTCCGACTGCCGTGCGAATTCCTGCAACCAGCGAGGGTCCTTCAAGGCCGTTCCGGTCATGATGGCCGCGGTGGAATTGGAGTAGGCGAGTTGCGTCAACGTAAACGCCCCTTCCGCAGCCGCCTTGGACTTCGGATCCCGCTTGTAAAGCGATGCCGCATGCTCGTATAGCGCGTCCACGCTCTCTGTATCCCCATCGACGGCTAATTGCAGTCGGGTTTCCAGCAACTTCTGCACAGCGACATCAAAGATCCGTTCCTGCTTGGGATCACGATGCGTCAGGGCCAAGGCTTTTTCGGCGTTGGCGATGACCTTCAGACTGCGTTCGCGATGCCAAGCCCGCAACGCTTCCAAATCTTTGGTTTGAGGCGGCCTCGCGATGCGAAGTTTGGTGATTTCATGGATGTAGTATTCCGCCGTCCCCTCTTTGGGGGCGACAAATTTTTCCTCGGGAGCATCTGCTTCGGCTTCGGTTTCATCTTCGTCGAAAATGACGATGCCGTCGATCGTGGCTGCCGTCGCATCTTCTTCACCCGCAGCCACGGTGCGAATCCCCGTCCCGTCATCGGTTCCGCTCGCGAGCACAATGCCCGAGTCATGTCCCGATTGCCGGCGTTCATGTTCCTCGGCGGTCACGACTTCGTCGGGTTGTTGGCGGAGTTTTGGCACGTCCTCCGTGGAGGTCGCTTCCGCTTTGCTGGGGTCGTCGCCGGCAATGTGTGGATCATTGCCGTCACTGCAACCGGCGATCATCGCCAACATGCCGAGAACGGTCGCCCACTTAATCCGTTGAATTGTCTCCATCATGACTGCTCCCGAGAGTCCGTTCCGTGGGAAAATACGATTTCCAGATTTGCTTTGATATTCCTGCGGCCCGACAAGGTATTACGCTGCGCAATCTGTCACACGACGATCGCGGTAGCGAACCGGTCGGGGGTTTTATGAGAAAACCGACTTTTAAGGCAAGAGGAGCCTGGCATCTCAGAACAAAACCCACTGGATTCAGTATTTCTTGGGGTAAGACTGTGGTCAGAGGCCTAAGACAACGGGAGCGAGGATGGATAGGAAAGGGAGAGCAGCGACAGAAACCGTGAATGGAGGCGATGATTTCTCGTATATAGAAAGAGTGCGGAAAACCCAGTATCATCGATTTTCGCAGTTTCACGCAATGGGATCAAATTGGCTCCGGCCGGAGTTGCGTCTGCTCGGAAGTCCTACGGGCGTAATGGATCATGCCAGGCGTTCGGCACGCCGATGACACGGTTAACTCACTATGGCGATAAATCGTTGGTATTTCAGCATCTTACAGTTGCTGATTTACGTGGGAACGTTTCTGTACTGGAAGTGGTTTCCCTCACGAATGGCATTCATCGTCGGGGGAGTTGTTTCGGTAAGCGTCATGTCGCTGCTGCTGATTTTCGCAGCGCGGCGGAAGTATTTCGTCAATCGCGTTGATTTGTGTCTGCATGTGCTGGTGATTGTCGATATTGGGTTGGAATCGTTGATGTACGAAGTCCTGCGTTTCGCCGTTGCGATGAATTGGTTGTCCGGTGAGGCGTCGGTTGGGGCATTTGATGAAACGGCGGCAATGTTTCATAACAATCACAATTTTTACATGTGCGCTCTGTTCTTCGCGGTTGTTATCGGTGGACATCATTGGTTCCGTCGCGAATCAGAAGTGATGCAAACCGTCGACCGACAAATCGGAGGACCGGAGATGTCGGGGAGATGATGAGCACAGAGGCGCGCAAACGGCGAAAAGGGCAATTCCCCGAAATCCACCAGAATCCGGTGGTTGAAAAGGTTGGCTTTGCGTCGCATCAGTTGACCGGATACCATGATTAGAGATGGTTTTGAGGCGTCTGCTCTAATCATAGAAAAGCGTGCCATCGAATTCTTACCGAACACTCGCCGCCAAATGAATACACTTCGGACTTGAGGAACCGCGCGATGCTGTGGGAGCAGAAGGTGGAATTCGCTGCAAAAAGCGACATCGGATTCCGCCGTCAAAACAATCAAGATTCCTACGGCATTCATCTGGCGCCGGACGCAGATGCCTTCCATCAACGCGGCCATTTGTTCCTCGTCGCCGATGGGATGGGCGGACATGCGGTGGGCGAGTTGGCCAGTAAAATGGCGGCCGACTCCATTCCGCACTCCTACCAAAAGCTGCAGAATCTTCCCGTTGACGAAGCGCTCGAACAAGCCATCATCGAAGCCAATGCGGGCATCAACACCCGAGGGCGGCAAAATCACGATTTTCTGCGAATGGGCACCACGTTAACCGCCTTGGTGCTTTCCCCGGCGGGGGCCATCGCCGGTCATGTCGGAGACAGCCGCCTGTATCGCATTCGCGATGCCCATATCGAACAGTTGACGTTCGATCACAGCCTGCAATGGGAGCTACTCAAACAGGGGCAAATGTCGGCCGAAGAGATTTTTCTCTACGAACCCCGGAATGTCATCACCCGCTGCCTGGGACCAGAGGCGCACGTTGAGGTCGACATCGAAGGTGCCCATGAAATCCTGTCCGGCGATATTTTCTTGCTGTGCAGTGACGGATTGACCGGACTGTTAGACGACAACGAAATCGGCACGATCGCCCGCGAATTGCCTCCGGCCGAAGCCTGTCAATTGTTGGTGCATCTGGCCAACCTGCGCGGCGGACCGGATAACATCACCGTAGTGATTGTCCGCGTGAATGCACCGATCGGCGATATCGCCACGCCGCCGCCAAGGCCTCGCTACGACGATAGCGGGGGGCTCTCCTGGGGTTGGGGGTTGGCGCTGTCGCTATTGTCCATCGTCCTGGCGATCGGCGTACCACTGACGTTGATGGGGTTGCGCACAGCTTTGAACTACCTGCTTGCCCCCGGTCTCACCTTGTTGGGACTGGCCGGTATACAGATCATCCTGATGGTTTGGATCTGGTGGAACCAACGCCGAGAGCGCGCAAAGGCTCCCCCCGTCTCGGCCCCTAAGGGTGGCCCCTACCGTTATGCAGAAGCCAACATGACACGAAAACTGGTCGGACAGCTCGCCACCATTGAGCACGACCTGCAACAATCGGCCATCGAAGAGGGGTGGAGCGTCGACTGGAAATCGTACGGAGCGGCCTATCGCGACGCCAAATCGAATTTAGAACGGCAACAGTTTTCACCGGCACTGCGTTCCTACGGCAAGGTCATCGATTTCTTGATGTCCGGCCTCCAATCGCACCGCCGGTCGCGGGCTCATGCCGCCAAGTGGGGTATCCCCCCGCGCGAGCAAACTCTCCCGGCCGACACCAACGGCGACTGAGCGCGGTCTCCGCTGGCAAACGTAGCCTCGAAGGTGTTCCACTGCTGCTCCGTTAATCTGTCGGCGACGAAATCCGCTTGGTATTCAATACGAATGCGGCCAGAGTGGTGCCGCCGATGAGGGCCAGCAGGAACGACGATGGCTCGGGATTGGTGAAATTCGGCCGCGGGGTCGGCGAGTAGAGCTCCGCAAGTGCCGAAATCCAGGAATCCTCTGTCGCATTGAACGCACCGATCAGCTCCATCGTGGAGTCACCGCTGGTGAATACCGTGCTCAAGGTCGTCCCGGCAAAATCACTGCCGGATGTGAACCAACCGTGGCGGTTATCGACATCGATTTGAAACGAGAACGTCTCTCCCGGAGCGAAGTCGGTGAATTCCAAGACCATTCGCCGTGAGTCATTCGTCACTCCGCCAAACCCTGTGAATCCCGTCTCCGTTGCGGATTCATGTTCAGCCATGAAGGGAAAGGAGTTCATCCCCGAGAGATGGAAATAAGCGTCCGCAGACGAGGATTTGGTGTCGATGATCGCCCGCTGGAGATGCGCATCACTTTGCGACAAATTGGCAATCGTAAAAACGTCGCCTCTGCTCGTCAGCCCGAATTCCTGATAGCTGGCACCGGCAGCAACCCGCATCAGGGCAGATTCCGCTCGGGCCTCAGTTTGCACTATGCACAGACAGCCAATCGATGATGAGAAAAGTAAGACCGACCTTAAAACCGGCCGGCAAATTGTCGCACACCTCCGTTTTAGGTATCGCGAATAGAGAATGGTTGATGGTGAAAATGATCGTCGCGTTTGGCCCGCACTTCTCATTTTAGGTTTTTAACCTCGCTAAATTGTGGTGAGAGTTCACTCCATCCTTAGATGTTTAAAAAAATTCCTTATCACTAAAGTCAACAACAGGGATTCAATGCTGCAGCGTGAAGCGTCCGAGTTGGCAAACAGGGGATGCCCCACTCGTTCAATGGCCGCTACGGTTGAGAGTTGTAGACAGGGTTCAAAATAGGGGAAATGCACTAATTTTGAGTCTACCGATCTCGCTTTTCGTAATCAACGGAATTATGGGAACTTTCAGTGCAATGCGAAGAATAGGAGATATGCGCCCGTTAAGGCCAGCAGGCAAACCGAAGCGATTTGCCAATTCGGGGCTAGAAATACCGGCCGAAGACTCGCTGAGGTTTCCAGCTCAGCAAGGAATACATTCTCGCCAATGGGATCCGCGAATTGCGTTTTCCTGCTGAATATGGTGCGACAGCAGCATCCAACCCACCGATCAATGGCGCGTCCGCTAAGTCGCTCAACCGACCGACCACCGAAACTAGCGCGGTCATAACGACTTAACGTTTTGATCTTCAGCAGCCGTGGAAATGATCATTTCCGACGCTGGCAATCACCAACTGTCGTCGGTAGGATCGCTGATTCGCCCGACGACGCGACATTGCGACCTTTTTAGTGCAATGTCAAACCTGAGATTCGGGAGTGCTACTGGCGCAGCCAGGACTTTGGAGCGAATCCAATCCTATGAAATTGCGGTGGCAAAGCCAGCGGCACACAACTCCAAGATTCACCCTTGAAAAAGCGATGGATCAGCTCCGGAATCCCTCGGTTTGTGCGGTCGGCAGAAACGGCAAACGATCTTCCTAGACACACACTCCCTGGAAGTGAGCTTCCCACGCGAATCGACGCGTGATGCGAATACGCCTTGCGGGGTTTTGAAACCAGAGACTACAGCACTAAAGGACCAGCATGAACAACCCGATTGCTCCGCTGAAAACAGACGTCCCGGAAACTGAAGAGCTTTTGATCGATACTGCCCAACAGGCTGTCAACCAGTGTCGTTGGGTTGTCGGTGAATGTGCGGCCAAGTGGACGAAGAAATATGCGAAGGGCCGCACCGATGCGGATTTTGCCGCTTTGATCAACTTGAGCGGCGATCAGGTGTTTCAACGCCGTCGCGTCTGGGAATCATTTGCGGATGTTCACGAGTCCTATCCAAAGCTGAAGTGGTCGCATTTCTATTCGGCGATCAATTGGGATGATGCCGCTGAGTGCCTGCAATGGGCTGAGGAAACACAGGCCACCGTGGCCGAAATGAAGGCTTGGCGACGAGCGATTCACGGCGAAGATTTGACAGCCGAAGCCGAGGAGGAGGAATCGGCGGTCGCCTATGTGCCGAGCGAAACCACTGCAGTTGTCGATCCCGACGAATTTGGCGGTGAGGGTTCCACAGCTAGTGAAGGCGGCAATTCCACACGGGACCGCAAGCCGGAGACCGCCACAGCCACCGCTGCTGCACGGCAAAAAGAGGACACCGGCGGCGAGTACTCGCCATTTCGACAGGGGGCGACAACGCCTCCAGCGACGAGTGACCAAGGGGGCGACGCCGTCGGCACCGCAGTCGGTCCTCCGGTTGCGCAACTCGTCAAACGAACAACAAAAGCTCTACAACGATTTGAAACGGCGATCACTCCGCAGTTTGTGAAGGAGTTCCGTAAAGCTCCCCGAACAAACCCAAAGCCAATTCATCAAAGCGGTCGAAGAATTGAATTCCAAAGTGGCGGAATTGCTCTAAAGGTGATTCTGGGGCAGAATGGCTGGTTGCGACTAACCGATGTTGGGTCGTGTGCGATGGCTTTGCCAATGAGAGGTAAAAGAGTGCGAGGCTTGCGAAACACGAACCAAGCCAGTGGCCCTCTTGTTCTCAATTACCACGATGCTCTCAAGTCGATAACAAGATCAGAGTCTCGTTGATGGGGATAGCTGAAACTGCCGAGTCTTGTGCCTGCGGCACACCGATTGCCGTTGGCAATCGCTGCCACCCAATGATTGTTTCCCACGGCTATCGACAATTTAATGCAGAGGGAGGATAAAAACGTTGCATTTTTAGAAACGCCCCCCCTAAAGCACAGCACCCAACGGAAGCGGTCTCCCCCCTCGAGCGGCAGCTCGCACAAAGCGGCTGTGCCGCATGGGCCGCATGGGCCGCATGAGGGGCCAACTCGACTGGTCAAGTTGACTTGAACCGCCCATAATACCGGTAACGTTTCCATGTTCCGGCAGATTACTCGTCGGTAAGGAAATAGCTATCGCGAGTTCCCTGCGGACGCCCAGACAATAGGGCCGGTTGATTTCCCTCCAACTTGGAGAAGTTTGATGTTCTCGAAGGATGAACGACCTCCACGACGCGCGCCGATCCAGGCCGATGGCGTGAGCTGGCCGTTCTTGATACTTGTCGTGCTTGCACTGTTCGCCATTTGGCGATTTTCCGGCAGTGGACCGTCGTCACTTTTAAATCCCGACGCTTCCGCGCGTGCTGTGACTCCGCGGGGTGATTTGGCCGCCGATGAAAAGGCAACCATTGAGATCTTTCAAAAAGTGGCACCGTCGGTAGTCCACATTACGGCGGTCGATCAGGTCACAAATCCGCTCGTGGCTGATCCGGTTGAGGTCCCCAGCGGCATGGGCTCGGGGCTGGTCTGGAGCGATGATGGTTATATCGTCACCAACTTCCATGTGATCAGCCAAGCCAAAGGCGTTGTCGTCACGTTGGGAGATGGAACGGTTTTGAAGGCGAAACTGGTAGGGAAGGCGCCTGACCAGGATCTGGCCGTGCTCAAAGTTGATGCACCGGCGAGCCAATTGGTACCGATTCCTATTGGCGAATCGAGCAACCTGATGGTCGGTCAAAAAGTGTTCGCCATTGGCAATCCGTTTGGATTCGATCATTCGTTATCGACCGGTACCATTAGTGGCTTAGGACGCTCGATTCGGACTAAAACGAGACGTTTGATTACCGACGTGATTCAAACCGATGCCGCCATCAATCGCGGAAGTTCCGGCGGGCCATTGTTGGATAGCGCGGGACGATTGATCGGTGTCACCACCGCGATTTACAGTCCGTCAGGGGTGTCTGCAGGACTTGGGTTTTCGGTCCCGGTGGATATGGTCAATCGCGTGGTTCCCGAGTTGATTCAGCATGGGAAGATTGAGCGACCGGGACTGGGAATCCGCCCCGTCTCAGATCAATTGACACATCGCTTAGGCTTAGAAGGGATTCTGATCGAAGCAGATGAAGATGGCAGCTTGAAAACGCGTTCCGGGATTCGTCCCACCTATTGGGACGCTCAAGCGAATCAGCTTGTTGTGGGGGATCTGATTGTTGCCATGGATGGCGAACCATTACGGGGCTCATTGGACTTGATAGATGAACTTTCCAAACGAAAAGTGGGGGATGTGGTCGAACTCACCCTATGGCGTGACGGGAAAGAGGTCGATCAGGAAATCGAACTACAAGCCATTCCCTAATGTGGTAACTCGCAAAGCACAACTGCCTCGACCGATTCACCGACATTGCGCCAGAACTGCGTCCCCGAATCGCAAAGCCGTTGACTTATTGATCGTGACGGATACGATGAACGTCTCCACACTAATGTTTTACACGCGCGAGATGACCGTCTAACAGTGAAACCTCGCCAGCAAGGCATCAACCCGCAGGCATCGACATGGCAGATCCCCAAAGTCCTGAAATCGAAGTTCGCAACGGCGTGACTGTGATTCAACTTGGCCCGGATTATGATAATCTGAGCGACCACCTGCTCGACGCGTTACAAGTTGTGTTGCTGGAGTGTGGTCGGAAAGCCGACCCGCCAAAAGTCGTGATTGATTTATCACACACGGTGTTTTTTGGCTCCGCGTTCTTGGAAATTCTGCTGAAAATGTGGAAAGAACTTTCCGAACGTGAAGGAAACGCTTTTGCGCTCAGCGGCCTGAGTGACAATTGCGCCGAGGTCCTACAAGTCACGCAACTCGATAGCTTGTGGAAGATCTATAAGACGCATGAAGAGGCCGAGAAGGCGCTCGCGGCCGTATAAGCCATGGGCAAGTCCGTCTTGCCCGCGAGAGACCCGGTCCAGCCCATCTTGCTCTCAGCCGCATGAGAACCTACGCAGCTGGCTAGATAGCCGCATTGCGCAAAGCAGCGACGACGCGTGATTCGCTGTGCGTAGAATCAATGCCCTCCCGATAACAAAGAGAAGGTTTCTCTACGCGGGAGATTTCAGCGATAACAATGAATCGAGCAGTGGGATCAAAGGGCTGCGTTTCGCACGCCCATCCTACCGCGGGGGCAACTTGCCTCGATCGTTGAATCCAGCGGTGCCAGGGGACTGGTCGTCGTTGATTTCGTTTGGATCGACTTCGTTTAAATCCATGCAGATTTCGTCGTCGTTAATTTCGACAACGATCAAAATTTGGTCGCCGATTTGGACAGCATCGCCAATCGACAACTCCAGGGATACCTCTTGCACCGCGATCCTCCTTGTATCGCAACAGTGTCATTCTCACTATCACGGAACTATAGCAATTGGAGGTGACGTTCGCAAACCGATGTGATCGCGAGCGCACACTCTAGATCAGTCAAAAAAAGCAGGCCGAAAAAGACGCGAATTCCCCTGCATTTGCGTTTGCCCACCGTTGCCCCGATGGCTTCATCTCTATAACGCGAATTCCATGTCTCCATTCGACGCGGGGGCATTTTTTTCAAAAACGTTGCCGTGGACATCGGATACCGAACCGATTTTTAAAATCTGGGATCTGCAATTTGTTGAACGCTGTTTTCTGTTGTCCGGTAGAGTCAAATATCCTCGACGCGTTTTCGCAATTCCTCAGCGAAATAGCGTAATTGGTCGGCATCGGTCAATTGTTTTCCATTTTCACAGGTGACGTAGAATACGTCGACGGCCTTCTCACCGTAGGTCGAAATTTTGGCTAACTGCACGGAGAGGCCCAGATCAAAGAGTGCGCCGGTAATGGCGTATAGCAGGCCCAAGCGGTTACGGGCGAAAACGTCGATAATCGTGCAGGTCTCTGAGGAGTTATTGTCGAAGACAATCCGCGGCGACGGCGCGGGCCCGACCAAACGACTAGCGGATTTGGAACGTCGTGTCTGGAAGAGCGACTTGACCGTCCGCTCTCCGGCCAGAACCTGATGGATGATACGTTTGATTTCGCCCAATCGCACTTGGGGAGTCCCTTTGGGGTGCTCCGGATCAACGACGCGAAATTTGTCGACGACAATCCCATCGCTCGTTGTGCAGATTTCGGCCGAGACAATTTCCAGTCCCATGGCCGCCATGACCCCCGCCATCTTTGAAAAGCAGCCTTGCGCCAGGGAATCGTGTGTCACGATGCGATACAACACCGTTCCGTTGATCGGATCGGCCGACCAATCAATTAGAGAATCGTTCGGCTGCAACGCGGCGATTTGCTTAAGGTCGTCGACCACTTGTTCCACATTATTGGAACTGAGGAAGTGGTCCGGCAAAGTGTCCATCGTGGTGCTGACCCATTGGTCGCCGGGAAGGGTGGCGGACAAGACGGCCGACCCGCTCACGTACTGTCGCACGCGCTGCCGTAATTGATTGAGCCGTTCGTTAAATTCAACATCGTGCCGAATGCCACTCAATAGAAGCATGGACCGTTCGTACAACTCGGCCAGCAAGCTCCCCTTCCATTCGTTCCATGTGCCCGGCCCGACCGCTGTAATATCCGCAGCTGTGAGTACGTACAACATCCGCAGCATATCCAAGCTGCCGACGTCGCGCGTGAAGGGCAAAATTTCGTTGATGTCGTTGATGTTTCTGCGGAAAGCCAGATGCGACATCACCAGATGTTTTTCGACCAAGAACACCAACCGGTCGCCGTGCGACTCTTTTAAGTGCAGTCGTTCGGCCACAGCTGCGGCGATTTGTCCACCGACCAAGCAATGGTCTTCCTCGAAGCCTTTGCCCATATCGTGCAGCAGCATAGCCAAATGCAGTAGATGCTTGCGTTTGACCTCGCCGTAAACTTGCCCCAGCAAACTCGGTTCTTCGTGAAACGCTTCAACCGCTCCCACGGCGATGAGTGAGTGTTCGTCGACGGTGTATTTGTGATATTCGTTGAACTCCAATAGCCCGCGTGCTCGCGACATCTCGGGAATGATGGCTTCCAACACACCCGCCTTGTACATTTTCCGCAGCGTCGATTCGATCGCTCCGGTGCAAGTCAAAATGGAGAGGAATTCCTCGGCGGTTTCGGGGGAGATTTCGTCCGGATCGTCTGGATGACTTTCAGCGATATCGCGCAATAACGTGGGGGAGGGATCGATTCCCGTGCGGGCCGACAAAGCAAACAGACTGACCTGCAAACTCAAATCACCGCACAGGCGCGCATGGTGGTCGGTTTGCACATCGATTTGGTCGCCGCTGAGTATGAAGATGTCCTCGGTGCGGTTGGGCAAAAAACGTTCGGCAATGCGGGCGCTGATCGCGCGCGGCCGATCCATCGATGCCAATCGCTCGGCCAGATCGTCGATCGCCGAAGCATAGCGAAAGTAGTCACGCATGAAGCATTCAACCGGCTTCAGTCCAGGGCGGCCTTCATATCCCAGCGTGTCAGCTAGTCGTAACTGTTCCTCGCGCGTGAGAACATCCTGCGGTCCTCCGGCTTGGAAATGCAATTCGCAACGAATGCGGGTCATGAAATCCCGCGCTTCCACTAACAAGCGAACGTCTTCCTCGGCCAAGGCCCACACCTTGTCTAGATCATCGACTTGGGAGACCTGGTAGCGAGCGAATCCAATCCAGCGCATCAGGTGCAAATCACGCAGTCCCCCTGGCGAGCGTTTGATGTTGGGCTGAACCTGGCTAACGGTTCCCCCGAATTTTTTGCGCTCAATATTGCGTGTCTCGATACACGATTCCGTGAATGCCTGCAGATTGCGATCGACGACTTTGCGACGAAACAGTTGTCGAAAATCGTTGAGCAACTGCGCGTCGCCGCACAACAGACGAGCCTCGATGGCGGAAGTGGCAAAGGTGATGTCGGTCCGCGCCAGCCGTACGGCATCACGCAGATTTTGCACGGAATGTCCCAGTTTGATCCCGGCATCCCAGCAATTCCGCACGACACTTCCCAGCGCGTCGGTTAACATCGTGTCAATCGTGCCGCGATACAGAAACAAGAGATCGACATCGGAGTAGGGGGCCATTTCGCCGCGACCAAATCCTCCCATCTTCACGACTGATGTGTTTTGTTCCACAAGTCGTCGGTCGGCCGGGCTTAATCCTTCAAGCATGTCGCGAAAGAATTCCACGATCACGGTTTCGGTTTCGTCAGCTAACTGCGTAGCAACCTCCCATGCGGGAGTGTTCGCAATATGGGCTTGCCGGGCGCGCTCGCGAATGGCGGCAACTTTAGCTTTTGAATCACTGAGGCGAGCTGCTGCTTGGAGACTTGAACCACGTTCCATAATTCTTCGGATTCCGCCCCATCAGTTTCTGTCGCCGACCGGGACCACTGGCATCGATCCCATAACGGCGGGCGCAACTCCCGCAATTTTTTGCGGGGGCGCGTAACGGCAAGGTGATAATTTCAAAATGGCTGCGCCACCGCGGTAGCGAGTGACAACTTAGTTTTCGCTCCACAACGACGCACAGACGCGGCGGTCAAACTCGTCAATGGAATACTCAGCCGACAAGCAGACCGTATTCAATTCAGATCGCCTCTTCGCCGCTTTCACCGGTGCGAATTCGAATTGTTTCCGCAAGGTCGGTGACGAAAATTTTACCGTCGCCAATTTGGCCGGTGCGGGCCACGTTCATGATCGTATCGATTGCCATTTGGCACGACTCATCGGGCACGACGATTTCAACCTTTGCCTTGGGCAAGAAATCGACCGTATATTCGGCACCACGATACATCTCCTTGTGGCCCCGTTGACGTCCGAATCCACGGACTTCCGAGACCGTCATACCCTGAATGCCAACTTCGTTGAGTGCGTTCTTGACGTCTTCCAATTTGTAATGGCGAATGATCGCCTCAAGCTTCTTCATGATGAGTCCTTCTCTGTTTCGGCGGAATATCGCTATGCTCTCACCAGAGCTTCACCGATGCCGCGACAATTATACGTTCCTTGTCGTTGCCAGCATAGGCATAGTTTATGGCGATGCCGAGGCGTAATGGGTTTTGAAATAAATCCTGATCGAACAACATTCCCGTGGCCCCGGTTTTCCAGAGGGCCACGGGAACAAGCTTCTTGGTCATTTCCTTACAAGAAAATATAGCCTTCTTCACCATGTTGCGTGATGTCCAGGCCGCGAATTTCTTCTTCTTCGGTCACACGCAAGCCCATTGTCGCATCCAGGATTTTGATGAGGATAAATGTCCCGACCAAAGCCGTTACCGCTGATGCGACGACACCGATCACTTGATTGCGAAACAGCGTGACATTGCCATCCAACAGCCCGTTGGTTCCCCCGGAAACGGCAGCGGTGCAGAAAACACCGGTTAGCAAGGCTCCCAGTGTCCCGCCGACACCATGCACGCCAAACGCGTCCAGCGAGTCGTCGTAGCCGAATTTGGATTTGACGGTCGCACAGGCGAAATAGCAGACCAGACCGGCACAAAAGCCGAGAATGATCCCATGTAAGGGATTCACCGCACCACAAGCCGGGGTAATGCAAACCAAGCCGGCGACGGCACCGGAGCAGGCTCCCAACATGGAGGGCTTTCCACGGAAGACCCATTCGGCTCCCGCCCAGGACACCACGCCGGCCGCTGCGGCTAGATGTGTTGCCACAAACGCATTGGCCGCCATCTCATTCGCGCCTAAGGCGCTGCCGGCGTTGAAACCAAACCAGCCGACCCAGAGCAGGGCGGCGCCGATACAGGTGTACGTCAGATTGTGCGGCGGCATCGGGTTTTGGCCATACCCAATCCGCTGGCCGAGCACGATGGATAACAGCAGAGCGGACACGCCGGAACTAATGTGCACCACGGTTCCGCCGGCGAAATCGAGTGCCTCGAATTGTCCGGTGAGCAACCAGCCCTCAGGCCCCCAGACCCAATGCGCGATGGGGCAGTAAATGAATGTTCCCCACAGGACAGAGAAGACGACCATCGTGCTAAATTTCATCCGCTCCGCATACGCGCCCGCAATCAGTGCCGGCGTGATGATGAAGAACATCATCTGGAAGACCATGTGAATCGACCGAGGAATGCTCCCTTCAATCGGAACCACAGCGGTCTCGCCATCCATGTACGGAATCACATCATTGAGAAACAAAAAGTCTGCCCCGCCTACAAGTTTGCCGAGCATGGGATGAATATTGGTGAGAATGGACGAATCAGGAGCGAACGCCAAACTGTAGCCCCACAGCGCCCAGACAATGGACATGATGCCCATCAGGAAAAAGCACTGCATCATCACACCCAAAATGTTCTTTTTGCGGACCAATCCTCCGTAGAAAAGCGCCAGTCCCGGTGCCGTCATCATAAGCACCAATGCTGAAGAAACGAGCATCCAAGCCGTGTCTGCTCCGTTCAGTTCACCTTGTGTAGTTGACGCAATCTCCTCAGGCTGCTTGAGGTCCTCGACCCCCTCCGCCGCAAATGCGGTACTGGCAACAACCGAGAATAACAGGACCGACAGACCAGCAATTCTTCCCATCCACCGCATACTTTCTCTCCTTAACTGCCGCTAGAATAATGAATTAAGACGTTGAGCTCTTTCGCCACCACGGAATACCCGGTCGGCGAGGTCATTGATTCGAGAGGTCGCTCTAGTCCCGCATCACATGGCTTCGGTCGCCTGGTTCCGCCAAAAAAACGGCGGCCCAATTGCAACGCAAACGGCGATATTAGAAACAACCAGAAATTAGGGTGAGCAAATTGCGATCCATTCCTCCGAAAAGTTAATCAGAACGGCGATTCGAACGTCTGGACACTGTCCCGCCGTGCGTGGAATGGACCGCTCGTGAATCACAACAACCGCAACGTGCTCCGGTCCCTTGCGACCGCCGAATTAGTGCGGAGAATGGAAAAGAAAACCGCTAAAACCCAATGAGGCCATCCATGAAAATCACAGCTGTGACACCCTACGCCGTCGGTGAAGATCGCAATTTCTTTTTTGTGGTGATCGAAACCGATGAGGGGATACACGGTATCGGTGAAGGGGGGATCACTTGGCAAGAACCAGCCATGGGCGCCGCTGTCCATTCGTTGGCACCGCTGTTGGTTGGTGAAGACCCGTTCCGCACCGAACATCTTTGGCAGGTGATGTTCCGCAGCGGATTTTTCCCCGCCAATCGGCTCGGAGCCTCTGCCATCAGCGCCATCGACATTGCCCTGTGGGATATCAAAGCCAAGGCGCTGGGTGTTCCGCTGTATCAACTCTTGGGAGGACGCGTGCGCGACCGTGTTGTCTGCTATCCCCACGTGAAAGCGACTAAGACGATCGATCTCCCCGATGCCGCTCGACAAGCGGCTGAGGAGGGTTGGAAGTTTATTCGCCTCGAGCTTCCGGTCGCGCCGGGGAAGGGCGTGTTGGAACCCTCAGCGGCAGTGCGTGCTTGTGTAGAGGATTTCGCGGCGGTACGAGAGGCTGTCGGAGACGATATCGAGATCACCGTCGACGTGCACACCCGCCTCGATCCCCCCGAAGCAATCCGGTTATGCCGCGAGTTAGAGCCGTATCGCCCCTATTTTGTCGAGGATCCATTGCGGATGGAGAACTTCGACAGTTTCCGCAAACTGGCGCGGCACGTGCATGTTCCGTTGGCCGCCGGCGAACAGTATGCGACGAAATGGGAGTTTCGCCAACAGATCGAAGAGGAACTGATCGACTACGCACGGATCGACGTTTGCATCGTGGGTGGAATCACCGAAGCCCTCAAAGTGGCCGGCTGGTGCGAAACGCACTACATCAAACTCGCCCCCCACAACCCACTCGGCCCCGTCTCAACCGCCGCCTGCTTGCATTTGGATTTGGCGACCAGTTATTTCGGCGTCCAAGAATTACCGCGACTGCCGGGCAACGTCTTGTCTGATTTGTTCCCGGTACAAGTCCCCTATGAAGCCGGGCACCTCCTCCCCCCAACGCAACCGGGCCTCGGCGTGGAAATCGATTTGGATGCGCTCTCCAAATACCCACCGATCGACGGCGGCAGTTGTCCGCGACTACGGCGCGCGGATGGTTCGTTTACGAATTGGTGATGGTGGTGCGGTGGTAATAGAAGCACAAACGCAGTTGCTAATCCGCAATGATCTGCCAATAATGGAGGTGCACCTCTACTACTCCTGTTCCTGGAGCCGAATTCATGCGCCCGTGGGTTCACATTGCTGTTATCTGGCTCTCTTTGCTCCTGCCGAGGAGTGCGTATGCCGGCATGCCGTCAGTTTTGCTGCATGACGTGGCCCGCATGCGAATCCAGACGATCTCATTCTTTCTGCTGGTGTTGCTGCTCTCGACTTGGGGCATCCAAAACCTCTGGAATAAGCTGTCGCTAGATTTCCCCAAACTGCCCCGATTGACCTACAGCAAGGCGCTCGCTGCGGTTTGTTTGTGGGGATTATTGTTTGTGATCGTGCTGACGATGATCTCAGGCGCGCGCGAATTAATGACTCCCGGGGCGTGGGAGAAACAGGGGGCGACGTATCAACTCAAAGAATCGGCCGAGCAACCGGCCGCTGCTGAACAGGCTCTGCTGGGAATGCGCGAGGCCACACTCCAGAAATTGAGCGTGGAACTGCTACGATTCGCCGCCACGCATGACGGACGTTATCCGACTGAGGAAGAAACCAGCGAAATTGACGAGTCGGTTTGGCAACTTCCACAACGTTCCGGCGCCCGCTACCTCTACAAGCCGGGCCTGATGATCGGCGACGGCAAGAAGATCCTTGCCGTTGAGTTGGACGTCTATGATGACGAACAATTCGTACTGTTGGACAACGGTGACGTCCGGCAAATGACGGGTGACGCGATCCAGGCTGCTCTCGAACGTGAGGTGTCGCCATGAGTAGTAAGGCCACTACGTTCAGTGTCGTGATGATAGCTCTTTTCCTCGGCCTCTCATTCATCGGATGCATCTTTCCAATTGATATTGCGCTAAACCTACTGGCCGGCTGGGGGATGTTTCTTTGGAAGACGTTGCCGGCAGTGACCGTCGATTGGACTTCCGTGATCATGGCTATCGTGGCATTTGGGGTGTTTGCCGTGGGGCTGCATCGGTTTTGCCGTTGGTTTTATGCACCACGCGACGACTCCTCGTCGAAGGGGCGGACCTGGACATTCGCATGGTCCAGTGCGATGGTGTGGAGCATTGTGCTGATGTTCACTGCGGGGATCGCCATGATCGGTATCACCCATCAACTGGTGTGGCTCTGCACAATGAAAACGCCATTTTTGCATAACACTTTCGATGAATATCATGCGAGGGGGGACTCTCGCGATCATCTCCAGCAAATAGGATTGGCCGCCCACAATTACCACGATGAGTACGGCACATTCCCAGCGGGCGGAATGTTTGACGATGCGGGGCGTTCGATGCATAGCTGGGCGACCCAACTGTTGCCTTATCTGGAAGACAAGGAAACCGCCAAGCTATACGGGCAAATCGCAACAGACGTCCCCTGGAACGCCCCACGTAATAAAACGGCCTTTCAGCAGCAGTTGAGTTGGTTGCTGAATCCTGTCATCGAATTGAATGAGCACGTATACGATGAGCCGATTCATTTCGACGCGGAACAACGAGCTTTAGCACACTATGCCGGGAATATGCTGTTCCTAAGGCCTAATCGTCCGTTGGCAATCCAAGAGATCACCGACGGAACGTCGAACACAATCATAGCGGGTGAGGTGAAAGCCAAATTCCGGCCGTGGGGAGATCCCACCAATGTTCGCGACATGAAACTAGGGATCAACAAATCACCCTATGGTTTCGGCAGCCCGTTTTCCGACACAGCGCATTTCCTGTATGCCGATGGGAGCGTCAGATTCGTGAACGATGACATTGCGGTAGAAGTTTTACAGGCCGATGCGACACCGTCCGGCGGCGAAGATGTAAGTGATCACTAATACCACAAGGTCAAAGCTGTCCCATGTTTTTTCCTGTCAACGGGAATTTGTGTTCGACACTGGGCTCGGTACTTGCCGGCATGCCCTATGTTCCTTCCCAAGAGGTGATCCGTGTATTGCGGCTCACGGAACCGGCAGAGATCCGCTTACAAGAGATTTCATTTTTCTTGGTTGGGTTGCTGTTGTGTGCCGCGATCATCCAGGGACTTTGGAATTGGATCGGTCGGGATTTTGCGCAACTGCCGCGGATGTCGTTTCTGCGGGCTCTTGGCGTCGTTGTATTGTGGGGATTGTTGTTTCTGTTCGTACTCAACCTCATCGCCGGTGCCCGGGAACTGATGACCCCCGGTGCCTGGCAACGTAGCGGCGCGACCTATGAACTGAGGGACCAGCCGTGATCAAATACTTAATTGGCATGGTCGTATGCTTTGTCGCCGTTTCGGTTGCCGTGATGATCTGGGGTGGCCACCCGGTCAGGGAATTTGTATGGACCTTAACGACCGGCTGGGTGACCTATTTGGCAAGGGTCACGGCCGCGATGCATGTCGATTTGGTGTCGTTGTTATTTGGCTTGGCGCTATTCGCGATCATGGTGGTCGCGATTCATGGAATCTGCGCCGGCTCTCTGCGAACGTCGGGGCGACAATGGCGTTGGACTTGGAGTATTGCCTCATCGGTCCTGGTGGTTGTCCTGTTTGTTTCTGGCACGTCATTTGTCGGGTTGGTGTCGAAATCGCGTTGGATGCTGGAGACCGAACAGCCGCTGACTCGGCAGACCGTGGAATACCCACGCCGGACTTCGTCGAGATATTTTCTCGAATCGTTCGCACGAGATGTACTAACGGAGACCTCCTGGACAAATACGTATGTGAATGAAGTTCCAAAGCAGGGAGAGCCCAACCCCGTCCTGAGCTGGCAGACTCAAGTGGCATTGATGTCCTGGGAACATCCGATTGGTCCGGAGGACGACTTCGAGCTTGACAAAACGCGTCCTTGGGATGAACTGCCCAACGCCACGATGTATCGAAGAATCATGCCGGCATTTCTGAATCTCGACTTAATTGTCGAGTCGTTTCACGACGAGCGCGGTTTTGCTTTGTCGCACTATTCAGCGAATAGTCACTTGATCAATGACCAGCGCAGCTGGACGACAGAACAAATCGTGGATGGAACTGGAACGACGTTGATGGTCGGGCAGGTCAACGACGGGTTCATGCCGTGGGGGCAGCCGGGCAATTGGCGCGATCCTGCCGAGGGCATCAACCGAGGCCCGACCGGATTCGGCGGGGCGCTATCACAAAAAGGTGCCTTGTTCCTGATGGCCGATGGCAGCGTGAAGTTGCTCAGCGAGGACACCGATAGCGAAGTGTTAAAAGCTCTCGCAACCCCGGCCGGTGGTGAGGATATCGCGGTTCCCGATTAAAACGCGTGCTGGTCGTAGGTCTTAGAAACCACCTTCGAATTGCAAAACCTTTGCCATGCACCAGGCCCGCGTGGTGGCATCCGGCGGCGGGCTGATCTACCATGGCAGGATCGACTGTGAACGACTTTTCAGGATGATCGCCATCCATTGCCGGGACCGAGTTTTTTAAGCACTTATGACCGAATTTTTTGCTGCTAACGATTCATTGCGCGACCCTTGGTTGTTGACGTTTTTCACGTATACACCGCTGTGGATACGGATGGTGGTGACGTTTGCCGCTGGCGTGGTTGTCGGGCGAGGGGTGGTGTTTTGGCTCATGCATATGCAGTTGCCGGAAGGGATTTGGACGCCGGCAGGTCAGTCGGAGCCGCTGAACGGGGTTCGCGCGCGGGCGACTTTGGCGGTGGAGTTGGCGATGGGGGCCTTGTTCGCCGGCTTGGTCTATTTTGTCATCATTTTGCATTGCCAAGAGACGCCCGAAGAAGGTTCGGCGTTTTATATTCATTGGCGGTTGTTGTTTCAGTTCGCGCTGATCACTTTTTTGATGGCGGCAACGGTTGTTGATTTGGAGCAGTACTTGATTCCCGATGCCATAACCGCCACGGGTGCGATTGTGGGTGTTGGCATGGCGACGGCGGTGGGGAATGTGCAGTTGATTCCGCTGTGGGTCGATTGGAATCTGGCGATCCCTGGACTGGCGGGACCGTACATTCCAGTGTGGATTCAAACGTATTCACATTGGCATGGGCTGGCTTGGAGTTTGACCGGATTGGTTGCCGGCGCCGGAATCACCTGGATCGTGCGGGCGGTCGCCTCTTGGCTGTTGGGGCAGGAGGCTTTGGGCTTTGGCGACGTGACGTTGATGGGCATGATCGGCAGCTTCATGGGGTGGCAGGCGATCGTGTTCGTGTTCGCGCTGGGGCCGCTGTGCGGACTTGTCGTCGGCCTAACCGTACGGATACTCACAGGGCGGACGTATGTCCCCTACGGACCGTATCTGAGCATTTCGGCCGTGATTGTGCTGTATAGCTGGAAATGGCTATGGACGCCGTCGCGATACATCTTTGGCGATGCCGTCACGCTCGGTATTCTGGCCGCTACGGCACTCGTAGCCATGATCGTCCTGTTAGGGCTTTCGCGACTGTACAGATTGATCCCCGTGGAACGCACCCACGGAGAACGGCCGCAGGACAGTGAATCGCTGCTCGACCGAGAATCGCTAGAGAACGAGGATCCACTTGATGCTGCGGAGCCGCCGGAAGACGAGGAGCCACTCAGCGACGAAGACGAAGACGAAGAGCCGCTGTTGGACGATTTGCAGTGAGCGTTTATTCGACGGGGAAAGCCGCCCGCTCAACTGAGGCTCAAGTCATGTTGATGGCTCAAATCATGTCGATGGCTCAAATCATGTCGGTCTTGCGTTGCCGCCGTTTGGGACGGCAGCAATTCGCGCATTTGCCGTAGACTTCCAGACGATGCGCCGAAATGCGAAAACCGTTTTGAGCAGCGACCCGTGACAGCATCTCGTTGAGCGAATCATCGACGAATTCGATCAAATCACCGCACTCATTGCAGATCAAGTGGTCGTGCTGTGGGTAGCCGTAGTCGTGTTCGTAGACTTCACGATCATTGGGCCGTGCCACCGCCCTGAGCAAACCTGAGTCCTTCAATTGGGCCAGTGCGCGATAGACCGTAGATCGGCTCACCCGTTTGCCATCAGTCCGCTGGTTCAACCGGGAGACTAACTGGTCCGCGTCGAAATGCTCATGTGACGCAAAGACTTCCCGGACAATGGTTTCGCGTTCGGTGGTCAGACGCATGCCCTGCGTCATCAGGTATTCGCGAAATTTGGCTTCAGGGCTGACGGCCACATCGACCGCAGTGAGATCACTCATCAGGACTACCTCAGCACTACAACAACAGACAGGGGCTTTTGCATCATTCCAATAAAGACTAATGCCGCACTACTGGCAATTCCAGCGTGCGGCGACATCTCTCCAGTAAAGCAGCCCCGTTTTGCCGCGTCAAGATGCCGCTTACTTATCGCGAAATCGCTCTCAGTGTGACCGTACAAATAAGTACGCTCGCACGAAAAGACGGCATCCCACACGGGTTCGAGTGGAATTCAGGCTCCGAAATATCGAATGGGACAGGCTGGTCGCTGACTAAATTCCGCCGCTATCGATTCGGTCCAGAAGCCGGCTCATGGCGATATCAAATTTTTCGTGGGTTTCGTAGGTGCCATCGTCGATGGCGGCCTTAATTTGTGCAATACGCTCCTGTCGCAATTCGGGCGACTTGCCCAGATCGCCCAAGGCGCGACCTGCTGCTGAAATTTCGACTTCGTCTTGCGGCGAGATAGGAGCTGTTTGTGCTGCGGGGGTAACAGGTTTCATAACCGCTGGGCGATTAATCGGCACTGCGCCGTTGACCGTGCTGGGACCGGTGACATCCATGTTGTTTTCTCCCTGAAACGCGGGAATGGGGAACTGGCCGATTAATTCGGCATACGGAGGCCATCCAATCCCTGGCCTGCCGGAATGGGTCTTCGTCTCCTATCATATCTTAGAGTGGGGAAGTGAATCAACCGGGATTACTCGTCACTGAAATTGTGCCCACCCAGGCTCTAGATTGGTCGATTTTGCCCCACCGAGCTGAAACCTCTCTCTCAAAACAGGTGTGTTGATCATGAATGGACGGCCGAATCGGGAATATGACGTCGTCGTCGTGGGCGCAGGCATTTTGGGGGTGTTTCATGCCTATTTTGCGGCAAAAAATGGGCTGCGGGTGTTATTGCTCGAACGGGACGATGCGCCGCGCGGCGCCTCGGTGCGGAACTTTGGCTGGTGTATTCCCAGTGCGATGGCGCCGGGAGAGTGGGCGGAACGGGGAATTGCTAGTTTAGAGGTTTATCGCGAATTGGCCGCCGCGGTGGGATTTCCGGTCTCTCAAAACGGCACGTTGTATGTTGCTTCGACCGAACTTGAGGAGGCGGTGATCCGCGAATTTGCGGAATCGAGCTCCCATAACGGCTTGCACCGGGAATTTTTAGACGCCCGGCGGACACGGGAAATGAACCCGTTTGTCCGTCCGGACTATGGTCGGTCCAGCTTGTATTTCCCGGACGAGATCCGTATCGAGCCACGAACGATTCTCGGAGATCTGCTGACGTGGTTGGGTCGGGAATTCGATTGTGAATATCGGCCGCGGACGGTCGTCTGCCGGGTCGAGGCCAGTGGCGGGCAGTGTCGCGTGATGTCGAGCGACGGGATGGTTTTTACGGCGAATCACGTTTTTGTCTGTAGCGGCGCGGATATGCGCACGCTGTTTCCGGAGATCTTAGCAGCGGCCGGATTGCGTCGTTGCAAACTCCAAATGTTTCGCACCGTCCCTCAGGGGGGATGGCAACTTCCGACCAATTTGGCGTCCGGATTATCGATTCGCCGGTACCCATCGTTTCAGGCTTGCCCTTCCTGGGCAAAGTTATCGCAGCAAGCAGCGGAACCGGGATATGACGAGCGGGGGATTCATGTATTGCTGGTCCAAGATTTTGAGGGCCGATTGGTCGTGGGGGACTCGCACGATTATTCCTATGACGATCTGGACGATATGTTGGATGCGGAAACCGAATCGCTGATTCTGCGCTATGCTCAGCAGATGGTCGACGGGGTGGACTGGAGGATCGAAAGCCGTTGGCAGGGGGTGTATACGTTGCTGGAGGATCGGGAGATTTTGGAGACCACGATTGACGGCCACATCCATTTGGTGACCGGAATTGGTGGAAAAGGGATGACCACCGCTCCGGCGGTCGCCCGCGAGTCTATCGAACGACATTTGGCAATTAGGTAGTAACCCCAACTCAGAATTGCGGTTAATGGGAAAAACCGTGCACCGACGTTCACTAAGGCATCCAAACTACGCAAAAGGCAGCCTAGTTCGAGTGGATTTCCCAATTGTGTTTGCCTATGTGATCGATCATTCTTGTAGGGGAGTGCGGATGTCATTGCCGTTGGTTCGGGCCGCCATTCGGTACGTGCATGACTGATGCGAAATAACACCTTGTGAGCGGGATCAAAATTCCAACCACAGGTTCCCCTAGGTCCGAAAGTAGCGTTGTGAACGAAACTCTGACGCGCGTATTTCAACAGGATGTCGGTGCGGACGCTCCCGTACGGATCGCAGTCTCCCGAATGGATGCACTGAATCCCGAGCCGCATGTCCTGCTGAATCCGTACGGCATCATCGGACGGTCGCCGAATTGCGATATTCGGCTGAAGGACTCGCAAGTCAGCTTCCGACATGCGTATTTGCAAATGATCGGGGGACGGCTGTTTTGTGCCGACTTGGGAAGTCGTTCGGGAACGAGCTGGGGTGACGTAACGCAGCGTGCCGGTTGGTTGTCAGCCGATGAAGATGTCTCGATCGGACCGTATCAAATTCGGTTGCTCGAAAACCCGGTGGTCGAGGGTGGTGATCGTATAGCCATTCCGCCCGATTTTGATCCGCTGGCGATCTATGACGGTGAATTGGGCGAGATGCCTGATGTGCGTTTGGAGTTTCTCAATGCGGCGGACGATGTCGATTTGCCATTACGGCGGATGCTGACTTTTGCCGGCAGCGCTCGGGGATGCAAATTACGGTTCGAGGGAGACCGGATTTCTCGCGTGCATTGCAGTTTAATGCTCACGCCCAGCGGACTGTGGGTCATCGACTTGTTGGGCAAAGGGGGCACCAAGGTCAATGGGTCATTGATACGCAGTGATCGGCTGAATGACGGCGACTTGCTGAAGATCGGCCAATTTCAGATGCGAGTGCATTATGAAGGGGCAGGGGAAAAGCCGTTTTCCGGGACAGTATTGCCGCCGGAAACATCGGTAGAGACAAGTTCTTCGACCGACGAGGAACTGCCGAAAACTCCTCGTGAGACAGAAACCATTCCCCATCCCTCGTTGGAATTGTCCACCTCGCAGGACGAGTTCACCAACCCTTGCGGGCGATTGGTTGACGAGTTGGTTGTCAATCGGTTAATGACCCGCGAAAAGATCGACGTCGTCCTGGCGGAATTTGAAGGCCGAATTCCATCCTTTGACGAGTTGTCGGACCGGCTGGTCGAATTGCAGGCGATTTCCCAATGGCAGGCGGATCAACTTGCGACCGAAAACCACGGTCCCATGGTCTTGGAGAACCGTTACCAACTGGTCGATCGTTTAGGCTACGGCAGCATGGGGAACGTTTTCCTGGCGTTCGACGAGGCGCTGCAGAGCAAGGTCGCGATCAAGATTCCGCATCACTCGTTATTAAAAAACGAGCGTTTGTTCAAACGGTTTCGCCGTGAAACATTGATTAGCGCCAATCTGGTTCACGCGCACATTGTGCGCGCCTTGAACATTGGCCGGGGGAATCAGTTTGTTGTATTGGAGTTGGTTGACGGAGACGATCTCCGCGATCTGATGGACCGTCAAGGGCCTCCCGACACGATGATGGCGGTTGATATTCTAATTCAAATCGCTGAGGCTGTGGGCCATGCTCAAAGCGAAGGAGTGGTACATCGCGACATCAAACCGTCGAACATTTTGATCTCGCGAGAAGGGACCGCCAAGCTGTTTGATTTTGGCTTGGCCCATCTGGATGACGACGCGCGGAAAAAAGGAGTCGCCGGTCGCGATGCCGACCTGATTCCCACGCGGATGGGATTCGCTGTGGGAACGGTGCAGTACATGTCGCCTGAGCAGGCCCGCGAAAGTGACGATGTGGATGTGCGCAGCGACATCTATAGTTTGGGGTGCACGTTCTACGAAATGCTGACCGGCTCGCCACCGTATGAAGGGGAGAATCAGCACCAGATCCTCAAACAACATGCCCATAATCCGATCCCGCAGATCGAAGGTTTGGACCCGGAATTGGCGAAGATTCTGGAGCAAATGCTCGCAAAAGATGCTGAACAGCGCATGCAAACTCCGCAAGAGTTGATTGCAGCCTTGCGTAGCTGGCAAACTTCGGCGCTTGCCGAGAACGAAACGAAAATCTCTGAGGCAGAAACCGCCGAACAAGCCAGAATCGCCGAGCACGAGGAACGACTTCGTCACTTTGAGCAGGAACGTGAAGAATGGCAGCAGACGATCGACGTCCAGCGACAGGATGCTGAACGCCAGCGCGATGAATGGCGTGCGGAAGCGGATCGCGAGAAAGAAGAACTGCGTTTACGCCAGGCAGCATTTGATCAGACACAAGCTGAGTTGGACGAACGGGAGCAAGCTTGGGCTACAAAAACGACCGAATTGGATCAACGACTCGAACAGACAGCGGGGATTGAGAAACAGTTACAGACGCAACAAAAAGCGTTGTCGGACGAGCGCGCTAAAATTGATGCGGAACTGGAGTCCCTCAGGGTGGGGCAAGAGGAGTTGCAGCAATCCACTGCTGAACTGGAGTCCGCGCGGACCGCAAACGAGGAGCGTCAGGGACTGCTGGACTTCCAGCAGGCGGAATTGACAGAGCGCCGCGAAGCCTTTGAGCAATTGGTCAACGACCACGAGTTGGCAACGCAGGAAATGGCGCGGGACCGGGAAGGTCTTCAGCAGACGCAACAGGAACTGGCGCAGCAACAACAGAGTCTGCAAGAAGCAGAAAACAGACTTCGCAAGCAACAGGGTGAGTTGGAACAGGTAAGGAACCAACTAGAATCGCAGCGAGAACAACAGGCGCAGGATCTAACGGCGTTTCAAAAAAGCCGTGCGGAGTTGTCAGCAAAATTGGCGACTCTCGCTGCAGGGCAAAACGAACTGCAACAAGCCGATGTCGACCTTGCCGCGCAGTCAGCCGAATTGGCTTCGGCCCGCGTGCAACTTGATGCGGAACGCGCTGCTTTGGCTGAGGAACGTGCCGAACTCGACATGCGGCGTACGACACTGGAGGCTGAGTTGACAGCGTATCAGGCGGATGCCGAGCAGTTGCGCGTCGAGCAACAGTTGTGCCAGCAACAACGCGACGAACTGGAAAAAACGACTAGCCAGCTCGAACAGGAATCCACGCGATTAGAGAGCGAGCGGCAACAAGTGGCCAATGAGCGATCTCAACTCACGGCCGACAGTTCAGCACTGAGTGCCCGCACCAAAAAGTTAAAAGCCGCATTGGCCGAGTGGTTTGACGAATAGTCTGCTTTTGACAACGGTTTCCGAGCGCAAGGACTTGCTTGATTTCAGTTGCCGGTGCACGTCATTGGCGCAGCTTAATGCTTGGAAGACCCTAACGGTGCCGTTCTCATGACGTTCGCGAGCCGCACCGGATGAGGGACATCTTTGATGGTGAACAAGCTCTCGTGTTGCAGTTCCACCGTCAGTCCGTCGTGGTTACCCAACGACTCCAATTCACCGCGTAGCGGTGCCAAGTCGGCTTGTTCGGGAACCGCCAATTCGAAGATCATCATCACTGGTCCGCCCACGTCTTCACGCGTGGCGTAAAGGTCGGCGATTTCAATACTTTCAGCTGCAAGACGTGAGGTGACCTGACGAATCAATCCCGGCGTGTCATCGCCGTGGACAGTCAGGAAAAACCGCTCGGTCGGCGGGGGTGGACGCAAATCCAGATCGTCCCCTGGATTGGGCAGTCGCACTGTAACGGCAGCTTCGAAGGGGCGGGCCACTCCGCTGATGTGATCGATGATCACCTGCGATTCAAAGCGTTCTGGGAAGTCGGCAACGAGCACCATGGACAATACGCCATGCATCGAGGTCTGACTCGCCTCTTGCATGTCGCCACCGAGTTCGTGAATGGCTCCGGTAATCGCCGGAAGCACGCCAATGCGCTTGTTCGCCACGATCGACAGCAGGTACCGCCTTGTCATCACGATTGTCTCCTATCCATTGCGGAATACCGAAAGTCCGTTGATTTCGGCAAGCACCATCTGATTCCTCCGCAGCTTTAAATCAAAGCGAATTCAAATCCTCGAAAATCAGGCGGATTTGGATTGCGGACGGGTTTTCAGAAGTGGCGACTGTGTTCGGCAACGAGGAGTGATGACGCCCGGATGCAAGACCATGGGCCGCTTTGCTTCTGAGATGCAGCAATGATGAGTAAAGACAGTTTGGCCCGCAGTCAGACGGTTGTAAATCATCCCCGTTTCTTAGGCTCGTATTGTACCCAATTGGCGGAAGAATTCCCAATCGGTCGGGCCAGGGAAACATGCCGATTGGAACTCGAGCTGAGTCAGTGCGGACTAGAGACACCGCATTCCGCAGTCAACGCGACCGACACCTCAAGCGACAAACCCTAAGGCGATTCCCTGTAATGAGTTGCGCCTAACGGACCGGGTTGTAGAGAGGAGGGGATTGTGGAGTGGCCAAGGTGTTTGGAACCGAATTGGGGGGTGCACTTGTTCTGGGTGCATTTGCCCTCAATGTATTTGCTTGTTGATTGCTGTAGCCAGACGGGGCCACTCTGTAATTGGTGGCATTGGGCGATGGGATCAGTACAGTCCGGTCCCTGGCGGGGTCTGGTGAACGAATCAATCCGGTGGGAGCGTTTGCCGGAGGTGCGGCGGGTGGCATTTGTAGGGGAGAATTGCGTTGAAATTGCACGGAGTTGGGGGCCTTAGCCGAGACCTGTTGGATGGTTTGCGAAGGCTCGATGCGCGACGTGGGAAACATCCCCCCCAGGCCAATGGCACCACCAATGGCTAGCGCGGTGTGACTGGCTGCTTGGTTGGACGGCTGGGCCTGAAAACTGTCGACCTGTATAGCAATTTGTGGGGTCGCTCGACCGGGATTTTGGATCGCAGGAGCTGTGATGGGTTGCTGGCGGCGTTGCGGTTGTGGGTCGGCTGTGTATCCGGCCTGCGTAATCTGGGACGTGGGATAAGTCTGCTGTTCTGCCGCAGCCTGTTGGACAGGGGGAGCAGTGTATTCCCCTGGGATGTTGTCCGCGAGATACTCGTGTGGCGGCGGAGCTTGGAGCGGTTGTATGGGGGGCGTGGCAGCCATGGTTAGTCGTTGCGGTTCAGCCGATTGCGGCTGGGGACGGTTCAGGCTTGCGGGATCGATAGCCGGTTCGGCGTCGAATGTCAGGTGTTGCGATGTTTGTGTCGAGGCGACTGACGGTGCGGTGCGCGACGATTGCTGTGGAAATCCGCGACTACTCGGGACTCGACTTGTGGGAAATGCCGAGGAGTTTGCCGCAGGCTGTGGTAGATTGTCGTTTTCAGCCAGTGCAGGGTGGGAGGGGGTTGTGGTCTGCACAACCTGGCCGGATTTGGCGTTGTCTTGCCAATGCGGAAACAGCCGGTCCAATTCTGCACGGGCTTCGGCTTCGCCGCCGACGCTGGCAAATTTTTGATAGGCCATTTCAAAATCGCCGCGATAACCGTGCAGCAATGCAAGATTGCGAATGGCGATCCGGCTGTCCGGGTGATAGGCAAGGGCGTTGTTTAAGGCGCGTTCACTTTGAGGAAAGTCGCCCCGCAACAAATAGGAGTATCCTAGATCACTAAAGACGATGCTGATCTCTTGGCGATTGTCGGGTGACATATAGTTCAATGCTGACTCGTAATGCCGTTCCGCCTCAGCAAAGTGCTGCATTTTGTCAGCCACGACGCCCAGACGATGGTGGGCATGCGCATGGGTCGGATGTTTGCGCAACACGTTTTGATAGAACCGCCGTGCGGATTCCAGTTCACCTGCGTCCTCCGCTCGGCGTCCGAGCAGGAAGTCGTTTTGGGAAGCCTCGTTGCGTTGGCTGTGTTCAAGCTCCTGCCCTTCGAGCGGTTGGTTCCGATCTCCAATTCTGTTATCGGCGGCAAAGTCTTCGTTTTGTGACTTTTCGACGGGAGGGTGGATGGCCTCAGTCTGGGTGTCATCGTCGGGACGGTGTGCAGCAGCACGATCAAATTGCAGGTTGCCCCAGGGTGTGCAGCCGCTGGATATGATGAGCGAGATGGATAGGCAGGCAAAGAGGCAAGAAAACCGATTGCGCATGGATCAAAATTCCTGCAAATATCGACGATGTGTGTGGAACGAATGCCGGTCGCCGCGGAATGAGTGACGACACGAAAGTTCGAAATGTACGTATCGATTTCACCGACTCGCACCAGGAATCCAAGGGAACAGTTCACGGGCCAGTAGCGCGGTTGGACCACGGGACGGACCGGCGGAATTGCTTGATTCAGGGCGGCTGGGATCGTGCTTTTGGGGGAAATGTTGAGAGACAGGGGCGGGACTATAGAGAGATTTTTTTGATCTGTCGAGACGAACCGGCGAGCGGCTGGAGGCGCGAGACTGATTTTTTTCAGGAAGTTATTTTGGGATGCGTGAGACGAGCGCACCGTCCGGGGAATACGCAAAAATGCCGCCGCAAAATAGTTTTTGCGGCGGCATCTCAAATGTTTCAACGACAATCTACCGTTGGCAACTGGTCAGTTTTAAAGCAACGGTTGAAACCGAGTCAGTCCTCGGATTTGACGAAGAGCTTGGACACTAACTTGAGTTTCCCGTCGTCAGAGAGTGTGTGCTAAATGTGTTGATCGTAGTCGAATAGTTCAGGAGAGGTGCGACTAATGCAGATTTTTACCTTGGCGGCACGCGCGCCACCCAAAGAGCATTGACACAACAAAAGCAAGACGGACGGAAAAACCAACGTGGATGGTCACGATGAATAAACCAATCAATGCAACCCGTGCGTTGAGACCACCGCCAAGTACAAAGTAACCTGCCCAGACAGGCCACCACCAAGACGTAATCCCCTTGTCAACATGGATAATTGGGAGGAATCCACTGAAAAACCAAACTGCCAGTAACGAATACCAAAACACCTTCTTTTGAGGCGTCATATTGGCCATTTTAACCCTTAGAAATCCACAAAGTTCTTTACGAGTTTGATTTCAAGTTAACAAGAAACTACTGGACAAGCAGCAACATGTTCTTTTCTCTTCAGAGGAAGATAAAGACCCAAGTTCTTCTGGATGTAGGGTCAGTTTGAGATATTGACCAACCGTAAAAAGCGGAATTTAGTTCAAACTGACCCACTACCAGCAAAGATTGTTGCTATTTATTGGTTTTGGGCTCGTAGGGGTGTTCGCGTTTCCGCAGAACTTTGGCGGACTTGATCTTGTCCCCTTGTTCCATGCCGGCATTCACATCGATGCCTTCGATAATGCGGCCGAAGACCGTGTGCTTTCCATTGAGATGAGCGGTCGGCAAGTGGGTGAGGAAGAACTGAGATCCGCCGGTATTGCGTCCGGCATGTGCCATGCTCAAGCTACCTTGGAAATGCTGGCGGGCTTCGGGAACGTAGCACTCGCAGTCGATCGTGTAACCCGGACCGCCTTGTCCGTCGTTGCCGGGATTCTCATCCAAGGTATTGGGGTCGCCGCCTTGGGTCATGAAATTCGGAATAATACGGTGAAAGGCGATTCCGTCGTAATACCCTTTTTCGACCAAACTGATGAAGTTGGCAACGGCATTGGGAGCTTCGTTTTCGAATAACTCGATGACGATGCGGCCTTTGTCGGTGTCGAATTCAACGCGAGGGAGATCGTCGGCTTTTTTCTCAGCGGCACGAATTTTTTGTTCGGCTTCCCACAGTTCCTGGTACTCATCGCACTCCGCTAAATAGCGTCCGCCCAGGTCACGGATGAGTAGATTCTCTTCTTGAGCTTTGGTCAGTAATTCTTTGGCGCGCTTGTAGTTGTTAATCGCGAAGTGCGAAACACCGCCGATATTGAGGATCAGCGCATCGGACTTTTCGGCTTTGAGAGCCGCATCGGCGACGTCGGCCGCTTGTTGATAACGGTTGGTTTGGAAGTACTCAATCAACAATAAGTTGACCGCTTCCTCGTTACCGGGATCTTTTTTGATCACCTCCGGAGCGAGGGCAACGAGTTTTTTGGAGAGGGTTCGGTCTTCTTCGCCCAGTTTTTCGTATTCCTGCTTGATCTCTTCTTTACGGGCCAGGTCTGCCTTTTGGAATTCTTTGATCAAGACTTGCGAGCGGGCCACGATGTCTTTTTTGCGTTTCGTGAGTTTCTCCCACGATTTGATATCGACAGCTTGATCGTCTTCGGCAAAGATCGGCGACTGAGTTGCCAAAAATGCGATTGCCAACAGGGCGAAGAGGTAACGGTAGGGGCGGGATCTCATGGGGGGCTCCGATGGGGCTAAATTGCGAATACGTCAAGCGCATTCGGAGAATGTCGGCCAACATTCTAAGCCCGCTGCCACGATTAGGGAAGCGACTGCACACCGCGTGGTGGGATGAATACCGACGTTCTAGGCCCTCGCAAAGCAGGGCCAACGGGGCAAAAGCAGCGGTATTTAGTGTTGCAGCACCTTGCGGAGCATGAAGATGCCAGCGACCAATAGACCAGCGTTTCCAACCCACATGCCCCACAACGGATTGACACTGCCGGTTTTGGAGAGGTTGATCATCAGCATCACGACCGGGTAATAGAAGAGCAGCACCGGCATGAAACAGACAAAAAAGTTCGTCAAAAACTGGCTGCGGCCGTGATAGATGGAAAACGAACTTCCCAGCAACACAAAGAAAAAGCAACTGGCCGCCAAAGCGTAGCGGGAGTGGATTTCGGTGCGTAGTTTTCCAGCGCGGCGTTGGGCATAGACGTTTTCCCATTGGCCGGGGATGAAAGGTTGCGTATCCAGCGCTTCAAAATTTCCATGCGTGAGTGAGAAAGCGGTTTGAATAATCCGGCGATGTTCCTCCGCATCTCGTTTCATTGTGGTGAAATCAATTTCGCGATAAATGCGCGAAATGGAGATGTCGCGGGGGTGCATTTCGGAGATATCGCGGGGCAGCGGAAAGGATTTATCCACTTGGACAAATCGGAGTCCCGCATTTCCGGGCGTATTGACGGTTCCATTCCACAGCCGCAGCCGGATCTCATTTTTTTCCGTATCAAAACCCAACTTGGCAGATTCGGCTTCAATATGGATCGCTTCTCCCGAACCACGCTTGAAGTGAATGCGTGGTCCGATGAGAGTCCGTCCGTCGACATCCAGCACGTTGATGGCGATGCCCATTTTGTCTTCGACAAATTTGTGTTTTGCGCGGAGGATGTCGAGGAAGATGTCTTCCATCCCGGTGGCGACAATTTGTTTGGTGCGGCTTTTGGCCCAAGGGATGAACTGATCCGTCAGGATGAACGTCCCCAGACTGAGGGCGAGGCCGATGATGATCGAGGGCATGATGATCGACATCACGTTAATGCCGGCCGCCTTGATGGCGGTGATCTCTTGGTCCCCCGACATGCGGCCGTAAACCACGGTGACTGTCAGCAACAATGTTGCTGGAATGGTAAACGGCATCAGACTGGGAACAATGAAGGGCAGAATCTGCAGAATCAATTTCGGTCCCAGCCCATTGCGCGTGGCTTCGCCAATCACGCCAACGAATGTCAACATGAGCGTCAAACCAGTGAGAGCGATCGCGAAAACGCGCAACAGCTCAAACAGCACGTAACGTTGTAACAAACGCATAGATAATAGGGGGCCGAATCCTGCTTTTGAGATAGCCCGGTGGAACCGGTAGCTGAACAGAGCTGGAGGTATCGGAGAAAGCCTGAAAAACGTCAAGACCAATTAAAAACGAAGTGGGAGCCACCGGGACAATTCCGGGCCCCCCTCATTGAGTCGGGGAGTCAGTTTGGGGCATAATAGAGCCTCGCACGTGTGGGGCGGTTTTGTTTGCCGTGCACTGCGCGTGATGCCTGACATTCAGTTTTCCCGAATTCTACGACTTGGAATGCCAACATGATCTTGCGATTGTTTGCCGTCACTGTAATGTGCGTTGCCGCACTCGATTCCGCCGCATTGGCAGCGGAACCTCAATTGGGTGAGCCGATGGGGCCTGTGGATTTGCTGACCCACGATGGCCGAAAAATGACGATGCGCAACTACGACGAACGGCCGGCGACGGCGGTGCTGTTTTTGTCGCCGCGATGCCCCGTGACGGAAAAAGCGATCAACGAAATTGCCGCGCTCTATCAAGAATACCGCCGCAAGAACGTGCTGTTTGTGGGCATTGTTCCCGATCCGGAGGTAACGAACGCCGAATTGGCGGATTTCATCCAAAAGCGGGGAGTGATTTTCCCGCTGTATCGCGATCCGCAAGCAAAGATCGTAAAACAATTCGGAGCCAGCGTGACCCCCGAGGTGTTTATGCTGGATGGAGAATCGAATCTGATCTATCACGGCGGATTGGCAGATGCTGCCGGACGTGACGCGCTGGAGAGTCGAATTCGCGACGTGTTGGCGAAAAAGGAAATCACACCGAAATCAGACAAAGCGACAGGTTCTGCGATCGGTGCGAAATTGTCGCCGATAAAACGAGACAATCCTTACGGGCAAATCTCCTTCTCCTCGGAATTGGTGTTCGAAAAAATTCCGCAAGCGGCGGTGCACCATTGTTCGGTGATTGAACAGGCGCCCAACGGGGATTTATTGTGCGTCTGGTACGGCGGCAATTATGAATCCGGGGACGACCAGATGATTTTTCTCGCCCGCCGCGAGAAAGGTTCGCGGACTTGGAGCGAGCCGGAAGTGTTGATCGAAGATGCACTGCTGCCGCCGGGCAACGCGATTATTTTTGTTGATGGCCGCAAACGGCTGCAAATGGTGTGGTGCCGGATGGAACCGACACGTCCGATTCGTCGTGGTGGGGGGTGGGACCGCTGCCGTTTGATGCTCCGCACTTCCCAGGACAATGGGCGAACCTGGTCGAAGGATCGCGAGATGTTTGACGAAGAATTGTGGGCCGTGCCCCGCAATCGCCCACTCGTGCTGCGGGACGGGACGATTGTTTTGCCGGTGGAGGCGGTTGTGGATGGACGGGACGGATCGACCTTTTTGATCAGCCGCGACGACGGGGATTCCTGGAAAATTGGCGGATTCACCGCTGGCGGCAGCCAACCGGCATTGGCGGAGCGTGAAGATGGTTCGCTGGTGGCGTTGATGCGCAAGTACCCCCAGATCACGGAAATTATCTCGCAGGACCAAGGAGAAACCTGGAGCGAGGCAAAGCCAACGACGCTGAACAATCCCGATTCGGGGATCTCGATGATTCCGCTGGCTAACGGGCACTGGGTGATTGTGTACAACGATTCAGAAAACAGTCGAACTCCGCTCAGCATCGCCCGTTCGACCGATGAAGGGCGGACGTGGGAAGCGCCGCTGAAATTGGAGGCAAACCCGGGCGAGTATTCCTATCCGTCACTGTTGCAAACGGCCGATGGGAAGATTCATGTGTCGTATACGTTCCGGCGATATGGCATCAAGCATGTCGAGCTGAATGAGGATTGGCTGGTACACATGGAACGGCCGAACTGAGCAAGCTTCCGCTCGGTTAGCTTACGCCGCTCCCGTTGATCGCTTCGACTTTCGAGGGCGGGCCCCGGGAGGGCGAAGCTCCTGCTGAGCCGCATCGGTACGTTGGACATGGATTGCAGATTGTTTGGACGAAATTGAAGCAATGTGGTCACGCGCGGCTCGGCTGGAGCCTCGCCCTCCCAGGCAGCGGCTTGAGAATCCTGGATAGATTTAAGTAGGAAAACATGAGCGACAGAATTCAGGTGACGGAACAGATTCCCGACCAGCTGCTGGTTGAGATTGCGGAGTACGCGGCGGAGGCGTCGATTGAGAGCGATCTGGCCTACGACACCGCGCGGTGGTGTCTGATGGACAGCTTGGGGTGTGGTTTGTTGGCGCTGAATTATCCGGCGTGCGTAAAAATGCTGGGGCCAGTGGTGCCGGGGGCGGAGATGCCGGGTGGGGCACGGGTCTTGGGGACGGCCTACGAATTGGATCCTGTGGCGGCGGCGTTTAATAACGGGTGTTTGATTCGCTGGTTAGATTTTAATGACACTTGGCTGGCGGCGGAGTGGGGGCATCCCTCGGACAACTTGGGGGCGATTTTAGCCTGCGCGGATTATCTGAATCGTGCGGGGAAGCAAAAACTGACGGTGCGCGATATCTTGACAGCGATGATTAAGGCGCATGAGATCCAAGGGGTGTTGGCGCTAACCAATTCGTTCAACCGTGTGGGATTGGATCATGTGCTATTGGTCCGCGTCGCTAGTACGGCTGTCGCGGCGAAGATGTTGGGGGCGACCAAACAACAGATCACCAATGCCGTGTCGCACGCCTGGATTGACGGGGGAGCGCTGCGGACGTATCGGCATGCCCCGAATACTGGTTCGCGTAAAAGTTGGGCCGCCGGCGATGCGACCAGCCGGGCGGTGCGGTTGGCATTGATTGCCCTGACTGGTGAAATGGGGTATGCCACGGCACTCTCAGCTCCCACGTGGGGGTTTCAAGATGTGTTGTTCAAGGGCGCACAGATTGAACTTTCGCAGCCGCTGGGAAGCTATGTGATGGAGAACGTGTTGTTCAAAATCTCATTTCCAGCTGAGTTTCACGCGCAAACGGCGGTCGAGGCGGCGGTCACATTGCACCCACAGGTCAAAGATCGTTTGGATGCGATTGAGCGGATCCGCATCGAGACGCACGAATCTGCGGTGCGGATTATCGACAAGACCGGCCCGTTGAATAATCCGGCGGATCGCGATCACTGTTTGCAATATATGACTGCGGTGCCGCTGATTCGCGGGACACTGACCGCCGACGATTACGAAGACACCGCCGCAGCGGATCCACGGATTGATCAGTTGCGTGAGCGGATGGAAGTCGTCGAGGTCCCGGCGTATTCGCGCGATTATCTTGATTCCGAGAAACGGTCGATCGCCAATGCGGTGCAAGTGTTTTTTACGGATGGTTCGTCGACCGAGCGCGTGGAGGTGGAGTATCCCATCGGGCATCGCCGGCGTCGCGACCAAGGGATGCCGCTGTTAGAGCAAAAGTTCCAAGATAACATGGCAACGCAATTCGACAGCACACGCTGCGCGTCAGTGATGGCGGCATTTGACGAGCCATCGCAGTTGGATGCCTTGCCGGCGGATCAATTCATGGAATTGTTTGTGGTCTAAATCAGAACGCTCTTTTCCCCTGCGGGGAATTCGCGTAGACTCCCGCCCCTCTCACATCCCCCAAAGTCAACACATCTCTCAAAATGAGCTCAGGTTGCGCACAGCCCGTCTCGGAGGTAAAGTGACATGGCAACATTGTTTCCATGCGTAAAGCGTTCCGCACAGATACTATTGGTGATTGTCACGGTGGCCGCGATCAGTGGCTGCGAGTCGTTTGATACCACTCCGATCAAACAGATGTTTACGACAACACCTAAGATCACGCAAGAAGATGAAAACAAACACCGCGAACTTTTCCAGCATTCGCGTGACCCGAAAGCGCTGCAGTGGCTGTTAGCCAATCGTATAGAAAACGGCATGACGCGTGCCGAAGTCGATGGAGTGATTGGGCAACCGGGACGCTTTGAACCAAGTGACCGTTTGCTCAAGACGAACAACAACGCCTACCATACCAGCGACAAAATGTACGCGTACGGGCCGGACAGCAAGAGCCACACATACTACTTAGTATTTCGCGACAATCGGTTGGTTGGATTTGATGCCCAGGATTTTGAGCTAGACGAGTTTGGAAGTACGACCTTGTAAGCTGGTCGTCTGAGTCGCGGCTTTATGATTTCAGGTCGACCAATGCATTGTCATTATGCTTGCGGAGGCGTAGTTGTCCGCAGGCGGCATCGATGTCGGCCCCTTTGCGTTTGCGAACGGTGACCGGTACGCCGGCTTCTTGCAGGATTTCCAGGAAACGCTGAATGCGGCGTTCGCTGGGTCTGCGAAAGGGAGACTCTTCGACCGGATTCATGGGAATCAAGTTGACGTGCGCGAATCGCGATTTCAAGAGATTCGCCAACTGCTGCGCGTGCTCCGGAGCATCATTCAGTTTTCCGAGCAAGATGTATTCATACGAGACGCGACGGCCGACTTTTTCGAAATAGTCATCGGCGGCCCGCAAGACCGCCGCTAAACCGATCCCCTCATTAACGGGTATGATCTGGCTGCGGAGTTCCTCGTTCGGGGCATGCAACGAGACGGCGAGGTTGTAGGCTTTGCCGCACTCGGCGAGACGGCGGATTTTCTGGGGTAGCCCGACTGTTGAAATCGTGATCCTTCGAGCACCAATGCCCATGCCGCCATCGGCCGTGACGTGATCGAGCGCTTGGAGCAGGTTGTCGAGATTGGCGAGCGGCTCGCCGATGCCCATTACCACGATATTGGTAATGCGTTCCTCGGCCGGTAAGAGCTGATCCAAACGGACGATCTGCTCAGTGATTTCTCCGGCGGAGAGGTTGCGCGTGAGCCCCAGCATGCCGCTGGCGCAAAACACGCAGCCCATCGCGCAGCCGACTTGCGTACTGATACAAATGGTGCGGCGTTTGCCTTCGCGCATCAACACGCACTCGACCGTATTGCCATCTTGCATCGCGAGCAGCAGTTTTTCGGTCCCGTCACTGGCGACGTTGTGTGCGGTAATTGTGGAGGAGAAAAATTGAAAACTCTCGGCCAATTGCTCGCGTAGTTTCGCGGGCAATTCGCTCATATCAGAAAATGCCATCACCCGACGCCCAAACGCGCCATGAAAGATCTGACGGGCACGGTACGGTTTGTGGCCGTGCTCAGTGCACCACTGAGTGAGTTGATCGGGAGTTAAGTCAAAGAGCAGTGCGGCAGACATAGCGACGGGGCGCCAATCGGGAAACAGGGCAGGGATGAACAGGTGACATTGACGATATTAACGTTTTGCCTCCTTGATCACCAGCAATCGTGAAAACAGCGGCGATGATTCGCGTTGAACTTGTGTAGGGGGTTGCTTAAGATCAGATGCACGAGCGTTGATATGAATACGGTCGTGGAAATGACTAGGGCGGCTTCCTAAGAGGAGTATCTATGCGGCTATTCGCGCACGTCACTTGCTTGATGATGTCTCTGGTTGCTGGAGGAGGCTGGATTGCGTTGTCTCTCGCCGACGATGCCACGGAAAAGACCCCACCTTCAGAATCGAAACCTGCTGAGCCGGAAAAGCCATTTGGGCTAACAGAGCGGGTGCCCTGGACGACGTCACGGGTCAAAGGTTCTCCCGAGCCTCCACCGCCTTATAAGCTGCAGCGCGAGTATCCGCACCTCAAATTCGACCAACCGATCGCGATGGTGCCAGAGCCGGACAGCAATCGGATTTTCATTTTCGAGGTCGGCGGGAAATTGCTGACCTTCGAGGATGCCCCAGACGTCTCCGATAGCGTTGCGATCTTCGACATGAAGTGGATCGACAAATCGATTGGCGGTAGTGGGTGGGGGCTGACGCTGCACCCCAACTATGCGGAGAACGGCTACGCCTATATTTTCTTGAATGTTACGAAACGGGACGGTCAGGAGTCAGAACACAATTACATCTACCGGATTCAACTGACGAAGACCAACCCGCCGCAGTTTGTCCGCGGGTCGGAGACGTTGATCGTGAAATGGGCGACGGCCGGTCATGGGGGGGGCGACTTGGCGTTCGGTCCGGATGGCTACTTGTACATCGGGTCGGGGGATGGAACGAGCGGATCCGACGTCAACAATACGGGGCAAGACCTGAGCGATTTCACGGGAAGCATCTTGCGGATTGACGTCGATCATCCGTCTGAGGGAAAAGAATACAGCATCCCGCCGGACAATCCGTTTCTGGATGTCGAAGGGGCGATTCCCGAGGCGTGGACCAACGGGCATCGTCAGGTCTGGCGGATGAGTTTCGATCGCGAGACAGGCAACTTGTGGGTCGGAGAGGTGGGCCAGGATCTGTGGGAAATGATCCATCTGATTCGTCGCGGCGGGAATTATGGCTGGAGCATCTACGAAGGTTCGCACCCGTTCATGCTGGAACGCGAAATGGGGCCGGGCAAATTGTACAAGCCGATCGTCGAGCATCCGCACTCAGAAAGCCGTTCGATCACCGGCGGATATGTTTATCGCGCGAAGAAACGGCCGGAGTTTTACGGCATGTACATTTATTGCGATTACGAAACGGGCATCGTCTGGGGATTTCGCTATGAGGACGAACAAGTCAAAGACCACCAGCGGCTGTCCGACTCGACGTACAAAGTCGCGACGTTTGGACATGATCATGATCGCGAACTGTATCTGGTAGCGTTGAGCGGTGAGATCTTTTCCTTGGTGCCGAGCGGCGCGCCCGCGCATGCTGCGGAGGAGTTTCCGCGGAAACTGAGTGAGACCGGTCTGTTTTCCTCGGTCGCCGAGCAGATTCCAGCGGCCGGGGTGTTGCCGTATTCGGTCAATGCGCCGGCATGGGTGGATGGGGCGCACGTCCAGCGATTTGTGGGAGTCCCGGGAGAGGAACAGATTACGTACGGAGGGCATCGCGGTTGGGAATTTCCCAACAATACGGTGGCGGCGCAGACGTTGTCGTTGGAGATGGAAGCGGGGAATCCAGCGAGTCGGCGACCGATCGAAACGCGGTTGCTGACGCGGCAAGAGGGTGAATGGATGGCGTATACCTATATGTGGAACGATGCCGGGGACGACGCCGATTTGGTGGGGCGCGACGGCATGGATCGCAAATTCCAAATTCGTGACGCGGCGGAGCCGACAGGTGTGCGGCAACAGACGTGGCGGTATGCCGCCCGCACGGAGTGTATGGGTTGCCATTCCCGCGCTGCCAAGTGGGTCCTGGGGCTGAACACGTTGCAAATGAATCGGGACTACGACTTTGGCGGAGTCACGGATAATCAAATCCGTGCTTGGGACCATATCGGCATGTTTAAGGAATCGCCGAAAAAGTCGATTGGGGAGCTGCCTAAGCTTTCAAACCCATATGACGAATCGGCCGAATTGAATGCCCGTGCGCGATCTTATTTGCACGCCAATTGTTCGCACTGCCATGTTTCGGACGGCGGTGGCAATGCGAAGATGGAATTGGAGTTCACGAGCGATGAGAAAAAGGCGAACATTTTTAACATCCCGCCGAACCATGGAAACTTCAGCATCAATAACGGCCAACTGATTGCCAAAGGAGCGCCTGAGCGGTCGGTGATATTGTATCGCTTGTCGAAACTGGGGCAGGGGCGGATGCCGGTTTTGGGGTCGGCGGTCGTGGATGAAGAGGCACTGAAATTATTTCGGCAATGGGTGGCCGAATTGCCGACCGAAGGAGAAGAAACCACCGTTGCCAAGGGGCCCCTGCCCGAGGATTTGAACAGCGATGTGGCCGCCAATCGGACCGCGGCGATTAAGAAGCTCCTGGAAAACGTCAGTGGGGCGATGGTGGCTGTGAATCTGGTCGATCAGGAGCCACCCGCTTCGCCGCTACGCGGGGAGATCATCGCCGCCGGGACCGCACACACGAATCCATTGGTGCGGGATTTGTTCGAACGGTTTGTCCCTGAAGAACAGCGTGTGCGTCGCCTGGGACCGTTGGTCCGTCCGGAGCAGATTCTGGCTCTGACAGGCGATGCCGAGCGGGGGCGGGAGTTGTTTTTCAAAGCGGCCGGCGTACAGTGTCGCGACTGTCACAAAATCGGTGACGAAGGCCGCGAATTGGGGCCGGAGTTGACGCACGTGGCGAAGGACAAAGACAAGATGAAAATCTTGGATACGATCCTCAACCCGTCGAAGGAGATCCACAAGGATTACGTGAGCTATATCGTCGAAACCAAACGGGGGCAGGTGCATGCCGGATTGTTGGTGGAACAAACCGACGACGAAGTGGTGCTCAAAGACAATCAACACGAGTTGATTCGCATTGCCCGCGCAGACATCGAGATTCTAGAACCTCAGGACAAGTCGCTCATGCCCGAGATGCTGCTGCGAGAGATGACGGCCGAACAGGCGGCGGACCTGTTACAGTTTCTGGTCGAGTTGAAATGACGTTTGCGTCAGCGACGGAAAACGGGGTGTGGCCTGTGGGGAGGACTGTTGCGCCTGTTGGCAAGGAATAAATCCTCGCAGGCGGCCCTGTTGATAGACCCGTTTGACGAATTCGTCCAACTGCGGTTCGCGACTTGACGTGTTGGCGGTGGCCTGTTGGTTGACCATCACGTTCAGGTGTGCATCGGCGGCGGGGAGTGGATCGGTTGTGGTTTGTCCGCGGTTGGAGAGTTGGATCAACAATTGGTCCAATTCGACCTTGGGAATGTCCATCACCCACAGTTCGTCGTTGCAAATCCCACCGGCAAGCGGACTGGCCCCCGACACGCGGGGCATTTCATCGTCCGGGGCGAGACTCGAGAGCCGCAATTTGACTTGGGCCATGTCGGGCATTTCGTCGGGGTGCGGGTATTGAATCGAGAGTTGCGCCGATTTCCAGACCGAATCTTCCACAGCCGTAGATTGGTCGGCGCTATATGCCACGGGAGTGATTTCGCTTTCACCCGTTAGCAAATTGCGGCAGCAACCGGCGACATCATAGGAGATGGTGGCGTGCTCGTACGAGGTCATGCTGTTGTCGACGTTTCGTCCCGGCAAGCGGCAACCGCATACGATGAGACAGACCATCAGACAGAGGGTGCTCTGCAGAACAGGTTGGATTGCAGTCCGTTGCAATTTCATAAGCGACTTATGCGACGCACGAAACACGGTCGCCGCATCTTGTTTAGAAAGGAAGACTGTTCATCAAGGTTTAAGCAAACCGCATAGTTACATGACGATCCATCGTAAAACCCGCCGAAGCGGTCGGTTCGCTACTACAAAAAAAGTTGTTTCAAAACCCTCTGACGCGTTCCGCTGAAACTGATCCTTATGTTTCAGGAAAAAGCGCAACCGGATATTGAAACTGGTTCTAGTGAATTTATCGACAAAACTTTTCAATGCATCCATTTAAGACGCATGCCGCGGCGGGAAAACTTCATTTCAAACGGCTGTTGGGCACGATTATATGGCGAGTTTTATCTTGATTCGTGTTTTATGATTTGAGCGACGAGAAAATCCGGCCTCCCTGGTAGGCATCGGACCCGACTTGTTCTTCCAGCCGCAAGAGTTGGTTGTATTTCACCAGCCGTTCGCTGCGAGCGATGGAACCTATCTTAATTTGTCCTGCGGCGGTTGCGACGGCTAGGTCGGCGATGGTGTGGTCTTCGGTTTCGCCACTGCGCGCTGAGACGACCGGCCAGAAACCGTTTTGCAGCGCGAGTCGGAGCGTCTCAAAAGTTTCCCACACGGTGCCGATTTGGTTGACCTTAATCAACACGCTGTTTCCGGCGGCAAGTTCAAGGCCTTTTTCCAATCGTCGGCGGTTGGTGACAAACAGGTCGTCGCCGATCAGTTGTGCGCGATCTCCCAATCGCTGCGTCAATTCCTGCCAGCCCTCCCAATCATCTTCTGCCAATCCATCTTCGATGCTGACAATCGGATAGGCACTGACCCATTTTTCGAGCAAGTCGATCACGTCCCCGGAGTTGAGACGCTCATCGCCAGTGGCTGCGAGACGATAGTGCGTGCCGTCAAAAAAGTGCGAGGAGGCGACATCGAGACCGATGGCAACATCGGTGCCCGGCTTTCGTCCGCAGGCTTCGATCGCTTCGATCACGAGTTCGACCGCTTGGACGTTGGAAGTCAACTTGGGGCCGTAGCCCCCTTCGTCACCGACGAGGACGCCTTCGTATCCCTTTTCGGTGAGCAGTCGGCCTAGCCGGTGGTAGATGGTGATGATCCATTCCAATGCTTCACGGTAAGACGTGGCGCCGACGGGAAGGATTAAGTAGTCCTGGAAATCCAAATTGCGGCCCGCGTGGAGCCCGCCGGAGATCATGTTCACCATGGGCAACGGCATCAATGGCTGCTGTCCGAGGGCAGCTGTCGGTGGCGGCAATTCGCCGAGATCGGTGGCGGCGGTCTTCCACAGTTGGGCAAAATGTTTCCAAAGGGGAAGTTGCTTAGCCTCGGCAGCGGCATGGGCGGCGGCGAGTGAAACGCCCAAGATGGCGTTGGCGCCGAGTCGCGATTTGTTTTCGGTCCCGTCCAGGTCGCACAGAGCGCGATCGATCAATTGTTGATCAGCGGCATCCATGCCGGTTATGGCAGCGGCGATTTCGTGGTTCACATGGCCGACCGCTTGCAACACGCCGTTGCCGCCGAAGCGATTCGGGTCGCCATCGCGCAGTTCACAGGCTTCGAAGCGGCCGGTACTGGCGCCGCTGGGAACGATCGCCCGCCCTGCACGGCTGTCGGCACAACGGATTTCAACTTCGACAGTCGGTTTACCGCGACTGTCGAAGACTTCGCGGGCGTGGATTTGTTCGATTTTGGGCATGGGTGGGGGGGCTTAAGGTTTGAGGCTGATATGTATTCTGGAGGACACGGGGGTTGCATTGTTCGCGGCTTCCCGTCTTTGCTGCCACCTCGCCCTTGTGTCGATCGAATCCGTGTCCTGAAACGAAATCGTCTCACTTGTCATGAGATCGCCGTAAGTTTGCATCAAGGTCATTGCGGGGATGAATGCCCTGTTATCGAGATAACAATCAATCGCGTCTCGGAGAACGAGATATTGATCGTTTTCCTTTTCACCTCCGAATTTAAAAGTCAATTTCGAACGGTTGACCCAAATTGGGTCGTTCTTCAATTCTTGCGGACACTCCTTTTGCTGTGATAGCCATGCCACCAGTGGCGCGTGGTGATCTCCAAAGCAAACCGTTGAAATAATCGCTTGAACTGCCCCTTGATCGCTAAGTCCATTCCGAGTCGTCGGTATGAGAGATCTCTTGTGCATCGCGATATTCTGGTAATACTGAAACAGCCGTTTCCAAGCAATCAATCGCATCTTCGACATTTTGCGATTTGAGGCGCATGCGCGCAGTTTTTAAACAAGCAGCTGGCGAACGAGGGTCTTCCTCGATATCGGGCGGTTCAATGTATTCGCCTTCATCAGCGCCCTGGTCTTCGATGGCCGTCAGAAACGTATCCAGGGAGGAGAAATGAGGTTGGACCGACCATTCGTCGTGATATGTTTCAGCGACAATGGGGGGGCGATCCTCAAATCCAATCGGCCAATAGAAACCAAAGCTATCTCCGTTCCCGAGTTCATGTTCCTGGATTGGTAAAAAACCAAGTGGAGGATACAAAACGTCGATATCGCACGGACACAATGTAATGTAATCCATGGGAGAGGGAAGTTTCACGGCGAGTTTTCTCCGTTGAGCACTGCGATATTCTGACGGCTGGCTTCCTACTGACGGACAACGTTCACGCTTTTCATACCTAACTACATCGAAAGGTGCGTCGCGACGCACCCTACGTTGGGGTTTACCGTAACGGTGGGGGTGGGGGGCTTCAAGGTTGCAGGGTTTGTGTGCGTAGGTCTTGGATGACTTGCTCCCAGGTTTCGGGAGGATTGAGGAGCAATTGGTGGCTGAAATTGCGGACGATGTTTTTTTGCTGTTCGTTGGGCAGGTAGTTGACCGGACTGGTGGCGTCGATCCTGGACCACATGCAACTGGCTAGGTGGGCGAATGTGCGGCGGCGGAGTTCGTGGGGTGCGAAAGCAGACGCATCGAGCGGTTGTATTCCGGCGAGATACGTTTCCCAAAATTCATGGGTCAAGCCGGCGTAATCATCGAAACGATCCGCATGCAACACGGTTTTGAGCAGTAAATGGCTGAGGAAGAATCCCAGATCAAAAGCGGGGTCGCCGCGATGCCCGGTTTCGAAGTCGACGAGGGCAATGCCGGTCGGTGTGATCAAAATGTTCTTGGGGCTGAAATCACCTAGCACCAGACAGATCGGCGTGGCAGCCATTTCTTCAATCATGGTTTCGATCGCGGGACGGACGTCGGCGAATTTGTTTGCCAAATGTCGGTAAAACGGATCGACCCGCAACTCGTCAAACACAGTTTGATCGCGCAGCATCTCCGTCAGCTCTTCACGCTGAGAGGTTTCGCGATGAATTGCGGCCAAATAGGTGCCGAGTTTCGCAGCGACTGAGGGGTCGACTTGTCCGTCGAGTAACTGCTGTTTCCAGACAGCGTGGTTCGCATCAATGGCTTGCATGGCAAACCAGAAATTGTCGCGGTCTTCCAACACGATTTGCGGGACGATGCCTGTCGGCAAGAAGCGGTCCAAGATTCGCATCACGTCGGCTTCGCGGTGAATCCGGTCCATGCGACTGAACCAGGGGACGTCGGTCCGCAATTGTGGGCGGGACTGTTTGATCACCCAATCGTCGCCGGAGGGGCGATTGACGCGCATCACAATATTCGAGACCCCGCCAGATAATTCCGTGGCCGTCGCAGATTCCTGGGGGGCCAGATGCCCGGCAGACTTGAGGTAGGAAACGACGTTTTCGGCGTTGAGGTCGATCATTATTCAGCGGTGTTTTTGCCTGTCACGCGGATTGCACTGGCGGGCAAGCCGCCAGTGGCACCCTTTCTCGGGCGGGTGGATTAGGTCAGTAGATAGCTGGCCGCGGCGGTGAGTATTAGACCAATAACGAGCAGGCCTAAGCAACTGCCGCTTTTCCCGGCGACTTCGATGCCATGTTCGCGGGCTAGAGCATCGACGGCCAATTTGGCATCGCGGAGGCCACCGCCGGCTTGTTCGCGGTACAGCTTGATCGCCTCGATTTTGCGGCCTTCGTGTAGCAGGGCGACGATGTCCTGATCGGTTGAGGAGGATATTTGCGGGCGGGGGGCGACCGGGGGAGGGGTTTCGCCGCGGAGCATGGCTTCGACCGCGTTCTTGGCTTCGACGAGGCCGCAGCCGGTCTGTTCGCGATACAGTTTGATCGCCTCGATTTTATTTCCTTCAGCCACCAACTGGTGCACCCGGTCTTGGATTTGACTGTTGGCGGCTGCCGCGTCGCTATCGAGAGAAAGCTGCATGCCACAGCTTTCGCATTCCCTGGCCAGCGGCGGATTGGCGTGTTCGCAGATGCTGCATTTAGTCATGGTTGGATTCCGAGTGTGTGCCTAAGACCGTAACTGAGTTCATATTCCTGCGTCGTTGGTGATCGCCTCAATGTGCGCACGGCCGAAGCGGGCGAGGTGGATGGCGGTGTTGTTGACGTAATGCTGATAGGTGCGAGCGAGGCGGGCGCGTTGGTTTTCGTCGAGTTCTTTGATTTGACGCGCCGGACAACCGGCCCAGAGAGTGTGCGGGGGGACTTGTGTGCCTTCCATCACAACAGCGCCGGCGGCTATCAAGGCGCCTTCGCCGATCACGCAGCGGCTGAGGACCTTGGCGCCGATGGCAATCAATGCGCCGTCGCCCACGACCGAGGCATGCACGATTGCCATATGGCCTACTGTGACGCGATCGCCCAGGATGCAGGGGTAATCGGGGTCGATGTGCAGCACCGAACCATCCTGGACGTTAGTGTCTTCGCCCAGTTCGATGTATTCATTGTCGCCGCGGAGCACGCAGTTGTACCAAACAGAACTACGGGCTTTCATGCGGACGCGTCCCATGACAACCGCACCTGGCGCGACCCAGGCGGTTTCGTCGATACGAGGGGCGGCGTGTAGAGCATCCCAATGATAATGTACGTCAGGGAAGGGGATCGGCGGTTCAGGCGGCAGTGGGCCGCTTGGCCAATCGTCATTGTTGTGGGAACTGGTCATAGAATTGAAAATCGGCGTGAATGAGGAGTCGGCGAATGTATCTGCGACCATTGTGAAGCGGCTCAACATTTTCCGCAATCCGGATTCACATGATTCCCAACAAACTAAAACTATCGCGATAAATCATCTGCTCGATCTGTTCAGTGTCCAATCGCGGTAGTGCGGTGCCGACCAGCATATCATTTAATTTGCGCAGCCCGTCCACAGTGTCATTGACCGTTGTAAAAGGATAGTCGGTTCCGAAAAGGACTTTATCCCACACACCGTATTCCTGCACCAGCATCAAACTGTGGTACAACTGAAAGGGGCGGTAGTGCAGGGCGCTGATGTCGGCATAGACATTGGGATGCTTGCGAATCACAGCGACGCATTCCCCCTCATAGGGATGTCCGAGATGCGCCATGACGATGGGGACATTGGGAAAACGTGCGGCAACGTTGTCGACATGCCGCGGCAAGGTGCATTCCAAGGGGGCCTGAGCAATAAAGGTCGTTCCCGTGTGCAACAACACCGGCAATTTTCTTTCGCCGGCATACTCCCAAAGCGGATCGAGTATTTTATCATCGGGGAAAAACCCGGCGTACATCGGTAGCAGTTTGATGCCCTTGAGCCCCATGCGCTCAATACCGTTGTGCATTTCGTTTTTCCAGGACGGCTGCGTGGGGTCGACCGATGCGAACCCAACGACATCATCGCCGTGCCGCTCGGCATAATTGGCAACGTAACGGTCATCGACCCAGAGTCCGCTGAGTTGAGCTTTGCCCCCGAAGACGACGGTGCGAACTTCTGCGGGAGCCGTCGCTCGATAATCTTCATAGCGGACCGTCAAATCGAGCGTTTCGCCCGGTTTGGCGCGGCGTTGCGCCTGGTCGCGAAAATCGTCGCCAAAATGATCAGGATAGTCCCAGGCGTGGCTATGGATGTCGAAAATCATGGGTTCGCTGTCCTTTGGGATTTCATTTGCTCTAAGAGCGGAGATTGCAACTAGTCCCTGAATTCCAATTGGTGAGATAGGCGATGTTGTTGTCGAGCGTTTCACTTAGCGGAGCGAAGCGGAGCTTCGTGAAATTGCGTTCCCAACCAGAGCTTGGGAACGAGTAAATCTTTGGAATCTGTAGGTCATGCACAGCATGACCTACGCCCCGTGGTTTTCTCTGTTGCTATGGGGCCGCGGTGAATGGAATCTTAGCGGTTCCAGGGAAAGGACATGGTTGGTCGATTGACGTGCCGTTGCATATGCAGCGTTAGAGTCTCGCCGGCACCGGGAGCAAGTTTGACAGTGAAGGTGGGGGCGTCGACGGTTGTGGTTTCACCCGCGCGTTCCACGGAGGAGAATTGATGTTCACCGTATCCGCCTGCTTGCACGGTCACGGTGCGCGGTTCTTGTTGGTTGATGTTCACAAGTGTGACGACCGTCAGGTCATCGGTCATTTTCGTAACCAATGCTGCAACGTCTTCGGGAAGCCCCGCGCGGCGCTCGATAGGATCAAAATAGCGCAGCCGCGCGAATAATGCCGCGCCGCGTCGCTCGACAAGCCATCCCCCTTGTGTCAGTTCGAGTAATGTGCGAACGCGGGCGGGATTGAACTGCATGGGATCGTCGGCCAAGCGGGTATCGGGAGTGGTCGTATCCTCGCGCATGCCTTCGATTTTCCGGCGCAGGTTTTCAAAATCAGCGCGTAATGCGTTTTCGGGATAGTTGGGATCTTTGCCATCGAGAAAATCGAACCAGCCGGTTTGGGGAGCGCGGCGACGATCTTCCGGATTCATGGAGAGAAAGTAGATTTCCCGCGCGTTGTAATCGTACGGTTGCGGCACATAGCTATACCAGCCCTCATCACCGTACATGCGAGGATACATGGCTTGTCCGTTGATGATTTTTTTCTGCGCATTGATCACATCCGCCTGTTTGCGCCAGGCTTGTAAATAACGGTCGTCGCCGGTGAGCAGATAAGCGTTCATGAAACCGATGAAGCCCCAGTATTGCCGATTGCGGTCCGCCAGTTTTCCGGTTTGCGGGACCACCACCGTAAAGCCCCAGCCATAGGTTCCACCGTACCATTTTCCGTCGGCAGCTCCGCCAATAGTGCCGTCGAGGCCGATGTTGCTGGGAATGACGCCGCCATTTTGATCCATCCGTTGCAGCCAGGCATCGACATAGTCCAACAGCCAAGTGCGGTATTTTTCATCGCCGGTGAGCATGTAAGCATTCAGGGCCAACGTGGTGGAAATTAGATTGAGCGGATGGTCGCCGACGACGTCGTTGTAATCTTTGAAGTGGGCCACCATCTCGTCGTAATTGCGTTCACCGTGCCCCAGTCCGAAGCGATTTTCCACTTCGATCGGATCGCCCGCCCAATCCAATCCAGTCGCTTTGCGCATCAATGGTCCGCGACTGCCGTTGATCATGCTGCGAATGACTTTGTGTTGTGGGTCGTAGTTCGGCGCACCGGGATCTTCGTCCATATAAAAACCGGCAAACCGCCGGACGCGCTGGCCGAAGCTGATGTCGTCGGGGTCGGAAAGTCCTTGCAGATTGAAAACCGATATGCCTTCTCCGTTATGTTGCCAGTCGAACATCACGGGAAATTCCTTGTAGTACATTCCGTCGCGGGCGAAAGGAACCTCCGTGGTTTTGGCAGCGGTGTATTGCCGCAGGTGTCCCTCCCAAGCTTTTTTGTACATCCGCAACACGTTGTCCGATGCGCCCATGGCGTGCAGGATCGGCCAACCGTTGCAATTTTCGATGGCGTCATCCGGCCCATCATCACCGCCCCAGCGTTCGACGCAGAGCAGGAACCCGCGTTCATCGAAATACTTCTCAAAAAACTCAGCGCACGCGTCTGCTTGGGCCCGTAGCAGTTGGCGTTCAAGCAAAGCCCAATTGGGGGGCGGCATCGGAGAGTCGATATTTACGACGGCGTCGGCAGCGCAGGCCGTTGAAGCCAAGGACATAACGGCAATGATGACGTACAGCCAATGATGCATGGGGGAATTCTCCAGAAGTGGAATCGAGTTTTGCCTTGCATTTTCAATACAGGCCGGTGCGCGGAGTGTCAACACTCTGGAGAGAAACTTGTGAATTGTTAGCTGTTGTGCAAGATCATTTTTGGGAAAAAAAGACTCGCGCAGAGACGCCAAGGCGCAGAGAAAAAGAGAAGAAAATAATGAAAGGGACGTTCATGATGTCGATTCATGTCGTGCATCATGTGATGTGATTTTGACTTCAGAAAATGTGGTGGCATTCGTTTTGACCTGCATCACATTTCTTTGCGCCTTCGCGTCTCTGCGCGCGAGGTATTTTTTTTACGCAGGCGCGCATGCGGGGATTGTGATGGGGAGATGGGGCTGGTAGGTTGTTCAATGGGAAACTGATCATTTTGTTTACAAGGAATTGGTTGATGTTTGAGCGGCGACGTTTTTTGCAGACATCTTTGTGTGCCGGAATTTCTTATCTGACTTACGGCGGTGTTGCCGGTGCGGACGACGTGGACGTGGATGCTGCGCCTGACTACCGTTTGACGCGGGACGTGCCGACGAAGTTGTTTGATGGCAAGCGGTGCTGGAGTCATCCCCGCGCGGGGATTGTACAGGGAGCAGGGCAGGGAGCAGGGCAGGGAGGGGATCCGCGCGTCGTGATGACGATGAACACGTTGGACTTGTCGGGCAGCGACGTGTTCAAAGGAGTGTTTGGATTGCAGACGGACGACTTGGGCAAGTCGTGGACCGAGGCTGCGGAAATGGAGACGCTCGCGCCGCGGATCGAGGACATCAAAGGGCAAGAGCGGCCGGTGGCGCTCAGTGATTTTTGGCCGAAATGGCATGCTGCCTCTAAAACGCTACTGGGGACGGGGCACACGGTTGTCTACACGCCCGAATGGAAAGTCACGCGACCGCGTCCGCGGCATACGGCTTATGCGGTGTACGACCCGAAACAGAGTCAGTGGAAGGCTTGGCGGAAGATGGACCTTTCGCATGATGAGAAATTCAATGACGCCGGAGCCGGTTGCACGCAGCGGTATGATTTGGCGGACGGGACGATTCTCTTGCCGCTGTATTTTGTACCCGCCGGCAAGAACTCGCATGTCACCGTGGCACGGTGTGGGTTTGACGGCACGACCCTTACGTATCTGGAGAACGGTACGGAATTGAATGTCGATGACAAAACGCGGGGCTTGCACGAGCCGTCCTTGACGCGATTCGACGGCAAATACTTTTTGACGATCCGCAACGACAAACGAGGTTTCATCACGCGAAGTGACGACGGACAGCAGTTTGAGCCGATCCAGGAATGGCGGTTCGACGATGGTCAGCCGTTAGGCAATTACAACACGCAACAACACTGGGTGACGCATAGCGACGGATTGTTTTTGGTGTATACCCGTCGCGGCGCGAACAACGACCACGTCTTTCGGCACCGTGCGCCGTTGTTTATGGCACAAGTCGATCCGGAGCGGCTGCGGGTGATTCGTGAGACAGAGCAGGTCTTGGTTCCGGAGCGGGGCGCCCGGCTGGGGAATTTTGGTGTTACGGACATCAGCCCGGACGAGACCTGGGTGACCGTCAGCGAATGGATGCAGCCCAAGGGGGTGGAGAAACATGGCAGCGACGGGAGTGTTTATGTCGCGAGAATTCACTGGGCGAAGCCGAATGGACTGGTGTAATTTTCAAACACTCAGTGTAGGGCAGGCTCCCGCCTGCCGTGGGTTTAGTTCTACGTAACGCGGTCCGCGCGGCAGGCGGGAGCCTGCCCTACGGTTGGTTGGGTGCGTACTTCGTTTGGTGAACTGTTCTTGGTGTCGCACTGGCGGACTAGCCGCCAGTGGCACCCGCACGACTATCCAATGGCTACCGGCTATGCGGAGCCGGTTGGCATGGCGGCTGGTTCTTTTTCATCCGTCGTGGCGGTGAACATTTCAGCGATGACCTCTTCCAAGGGGCGGTCGCTGACGCTGACGTCTTCGATCGAGTATCGCGACAGCAGTGTGGTGAGGACCAACGGGATTTTTGCGCGGAGGACTTTGATTTTGACTCGCGGCGGCTTTTCGTCGAAGACTTCGCCGAATTCGGCTAAATCAGCGGGAATGGTTGTGCCGGAGAATTGCAGTTCGATCACCTTATGCGTGCTGAAGCGATCGACGATGTCCTCCAGCGGGCCGTCGTGCTTGATCACTCCTTCATTGATGATCACAGCCCGTTTGCAGAGGGCCTCGACATCCTTCATGTAGTGGCTGGTGAGCAGGACCGTCAACTTGCGCTCGTCCTGGTAGAATTTGAGGAACTCCTGCACCTTCCGCTGTGAGATCACGTCCAGGCCGATGGTCGGTTCATCCAATAGCAGGACGTCGGGGCCGTGCAGTAGGGCCGCAATGAGTTCCATCCGCATCCGTTCGCCCAAGGAGAATTCGCGGACCGGTTGGCCGACGAGATCGCGGACTTCCAACAGGTCGGTCAATTCGTCGAGACGATTTTGGAAAACGTCCGGCTCGATGCGATAAATTTCCTTGTGCAGTTGAAACGACTCTTGTGCGGGGAGATCCCACCACAGTTGGTTTTTTTGCCCCATCACCAGGGAAAACCGCCGCCGATAGGCATTCTCGCGTTGCCAGGGGATATACCCCAGCACGGTGGCAGTCCCCGAAGTGGGGAAGATCAGGCCCGAGAGTAGTTTCAGCGTGGTGGTTTTTCCCGCGCCATTGGGGCCCAGAAATGCCGACCATTTCGCCTTGGTCGATGCGAAAGCTGACATCTTCTGACGGCGTGGACTTCTTTGAATTCGCGATGAAACAGCCCCTTGCACTCGAGGCGAAAAGCCCCTCGCGTTTGCGGTACACGCGGTAGATTTTTGTCAGGTTCTCAGCTTCGATGGCGATCATGTTCGTATCTTAGACAGTGAGCCATCCCGAGTCGAGTATCCCCCCAGGCTGGATACGACGTCCAGGCCATTTGTAACCCGACAAATAAAAAAAGGACCGGTCGGTTTGACACGGTCCCTTAGTCGTTCTGAAAATTCACAATTTATGACTCAAGCTGAGTCGGCAGGCGTTGCTACTGTACCTTTGCGGTATGATTCTTGTGCAACAAATCGATGTAGTCCAACGTCACATTCAATACTTCATTGTTGTAATGTTTGTCGGGAAAGATCTCTTTTTCGCCATACCGCGATTTTTTCTCATCATCCTTCGATCCTCGTCTTGCTTTCTTTCGTCAGTGTCCGCTTTGCTTTCATCGCGTTCCTTGCGTATCTCTGCTTCGTTGAGGGTAACGGTCTTCCTGTTTTTCCGTTTGAGATACCGCTCGATGACGCGTTGATCCCGCTGGAATTCTTTCTCGGCGGCAACGCGTTTCTGGCTATCGTTCTCGCAGATCGGAAACAATTTCCGGCGTCACAGCTGACGTTTTGCGATATTTGGCTGCGGGGACGCGGTCGAATTCCAAGGCATTGTCCAGGAAGGATTCACCGATGTCAAAATTATCAATTAGTGACGGCAAAACCACGTCGGCGGTCACGCCCTTATTTTGTGTGCTGTCACCGTTGACGCGATAAAACTGCTGAATGGTGACTTTCAAGGCTCCGTCTGTCGGATCCGGGTTTTGGTAGCGGAACGGTTCGTTGCTCACTGAGCGGACGCTTTGCACGGTTCCTTTACCGTGAGTCGTCGAGTCGCCGATGATCACACCCCGTTCATAATCCTTGATGACTCCTGCAAAAATCTCGGAGGCTGACGCAGACAAGCCGATTCGTGATCACCACCAGCGGGCCGCTGTAGACGACACCTGCTGTTTCATCTTCGTGATCTTCGACGTGTCCTGATCCCGATTTGACCTGCACGACAGGACCGTAATCGATAAACAAACCGGAAACCTCAATGGCTTCGACTAAGGCGCCTCCACCGTTGTTTCGTAAGTCGACGATGATCGCATCAACACCACCTTTTCTGGCAAAGTCGCTTAAGACCGTCTTGACATCGGCAACCGTGCTGGAAAAACCGACGATGCCGTTTTGGGCAGCGTCGAAATCGCGGTAGAACGAGGGGATATTGATCACGCCGATTTTCTCAGGGCGGCCATTCATGCGTTTGTCCGGTTCGATAATCTCTCCCCGCACCCGAGAGGATTTCAGTTCAATCACTTGTCGTGTGAGATTGTAAATTTTTGTTTCACTACCGTCGGCCGGTTTGACTTGCAGACGAACCACTGTGTCTTTCGGGCCGCGGATCATTTTGACGACTTTGGAAAGTTTCATTTCCACAACATCGGTAATCTCGCCGTTTTGTCCTTGGCCCACACCAATGATCTTGTCCCCTTCCTCAAGACGTCCATCGGCATCGGCCGCACCGCCGGGAACAATTTCAGCCACTACGGTGTAGCCGTCGATCACTCGCAATGCCGCTCCGATGCCTTGCAGCTTGAGCTTCATGGCAATCTCGAACTCTTCCAATGTGGAGAGCGACATATAGCTGGAATGCGGATCGAATGTCGTTGTCAACGCGGTCAGATACATTTCCAAAATCTGTTCCGGCTCGGTCTGTTTGGTCATCGTGACGATATTGGCGTAACGTTTGTGGAGACGTTTTTTCGCCTCTGCTAATGTTTTGGCAGGGGTATCTTCGTCGTCCTGTTTCACCGCACCGGCATCTTCAGCCACTTTATTGGCGTCGGAGTCGTCGCCCAATTTCAGGACCAGCAAGTCATATTTAATTTGCTTCCGCCAACGGTCGTCAAGCTCTGCTTCCGTGGCCCAGTCCGTCTCTTTGGCATCGATCACCATGTCTTCATCGGCATTGAAATCGTGTTCACCGTCGATGAGAGCTTGTGCTTTTTCAATCCGCTCCAACAGCCGATGTGTGAAAAGCTTGTAGGTTGTGAAAGCAAAGCTGACATCGCCGGCCTTAATGTCGTCATCCAGGGTTTTGGATTTTTGACGCAGAAGTTCGACATCGGCCTTGGTGAGGTACAATTTGCGAGGATCGAGATCTTTCAGATATCGTTCCAAGAATTTGGCAGAGACATCGTCGTCGATCGTTTTGTGGCTGATATGAAAGCGTTCAACCATCTTAGCCACTAACATCGCCACGCGCGTTTGCCCTTGGGGTGCCTCTTTGAGGCGAGACGCCCCATAAGCTGTGGCAACCAGCAAGGCGACAGCCAGCGAGAATTTGATAACAACGCGATATGGCGATTTTAAGTTCATGGGCATCACACAATTTGTCCGTGGCGATGAATGAATGGGTCTGATTTCGGCGATTTGTCCCACGGTCCACCCCAAAAATTGGCCCAACCGGGGTTTGTCGGGCCGGTCAGACCGTCCCGCGCGAGTGATCCGTAGGCTTTTGGCTTAGGGAACTTATCGATCCTATGCGATATCCTAAAACGAGGCAAGATGCAGTTGACCACCCGCCCAATACGGAAAGAGCCTAATATCGTCGGCTCAAATAGCTTACGGTCAACGTTGTGCCGTTGTTGGGTCAGATTTAACGAATTCGACTCAACGGTCGACAATCACCACGCGACAAATGGCAGCCGTGGCGGCAGGAAAGGTTGCCCCAGAAGTGACTTTTTCGCCAGATATAAGCGTTTATCTGGTGTATTCGGTCAGGGTGGGAAGACTCAGCCGGCGAGGCAATGTTTGATCGACTGACCATCATGCGCATGCAGCTGATTGCGTCCGCGCTGCTGTGACTTAGACAATGCATCTGCACCGCGATTGACGGCGAGATCGGGATTATCCAGCGGACGGCAAGCGGTGTAGCCAAAACTGGCTGTTACGAAGATCTCCGGACCATGCTCCTCAACACGAAAATGATGCGCGCGAATGGAGTCGCGGGCTGCTCCAGCGACTGACCGCCCGGTTTCGGGATCGGTATCGGGCAACAAAATGGCCAGCATGTCGGCAGAATAGCGGCAGACCAAATCCTCATCGCGGACGGATCGACAGACGACTGCCATCATTTTTTTGACAAGCTTGTCGCTATCTCCCACACCGAGGCGACTACGAAGATTTTCAAACTTGTCGATTTTGATCAATAACAGACCGCTTGTCCGTTCGCTCTCCTGCCCGGCTTTCATCAACAATGCGAGGTTCTCATCAAACGCCTGCCGTCCCGGCAATCCGGTCGACGGGTCAGTCGGTTCGATTGTCCACTCGACTTTGAACGGCGTCGGCGCAGGGGAGGGAGCCACATCCCGTTGGGGAGTCGCATCGGAGTTGGGATCGTGTCGTCGCACCAAACTAGAAATCGCATCCAATAATCCGTTGCGTTTTTGCACCAATTGCTCGGTCTGATTGGGCTTTAGAAACGTCCCGGGACATTTTTCCAACAGGCGGCAAACCTCCTGCGCGGTATCGATGGTGGAGATAACGGTTTGAAAAAGTTGAGCCACTCCGGCCCGCGCACGTGAGAATGAGCGTTTGTCGCTCCAACGCGCATAGAAGATTCCGGCTGCGAATCCCGTTCCCGCGGCAATCGCGACAGCCAGCAACACCATGATCCAAAACGAGGAACTGATATTTCCCAGTTCGCTTGAAATTGAAGCATTCATCGCAATTGACCGTTATGGAATTTGCAGTGGGGAAGGCGCACCCACGACCGCATTTCAGATACGTGTAGCAAGGTGGCCCGTTACACAAAAACTTAGCCCGCAGGCGGCTAGCCGGGACGATCGGTGTTGTCTTTTCACAACAGATCGGGTCACAAAATCACCGATTGTGACGGTTTTACCGTCCAGCGGTCATTTGGTCCGGTCGGCTTGTGCCGGTTCGGCCGCTTGTTGAGCTGAAGCGGCAACGGGTAGGAATTCGACGCTGGTGGCGAGTTGGAGATCGCGGCCTTCGAATTTTTCTTGCACGTCTTTGCCCACTGTGAAAATTAACGCGATTTGGCGTCCATCCGCCGCCGCGATCAGATAGTGGATCCAAGTCACTTCATGGTCGCCGATTTTCCCGAAGGTCTCGACGCGATAGATGTAACGTCCCTCCTCGCCATCGACCGCTTTCCCTTTGACCTGCTCGACTGACGTGACGCCGTGAAACTGTTCTCCCAAAGTCGTTTGAATATCCTTGAGAAATCGATCTTCGGAAAGGTGTTCGCCCGGCTTCGCTGATTTCAGGGGGGCGATCTTGCATTGAGCGAGGAAACTGCCGTGATCGACCAGACGAAAAGCAGCGGAGTCCCGTTCGTGTTTATAAAGGTGCCACAAACGATCGTGAAAAAAGCGGACGTTCCAGGCATTGGAATCGAAGGCGATCAACAAATTCGCCGGATTCGGCTCCAAGGGAACGCCGGCCAGCGATTCGTCCGATAACGATTTTTCGCCCGTTTTGAGGGTGCGGTTCATGGTGACTTGAGCTTCGACATCCAATCCTTGCGAGACGACTCCGATGGTCCGTTTTTCGGATTGTTTGAGCTCCATTTTTGTCACATAGCTATTTTTCACATCAAACCAAAAATCACCGTCGACCGTCACGGTTGTAAAAGCGCCGTAGATGGCGCCGGTCAACTCGCCGGCAAAATGCACCTGCAACAAATCGTTCTCCACCGATTTGGCCGTACACTCAATTCCCCCTTTTTCGACAGCCTCCAGCGACGTAAAGAATTGAGCCGCCCAACCGTCAAGTTTCCACGATTCCCCGATTTCCACATCGCGGCTAGGCAACAGGGCCAAGACAGCCAGGCTGTCTCCGGGAGCACCCAGTAATTGTAATTCAGTAAAGTACAGGGGACGCTCAGGGCTATGGTACCGCACTCCGTTGGGTTGTCCTTCGGCGACGATCAATTTGTTTTTTTGTCGCAGCCTCGGCAAGGTGGTTTGACCGTCGACTTGGATGTTGGCGCGCGCGGACCGATAATACCGCACGCAGCGCAGAGCACGGGAATCGCGCCCGGCGGGAGGTAACCGCCGCTCGTCGTAATCCAGTTCCGCCTCGGCGTTCAGCTTCATGTTGATCGCCGTTTTCTTATCGCCGGCGGAAGCTTGCATCTTGCCGGTGACTTTCATTTCGACAGTCACGGCGAATTCGCGGGGATTTGTATAGTCTTCGACAAGCGAATATGCATCGGCGGCGGTCGCAAGCGTCGGAAACGCTCCGCAAATCACGACTAACAACAAGCAGCGCACGGTCATCCGGAACATCGGCTTCACTTTCTGTTTTCGCTCAAAAACCCAGCCTAATCGGCCTATTGCGATTTTGCTTTTACATGATCTGACAAGTGCTGAGAAGCCCAGCGTGGGGCTGAAAGTTCAGGGTGGACAGGCATCAAGGTTGGCCTGGCATGTTGGCAACAACGAATAAACCGTACCTGGGTGGTGATGTCGCTCAATCGGACTGGCAAACCGGGTGGTTTTAAGTAAGATAGATCGACATCTGCTGATATGACGGTCCGGTGACTGTCGTTCATGCCGGAGACTAATTTTCGCAGATGTTCAGAATGCATCGACCACCTGCTTTTATAATACGTGCTTGAAAATATCCTCACCGGTCCTTTTGAGATGACGCACTCCCCACAACCACCTGCTCCTTGTATCGGCACGATGCGTCGCAGGACATTTTTGCGCTCCGGATTGGTGGGATGGTCCGCTTTAGGGTTGGCGGATTTGTTACGTGCCGAAAGTTTGGCCGCGTCTTCTGGACAATCCGCAAAAGGTGGCAAGTCGATTATTTTGCTGTGGCTGTGGGGCGGTCCGAGTCACATGGAGACATTCGACCTAAAACCGCAAGCGCCGGCGGAATTTCGGGGAGAGTTCGATCCGATTGCGACGAACGTTCCCGGTTTAGAAATCAGCGAGCACCTGCCGAAACTGGCCGGGCTGGGAGACAAATTCGCCCTCGTTCGCTCGATCAGTCACGACAGCCCAGGGCATGTGAATAGCACGCATACGATGTTATCGGGCTATCCAGGGAACGCGTTGGAGCAACCCCCATATGCCCCCGATCATCCCGACTTGTTTGCCGTCACGGGCAAACTTATGGGAAGCCGCGTTGATGGGATGCCGCCATTGGTTGCCATGCCTTTTACGCGCTATCAGGGAGGCGCGTACCTTGGGACGGCGCACAATCCGTTTGTTGTCAAAGGGGATCCCAACGCCGACAAATTCAGCGTGCCGAATACCTCGTTGGCCGGGATGACCAAACCGCAATTCGCACAGCGACTCGACTTGCTCAAAGAATTCGACCAATACCGCCGCGACGTCGATGCATCGGGGATGATGGATTCGGTGGATGAATTCAACCACAAAGCGGTGGCCATGCTGACCGGCGATGCTGCTCGGGAGGCCTTTGATATCGGCCGCGAAGATCCTCGCACGCGTGATCGTTACGGACGGCATGCGGTCGGGCAGCGTTGCCTGCTAGCGCGACGGTTGGTCGAAGCGGGAGCGCGGATTGTTTCGATCGATTTTGCGACGGTGCCCGGACAAAAGGCGTTCAGTTGGGATGACCATGCGTCGGTGTGGAATATTTTTGAGCAAATGAAAATACGCCTCCCAGTACTCGACCAAGTCGTCTCGGCACTGGTGGAGGATATCCACACCCGCGGTCTGCAAGAGGACGTGTTGTTGGTCGTGATGGGGGAAATGTCGCACACGCCGCGGTTGAGCAATTTCCAAGGCCAGCCGGGTCGCGAGCATTGGGGCCGCACGATGTCGGTCTTTCTCTCCGGCGGCGGCATGCCGATGGGCCAAGCGGTGGGCGCAACGAATTCCAAAGGGGACGAAGTCCTCAGCCGCTTGGTAACTCCCAACGATCTGTTGGCCACATGGTACAAGCACCTCGGCGTACCGCTGGCGACGCATTTCCCCGACCACGGCGGCCGCCCGACACCGATTCTGCCCGATGGTGAGCCGATTGCTGAATTGATTTGAGCGAACCGTCGGTGAAGGATTACTTGAAGTAATACATCATAAACACCGCCCAACCGCAGAGTAGTCCGGCCCAGAGGCGGTCTTCGGTGATCCACAGAGCGATCGCCGACCTTCCGGCATCTTTGTCACCGGAAGCGACTCGCTTGGCAATCGATGTTGCTGCCGCTCGTGCGAATAATACGAAGGTCCAAAGAAACGCGAAGCTGGCCGAGAGCAATGGCGTGAGGATGTCTTGGTACAGCAAGGTTCCCAAGCCGGCGAAGACCAGGATGGAGGCGAGGATGGCCAGGAAAATGTGACGTAAATCTTCGGGCGCATGGCCCCCCAGGTCGGTCCAAGTGTAGCGTTCCTTTTCGGGATCGCGGTGCGTTACGAAACTGACGAGAACATAGACGATAGCGCTGAGTCCCAAGACGAACACGACGCGGTGGAAGAAGTTCAATTGCGGTCCGAAATATCGCACGGTGGTCGACATCTGTGATCCTTGTGTTGCAAGGTATTCCGTGCGCTGCTCGGAGGTCATGCCTTTTAGTTCCTCGGGGAACGCTTTTTCTTCGGTCAAATTTTCGAGTTGGGCGGGGTTGAGCACCAATTCGTATGCCTCGCGGCTCAGTCCGCCGCCGACGTAGTGGTTGTAACCCGCTTCGACACCCCAGGAGAAAACCACGCCGGCGACAATCGTCGCAAAACCGGCCGTGGCGGTGCCGCGCCGCCAAAACATGCCCATGGCAAATGCAATCAGCAGTCCTGGAGTAAAGTAATTTTGATAGTTCGCGATTTGTAAAAAGAAATTGTCCGTCGAGTTGGGATCAAGAATAAAAATAGCAACGAGCGCGGCGATGATGACAAAGACCACAATCGCCACGCGGCCGATCCAGATCATCTGCCGGTCGCTCGCCTGGGGATTGATGTATCGCTGATAGAGGTCGACCGCCACGATGGTGGCGGCGGAGTTCATCATTGAGTCGACCGAGGACAAGATCGCGCCGATTACGCCGGCGGAGATCAGGCCGACGATGCCGTAACCGGCCGGGATGATCAACAGTACCAATTGGGTGAAGACCGCATCGGAGTCGATCTTCTGTCCGGGCAATTCGCGACGGAAAAGATAAAACGCAGCCACGCCGCCGCAGATGCTGAAAAATGGGATCAATAGTTTCAAAAATCCAGCGGTGACAATTCCTAACCGCGCCTCGGCATCGGACTGCGCACCCAGGGCGCGTTGTACGATGAACTGATTCGTCCCCCAGTAGAAAAAGTGCATCGCCATCAGGCCGGTGAGCACGCCGGTCCAGGGAAGTTGCGCGTGATTCGAGGGCAGGTACAGGTGCATTTTTTGCGCACCATCCTGTGCGGCATCGAGCGACATCATCGCGCCCCAGCCTCCCAAACGGTGGAAGGTCAACCAGGCGACGACCAGCCCCGCAGCCAACAGCAGCACCGATTGCAGCACGTCGGTCATGATGACCGCTTTGAGTCCGCCTTGAATCGTGTAACCGGCCGCGACGACTGCCAGCGCGATGACGAATCCGTAATAATAATTTTTATTGACCTGGATGCTGGTCAGCTTCTCGTCGGCGCCGTCCGCTTCGACTTCATGCACGGCGTCGCCCCCCAGAACGAGGCAGATCGAACGGGCACCAATGTAGAGGCCCGGCCCCATTTGGACGACGACCATGATCAGCACCATGATCACGGCATAACTGATGCGGCTGCGCGCGTCGTAGCGCTTTTCCAAATATTCGGAGAGCGTGTAGAGATTCAACTTGCGATATACGGGCAAAAACCCGTAACAGAGCAGCATTAAACCGGCGATGGCGCCAAGCTCGAAATGGCTTTGAGCGAAGCCGATCGTAAAGCCGACCCCCATCATGCCGACCATGTGGTTGGCGCTCACGTTGCTGCCGAAGATCGACCCGGCGACACCCCACCAGCGGACGCTGCGACCGGCAAGATAGTAATCGCCGGAGGTCTCTTCCTTGCGTCCGGCATAGAGGCCCACCCCCATCACCACGATCAAAGCCCCGAAGAAAATCACCAGATCAAGAATGGTAAAGACGTCACCCATGAGGGGAGGGGACCTTTCGTAGGGAATGGCGGTTGCGTGGGAAATCCTAAACGAACATTTCGAACATTGAATTTCCCATTACCAGTATTTCTCAAAGTGAATATTGCCCGGCGCGCCGGTTTCGTCGGACTGGAAACCGCGCTGTTCAAGAATTTCGATCACTCCGGTCGGCTGCGGATAAACGCGTTGACCGTCAGTGATTTCAGGAATGCCAATCATCGCCGGATTGCCGCACAAAAAGACGTGAGTTTTGGCGGGGTTGAGCGGGTGGCCGAGTGCGTCTTCCAGTTCGCCGGATGTGATGAACTTTTGCAGGTATTGCTTGCCGACATAGTTGGGGTGCGAATCGTCGAGGTTTTCCGGCTCCCGGGTGGTCATCGGACAGTACGCATACGTGGGATGATCGGCGACGACCTGTTTGTGGGTGTCGATGTAGGCCAAATCGCTACGGTACCGCACGCAGACAGCGCTAACGATTCTGCCGCGATGCCCACGCTGTAACAGTTCAGCGAGCATGGCGTTGTGCGGGGCTTCGCCGGTTCCGGTGGCTAGCAGAATCACATCATCGTCGTCAGCAACCTGTTCTAGCGTGTAATGTCCGGTAATTTTGCCGCCGAGGAACAACCGATCGCCGCTGTTGAGCGCGAACAGTCGTGGTGTCAGCGCCGGTGGTTTGCGATCGGCGACGCGGACTAGGGCGATATAAAATTCGAGGTAGTCCATTTCGTGAGCGGCTACCAATTTGCCATCCACATGGACCGGGCAGGAGATGGAGTAGGCGCGCTTGACGACCTTTTTCAGGTCTTTTTCGCTCGAGTTGTTCCGCTTGCGTATCGGAGGTCCGCGGTTCCCAATTGCCTAGGCCGATGACCGTGTATTGTCCGCCGCTGAATTGCGGGAATGGTTCGTCGGGACGGATGCGGATGATCATCAATTCGTCATGGATGAGCCGCAAGTCCACCACGGTGGCGTTGTAATGTCGGTCCCGCCATTCTTGAATGCGGGTTGGAGAAAGAGAGTCGGCCATTCGATTGTTGAATTCTTAGAGAGGTAGGCAGCAAGTCGTGTTTGCGTCGCCGAATTCGAGGGCACATGCCGGGCATTGGCGGATCGCTGAAAGGATAGCGCCGAGCATTGTTTTCGCTGGTGACACCACGAAAATACGCGTCGAGGGCCAAATTTCGGCGAACAAGGATTATCACGATCCCCGTGGATGTTGTCCACCGATAGGACCGTTACTCGGTCTGGGATTCGGCTGGAATCGGCGCTGTCATCGGTGTTTTTAGGGCCATCGGCGGTGGGGCACCTTCTTCGTCGGTTGGAGCAGGGCTTGGGGAGTGGCGCGCCAAGGCGCGACCAATGGCCGATTTCATGCTTTCGATGTGCTCCATCCCGGTGTTCCAGGTGACCTTGCCGTCGCGGCCGATGACCCACGCAGCGGGCAGGTAGTTGCTGCCGTACTGCAGCATGCGTCTCGATGCACCGTAACCGTTGGGCCATGGATAACCAGCCTGTTTTACAAATTCCCGCGACTCGCTTAAGTTCGCTTCACCTTCCGCGGTCAGCCCGATAAAAACGACGTCTTCTTGCCCCTGATAGGTTTTGGTAGAGCGATCAATTCCGGCGCATCCTGCATGCAATAGCCGCACCAATACGCCCAGGCATCCACAACGACCACTTTGCCGTGGAGTGATTCCGCTGTCGGGGCTTCACCGTTGATCCAGCCGACGGCCTTGATGGCTGGGGCAGGGGCTCCTGGTGCGAGGCCATACGCGGCGCTGGGGGAGTCCGAGGAGGGAAGCAGATTTGCGCGCGCATCATCCACAACAACATGACCAGCACGCCACCGGCCAGCAAAACCAACACAAGTCGGTCAGACTTTTGCATTTCCCATACCCCCCTTTGCAATTCCGTTGTTCAACACCCTGCACAGACCCGACTGTCGCCCGCGTGAATCATAGTCACGGGGGTCTGAAATCACTGTGACCTGCTTCACGCAATCCACGCAAGAGGCACAATCTGCCGCCGGTTGTATTGTGGCTGCTTTACTTTTTGTTCAACAGTCCGCGTTCTTTCATCCAGGTCGCGCACAAGGGAGGCCAAGCTGAAACGGCCTCGTCCGGTTTGCCCAGTCCTAAGCCGTGACGTCCTTTTTCGAAGATGTGTAGCTCAACCGGCACCCCTTTTTCCTTGCAAGCCAAATAAAACGCAACACTGTTTTCCGACGGTACGCCCTGGTCGCCGGTCGTGTGCCACAAAAAGCAGGGGGGAGTTTTTTCCGTGACTTGCTTCTCACTGGAGACCGAATTCATCAGCTCTGCAGAGGGTTCGTCGCCTAAAAGATTTCTCCGCGAACCCTTGTGTGTCATTGCTTCATCGGTCATGGAAATCACCGGATAGCAAAGGATGGCAAAATCGGGCCGGCTGCTCTCACGTTGGATGGGATCAGCCGATTTGCCTTCGCCGTTGTCAAAAAGCGTGGCAGCTGTGGAGGTCAGGTGGCCACCGGCGGAGAAGCCGAGAATCCCAATCCGCTCAGGGTCGACACCTAGAGACTTTGCCCGCGCACGGACAGTGCGAATCGCGTTGCGCATCTTGCAGCGGGGCGGGGTGGTGGTAGCGCGGGCCGAGTCGATAACGTAACACGACCCCGGTCACGCCCAGCGTATTGAGCCAACGTGCAACATCGTCCCCCTCGTAGCCGGCCGCCAATCCCCCATATCCTCCACCGGGACAAACTACCACAGCAGCGCCGTTGGCAATGTCTTGGGGGGCAGGAAAGATGGTAATTGTCGGTTTGTCGAGCGGTTCGTCGCCCACCGCACCGGGGGCACCGTCAGGCCATAATAATTCCGGAGTCGGTTCCGCCGCGGTGACGGACTGTGCGAAAATCAACAGAGATGCAGCAAAGAGGCTGAATCGTGTAAACCTTGTCGTGAAAATCATCGAGGCCTCATTGAAAACAAACAGAGAAAGTGGTGCGTCATGAAGTACATCGCAAAAAACGATCGTTGCGGTTAGACCATTAACAAAATCGTCGGTCTTTGGCAAATGCTGGACGCGCGAGGCGGCCGATTCAATTGATTCAGGGGAACAAGCGGCGTATGGTCTGGGGTAGAAAACGCGGCGCGGAAGGTTGTGTTTCTCGATAGGTACCACGGGCGGTGATTTGCGCCCGCAATTTAAGCTAGTGATCGCATCGAGTGAATGACATTGATGACAACGACATCTGAGACGATCCGTCGGAATTACGAATCGGTACAGCAGCAAATTGTTGATGCTTGCGCACGCGCGGGACGCGATTCGGCATCGGTGACGTTGATAGCGGTGGTCAAGTATGCCGAGTGGGAATGGGTGCAGGCGTTGGTTGCGATGGGGGTGACCGAGTTGGGGGAATCACGGCCTCAACAATTGATCCAGCGGAGTCCGTTGCTGGGTGACGAGGTGAATTGGCATTTTATTGGGCATTTGCAACGGAATAAAATTCGCAAAACATTGCCAACCGCAGGATTGATCCATTCGATCGATTCGCTGAAGTTATTGCGGGCGGTCGATCGCGTGGCGGAAGAATTGAGTCTTACGTCACAGGTGCTGTTGCAAGTGAATGTCAGCGGAGAGGCGAGCAAGGGGGGGTTTGCTCCTGAAGAGTTGTGCCAATCTTGGGATGCGGTCGCGGAGTGTCGGCATGTTGTGGTGTGCGGAATGATGACGATGGCGCCTGAATCTCGCGATCCTGGTGAAGCCCGCACGACGTTTGCCGGTTTGCGCAACCTGCGTGACGAACTGATCGCCGCGCACGAGGGACTTGTGTTGCCCGAACTTTCGATGGGGATGTCGGGCGATTTGGAAATCGCTATCGAGGAAGGGGCGACGATGGTGCGAATCGGCAGCAGCTTGTTTGAGGGGCTGGAGAAATAGTCGCGCCGCTCGCCGATGGGTTAATCTTCCGGCTGCCACTGGGGCGATCGTTTTTCGAGGAAAGCAGCGAGACCCTCGCGTGCATCGGTTGTTTTTCGCGCTGCTGCGGAGGCATCGACGGCGGCTTCGAGTTGTTGAACGACATTGGCGCCGGCGGTGGCCATCAACTGGCGTTTGGTTTCAGCCAAGGCTTGCGGTGAACCGGTCAGTACCGCGGCTATCAGTTCTTCCAGGCGTCCGCTCAACTCTTCGGATGGAACGACATCGTGGCAGAGGCCGCATTCCCGGGCTCGGGTAGCGGCGATGCGTTCCCCAGAAAGTAGTAACGACGATGCCCCGCCGGCAGTGGCGCGATAGGCCAAGAGCGGGGTGACGATCGAGGCGACAATGCCGCGCCGCGGTTCGGGGAGCGAGAAAAAGGCGGTGTCGGCGGCCAGCACCAAATCGCAGGCGAGAACTAATCCGACTCCGCCGGCAAGGACTGGACCTTGCAGCATGGCGATCACCGGCTTGGGGGCGGTGAACAGGGCAGTGAGCAAGTCGCAGAAGAGTTGTGCATCTTGCTGCCAAAACTCTTCCGCATCGGGGCTTTGAGCCACCTCCTGCATTTCGGCCAAATCCATTCCGGCGCAAAACACCGGGCCGGTTGAGTTCAATACGATCACGCGAACATCGGAATTCGCCGCCAATTTGCGGACATCGACCAACAACTCCGCCAGCAATGTCCGTGTGAGGGCATTGCGTTTCTCGGGGCGGTTCATGGTGAGCCAGGCGACGCCGTGCTTGGCGATGGTGCATAGATGCGAATCGGACATGTCGACACTATTCAATCGTGTTGGAAATGAACGGCTGGGAGTAGATAGTTGCGATAAGTTTGTCACTGTTCAAACTGAATTTATCCGGTTGAGAAAGTTCCGGCAAATGGCACTGAAATCTGACCCTTTGCATCACGCGATAACCTCTCAAAGTATCTCACTTGCTGTGGCGGACTGATGGCGGGTCATCGGGGAAGCCTCCGGACTCATGATGAAAGTATACGCGCAGCCGGTCCAGATCAATGGCCCAGAAATCCATATGCTCATCACTCCGATTCGTTTCATAGGAGACGCCATTTTTTATTTGCGAGACGTCCCAGTGTGGGTGCTGTAGGTTCTTGAAGTAGAAACTTGGACCATGCTGATTCACCGCAAATTTGGTATGAATGCGATTGGCGAATTCGGTTTCATCTGGCGCACGGAATTCACGGACAGCCGCCCAGCAATCCTCAAGCGTCTCGCATTGAAACGACACGTAATACATCATGCCACCGAAACTACCACCATCGTAGACCCAGAGGTCAGTCATTGATGCGGGGAGTTGTTCCGGATCGCAAAGCGACAAGTGCGATTTCGCTTCTTCGCCGGTGTAACTGCTGTCCTCCGGATTAGAGTCCTCAATACCGCATCCAGCGAGAGCAATCATCAGAATTGCAGGTGTCAGGCGTTGCATTGATTTACATTTCCCTGACTAACAGGCAAGGTTTTACTCATCGTTTCCGGTCGTTTTCAAATCTGCTCCCGGGGCCTGACTGAAGAATTCCGAGGGTTTAAGAATTTTCATCGCCCCGGAAGGTTGCTGGACGAGGTAGACCAAACGGGATTCGAGAATGCTGCTATCACCGGAAAGCAATTGCCCGGCGCGGTTAAAACTGAGCGGCGATTGGCGGCGTTCATCGTGGGGGGCTTCCATTGTTTTCGTGTCGGCGACATAGACTGCGACCGCGAGCACAGCACCCGATTCGACATCAATCACGCGTAGCATTCCGTCCCAACCGCATGTGACCACTTTTTTCCCGTCGGGGCTGAAAGAGACACCCCAGCAAGGGGCGGAATGTGGTGGCAATTCGTGAAGCAGGCTGCCATCTGTTTTCCAAATTTTCACACTTGCATCCCAACTGGCGGTAGCGAATGCCCGGCCGTCAGGGCGCCAATCGAGTCGCAGCACTGCGGCGGCAAATCCGGGGATGACCGGTCCGGCTGTTCCATCGGGGTGCCATAATCGTGCCGTGGTGGCGTGTCCCGAGGCGATCCATTTGCCGTCGGGGCTGAATTGCACCGCATCGACATCGCCGTCGGGCACTTTAATCACTGCTCCTGGTGAACGTCTGGTCGCATCGTTTTTGAGTTCGTGCAAGCGGAGGTGGCTATCGCCGCCGACGGTGACCAGTTGCGTGCCGTCAGGACTGAAACTCACGCCATGGATTTGGGCGTTGTGCAGCGTGAAGTTTTGGATTTCTTCCTCTTCATCGAAGAGAAAGACTTGTCCGCCACCACGCGTGACCGCGGCCAAATGTTGTCCGTCGGCTGACCAAGCCAAGTCGCGGCTGACCGCTCCTTTCAGCGGGAATCCGAGAATGTTTTCGCCGGAAGCATTCCAGACTTTTAACGCATGATAAGCGATCGAGGCCAATTGTTTGCCATCGGGACTCCAACGGACGCAAGTGACGGGGGTGCGAAAGGCTTGGATCGTTTGGCGGACTTCGAAATCGGACGACCAGATGTCGATTTTTCCGTCGCGACCGGCGACAGCGATTTTATCCTCCAGCGGATTCCAGTCGACGAACATCAGTTTCGAGCCGCGCGGGCGGATCAATTTACTCGGGCCAATTTGACCGTTGAGCGTAAGATATCGGACAACAAACCGGCCGCCGACAATGAAATAGTTGTATACCGGATGCCAGTCGATGGCGAAAATCAAATTTGTTGTTTCGTCGTCTTCTTCGATGCGCCCCACCCGAGTTCCGTCGAGATTCCAGATCAAGGCCGTTCGGTCTTCAGAGGCGCTGACCAATTGCTGACTGTCGGGGCTCCAGGCCAGGGCATTGATTTTGCGGGAATGTCCCTGCATGACCGGTCCGGCTTTGCCATCGGGGGTCCACAATCGGACGGCTGGTGCTACCGATTGAGGCGCGGCACCGGCGACTACACCGGAACTTCCTGTCGCGAGCCATTTGCCATCAGGGCTATATCGCACAGCAGTGATCGGGCCGACGTGTCCATTGAGGACCGGACCCGGTTGACCGTCGACAGTCCAGATGCGGACCTGTTGATTTTCATCCCCGGCAGCGAGTTGTTTTCCGTCGGGATGCCAATCCAGCACGCGTACGGGAGATTCGTGCCCGCGAATGATCTGTTCCGGACTTCCATCGGATTGCCAAAATCGAATGGTGCCGTCAAGCGAGGTCGATGCGAGTAGCGCGTCCTGAGGCTGCCATGCGACGCCGGTAACCGTGTCGGTATGTCCTTTCAAAACCGGTCCAGGAACACCATCGGCCTGCCACAGTCGGATGGTTTTGTCTGTTGCGGCAGAGGCTAACCACTGGCCATCGGGACTCCAGTCGAGCGAGGTGACATTGCCGGTGTGACCAACAAGCACGCCGGTGAGTTGCATGGAGTTTGTGTCATGAATCCGCACATTCAGCCCGTCGCCCAATGCGAACGATTTGCCGTTGGGGCTGAACTTGATTGATTTGACGTAGCTGCGGATTGGCAACGGCATCGCCTGCCAGCGTCCGATTCCGGGAATTTCCGACGGAGCAGGAATGAGGCCCGGTAATACCTGATCCGGATCGCCCGGCTGCCAACGCTGTGGTGGTTCACCACTGGCAGGGGAAGTGATTGCGAATGACAACAGCGCGAGCAGTACGGTTGTCATGATCCTTGAGCAGCTGAGCGGATGCATGGTGTTTTTCCCCAAACTTGTCGGTGCGATTGACCAACGCACAGTCGCCGAGTCGACGGTATGCACTGTACTGGGATTCGTCCGCTTCTGGAAATGGCAAGTACAATTTTTTTACCCAACGGACCGATTGAGCGTGCGAGGTTTCCTACAAGATGCGAATGACTAGCCCGTTCTTTTTGACGCACAGTCCCAGGGGCGGGAAACGAAAACAGCCCTCGGGGTGTGTCCGAGGGCTGTTGAGTTTGTGCCGAACTTATCGTTTCACGATGATTATTTATCTTTCGACTTTTTGCTATCCAACGGCTTCACGCGGATGTTGCGGAACTTCATCACGCTTTTCGGATCGTGCGCCTGCAGGGCGAAACTGCCTCCTTCTTCGCGGACGCGGCGATCATCGGTGACTCCATTGGGCTGAATGTAGTCGATGACCATTTTTCCATTGACGAATGTTTGCACGTGATTGCCGACGACTTTGACGTGCAGTTCGAACCATTCGTTGTCTTTAGCGGCTGATTCGAACGCATGCGTCACACCCCACAGGCTACCGGTTTTACGCGGGTCGCCGTGTGTGTTGTTGAGTTGGACTTCCAGTCCCACCACCGGCCAAGTTTCGACGTAATCGGAGTGAAAATAGACGCCCGAGTTACTGCCCGGCTCGAGTTGGCATTCGGTCTTGAATTCGAAATCTTTGAATTTCTGGTCGCTGAAGACGTGCGAACGATTGCCGCCGCCGACGATCACGCCGTCTTCGACTTTCCAGTTCCCATCTTCACTGATCCGCCATCCGGTAAAATCTTTTCCGTTAAACAGGCTGATCCAACCTTTTTCGTCCGCCTTTTCAGCGGCGCCGGAGTCCAATGGGACAACGAGAAACAGGCACAAAACGGCAACAGCAGTCAAACTCACGGCTTTCAACATCGGTATCTTCTCCCAAGTGTACATTTGGAAACTGGTGTGCAGGGACGCATCAGCGCGGTTCGCGCTTTAACATTCTGTTCTGACAATAATCAAAGCGGGTGTCGGCGGCAATTGGTCGCGAAAAAAAGTGCACCGCCGTTATTTGGCTTTTGCGGGTTTAATCTGACGTATGAACGCCAACAAATCAGCCATGGCTTGGGGCGGGATGTCTTTTTCGAGGCCTTCGGGCATCAGTGAGACTCCATTCGACGCCAAGACGTCAATCTCCGCCCGCAACACGACATCCTGTTTGCCTTCGGCACGGAGCAGGGTAATGCTATTGGCGCTTTCGCCGGTGACGATCCCCGAGAGGGTTTTGCCAGCCGAGGTCACCACGCTGTAGGTCGTGTATTGCGGCAAGGCTTCGCGGTTGGGGTCCAGGATATTGACCAGCAGGTCTTGTGGCGTTTTGTTTTGCGTCGAGGCCAAATCAGGCCCCACTTGCACGCCGAGTTCTCCCACCTTGTGGCAGACGGAACAGGTCTTTTCGAAGACCTTTTTGCCGCGCTCGGCATTGCCTTCCAATTCAAGTGCTGCTTGATAATCAGCGACGACCTTACCGCGATCTCCGGAGACTTCGCCGCCAAACAATTTACGTGCGGCGGCGCGAATCTTGTCGTTTTGGTGGTTCAGCAGTAACTGTTTTTTATCGCGGGGTAACTCGGCCGAGGTGACCTCGCCATCTGCCATGGCGACGAGCAGTTGCTGGGTCCGGTCGTCACTGCGAATCAATGCTTCGATCACAGCGGCTCTAACCGCGGGGAAATAACCACGCCAACCCTCGAGCAAGACACCGGCCACTTGGGCATCGTTTTGCGTGGAGAGCGCATTCACCGCGGCAATTTGCAATTCCGTTGGTGTTTGCGGCGTGATCAATTCAGTCAGCGTGTCCGCTACCGTGTCGAAGTCGGCATAGGCTAAGATTTCGACAGCCGCACTGCGATTGGCCGGGGGCGCGTTCTCGTCAATCGCTGTTTCCCCGGCTCGCGTGAATAAGGCGGCGACGCTTTGTTTCACGTCGTCGGGAACTTTGTGTTTTTTATCGCCAGCCAGCAATTTGCCGATCGATGATTTGTTGCGAGCCAAACCTTCGCCAATGGCTTTGAGCATTTGACGCTGCACGTTGAGCGAATCCTCGGAAAGCGTGCTGATAGCGGCTAACAGCTTGACCGTCTCTGCGGGGTTTTTGCCCGACGCCACGATACCGGCCAGTAGCGATAAGATTTCTCCTGACCGAGCGGTGTTACGGAATGTGTCGTTCGCTAGCAACCTCAGCGCCACAGCGGGGGCATTGGCGGTCATTGATGACAGGATGGCAATCCGCATTTCCTTGTCGTCGGAATATTCGATTGCCATTTGCGCAAGCGCCTCGGCCGCTGATTCATGGGCGATGTCTCCTAAGGTAAATGCCAACTGCAGACGGACACGATAGTCGGGGTCGTCGACCAGTTCGACGAGTTGGGACATCACCTCCGACGACTTGTCAGCCACGGTCGAGGAGAGGCGAACCGCATGTTGACGGACACCGGGATGCGGATCGGAGAGACCGATCAGCACATCGTCGGCTTTGAGGGATTTGATACCGTCCAACGTGCAGAGCGCGTGCAGGCGGCCCAATTCGGAGGAGGATTCGCGTAATAGTTTTCGTAACGGGGCGACGGCCGATTTGTCTTGGCGTTCCCAGATGAGCCGCTGCGCTGTTTCGCGATTCCAGATGTTCGGTGATTCCAGGTTTTTGACGAGTTCTTCGACGGACGCTTTTCCGAGTTTGGGCGGCGTGATGCGATGCATGTCGGGGCTGACGAGGCGATAGATCCGCCCGCGATCATGCCCGCTTTCCAGGTCAAGGTGCGCCTTGATGTCTTCGGGGATCGAATAGGGGTGTTCAATGGTTTCGCGATACATATCGAGCACATACAACGTGCCGTCCGGGGCGTTGACGAAATTGACCGGGCGGAACCAGTTGTCGGTCGAGGCGATGAATTCCACATTTTCATCGGCGCGGGTGGCAACGAAACTTGCGCCGTCGGATTCCACAGTTTTCCGATGAACCAGATTGCCGCCCACATCGCCAATGAAGGCGTTGCCGCGATACTCGGGTGGGTAGGCGTTGCCTTGATAAATCGTGGGGCTGGTGGCCGATGTGAAAAAGCCGATGGCAAACCGTTCGGTGCCTGCGTTCTTAGCGAACTTAGGATTTTTCATCCGCCGTTCCGTGCGTACCTCCCGCCACGGTTCGGGTGGGCTGCGGCGAAAGACGGGAGCCGCTCCCCCTTCTTTGGCGATGCTCCGCGTCACACCGGGGACCGGCAGATATGGATTTCGCACCAGATACTCATAGGGATAGACCACGTGAATCATATGATTGCTGTTGGTGGCCAAAAAACGATTGCCCCAATCGTCAAACGACATACCGAATTGTGCACCGCCTGACTGCGGTTCCAGTTTTTCGCTGACCGGGTCGAAGCGGAAATCTTGTTGGCCAATCTTGGCCATCTTTTCACCGCGATTGGTGATTTCGGCACCCAGGCTGGCGCCGGCGCCGTAGATCTTGTTATCCAAACCCCACTTCAAATTGTTGGGCAAAGCTTGCACGTTGCCGCGGCCGAATCCGGAATAAACGATTTCACGAATATCCGCCACGTCGTCGCCATTGGTGTCTTTGAAGTAGTAAATGTGGGGCGGTGAAATCACAAACACGCCGCCGCGATAACACAGCACCGACGTGCACCAACTGATCTTGTCGGCGAAAACCACGCTGCGGTCATAGATGCCGTCGCCATTGGTGTCTTCCAACATCCGCACGATGCCTGCATCCTGTTTGCCCCCCCCTTGGGGATTCAGTTTGGTTGGTTCCTGCGAGTAGGGATAACCATGCATTTCGGCGACGAACATGCGTCCGTTTTCATCGAAACAAGCGCTGACGGGGTCGGCGACGTTGGGTTCGTGGGCGACAGTTTCCAGTGAGAAGCCGCGTTGGACCTCAAACGTGTCTAAGGCTTTGTCCGCTTCGGTGGCCGGGATGCGGGGGAGGCGGTCGGCGAGTGGTTTTTCCTCGTCGTCAGCCGAGAGGACAGGTAGCGAGGCTGAGACTAACGCGAGCAAGACGAGAGAAACAACTAACGGCAAGTGGCAAGTCCGGGTGTTCATAAAGACAGATTTCCTTGTGGCCTTCGTGCGAGGAATGCGCCGGCGGATGACAAAGTTGGAGTCGGCGAAGCAAAAGGGGCGGGAGACATTCAGTTTAACCGCGGCTCCGAGGAATCGCCACCGCTGCGGTCAATAGAATCGACCGCAGACCGCTCTTGCTTTTCGACAATCGATTCGCTCGAATTGACGGCTCCCTAAAATCTCATCTCGCACACTCGAAGAATACCAAGGACGAATCTGATATGAATTTTCAATTGGTCACGCAAAATTATGATTCTGTACCGGCGGATTGGCTCATTGTGGGAATCCCCGCAGCGGACGGATTTCCGGCGACTGTTTCGGCGCTTGACGAGACGATGGGAGGAGCGATTTCTCGGGTCCGAGAGGCGAAGGATCTGACTGGGGAAAACGCTGAAACCGTAGCGTTGCTGGATGCGGCGAATATCGCCGCGAAGCGTGTCCTACTGTTGGGGGTCGGAAAACCGGAGGAGATCACACGCGCGTCGCTGCACAAAGCGGTGATGACCGCAGCACGGCTAGTGTCGTCGAAGGAAACGACGACGATTGCGATAGCACTGCCGGATTTGTCGCGCGACGGTTGTTCGCAGGCTGACCAATTGGAAACGGCGGTTGCGGCATTAGAAATAGGCTGCATGGGGCAGGGGATCTATCACCGTGAGCCAAAACGTTTCGCGTTCAAAAACGTGACTGTCGTTATTGCACCAGCGGATGACGAAGCGGAACTGCAAACGGCAATTGATCGCGGCGAAATCTTTGGCGAAGCGGTCAACCTCACACGTGATCTGGTGAATCGCCCGGCGCAGGACATCAATCCGATCAGCTTTGCCGCCGTTGCTGAAGGCTTGGCAAATCAATACGGACTGGGTTGCGAAGTTTTTGACGAGGACCGGTTACGCGAAGAGAAAATGGAAGCCCTACTCGGCGTCGCCCGTGGTAGTGATCAACCGCCGCGGATGGTGATTCTCAAACACAACGGCAGTGCGGAGGACGCTCCAACGTTGTACTTGTGCGGCAAAGGGGTCACGTTTGATAGCGGGGGATTATCCCTCAAGCCGAGCGCCGGCATGTTGGATATGAAAATGGACATGGCTGGCGCCGCAACGGTGTTGGGAGCGATGATTGCGATTGCGCGATTGGAACTTCCCGTAAACGTCGTCGCGCTGATGGGGCTGACCGAAAACATGGTCAATGGATCGTCGTACAAGTTGGGCGACGTACTCACCGCTCGCAATGGTGTGACGATCGAAGTGCACAACACCGACGCCGAAGGCCGTTTGGTCCTGGCCGACGTGCTCAGTTATGCCGTTGATCAGAAGGCGGATTGCATCATCGACCTGGCGACGCTCACCGGCGCGTGCATGGTGGCGCTGGGCAACGATGTCGTCGGTGCGTTTACGAATGATCAACAATGGTGCGACACCGTTCTGGCCGCTTCACGAGACCGCGGAGAATTGTTGTGGCAAATGCCGATGTACGAACTGTACGACGAATTGATTAAAAGCGACGTGGCGGACATCAAAAACGTCGGCGGCAAATGGGGCGGAGCGATCACGGCCGCTAAGTTTTTAGAGCAATTCGTGGGGGACACCAAATGGGTCCACCTGGACATCGCCGGCCCGGCGTTTTCAGACAAAAACCAACCGCACCAAGAAGGGGGAGCAACGGGCGTGATGGTGCGGACGTTGGTGGAGGTGGCGGGGCGGTTTGCGTAAGGGTAACACCCACTACCGCATGGCAAATATTGACAACATTTGTCATACGTGTTAGTCTTTTGAATATCCATTCGTTCCGGAGCAACACAACATGGGCAGTACGCTAAATCTCTCGTTGACCGATGAACTTCGGGCATATATCGACAAGAATTGCGGCGATGGTACTTGCTATGCGACGCCCAGCGAGTTTGTTCGAGATCTGCTGCGACAGAAAAAAGTACAGCAGGAAGCTGCAGCTGCCCGCGAAGGTATTTTGGCGGGTTACCAGGACGCGATTCACGGGCGGACGCACGTATTCCGAGGTGATCTGCAGAGCCTGCTAAAGAAGGTCAAGCAGTGAAAAGGAAGCGGGGCCGCGCCCCGGCAAAACGATTGTTATTAACCGATCGCGGCCTCAGTGACATCGCCGCCATCGAGCAGTATTCGGTTGAACAATGGGGTAAAAAAACCGCTGCTAAGTACATCGCACAAATCGAAGAATCTCTGTCACTCATTCAAGAGAAACCTCAACTCTTGCAAACTTTAGCAGGGTTGCATCCATTCCTGCAATTCTACACCGTCAATAGACACGTGCTCGTTTTTGACGTAGATGACAATGACGTCATCCTGCTGACGGTGTTCCACAGTTCGATGGACATTCCTTTACGACTTACCGAATTGGAACCAACTTTGTCAGCGGAGGTGGAGATGCTGCACGGAAGGATGAAGGATCAATAACGACATCAAAGGAAACAGTTATTAGCGTAGTTCCAATTCAACCAACGTTCCGTCGGCGGGTTTGGTGGAGACACCCGCTTTGGCGGGGTTTTCTGGTTGGAGGGCTTTGAATTGGAACACTTTGACGAAGGCTCCCACGACCAGGGCGACTTCGAGTTGGCCGAGGTGTTTGCCCGGGCAAACGCGGGGGCCGTGGCCGAAACCGAAGTGCAGGGTTTCTTTCGACGCCCGCCCCGCTGCGGCCAATTCCGCCCAGCGCTCGGGGACGAATTCGTTGGCGGGATAACCGGTGGCTTCGATACCCCAGAAGTCGTCGTGCCGGTTCGCATGCCAGACGTCTAACAGAATATGCGTCCCCTGGGGAATGAGCAGGCTGCGTCCGTCGGCTGTTTCAATCCGAGTGTCCGCTGTGGCTCTGCGGGGAAGAAAGTACAGAGACGGCGTGAGCCGCAAGGATTCATCCAAGGCATGAGTCAAGAAATTGGCGGATTCTAGGGTTTCGGGCGTGTAGTCCTCGATTTCCTGGACCGCTTGATAGACTTTTTCCTGTGCCGGTAAATTTCGCGCGAGATGCGAGATCGTCCACGTCGCATAGGAGGTCGTCGCTTCCAGAGCCCCGGCTAAAAACACCTTGATGTTGCTCCGCAAGGCTTCGTCGGGCGCATCGGACCGAAACTGCTTCCAAAGTCCTGTTGCCTTCTTTCTCACCGCGAGGACCCGCGCGGTCAATTCTTCGAAGCTGGCGTAGTCCTGTTTGGTTTGTGCAATGCGGGCGTTGAGGCTTGGCATTTTTGCGATAGGGATGCCGACCTGATTGATGACCGTGTCACGGACAATGTGGTCGATGACTCGTTCCAGTGCCGGGACGAACCGATCGCGCAACTCTTCATAATCGACTTCAGCACCAAAGAAATTGTTGACGATCATCTCCAGCATCACCACTTTGATTTCCGGTTCCAGCGAGATGCTTAACGTCTTCTGACCGGTTTGTTCGAAGTGGCTGCGCAGGGCGTCCAAACGGAGCGTAATGGTGCTGCGGAATGTTTCGGCGAATTCATGGAACATCTCCGGTTGAAACAGCGTCGTCTTGCCAAACGGCGAGGCGGCGAGTTTGCGTTGTCGTTTCCAGATCGCTCCGTTGGCAAAGAGCAGCGTATCCTTTCCCGTGGCCCGCGCAATGCCGGTGGAGGGAAGGGTGTCGCGGTCGAATTGTCCCGCGCGGTCGCCAGTGTTGGTCGTAATCGCCCGAATCACTCCTGGGTCACGGGTGACCAAAATGGGGGAAAAGCCGGGAAAATCTAAGTAGCGGTTGTGTCTTCCCGGCCCCTGTTCGTTATCAGCGCCCCAAAAGTAGGTTTCAAGAATCCGAATCGGTTCATCGAAATTCCAAGGATGAGGAAACGGCAATGCGGGTCGGCCGGATCCTGGCTGGAGAACCGGAACCCGCGTTGGTCGAATATCGCCGCCGAAAGGGTTGACGCCAAAGACTTGACCGGGCAGGCGCGTCATACGCCGATAGCCGGGGACATGGTCGTTCAAAAATGCCGATAGCTTTCCTGGCACGGCGGCTCTCCTTATTTGTTTGCGAAGTCGAATAACCCTCTGCTCCAATCACCAAATCTCTAACGAATCGGCAAACAGCGACGCCAACTCTTTTTCGCCGGCCGGTTTGGGGGCAAGTTTCGTCACACGGTGTTGGGGCAGCGTGCCTTGAACCAGGGCGGGGATGTCGGCATCTGTATACCCGACAGCGGCGAGACCGGACGGCATGTTTAGTTTTTGCATGTAGTCGATAATCGTGTCAGCAAGAATGTCGCCGGCGTCGCGTTCGTCGCAATCGTTGATGTCCGCTCCCAAAGCTGCGGCGACCTGCAGATGCCTTTCCGGACAGGCGGAAGCGGTGAAGCGGACGACGGCGGGGGCGTTGAGAATGACCGACATGCCGTGCGGGACGATCGGGTGATCGGTCACGTAACCAGCGGGCATAAATTCGCGGACCATGCCAGCCACCGGATAGGACATGCCATGTGGCAGGTGCACCCCGGCGTTGCCAAAGCCGATGCCGGCCAGCGCTGATGCGAGAATCATTTGTCCACGAGCGTGATCATCTTCGGGATGCGCGACGGCTTGTAATAACGATTCGCGGCACATTTCCAGCGCGCGCATCGACCAGAGGTCGCTGATGGGGTTATTGCCTTGATAGGCTGGCCGCTCGATCGGCCGCGCCGGTTTGGGGCGCGATGTGTAGGGAATCGCTGTGTAGGATTCCATCGCGTGACACAGAACATCCAACCCAGCCGCCGCTGCCACCGCCGCCGGAAGCGTGCGCGTGTTATCGGGATCGACGATGCCGAGTGTCGGTTTCAGATAGCGATGAGCGATGCCGGTCTTGGCGTGATGTTCGACAAAGTCAAAGATGGCGACGCCGGTCGTCTCGCTCCCAGTGCCTGCCGTGGTGGGGATGGCAATGAGCGGTTTGCAAGGACCGGGGACGGGACGGCCGCGCCCGATGGGAGCGTTGACGTATTCCAAAAAATCGGCCGGGTGTGAGGAGTACAGATTGGCCGCTTTGGCAGTATCCATCGTACTGCCGCCACCAACAGCGACAAAGGCGTCAAAGTTGCCTGCGGTGGCAAACTGGGCTGCGTCTTGAAAACTGGCATCGGTAGGCTCAACCCGGACGCGGTCGAACAGTTCATAATCAATCCCGTTATCGTCCAGCGAAGCGATCACCGTCTTGCCGGTTGGTAAATCGACGAGGGCGGGATCAATGACCAACATCACCCGTCGCAATCCCATATCGACGAGGTCCATGCCGACTTCGCCGGTGATTCCAGCGCCGAAACGGATATTGGAGGCCGCCATTTGAAAAGCTGTGTCGTGTTGCATGTTCGGGGTTCTCAATGATTTTTCAAACAGTGTTTTCTCGGCGCATCAAGCATTCACGCATCGGATTGAGGCAGTTGCTGCAAAAACTGTGCGATGGCGGCAACGGATTCTTGCGGCTTGGACTCCACAATCAGGTGAGGCGCATCGAATTCGGCGATCTGCACATCAGGACGCAAACGGCTGAATTCCGCAACCGCCCGAGGGCGAATGAGTCGTTCCCGCCGTCCAATAAGGACCAGCGTCGGCACCGTCAACCGGCGATAATCCTCACGCACGTCGACCATGCACGTGGACAGGATCCGATTGACCATTGTCGTTTTGGGGAGGGAATCGACCGCCTGGAACACTCCTTGCACCAACTGGGGCGAAGAATCTGGGGATAATAAAAATCGCCGCAGGAGAAAGCGAGGAACGGGCTTGATTCTCAACAGCGGTTTAGCGGCGCGGACCAGCCACTTTGGCAGGGGAGACACCGGGTTTGAGAGGAATGTTCCCGTCAAAACCAATGCCCGCAGGTTGGGTGGTGGCGTTGCGGCAATTTTGACAGCGATTGGTCCGGAGAAAGATTCTGCGACCAAGACGAACGGTTCGCGCTCGGGAAGAGTCTCACGGATTATTGCTGTCCACTCTTCGTAGGAACGCACTGCATCGAGAGGATACTCAAACGTATGCGTCGTCCAGTGCGGCGGCATGGCGGAGATGAAGGGCGGAAACAACGAGCCGACGCCGTGTAAGCCGGGAAGTAACAAGAGATTTTCGTGGGACTCGGTCATTGGCGGCGCTGTCGGGCTTTCCACGTCATGCGAGTGCAGTTACAAAGCAGGGCGATTGATTATTTTGGATTCGTCTTCGTACATCGTTCCGACATCATATGCAAAACGCCCGGCCAACAACACCATATCCCTACACCACCGTGGTCACGGTCGAAAACTACCTGGATCGTGAGAAGATCGATCGGTTTTTGACGCGGCATTTTCGGAACTATACGCCGCAACGGATGCAGCGGTTGATTCGTGGGGGATGCGTGTGGATTGAAGATGTGCCGGCTGAGCCGCGGTTTCGGGTGCGAGCGGGACAATTGGTGCGTGTCAGGCTGGTTGAGCCGCCCGACAAGCTGATCGAAGCCCAGGATCTGCCGTTGGAAGTCCTCTACGAAGATGAACACCTCATCGCCGTGAATAAACCGCCGCGGCAAAGCGCGCATCCGGGTGGCAATTATCACGACGGCACGTTGGCCAATGCGTTGCAGTATTACCTCGACCGGCAAACGCCGCTGCCGGGCCTGTTGCGGCCGGGGATTGTGCATCGTTTGGATCGCCTGACCAGCGGGGTGATTGTGGTTTGTAAAGACCACCAGGCGCATCGCAATTTGTCGATCGACTTTCAGTCGGGACGGGTGTCCAAAACGTATCTGGCGTTGGTGCACGGTCACGTTGCCGACGATAGGGGCGAGATCGATGCGGCCATCGGACGGGCGCCCGAGAGTGCACTAATGAGCATCACCCCAGGGGCGACCGGACGCAAAAAAGCCGTCACTCGTTATCGGGTGTTGGAGCGATTTGAATTGCCGTATTCATTGGTCGAGGCAAAACCGCTCACGGGGCGGTTGCACCAAATCCGCGTGCATCTGGCCAGCATCGGGCATGCGATCGTGGCGGATGAGTTTTACGGCGTTTCCGACGACGTGCATTTGATGGATCGTCAGGCGTTGCATGCGGCGGAAATCTCGTTCTCGCATCCGCTGACAGGTACTCCATTAGTCATATCAGCACCGCTGCCCGCCGATTTCCAGCAGGCGGTTGAGCAATTACGGCGAAATAGCAGTTGAGCGACTTTGCGAGCTATTCCGATTTTCCCGCCCAATAAGGCCAGCGACCTGACCGATTTTAGTGGGAAGTCGGACGCGCGGATGTCGTATTGAATGTGCGTCGCAGTACGGTCGATTCAAGAAAAGGACACACTTGTCGGAATCAACGCGACGTGCTGCCCAAATTCATTAAAAGTCGCCACGACCACATTGGGAAAACAGTTTCATGACGACATCGACTGAACATGATCCAGCATTGCAATTGATCAAGCCGTTCGCGGAATCGACGATTTCGGTGGTGGAAATGATGTTGGATAGTGGATGTACGATGGGGGAAATCCAACCGGTTTCCGTAGGCCATCGGATGCATGAAGTCACGTCGGTGATTGGCATCAGTGGCGGGATGACCGGGGCGATTTCCTTCAGCATTCCCGCTGAAGGAGCCATGGCCATTTTGGAGCGCATGACAGGGATTCAGCCGACCGAAGTCGATGCGGATGTGCTGGATGCGATCGGAGAAATGGCCAATATGATCGCCGGTTTCGGCAAACGTCATATGGAAACATTGGGCCTGAACATCAGCTTGCCGCAAGTGATTGTCGGGGGTGACTACACCATCTATTCGCCACGCTGGGCGCAACATTATTGGTTGCCGATGACCACCGACTTTTCCGAATGCTCGGTCGACGTGGGATTTGATATTCCCAAGTCTTAATTCGTACTACAGCGCTGGGTTATTGCGTTCTTCGTTCACGTTTAGGGTGCCACTGCTGGCTTGCCCAGCAGTGCTCTCGTCGTTTGTTGTTTATCATCAATTCGCATGGAACACTCGCCCTTCCACCGCACTGGCGGACAAGCCGCCAGTGGCACCCCCACGCAAAAGTTGTGTGCGAGAAGAGATTGAGTGAATTTCAACAAATTGACAGAGCGTTGTCGCCCTAGCCGATGTCATTTCGCTGTCACACAGCCATCACGTCGACATTGGCCTCGCGCGGCTGGTGGTGATTTCTCGTCCTTCTCAGACGTGGACGGTGCTGTAGCGGCGAACTCGCCTTCCAGCGACAGCTTATTCAATCCATCAAAGGCGGCGACTTTGTAACATTCCGCCATGGTGGGATAATTGAAGACCGTGTCGCGGAAATAGTCGATGGTGCCTCCCAAGGCCATCACCGTTTGCCCGATGTGAATGATCTCCGTGGCGGTGGCGCCGATGCAGTGCACGCCAAGAATCTCGCGAGTTTCGCGGTGGAACAACATTTTGAGCAGTCCCGTATCGTCCCCCAGAATCTTACCGCGGGCGATTTCGCGAAAGCGAGCGACACCGACTTCGTAGGGCACGCGTTCTTTGGTTAGCTCGTCTTCGTTCTTACCGACCATCGAAATTTCGGGAATCGTATACAGGCCGTAAGGCAAGACCTCGCAGCCGTGAAACGGTTGATCGAACGCGTGGCAAACCGCGCGGCGGCCTTGCTCCATCGAAACGCTGGCCAGAGCGGGAAAACCGACGACATCTCCCACGCCGTAGATATGCGGCACCCAGGTCTGTTGATGCTCGTTGCACCACAAGCGTCCCCGCTCGTCGGGAGTCAATCCGGCGGCTTCCAGTTTCAAACGTTCGGTATCGCCGGAGCGGCCGGCAGCATAAAGCACGCTTTCGCCGATCAGCTTTTTACCGCTTTCTAAATGCAGAGCGATCCGGTTTTCCTGCAGGCGATCAATCCCCACCACGTCTTCACCCAGACGGAATACCATGCCCAACGAACGGGCGTGGAACATCAGTGAGTCGACGATTTCGGCGTCGGCAAATTCCAAGAGTCGCCGCCGGCCATCGACAACGGTCACCCGCACCCCCAGTGTGGCAAACATGATGCCGTACTCGATGCCAATCACGCCGCCGCCGATGACGATCAAGGACCGCGGAATTTCCGGCAATTTCAGAATCTCATCGGAATCGAATACGGTTTTGCCATCGAACGGGATGCTCTTTGGCCGTGCCGGCTTCGTGCCGCTGGCGATCAGGACTTTTTCAGTCTGCAAAGTAATGGATTCGCCGCCAGCGCTGGTGACGGCGATCTCGTGCGGACCAACGAAACTCGCGTCACCGACGTAACTGTCGATCCCGTTGCGCTCCAACTGGTCTTGAATGACATCACGTTCGTGCTCGACGACGTGCGCGACCTGACGCCGCAAGTCGTCCATCGTGATCCGACGTTTTTGGCGGTACTGCTCGCCGTAAACGTCGCGATGGCTATAGCCACTGAGATGCAAAATGGCTTCTCGCATCGTCTTGGAGGGAATCGTCCCGGAGTGCAGGCAGACGCCGCCAAACTGATTGAAGTCGCGTTCCACAATGGCGACGCGCTTGTTGAGTTTGGCGGCAGCTATGGCGCCTTTTTGTCCGGCAGGTCCGCTGCCAATAACGACCAGATCGTATTTCATCGCTTGTGACCAACAGTCTTGGGGAAGTCCGTCCTGAGCGGACTCGTATGGCGGCCCCTCCGTTGGCACTCAAGTTGCAAATCATTTGCAACGCACGTTCATAACTCACGTTCGCACTAGGAAGATCGTACATTAGGGAAGCTGATCAGTAGTTTTTGGTTGCGAAATCTCTCCGTACTGAGTCATCGACGTAGAATCCGCAAGATGTGAGGATCAACGCGCCAACACGCGTGGTAACACCCATACCGATTATTGGGGTCGTGGCGCTCGCTTGTTTGTGGCTGCGAAAGAAAGCAGAGCGACTTTACCTTTTTCAAGAAAAGGACATCGAACCGATCTGCAGTGGAAGCACCGAGACAAAACGTACCCTGAGTCATCCTGCCTCTCCAATGCGCGATATTCCGTGTTCTGCGGAATCGGGTGTTTGCACGTTATTCTTGGGTCATCGGAACTGTAAGAGTTGATCCGCACAGGAAGTCTGGGAGGAATATTCCATTTTTGACGAATTCAGCGGCGCTTCGTGATTCGCATGCACCAGAAGAGTGAAATGTGGGGTGCTGGCCGAGTGTGAAGCATTCAGATTCTAGGGGACATACGCTGTTAGCTTGAACAGAGAGGCTTGACCAGCTGATTGATCATTGGAGCTGAAAGCTAATCAATATAGGTGACGCCAAACCTTGATTTGTGTGCAATGTCCTCAGCGCCGGGATGCGAACTCCCGATTCAGCGGTTAGAATTTGCGGATGACAAAATTCTCACAAGCACAAGCAGAACTGTCGGCCTTGCTCGGTGACCGACTGTCGATAGCCGATGGTGTCCGCGACGTTCATGGCAGCGACGAGTCTTGGCAGCCGGCTGTGGCGCCCGATGCGGTTGCGTTTCCGCAAAGTACGGCCGAGGTTGCGGAAATCGCTAAAATCTGTTCCGCGAATGGAGTGCCGATGATTCCCTACGGCATTGGTTCCGCCGTTGAGGGAGGTATCGTGGCGACGCAGGGTGGGCTGTGCATTGACCTGAGTGGGATGCATGCAATTCGCTCGATTCACACTGAAGATCTGGACGCGGTCGTCGATGCGGGGGTGACGCACGTTGCATTGAATGAGCGACTGGAGGGCAGCCAGCTGTTCTTTTCGGTCGATCCCGGAGCCGCAGCGACAATCGGCGGCATGGCGGCCACGCGGGCCTCGGGGTCCAATGCATTTCGTTATGGCACGATGCGTGAAAATGTACTGGGACTGGAAGTCGTCTTGGCCGACGGACGGGTGATTCACACATCGCGCCGCGCTCGCAAATCGGCGGCGGGATATGATCTCACGCGGCTGTTTGTCGGCTCGGAAGGGACGTTGGGGATTATCACAGCCGTGACAGTCCGGCTGCATCGCGTTCCCGAGGCGTTGTCATCGGCCGTCTGCCCGTTTCCGGATGTCGCGTCGGCGGTGAAGACTGTGATCCAGACGATCCAAGCGGGAATCCCCTTGGCGCGGATGGAATTGCTAGACGAGGCGGCGCTGCGGGCGGTGAATGCTTATTCGGGCCTCGACTATAAAGCGGCGCCGACGTTGTTTCTTGAATTCCAAGGAACGGAGCAGGGGGTGGTCGAACAGTCCCAGCGGGTTGCGCGGATTGCGGCGGAGCAGGGGGGAACCGACTTTCAATGGGCGACGGATGCGGCGCAACGCAACAAGCTGTGGCAAGCGCGGCACGATGCGTATTACGCCATCATCGAATCGCGACCGGGCAGTCGGAGTGTTACGACCGATGTCTGCGTTCCCATCTCGCGGTTGGCTGAATGCATTGCGGAAACACGGCAGGATTTGCAGGATTGCTCGTTGCCCTGTCCGATGTTGGGGCACGTAGGAGACGGGAATTTTCATGTGCTGTTTTTGGTCGATCCGAATCGCCCGGAGGAATTAGCCGAAGCGGAGCATTTCAATAGCCGCATGGTCCAACGCGCGCTCGATATGGAAGGAACCTGCAGCGGCGAACATGGCGTGGGTTTGGGCAAACGCGAATTTCTACAACAGGAACATGGTGCCGCCTGGCACGTGATGCGAGCGATCAAAGCGACACTTGATCCGCAGAACGTAATGAATCCGGGAAAAGTGTTTGCGGATTGAATTGCCCGGTGATCGACGGAGATATCATGGCGGCAAGGCGGGATTTTTACGGTTTATGTGCATTCGCCGCTGTTTCTTTCCCCCATTCCGCGGGTCACCGTGATAATCTGTATACAACTGGTTTCAAAACCCTCTGACGCGTCGCACACGCATTTTTATTCTAGATTCTCGAACAGGCGCAACCGGGTTTTGAAACTGGTTCTAGTCAAAGCCCCCTTTTTCTGTGGATGGATTCCGCGAACCTGATTTGAAACGACCGTGTCAAACTGACCGAGACCTCTATGCCGAAAATTGAACAACAGATACTCGAACTTCTGGCCAAACCCGAGTACAAGCCCGTTAAAGCGGTTCCGCTGGCCAAACTCCTCAAGGTGCCCAAGAAAAATCTACCTGCGTTTCGGGAGGCGTTGGACGCCTTAGTAGAATCGGGGGCGGTTTTTGCCACACGCAACGGTCTGTTGCGGGCGACTCCTCCGCACGGATTCGTGACGGGGGTAATCAAAAAGGCTGCCGGGGGGTTTGGATTTCTAATTCAGCACGCCGAGACGGCCCAGTTCAAGGAAGACATCTACATTGCCCCCAAAAACTTGGGGAATGCGCTGACCGGCGATGAAGCGATCGTCAAGTTGCTCAAAGGAAAGGGCCGGGACGGGGATCGTGTGCGGGGACGCGTGGAACAGATTCTGCAGCGGGCGACCAACGCGTTTGTGGGAACCTATTTCGAAAGCGGCGGTCGCAGCTACGTGCAGGTCGACGGCACGAACTTCAGCGATCCCATTTTTGTGGGGGATCCCGGCGCCAAAGGGGCGCAACCTGACGATAAAATCGTGTTTGAAATGGTCCGCTTTCCCAGCCATTTCCGGCAAGGGGAAGGGGTTATCACCGAGGTGCTTGGTGCGCGGGGAGCGCCAGGAGTCGATACCGCAGCTGTTATCCACGAATATGGATTACCCGACGCATTTCCAGAAGATGTGTTGGAAGAAGCGCGGATCCAAGCGCAGCAATTCGATGAGTCCGAACTGGGAGATCGCCTGGATTTGACCGGCGAGACGATCGTGACCATCGATCCTAAGACCGCGCGGGATTTTGACGATGCGATTTCCCTCTCGCGGAGCGACGACGGGCATTGGCACCTGGGCGTGCATATTGCCGATGTTTCACACTTCGTTCAGCCTGGGACACGGCTGGATCAAGAGGCGCAACAGCGATCGACGAGCGTCTATCTGCCCGACCGCGTTTTGCCAATGATCCCGGAAGTGATTTCCAATTCGCTGGCGAGTCTGCAACAAGGCAAAGTCCGCTTCACAAAGTCGGCAATGATCGAGTTTTCCCCCGAAGGGATGCCGATTCATGTCGAACTTAAAAATACCGCCATCAAAGTCGTGCGGCGATTTGCTTATGAGCAAGTTTTGCCGATCATTTTTCATCCCGAGGAGCACAAATCGCGTGCGCCGGCACGGGTGCGGGATTTATTGGCGCGGATGTACGAACTGGCGATGTTGTTGCGAGCACGGCGCTTCGCCCGCGGGGCGCTGGAACTCTCGATGCCGGAAACCAAGATTGTTCTCGGCAAAGATGGCGAGGTCATCGGGGCCAAGTCGGTCGAGCATGATGCGAGCCATCAAATCATTGAGGAATTTATGTTGGCGGCGAATATTGCCGTCGCTGATAAGTTGGCTGAAAAGGGAATCGCTTTTCTCCGCCGCGTGCACGATGCGCCGGACGAAGCCAAACTCAAATCTTTCGGCGAATTTGTGACTTCGCTCGGATTTGAACTGAAGCAATATCAAAGCAAGTCGCATGTTCAAGAATTGCTCAATGCCGTTCGTGACCAACCGCTGATGCGGGCAGTGAATTATGCACTCCTGCGCAGCATGAAGCAGGCGGTCTACTCCCCGGATGAACTGGGGCACTATGCCTTATCCGAGGAGAATTATTGCCACTTTACCAGTCCGATTCGGCGTTACCCCGACTTGACGATCCATCGCATTGTGGATCGCTTGATCAAAGGGGACAAACGGCATGAGGACGCTTTGGAATTAGTGGCGCTGGGGCAGCATTGTTCGTTCAATGAACGCCGTGCCGAACAGGCGGAGCGGGAACTGATCAAGGTCAAGCTGCTGACGTACTTGTCCGATCAAATCGGATTGGAATTCGATGCGGTGATTACCGGCGTGCAGAAGTTCGGTTTTTTCTGCCAGGGACTGGAACTACCCGCCGAAGGATTGGTGCACATTTCAACGTTGGCCGAGGATTTCTACGACTACGAACAGGAATCGCACCGGATTGTTGGACGGCGTTCGGGACAAGAATATCGCTTGGGAGGCACGGTGCGGGTGGTGGTCACGCACGTCGATGTCGATCGCCGCGAATTGAACTTCCGGGTCTTGGCAACAACTTCGAATTCGCCCGCCACAAAAAATTCTTCCTCCAAGAAAAAGCAAAGCGAAAAACGGCAGCCCCCCGCCAAGGGCACCAAGTCCTCGTCGAAAAAAGCGGGTAAGCAGCCCCGTAAAAAGTCGAACAAGAAAAAGGCGGCTGCGAGCCGGGATAAAGCAAAACGAAAGAAAAAGGCAAAAAAACAGATGGCTGCTCCCAAAAAAGGAGCCCATAAAAAACGGTCTTCCGCGTCTGGAAAACCAGGCAAACGCCGCCGTAACAAGCGGGGCGGGGCATGACGAGTGGGTGGCGGACTGCTGCAACCCCATTCATTGGCGGTGACGTTGTGCTTGCCAGCAGCGGCATAGGGCGTGGATTTTATTTCCCTGCCTGACACCCGCCGCGACAATGTGTTTGGCAAATTCTGGCAAAACGCACAGTTCGTGGCCGCTGTTTTCTTCGCGAGACAAGAACAATTGCCGGTACGATTGAAAGTGTACCCGGTTGTCCTATAATCCGGAGGAACTTCTGATTTGGCGGCAATCGCGTCGGTAGCGCGCCTTCGGACAATTGCTGATCAGTTTCACTACATGACGCCCCAGTGAACAAACTCGGGCGAGACACCTTCGGGGAGACGGACATTGACCTCGCTGATTCGAGCCTTGTCGTCATCGATCGGCAAGAAGCTCTTGATGGGCATCACCGGTCTGGCACTTTGCGGATTTTTGGTCGTACACCTATCGGGAAACTTTTTGTTGTACGTCGGTGCTGAGCAGTACGACGCCTATGCTCATGCGCTGCATTCGCAAAAGATTTTGCTGCCCATCGCTGAAACTGGGTTGTTCATTCTTTTGATTTTGCATATCGCACTGGGAATCATCACAGCCCGCGAAAACTGGGCCGCCCGCGCGGTGCCTTACGACACGCAACGCTCCAAAGTGACCGAGACAATCTCCAAAGGAGCGCCCAATTTTGCCAGCAAATATATGTTCGTCACCGGGCTCGTTGTACTGATGTTCCTGTTGGTACATTTGGGGCATTTTAAGTTTGGCGTGATCGACGCCGGCCCGGGAGGGTTGACGGAATACGCCAATGCCGCACGGATTCTCAGTCAAGGCTTCACCCACGTTGTGTATTTGATCGGGACCTTGGTGCTGGGCTTTCACCTGTTGCATGGATTTCAAAGCGCGTTTCAATCTTTGGGAATCAATCACCCGAAATACACCAAGCCGATTAAGATTTTGGGGATTCTCTTCGCGATGACAATCAGCTTGGGATTTGCGTCTTTTCCGCTGATGGGGATCTTTGGGTATTTTTCGGGGCAGACCACACCTCCGGTAGCGGAGGCCCCTGAAACCCCAACCCCAGAGCCCACCCAGTGAGTTGGGGAATCGGAGCGGACAGTTGTCAGAGATTGCGACCGAAAACAGATAATACGAGCCCGCACTGCGGGAGACACCAACCCGCACGGCGGGTGCTGAAGAGGATTGGCCGATGAGCGTCGTCTCGGAAACGACTTTGGATGCGAAAGTTCCCTCGGGACCGATCGAAGACAAATGGGAGAAACACCGCTTCGATATGAAGTTGGTGGCGCCCAATAACAAACGCAAATTCGACATCGTCGTGGTAGGCACCGGCTTGGCGGGTGCATCAGCGGCGGCGTCATTGGCGGAGTTAGGCTACAACGTAACAAGCCTGTGCATTCAGGACTCTCCGCGCCGGGCACATAGTATTGCCGCCCAAGGCGGCATCAACGCTGCCAAAAACTATCCCAACGACGGCGATAGCGTAAAGCGGTTGTTTTATGACACCGTCAAGGGGGGCGATTATCGTAGCCGCGAGGCCAATGTCTATCGCTTGGCCCAGGTCAGTGGCTCAATCATCGATCAATGCGTCGCACAGGGAGTGCCGTTCGCTCGCGAGTACGGCGGATTACTGGCCAACCGCACCTTTGGTGGGGCACAAGTCTCGCGGACGTTTTACGCTCGGGGCCAAACCGGACAGCAACTGTTGCTGGGTGCCTACGGCTCGTTGATGCGTCAAGTGGGGCATGGCAAAGTCAAAATGTTCCCCCGCCGAGAAATGCTCGACGTGGTGGTCGTGGATGGCGTCGCTCGCGGAGTGGTCGCTCGGAATCTCGTTACGGGCGAGATCGAATCGTACGCAGGTCATGCGGTCCTACTCTGCACGGGCGGATATGGCAACGCTTATTACCTCTCGACGAATGCCAAGGGCTGTAACGTCACAGCAGCATGGCGGGCTTATAAACGAGGTGCGTATTTCGCCAATCCTTGTTACACGCAGATTCATCCCACCTGCATTCCGGTGTCGGGCGATTATCAATCGAAACTGACACTGATGAGCGAAAGCTTGCGGAATGACGGCCGAGTGTGGGTTCCCAAGGATGCAGACGACAAACGCAAACCGCGGGAAATTCCCGAAGAAGATCGGGATTACTATCTGGAACGGCGTTATCCCGCCTTCGGAAATATGGTCCCTCGCGACGTCGCCTCACGCGCCGCCAAGGAACGTTGTGACGCGGGTTATGGAGTCGGTTCCACCGGCAAGTCGGTCTATCTGGACTTCAAGGACGCGATTGCCCGCGATGGCGAAGATGTGATTCGTCAGAAGTACGGCAATCTGTTTCATATGTATCAAAAGATCACCGACGAGGACCCGTACCACGCGCCGATGCGGATTTATCCGGCCGTGCATTACACAATGGGTGGATTGTGGGTCGACTACAATCTCGAAAGCACGATCCCGGGCATGTTTGTGTTGGGCGAAGCCAATTTCTCAGATCACGGGGCCAACCGTTTAGGGGCCAGTGCTCTGATGCAAGGACTGGCGGACGGATACTTCGTCGCTCCTTACACGGTCGGCAACCACTTAGCCAGCGTCAAATTGCCCCGGGTTACGACACATCATCCGGCATTCCAAGAAGCGGTGGTCGATGCCCGCAATCACACCGAAGCGATGCTGAATATTAATGGCAATCGCTCGGTGGATAGCATTCATCGCGAATTGGGACACATTATGTGGGACCATTGCGGGATGTCCCGCAGCGACGCGGGATTGCGAGAAGCGATCGAAAAAATCCGCTCGTTACGCGAGGAATTCTGGCAAAACGTCAAGGTGCTCGGTGCGGGAGAAACGCTCAACCAAAATCTGGAATATGCCGGCCGGTTGGCCGATTTTCTGGAGTTTGGCGAATTGCTCGCCAAGGATGCATTGGAGCGCAAGGAATCGTGCGGCGGGCACTTCCGCGAGGAATATCAAACCGCTGAAAACGAAGCCAAGCGGGATGACGAAGACTTCTGCCATGTCGCCGCTTGGCAATACAACGGCGAGGCCTCCGAGCCGACACGTCATACCGAGCCGCTCAGCTTTGAAACCGTGAAACTCACCCAGAGGAGTTACAAATAACGATGAGTGAACTGAATTTGACGCTCAAGGTTTGGCGACAAGCCGCGGGCGACGCACAAGGTGAGTTCAAACTGTATCAACTGCGCGGTGTTTCGACTGAAATGTCGTTTTTGGAAATGCTGGACGTGCTGAACGAACAGTTGATTTCCGAAAATGAAGAGCCGGTCGCGTTCGACCACGATTGCCGCGAAGGAATTTGCGGCATGTGCAGCTTAATGATCAACGGCCAAGCCCATGGTCCGGACAACGAAACCACGACTTGCCAATTGCACATGCGGCGGTTTCGCGACGGCGATACGATTGTTGTCGAACCGTGGCGGGCACGAGCTTTTCCGGTTGTGCGGGATTTGGTCGTCGACCGCAGCGCGCTGGACCGCGTGATTTCCGTCGGCGGTTACGTATCAGTCAATTGCGGCAGTGCTCAAGACGCCAATGCCCTGCCTGTTCCTAAACAGGATGCCGACCGTGCCATGGACGCCGCATCCTGCATCGGCTGCGGAGCCTGTGTTGCTGCCTGCAAGAATGCTTCGGCCATGTTGTTTGTCGGCGCCAAGGTCTCGCAAATGGCGTTGTTGCCGCAAGGCAAACCGGAACGCGCAAGCCGCGTGCTAAACATGGTCGCCCAAATGGATGAAGAAGGCTTCGGGGCCTGTACCAACACGGCGGAATGCGAAGCGGCTTGTCCGGCGGGCATTTCACTGGAAAACATCGCCCGCCTCAATCGCGAGTACTTCAAGGCATCGCTCACCTCATCACGCTGAGCGATGCTGCCCCAAGTTGGGTCGCACCGAGTCAAGAGCTGCAAGTTCGCACCCGCCATCGCTGGATGGCGGCGTCGTTCTTCACCCCCGCGCTTAGAATTTCGATGAGAGTTCGGGAGTAAAGACGTAGTACGACAGCATCAAAATTCCCCAGACAGCTCCGGCCACCAGGGCGACAGCGCGCGAACGGTGGGTGACCCCGGCGATAAACGGCAGGATCATGGCGACCAGTAGCACGGGAAAAATGAAGGCGCTGCCGGCATGGCTGGGACCGTCACTGTTCCGCAGGTCCAGAATACTCCGCAGGGTGAGGATCGCCAAGGGAATCATCCAGACGACTCCTTTGATGATGACCCATACAAAATCCGGGATATCTTTCATCGCGCTGTCCCTCGATTGTTAATGTGTTCTGAACACAAATTTCACGAAATCGTTGTCGTTGGCCCAGCAGCGTAGTGTTCACTAGTATGCCACAGTGAACTACAGACAACAACAGCCGATATCGAAATTAAACCAAGGGCTGCACGCCGGGCCGATGTTGGACGCCATCTCTTGCTGGGCGATGCTACTAGTACTGAGCGAGTTATTTGATTTTGGATCTGTCGTCCTACTGAGAAATGTGCGGCGAGACGCACCCTACAAAAATGTGCGCTGGATGCGTTAGAATCAAGTGGTTGCAGTTCAGGGAGCGCCGCGAAGAATAATAAAGGAAGACCGAAAACGCTGATGTCGGACGTGATTGTGATTGGCGGCGGGGTGATCGGGTTGTCGATTGCCTATGAGCTATCCGGGCGGGGCGCCTCGGTGACGGTTGTCGATCAAGGTCCGCTCGGTCGTGAGGCGTCGTGGGCCGGGGCGGGTATGTTACCGCCGATCGCTGAGGCAGGAACTGCCGAAGCCGCTTTGCGTTTGCAATCCGCCAGCCAGCAACTGTGGCCGCAATTCAGTGAGTCCTTGCAAGCCGAAACAGGTATCGACAACGGATATCGACGCTCCGGCGGACTGGAGGTTCGCTACGGCGGACCGCCGGACGCATTGCACAACGACATTGAATTCGCCCGGCAACGCGGCGTAGAGGTCGAGGCCTTAACTCCTCAAGCCGCACGCCAATACGAGCCGAATTTAGCGGACAATATCTCTTCCGCCTATCGGCTTCCCACGATGGCACAAATTCGCAATCCGCGGCATGTCAAAGCCTTACTCGCCGCTTGCACGGCGCGCGGTGTGCGGATGATTGCCGGGACGCCCGTTTACGGATTTGAGCGCAGCGGTGAGAAAATCCTCGGCGTCAATACAAGTGAAGGCATGCTGAACGCTGGCCAGTTCTTGGTCTCCGCCGGCAGTTGGTCGCAACATATCTTGCAGACCGTTGGCTGCAACGTGACGACAATACCGGTACGTGGGCAAATTGTTTTACTCTACGCGCAGCCATTACCCTTCAGCCACATACTTTTGTCCGGTAGAAAGTATCTCGTGCCGCGACCCGATGGTCGAATTTTGGTGGGCGCAACTGTCGAAACGGTTGGCTTTAATAAAACCAACACCGCTGAGGGGTTGAGCGATTTCTTGGATTTTGCCAAGGGCCTTGTGCCTTGTCTGGCCGAAGCAACGTTCGAGCGCGCCTGGGCGGGACTGCGGCCTCGTTCGGCGGATGGATTGCCTTATCTGGGACGCGCGCCCGGGACGGAGAATCTATTCGTTGCCACAGGGCATTTTCGTGATGGCCTGCAACTCTCCCCGATTACCGGAACTGTAATGGCATCGTTGATGCTGGGGGAAAAACCGGCACTGTGTTTGGATGATTATGCCTGTGATCGACAACAACCGACTGTGGACGTGGGGAGCGAGTCATGACTGTGGGTTGGGGAATTGTTGGGTGCAGTGACATTGTTCGTCGACGTGCCGCAGATGCGATTCTCGCACAACCCGATAGTCATATCGCCGCGTTTTACTCACATAGCGCTGCTCTGGCCGACGAACATGCCGCACGTTATGGCGGACGCGGTTACACGAATCTCGATGCATTATTGGCCGACGAGGATGTGAAGATCGTTTATGTGGCTTCGCCGGTGGAGCGGCATGCCCCCGAAACAATTGCCGCCGCCAATGCGGGCAAGCATGTACTGGTTGAAAAACCAATGGCGCTCACCGCCGCCCAATGCGATGCGATGATCGCCGCCGCGAAGGCAAACCATGTCAATTGTGCGGTCGCCTATTACGCCCGCTGGTTGCCCAAGGTGCGGGAAATGAAACGGTTGCTCGACGAACAGGCCCTCGGAACGGTCGTTCGCGCGCACGTGGCGCAGTTGAGCGAATTCAACCCGGCGGCTGATGACCCCAAGATCTGGCGTGTGCGGGGCAGGGCAGGGGGTGGGGCGTTAGCCGATGTCGGCAGCCATCGCTTGGATCTGTTGCATTATTTGCTCGGCCCACCGGCGGCTGTTTGGGCGGCCTGCGATAAGACGACACACCCCGATTGGCAATCGCCCGACACCGAAACCGTCTTTGTCCGCTACGCATCGGGCACACACCTGACGCTTGTCTGCAACTGGAACACACCGCACGGTCTACCGGCCTGGGAATTGCATGGCACGCAGGGCAGTCTTGTGAGCGATCCTTGGAATGCCGAGCCGCTCGCCGTCTTGGGCCGCGATGATTTATCGCTGTTTGAATCGACCTATCCCGACAACGCTCACTTCGGCGTGGTCAATGATTTTGCCCGCGCGGTCATCGAGAATCGTCCCCCGGAGTTTCCGGCGGAACAAGGGGCGTGGGCAACGCGGATAATTGAGGCGGCACAGACAGCGTCGCAGACGGGGTGTGTGGTGGAGTTATTGTGATCGGTGGGAATATCACTCATTAAACCGTGATGTTTGTCGCCCCAAGACGTCCCAGAAGCAGTATTGGGAATTGGGTTACCGACGATTCACGGAGAGATGCGATGCGGAAGAATATCGAAAAGAGCGCAATTTTATTTGCACCATGCATGGCGTGCCTAACATCGATCCTGGCGGTTGTTGTCACGAGTATCCTTTTTGATCCGGAGACGATCGGAGCAGGCCTCATAATATGGTTGTCGACTTTAGTGCCATTGTCGGGATGGATCTTGGCGAAGTGGTGGTGGGCGGCCAAATATGCGCCGCATTGGTGCTTTGGGGTGGTGTCGGCGGTATTTCTAGTTTTTTGGTTGCTGTGCGCTGCCTACGCTAAGGCGAATAGTATAGAGGCAGAGGTTGTGATTGAGATTGTGAAATATTCGATGACGGTCAATGCCATTGCCTGTGTCGCTGCTTTCTTGACACTTGTCTTGATTGATCGCACAGATAAATCAAAGGTCCATCAATCTGACGTGAACAGCGAACGGTAATGAATGCGAACATCTTTCGTCCCAAATATTCAAACGAAAAAAGCCTCACGCAGAGACGCTAAGCGCAGAGAAGGAAAAAGGGATGCATTTGAATTTCTTTGCGGGCTTTGCGGCTTGGCGTGAGATTTATTAGCGAGTGTGAGTCTTTCGTCCTACATAGAAAGGTGCGTCGCGACGCACCCTACATTTGATTTTTGAAGGTTTTGTGATGAGCGAAAAATGTTTTGATGGGGCGACGGCGTTGGTGACTGGGGGGTCGCGGGGGATTGGACGGGCTTGTTGTGTTCGCTTGGGGCAGGCGGGGGCGAACGTGGTTGTGAATTACCGTTCTCGTAAAGAGGACGCTGAAGAAACGGCGCGGCTGGTCGAAGCGGCCGGGGGGCAGGCGCGGATTTTGGCGGCGGATGTTTCGGATGAAACCGCTGTGGATAAGATGGTGTCCGAAATTGAAAACATGTTCGGGCCGGTGGAGTTATTGGTGAATAATGCCGGCATTTTTGAGTTATTGCCGCACGAAAAAACGACTGCCGCACATTGGCGGCGCACGATGGACGTGAATCTCACCGGGCTGTATCTCGTGACCTGGGCGGTGAAGGATCGCATGATTGAGCGGGGATACGGGCGGATTGTCAACGTGGCCTCGATTGCCGGAATCCGTGGACGGCCGATGGCGATCGCCTATTCGGTGAGCAAAGCGGGCGTGATTGAATTCACGAAGAGCGCCGGCGAAGCGTTGGTGAAACACGGAATCCGTATGAATGCGGTTGCTCCCGGTTTGGTCGGCACTGAGATTTTAGACGGCGTTGATGAGACGCTGCTGGACAATATGGTTGCCGGTACCCCGATACCCCGCATGGGACAACCTCGAGAAATTGCTGATACCGTGTTTTATCTGCTGTCGGATCAGTCGAGTTTTATCAACGGACAGACGATTGTTGCCGATGGGGGACGGGTGATGTTGCCATAATCAGCAGTAGGCGGGTATTTGTTACGAGTCATACAAACAATTCGAATTCCAAAAGGGGACGGCGATGAGTTTTTTGCAAGAGTTCAAAGATTTCGCCATGAAGGGGAACGTGGTCGACATGGCGGTCGGCATCGTCATCGGGGCTGCTTTTGGCAAGATTGTGAGTTCGTTCGTCAGCAATATCATCATGCCGCCGGTCGGGCTGTTGATGGGGGGAGTCGATTTCAGCGACCTAGCGATCACTTTAAAGGCGGCCAGTGTGGACGAAGCGGGCAAAAGAATCGAAGCCGTTTCGATCAATTATGGCGAGTTTCTCAATGTCGTTATTGATTTTATCATTGTGGCCTTTGCGATTTTCATGGTCGTCAAGGCAATGAATGCGGCGCAGGCGCAGTTTGAGGAAGAGAAAAAAGATCCAGCATCACCCGTAGAACCCTCCGAAGAGGTCAAATTGCTGACGGAGATTCGCGACGCACTACAGAAAACTTAATGCCGGATCGGTTTGTTGACCGAACTGCGCACCAGCGAATACGCGGACCGCAGCGGATGACTTTGCGCATTCCCCAGGAAGGCGTATGATGAACACTCTCACTTTGAAAAATTTCACAAGCACCGCTTAAGGATACACAACATGTCACAGTCCACCACGCGGCGGCAGTTTTTGGCCGTTTCCGCTTCCGTTACTTCTGCTATGGGGATCGCACACTTGACCGGTTTGAAACTTAACGCCGCAAACAAAAAACCGCTGTACGAAATCTCATTGGCACAGTGGTCGCTACACAAGACGCTGTTCGATGGAAAACTCGACAATCTCGATTTTGCAAAAACGGCCAAAGAGGAATTTGGCATCAATGCCGTCGAGTATGTGAATCAATTCTTTAAGGATAAAGCCAAGGACATGGCCTATCTGGGTGAGATGAAAAAACGGGCCAGCGACCTGGGCGTGGCGAATGTGTTGATCATGATCGACGGCGAAGGCAACTTGGGCGATCCCGACGAAGCGGCGCGGATTAAGGCTGTGGAGAATCATTACAAATGGGTCGATGCGGCCAAGTTTCTCGGTTGCCACTCGATTCGCGTCAACGCCCGCAGCGACCACAAGTTGTCGTATGGCGAACAAATGGTTTTAGCAGCTGATGGATTGCGGCGGTTGTCGGAATTTGGCGCTGAGAAAAAGATCGGCATCATTGTCGAAAACCACGGCGGGCTCTCCTCCGACGGGGCCTGGTTGGCGGGTGTGATGAAGACGGTCGACAATCCCAATTGCGGCACGCTGCCCGACTTCGGGAATTTCCGTATCGGCGACGGCAACATGTACGACCGTTACCAGGGCGTGGCGGAGTTGATGCCCTATGCCAAGGCGGTCAGCGCCAAGTCGCACGATTTCGACGCAAAAGGAAATGAGATCCACACCGACTACCTCCGCATGATGCAGATCGTGCTCAACGCCGGTTATCATGGATACGTCGGCATCGAGTACGAAGGCAGTAAATTGAGCGAACCGGAAGGGATCATGGCGACCAAGAAGTTGTTGGAACGGGTCCGCAGCGAACTTGCGTAAATGAGAGAACAGATGTTCGGGAGGGCGAGGCTCCCGCCGAGCCGTTTTTCTTTGAATGAGAGTGAATCTGTCAGTACTGGTTAGTCTCGGCCACACGGTTCAGTAAATCGCGGCTCAGCAGGAGCTTCGCCCTCCCGGAGCGTCGACTGTTGGCTTCGATTTGCACTACGGGTATTTGTTCCAGAGGACAGACCGATGCGTTGGACTTGTATTATTGCGAGTGTCTTATTGTTGGCGACGGCCGGTTCTGCGGTTGCACAACAAAACCGCAAGAAACAGGCTTATCCGCCAACGCTCGACGGGGCGACTGTTGAAGTCTACAAGACGGTCGGCGACGTGGCGCTCAACATGTACGAGTATTTCCCCGAGGGACACCAACCGACCGACCGGCGGCCGGCGATTGTGTTTTTCTTCGGCGGAGGCTGGCGGGGCGGTTCGCCGAAGCAATTTGAAAAGCAATGCCAATACCTCGCCTCCCGAGGCATGGTCGCCATGGCAGCCGATTATCGCGTGCTGTCGCGGCAAAAGGTGAAGGCGGATCGTTGCGTCGCTGATGCGAAGTCGGCCGTCCGTTGGATTCGCGAAAACGCCGAGCGGTTGGGCGTTGATCCTGAGCGGATCGTGGCGTCGGGTGGATCTGCCGGCGGACATATTGCGGCATGCACTGGAACGATCACCGAATTGGACGAGCCGCACGAAGACGACACCGTGAGTTCAAAGCCCAATGCGATGATCCTGTTCAATCCTGCCGTCGTCTTGGCACCGGTGAATGGCGAATTCCCTGTGCGGAATCCCGAACAACTTCTCGAGCGAACCGGCGTGGAGCCAAAACGGATCTCCCCCTATCACCATGTTCGAGCGGGCATACCACCGACTTTGATTTTGCATGGCGAAGCGGATGACACGGTGAAATTTCAGACGGTGCAGTGGTTTACCGATGCCATGCAGGAGGCGGGCAACCGCTGTGAATTGGCCGGTTATGCGGATGCAGGGCATGGTTTTTTTAATTACGGCCGCAGCAAGAATCGGCACTTTATCGAAACGATGAACCGAGTGGATCGGTTCCTGGTATCGCTGAACTACTTACAGGGAGAGGCCACGATTGAGGAGTTCGTCTCCGAAAATAGCAATTCGGGCGACTCGAAGTGATCTCGGTCCTCACGGTTGTCACCTGCTCAAACGAGCCAGGACGAATTTGGGAACGCACAGTTGAGAATCGACAGTGAGCCAATCCTCTACGAGAACCATCGATTTGTTTTTTGAGGAGACGGGCCTGGGCATCGATGATGTCGCTGCAAAATCGGGACTGTCTCCCCAGCGCGTCGAGGCGATCGCCTTGGGACGCTGGACTCCCTCTCCCACGGAACGTGAAAAAATTGCCGCCGCTTTCGGTGTCGACGTCGCGAGGATCAGTTGGGGGCACACGATGGATCCCCGCAACGTCCGCTACCGCCGCTACGGATTGAAGGAGGACTTTTAGCCATGGCCACCAACGTCGCCGATCTCTGCCAGCAACACGAACTCACCGTCGCCGAATTGACGAAGCGTAGCGGACTGGAGGAGTCGCGGGTCTTGGCGATTGTCATGGGACGCTGGACCCCCAGTCCGACGGAGCGGAAAAAAATTGCCGACGTGTTCAACCTCACGCCCGATGACATCGCTTGGGGTCACAAAACGCCGATTCAGCATATTTATGGACATGGACCGGGGTAGCGGGGTGCGGGGAGCGGATGATTACCGTGTGGGCATGGAAATGTTCCCTCGAATTACGTCTAATAGAGATAGCACTTATTACAACACCGGCAGGCGGGAGCCTGCCCTTCGTATAAATTAAATGGGAGAAATGATCGATGAACGACACCTTGCGCTGGATGGTCTTTACGGTTGGTTTCGTAGGTGTATGTAGTTTTGCGCACGGCGCCGACGAATTGCCTGCGCCTGCTGATGTCACGACCGAAAAAGTGTTGGTTGTTCCCAAGTACTGCGAAGGTGTGGTGTTTGACCACCAGGGGTACGGTTACATTTCCTGGGGCGATACGATCACGCAATTCACGCCCGATGGCGAACATCGGGATTGGGCGAAGACCGGTGCTCCCAACGGGCACAAGGTGTTGGCCGACGGGACGCACATAGTGTGCGACGCTTCTCAGCATGCGATGTTGCATCTGGATGCCAACGGTAAAATTCTCGGCGCGGTTTCCTGGCAGTGCGAAGGCAAACCACTTCGCGGGCCGAATGACCTCTCACTCGATCCGCATGGCGGGTTTTATTTCACCGATCCGGGAGGATCGAGCGACACCAACCCGATCGGCACCGTGCACTATGTGGATACAGCTGGAAAGACGCATTTGATCGACGAGGGATTGGCATTCCCCAACGGCATTGTGTTACGGCCGGGTGGAAAGATTTTGCTGGTAGCAGAGAGCAAAAAGAATCGTATTTTGGAGTATGAAGTCCTGGGGCAAGGTAAGGTGGGCAAACGTCGTGTGTTCGCCGATTTGCCGGCCAAGGATGAAGCGGCGGGGCAGGTCGATAATCAGCCCGACGGCATGTGTCTCGATGCGGCCGGCAATTTATACGTCGCGCACTACGGCATGAAACAGGTCCAGGTTTTGGATCCGACCGGAAAACTGATCGCTCGTTACGACGGCGGAAACCTCACCACCAGCAACGTGGCCTTCGGTGGCAGCGAAACCAATACGCTGTATATCACCGGCGGACTGGGTGGGGAAGCCGGGGGTGGCGGGTTGTTTCGTATCCCGTTGGGGGTCAAAGGGTTGGTGATTTTACCCCCCAAGGCGGGAGAATAGGGTATAATTGAGAAGTTGGCCGCTGCCATCATCTTATCTTCGAGAATTCACCGAACACCCATGCCACGCCATCGCGCCTTCTTGATCTTCGCCGGCATCATCCTGCTCGGATGCGCATGGGAAGTGTTCGTCTCGAAGCCACCGCGCCCGGTGTGTGAAGCATGCCTAATGAATCCGCCCAAACCCACGACCGCTGTCAGGCCGTGATTGCAACCGTAGGGTGCGTCACGACGCACCTTTCTCGCATAGGACGACGGATTCGCCAACCCCAAATGACTCCGCAAAATTACGCCCACGCGATGCACCGAACGCGTTCCATTGCGTGCAGCAATTTTTTTGAGTTGGGATAGCGTTCGTTGTGCGAAAACCCTCACCCCGGCCCTCTCCCAGAGGGAGAGGGAGTAGTTTGTTTGAGGGGGCACTGTTGTCGAAACATTGGGGGCCGCGTGTTTCATCGTTGTCGCTGCTGGGTTATGATGTGTAGATCGAAATTTCGATTCAGCATCATCCAGGGAGAGCGGCATGTTGGTGGGTTTTGAGCGATTAGGCTTGCGGTCTCACAGTCTCGTTGGTGCAGCATTGTTGTGCGTAGCGATGGTGAGCCTCGCCACAGCCGATGACTACCGGTTGGACCGTTTTCAAACGGTTCCGCTGACTGATGTCTATTACTCCGAAGGCATCTCGTTTGGGGATATCGACGGCGACGGCACGAACGATATCGTCTACGGCCCGTATTGGTTTGCCGGTCCCGACTTCAAAACCAAACACGAAATCTATCCCGCCCAGCCGCAACCACGCGAACGGTACGCGGACAATTTCTTTTCCTGGGTGCATGATTTCAACGGGGACAAACAGCCCGATGTGTTCGTCGTGGGCTTTCCCGGCACACCGGCTCATGTCTACGAAAATCCCGGCCCGCAAAATCTCGATCAACTGTGGACCAAACACGAAGTCTTCGACCAGGTCTCCAACGAATCCCCACAATTCGTGGACATTGTCGGCGATGAACGCCCCGAGTTAATCTGCACCCGCGACGGCCATTTTGGCTATGCCGTGATTGATTGGCAGCGACCGTTTGAGAAATGGACGTTTCACAAGATCTCCGAAAAGGTTGCACCTGGGCCGTTTTCACACGGATTAGGAGTGGGCGATATCGATGGCGATGGCCGCGAGGATGTGATGACCAAAGATGGTTGGTTCGCCCAGCCGACCAATCTGAAAGGCGATCCGTTGTGGACGTTTCATCCCGCCAAGTTCAGCGGACCGGGTGGGGCGGATATGTTTGCCTACGATGTCGACGGTGATGGCGACAACGATGTGATTACCAGCCTCGAAGCGCACGCCTACGGACTGGCGTGGTTTGAACAGGTCAAAGAAAAGGGACGCATCACGTTTGAGCGGCATTTGATCATGGGCCGCGAACCGGATGAGAATCGTTACGGTTTGGTCTTTACCGAATTACACACAGTGAATCTGGCCGACATGAACGGCGATGGCTTGAAAGACATCGTCACCGGCAAGACGTATTGGTCGCATCACGAACAAAGTCCGCTGTGGGACGCCGGGGCAGTGGTCTACTGGTTTGAATTGGTCCGCAATCCCGACGGCACGGTGAATTGGATTCCACACAAAGCGGCCGATGACACGGGTGTGGGGCGACAGGTGGTTGTCGGCGATGTGAATGATGACAAATTGCCCGATATTGTGGTGGGCGGCATGCAGGGGGCGCATGCGTTGTTGCATGAGCAACAAACCGTTGACAAACAAGCGTATTTGGATGCGCAGCCAAAGGAAATCAAACGGTTAGCCGCGGGATTGAGTCCCGAGGAAGCAGCGGCGCACATGACGGTGCCGGAAGGCTTTTCCGTCAAATTGGCGGCGGGAGAACCCCAGGTGCATCAGCCGGTGGCGTTTGCGATCGATCCGCGGGGCCGGATTTGGGTGGCCGAGGCGCACACCTATCCCGTACGTGCTCCGGAAGGGCAGGGCAAAGACAAGATCATCATTCTGGAAGATACGACCGGCGACGGCGTGCTCGATTCGCGGAAGGTGTTCATCGAAGGATTGAATCTCGTCAGCGGCATGGAAGTCGGCTTTGGCGGCGTGTGGGTGGGGGCTGCTCCGTATTTGATGTTTATTCCCGACAAAGATGGCGATGACGTGCCGGATGGGGAACCGCAAATCCTGCTGGATGGATTCGGCTATCGTGATACGCATGAAACGCTCAACGCGTTTATTTGGGGGCCGGATGGGTGGCTGTATGGTTGCCACGGTGTGTTTACGTACTCCAACGTTGGCAAGCCGGGAACGGCTGATGAAGATCGCGTTCCCCTCAATGCCGGCGTGTGGCGGTATCATCCCACGCGACATGAATTCGAGGTTTTTGCTTGGGGGACGAGCAATCCGTGGGGGCTTGATTTCAACGATCGCGGGCAAGCATTCATCACCGCTTGTGTGATTCCGCACCTGTGGCACATGATTCAAGGGGGCCGTTACCAACGACAAGGGGGACAGCACTTCAACCCGAACATCTACTCAGACATCCAGACAATTGCCAAGCACCGGCACTATGTCGGCAATATCCGCGACCATGCTTGGTGGGGTAAAGAACCCGATGTGCCGCAGGACACGCTGGCCGCCGGTGGCGGACATGCGCATTGCGGAGCAATGATTTATCTGGGCGACAATTGGCCGGATAAATACCGCAACCAAATCTTCATGCACAACATCCACGGCAATCGCATGAACAACGATGCGCTGGAACGGTCCGGTTCAGGTTATGTGGGAGATCGCGCGCCGGATTTGATGTTGGCCAACGACAAATGGTTTCGCGGGATCAATATGAAATATGGGCCGGACGGGTCGGTGTATGTGATCGACTGGTACGACCGCAATGCCTGCCACCGCACGAATCCCGAAATCTGGGACCGCACGAATGGCCGGGTGTACAACATTTCTTACGGCAAGCCGGAATGGGATCACCGTGACCTGCGTACATTGAGCGACTTGGAATTGGTTGAGTTACACAATCGCGAGAATGAATGGTACCCACGCACCGCCCGGCGAATTTTGCAACAGCGTGCAGCTGAGGGAAAACTAGACGCCGGCGTCCGCACGGCACTGTTTGCAATTCTAGATTCGACGGCTGATGTGGCACTCAAATTACGGGCGATCTGGACGCTGCATGTCATTGGCGGATTGACCAAAGACGACTTGCAAGACTTGATGCAAAACGATGACGAATATATCCGCGGCTGGGCGATTCAATTGGGACTGGAGGATCGTCAGGTCTCACCGCGTCTACTCAGCCAATTGGCCGACATGGCGAAATCGGATCCGTCCGCGGTCGTGCGGTTGTATTTGGCATCGGCACTGCAACGTTTACCGCTGGAGCAACGTTGGCCGATTGCCCGCGAGTTGGTTCAGCATGCGGAGGACAGCGACGACCACAACCTGCCGCTGATGGACTGGTATGGCATCGAGCCGCTGGTTACGGCGGATACGGACCGGGCGATGGAATTGGCAGCAGCGACGAAAATCCCGATCGTCAAGCATTTTATCATTCGCCGGGCAGCGTCGGAGAATGGGAGTTTGGGAGCAGTCACTCAGCTACTGGCAAAAACCACAGATGCATCGACTCAGAAATTGATTCTGGGTGAAATGCTGCAAGCGTTTCAGGGGCGGGTGAATATTCCCATGCCCGAATCTTGGAAGCCTGCCTATGACCGGTTGTCGAAAAGCTCTGATAACACCGTCCGTGATCGAGCGGATCAGGTGGCAGTCGTATTGGGGGACCAGCGAATCTTCCCACGGATGCGGCAACAATTGGTTGATCCCCAAGCAACGTTGGAAAAACGCCAACAGGCATTGGCGATTCTTGTGCGTGGTCGCGATCAACAGGCGGCGGATGCGTTCCAGGCGGTGCTTGGCGAGCCGGAATTACGCGGCGCAGCGATTCGCGCGCTGGTGGCTTTTGACAATCCGCAGATTGCGAAATCCGTACTCGCTGAATACGGCAAATTGACCGAACAGGAACAACGGGATGCGATCAACACATTGGTCGCGCGACCCGGTTTTGCGATGGCGCTTCTGGATGCGGTTGAACAACAAAAAGTGCCGCGTACTGATTTGCATGCGTATAACGTGCGGCAACTTTTACGGTTCAACAATGAAAAACTCAACAGCCGCCTCAAACAGGTTTGGGGTGAAATTCGCGATACGTCAGCGGATAAAAAGGCATTAATCGCTCGCCATAAAAAGCTGCTCAACCCAAACGCGTTGAAGGCGGCCGATGCTAGTAACGGGCGGCGGATCTTTGCCAAGACCTGTGCATCGTGCCATACGCTGTTTGGCGAAGGGGGGAAAATTGGTCCTGACATCACGGGATCGAACCGCGCGAATCTGGATTACATTTTGGAAAATGTACTCGATCCCAGTGCGGTGATGGGCAAGGACTACCGCTTGACGGTCCTGGTGACGGTGGATGGGCTAGTCGTTTCGGGCCTGGTGGAAAAAGAGACCGACAGTGCCGTGACGATTCGCACCATCAACGACACGGTGGTGGTTGCGAAACAGGATATTGAAGAGCGGATGCTGTCGGATCAATCGATGATGCCCGAAGGTTTATTGGATCCGCTCAAGCCGGAGGAAGTCCGCGACCTGATTGGTTACTTGGCCAGTCCGCACCAAGTGTCACTTCGCGGTCCTCGCGCGCCGATCGACGCGAAGACCGGCCGCGTGGCGGATGCGCTGGAAGGGGAATCGCTAAAGATCATTGGCAAAACCGCCGGGAGTGCCCGCAGCCAACCGATGGGCGGTTTTCAAGCGGACCGCTGGAGTGGCAACGATCACTTGTGGTGGACCGGCGCTGGCCCCGGCGAAAAATTGGAGCTAGAAATCCCCGTCGAAACGGCCGGTGCGGCCGAGTTAGAAATCGTCCTGACCCGTGCGCGGGATTATGGCATTGTGCAGTTATGGTGGGACGGCCAAAAACTGGGCGCGCCGATTGATCTGTATAACGCGCCCGATGTGGTGACGACCGGCGTGTTGTCGTTTCCAGTCAGCGGATTGAAACCCGGCAATCACAAGCTGACGATCGAGATCCTCGGCTCACATCCCAAAGCGGCAAAGGCGTATATGGTCGGGTTGGATTTCGTGCGGTTGAAAACGCCGTGATTTGCTTTTCAACGGTTTGACCCTACGAAGGACCGCCGCATGCCGTTTACGCCGTTTCACTTTGGGCCGGGATTGCTGATCAAATCCCTGACCGGCCGCATGTTTTGGTTGACGTCGTTTGTCGCTGCGAACGTGTTGATCGATGTCGAGGTGCTGTATTATTTGTGGACTCGTTCGCGACCGTTTCACCGCTATGCTCACTCGTATCTGGGTGGAATTGTCGCGGGTTTGCTGGCGGGCGCCGGCACGTTTGCCGTTGCGATGCTTGCCGCACGCGTTTGGCCGGGGCGCTCGTCCATTCTGCCGAAGGCGAAATCCGCAAAGCCAATGCTGCTATTTCAATCAATCGCAGCTGGTTTGGTCGGCGGGATCTCCCACATTTTCCTTGACAGCCTGGTGCATGCTGAAGTCGAGCCGTTTTGGCCGTTCGCTACTGGGAACGAACTTGCGGGGTTGGTCTCTGGGCGAATCGTCTATCTGAGCTTGGCGCTATTTGGTCTGCTCGGAGGTTGTATCTGGTTGCAGGAGTATCTGGCTGCGGATCGATGAGTGGGTCTACGAAGAAAAGTCTTTGCTGCCTGGAATCCGTGGCATTTTCCCGGTCGGGTCATGGAAACTCTCAAGAGGGGTTGTTATCGTCGTGGCCGCTCATCTTTCCCTTTGTTCACGTTCAAGATCGATATCCGTCAGGCAGTTGCCCGACCTACGAGAAGTTGATGTCAGCCTATGCCCCGCCGCAGTAAAAAGTCGACGACAAATGTCAAAACTCTCCCCACACCGGTGCAGGAACAACTGCTGATTGATGCGGTATGCCCGCTTCTCGAAGACCAGACGGCTGAAATACGGGTTTTGTGCACAACGCTCAGCCGGGGACAGGCAGCGGCGGCGCTTGCGGCGGCATGTCCAGCGGCCCAAGTCACATGTCATTTTTTGGACGCCTACCTGGCCGAGTTGACACGTGAATTTGCAGGAGCTTCACTCAACTTCGAGACCGAATGTTCAGCCGAATTCCCCGAGACTTCGATCGACCTGGCAGTGATTCCCACGCATTCGGGTGTGGAACCGGAATTGACGCGGGACCGTTTGCAATCCACGCATCAAGCGCTGGTTGAAGGGGGACGTTTGGCTGTCTCGACCAACGATCCCAAAGACAGTTGGCTGCACGAGTTGATGCAGTCGATGTTTACTAAAGTCACACGGATTGCGACAAAAAAACGAGGCGTGGTGTATATCGCTCGTAAGAGCGCGCCGCTGAAAAAACTAAAATCCTTCGAAGCCCGATTCACGTTTCCCGATCATGATCGTTTGATCACGATTGTCAGTCGACCGGGAGTCTTTTGCCATCGACGTTTAGACGACGGTGCGCGAGCACTGCTCAAAGTTGTGGAGGTTCGCGATAACGATCGGATTCTTGATATGGGTTGCGGCGCCGGTGCTGTCGGACTGGCACTGGCGGCGCGTAACGCAAAGATTTCCGTAACCGGCGTCGACTCCAATGCTCGCGCGGTGTGGTGTGCGGAGCAGGGAGCGATCGCAAACGAACTAGCGAACTTCAACGCGGTTCATACCGCCGACGGCAGCTGCGAAGGGGAGGGGAGTTACGACTTGTTCTTAGGGAACCCGCCTTACTTTTCCAACTACCGCATCGCCGAGTTATTCCTACAAACTGCGGTGCGGATGCTCAAACCGGGTGGCGAAATCATGATCGTTAGCAAAAGTATCGCCTGGTACAAACAACGCATGGCAGAACTGTTTGACGAAGTGGGGACGGCCGAATCGGGGCACTACATCATTGCCGGCGCAGTGAATCGACGGCAGCGGAAATAGCGAATTTTCGCAAAAACGAAAAAATCTGCTAAGATTCCCGAATTGGAGCCGAATTGCTTGTGGGAGAATCCGTCTCCTCAGGGCCGACTTTGATCGTGAATTTTAGGGAGATAAACGCATGTCTTGGATCCTTGCTGCCGCGCTGCTAACGGCGCAGCCGACCGAGATGCCCGTTGAAGAATTGACCGCTACGCAAGCCGTAGAACGGATCGAAGCGTTACCGACCGGTACGTTGATCTTCAGTGCCGGCGATTGCTTGGCGATACGGGTCTATACGCAAAGTCGCTTCACGCACGTCGCTGCTGTTGTCTCGGATCAAGGCAAAATGATGGTCTACGACAGTGACAACGGAGTCGGGGTGCGACGGCAAGACTTGGCTACGTATTTGAAATCGCAGTCTCCCGGCGAGGTCCATATCGTCCGTCCGCGCTGCCAATTCTCGAAGCTGCAATGCCGCCGATTTCGCGCGGAGTTAGAGGAACAACTCGGACGGCCCTATGGGGTGAAACATCATCTCACCGGCAAGCGAGCTGAGGGATTGCATTGTGCGGAATATGTGATGGATGCCCTGATGGCGGCCAATGTGATGACAGCCAAGAATCCCCCCCGCGTCTCCCCGGCCAGCCTGCATACCGGTGCGCACAAGAAGCAGACCTACGTCCCGGAGCTGACGGTGACAATGTGCGAGGTTGCCCCAGAGAAAGGGGACGGCTGGTGCAGCCAGACATGGCTCGACACCAAACGCTGCACGAAGCGCTGCTATCTAAAAATGCGCGGCTGGTTTTGCTGTTATTGAGCGCCCAACGGCATTGACTTGTTCCCCGTAGGTCATGCTGTGCATGACGAAGCGCAGTTAACCCTGCCATGAAAATGTCATGCACAGCATCACCTGCGGGTGCATCCGCTAGCGTTCGCTCATCGGCGCGTAGGTGCGTTCTTCGCTTCCGATGTAATTGGCCGAAGGGCGGATGATTTTGTTGTTGGACAATTGTTCCAAAATGTGTGCGCACCATCCGGAAATGCGGCTTGCGGCGAAGATACAGGTGAAGATCTCGCCAGGGATCCCCATGTAGTGTTGCAAGCTTGCCGAATAGAAATCGACGTTGCAATTTTTATTGATGGCTTCTTTGACTTGGCTCTCGAGCTCGATCGAAATGTCGTACCATTTGGTCTCTCCTTTTTCGATGCCCAAGCGGCGGGAGAGCTCTTTGAGATGCATGGCGCGGGGGTCTTCGACCTGGTAGACAGCGTGCCCGAAGCCCATGAATTTGCCTTTAGACTCGCGGACATTTTCCACGAATTTGGCAACATTGGCAACGTCGTCAATTTTATGCAGGGCTTTAAGCACCTCGACATTGGCGCCGCCGTGGAGTGGACCTTTCAGAGCACCGATGGCACCGGTGACGGCAGAGTAGATGTCGGTGAGTGTGGCAATGATGACGCGTGCGGCAAACGTACTGGCGTTGAGCCCGTGTTCGGCATGCAAAATCAAAATCATATCCATGGCCTTCGTCTCATCGGCCGAGGGGTCTCGTCCATTGAGTTGCCACATGAAGTTGCCGGCATGGCTAAGTTCCGGTTTGGGCGGCAGTGGTTCTTGGCCGTGGCGAATGCGGTGAATGGCGGCGATGACCGAAGAGAGGCGGGCGATTAGGTCAATGGATTTTTCAAAGTTAGCTTCCGGGTCGTTATTCTCAGCATCGTGATCGGCCATTCCCAGCGCGCTGAAATGGCGGTTCGCAGTGCCGTCATCGGCGGAATGTCTTGCGGAAACGATTTGATCAGTTCCAGTGTAGAAGCTGGGATTTCGCGGCTGTCGGCCAACATCTTAGAAAAGGTGGCCAGTTGTTCGGTATTGGGGAGTTCCCCTTTGAGCAGCAGGTAGGAAACCTCTTCAAAGCTGCTATGTTCGGCCAGTTCGTGGATGTTATAGCCGCGATACATCAACCGGCCTTCCATGCCGTTGACCTTACAGATCGAACTGTCGGCTGCAATGATGCCTTTGAGACCTTTAGTCGACACTGATTTCCCTTTCAGAACTTCCATAAAACACCCAGTCATTTGAAACTCTGCGCGACTGCCGACAACGATCCTCATGCGATGTCTTCCGAAGATGTCGCCTGGAGCGCATCAACACCATCGGATTTCTTTTCCGTAGGGGGCCACTCAGCCAATCCCACGCTGGACCATTGAACTCGCATTATCCAGCCGGTGGCGGACGGCCGCAGGAGTCAAAGCTGCTGAACCCGCTTGTTTCGCAGGCTCTCTGTCCAGCCCACTCGTCTACCGTGTCAACACGATGGACCTGCAAAAGCGTTCTCAACACGCGATCGCATTATAACAACCTGAGCAGGGAGTTCAACGATTGCCTAAGCCGCTGAATCGCAGTGGCATTGTCCAAGAATCCAGCCGGCAAATTGCCGGATATTCATGAAACGCAAGAGTTGAACGGCCCCTGTTCCGGTCATTCTTTGACGAGGTGTGTGGTTGTGATTTCGGGGCGCAGATGGCTGTCCATCCAGGCATAAATCAATGCACGGGAAGGGTGCTCCACGGAATGCTTTTGGCCATGCACGTAGAATCCAAAGTTCTGGGGAACACCTTCCAATTCAAAAACCTCCATGATCTTCAGGTTCATCAATACACGCTGGCGTTGTATTGGCGGGCTACCGTCGTTGAGCGCGGAAACATCCAAAAAGGCGCGGGGGGCGATCAGAGCGATGATTTCGTGAAAATCGATCGGCGGCAATTTCCCTTTCAGCAACTCAGGCCGCAGGTGCTTAAAGTAGACGTACCAATGGTCGCGGGACCAATGTTCGACGCCGGGATTGTGGCGGAAAAAACTTGCGCCGCAATTGCAGGCAGCGACCTTGATGCGCTCGTCGTAGGCCGCTAGGAAAAACGTGCCGTGCCCCCCCAGCGAATGCCCCAACGCCCCGATGCGATCGTCGTCTACTTCGGGCAGCGATTGCAACACGTCAACGGCGATTGAGTGCTCGTAGGTGAATTTCCCGACAGCTGTCCACTCGGGGTGTTTTTTGTGAAATGCTCCGGTTTCATAAGGCCCTTCCGCGGGAATTCTCGTACCGGAGACAAAATGTTCCGGCGCGATGACCACATATCCGCGGCGAGCGAGGTGATCGAGGTACGCCTTATCAGGATTATCGGCGAGTCCAGCTGCACGTTTCATCCCCTGCGCAAATGTGCCATGCAAGGCGACAATCGCCGCTGATGGTTCATTGAGCCCGAGTGGAATTCCCAAATAGGCGTGCGCGCGTTCGTCCGCTTCGACGTTGTAGCTGATCAATTTGCGGATGTACTTGCCATCGACCTCAACTGTCTCATGGACCTGCAAATCGAGCGGCGGTTTGTCCGGTTTTTGATCGTCGCGGAGTAGTTCCAGATAGCGTTGCCGCAATGTCTTCTTATGCGCCAACCATTGCTCCGGGGTTTCAATGCCGTCTAAGAGATCATCCCACGATGAGTGAATGGCGGGCGGATCGGAACGTTTGCGGACCGGGGAGGCGTCCTCGGCAGCATGCAGCATCGCGACAAAGCAGAGCAGGGGGGCAGCGCAGAAAAAGCATCGGCGGATGAGTCGGTCGAACATGTATTGTTTTCTCCCACGGCGAATCATAGACAGGTCGGACTATTTCCTCTCGTTCCCAAGCTCCGCGTGGGAACGCATCTTCGCGAAGCTCTGCTTCACTGGTATGATAGCGTATGCAACTCGCAGCGGTAATGAAGCACTGGACTCGAAGTGAAGCTTCGAGAAATTAGCTTTCCCAAATAGGAACCAGGGGAAAGTGGATACCTATTTACCTTCGGAGGATCGTCAATGCACGCACCCGATCTGCCGGCTGAGTTTTTAGAAAAATGCAATGACGATGAACGTGCCGAAGTCCAATCGTGGTGGGGCGGACTACGCGATGATTCTCGAAATTCCGTCTGCGTGTTGTTGGACCGCCGGCAGGATGCGCGGGCGTTCGTTTTCGCCGCGGCGGAGGACGGGAGCGTCGCGGAGTGGCGGACTTTGCCACTAGCCGACGAGCCTTGGCCTGCCGATGACGACGAGGACGAAACGAAACAACAGCAATTGGAGTTTTTTCAGCATCTGCTCGATCACGAGGAAATGATCATCCCCACCGAAGCCACGATCCGCACGTTTCACATTTGTGTTGATCATCCCGCTGCTCGCAAGGTTCGTAGCGACGGCTCGGTAGACTGCGATTTTCGTTGCCCAATAGCAGCTGCGGATTGTCCGATTCGCGGATTATTTGCCGACGGGCGAACGAAGCACTGCACGCTTATCGCCAAAACGGCGAATAGTCGGCGGATGGTCGTTATCGGCCATAATTAAGTTTGCGAGTGCGCCTTGCCTCCGGAGAGGAGGATATCTAAAACAATTGCGGGGCTTGTGAAGCGCCGTTTCTGAAAAAACGAATAACTACCAGGAGAAAAACACCGTGGGCAAACTCACAATTGGATATGGGCTGATTCTTGTCGTGCTCGGAATCGCCGGGTATTACGGTTCTGGACAGGTGAGCAAGACGGCGTTGATTCCCGTCGCGCTGGGGATTCCAGCGATCATTTGCGGTGTGCTGGCAGAGGCCAAAGAGAATCTGCGGATGCATGTCATGCATGTCGCCGTGTTGATCGGGATCGTCGGCTTTGGCGGCGGTGTGCCGGGACTAATCAAACTGTTTGGCGGCGATACAGGGGCCGGTCCCATGGCTCGTGGAGCATTGGCGGTGATCAGCGCAATATTTGTCGCCCTATGCGTCAAATCGTTCATCGATGCCCGGCGACGGCGTAAAGCACGCGAAGCTAGCGAGTGACCGACGGGCGCGGTTGCCAATGCGGCCACATCGCGCCGTGCCCGGCAGGGACATCGGTGACCGCATGCACTTTGCCGCTCTCTAAGTCCAGTACGTACAGTTGGCGTGTCCCGCTACGCGTTGAGCCAAATACAATTCGCGAGCCGCTGGGATGGACCACAGGATGGTAATTCAGCGTAGCCGGCTTGGAATGCGTGAGCTGTTTGGTTTTTCCATCCAACGTTGTGCGGAACAATTGTGTTCCCGCCTTACTGGTTTGTCTCGCAAAAATGACCGACTGGCTGTCGGGGCTCCAGACCGGCAGGTCGCTGCTGCCGCCGTGGAAATCGAACACGTCGAAGATCGTCACCACACCGCGATACCCGTTGCGGTCGCCGATTTTTTTCAGCCCGCTTCCATCCCGTCGCACAATGTGCGGATGACAGTCGTAATGCTCGCCTGAGACAAACACGAGCGATTGACCGTCCGGGGACCAGGTGGGGGCGAAGTTGAATGGATTCCCGGTTTCGACGTGAACCGCATTCGAGCCATCGGCATCGGCCAGATAGATCTGGTAGTTCTTGTGATAGGCGATCCGCTTGCCATCGGAGGACGCATTGAATCCATACGTGAAGCCGTCCGCTCCGCTGCTTAGATCGACTTTGTTGCGGCCGTCCCGGTCCATGCGGTAGGGATGCGAAACGCCGTCGATCAAGGCTTGAAAGCCGAATTGAGCGGAATTGTTGGGCCAGTAGAACAAGCCCGAATTGTAGGGACTGACGCGCTCAACGGCTGTGACGTTGACGATCTTCCCGGTCGGCAGATCGAGCGTATGCATGTCGTACGTCCAACCGCCGGTCGCCATGCGGAAGGTCTTGTGCTCTTCTTCCCAGGCCGCATTTTCGGGATCTTGCCAGCCGCAGCCAATGATGGCTGTCTCTCCGTCGGGAGACCACCCGGCGAACTGTGTCCAGGTGTCGGCATTGGGAATTAATTCAGCAGCGACCTCGCGCGCAGCGCTACCATCGCCGCGTACAACCTGCGCACGCATTGTCGAAGCATTCGCGTGTCGGCCGCCGGGAAGATTCACACGAAATTGCGTATAACCAATCAGCGAATCTGTTGCAGCCGCATCTTGGGCACGTACCGCCGAGGAAATGGCGCAGAGCAGAACTCCAGCCGCAAGCATTAATCGCCCAGCGAAAGAGAGACGCTCCACAAACCACTCCTACAGATTAATCCGACACCGCTACGTGAAATCCTCGATATGCCGTCGCCTCGCCTATCACCTGTGAATAGACGGCTCGGGTGCCACTGGCGGCTTGTCCGCCAGTGTCGTGTCAGGCTCGGTTTTCTCTGTCCAGGGAAGTCGGTTCACGTGCGCACTGGCGGACGAGCCGCCAGTGGCACCCACATCGAGCTGACCAGATACTTGATGTAACGTTGCTGCCCTAAAGTCGACAGCCTATGGTCTCAACTAAAGTTGTCCACGCCAGCGGGCAAAACCTTCCAGCCCGTAGAACTCAGGCAGTCCGAGGTTGTTGTAAACTTCGGCGGTCTTTTTCGTCCGTTCTTCGGCACGTAACCAAAATTCTCGTTTGTCCGAACCGGGGAAACGAGCGGCGTCTTTTTGTGACTCGTGCCGGAAGATCGCCAATTTCTTGCGATGCATCAACTCGAAGCTGAGCGGCACAACGCGGTCGATTTCGTGCGGATCATATTCCTGCCAAGCACCGCGGTACAACCAGACTTCCGGTTTGACCGCTTCGCCGACTTCTTCCAGAGCGGCAAGAATGGCTTTGGCGCACATGCGGTGTGTGCCGTGCGGATCGGACAGGTCGCCCGCCACGTAGATTTGTCCCGGATTCAAATCGGACAACAGATCGGCAACAATGTGCACGTCGTCTTCGCCAATGGGCCGTTTTGTGACTTTACCGGTTTGGTAAAACGGCAAATCCAGGAACCGCAATTTTTCACGCGGCACACCTGCTGCGATCGCTGCGGTCGTCGCCTCGGTTTTGCGAATCAAGCCTTTGATGTTCAAGAGCTCTTCGGTATCGGGATCGCCGGACTGCTTGGTCGCCAGGCTGTCGCGGCAACGTTGATGAAAGGCACGTGTCTCTTCGGTGGCGAGTCCGAATGTTTCTTCGTATTCATCGACATAGTCAATGTGCCGTAGGGCATCGTGATCGAAAACGGCGATATTGCCGCTGGTCATATAGGCGATGTAGACATCGTGCCCTTGGTCGACCATTGTGATCAGTGTGCCGCCCATGGAAATCACGTCATCGTCTGGGTGAGGGCTGAAAACGATGACGGTCTGTTTTTCCTTGTCGGCCGGATGTGTGCAGATCCCTTGCATGAACTCGTCAAAAATCTTCATGCAGATCGCTTCCGCTTCACCGTTGTGGCGGAGCAAATCGTGCAGGTGGTTTCCCATGAAATCATCGCGGTTTAATTTCAGCAACGGTTTGCCGATCTTGTTCGACAAGCCGATGACGGCGCGTTTTGTCAGTTCCGGAGTCCATTCGACCGGGCCGACAATCCACGGGGTTTCGACCGCAGTCAGCTTGCTTGCGGCGGCAACATCCACCACGAAGACAGCATGCGGATGTTTTTGCAGGAAACTGGCAGAGACTTCTTCGGTGATTTCCCCTTCGACCGCCCGCTTCACGACCGGCGCTTTGTGTTCGCCCAAGGCCATGATGAAGATTTTTCCAGCGGATAAAATCGACCCAACCCCCATCGTGATCGCTTCCATGGGGACGTTTTCCAATCCGAAAAACGAATCGGCCGCGTCTCCCCGCGTGACGGGATCGAGAGTCACCTTACGGGTCAGACTTTCCCTTGAACTTCCCGGTTCATTGAAACCAATGTGCCCCGTCCGGCCGATGCCCAACAATTGAATGTCGATGCCGCCGGCGCGTTCGATTTGGCGTTCGTAATCGTCGCAGAACGCTTCCACTTCCTCGCGAGGAATGTCCCCTTTGGGGATATGGATGTTCTCTTCGGGAATGTTGACATGGTCGAAGAAGGTTTCATTCATCCATCGCCGATAGCTGTGAATCGACGTTGGATCCATGGGGTAGTATTCGTCGAGATTGAACGTGATCACGCGCGAAAAATCGAGGTCTTCCTCATTGTGGAGCCGAATTAACTCCCGGTAAACACCGATGGGAGTCGAACCGGTCGGCAATCCCAGCACCGTGGGGGTTCCCGCGGAATTGTTTTCACGGATAAGACTCTCGATGACGAGCGAGACATGCTTGTCGGCTTCAACCGACGTCTCAAACATCAACGTGGGAATCTTTGTTTGCCGTAGATACTGGGCGGATTGATTTGAGCGCGGACGTTTGACAACGTTGGTGTCCATGTGATCAAGACTTCTTCAATATAACGGTGGTGGGGTGCAGTTTTGCCGCGAATAGACAACGCGTATGTGCATGACATACGAAAACCGAGTCCGGAAACGATGTCGCGACAGATCGTTCCGCCCAGTAATAACAAATCGTGTTGGCAGCGCACAATTGATGAAACCGGGGCGCCGAATCGAGTTGAAACTCGATTTTACCAAAAACAGCGGTGTTTTGCTCAAAACCGGCAAGGATTTTCTTGTGAGTTTATTCAAAATTCACGAAACAACCTGAAATAAACTCAACTTTGCCTAGTCCTCATAACTGAAACAACCGTTGCGTCCAAACCGGACGAATCGGGAAGGATACGCTATACTGGCCGCTTAGACACGTTTCACTTGAATCAACCAGGGGTCCTTTTACAGATGTCTGACGAACACGCACCGCCCCGCATATTGGCCATTCATGCCCATCCCGATGATGTGGAAATCCAATGTGCGGGAACCTTGGCGTTGCTCAAAGAGCAGGGCTGCCATATCACGATTGCCACGATGACCGCCGGGGATTGCGGGAGCGCTGAAATGGGACCGGAGGAAATCGCCCGCGTCCGTCGCGGTGAAGCTCAGGCCGCGGCTAATTTGTTGGGTGCGGATTATATGTGCCTGGAATTCCGGGACTTTTGCATCATCATCGACCATGAAGGGCGGCGAAAAACCACCGAAGCCGTCCGTCGCGCGCGACCCGATATTGTGCTGACGGCACCGCCGGTCGATTATATGAGCGACCACGAAATGACCAGCCGCTTGGTTCGAGACGCCTGTTTCATGGCACCGGCACCGAATTATTCGACTGAACAGTGGGATCCCGCCCCGCCGATCGACGCGATTCCCCATCTCTATTACACCGATTCGGTGGAGGGGATTGACTGGTTTGGCAACAACATTCCACCGGATTTCATTGTCGATATCAGCCGCACGATTGATTTGAAGCAAGAGATGCTGGCCTGTCATGCGAGTCAACGGAATTGGCTGCTCCGTCAGCATGGAATCGATGAATACTTGGAAAGTAGCCGTCGCTGGAGCGCTGCTCGGGGTCAGCAAGCGGGAGTCGCATACGGCGAAGGGTTTCGCCAGCACAGTGGGCATCCCTATCCCGGCGACAACCGGCTCTTGGAGTTGCTGAACTCCTAGTCTTGGAGCGCTATTTCGTGACAGGACTCTGAAAACTGCCCTATAATTGCTGCAGTTCTTGTCTTATGACGACCAATCCTGCCTAAAATCGATTGAGTCATGGAGGCAAAAGAATTAAACTGCGTCCTTCGAGGATTCGGTATTACGTAATGGTGACGCAATCGCGACCATCTCTCAGTGGATTTTGAAAGTTCAGAAGTCAGGAGTTTTTTCGTCATGTCAGATGAGGCGACCACTGTAGAGCAGAGCGTTTCGACGGAAACCGAGGAGGCCTCGACATTTCCCGGCAGCGAATTCGACCGCCAAGAACTCGCGCATTTTTCCTCCGACGACACTGAAGTCACAGCAAATATCGGGAAGATGTTGACGATCTTCTTCTTCTATTCGTTAGTGGCCATGATGTGCGTCACCCTTTGGGCCTGGTGGATTTCTTCCAGCAATTAGGCCGTATCTCCCTCGACCTACACTCGTTTCCGATGCTCGTTACGCCATAAGCCATCTTGACTTAGGCGAGCGATCGTGCAAGAAACGATTGAGCAGATCCAACCGCAGCATCGAATGTGCGCTTGTTGGGGATTGTTGACGACATTCCACGATGCTGAGGAGACTCGACCGTTGGATAAGCTTTTTGCGATCGCCGGTAAATTCAAATGGCCATTTGCTATTGGCATGCTGGGCTATTTGCTGTTTCAACATTGGGATAATTTCGAAAAGCTACGTCACGGCCAAAAGGACTGGGGCTTTTTCGCTTTGGGTTTTGCGCTGGTCTCCGGCTGCGCTGCTTTAACGTTCGTCCGCTGGTACCTGTTGGTATGGGCACAGGAATTTGACTTCACGCTCAAGGATGCTTTTCGGTTGGGCGGATTTGGCCTGCTCTGCAACTACGGCGGACCGGGCATCGTCGGTGGGGATTTACTCAAAGCGGCGATGGTTGCCCGGAACCAACAGTCACGCCGCGCCGTCGCCGCCGCTACGGTCGTTTTGGATCGCATTTTAGGCTTGCTCGCGCTGTTTATGGTCGGCGCTTTGGCGACGCTCTTTGTAGACTTCGACACCGCCGCCTTGAACGAAGCGGCAGCGACGGCTGCGGCGGCCGAGAAAACCCAAGACCAAGGCTTTTTAGCTTCGGTGCCCATGATGTCGGTGGTTGGCTGGAGCCTGTGGGGTGGTTCGATTGTGGGTGTGGTGGGCCTGATGATCATGCTCACACCCGGTTCAACCCGCTGGCCGATTCTGCAAAAGCTTGTCGGACTCAAATACGTTGGAAAAACGTTGGCAGATCTGCTCAACGGGATCGCCCTCTATCAAACCAAACGGCGTGTCGTTGCCCTAGCTGTGGTGATCAGCCTCATCGGACATGCGGGACTAGTGGCGGGCTTTTATTGCTGTGCCCGATCGCTGAATGTGTGGGTCCCCAATCTGTGGGCACACTATTACTTCATGCCTGCTGCGGAGTTATTCGCATCGGTCATTCCAGTTCCCGGCGGCGTGGGACCATTGGAAGGGGCGATCTCGTTCTTTTATGGGCTGACGGCTGCAGGACATGTTTCCAAGGAAACCGCCGAAGCCACCGGTGTGGCAGCAGCGTTGGTGTTTCGGGTCACGAGCGTCGTGACGGCGGTGATGGGGGCAGGCTATTACATGCTCACCAAACCGAAATCGGAGCCAGACCTGCTGTCCAGCGAAACCATAGATCCGTCACAAGAGCCAACTCCGGCCACGAAATTGCCCGTCTAAAACCGCGCCCAATGTTGGATTCAACAGCAGCAGGGCAGGGGGGTTAGTTTCGCTCGAACCAGTTTCAAAACCCGGTTGCGCTGGTTCTCGGACTTTCAGATCAGTGTCGGTGGGACACGTCAGAGGGTTTTGAAACTACTTGTCAACAGAATAGGGGAGTGGTTTCCCCTGCAATCCAGCGCGAAGATTCTCCACTGTCATGCGCATCATTCGTTCGCGGGTGCGGTTCGAGGCGCTGCCCAAGTGCGGCGTGATGATCAGATTCTCCAGCGTCAACAGTTCATGTCCGCGCGGCAATGGTTCCGGATCAGTGACATCAATTCCCGCCGCGGCAATTTGCCCAGTCGAGAGCGCGGTAAAGAGTGCGGCCGGATCGACGACCGGGCCGCGGGCCATGTTGATCAAGATGGCCGATGATTTCATGATCTCAAACTGTGGCCCGGAGATCAGTCCCGTCGTTTCCGGCGTCAGTGGGCAGTTGAGCGCCACGAAATCACTCTCAGCCAACAAATCATCTAAGCTGCGATACTCCGCTTTGTATTCGCTTTCCGCCTCGGAATCGCGGTGGCGGTTGTGATAAGTGATCTGCATATCAAAACCGGCGGCGCGCTTGGCCACCTGTTTGCCGATACGGCCCATGCCAATGATTCCCAACTTGCTGCCGGTCACTTCCTGTCCAATGAGAATGGCCGGATCGTAGTGGAGAAACTCTGGGCTGCGCGCATACTGATCGCCAACCACCACGTTCCGCGCCGTCGCCAACATCAGCGCCATCGTCATATCGGCAGTCGCAGCATCCAGGCAACCGGGCGTATTGCCGACCGGAATGCCGCGCTGGAGGGCAGCGGCTACATCAATGTGGTCGACGCCAACACCGTGATTGCTGATCACCTTCAGCTGAGGCGCCCGGTCCAGCAGGGAGCCATCGACTTGAGGATGTCCGTACGCGATGATCGCTTCGGCACGGGCCAGGGCAGGGGAGTCAGGAGCGTCGTCCCAGGGGAGCACTTCAAATTCCGCGCCGAGCATCTCCAACAACGGTTGCGGCAATCCGTCTCCCATAATGGGGATTTGAGTCATTATCATTACCCAGTTTTGTGATTCAATATCGAAAAAAGTCAGTGTGTTTTCGTAGGGTGCGTCGCGACGCACCTTTCGATAGAGGACGATCGATTTCCCGAACTTAGACGGCTCCGCCAAAATACCCGTTACGAAATATGGCCAGCATTCTTCGCAATTGCGTGAAGGCCTGCCGCGGCTTTGCCTTTTGGTAGGGAGAGTCTATTGCATAACGGAAATCCGTTTTCCTGCATAGGAAGGTGCGTCGCGACGCACCCTACATTGCTTACACCGCATCATCAGAGACGGTGATTTAAATGCGGAGGAAAATTTTGCGGCGGTACATCCACAGGCAAATCAACCACATTGCCAACAGGATCGCTGTATGCTCGACGAGCGATGCGTACTGCTCTCCAAAGATGTTGAATATCTCTTGGCCAAGGTGTGTTTTGTAGGTCTCGCGAATCCAACCTTTGAACAACCAGGTCATGATGTAAATGGCGATGGAATTCATGCCGACTACCACCGCCGGCCACGCCCAAAATTGCACGCCTCCCAGGTCGATGACGCCGTAGAACGCCGCTAGGATCAACAGGCAAATCCCGCTGCTGTAGATCGTCCAACTTGGTGTCCAAATCCGCTTCACGATCGGGCAGATGTCGTAGTAATCCAACGCGTAACCGGCTGCCATGGCCACAGCACCGGTGCCGATGAGGATTAAGAACTTGCGTCCGCCCCCGCGCGGGCTGCGGAGTAGCTCCCCCGCCATCAATCCAAAGATCATCGTGGCTAACGAGGGAATAAAACTGAGCGTGAGATACCCGCCGCCGTTGTTTTGAAACGCGGTGCTGCGTGGGAAGAGATTCAAAAACCAAACGTCAAAGGCATGTGCGGCGTTCGTGTTTTTATTCCAATGGGCGGCGAAGCCTGAGAGGTTGTACTCCCAATTGGGATCCGCGCCGGCGGCCGCGTAGTCGAAATCAGCGCCGGGCAACGGCCAGAAGGCAAACAGCGCCCAATACCCAATGAGCACTAACATGGCGGCGGTGAATTGAACTTTGGCGGAGCGGCCCCAGAGCAGAAACAAAAAGACGTACCCCAGCCCGATCTGCGAAACGACATCTTCGAACGTCCAGTAGGTTTCGGGTTTATGGTTCGAGCGCAGGAACACACCCAACAGCGTTAAGACAATTCCGCGAAACAAAGCATGGCGAAACATCTGGCCGTAAGAATCGCCACGGCGTTGCCGACTGGCGTACGAATAAGCCATCGAGACGCCGACCATAAACATGAACGAGGGTTGAATCAAATCCCAAGCCACGCAGCCCACCCAGGGAAGGTGCTCCATCTGCCGGGCGATTTCCTGCCACACGGAACTGTCGGGATGATGCGAGGCAACCTCCGCCAATCCCAATCCGCCCGATGCCATTGCCAACATCGTGAATCCGCGATAGGCATCTAAAGAGACTAAACGCGGCGCGGGTGTCAGCGAGGCGGCTGGCGTGGTGGTCATGCGAGTATCGCTCATCCTTGCTGAGGGGAAATCAGGCACTCGCCGCTCCGGCTCGTGCATCGTCTCCTATAAGAACAAAGGGTGCCACTGACTCTGCCAGTGTTCCCAAGAATCGCACGCATTTCAAGTGGCACTGGCGTGAGATTTTGCTTGAGCGTTTCAAATCTACCGTACTCTCGAGAAAGGTGCGTCGCGACGCACCCTACGGCGGCGGTGAGTCAGTCTTTCTTCGCTTCGCGTTTGGCGCGGACTGCCTTTCCAACGGCTTTATCAAGCGGACGTAAACCTTCGTCGGGATTGATGTCGTAAAACCCAATACTGTAGTGTGCCACGTTGCCATCTGCTCCGATGACAACCCACAGTGGAAGTTTCGCACCGACACGTCGTGGATCACCGAATTTTGCGACCAGTTCACCAGCGTCGATCGCCAACGGATAACTGAGATTCATAAAGGACTTGAATTTCCGCGTACTCTGCAATGCGGCACCACGGGTGTTGGCGTCGGAAAACAGGCTGTTGACAGCCACGCCGTAGACTTGCACGCCGAGTTTTTTATACCGGGCAAAGGAGTAGTCGAGGTAGGGGGCTTGGCCGTACGGTTCGACGAGCGGGTCGTATTTGTAGTCCCAAAAATGCAGGACGACAACGTTGCCCTTCATCGCTGCGGCATCAATCGTCTCGCCGCGCAGTGGCTGCAGTGAAAATTCGGGAGCTGGTTTGCCTACAAAATTTGCCGAGAGTTTCTCGACATCATCATAACGCCGCATCTGACGCTTGAGATCACGACGAATGGACGCGGCCAACCGGGCATAGGGAGTATCCTCTGCTTCTTGCTGCAATTGCTCGGCGATCAATTCGGTGACCTTGAGTTGGTCGGAGGTCAATTCGGCATTCATTTCGTTTTCCGGACGCTTGAGGTCCGCTTGCAACTTGGCCAGCGTGCTGATTGGCTTTTGCAATTTGTCGTGATCTGCTTTTTCGAGTGGCTTGGACGATTGCAGTTCAAAGGAAAGAGAGAAGGGGACCCCTTTACCACGAGTCAAATCGCGACGGGCGCTGACGATCAGCCCGGTTTGTTTTTCCACGGCGAGTTCTTCACGGAGGCCAAAGTTCGTGACCGCCTCCACGCGCCAGCAGTCCCAATCCTGAACCTTGGCTGAGCCAACGACTGAGTACTTGGAATTGCCGACAGTCCAGTTGGCGTTTTCGGCGAGTTTGGCGTGATGTTCAAATAACGGCCGCCGAACGCGAATCGAAGTCGGTTCGCCTTCATGTGTGTAGAGCAATCGGATTTGAGCCGGATTGGTGGGCCGCAGCGCGGCATCCAGATCGATCTGTCCGTATTGTTCCGGCCAGGCCCAGGAACCGCCACCACTTTCATCAACAAGAAAGGCTAAACGCTGCCCGTCTCCTTCGGCTTTACTCACGAGGCAGTAGAGATTGAACCGTTTGACGGTGTCGCCGTTGGATTCTCGTCCCGTTTCGATCAAAGCTCCGCGATAGCGTAGTTCGACGGCATTGGAATCGGCCAAAGGGGACGAGAGAACAGACAGGACGACGAGTTGGGACAACAAAGCGGTCATTTCGCGCGCCTCCCTAGGCGAATTCTTCAATTACAGAGGTCATTCGTGGGACAACTCCAGCTGATGTGGGTTTGTCCGAATTGCACGAAACCCATCCAGGATAGCACAATACGAATAGATTTCGCCATCCTGCAATAGGAGCCACAGGCAAGAATTTTCGACACCACGTGGGACCGGCAGAGTGGGGCGGGGGCCCCTGCCCAGCAACACCAGCCGCCATGACAAATGTTGACACACCCTCAGTGGCGCCCGTATCCTATGAATAGACGGCTTAAGGAGTTAACCAGCCGGACTCCGCGTCATGCGTGGAGTGACTGAAAGCGCATGCGCACTAAACCAGGAGTCAAATATCGTGAATTCGAAAAGCATGGCGTTCAAAATCATCACGATATCAGCCACAATTTCCTGTTTGGGACTTGTTGCGAGTGTTGCCCAGGACGGGAATTCGAACCGGAGGTCGACGAAAGAGGCGGGCGTCGAGGAGGCCACGCCGGCTTTGGTGATCAAACGCCGGGCTGTGGTGCTCGAAGATCCTCGCACCTATCAAATTCCAATGCGTCTGGAACCAGTCCGTTCCATATCCGTGATCGCGCCGGTGGATGGCGTTGTACGAAGTGTCCACGTCAAACCGGGAGATGTGATCCCGTCGCAGGCTGATGTGGTTCGCATGGATGATACGCGTACGGAACTATTAACGCGTAAAGCCAAAGCAGAGGTGACAGCGCGGCAAATTGAAAGAAAAATTGCCGAAGCAAAAAGCGGTGCGGCTGATGAAATCGCCTTGGCCGACGCGAATTTGGAGGCTGCCAAGGCAGCGTATGACTTGGCGGAACTGGATCAGAATCAAATGATTGTTCGCGGCGCATTTGCGGGAACAATTCTCCAAGTGCACGTTGTCCCAGGCCAATTCGTCAGAGCAGGGGAGGCTGTGGCGGAATTGGCCGATTTGACGAGTCTGGTGACGGAGATCCCAGCGGGACGAGCCCAATACAAAGCGGGCGACAAAATGTCGGTCACGGTGGAAAACGATGCGGTACCAGGTGTCGTGGAATCAATCCATCCACCGCCACCGCGATTCGAGTCATTACGGCCACTAATCGATTCGCTCTCGATGGCGAAGATTCAAATTCAAAACAGCGAAGGAAATTATCACCCCGGCCAAGCGGTCTATGTTGATCTGATTCCAACGGAACCGGTGACCGTGGTGCCAGCCTTGGCGATATCCAATTCTGACAACGGTCAACGCAAGGTACAGGTTGTGCGAGAGTTTGTAGTTCGCGACATCAAGATATCTCCGTTGGCCCAAATCAATTCGGAGCGGATCTATGTATCGGGAGAGTTTTCGCCAAACGATGAAGTGATCGTCAACGCGTCGGCGGAATTGACCGATGGAACAAAATTGCGTCCATGGGTTCAAGAGTTTGACGCACCAGAAGAAACCGAGAAGAGTAAAAATCAGTCGCAATCGCTGCCGCGTAAGACAAAATCTAGAGGTTTGTAGTGGCGTCACAAGCGTGCTAGTCATGTGGCCCACTGCGATGCCCGCACAAAACACTGCGGGATTCGCGCTCACGCAACCTGACTCGACATCACAGTTTAAAATTGTCCAAGCAGTTGGGGCAATTGCCGATTCCAGGTTGTATTCCGCACCACGACGCAGGCTCTAGGGCAGGGGCAGGCCGGAATGCGTCGCTCAAATTATTCGCCTAAAGTAGGCACTAAGGAAGGAAGTGTGTCCCGTGTCGGAAAATGAATCATCTATCGACAACTACAAATTATCGAGTTGTCTGTCACAAGGACGGCACAGCCAGGTCTGGGAGGCAAACGATTCCGGGAGTGGGCGGACCGTTGCGCTAAAATTGTTGCTCCCCGAGGCATTTGCAGACAAGGAACAACGGCAGATTTTGAAGCTGGAAGCGAAGGTGGGCAAGTCACTTGAGCATCCCAATATTATTCGGGTTTTCGAATGTATCGTGAGCCGCAACCACGCCTATATTGCCATGGAGTTATTCCGCGCCCCCAACGCCAAGGTGCAACTGGTCAGCGACAAAGCGGCCATACAGCGGCGAGCGCGCAAGCTGATCGAGCAGACAGCCATGGCGCTGTCTCATATGCACGAACGCGGTTGGATCCATAAGGACGTCAAGCCAGAGAATATTCTCATCAACAAATCCTCCGAGGTGCGGTTGATTGATTTTTCATTGTCCGGCAGGCCAGCCGGTTCGTTGGGCAAAATGGTCAACCGCAAAAAGAAGGGGCCCGTGCAAGGGTACGCGGACTTACATGGCTCCTGAGCAAATTCGCAATCAGCCGTTATCACCAATCGCCGACATCTATGGCTTCGGCATTACGGTGTATGAAATCTTGGCAGGGCGTCCCCCGTTTCGTTCGCCCCACCCCCGATGAACTGTTGATGGACCATCTCAAGACCACTCCCGCCCCTCCTTCGGAATTCAACAACAACATCACGGCGGAAATGGACCAGATCGTTTTGAAGATGCTCGCCAAATTGCCAAAGAATCGTCAAAGCGGCATCGACGAATTTTTGTCCGAATTCCGTAACGTCCAAATTTTTAAAGAAGCACTCCCCGAGCAGACGCAACGGACGGAACAACAAATCAACGAGGATAAACTCAAAGATCAAGATGAGGGAATAGCGTCACGCATCGACAGTCGGTTGGACGCGATGCGAACCGAGGCACTCAAAAAAAACCCAAGCGCTGTCAAAGCCCCGGAGAAAACCAAGTCGAAGGTCACACTCAAAGCCGAACCGATCGAAACGCCGAAAGCTCCTACGCCCCCAGCTCAGCAACCGCCGCAACAACCGACAATGCAGCCGCCACAACCTTTTCCGCAACCAGGCATGCCGCTGCAGGCGATGACCCCCGAACAAATGGCCATGCATCAGCAAATGCTCCAACAGCAACAGGCGTATTACCAGCAGATGATGCACCAGCAAGCCATGCAGAATCAAATGTACCCGCAACCGGGGATGCAACCTCCGGGGATGCCGCAACCGCAAATGCCGGCACCACAAATACCACAGCCCCCGCAACCAGCGGCGTCCCAACCCCCTCCGCAATCTCCGGCACCGGCTCAACAACAACCGGTTCAACAACAACCGCCCCCACAGAAACCCGCTCCCAAATCCGAGCCAAAACCTCCGGCAAAAGAGTCTGAGGGAACGATCATGAGCATCGACGATATGGAAGATATTTTCAAATCGCTTCCCGATGTCTAAGCGACCATCGCCATCTATGTTACGGGTGCATTTGAAGCCTGCACCCTGCAAATCGAAAACTGCGCGGACAGAAAATCGCGGCTTGCTTGACCTGGGGCGTTGAAGTCGCGACCATCTGAGGCATACCGCCCTATCCGGCATGTCACAATTCATTCTCCGCGAACAAGAATCAGCGATGGCGACATATCAACCGCTCCCGTTCGAGCGGCCGATTCAAGAACTCGAAAAGCAACTGGCCGATCTCAATGCGCGAGAAAATTCGACGCCCGAACACGCCGAACAGATCCGCCAATTGAAGTTGGAAATCACGCGATTGACGCGCGAGATTTTCGACAATCTTGGTGCCTGGGAAACGGTGCAGGTGGCCCGGCAAACCGGCCGGCCACAAACGCCCGACTACATCGAACTGGTGTTCGACGAGTTTGTCGAGTTGCATGGCGATCGAGCCATTGGAGACGACCGCGCCATTCTCACCGGACTGGCCAAACTCAACGGTCGCAAGATCATGCTGATCGGCCAACAAAAAGGACGGACGATCCAGGAGCGGAGCGATTGCCACTATGGCTGCGCTCATCCCGAAGGATATCGCAAGGCGCTGTCACGGATGCAAATGGCGGCCAAATATGGTCTGCCGATCGTCTGCTTCATCGACACGCCCGGCGCCTATCCGGGGATCGGTGCCGAAGAACGCGGCCAGGCCTATACGATCGCATACAACCTCCGCGAGATGTCCCGCATCCCGACACCGATCACGGCTGTCGTGCTGGGGGAAGGGGGGTCAGGCGGAGCTTTGGGGATCGGCATTGCCGACCACGTCGCCGTCTTGCAGCACGCCTACTATTCGGTGATCAGCCCCGAAGGCTGCGCGGGCATTTTATGGAAGCATGTGAAACATGCCGACAAGGCAGCCCAGGCGCTCAAATTTACCTCAGCCGACCTTTTGAGAATGGGGATTGTCGACGAGGTGATTCCCGAGCCGCTGGGAGGCGCTCACCGCAACCACCGTCGGATGGCGATGGCTCTCAAAGCCAGTCTGACGGAAAGCCTCAAAGCGATGGATGGACTTTCGAAAGAGGAACTGCTCGATCGACGTTACGAGAAATTCCGCCGCATCGGAGTGTTTGAAGAGACTGCTGTTGCGGAAACACTCACGGCCATCGACAACGACCCTGGCGCTGATGCTGATGCTGAGATGACTCCCGACGCCAACAGCTAATCGGCCGATCAAGAGTGGCAAGTGATCATCTCGATGACCGGTGCGCGAACAACCGCCGGAGAACGTCGCAGTCCAACAGCTGAGTACGCACTCACGAAACACCGGTATTTCAGCATATCCGCAACGTCCGATAATGTCCGTTATGTTTCATTAACAATACCCTAAAAACCCTGTATTATAAGGGTTTCGCGAGAATAGACCTCAGGTCGCAGGCCAAATGCGGACGTTGTTTTTGGGGGCGAACTCCCCTGCCAAAATGTGGTGGCAACATTCCGAATTCACACATCAGAATTCCTTGCGGCTGTCGACCAGAATTGTCACCGGCCCCTCGTTGACCAACTCGACGGACATCTGTTCTTGAAACCGACCGGTTGCCACTTCGATTCCGTGGCCGCGAACTTCCGCAACAAAACTTTCGTACAGCGGATTCGCAATTTCGGGACGGGCCGCTGCGATGAAACTGGGGCGACGACCTTTCCGGCAATCACCCAAAAGTGTGAATTGACTGACGACCAACATCGCTCCGCCGACATCGGCCAGCGAGAGATTCATTTTGCCGGCCTCATCTTCGAAAATCCGCAGTCCGGCAATCTTGGCTGCCAGATAAATGACGTCATCCTGGCCATCCTCGGCGGTGACACCCAACAGCACCAAATAGCCGCTGCCAATCTCTCCGGTGATTTCACCCGCGACCGAAACCTGGGCACGCGAGACCCTTTGCACAACTGCTCTCAATTGATCCGTCCTTTGCTATTTCAAAACTGCCCGCGGCGACGTTCTTTGCTGGGCAACACTTCCAAGCATGTCGTCCACCAACCGGTTTCAATCGTCGCCACAAATTCCTGCGGAAGACGCTCGTCGCGCATCTCTTGTGCCAGACGTAGGTGGTCATATTCCAGAGGTACGAATTGAATGTCAATCCCCCCAGCAACGGCATCACCGCCGGTACGAATTTGCGCATACCAAACCACGGTCCGGCCATCGTTTTCGGGGCGGCCCAGTACGCCCACATTGACGAACCGTCGCCCGCCGGACATTTCACGCTGCCAATGAATTCCCGTATGTGTTGCCAAGATCAAATCGGCCGCATAATCATCGGCCAGCTTGTCGAGAAATTGTGTGCTGGTTGTCGACTCCCAGAGAAACTCATTCGTCTTGCGCGGGCTGCCGTGACACATCAGAATTCTCAGGCCATCGACTTCGATGCGATGCTCGCTGGGCAAGTCGCGCAACCAACGACGGTTCTCCGCAGACGTGTTGGCGTATGTGTAATCGTAACTCAGCTTGGCGAAATAATTGTCGCGGGGATCGGTGTAACCGCATTGGCAATCTTGCAGATCGTTACCGATGCTGTTGTCGTAATTGCCTTGAATGCAAATCACACCGTGATCGCGCAGTGGCCCGAACACTCGATCGGGGTACGGCCCAAACGCCCCCATGTCGCCCAAGCAATAAAGCGCATCGGCGCCGGCGCGCTTTGCATCCTCAATCGCCGCTTGCAGCGCGAGATAGTTGTTGTAGATGCCGCCAAAGACCGCAAGATGCACCGCGCAACTCCCCTACTCATTCGTTTCAGTTTTCGCCATCCGCGGCGCGCTGTTGTTCGACAACGTGCGACGAAGGATTCGTGCAGATCGCGCCGTACTGATAACAGGTGTAGCATGCGCCGTGGACAAGTGGGAAGGGCGATGTCGATTCTGCTAACGTCTCCCCCAAATGTGCGGTCGGGGAGTCGAGCAGGATCGGACAAACGCAAACGCCTCGATCGGTGATCACACGACTGTGCGCGCAGATCAATTGGCCAACATCGTAATCGGCCAGCATCTCTTGCGTGACAACATCATTGGCATCGTAACCGTGAGTCCGTTGCGCCTCTGCCCCAATTTGTAATCGCGGCAAGATCTTTAACCGCGGTCGCGTATACCCCAACGCGTGCAGCGCTTCGCGAAAGCGGCTGATGATTCCGGGATCGTCTGCTTCGTCCCAGGTGCGCGTCATCGTGATGATGGGGAGAAAGCCATGCTCAACGAGTAGTCGTACGCCCTGCATCGCGCGTTTGAATGTGCCTTCGCCGCGAATCGGATCATTGATCTCAGCCGTGGGGCCATCGATCGAAACACGGATTTCTAAACTATAGACCGCCCCCTCTTCCGCAGCACGAAGTTCGCGCAACCACTGTGGTTTGAGAACTGTCGCATTCGTCAGCACGGTGGCAGGACCATAAGCCAACGTCGCCTTTAGCATGGCGATCAACTCTTTATTCAGAAATGGTTCGCCACCGGTAAAGTAATACTCTTTGACACCAAAGGCGACCGATTCCTCAAGTCGTCGCTTTACTTCATCGAGCGACAGATAACCGAAGCTGTCATTGTGCGGACTACAACTGATGAAGCAATGCGTGCACTGCAGATTGCACAATGTGCCGGAGACTTGAAACCAAAGTTCATCCAATGCTTGAAGTTCGACGGACGGGATGTCTGCGATGCTCATTGTTGTTGCTGCGCCCCCTGCTCGCTATTTCGCGCTATCGGCGTTTCGAAATTCGCGGCGAGCAAACCGTAGACATCGACGATCTGCTCCAAACCTGCGCGAATTAGAAACCGCGAGTCGCGTCCATAACTTTTGGCCCCCAAGATGAAAAAACCAGGCTCTGGATTGCGCAACGTTTCTGCTCCGTTGCTGGACTGATTCAGGCAATCGGTTGACGTCTCCCCCAACAACGCGGCCGCCAATTTGATCGGTCCTGAAGTGGCATAACATTCGTGCATTTGCAGTTCGCCGTATAACGACCGGTCGGGCCGATATCCCACGTTGGCAATGATACGATTGATCGAGAGGATTTCATGCTCCTCGCGGTGACGGACAATCACGCGAAAGCCCCCCTGCTCATCTAACCATTGAATTCCCTGAATGACGCGTTGCGGCATAAACGTGATGGGCGAGTCCGTTGACATTGCCAACTGATTGGCCTTTGCCGTCAATGTACCGCGCTCGGGTAAGGGATCCTCTTCGATGGCCAACAGCGGCGGTGTGCGATCGGAGCGAGTGGTCCAAATCGCTCGCGTACTGTTATCCGATTCGGCAAGTCGTGCCAATGCTGTGATCGCTGTCGCTGCCGAGTAACCGCTACCGATGACTAACGTCGTTTGCCCTGCGTAAGATTCGCGGCGGTTGCCTAATATATCCGGGACGCCATATTCGATCGCGCCTGCCGCTGCGGTCTCCCCCACTGCCGGCAGCCCCCCTGCTCCGAGCCAGTTGTGATGTGGATAAACCCCGGAACAATCGAGCACATAATCAGCGGACACATCGCGTTCTATTCCGCTTCGATCGCGCAAAAGAAGCCGGAACGGATCATTGCCGCGCACAGGGTTTCCGATCAGGTCCGCTTTCCAAGAATTCATGCGACTGATGCCGACGACCGTGGTCTGTTCGTGCAGACATTCAGACAGTATCGGGAGTCGGCTCAACGGGAGTAGGTAACGGTCGGCGTATTCGCGGCCAGTTAAAAATTGCTCGCCTTCGGGCAGATGCACGCCTGGTTGTTGCTCGGTGATCGCGCGTTGCCCCCAGTTGGAGGCGTTCATATGAAACGGGCTGAACAGGCGCACATGTCCCCAGTCTCTCACGTTCGCGGCCAAAGGACCTTTTTCGTAGAGATCAACGTCAAAGCCCGCCAAGCGGCCGTAAAGGGCTGCCTCCAACCCAATTGGGCCGCCGCCAACGATGGCAATACGTTTTGTTGCAATAGAAGTATGTGTGTGATTCAAGAAACTGCTCAGGCTGAGGAAGTGTTAGGTTGATCGTAGTCTAGCGGCCCACCCGCTGGGAACTGTGAATCACCATACAACTTCAAAGTCGTTCTATATGAATGACGATTCGCGTTGCCGCGTTATAATGGCCCCCTGCCCTCCACTTGCTCACCCGATACGGAGCGATTTCATGCCTGTGATTCGACCGGCCCAACAGGGCGATCTGAACGCGATCAACGACATCTATAACGCCGCCATTCGCGACTCGACGGCAACGTTCGACACCGCTGAAAAAACACTCGAGGAACGACTACAGTGGTTTAACGACCATGGTCCGCGCTATCCCATTCTCGTCGCCGAAGTCGACAACCAAGTCGTGGGTTGGGCATCCCTGTCTCGCTGGAACCAAAAACCGGCGTACGACATCAGTGCGGAGACGACCTTCTATGTGGCCGTCGAACATCGCGGACAAGGGATCGGCCGCGCGCTGAAAGCAGCGATCATCGAAGAAGCCCGCCACCACGACTTCCATTCACTAATCGCCCTCGTGACAGCCGAGAGCGAAGCGAGTCTGCATTTGAACAAAATGTTCGGGTTTGTCGAAGTTGGCGTGCTGAAGGAGATCGGCCGCAAGTTTGATCGGTTGTTGGATGTGGTGATACTGCAGAAGGTGTTGGATTGAATTTCCGTAGCTTTAAACAACACTGTTCAGATAAACTCGCGACTACGCAGTTTCCAGAGTCTCATCTACCTTTTTAAAGGTTCATCAAAATGAAGATTCACATCACACGCGACAGTGTGTGCGCTGCTGATGACATTAATCCACATGTAGGGAAAGGGAGCATTGCGGATGATGCTGATCTAGATGCAATTGTTGAGAAGAGTCTTCAATTGAATCCCCTGCCGCAGATCATTGGCGGTTGCGCGAGTTGGGTTCTTTCATCGGGTGTGCCAATTGCGGTCATCGCTCAACAGTGGTCAGCTCCGAAGTATTTCCTCAGTGCGACGGCCGAACGCAAATATTTTGACATCCGCGACAATACACTGCGACTGAGATTAGCATACTTCGCACAACGCGACCCGAATGAAGTCTTCGCGGATCTCTCAAGACCTCGGCTAGCTGGCTTTGAATGGAAATGGCAAACTGATTAGTTCTTGCCGCGTCTAGCCGCAGAGACCGCAAAGCAATATAACTCACCCTTGCACGGTCCTTTGCGGCTTTGCGTGAGATTTCTTTAATGCAATGCACGTCGTTCGTTCTACATCGAAAGGTGCGTCGCGACGCACCCTACACCGGTGACCGCACGGTTTTATTGATCCGTGTTTCATCTGTGGCTAATAAACACCACGACCTAGCGCTGCCCGACTGGTTGCAGCGGGCTTTTGGCGATGTCGAAGTTGCGGCACTCCCCTGCTGCGAATTCGACAGTGACTGTTTTGCGGCGGCCGAAGCCGTCGACGTTGCGGACCGTGCCGACACCGTATTGCGGATGACGGACGTCCATGCCGATGCTGAAACCGCGCGGGATTTCCGTCGGGGTGTTGGTGCCATTGAGCAGGTCTGCGGCGGTCATCATTTGCGGTCGCGGCGCCTCTTCTTCGGGGCGCTGCTTGATGATCGGTTCGAAGTCGTCGAGCGAATCGTCGTGGGCATAGTCATCGTCCCACGCGATATATTCGCTGTCGGTTTCCACGACGGTGGCGGCGAGATCCATCTCGAACAAAAACGGGCTGGGGATCGTCGACAGGCGCTGGCCGCGAATATCCCGCACCGCTGTTTGCGTGAGCATCAACTGCTCTTCCGCACGAGTCATACCCACGAATAACAGTCGCCGCTCCTCTTCCAGTTCATGCGGGTCGTCACTGTTGATCGCCCGTTCGTGCGGCAATAGGTTTTGCTCGACACCGACGACGAAGACCACCGGGTATTCCAGTCCTTTGGCGGCGTGCAAGGTCATCAACGTTACACTGCCCGCATGTTCATCCAGACTATCGACATCGTTGATCAAAGAACTTTCTTCGAGGAATCCTTCCAATGTGGCGTCGTCTGCGTGTGCTGCATCGTATTGCCGTGCTGCGGAGATCAATTCGTCGACATTGGCAGCGCGCTCCAAGTTTTGTTCCGTGGGGTCATCCAACCAGGAATGATCGTAACCGGTTTGCGTGACGACCTGGGTGATCAACTCAGCCACCCCCTGTGCCGTGCGTTGCGACAGCTGGGAGATCAATTCGTAAAACCCGTGCAGTGCTTTGACGGCGCGCTTCGTTAGCTTGGGGACCTCCTCCGCACGCGCCGCTGCTTCCAACAAACCGCCCCCCTGCCCCGTCGCCCAAGCGGTCAAACGCGTCAGTGTTGTTTTGCCGATGCCGCGCGCGGGGACGTTGACGACTCGTTCAAACGCGGTACGGTCGGCCGGGTTGGCGATCAACCGTAGGTAGGCGACGATGTCTTTGACTTCCGCCCGGTCGTAAAACCCGACGCCGGCGGCGACTTGATACGGAATGTGAAAGCGGGCCAACGCTCGTTCAATGCTCCGCGAAAGTGCGTTGACGCGATAAAAGATTGCGAAGTCCGACCACGCTCTGCCCGCTTGATCCACGAGGTCCTGGATCCGCAGCGCGATCCCTTCCGCCTCAGCAGCACCGTCGGTGAAAGTCAGTAACTCGACCGGCGGCCCTTCATCATTCTCCGTCAGCAATTCCTTGGCTTTACGATTGAAATTGTGACCGATCAACAGATCTGCCTGCCGCAAGATGGCCTTGGTACTGCGGAAATTATGTTCCAGCCGGACCACTTTGGCGTCGGGATAATCTTGTTCAAAACGCAAGATGTTACCGATCTCCGCTCCCCGCCAGGCATAGATCGATTGATCGGGATCACCGGTGGCGCATAGATTGGGATAATCCTGTGACAACGCGCGGACGATGCGGTATTGCGGTAGGTTGGTGTCCTGATATTCGTCGACGAGGACATATTGAAACCGCTCATCCAGTTGGCTGCGCAAGGCGGGGTTTTCTTCCAACAAGCGCGCCACGTGCAGCAACAGATCGTCGAAGTCGACTGCATTGCTGTCCTGCAAAGCGCGTTGATAGGCGGGGTACGCTTCGGTCACAACCCGCAACATTGTATCGCCGATGCCTCCCCCGGGATTGAGAGCGAATTCCTCGGGGCCGACGAGACGATTTTTGCTGGAGCTAATCCGCGCCGCCACTTTGGCGGGTGGAAAATGTTTCACGTCGTGACCCAACTCGATAAGTACCGATTTGAGCAACCGCCGTTGGTCCGAGGTGTCGAGAATCGTGTAGTTGGGCTGCAGTCCGACGCCGCGTGCGTGCTTTCTCAGCAATTGAGCACAGAACCGGTGAAACGTGCTGACCCAGATTTTGGCATCCGGCAACAGCGCTTCAACACGCTCGCCCATCTCACGAGCCGCTTTGTTCGTGAAGGTGATCGCCAGAATGTTGTAAGGGTGCACACCGCTTTGCACCAACTGGGCGATGCGGTGTGTGATCACCCGCGTCTTGCCCGAACCGGGACCGGCAAGCACGAGCAGCGGCCCCTCCTTGTGGTCGACCGCCTGTTGTTGGCTGGCTGTGAGATTGTTCAAAGTCGCTGCTTGTAAAATCGAAACTCGAGGCGAGGGCCGCACTCCGTCCACGGCCCGTTCGAGCAATCATAAAGAATGCGCTCGCGTTTTGACCAGCCAATTGTCATTCCGACAATTCAGGAACACTCCCCTGCCCCGTTCACCGCTGTCCAGAATGATTCTGTCGGGCAATCTGCCCCCACCCCAGGATTTCCTAATTTTTGCGGCTTTGTTAGAAATTTCCCTGTAACAAACGCCCCTGATTTGCGCTTCGGGTATTATGTGACCGTAACTAGAACACCATAGCTGCGCGCTATGGCCTACGATAATCATTCGGAGGGGGGGAGCGAATATGAATGGCCAACCGAATCAAAACGGCGTAGAACTCGCCGATGCAAGCGTTAAAGGCAACCCGGACCGGGGCGGGTTTGCCACGAACTTTGGCTTTATCATGGCGGCGGTCGGGAGCGCCGTGGGGTTGGGGAATATTTGGAAATTCCCTTACATCACCGGCGAATACGGCGGCGGCGCGTTTGTGTTGGTCTATTTAATCTGCATTGCCCTGGTCGGGTTGCCGTTGATGTATTCCGAATTGATCATCGGTCGTCGCGGCGGCAGCGATATTCTGGGAGCGATGCGGAATCTCGCCGCCGAGGGAAGCGTGCTGGGGCGGATACTCGCCTATTTGACCGGCGGTATGGCAGTGGCCTCGGGATTCTTGATTCTCTCGTTCTATTCCGTCGTTGCTGGATGGGCGTTGCATTTTCTAGCAGTTTCATTGGGTATCATGCCCGATGCTCAATTGGGTGCCGAGGGAACATTTGCTGAAGTGGCGGGCAGCGCAAAACTTTCTTCGCTTTGGCATACGATCTTCATGGTATTGACGATGATCGTGGTGATGGGTGGGATTCATGGCGGGATTGAGAAACTGTGTAAAGTCCTGATGCCGGTCCTGTTTTTGATGCTCATCGCCCTGCTGATCTATGTCGGTTACACCGGTGGCTTGGAACAGTCGTTGACTTTTTTGTTCAAACCAGACTTTCACAAGCTGAGCGCCGCTGCCGTGTTAGAAGCTTTGGGACATGCGTTCTTTACGTTGTCATTGGGCATGGGGGCGATCGTGACGTACGGGTCATACCTCAAGAGCGAGCGGCATGTCATTCGTGACGGTATGGCCATTGCGTTTCTCGATACGCTCATTGCGCTGATGGCCGGTGCTGTGATTTTTGCTGTCGTATTTCATGCTGGCCTGGAAGCTGAAGGAGGTCCGGGGTTGCTGTTTAAGACGCTTCCGGCCCTATTCATCAAAATGCCATACGGTGCGGCCGTCTCCAGCTTCTTTTTCTTGCTGGTGGTGTTTGCGGCTTGGTCTTCGGCCGTTTCATTGTTGGAAGTCGTGGTTGCGTATTTCGTTGACGAATGGAAGATGAAACGATCCATTGCCACCTGCCTCTTTGGAGGATTGGTTTGGGGATTGGGTATTGCTTCGGCCTGCGACGGAAACGTCTTGGATTTTCTCGATAACTTGACCACGCGCTACATGCTGCCGCTGGGCGGATTAGCCATCGCAATTTTCGCCGGCTGGTTTGTCAGCTACGAAGATCGCAACAGTGGCTTTGCTCCGTTTGGCGTCGTGGGAGAGATGTTGTCCGCAGGTTGGTTGTTCACGATTCGTTTCGTGTCACCGGTGTTGATCGTCATCGTGATTCTCTCCAAGACAGGTGCATTGGATTCGTTCATCAAGTAACCGGCGGGTATGCTGCAACGGCGCGTTCGCCTCGGTCGATCGGCAATGGATTGCACACCCGTGCCCCATTCGGGCGCGCGGTGTGCACGTCTTTGCACGTTTCACACTTTGCAACTGACGAGCCAACGTCATACGCGATTCAAAAAAGGCTTTTCGTTCTCCGTTTGCCTGTTTGCTAGCGAGGTTCCTATAATGGGCATCTGCCCAGACGACTCCAAGTGCATCCATGGCTTTCCAGGAGGAGACGAATATGTCGGCGACGAATCGACGCGGTTTTCTGAAGAGTTCGGCAGCCGTGGCCACCAACGCTGCCGCTGCTGCGGCCTTGTTGGGAGAAGCGCAAGCAGCCAAGGCCCCCGCCAATGATCGTCTGCGTGTGGGATGTATTGGCACCGGTGGGCGGGCGCAGTTTTTAATTACCGCATTTGCAGGCTTAGCGGAATGCGATGTTGTCACCGTCTGTGATCTTGATCCTGAGCGTCTTTCGCGCGGTGTCGAAGTGGTCAAAATCGCTCAAGGCCATCCGCCAAAAGCCGAAACCGATTTCCTCAAGTTGATCGATGATCCGACCCTGGACGTGATCGTCGTCGGTACTCCCGATCATTGGCACGCGATTCCCACCATCATGGCCTGCCAGGCGGGCAAGGATGTCTACGTCGAGAAACCGGACGGCCACAACATGGTTGAAGGGCAACGCATGGTGCAGGCGATGCGCAAACATGGCCGCATCGTCCAAATGGGGACACAAGCTCGGACGGGCGAGCATTTTCAAGCGGCGATCGATTACATTGCCACCGGCGCGCTCGGCAAAGTGCTCGTGGCCAAAGCTTGGGAAAGTACACGACAAAGTTCGTTGGGGCACCCTCAAGATAGTAACCCGCCGGCCGGTATCGATTACGACCGATGGCTCGGCCCTGCCCCGAAACGGCCATTTAATAAAATGCGGTTTCATGCCAATTGGCGGTGGTTCTTTGAACTGGGCGCCGGGGATCTCGGCAACGACGGCGTGCATCGGTTGGACTATGCGCGCTGGGCACTCAGCACCGCTGTCGAAGCCCAAGGGGGAAAGCCGCTGCACATGCCCACGAAAATCTCCGCCCTGGGAGGCAAGTGGTACTTCGATGACATCCAAGAGTGGCCCGACACCTTGCAAGTGAATTACGAGTACGCCGGTGAGAATGATGGGCCGGGAAAAATTCTCACGTACGAAATGCGGGTCTGGACACCGTACAACCATGAAGGAGAAGGCGAGGGAGCGGTAATCTACGGCGATCAGGGGTATATCGTAATCGGCAACCGCCGCTGGAGAGCCTACGGACCGAAACACAAATTGTTGGCCGAACAATCAGGCAACAACGATGGCCTTTCGCACATTCAGAATTTCGTGGACTGCGTAAAAAGCCGCAAAAAACCGAACGCCGATTTAGAAACAGTCGGCCACCCCTCCTCAATCCTCTGCCACGCCGGCAACATCGCCTGGCGCGTCGGTCGACAAGTGCATTTGGACCCCGAAACGGAAACGTTCATCGACGATGACGAAGCGAATGCACTGCGGACGCGTCCGGAATATCGCAAACCGTGGGAACTGCCAGTGGTGTGATTGGGCGTGCACCCGCTCCCTGGTTTTAGAGGATGATGATTTCACTACTGCAAATTTCAAGTAATCAGTAGCCCTTAGACGGAAAGCAATTCATGGCACTGCGGTTAATGCAGATTTTCTTACCCGACAACGCGGACCAAGAGTTCGACGAATTGCTAGAGGGGCGGGATGTGCTCGGGCGGTGGCGCGACGAGGATGCGCAACAGATTGTGCTGCATCTGCTGGTCCCGGCTGAGGAAACCGAGCCGATTATGGACCGGTTCGAGGAACGCTACGCCAACCTCGAAGGCTTTCACGTGATCCTCTCCCCCGTCGAAGCGGTCCTGCCCCGCCCCAAACCGGTGAAGGAGGATGAAGCAGACGAGTCCCTCAACGGCGAATCCGAAGCCGCCCTCGGTGAAAAACAGCGGATCAGTCGTGAGGAACTGTATACGAATGTGGTCGAGGATCTTGGCGTCACCTCTGTTTTTCTTGCCATGACGTTTCTCTCAGCCATCGTGGCTGCCGTGGGACTGATTCGCGACGATGTCGCAGTAATCATTGGCGCGATGGTGATTGCACCGTTGTTGACGCCGAATGTTGCTCTGTCACTGGCGACGACCTTAGGAGATTGGAAGTTAATACGGCGCGCATTCGTCGCCAATGTAAGTGGCGTCGTGGTAGCGTTTGCAGTAGCTGTGGTTATCGGACTCATTTTCGGATCGATCCGGACAATAAAGCCATCGCAGCGCGGACAAATGTCAATCTGGGAGACATCCTCTTAGCGTTGGCCGCCGGCGGCTGCCGGAACATTGGCGTTTACCCGCGGGCTTTCCGGGAGCGGTCATCGGCGTGATGGTCGCAGTGGCAGCTGATGCCGCCGCTTGTTGCATGCGGTATGCTGATTGGTTCCGGCCAGTATCATCTTGCAAGCGGAGCGATGTTATTAACCGTAGTAAACGTGATCTCGGTAAATTTGGCCGGCGTCGGCACGTTTTTGATCCAGGGGGTTCGACCACGAAGTTGGTGGGAAGCCAAGCGTGCCAAAACAGCGACGCGGCGGGCGATTGCCGTCTGGATTGTACTGTTGTCTGCTCTGGTCTTGTTATTTTGGTTCAGACGTTAAGCCCGGCGGGAAATGTTGTAGTGTTGGGCGCCAGGAAAGCGTAAATTATAGATCGATCAGCGCAGGAGCCGGGCGACGGCTTGGCCGATCGTTACTGCTTGCAGTCGCCAACGTAGCAACGGGCCATCGCTGCAACATACGTTGGTCGTGACTCCCAGATAAGACTCCCCGGTCCCCGGTCATAGGCGTTCACCATGGCGATCGATATTACTTGCCCCGATTGTTTTCAAACGTATCGCGTCAAGGACGAACTTGAAGGGCGACGGGTGCGTTGCCAGGAATGTGGAGCGGGAATTGAAGTGGAAGTTGAGGAGGAAGAGATAGAAGAATTGGCCTCCTTGCCCACTAAAAAGGTTCGTCCGCGAAAGAAGGCGACTCAGCCGAAATCCCCCCAGCGGGCGGCCGCACCGATGTCACAATCGACCAAGATCCTGCTCGGTTCGGGAGCCACTGCGTTACTCGTAATGGCTGTGATCGGCGGATTAGTTTTCATGGCTTGGAAGAGTGAAGATTTCGGAGGAAACGAGGACCTCTACAATCTGGCTACCGTAACGATCCCCGAATTTCCGGACCCGGAACTGACAACGGTTGGGGAAGATGCATTCCAAATCGCCAAAGTCCAACTCAAAAACAATTGGGGCGGCCCGGGGACGGCGATGCAGTTGTGGCTGTATTTGCCGATGGGAGAGCATGCGGACAAATCACTGCCCTGCGTGTTGGTAGCGCCAGCGGGCACAAATTTACTAAGAGGAAGTAATTTGGGGGAAGGGTCCGCGCCGGAACACATCCCCTATGTGAAGGCTGGCTTTGCGGTAGTCGCCTACTCCTTAGATGGAAATATCGACGACCCTGAAAATGCGGACGGCTCCGACATGGGTGACGCTTTTGACGAGTTTGTGTTGGCTCGGGCCGGGCTAGTGAATGCGCAATGCTTTGGAGCTGCGCTCACCAAGGTCCCCGCGGTCGATCCTCGGCGAATTTTCGTCGCCGGGCACAGCTCGGCCGGCACCTTGGCGTTATTGTTTGCAGAACATGAACCACGTTTGTGCGGTTGTGTTGCCTATGCTCCAGGATCAGACTTTACGGAACTGGAGGTCGAACTCGACAAGAATCCGCTTTTGCGTCTGGTATTCCCGCACATCAAAGGGTTTTTGATCCGCAGTTGCCCGCAGACGCATGTAGCGGAATTTCAATGTCCTTTGTTTTTATTCCATGCCGAAGGAGATCAAGTTGTCCGCATCTCAGAGTCGCGGCAGTTTGTCAGTCTCTTGGAAGCACAAGGAAAAAATGTCACGTTTGAAACGATTCCCGAAGGCGATCATTATTTCCCGATGCTGGAACAGGGAATCCCTCAAGCGATTGAGTGGATGGAGAATTTTGAGTAAACCGGCAATAATCCACGTTACCTACTTCAAGACGCTCACGTATCCATCGGCATAGTACTCGACTCGAAATTTTTAAAAAAATGGATCCGCACATTATGACCTCCCCCACCTTCAAACAACTCACCGACTATTTCATCGCTGCTGGGGCGAATGATGTTGCGCATACGAAGAAATCATACATCGCCCATGCCATCGGCGTGCACAATGACCTTCGTGCGTGGGGCTGTAGTGATGAATTGTGCCGGGCAGCAATGTTCCATTCGATTTACGGAACCGAGCTTTTTCAAGACTTCACACTCCCCGTGGAAAAACGGGACGAAGTGGCGGAGTTGATCGGCGAGCGGGCGGAGCGGTTGGCGTTTTGGAATTGTTTCATGGACCGCTCGACCTTGGACGCTTGCGTCAAACGCGGCACGCCACCCTTCATCATTCGCAATCGCGTCACCGGGGAAGAGGCGGAATTGTCGACCGAGGATTTCGACGACCTGTGCCGGATCCACTTGTGCGATTGGCTGGAGCAGGTCGCCCGGGCCGATCATTGGGACTACCGCCGCGAAGCGTATCGAAATATGGCCGAGCGGTTGGGCGGCGTGGCGCTGGAGTCCTATGACCGCGTCTTTGCTAGCGAACCTGCTGTGTGACATCCCTGTCAAGAATGCGGGTCGATTGTCCGCACAATTGGGAGTCCGCGATGCCTCGTCAAAATCCACAGAAACCAACACGCCGCTATTCACAACGCAAGTCGACACCCAAGGTCGTCGACGGACGTGCGCAGCGTAAGAACCGCAGTGCGCCGACGCGGACGGCTCCGCTGATTCGTCGCGAACAACCGGGTAAAGGCTATCGGCATTTCGTACGCAAACGCGATGTGCTGATGTTCGTCGATTTGTTGCCGGACTGGGACCAGCTCTCGGTGGGGCTCAACGAGATCATTCTGGATAGCGGTAACCAGGATTGCAGTGGCTGGCAAAACTCCGGTCAGGTCGCGATTTGTGCGTGGGAACGCGACGTTTCATACGATGTTGAAAGTGTACCCGTTGAACGATTGGGGATTCCTTATTCGTTCGAAAGTGACGAAAAAGGACCGTACTGCTTGGTCGATTTTAATGAAACGACAGTTCGGGCCTATCAATTGTTGGACGTTCTTCTGCACGAACTCGGCCATCACCACGCTTTATGACTCGAATGCCCACTGGAGTCGGATCTGTGGGGAGTCGTACGCCGGAAGCCTTGAAATACGAGGCGGATTGTCTTCGACAGGTACGTCGAGGCGTTTGGGTTTCGCCCCTAAACGTAACTGGTATTTTCCGTGACAGGCGGGAAGCGGCCGGTTCAGGGGTTGGCGAAATCCAGCGGTTTGCTTAATCTAAACCATTGTTCCCTTCGAAAGCTGATCCGGAACTATCTGAACACAAAATGCAATTTTCGCCGCGGAGCCGTCCTATGAGTGTCGAACACGAATTCATCGTCTGTCTGGGCACGATTCGCAGAGGTTTTCAATTTTTCGGGCCGTTCGTCTCTGAACAAGCCGCCAAGGATTGGGCCGATGTGGCGGTGGAAGCTTCGTATACGATTTCTCCGCTGCTCAAGGACGAACGTGTGGCGGAATGCAATTGTGCCATGTCACAGGGCGACGGGATTTGAGTTCGCCCTCCCTGGCGGGATGCCCCCCTGCCCTGCTGATTTTCGTGGACGATCTGGCAACCAAACCCCAATAAAGTGACCGCGGATGGCCGGACGGCAGAGTTCTTTGAAATCCGTGTTTCTGCTGAGCGCCGGTTCGTTTGGGCATTTGGTCTTGCAGTTTGTGCTACTCAAAATCCTGGCCGATCTGTACGGCACGGGCGAGCAGAAGGCAGCCTATTCGGCAGCGCGTGCGATCCCGCTGGTGATCAGCACGATATTGATTGGCACCCTGAATTTTGCCTTCGTGCCAATTTTCGTCGAACGCCGCGAACGACTCGGACGCCGCGCCGCCTGGGAAACCGCCGGATCTGTCGTGGGATTGATGCTGCTGGTCACGACCAGTTTCGCCATTCTTGCCAGCTTAGCCGCCCATCCGCTCATTGCTCGGCTGAATCCAAATTTCTCCGGTGAGCAGTTGAAGCTAACCATCGGTCTGTTTCGGATTGTGGTCTGGCTGACGGTCACCAACGGAATGATCGGCGTGCTGCAGGCGCTGCATCAATGCCACCACCGGTTTCTATTGCCGGCGCTGAGCCCGATTCTGGGAAGCGGCATCGCTGTGCTGTCGACCTGGCTGCTTCATGAAAAATTGGGAATCGCCGCCACCGCCTACGGCGTGCTAATCGGCGCCATCCTCGGGGCTGCCATCCAGTTGCCGTTATTCCTACGGCATGCCCGTATGCGGCTCGGAGCTGACGAAGGGTTATCGCGAATTCTCCACATGATGGCCCCCCTGGTCGCAGGAGCGGCTTACTACAAACTCGATCCGTTGGTCGACCGCTATTTGTTGCAGCCGACGAGCATTCCGCTGTTGGACTACTCCTGGGCCATCACCAGCGCGATGCTGATTCTCACATCCAGCGGCCTGTCGGTGGTGGTCTTTCCCGTGATTGCCCAACATTCGTCGTCCGGAAATCGAGCAGGCCTCAAGGATGAGCTGGCGTATGCGATGAGGTTTTTGGCGTTTGTGCTCACACCGGTGGTGGTCGGTCTATTGTTTTTCAGCACGCCGGTCATCAAGGATTTATTCCAAGGCGGTGAGTTTACCCCGGCCGATACCGAAATGGTTTCGCGGCTAGTCAAAATCTATACCTTGGTCATGATCGCGGGGAGTTTCGGCGAGATGCTTTCCCGCGTCTTCTATGTGCTCAATGATACGTGGACACCGGTGCGGATTTCGGTCGTCGGCTTCACGCTGGGCGCAATCACCAAATACTTGGTCGCCCCACAATGGGGAGTCATTGGCATAGTTTCGGCAACGTCGGCTTATTATTTATTCAACGCATCCAGCATGTTGTGGCTATTACGCAAGCGGATTCAAGGTGTTGGGTTTGGCGGAGTGTTACGCATGGTCCGCGATTCGATGTTCGGCGCTGCTGTCGCCGTAGCCGTGGCATACTGTGTTATCCTGCTGGGATTTCGATTATCTTCCATCGTAGCCGCTCTTGTCGCAGCCGCTGCCTATGGAGGAGTGATGTACGGCATCCGCAACGAATTTGCAGTCATGTTTGTGTCCTATCTGGTAGGTTTGAGAGATCGTATCCGGCAAGCTGGAGGCAACAGCGATGCCGACCAGTGAATCAACCAAGCAGGAAGGCGTGGAATTAGGCGTCGACTGGGAACAGACCTCCTGCCCGTTGTGCGGCGCGGAACAACCCCACTTGATGCTGACCGGACCGGATCGATTGCTGGGCCTGCCGGGTACGTTTCGCTTAGTGCAGTGCGGCAGTTGTGGACACGCCTACCTAAATCCGCGACCAACGCAGGAAACAATCGGCGCGTACTACCCCCCGAGTATGCGCCCTACCACGCCCCGGATGATGATGCTGCAAAGCCACAAACCACGGCAACCAAACGTGTCGGGCCGCTACGCCGCTGTCTGCGGTGGTTTCTGGATCCGCAGGGGGAATACATTCCGCCCCTCACCCAATCCCCGCGGCGGGCGCTGGAAATCGGTTGCGCGGACGGAGGATTTCTGGAGCGACTGAAAACGCAGGGGTGGGAGGTCAGCGGCGTTGAATTTTCACCCGATGCGGTCGCCACCGCGCAGCAACGCGGGTTGGACGTACAACTCGGCACGTTGGAGTCGGCCAATCTCCCCGCGAATCATTTCGACGCTGTTTTTCTGTGGATGGTTTTAGAGCACCTTCATGATCCGCAGGCGACATTGCGAGAGATTCACCGCATCCTCAAGCCGGACGGTTGGTTGATGTTCAGTGTCCCCAATTTCGGTGCCTGGGACCGACGATTTTTTGGTCGGTATTGGTATGCACTCGACTTGCCGCGTCATCTGCAACACTTCACTCCCCGTACCGTAAGGCGGTTGCTGAGCGAAACGGGTTTTGAAACCGATCGGATCATTTACCAGCGGACGGCCAACAATCTTGTGGGCAGTCTCGGCTATTGGTGGCGCGACCGTTTTCCCAACTCCCGCTTGGCGGCGACTTTGATTCGACATTGCGATGCACCGCGAACCGGACTGGTGCTGCTCTTAGCAATACCGGCTAAGGTTTGGGCGTGGTTGCGGCAAGGGGGTGGATTGACCGTTGTGGCGCGGCCCAAGACAAATTCTCTCACCTCCGGCGATTCGGCGGAATAGGAACACGATGCGGATATTGTTTCTTACATCCGGCCGCGAAGTCCCCAGCAGTCGCTTTCGTGTACTGCAATATGTGCCGTATCTTGAGCAGCGGGGGCATCATTGTGTCGTCGCACCGAGCAGGCCGCCCAAATACCGTGGTTGGCCTTGGCTGGGGAACCGACTGAGTGAGTTGCCCCGCGCGGGTGCGCGCACACTCGATTTATTGCGGGCCGCCTGGTCGCGGTTTGATGTGGTTGTGGTCGAACGGGAATTGTTCAGCAGCGGAATCACGTTCTTTGAAAAGCAATTCCGCCGCAATGCCCCGACACTCGTATTGGATGTCGACGATGGTGTTTTCTTGAGTGCTCCGCAGAAGTTTCAAGAATTAGCATCGCTCTCCGACACCGTCGTTGCCGGCAATCGGTTGATTGCGGCTTACAGCGAAAAATACAATCCGCGTACCGTCGTGATTCCCACTTCGTTGGACCTGGCGCGTTATGAATACCAACCGCCGGCACAGCGCACGGATCAACCCATTGTGCTTGGTTGGACGGGCACTGCGGGGAATTATCCGCAACTTGGTTTGATCACAGATGCGCTGCGGCAATTGCCGGCAGACCGGGACTATGAATTGCGGATCATCGCCGAGCGAGAACCGCCGGCGGAATTGACGTCGCTCGACAACATTAACGTCCGGTTTCAGCCGTGGAATGCGGAGCGTGAAATCGAGGACTTGCGAGCATTCGACATCGGCCTGATGCCGCTGCCGGACGATGAATGGGCGCGGTACAAATGCGGCCTCAAGGTCCTGCAATATCTGGCGCTGGGAATTCCGGCGATTGCTTCCCCGGTGGGAGTGAACAGCGAAATCCTCACGCACGACCAAAACGGTTTGCTAGCGGATTCGACCGCCGCATGGATCGATGCGTTCACGCGGTTGGCTGACGATATCGACTTACGTCGGAAACTCGCAACCGCGGGACGCGCGACCGTAGAAGCATCATACAGCGTAGAAAAAAACGTGATGCTGTGGGAAGAAGTACTCAATTCCGACGCAGCGCCGTGAGCGGATTCTCCCGCCTTGGAGAGAATCCGCCTGCTGCGTGAATCAGGCGTCTTCTTCGGGCGTGTGCGATTGGTCCAACTCGCTGGCGGGGACCATTTTTTCGTTTTTGCGATCCCACCCCATCATTTGGTTGGTACGCCACGATTCGTTGGCCATGTTGACAGCCACAACGCCGGCAAGTCCCAACTCAGTCGGGCACTTCAACTCTTCGCCATTGCGGAGGTGGTTGTGCAGGTTGTTGTGGTGCAGCACGATATCTTCACCGCCGGATTTCTTGTGTTGATCCAAGATCTTCCCATCTTTGTCCTTGGCGACCCAACCGCTGCCGGTGAAGTACAACGTGCCCCGATAGCCGCGGACCAAATGGTCGATGCCGACACGGTTGCTCATGGTTCCCAACACGTACACCGTCATGCCGCGGGGATATTCGCAAATCATCTCGAAGTTGTCCGGCAGATCCCGTCCATCGGGCCATTGCCAAATGCCTCCCATGCCGACAACACGGCGGGGATACAGCAAGTTGCAGGCTTTCATAATCCGCGTGATGCGGTGGATGAACAAGTCGGTGCAAATACCGCCCGAATACTGTGAATAATTCCGCCACTCAAAGTAGTGATGCGGATTCCAGTCCATCTTGGGAGCATGTCCCAGCCAGGCATCCCAGTCCAAATCGGCCGGTTGCGGTTGCCCTTCGACCGAAGGACGTTTCCGCCAGGGACCTTGCGTATCGTAGCGGCGGACGTATTCAATTTGCGCCTGCACGACTTGTCCGATGACGCCTTCTTCGATCGCCTTTGCTGCCGAGCTGTAACTATCGTCCGACATGCCTTGCACACCGACTTGGATGGCCTTGCCGGTCTCTTTTTGCTTTTTGATGACCTCTTGTGCTTGAGGAATCGAGTGCGTCATCGGCTTTTCGCAATAGACATCTTTGCCGGCATCCATGGCATCGACGGTCATTGTCGAGTGCCAATGTTCGGGAGTGGCAATGGTGACGTAGTCGATTTCCTTGATGTCCAGCACTTTGCGGTAGTCGCTGAAGCTTTCCGTTTCCAATCGTTTGGCGGCTTCATCGGCGCGGGTCTTCCAGCAGTCGGCAACTCCTAGAAACTCCAAATTGTCCGACTCTTTCAATTTCAAACAGGCGCCCACATGCCCGCCGCCCATGCCGCCCACGCCGATAAAACCGACCCGAATGCGGTCATTGGCTCCCAAGACTTTGCCGTAACTTTTGGCTGTCATTGCCACTGTCGTGGCGGCAACGCCGCTGGTGGCCAGGAATCGGCGTCGTGAAACGTTTTTGTCGTGTTGGTCGGCAGCCATCGAATGGGACTCCTCGCGGTTTGAACGCGTGTATTTAGGGCAAAGTTGCATGTTCATACGTATTTAACGCGGCTTATATCATAGCAAGCGGCAAAATTGGCGGCAATTGACTCGGGACTTGCCTCGGACCACGGCAGAAGTCACCATATCCAATTGTGCGCGGAGGCTTTCGCTACGATGATTCTTACGCGAAACGATGCGATTGCGTTGAGTATTTCTTCGCATGCACAGTCTGTTGAGGGGATTACGTCGAATTCATACTGCACGGCATACGAGTAAACGTCAGCGACACTGCTAGGAAAATACTGCAGGGAGGGATGCATTGGGAAACAGTAGAAACATCTTGCTCACCAACGATGACGGGATTTTTGCACCGGGATTGGCAGCGCTGCGTCAGTCGCTGGAGAAGCTGGGGAACGTGCAGGTGGTCGCACCGGCGAGTGAACAGAGCGGCGTCAGCCATTCGATCACCTATCTCGAGCCATTGATCATCGACGACGTCTATCGCGAGAAGGAACTTTTCGGCCGCGCCGTCGGGGGCAGCCCAGCGGATTGCGTGAAGGCGGCCATGTTGGAATTGTGCGATCCGAAGCCCGATTTGGTGGTCAGCGGTATTAATTCCGGATCGAATGCGGGAATCAATGTGCTCTATTCCGGCACGGTCGCTGCTGCGATTGAAGGAGCGTTTTTCGGCGTGACATCAATCGCGGTCTCGCTCTCAACTCACTCACGCCCCGATTACGAAGCGACTGCAGCTATGGCGACCGATCTCATCGGACAGTTGCTCGCCGGCAACCCCTCCCCCGGTTCGCTATGGAATATCAACTTTCCCAAATGCCAAGCAGACTGGCCGTTAGGCGTGAAAGTCGTCCCCATGGGGTTGGAACGCTATCGCGAGATGCTCGAAAAACGGACCGACCCCCGTGGACGGACTTACTATTGGAGCGGTTTGCATCCCGAACAAACCCCGCCCACAGAACTGAATTCCGACGTCGCCGCCCTGACGGAAGGCTTCGTGACGATCACACCATTAAATTTCAATCTCACCTGCACCGACGAAATGCAACGCGTTAGCGACATCGAATGGCATCTACCGCCCCGTTGATTGTTGAATGTTGGCGATAGGCTAGACTTCTGATATCAAGGTCTAACGCGGTCGATCAGCCGATTGGGCTTGAAACTTGGGCCTAGGGCGGAGATAAGAAACGTTCGTGGGACGCATCAATTCACCTCCGCCCATCCGATTCGTGCAACGCGACAATCGATTCCTAAGGACTAGTTTGCCATGCGTTTTCTGCTCGCCAGTTTATCGTTACTGGTTTGTCTGGGGTGCGAAAACTCCAAGAAGCCAAAGCGTGAGAGCAATTTTAAAAAAATGACGCAGGAAGTTTTTGACGCCCAGGTCGAATTACAGAATAAAGACATAGTGGAAGTGGAAAATAAGCTGCGGGGCAACGACCCCATTTCGCAGTCGATGACAGCCTATACCGCCATAACCAGCCAAGTGAGCACCATGCAAGCGCAACAACGGGTGGCGATGTACGAGGTCGAGAACAATCGCTATCCGACCTACGAAGAATTCATGAAGCTCGTCAAAGGGGAAGGCATAAAATTCGTCATGCTCCCCCCGTACCAAAAATACGGCTACGATGCGGAAGCGGGCCGCGTGATGGTCCTGGAAGACAAAAAAGACAAAGCAGAACGCTACAAAAAAGCGGGCGTCAACGAAGATGGGGAATGGGCAAGGGATTAAACGGATGAAGACAATTCAAACACAACCCGACAACAAAGGGCCAAGCATGCGATATGCAATGATTGCGGCGATATTAATCGTCTGTGTGGGCTGCGATGAAATGAAAAAAATGGGCGAAGAAAAACGCCAACCGGCTGCCCCGCCAGGCATCGCTCCCCCGGCTGGCGGTGGAGGGATCATGGGTATTGAGGCTCCCCGAAAAAACGCCGTGGAACGTCAGAAGCCCAACGCGATCGGTGGTTCCGGCCCTGCCCGTAAATCCGATTCAATAATCGGCAAGAAGACCGCCGAAGTCGTCGATATGACAACCATCCGCGACGATCCCAATATCCAACCCGTTCTGGATCAAAAGCTGAATATCACCGATCCGGTTTCCGGCGTTGCCACGCTTTATTTTCGCATGGCGGGCCAAGCCAGTACGTTTGGAATGCAAGGTGCAATTCGACTTTATCAAGCCCAACACGAAAAATTCCCCAGTCTGGAGGAATTCAAGAAAATCATGAAGGATCATCGCGTCGAATTCGCCAAACTGCGACCGTACGAATTATATGCCTACGATGAAGAAACGGGCGATCTCGCCGTCATGCAGGATCTCAAATTGAAGGCCGAAATCTATGCCAAACACGGCCTAGACCCGGCCAATGACTGAGCTTGGCCAAATCGCGAAGGAACCGGCGTTCCCTATCAAGTTCGTTCCAGGACCGTTAAACTCTTGGCGAATCACCTGATAACCCGCCCGTTGCAAGTCACTTCGACTTTTGGGGTCGCCACGCGTTCAAAACGCGTCTGAACCGGCATTGCAATTGGTGGGGGTCGCCAACAGCTAATGTCGAGTTTGTCCATGAAATCTTTGCCGATTGTTGACCAGCCCTCCCCTCCCCTGCCTCAGCTCACCGACGCCGAGGGGGAAACCCCTTATTCCAAGGGGACGTACGCGTTTGTCAGCTTAGGCTGCCCTAAAAACCTGATCGACAGCGAACGGATGCTCGGCGCGTTGTCATTGGATGGTTATTCCCTCGTCTCGGAACCGGACGGGGCCGATTTTGTGATCGTCAACACTTGTGGTTTCATCGAAAGCGCGCGGGATGAATCCAAAGGCGTGATTCATGAGATGCTGGATCTCAAACGCCGCGGCGGCACCAAGGGATTGATTGTGGCCGGTTGCCTGCCGGAACGCATGGGAGGCAGTCTACTGGAGGAAATGCCCGAGATTGATCACGTGGTCGGGGTCTTCGGACGCGAAGAAATCACCCGGGTCGCCGATCGCTTGATTGGCGGAGCACGCGAACAACGTGAGGTCTTCCGCCCCGCCCCGATCCGCGCACTGGACGACCGCTCGCGACTGCGCATCACGCCTTCGCACTTCGCATATCTGAAGATTTCCGAAGGTTGCGACCGTACCTGCACGTTTTGTGCAATCCCCAAAATGCGCGGCAAGCATGCCACCAAACCGATGGAGTTGGTGATCGCTGAGGCCCAGGAATTGGCCGCCGACGGGGTACGCGAATTGAATATCGTCGCCCAGGATACCACGTACTACGGATTGGATTTGTACGGCGAAGTCCGCCTCACCGAGTTGCTCAAAGAATTGGAGCAGGTCGAGGGTATTGACTGGATTCGGCTGATGTATTTGTATCCAATCAACTTCACGGATCAATTGATCGACACCATCGCCGCATCAAAGAAGATCATCCCCTACCTCGACATGCCGCTGCAGCACATCAATGACACGATGCTCAAACGCATGCAACGACGTGTGAACAAAACCGACAGCGTGGCGCTGGTGAAAAAACTACGAGAACGGATTCCGAACGTCGTCATGCGAACAACATTTGTGGTTGGCTTCCCGGGCGAAACCGATGCACAATTCCGCGAACTCAAGGATTTTGTGAGCGACATCAAATTCGAACGCATGGGCGTCTTCACGTATTCGTTAGAACCGGACACACCCGCAGTGAAGTTGCCCGATCATCTGCCCGAAGAGGTCAAACAGCAACGCATGGATGAGTTGATGTCGACGCAACAACAAATTGCCTTTGATTTCAGTGACTCCTTGGTCGGATATGAATTGGACGTGCTCATCGACGCGCATGTCGAAGACGACACGTGGCTCGGACGCACGTATGCCGATGCTCCGGAAATCGACGGCAATATCTATGTGACGGGAACCGACATCAACGTCGGAGACATGGTGCCAGTCGAAATCACCGCGCGACATGACTATGATCTTGTGGGAATTGCATCGGAACTGGAAACGGCATAGGCAATCGACGAATTTATGGCTACCACAAAACCGGAAAAGACGTCCTCCGCGCCTGACAATCATCTCGGCCGAAATTCGTTGAATTGGCCGAACGCGATCACCATGAGCCGATTAATCTTGGCGATCGTACTCTTTGCGCTGATTGACTATCGCGGGTACTGGAAGACGAGCGTCGTTGTTTTCGTCGTCGCAGCTGCGACCGATGCACTCGATGGATTTATTGCCCGCCGATATGGCATGGTCACCGTGCTGGGACGGATCCTTGATCCGTTTGTCGACAAATTCATCATTTGTGGGGCGTTCATCTTCCTGTTGGCCAAGACCGGGTCAGGAATCAACGCGTGGATGGTGATGATTGTGATTGGCCGCGAAATGTTCGTCACCGGCCTGCGAGGATTTTTGGAACAACAAGGTAAGGACTTCTCCGCAGCCTGGAGCGGAAAAATCAAGATGGGCCTGCAGTGCGTCGCTGTTGCCGCCAGCTTAATGTCGCTGGCGCCTGAGATCACCGAATCGGCCTCTGCCGACCAATTTTTCCTCCTCCGCGACATCCTGTTGTGGGGGGCGATCATTTCCACTGTTTGGAGCGGGCTGATCTACATCGTTCGCGGAGCGAAGCTGCTGCGACAGGGATGACATTCACCCGATTCGCGGATTTCGAACACTCAGCGGCCACACGCACAGACAGTGTTCCGGAAGTGTCAGACAGGTCTAAGATGGCACGGGCACTGCCATCGGCACTTCACCCCAATCATCAATCGTGAAACGCACTAGAGTTGTTCGATACAGTGCGAAGAGATTGATGATTTCTTGGTTCACCTCTTCATGAGTTCTCATGCCTTTGCATGCGGCACATCGCGCGAAAAACTGCAACTCAGTAGGCAGAGAACAATGTGGATCAAGTTCGGGTAGTACGAACTTCGTCCTACCTACAATTCAACCGTGTATATAGGGCTGGACCGAAGGTTGGGATTGAATCAATTTTGTTTCAAGCCCCAGTGAGGTAGTGTCTTCATGCATCCTTTAATAACATGCACATACTCCAATATAAAGACTTAGCTCACTGAGCAGTTTCGAATAGTGATCGTACGCCAATTGCTATACTGGGGAACTTGCAACGGACCAGCAATCACGTTAGAAATACGAAACTGACCTCAATCCGTAGTTAGGGCCAAAGGTATGTCACATCTAGGCACCTCAGGCAGTATACCTCTGGCCGTTTCAACAACACTCACTTCTTGCTGGAGATTCGACGTCATGAGGCCTACGATTCGAACCTTGTGTCTATCCATGTTGGTCCTTGCCGTGTTTACGGTCGGGGTATCCGACGCACGTGCACAGGAGAAAAAGCCCAATATTCTCGTCATTTTTGGTGACGATATCGGGCAGACAAATGTCTCCGCTTATACGATGGGACTTGTCGGTTATCGCACACCGAACATTGACCGCATTGCCAGAGAAGGGATTATCTTCACTGACTACTACGCCGAGCAAAGTTGCACGGCCGGTCGGTCGACGTTTTTGACCGGACAATGCACCTACCGCACCGGTCTTTCCAAGGTGGGCCTTCCCGGCGCCGAACTAGGCCTACAAGCCGAAGACCCCACGATCGCGGAGCTGCTCAAGCCGCACGGTTATGCGACGGGACAATTTGGCAAAAACCACCTGGGAGACCGGGACGAGTTCTTGCCCACGAATCATGGTTTCGACGAATTTCTGGGGAACCTGTACCACCTCAATGCCGAAGAGGAACCGGAAAACCGCAACTACCCCGTTGATCCTGCTTTCAGAAAAAAATTCGGTCCCCGCGGCGTCATCAAATCGAGTGCTGATGGCAAAATCGAAGACACGGGTCCGCTCACCAAAAAGCGGATGGAGACCATCGACGATGAGACGTCCAATGCAGCCATCGACTTCATTGAACGGCAAGCAAAGGCGGAGAAGCCTTTCTTTTGTTGGTGGAATGCCACGCGGATGCACTTTCGCACGCACGTCCGGGAGGAACTGCGCGACAAACCGGGTTTAACCTCCCGCACAGAGTATGCGGACGGGATGCTTGAGCACGACGCCGATGTGGGCAAACTACTCGATAAGCTCGATGAACTGAAGATCGCCGACAATACGATCGTGCTCTACACGACCGACAACGGCCCGCACAAGAACACTTGGCCCGACGCCGGACTGAGCCCGTTTCGTAATGAGAAAAACTCGAACTGGGAAGGCGCCTTCCGCGTCCCCTGTGCGATCCGCTGGCCTGGAAAGATCAAACCAGCCACCGTTTCTAACGAGATTGTCAGCGGGCTGGATTGGCTGCCGACGTTCCTCGCCGCCGTGGGTGAGGACGACGTCAAGGAGAAACTTCTCAAGGGACACAAAGCGGACGGTAAGACGTTCAAAGTACACCTCGACGGGTACAACCTACTTCCCTACCTCACAGGCAAAGAAAAGGAGTCTCCGCGGGAGTCATTCTTTTACTTTAACGACGATGGTCAGATCGTGGGAATGCGGTTCGAGAACTGGAAACTCGTTTTCCTCGAACAGCGTGCCCGGGGAACACTCAAAGTTTGGGCTGAACCGTTTACCGCTTTGCGACTCCCCAAAATGTTTGACTTGCGAGCCGACCCTTACGAGCAAGCAGACATCACCTCCAACACCTATTACGACTGGTTGTTGGACCACGCCTTTTTGCTTGTCCCGGCACAACAATACGCCGGCAATTTCTTAGCGACCTTCAAGGATTACCCGCCGCGGCAAAAGCCGTCGAGCTTCAATCTGGATGAGGTCATGGAGAAGCTTTCAGGCGCAACAAACTAGCCCCTGTCGATTGGAACCGGGCGTCTCATCCAGGCGCCCGGTTTTCATTTCATGGTGTGAGCGAAATTACGACGGTTCACGAATCGTCGTAACCGTTTTCGCTCAGACTGTTCGGTTGTGCTCAGCACTGTGATCATGATTCCCGCCATCGGTGAAAAACAGTCGAGCGATTCCGCTGTCTCGCGGATGTGTAGGCTCCGCAACCAATCTACCTCACCTCGATAGACCATCGTTTACAACAATATCGCCTATAGTTTTTTTAATTGGGTGCGGCTCATCGATTTGTAGACGGAGTGTGATATGGAGCCCCGTGAGGCGGTATTGAAAATTGCGGATGCCATGAACGCCTCGGTGATTGGCCAACGGGATGTTGTCGAGCGGATTCTCATCGCCCTGCTGGCGGATGGGCATGTCTTGATGGAGGGGTTGCCCGGTACAGCAAAAACCCGCAGCGTCAAGACGCTTTCCAGTCTCGTCGAAAGCCATTTCGGCCGCATTCAGTTCACCCCCGACTTGCTCCCCTCGGACGTGACCGGTTCGGAGATTTATCGGGAGCAGACGGCGACGTTTGAATTTCAATCGGGCCCGATTTTCGGCAACTTGATCTTGGCCGATGAAATCAACCGGGCGCCCGCCAAAGTCCAGTCGGCCCTGCTCGAAGCCATGGAAGAACGGCAGGTTACCGTGGCTGGCCAGACGCACAAACTGCCGGAATTATTTCTGGTGTTGGCCACTCAGAATCCCATCGAACAAGAAGGCACCTATCCATTGCCCGAAGCACAAATGGATCGCTTTCTGCTCTATGTCCGTGTCGACTATCCCGCCAGCGAAAACGAAGCGGCCATTTTGCGGCTGGTCCGTGGTGAGAAATCGGGAACCGCTGCGGCACCGATTTCGCCGATTCCACAGGACGTCGTTTTCGAAGCACGGCGGCAAGTGCATGCCGTTCATGTGGCCGAAGCGGCCGAGCGGTACCTCGTCGATCTGGTGCTTGCGACGCGCAACCCAAAGCAATACGAAGGCGAATTGTCCAATTGGATTCGTCTAGGCGCCAGCCCCCGAGGGACATTGGCCCTCGATGCAGCTGCTCGGGCACATGCCTGGTTGCAGGGACAAGATTTCGTTTCTCCCGACAATATCCGGGCGGTCGCTCCCGCCTGCCTGGCTCACCGGATTCACCTCACCTACGAGGCCGAAGCGGCCGGAGTCACCCGCACCGAAGTCATTCTGGCGCTACTGAAAAACGTGGTGCCGGTTTGAGGCAAACCCCATGCAAGCACGCATCACTGTCACCTTAGAAGAATTAATGCTGCTCAAGGCGGATGCGCGCGGGTTTTCATTACTGCCACGTCAACCGGCTGGTTCTTTGTTATCCGGGCGACACGCTTCCCGCCTGCGGGGACGGGGGCTGGCCTTTGCGGAATTACGTCACTATCACCAAGGTGACGATGTTCGCACGATCGACTGGAAAGCAACGGCGCGTCTCCGCAAGCCGCACGTTCGTGTCTACAATGAAGAACGAGAACGTCCGGTCCTGCTCGTTGTCGATCAACGTTCCCCCATGTTTTTTGGAAGTCGGCTGTCCATGAAATCGGTCGCCGCAGCGGAATTGGCCGCTTTAGGGGCTTGGCGAGCGCTCGACGGGGGCGACCGTGTCGGCGGTATTGTCTTCAATGACGAGGAACTCATCGAAGTCCGTCCGCATCGCAGTCAAACCCGCGTACTGCAGTTGTTGCATGTCATCGAACAATCCAATAATCGCCTCACCGAAGCGGCATTCACCGGCGGAGACGTTACGCTCAATCAGGCCCTCAAGCGTGCATTGCAAGTTGCTAAGCACGATCACCTTGTGGTGCTGATTAGCGACCTGGACGGCGCAGATGACGAAACGCGGCGATTGGCGGCATTGCTTTCAGCCCATAACGATGTCCTGGTGGTCGCCGTCTACGATCCGTTGGGCATCTCCCTCTCCGGTTCGCCCGGAATGCTTGCGAGCGACTCGACGGCGATTCGCGAGGTCCCTGTGGGTGCGGAATTTTCACAGCGTTTTCAAGACGCGTTTCAACACCGGTTGGATCAGTGGAAGGAGATCTTCCGCGTGCTCCGCGTCCCCGTGATGCCGATCTCAACCGCACATTCCGTCCCGGCCCAAGTCCGAGCAATTTTGGGAAACCATCCTCGCTTTTCATGAATGGCTCCGACACCAGCCTTGATCGCTTGCACGATATCATCGTGCCCCCACCGGTTCCCTGGTGGCCGCCGGCGCCCGGATGGTATGTGCTGTTCGCCCTCCTGGTTGCTCTGCTGGTATTTGTCATGATTCGGGCCTGGCAAAAGTGGCGGGCCAATGCGTATCGCCGAGCGGCGCTTCGTGAGCTTGATTCTGCGCATACGGCCGCAGCCGTTTCGGAAATCTTGAGACGCACCGCGCTGGTCACTACGCCGCGAACCACATTGGCTGGCTTATCAGGCCCACAATGGACGGAATGGTTGGCCACGCATTCTCCAACCCCAATGCCACAACAGGTCGGCGAACAGTTGGCCAACGAAATCTATCGTGATGCAGACGAGTCGCACGACGTGGAGGCTCTACGACACTATGCATCAAACTGGATCCGCCACCACCGGCGACCGGTAACAACCGACACGTAGTCCGGGACGACGTTTTCTTAACATGTTTGCATTCGACTACCCATGGATTTTTCTGCTCTTGCCGCTACCGTGGCTACTCCGCGCCCTCCTACCCGCCCAGAAAACCCGCCAACGGGCAGTACGCGTGCCGTTTGGTGAGCGAATCGCTCAAGCCTCAGGCCGCAAGGCCAACGCTGACGCAACATCCGGACCAGCACAAAGTTTGATCATCCCCTGTTTATTGTGGTTACTCGTGTTGAGCGCTCTGGCGCGTCCCCAATGGATCGAGCCACCCATCACCAAGGAATTTCCCACGCGCGATCTGCTGCTCCTTGTTGATCTATCGGCATCGATGAAACAAAAAGATTTTACCAACGAGGCGGGACAAAAAGTGGATCGCCTCGCCGCTGTCAAAGAAGTTCTGGGGGAATTCCTTGAGCGGCGCGACGGGGACCGAGTCGGACTAGTCGTCTTTGGTGATGCCCCTTATCTGCAGGCACCTTTCTCAACCGATTTGGATTTGTCGCGACGGTTACTCGACGAATGCCAAGTCGGCATGGCTGGACCACGGACCGCGTTTGGTGATGCCATCGGCCTTGGTGTCAACCTTTTCAAAGAGAGTCAAGCTCCAGCCAAAACAATGATTGCGCTCACTGACGGCAACGACACCAAAAGCCAAATTCCACCGATTGAAGCGGCACGAATCGCCGCAGCGAGGCATCCGTATTTACACCGTCGCCATCGGCGACGCGACCACGGTCGGCGAAGACAAATTGGACGAACAGGCACTGCGCGATGTCGCCTCCGCGACCGGCGGGTCCTATTTTTTCGCAGCGGACCGAAAGAATTTGGCGGAAATCTACGCGGAGCTCGACCGGATCGAGACCAGCAAAGTCAAAACCTTCAGCCATCGTCCCCGTCGCCAGTTGTACTATCTCCCCCTTGCCGCCGGGTTGCTGCTATCGTTGGTTCATACAGCCTATCTCCTGTTTTCACACCGCAACTCGATCGCACCGGTGCAGAAAAACTTGGCGATTCAAGTCAATCCAGACACGGGCAAACTGGAGTTACAAAAATGACCCAAATGTGGGCGAACTTTCACCTGATTCGGCCCGAATGGCTGCTGTTGCTCCCACTATCGCTTGGTCTGTGGTGGCTTTGGCAGCGGAGTCGGGATTCCTTGCGCGGATGGCGCGCGCAAATGCATCCTGATTTACTGAACGCATTGCTCGTTGGCGAACACTCCAAGCGAGACTTGGTGCAATATGTGTTGCCCGTTGCATGGTTGCTTGGCATCATTGCGATCGCCGGCCCGACATGGAAGTTGGAACCGAATCCGTTTGTTGAAGACGCACAACCGCTCATGATACTCTTGAAATCCGACAAGAGCATGTTGCAGACCGATTCCTCTTCAGCAACGCACATGGAACGTGCCCAGCTAAAAATTGCCGACCTCGCCAAAGCACGGAAAGGTCAACCGCTCGGGTTGATTGCCTACGCTGGATCCGCCCACCTCGTCCTTCCGCCAACAGCTGACACCGAAGTCGTCGCCGAAATGGCCGCCGAAATCAGCCCCGACATCATGCCCGTCCCGGGGGATCGCCTCGACTTGGCCATTCAGAAGGCCACCGCATTGTTGCAGGAAGAATCCCACGGGGGATCGCTGTTAGTGATTGCCGACACCGTTGTTGCAGATTCTCAGCCGATCGCTGCTGCAAATCAAACGGCAAACCCCGTTCCGATCCAGTTTTTGGCACTCGCCGATGCCGACTCACCCGAGACGAAAACACTGCGTGATGCAGCAGAGCAGCTAGACGCCAACGTTCAGGAACTCACGATCGACGACCAAGATGTTTCCACCATCACAGACTTTGCCGAACGCAATGCCTCCGCCGGCATCGCAGGAGAGAGCAGTCGTTGGCAGGAAGCGGGCTATTGGCTGACCCCTCTCTTGGCGCTTATTGTGGCACTTTCATTTCGCCGTCGTGAATTAGCCAAAACGGAGAAACCATCATGAGAGGATTCTGCTTTGTCTTGGCATTCTCATGGCTCGGATTGTGGTTGACACCCGATCAACAGGGACAACGGCTGATGAGTCGCGGTCAGTTTGCCGAAGCGGCCAAACGGTTTGACGATCCGTTGTGGCAAGGGGTCGCTTGGTACCGCGCCGGTGAATTTGAAAAGGCGACACAAGCCTTTTCACGTGTCTCCTCACCAGAATCAAAATTCAATCTGGGAAATGCTTGGCTGATGCTCGGAAAATACGACCAGGCAATTGCCAGCTATGACGAGGCACTCGAAACGCGTCCCGATTGGAAAGCAGCTCAAGAAAACCGCGATCTTGCCGCGGCACGTGCGAAATTGATTCATGGCACAGGCGGCGATCTCGGAGACCAACGCGAGGGGGCCGACAAAGTCGTCTTCGATCAGGATAAGCCACCGGGCGGACAAGAGACCGAGGTTGCCGGGGCACAGGCGATGTCCGATGCGGCGATCCAATCGATTTGGCTCCGCCATGTTCAAACCAACCCAGCTGATTTTTTGAAAGCCAAATTTGCGTATCAACAAGCCGACGGCGAAGCTGGGGAAGAGAAATGAGTGTGCGACGCCTCAAACAAGCTATGTGTTGGCTCGCTGGCCTGTGCACCGCGTTCGTCTTCCTCCAGCCGGCCCATGCAGCTGTGAAACTCGTGGACATCTCCGCCCCCGCGAAAAAAACATGGGTCGGCCAGCGAACGACGTTTTATGTCGAATTAAGAAGCCCCGGTCCGTTTGTGGGCGCGGCGGGATTTTCCCTTGCCACAGATTCCGCGCTGCGTGATTGTTAAAGTCAGCAATCCGGTGGTCTCCTCGAAAGTCCTTGAGGGGGAGACGTGGTTCATTCAAACACACGAATTTGCTCTGTTCTCTCAAGCTGCGGGAGACATCGAACTTCCCAGCTTCGAAGTTCGCTTCACCAGCCGCAATGACTTCGACGGCCCGGCCGTTGAGCATGTCGAAAAAGTGCCCGCAATGCGATTCACGATCCAACGACCTCCCGATAGTAAAGACATCGGTTTCTTGGTGACCACAAACGAGATTGCCGTCACCGAAACATGGCAGCCAGAACCTGGTCCGTCCAAACAGGGGGCGGTGTTTCACCGATCGATCACGCAAACGGCTGACCAAATGACAGGCATGGCACTCTCGCCGCCGCCGACAGACGTGCCCAGTGGGATTCGGGTCTACCTTGGAAAACCTGAAGTCACCGACAAAACCGAACGGGGCGAGTTCACTGGAACGCGCCGGGACACAATCACGTATGTCCTTCAGCAACCCGGGACCTGGACCCTCCCCGCTATTAAATACGTCTGGTGGAATCCAAAATCGGAGCAGTACGGATCGAAGATTTTGCCTGCAGTCACCTTCCAAGTAGCTGCCGCACCGCACGCAGAGACGGTCAAGCAATCCCCTAGGCAGTATGGCCGCTGGGGGATGGGAATACTATTCGCAGCGACGCTCGCCGGAATTCTCTTTTGGCAGCGAAAACTAATCGGCAAGTGCGCGCGAGAATTCTGGAATCGATTCAACCCACCGGAACAAATTGCAGCCAGGAAACTGAGAAGGGCTTGCCGCCATAACGAACCTCATGCCGCGGAGGCTGCGTGGCTGGAGTGGAGACTCAACCAGCCGACCGACTTTCAACCAGCTCCTCCACTTCGTGATGCCGCAATAGACTTACAACGTCACCTTTATGGGCCCCTGCCCTCTGCCCCCTGGCAAGGGGACGCGATGGGGAGTGCATTCCGCAGACAGCTAGCCGACGTTCCTGCGCGAACTGAAAAACAACGAGCAGATTTGCCGACGCTCAATAATGTCCTCAATTAAAGTCAATTTCAAAGATACCTTCGGCATCGCTAGCGAACGTGGGTATCAAGACATTCACGATAGTAATTGTAAAAAGCGTGACCGTGCGATGAAGTCTCCACAAGAACGCCCGGTCCGGGAATAAACACCGGCCGGGCGAATCCTTGCGGCAGTCAGTGAGGTTTTAAGCAGACTTCAAAACGGGTTTATAGGGCACTTCGACGAGCACTCCCTCGGAGAGTTGCATCAACCGCTGTGCGGTACGCGCAGCGGCGATGTCGTGTGTCACCATCACGATGGTTTTCCCGGCTTGATTGAACTTCTCAAAATAAGACAAAACCATCTGCCGCGACTCGGGGTCGAGGTTTCCGGTCGGTTCGTCCGCCAGGATCAAATCGGGGTCGTTGGCCAATGTGCGGGCCAAGGCGACGCGCTGTTGCTGGCCGGTGCTCAATTCGCACGGTTTGTGATCCATTCGATCCGCTAAACCAACGCTTTCCAATAATTCCGTCGCTCGTTCTTGCTGCGCGGCAGGCTTTGTGCCTGCCAAAAACAACGGGACTTGCACGTTTTCGCGGGCCGTCATATACGGCACGAGGTTAAACGTTTGAAACACAAACCCGATTTTCTTCTGCCGCAAACGGGCGCGATCCACAATCGGCAAATCATAGACCGACTCGTCGTCGATCCACATCTTGCCAGCCGTGGGGGCCAACATGCCTCCCAGTAATGACAACAACGTCGTTTTGCCGCTGCCACTGGGGCCGATGATGGCGACGTAGTCTCCGTCGGGAATTTCCAAATTGGTCGCTTGCAGTGCGGCGATTTCTTCTTGCCGTTTGCGATACAGTTTGCTGACCTGTTCAAGTCGTAACATGTGATCAAACCTCCTGGAAGCAAAGACAAGGATCAAGGCCTGCCGCACGGCGAGCCGGAAAATAACTAGCGGCGAAGGAGACCAACATGGCGGTCCCCGCGGCAATCAGTGCCAATGACGGAATCGGTTGAACGGCGACCCCTGCAAAGTTGGGGCCAAGGACCAGCGCCAAAACGCTACCCACTAGGTACCCGCCAATACCGCCCACCAAGCCCAATAACCCGGCTTTGAACAGGAACAGGCGGGTGACGAAATGCGGGGTCGCTCCCAGCGCCATTAACGTTCCGATTTCGCGGCGGCGTTCCATCACATTGGCATACATCGCACTGGCCATGCTCGCGCCGCCGACGGCGATCAAAATTGCCAGAAACAAATACGACAACCGCGTCATCATGCGATTGATCGAGACCTGTGTCTCGACGACATTGGCAATGGTCACGATTTTTGTATTGGGCAACATCGTGCTCAATTCGGTCACCAGTCCATTGGCGACATCTTCGCAACACCCCATGACCTCGATGACGTTGACGACTTCTCCCGCACCCGACAACCGTTGCACGGAGTGTAGATGGGCGAAGACGCGTGTATCGTCGATGGTCCCGGTCGGTTCCAGTGCGGCGATCACGGTGAACGATTCGCCCAACAGATCAATGGAATCACCCGTTTTCAGCCCCGTGCGGGCGGCCAGATCCGCGCCGAGAATGGCATCGTTTTCCTGCAAGTCCTGAATCGTGCGGCGGCGTGCCAAGGCTTCCGGGGCGTCGTCTGTCGCATTGGCCACGTTAATCTTGGCTTTGCAGCCGACATGTTTCTTGAACAACTGACCGCCTTGCCAAGCAGCCATCGTTTGCAGATCCGCCTGCGGTAAAATTCCGGTCAATGTGGCGGTTTTATCCTGCAATGTAATCGGCACGCACAGTTTCGGCGACAAGCCTTCGACCCCGGTCAGTCCAGCCATCGCCAATTCGGCGACATGTTCTTCGGGAATCGTTTCTTTGTGCATGTCGGCGGCGTAGTAATCTTGGAGCGTGACGCCTTTGGGCAAGACCAACACATTGGCGCCCAGGGCATCCAGCTTGCCGGCGACTTCTTGTTCAGAGAAGACAGTAACATTGCGAATGGCTACGAGTGCGGTCACGCCCAACAGAATCGCCAGGACGCTGGTGAACATAGCCGTCGGCCGTTCTCGTAACTCTTTCCAGATGATGGATGTGAGTGTCATATTGGAATCCTTCCCAGAGTTGGTTTCAGAGTTACTGCCTGCAATGTTTGCAGTTTTTGTCTCCACAGCCCTTTCCGGCGGCCTGGAGTTTGGAAATCAAGTGCGCCTTGGTCACGTTGGCCGGATATTTGCCGAGCAACACGCCCGGGGGTGCCATGAATACCGTTGTCGTGGTCTGCGACGTTCGAGGGATTTCCAATTCCTTGAGGAATTTCGTTTCCGCAGGATCGCTGACATGCATGTGCACGATTTCTGATGTGTTCTGGTAACACGGGATGGATTTAAATTCGGTCACACCCGCCGGTGGGGCTGTTTGATCGTCGCCATGGACACAGAGCAAAACGACCTTGCGATGCTGCATGGCCAACATACAGCGGGTCATCGTCGGCGTGACAAACGCGTTGTCGATTTTGGTAGTGTCCAACACTTTGGCATACGATGCGGTCACGGCTCCATTGGGAGCGACTGCAAGCATCAATGGCATCGGAGCGCGGCTGACGCCAAAGCGTTTAACAATTGCCGCTTCTTCAGGGGCATTGACGTTCACCGCTACGGGAGTGGCTTGCTGCGACCGATCCGCCAGACCGGTCTGCAAATTCTTCCACATGGCGTTCGTCGCTTCATCCTGTTTCTTCCAGAACATGATGAACGAATATTTTTCCTGTTGCGAGCTGGCAGCAATGGAGGTTTCGGTTTTGCTGCGAGTTGCAATCTTTACGGGATCAGCCGCCTCGCACTGCGCCAGTGCGCCGAGGATGCTTCCGCAGGTCAAAATTATCCGAAGCGGTCCAAAAGGTTTAAGATTCATAGGGATGGCTTTCCACAATAATGGGATCAGGGAAGTCTCTATATTTTTCAGCGATTCCTGGATGAACGGTGACTATCCGGAGAAATCATCACACCAGGATCGGGATGTCATTAACGAGCAATTCTTGACGCAGGCCGGCAGGAGAGCGCTCATGCGGCGCACCCCACTGGTTGTCACGAAATACTAGCGGCAGCAGCAGAGGGATCGCTGGATCAGCGCGCGATCGACCTCAAATTCGCTAGATCAGCAATGGCAACGAGATCTCGTTACGGTCAGGGAGCGCGATGCGAGTCGTTTCAATTGTTTTTCTAAAAGTCGATTGAGTGATATCGACTTCCTGAAAACCCAACAAGGTCCCCTCATCTGCGCCGTTACGCGGCAGACTGAACGCTGAAGTGACCCGGGCGGTCCAAAAGTCAGCTAAGCAACAAGGACATGTCTGTTGAGCGGGCGATTGCTGCGGCGAATGATCGTGCCCGTGACGATGAGGACACGGACAGTTGCAAACATCTTGGATTGCATTGGCAGTCAACGTTTCAACCGCCTGCGGCGCTGCAAGATCTGCGACAACCTCATTGGCCAGGCACGCCGGGCAGGGTCGCAGTATCAACAGCAACATAAATAGGCGGAAAAACTTCATAGCACTTTCGGGCCCAACGATCCGGTGGACCTTCACCTCAAAGCCTTAATTCCATCAACGCGCGAAGGCTATTCGATCTGTTCCAATCCGACAATATCGTTCGGATGACTTTCGCATCGACTCGAATGCATTCGTTTATTTTATCGGCCTCGAATCCGCTTTCGCTGAAGGGATTCCAACGATTCTACGGAACATGCGGATTGGCAATCATTTATAAAAAAACAGCCACCCTGAGGAATCGGGGCGGCTGTTTTTGTTTTGGGATGCGAGTCATGACTCGCAATTGACGCTTCGATGCTTAGGCAGCTTCGGAAAACGTATCGTCCAACTCATCGTCGATTTGGGTGTCGTCTTCGAGTTCCGCGTCGTCCATTTCTTCATCCTCGTCATGGATGAGGTAATAGATGTTGTTCAGAGCATCGTCGAGGTAAGCCTTGACGTTTTCGCTGTCAACCGAGGCGATCAGTTGTTCCAGGGACTCCACTACGCGATCGACTTCTTCGCCGGAGATCTCTTCGTACTCTTCTTCGCCATCAATTTCTTCGAAATCCATTTCGAGGTTTTGGTCTTCGGGCACTGACTGCTCCTTGTGTCGATTTCAGCTGTAACGGGGTGTTGGGGAATTTGCGAATTACACTATCGGCAATTTGACCGAGCGGGATGAAATCCTTTTCTCCGCAGGTCGAATCACCGAAAGGACAATTCGGAGCGGAATTCTCTCGAAAGTTGAGAATTAGTCAAGACGAACCTGCCGAATGACCAAACTTCGGGGCGCCAGCGTTTCGAGATGACATCCAATTTCCAGTTGTTGCCGTAAGAATCACTTCTTCAGAAACGGCAATAAGCCTGCGTGGTGGCCAATCATCTTCCAGGCCCCGGATTCCTTGCAGATTCGCTTGTTGCCCGGATAGAGACCGACCTCGCGGGCTTGGCTGCCGTTGTAGTCGCCGACGATGCCGTCTTCGGCCATGTAGTCGATCAGCCGCGCGCCACGGCCGTAGCCGATGCCCAACGCCCGCTGTAACAACGAGACGCTACCGCGGCCTTCGCGAATGACGACGTCGATTGCCGATTCGTACAGATCATCACGCTTACGCATCGCTTCGATGCCCCCTGCCGCGCCGCCGCCCGAGGTGCTGATCTGCGCCAATTCGTGGCTGTATTGCGGTTCTTGATCGCTGAAGAACTCGATGATCTTATTGACCTCGTCGTCGGAAACAAACGTCCCCTGTGCGCGGGTGACTTTGCTCGTCCCCGGTGCGAGATACAGCATGTCACCGTTGCCCAACAACCGTTCAGCCCCCATTTCATCCAACACGACGCGGCTGTCGGTCTTGCTGGCTACCTGGAATGAAATCCGGGCGGGCAAGTTCGACTTAATCAAACCGGTGATGACATCCACAGTCGGTTTTTGCGTCGCCAAGACGAGGTGGATACCGACTGCCCGCGATTTTTGCGCCAGGCGAATAATATGACCTTCCACGTCCTTGCCGGAGGTCATCATCATGTCGGCCATTTCGTCGGCGATGATCACGATGTAGGGCATCTTGTCGGGAATGTTCCGCGCTTCTTCCGATTCAGGATCTTCACCGATCCGGTTGAGCACTTCCTCCTTGCCAAGTTTATTGTAGCTATCCAAGTGCCGCACGCCGCAACGAGCCAACAGGTCGTAGCGTTCTTCCATCTTATCGACCGCCCACGCCAAAATCGCTTCGGCCTTTTTCATGTCGGTGATCACCGGATGCATCAAGTGCGGCACCCGTTTGTACGGGCTGAGTTCGACCATCTTAGGATCGATCATCAACATCTTGACCTCCGCCGGGCTACGCGTCATCAGCATCGACAGGATCAATGTGTTCAGGCAGACGCTTTTTCCGGTCCCGGTCCGTCCGGCGATCAACAAGTGAGGCATTTTGGTCAAATCGACTGCCAGCGGACGTCCGCTGACATCCTTGCCCAGGAAGATCGGAATACGATGTTTTTCCGTTTGCTCGGGCGAGGACTCAATCAATTCTCGCAACCGCACCATGACTTGTTTGTCGTTGGGGACCTCGACGCCCACGGTGTTTTTACCCGGAATCGGCGCAACGACACGAACCGCCGGGACGCGCAGCGCCACCGCCAGATCATCGGCCAATGAGGTAATCTTGTTCAGCCGCAGCCCTTTTTCCAGTTCCAATTCAAACTGTGTAATCACCGGTCCGGTGTCGATTTCCGAAACACGGACATTCAGGCCGAATTCCTGAAACGTCCGCTCCAACACAGCCGCCGCCTTGCGGGCCTTCTCCGAAAGATATTCAAACGGAAAATCGTCCGCGTTCTCCAACAGGCTCGTCTCGGGCAACGCGACCTCTTCGACCGAGTCCGCATTGGCATCGAGTTTCACCATCAGCCGATCACGATCACCGACCGCTGAAACGGGCGGGTTGATGCGAATCGGTTTGCGCGGCTTTTCCTCATCTTCAACGGCTTCGTCCGTAAAGGGATCTTCGACGGTTGCTTCGTCCTCCACGGCGGTGGCCGCCGCATGATTTTCCAGCTGCTCTTCCCAATCCTCGTCCGTCTCCATTCCACGACGCCGAAACGGCTCGGCAATTCGATTCGCGAATTGCTTGCTGCTGGAGAAGCGGGAGACGAGATTCAATCGTCCCCAAACTTTGCCCGGTCCCGATTTCAGCAGCGACACCAGCCGGAGAATCAACCCGTCACAGACCAAGATTAACCCGGCCGCCATCCCGGTGGCCACAAAGATCATCGTCCCGCCCGTTGAAAACCGCCGGTCCAACAACGTGTATCCCCATGCCCCCAAATAACCGCCGCTCCCGATGGCCGGAACATTCCCCAAGCCAATGCTGATCGTGCGAAAAGCGACCGACATGGAGAGCAGGATCAAACCGAAACCGGTCGCACGGACGTACGGATCCGAAAACGGACGCCGCGCAAGCAAACGCACATCCAGCACCACCACCCCGACAACCAGCGCATAGGCGGACAGCCCCATGACGCTAAAGAGCATATGGGCCAAATGGGCTCCCGCGATGCCACAGATATTGCTGGCATGTTCGTGGGGCGGATAGACGTTCTGCCCCGGGGCATCGGCCGGGTCATAGCTGACGAGGCTGAGTGCCGCAAAGACAGTGGCCGCCAGCATCGCCAGGGCCGTCAGGTCGGTTCTCAATCGTGAAAAATTCATCGGACGCTTCGTTTGTTCTGTAGGATCGAAAGTAAACGTCGCCTGCGGCAACTCCGCCGGGACATTGTGAATTCGCCAACATCACGAGCCATGAACTATTTGCAACCACCCTAAAATGGAGGCGCATGTCCACTCATGGAAAGCCTATCACACCAACTGCCGCATGTTGCCAAAACGCAACATGCGGTGTGGTATTCGAGCAACGTCCTGACCGACAGCAGCGATTGGGTAAGAGGCTCCGGCATGGAGTCGTCTGCTCAGTCAGCAAGAGTGCCGACAATCCACGCGATCAGCCGGTGAGCGATATCGATTTTACTGCCCGTCCATTTTGCGACGGTTGTATCAGTGGAATCGATCAATTCGATGGAATTGTCGTCCGCTCCGATGGCGGTCGTGCGGTTGAGCACAATCGCGTCGCAGTTTTTCTTGTGCAGTTTCTCGACAGCCCGCCGGTGAGGATCTTGCGCTTCGAGCGCAAACCCGACCGACCAGCGATGCCCCTTTTGCCGTCCCAGTTCGGCAATGATGTCGGGCATTTCCACCAACTCGATCGTAATCGGCTGGCCGGTTTTGACCCGTTTTCCTGAAGTCCGTTCCCGCGGCCCATAATCACAGACTGCCGCAGAAGCAATCACTCCGTCGCATTCGGCAAACCGCGCTAGACAAGCCTCGTACATGTCTCGCGTTCCTTCGACGGGAACCAACTCACACCCCGCCGGAACCGGCAAAGCCACCGGTCCGCTGATCAGCACCACCTCATGCCCGGCGTCAATTGCCGCTTGCGCAATCGCATACCCCATCCGCCCGCTACTGGCATTGGACAGAAAGCGGACGTCATCCAGGTATTCCCGCGTGGGGCCGGCAGTGATGAGGATTTTCATAGCGATATAGGTTTCCAAGTCGACACGGCCATAGTACGCCCACAGCGGTGTTCTTTCCATACACTGGTTCCCAAACTCCAGTTGGGGAACCCAATTTCTCGAAGCTCCGCTTCGAGTCGCTAGCTTGAGATGGTCTGTTGTTACGTGGACGAGCGAAACAGAGTTTCGCTTAGGTGTGTTCCCAAGCGGGAGCTTGGGAACGAGGTGGAATTTCACTGTGCTGCGCTTCCCATCACCCACCGCATCGGTCATCATACCTCTATAAGCCGCGGCGGATGAACCGTCTCGCAGGGAAGGGAGCACAGCAGCACGATGGAACCGACGCCGGTCATCGACGAAATCTTAAGTACACTCAACGAGCAACAACGCAGCGCCGCCGTACATGGCCGTGATCCGTTGTTGATCGTCGCTGGTGCCGGAACGGGCAAGACCACCACCCTGGCCCACCGCGTGGCGCATCTCATCGCCGATGGCGTGAATCCAGCGCGGATTCTGCTGCTGACCTTCACCCGCCGCGCTGCCGGCGAAATGGTCCGCCGCGTGGACGGCATTTTGCGGCAATTGAATCATCTCTCCGAAAAACGGGGCGCGCGGGTTGGCAAATATAGCGGAAAACAACTCTGGGGCGGCACCTTTCATGCGGTCGCGGCACGACTGCTGCGGATGCACGGTCGCTCAATCGGTTTAGAACCGGAATTCACCGTTCACGACCGCAGTGACTCCGAGGATTTGATCAACGTGCTCCGCACGGAGTTGGATCTCGCATCGGCCGAAACCCGGTTTCCTCGCAAAAGCACCTGTATCGACATTTATAGCCGCTGCGTCAATTCGCGGCGCAGCCTGCAAGATGTGCTGACCAACTCCTTCCCCTGGTGTGTGCAATACGCAGACGACCTCCGCCGGTTATTCGCCGCATTTGTCGATCGCAAAGAACACAACGCCGTACTCGACTACGACGATTTGCTGTTGTTTTGGCACGGATTACTCAGCGACCCGGCAGCCGGCACGGCAATCCGCAGCCGCTTTGATTGCGTGCTCGTCGATGAATATCAAGACACCAATCTGCTGCAGGCGGAGATCCTGCAATTGCTGCGGCCCGATGGGCAAGGCGTGACGGTCGTGGGTGACGATGCGCAATCGATCTATTCATTCCGAGCAGCCACGGTCCGCAATATCCTGGACTTTCCCGAAACATACGCCAATACCCGTGTGATTCCACTGGAGCAAAATTACCGCAGCACACAACCGATTCTGGATGTCACCAACGAAGTGATCGGCCAAGCCCAACAGCGGCATGAAAAGAAGCTGTGGTCGGAACAAACACAAGGGGAACCCCCGGTCTTGGTGCATTGCCAGGATGAAGACGAGCAGACCGAGTTCGTGATCTCCGAAATTTTGGCGCATCGCGAAAAGGGGGTAGACCTCCGCAAACAAGCCGTGCTGTTCCGAGCATCGCAACACAGCATGACTTTGGAACTTGAACTAGCCCGTCGCAATATTCCGTTTCACAAATACGGCGGCTTAAAATTTGTGGAAACGGCCCATGTCAAAGACTTGATGGCCTATATGCGGCTGGCTGAGAATCCCCGCGATTTTGTGTCGGGAGTCCGCGTTTTATTGTTGCTACCCGGCATCGGCCCCAAACGAACGCGGGATTTGATGTTGCTGCTCAACGACGCTGGCGGCGATTTTCGCGTCTGGGAAGAGTTCGATCCACCGGCGGCCGCCAAGGACTACTGGGCCAAGTTTGTGGAACTGATGCGGAACCTCAACGGGCCGAAGCTACAGGACCTGCCGCATCAAGTGCACTGCGTGTTTGAGTTCTATGGAGACTTGCTGCAGCGTAAATACGACCACGCCGATGCGCGGCTGCGGGACCTGGAACAACTTGAACAACTCGCCAACCGTTTTCCCGACCGGGCAACGTTTCTGACAGAAATCACGCTCGATCCCCCGGCTTCGACGCAGGACCTCGCCGGACCGCCCACGCTGGACGATGACTATCTGGTGCTCAGCACGATCCATTCCGCCAAGGGCCTGGAATGGGACGCCGTGTATGTCCTGCATGCGGCGGACGGAAAGATCCCCTCCGACATGGCGACGAAAAACGAAGCGGAGATCGAAGAGGAACTGCGGTTGTTTTACGTCGCACTCACCCGGGCTAAAAACTCGCTGTATGTTTGCTTCCCGCTGAACGACTACATGCCGGGACGCGGCTTCGGCAGACATTCCCTATCGCAGCTCACGCGATTTTTGCCCAAGGGCATCCGCAAACGCTTCCACGAACGCACCGGCATCGCCGCCCCCGCAGCGGATGAACAGGTCGAAATGCAACCGCACATTACGTCGGAAATGATCCGCCGGCAAAGCCGCTCGATGTGGAGTTGATTCCACGCGCTGCTGCTTACTCAGCGATACGAGCTTCTGCGCGGAGTTGTTTGTAGCGGCTAAACAGCAGGCTGCCTGAGTAGCAGAAGAAGTATGCCACGATCAACGGCAATTCTGCGTTGCCCCAGGGTATGCGCATTCCCAACAGCAGCATTCCGAGAAACATCAGTCCCAATAATACACCCTGCCACAAACTCTGCTCATCCGCCCAACGCGCGAAGTATCGAAACCCAATGGCAAAAGGCAACTTATACATGCGTCGCGTGACGCGGCGCATTACGGCTAAATAAATCAACATCGTTAAAATAAAGCCGATCCAGGTCATTGTGTGAAAATGAAAGCCAAAGTAGATTCCGCACGCCGTCGTGATCGCGGTGATCCCCAACGAATACAACAAGGATCGCTTGTGCGCCGAACGAATGATGCCGCGATACGCTTGTTTGGGCAAAAGGTATCCCTGGAAGGCGCCGAGTGGAAAAAATACGTGTGGTCCTTCTTCAGGGCCTAAAAACCCGCGCTGTTCCAGTGCGTCAAGCCAATTCTTTGTCATTGTTGAGCACCTTGGCAATAACTAAAAACAACGCGAGTGAAGTTGTCCATCCATTGTAAAGCGATTGCAAACGTTCGCTAGATGAAATTGCTGTCTAACCCCTGCCCTGCTACTAGTTGATGCTGTATGATCTCCCTCGAACGAACTTTCTCGGACGCGTGCCCGCGCCCATCAAAATAGGAGCCCCACCATGTCCAACGCACAACCTCTCGCCAACAAACGGATTCTCATCTTCGTTGGCGATATTTATGAAGACCTTGAATTATGGTACCCCAAATTGCGACTCATCGAAGCCGGCGCTGCCGTCACCGTCGCGGGGCCGAAGGCTGGCGCAACGTATGCGGGAAAGAACGGCTATCCGTGCGTCTCCGATGCGAAAATCGACGACATGGACGCGGCCGACTTTGATGGGTTGGTTGTCCCAGGTGGCTTCATGCCGGATAAGCTTCGCCGCGATCCTAAGGTGCTCCAGCTGGTCCGTGATTTCGATAGCGCTGGCAAACTGGTCGCCGCTGTTTGTCATGGCGGTTGGATTCCCATCTCCGCGGGAGTCTACAAGGGTGTCCACGTGACCGGCTCGCCCGGTATTAAAGACGACCTCATCAACGCCGGTGCCCTTTGGGAAGACTCACCTGTCGTCGTCGATCGGCATTTCGTCTGCAGCCGCAAACCGGACGACCTGCCCGATTTCTGTCGTGGAATCTTGCAGGTTATGGCGTGAATCTGGAATTCCCCAGGTTTTCCAGAAAATTCTTGTGAACCGGCGTGATATACGACAAACGGTCGCGTCTGAGAGAGAAACTTCGCCTGCGGCAACCGAATAGCGGAATCCGAACCACCTGAGGATTTACGCTGCTCGCTGCTGCGCGCACTCCCGCCGTCGCTTTTATGGGGAACCGACCGATGAAAGTCCGCCACTGTTGTTTATTGATCATGCCCGCGTTCTTGTTGTTACATCCAGCGGCCAACTGCGCCGTTGCCGCGGACGAGGCCCCGCAGCCACCGGTGGTGGAGAGCTACCTAGAAAAAGGGGAGTTGGCCGAGGCAGCGGCGGCTTTGGAAAAATTGATCACTGAACAACCAGACGACCAACAGGCACGCTTTAGTTTGGGAGTGGTGCAGTTTCTTCAGGCGATCGAACATCTGGGACAATCGTACCATCGCTACGGTTTGCGGACGTCGCGGTTCGTTGCGGGACAGATCCCGCTGCTCCGCTTGCCGATTCCCCCAAACCCTAATCCCGAGGAAATGAGCTACGAAGCGGGAGGCAAGATCATGAAGACCTTTCTTGCCAAGCTGACAGTCGCCGAAGCAACGCTGGCGAAAGTCGATACCACCGATGTCAAACTGCCGCTGCATTTCGGCCGCATTCGTTTGGATTTAAACTCCGATGGAAACGCCGACCAAAACGAAGCTCTTTGGAAACTGCTAGCAACCGTCACTCGCGGCGGGGACCAAGCGGCCGGCGAAAAATTCCTGATTGCCTTTGACGGCGGGGACGTGCATTGGCTGCGGGGGTACTGCCATTTCCTATCGGCAATTTGCGAAATCACGTTGGCATACGATGGTCATGAACTTTTCGAACGGGCTGGGCATTTGCTGGTCTCCAACAACAAAACGCCCTATGTGTATTTGACCGAAGAAAGCAAGCCGCAAACTGGTTGGATCAATAATGGCGTCTTCGACATCGTCGCATTTATTCACTTAATCAATTTTCCGGTCGTCGCCCCGGAACGAATGACGAGTGCGCTCGAGCACCTCGAAGCGATGATCGAACAAAGCCGACAGTCGTGGAAACGTATTCTGGCCGAAAACGATGACGATCGTGAATGGCTGCCCAATCCCAATCAGACCGGCGTCTTGCCCAATGTCCGCGTGCAGCAGGAAATGATTGACGCCTGGCACGAGTTCTTGGACGAGATGGAACTGCTCCTCCAGGGGAAGCGGTTGATTCCCTTTTGGCGGGGCGACCAAGAGTCGCAAGCCCGCGGGGTCAACCTGCGTCGCGTCTTCACCGAACCGCAACAATTCGATCTTGTCCTCTGGATATCAGGAACCGCAGCCGACCCCTACCTAGAAGACGGCCCCCTCACCGACCCCCGCGTCTGGCAGCGACTGATGCGCGTCTTCGGCGGAGAATTCTTCGGCTTCGCCATCTGGTTCAACTAAGACAGCCCCGTCACTGTCTACTGCCTCCACTGTCTACTGTCTACTGTCCTACTAACAATCTACTGCCTACTGCCTACTGCCTACGACTAAAAAAAGGCCCGGCTCTCACATCGAGAACCGGGCCTCTGTTGTTTCTCGTAAATACGGATCACTGTTGATCCTTACGAGTCGGTGGCTGCCATCAACTTCGACAGCCCGCCGGCTGTCGTCTAGGCGGAACCACCTCGCTGGCTATTACAACAAACATATTCCACTAGACCACCTCCTTTCCCCAACAGAACTTCCCGCTTCGGCCGGTGCGCCAGCCCCAACCACGTCACGGGGGGATAGTCCGTCGTGTGCGTTTCCACGACCCGATAGAAGTATCGTTGCAGATGGGACACACAGGGTCAAGACGGGTTCGCGTAAAATCAGTCTCAATTCCCGACAACCTTGCTTGCCACTTGTGCAATAACCACTGATTCGGCGTGCACTTTTGCGGGCTGGGCCACTCGACACTTTCTTGAATGACCGAGCGGCGCAGGCGGCTGAACGAATTCTGCGCCAATGTCGCCGTCGAAGCGATTCAAAAATCGCTGGCCACCCAGGAGAAGTCGTTTGTCCCAATTGGAGCGTCGGATTAACGAGCCGCTTCGCGTTTATCGGCGCTACGTAAGTCGATCGTCATGGTCGCTTCCAAACCGGCACGCATAATGCCATCAGCATTCTCCACTTCAGCGGTGATCAACACGTCTTTGGCGACGCTGTCGACTTCGAGGGCCACGAATTTGATGCGTCCCTTAAACGAATTCTGTTTGGCCGGCAGAATATCCTCGTCGACGTCGAGCGTGACAGTGACCGGCATGCCCTGTTTGATTTGCCAAGCATCCTTGTAGTGCAGCATGCCTTCGACTTTCAGGCGTCGCGTGCTGGTGATTTCCAGGATGACATCGCCCGCGCGGACCGCTTCGCCCTTGGACTTTTTAACATCCGTCACCATGCCGTCAAAGGGGGCTACGACGGAGAACTCTTCAAGCACAGCCTTGGCGGCATCGGCTTTTCTTTTATTGATGTCAAACTGCCATTTGGCCTGCTCGATTTGTAATTCAGCCTTTCTGGCAGCGAGTTTTCTTTCTTCGATGTCGATGTCGCTAAACGCTCTCCGGGTTTGCTTATTGGCATCTTGGCTTTTTTGGAGATCTATGCTGGCAAACTCAAATGCTTCGGTGGCATAACGGACTTCGATATCGTTTTCGGCCTGAGCCTTGGCCGTGTCGTACTCCGCACGCGCCACTTCGTCCTTCAGGCCGGCCACGACTTGGTCCGCGTGTACCATGTCCCCTTCACGAGGTTCGACAAATTTTAAAATCCCTTCGCGAGCTGAGGCCAATTCCACTTGGTCAATCAGTTTGACTTGGGCGCGTTTGATGATGACCACACCTGGAGCGGACTGCGGAGGGCTTTTCGACTCCTGGTCGCCATCTTGGCCTGCAGCGGGTACGGCTAGTAGGGCGAGGAGTCCTGAGCTGAGTAGGAACGTCGACAGAATCGTCAATCGAATGCATCCGCGTGACATTAACTTGGTTCTCCGTCCAGTCCTGGTCGCGGTTCATGACCGCTTTGTGGGACGCCGATCGTGAAACGATCCGTGCGCTGTGGGGGTCGGGAGGACCGATTTGAAGGGTCCTCTCAGCTGGTAAGTCCCCAGACTCTACCGGTAGCGTAGCGGGGGATTCGTCACCTGGCAACATTTTCCGCCGCTTCGCGGGAAGTTTCCCGTTAAACGGGACCGCCCTGCATAGCGGTGGTTGAGCATGCCGGTTTCACCGAATCCGCCGGAAAGAGCGAACGCACCGGGAATTCGTTCTGTGCACGATCCGGTCCACCCGCTCAATCTTCGAGCTTGGCTGCGCGATCCGCTGGTGTGGTTTCAGCGCATTCCTGGTCAGAGATTTGCTTGAGCAAATCCCGTATGACCGCCTCCGCCTCTGCCTTTTCCTGGTTCCACTGTTGCTGTTTCTGTTGCCAGGCTTGCTCGCGGCTCTCTAGCGTCTGTTCCGACTCCGCGGCCCGCTGCTCGCGCTGCTGCAATTGCGCCGTCCGTTCGGTGACCCATTCGGCTAGGGCCTGCCGCTCTTCGCGGAATTCATCCCGTTGTTTCTGGTACTGCGTTTGCGCCCGCTCCAACTCTTGGCGGTGTTGGATGAGGTCTTCACGGGATTGTTTGTAATGCTCGGCTAACGCGGCTTGCGCTTCGTCGACTCGCTGCTTGGCGACATCCGGTCCGGTGGATTGAGCGAGTTGTGCCCAAGCCTCTTCGACCGACAACCGCATTTCCAACGTCTTGCGATGCGTGTCTTCCAACTCCGCCCGCAAACGGTCGAGTCGTAGCCGCCGGGCTTCGAGGTTTTCGGCGTGCAACTTGAGCATGTTCTGTTGGCGGCGCAGCTCGGATTGCTGCGTTTCTTGGTCCCGGTCCCAAGCCTGACGTTCGTTAAGCAACCGCTCGCGGTCCGCGTCGTTTTTGTCTTGACTGGCCAGCCGATGCTTTTGGATCAGCTCACGTTCACGGACTAGTGATTTTTCTCGCTGGTCCAACAAATCACGAAACCGGACGGCTTGAACACGTTGAATCCGGAGGCTTTCCGCCGTCCGCTGCCGGTCCTGAACAGCCTGTTGTTGTTCGCGACGAAATTCCTCTTGATGACTCTCCAGCTCGTGCCGCGCCTTCTTGAGATGCTCTTCTTGAAAGCGGACACGGTTTTGCAGCAGCGTTTGTTCGCGTTCGAGTTCCGCCGTCTGTTCCGTGCGTTGCGCCGCCAACTCGCCTTGAGATCGAATCAGTTCTTGCCGCTGCTGCTCCAATTCGTGCTCGAGCTTGGCGCATTGCTGCAGCCGTTCGGTGCAGTCGGCTTCCTGCTGATGCAGTCGGGCGTCACGTTCTTCGGCCTCTTCCTCGAATTGGCTGACCCACAACCGCACACTGCGGCGCTCTTGGTCCAACAAGGCCAATTGACCATTGAGCCGTTGTTCGCGGCGATCCATTTCGGAGAATTGCGTCCGTAGACGCTCGGCGATTTGGCTGGCCTGCAACAGCGTGCGCTCTTCGCGCAACAGTCCCACACCGCTGGCCGGTTCCGCCGCCGAATTCGCCTCAATCTGCTGGGCGGCGTATTGATCAACATCAACAGTCGCCGACTGCGACTCAGCAGCTGGTACTTCTGACGCAGCAACCGAGGCCTGTGAAGCGGCAGCCGGAGCCAACGCAGCGACGATGCTGGGAGACGCGGAGGAACGGAGCGCATGCGGCCCGTCCACACGATGTTCACCGAGGCGTTGCGGAGCACCATCGCTCGGTGTTTGTGCTGGCGGCGAACTGCTTGTGACGTCTTCGCTCATTCCGGGAATCCTTTCCCTGGAAGCATTGAAAAACCCAGGCGACACGACCTGCAGCGGTCATGTCGCCGCGGGGGTCAGCTCAGGTGCGTATCCAAAGCGGCGGAGAACTTGGCTTTGTTGGCCACGCCGACAAACTTGTCGACGACTTCGCCCCCTTTGAACAACAGAATCGTGGGGATTCCTTGAATCTGATAATTCGTGGGAGTCGCTTGGTTTTCGTCGGTGTTGACTTTCCCGATCTTCACGCGGCCGGCATAGTCATTCGCCAACTCGTCGATCGTGGGGGCAATCATTTTGCAAGGTCCACACCAAGGGGCCCAAAAGTCCACCAGTACCGGCACGTCTGATTCGAGAACTTCCGATTGGAAATTTCCATCAGTAAACTCAACAACATTTTCAGCCATGGGGGCGTCCTCAAAGTCCGTCTGATCGAGAATGAGATGTGGTCCGTCAGTCGCACACGGCAATCGCCGCCACAACATACAAAACCATCTGCCTGTACGGGCATCGGTAAGTCTGTCGCAACCCGGTTCGCGCCCACGGGCTTTGACGTTAGAAAATCTGTTTCAAAAGTTGCGGGAATTATAGGTAAACCACAGAACGTGTCAACGGCCTCTCAAATAGCCCCTCCTGACGGCCCCCGGGAAAGAAGACATTTCTGAGAGCCAATTGCTCCAGCAAACAGCGGATCGCATCGACATCTGTCCCCGAAACTGCGAAACTGGCCCTGTGGCATCGACTATGCCTCGACGAGTAATCGCTTCTCACATCAGCGGAATCCTTGCGAAACCTCTCAAATTTCAATATGGCGAATCCTGTCTTAAAACTCCTTGCCTCCCCTCAAAGCTGGTCGCCCTGCCCTGTCACAGGCGTGGTCGCGCTGCTGGCCATGCTGATTTCGCTCGCCCCAGGCCTCACTTCGGTGCATTTGGCCGGAGCTGAGGACGCCCCCGAGGGTCTCCCGGAACTTAGTAGCGTCCAGGACAAGACGCGGGGGATCGGCGACGATGAACGTGACGCCTACTTTCAACTTCTGGAATACGCTGCTGACGGGGATTACAAACAGCAGCAGGCCGTCGCCGAAAAAAACTTGGCAAATTTTGAACAGCAATTTTACGACAACCAGAAACTTGCCCTCGAAAAAGACCCGAACGGCCCGCGTTATCGGTTTTCTTTGTACGCCGATATGCTCAAGAACCCGCAAGCCTATCGCGGCCGACTCGTCCCGCTGCAAGGGCATGTTCGCCGGGTGGAAGAGATGCCGATTGTCGATGGCGACGTCGATTTGGGGATCGCGTTTCAAGCCTACCTGTTCACCGAGGACTCGCGCACGCACCCCTATATCATTGTCTGCCGTGAGGTGCCTCCCGGAATGCCCCGTGGCGGAGACGTGCTGGAGGAAGTCGCTGTGACCGGCTATTTCTTCAAGCTGTATGCCTACGACGCTCAAGACGCGGTCCGGATTGCGCCGTTGCTCATCGCGCAGCGGATCGAATGGTTTCCGCGCCAAGAAGCCGCTCCGGTCATCTCACCTTTCTGGGGAAGTGTTGTCGGCACGCTCGCACTCTTGATTCTGATTGCGTTCCTTTGGAGAATCACCGCAAAGGATCGTCGCATCCGGCAGGAACGCCTGCGGAAAATGGCTGACGATGCCCCCCCGTTTTCCCCTCCTGAAAGCTAATGGAATCATGCCTGTCGTTCGCCCCGTTGCACTGCCACTGAACCGCCCTATTCGGTTGGCTGTCCTACTCTCCGGTGGCGGGACGACTCTCACCAATCTGCTGGAACACAAAGTTGCCGGTCAACTCAACGCCGAAGTTCCACTGGTGATTGCCAGTCGCGCCAATTGCGGCGGAGTCACCAAGGCGCAAGCGGCCGGTCTGGACTGCCGCGTGATCTCGCGGAAGGATTTTGATGAGACCTCCGCATTCAGCACCGCTGTTTTTGACGCCTGCCGCGATGCTGAAGTCGACTTGGTGGTTTTGGCGGGCTATCTTTCGCTGCTCGAAATCCCCGAGGACTTCGCGCTCCGGGTGATGAATATCCACCCGGCGTTGATTCCGGCGTTTTGCGGGACCGGCTTTTACGGCGGAAACGTTCACGAAGCCGTGTTGGCCCGCGGAGCCAAGGTGAGCGGCTGCACGGTCCATTTCTCCGACAACATCTATGACAACGGACCAATCATCCTGCAACGTCCGGTGCCGGTGTTAGACGATGACACGCCGCAGACCCTCGCTGCCCGGGTCTTTGAAGCCGAACGCGAAGCGTATCCCGAAGCGATTCGCCTCTTTGCCGCCGGTCGGCTGGAAGTCGACGGCCGCCGCGTCCGCATTCTCCCCGCGACGGACGCCTCCCAATCGCCCGCCTAATCCCCGGGACGACCGCTAAATCTTCTAGCCTCCCCTGCCCCTCAGGGTCTGCGCGCATTTTGCGCCAGAAATTCACCGTTGTCCCCTATGTTGCGTGAATACCACGTCTCTGCACATATGGCATGACTGGTTTTGAAGGACTACCTGTCACAATAGTTCATAATTGCGCGTCCTTCATGACAGTTTATGGTTGATATTGAAAGATCATGACGCAATAATGGTGTGGGGAACGCGTAACTCTGAATGGATTTCGAGAATATGTTATTGGACGAACGACGGCACAGAATACTGCAAACTGTTGAAAATATTGGATTTGCGTCTCTACAAGACCTTGTAGAGCAGACTGGTGTCAGTGAATCCACAATTCGACGGGATCTGGAGCATCTTGACCGATCCGGTCATATCCGCCGCACGCGTGGTGGAGCGGCATATGTGGGTGATTCATTAGCGGACTTAGCTGAAAGGGGCACGCGGGCCCTCTCAGAAAAACAGGCGGTCGCCAAAACCGTGGCGGCCATGATCGAGGAGGGAGAGGCGATTTTGCTTGACGGCGGGACGACGACCTACGAAGTCGCCCGGCATTTGATCGGCAAATCGCTGCAAGTGGTCACCAACTCGCTGCCCATTCTCAATTTATTGGCCAACGAGCCAGATATCGAATTGGTAGCAATCGGCGGGTATCTGTACCCGAAAACTGGTGTGGCGCTCGGACCGGTGGCAATGGCGTCGTTGGCGCAGATTCATGTGCGGCGGTTGATCATCAGCGTGGGAGGCGTGACTGAAATCGGGTTGTTCAACAGCAACACCCTGCTGGTCGAAACCGAACGACGCATGATGGAAGTGGCCGAGGAAGTCGTGGTTGTTACAGATAGCGGAAAACTGGGTCATCGTGCATTGGCTCACTTGGCTCCTCTGGAGCAAGTCGACCGCGTTGTGGTCGATGCGGGAATTACGGACCAATGGCGGACAATTTTTGCTGATGCAGGTGTCGAAGTCACGATTGCCGAGTCGTAATGAACCGGCGAAATCATATTACAACAGGTTGATTCTTCTATGACGCAACTGAGCAACGGATTTAGCAGAACACAAATCGAACACGTCGTGCGAGACATTCTGCTCGCGCGACTGGGTGACAAATCCGCGCAGCCCAACCCGCTGGTGGTGAATATCTCCGCCCGGCATGTGCATTTGACTGACGAGCACGTGGAGGTGTTGTTCGGCCAAGGCGCCAAATTGGAACCGATGCGCGATTTGTATCAGGACGGCTACTACGCAGCCACGCAAACCGTGGCGGTTGTCGGCCCCCGTCGACGGATGCTGCCGGACGTGCGGGTCTTGGGACCGACCCGCAATGCGTCGCAAGTCGAGTTGGCGTTTACCGATGGCATTTCACTAGGCATCGACCTGCCCGTCCGCTGCAGCGGCGATCACCACGACACGACCGGCTGCGTGCTCGTCGGCCCCAAAGGGGTTGTGGAATTGACCGCGGGTGTGATTCGAGCAGAACGTCACGTCCACATGGGTCCAGCCGACTTGGCGCACTACGGCGTTGCCGACGGCGACCGGTTGCATTTGCGGATCGAGTCCGAAGGCTGCACCACGACCTTGGAAGATTTGTTGGTGCGTGCCAGCGACGACGTGAAGTTGGAGGTCCACCTCGACACCGACGAAGGAAACGCTGTCTCGCTCGATCGGGCCACAAAGGTCGAATTAATCGTCCCGCACGCAAAATCGAGTGACTGCGCCTGCAAGCATTGATGAAAACACGGCGATAAAATTCGTCGCCCCACACAGACACTGAAGCGGATGTTTTTAATTGTTTTTCAAACCGCGGATCATTGGATCCGCAGCACTTAGTCTCACAACACGAGGAGATGAGAGAGATGGCGAAAGCGATGGAAGCCTTAGGCATGATCGAAACGCGGGGGTTGATCGCCCTGATCGAGGCATCGGATGCGATGCTCAAAGCGGCCAACGTTGAGTTGGCGGGCTGGGAAAAAGTCGGGAGTGGTTTGGTGACAGTGTTCGCCGTTGGTGATGTGGCCGCGGTCAAAGCCGCCGTCGACGCCGGTGCCAGTGCTGCCAGCAAAATCGGTGAAGTCGTCAGCGTGCAAGTCATTCCGCGACCGCACGAAGAACTGACGGGAATTCTCCCCTCAGCCAAAGCAACCAAATAATCTCCGCCTCGGCATCTATGCATGATGCGGCGGATTCAAATCACAAAATTTTGTTAGGACAAGTGAAGACCATGAGTGGAGAAGCAATCGGGTTGATCGAAACCAAAGGACTGGTAGCCCAAATTGAGGCAACGGATGCCATGCTTAAGGCGGCCAACGTGACTTTGGTCAAGCAAATTCAAATTGGTGGAGCCTACATTACGACCGTCGTCCAAGGTGACGTGGGTTCCGTACGGGCCGCTGTGGACGCCGGTGCCGATGTTGCAGGTCGCTCGGGAGAACTCGTCAGCGCCCACGTCATCGCCCGCCCCGAAGCAGCCGTCATGAAAATGTTCGTCTAGGGCTGGCGCGAGTGGTCAGTGGCCGGTGGCCAGTGGCCAGTTTCGTCAATGAAGTACTTCGCAGTTTGACGTGAATCGCGCGGCGACGTCTGTATCAAAGGACGCTCGCGAATCACAAATTCTGGCCACCGGCCACTGACCACTAGCCACTAACTAGCCACTAAATAAAACGAACGGATTCGAGTCCATGAAAGTCCTCGTCGCCAATCTCGGCTCTACGAGTTTTAAGTACCGGTTGTTTGACTTGTCGTCCGATGTGCAACTTGCGCGGGGCGGGATTGATCGGATCGGTTCGGCGGAGAGTTCGTGCCAAGTGGAAATCGGAGATTACTCCGACACGGCCACACGGCACATTCCGGATCACGCCGCGGCGGTCAAAATCTGCTTAGAGCAGTTGACCGACGCGGAGCATGGTTGCCTGGGCGCGGTGAGTGACGTGGCGGTCATTGGGTTTAAGACGGTTTTTGCCGGCAGGCTCAGCGGTGTCCGTGTTGTGAATGAGGAGTTGTTAGCGGCGATGGAGGAGTTGTCGGATATCGCACCCGCGCACAATCCCCCGTATGTCAAAGCCATGCGGCAATTGCGCGAGGCATGTCCGGAAATTCCGCTCGTGGCGGCATTGGAAACAGGCTTCCACGATACGATTCCGCTGGCCAATCGCAGTTATGCGGTTCCAGCGGCTTGGCGAACAGATTACCAAGTTCAACGATGGGGATTTCACGGTGCCAGCCACCGTTATATCACCACGCGGATTGCTGAAATCCTGGGCCGGGACGACCTGCGGGTCATCTCCTGCCACTTGGGCGGCAGCAATTCGCTCTGTGCAGCCAAGGACGGTGTCTCGTTGGCCAACAGTTTGGGCATGAGTCCGCAATCGGGCCTGCCGCACAACAATCGCGTCGGCGATTTCGATCCTTTTGCCTTGCCGGTGTTGATGCGAGCGACGGGAAAGAGTTTGGCAGAGTTACTAGAGGATTTGGCCAACAAGAGCGGCTTGTTGGGCGTGAGTGGATTGAGTGGAGACGTACGGGACTTGGAGGAAGCGGCTGCCGAAGGTCATGCGGGGGCGCAATTGGCGCTCGATGTCTTCGTCGCCGCGATTCGGCAATACGTCGGTGCCTATTTGGCGGTACTCGGCGGTGCCGATGCGATCGTCTTTACCGGCGGCATCGGTGAAAACAGCCAACTGATTCGCCAACAGGTCTGTGACAACATGGCTTGGGCGGGAATTGAGTTGGATACGGAATTGAATCAAAAGGTGGACGGAGAAACAAAGATCTCAACGGCAGGCAGTGCGACGGAGGTTTGGGTACTGCAGACCAATGAAGAAATCATCGTCGCCCGCCAAGCGGCCAAAGCGATTTCCTAATTAACATTTTCTCTCAGCCCTCGGCTTCGCCGGGGGGTAACTGACAAAACGGCAAACAAACACAACAAGGACACGCCATGTTTTTGGCACGCATTACCGGCAGCGTGGTTTCGACGCAGAAGGTTGCTGAAATGGTCGGCCAAAAGCTGCTGATCGTCGAACCACTGCGTGTCGACGAAAAGGATCAAAGCTCCCTCAAACCAACCGGCCGCACGTTTGTTGTGGTCGACACAGTGGGAGCCGGCGAAGGCGAAGTGGTGCTCTGCGTGCAGGGTTCCAGTGCCCGGTTCACGCCACAAACCAAAACACTCCCCATCGACGCGGCAATCATCGGCATCGTGGACCAGGTGCATGTGAAATCCAAGTCGGTGTTTAAGGCGGGCGATTGAACGGAGCACAATCATGAATCCACCTCAAAACCAAGCGACGCCGGAACAAGCAGCAAACACACTGCGGATCATTTTGTCAGCGATGATTTTTCCTGTGATTGGCTTTGCAGCATTTGCAATGGCGACGGAAGGTATCAGGCAAGACGATAACCAATTCATGGCCGTTTTGGGTGTATTCTGGGCGGCCGCCAGCATCGTCGGTCGCTTTGCGATTCCCATGATCATTGTAAAGAACGCACGAAACAGTATCGCAGACAAACTTTCAGACAACCAACTGCAGCCGGATGCGGCCGATCAAACCGAGACGGATAACCTTGCGTTTCGCGATTTGGTGGGCATTTTTCAAACAAAAACATTAATTGCCGCAGCGATCTTGGAAGGGGCCGCATTTCTAAACGCCTTCAATTTCTGGAACGACGGAAATGTGATGAGCTTGGTTACGGTTGGCGTTTTAGTTGCGCTTGTCCTAGCCATAATCCCAACCAAACACGGCATTGAAAACTGGATCGAAGGCGAAATCGCCGCCATCGAACAGTTACGAAGAACTTGACAACGAAGAGGCAGTACAGGCAACCGCCTGACCTACAACGAATCATACAGCTAACTTCCTTAGAGAAATCCAATCATGCAAGCCACCGAACAAGCAATCCGGCAAGTCGTGCAAGAAGTCCTGGCCCAACTTGGGAACGGCGGGCGGACCACTAACGGAACGCATCGCAACGGCGATTGGGGCGTATTCCAAACCGTCGACGATGCCGTCGCTGCAGCGGGTGATGGCTTCAAAGCACTCAGCCAGCGACCGGTTTCCGATCGCGTTAAAATCGTGCAGTGCATCAAGCAACTCTGCACGGCCCAGGCGGAAGAATTGGGGCGGCTGGAACTTGAAGAAACCGGAATCGGCCGGTTGGATCACAAAATTCAAAAACTGAAAATCATCGAACTCGTGCCGGGCGTTGAGTTCCTCAAATGCGATGCCCTCAGCGGCGATCATGGCTTAACCGTCACCGAATATGCCCCGTTTGGCGTGATCGGCAAAATCACCCCCGTCACACACTCACTGCCGACACTGGCCAGCAACGCGATTTCGATGATTGCCGGCGGCAATACGTTGGTCTGCAATCCGCACCCCGCAGGACGTTTGATTGCCTGCGAAGGAGCGAGGCGGATCAACCGGGCGATTTATGAAGCGACCGGTTTGGAGAATCTGGTCACGATCATTGAGAACCCGACGATCGAAACGGCCAACGAGATCTTCGCCCACCGCGGCGTACGACTCATCTGCGTGACCGGGGGACCATTCGTAGCCCGCGCCGCGATGGCCAGCAGCAAGCGGGCGATTGTCGCCGGACCGGGAAATCCTCCAGTGGTCGTCGACGAAACAGCCGACATCGACAACGCCGCCCGCTCGATCATCACCGGCGGAGCCTTTGACAACAATCTGCTGTGCATTGGTGAAAAAGAAGTCTTCGCCGTGGAATCGATCTTCGACGAACTCCTCTCCGCCATGCCGCGTCACGGTGGGTATCAATTGAACTGCCAACAGATCGACCAACTGACGAAACTGGCCTTTGATCCGCCCAAAGATGGCTCGGATCACCACACGCTCAACCGCGATCTGGTCGGCAAGGATGCGTCGGTCTTGGCCGAGTTGATTGGCGTTCAAGTTCCGGCCGGAACGGATCTTTTGTACGGCGAAACCGATGAGAGCAATCCTTTCGTCCCCGAAGAACAGATGATGCCTTTCGTCCCGTTTGTACGGTGCCGGAATGCGATGCACGGCATTGAACTGGCCAAAGAATACGAACACAACTTCCGGCACACGAGCATCATTCATACTCGCGACGTGCGGAATATGACCACCATGGGCCGGGAGATGGACACAACGTTGTTTGTCAAAAACGGGCCGAGTTCCGCGGGATTGGGGCTGGGAGGCGAAGGCTACTTGTCGTTCAGCATCGCCACGCCGACTGGCGAAGGGGTAACCAGCCCGTTGACATTCACACGCCAACGCCGCTGTGCCTTGGTCGATGACTTGCGAATTATTTAACGGCGATGAGGTCGCAGAGTACAACGGCGAAGCCGTCGGTTTGGGAAACAATTTTATGCCTCGGATGAACAACTGATGAACCTGGCACAAGTCGTGGGCACTGCCACTGCCACGGTCAAACATGAATCGCTGGCTGGTTGGCGACTGGCTGTCGTCCAAATGTTGGACGCCGCTGGCGGACCGGATGGAGAACCGCAACTAGCGATCGACCCGCTGGGGAGCGGTCGAGGCGATCAAGTGATTTTGAGTAGCGATGGAAAGTCCATTCGCGATCTCGTCGGATATGAAACATGCCCAGTCCGCTGGGCGGTGATTGGACTTCCGGACTGATGCATACGGACCAACAGACACTCGAACAGATTGTTGCTGCGGTGGTGAAAAAACACCTAGCGGCCCCGATCGAAATGCGTCCCGCTGAGACGGCCGATTCGGCGGTCAGTGTGACCTACCTGTCGGATGCGATCATCACTGCGGATCGACTCAAAGAACAAATCAACGGCGACCGGCGGTTTCAAATCTCTGAAAAAGCGATCCTGACTCCCTCGGCGCAGGACCTGATTCGCGAGCAAGGTTTAACTTGGACACGTGTGACGGCAGCTTCGACTGTGACGCCCGCAACGTTTTTAGCGGCTGTGGTCACCGCCGGCCCACAAGTGATGCGTGCCATGGAACAACTGGGCGGCGATTGGAAGCTAGACTTATTGGAAAGTCCGGCCAGCGCAGCACGTTTAGCCGTTTCGGCAGTGAGCCGCGGGGAATACGCCGGAGTGGCGATCGTCTGCGGGCAGCCTCGTTTAGCAGCCTGTTTAGCGAATCGCTCTCCCAAAGTCCGTGCCACCGTCGTTAACCACAGCGAAGATGTCTCCGCAGCCATGAACGAAATGGGGGCCAATGTGATCGCCCTCGATCCTGCAAACATTGGCATGTTCGCATTGAAGACACTGTTCCAACGTTTTAGTAAACAAAAACCACAACCACCGGCAAATTGGGAGACAACCAGCCGCCTGTGGTAACCCGTATTCAAAGCAGCAACACGTAGGGTAGGCTCCCGCCTGCCGCCGGCATCGTTGATCGTCGATGTTTTACGACGACAGGCGGGAACCAGTCCTACACGAAATCACAAAACTATTTAAGGAACCAGCCATGCGAATTGCGGATGTGATCGGCAAAGTGACGTTGTCGAAATGTCACCCCGAACTAACCGGCGCCACGTGGTTGGTGGCGACATCGCTGTCGCTGGAAGGGATTCGCGGCGATAAAGCGGGCCGTGGCGAGCCGTTTGTGGTCTTCGATGAACGCGGTGCTGCTGAGGGAAGCCGCATCGCCGTCAGCGAAGGAGCCGAAGCTGCCGCACCGTTCCACCCCGGCGACAAACCGATCGACGCCTACAACACTGCCATCTTAGACACGATCAATATCTAACCCGTAGGTCATGCTCTGCATGACAGAATCACATTTGACGAACAACCTGTCATTGCGTCAGGCGGCTGCCTGACCTACGACAACACCCGATAGGAAATACCCACCATGCAAAACCAATGGAACTCCGGTGTCAACGACCGCAAACTCAAAGAGCAAATCTGCGAGATTGGGCGACGGATTTATGACAAGGGCTTTGCCGCCGCCAACGATGGCAATATCTCGATCCGCGTCGGCGAAAACGCCGTGCTCTGCTCGCCAACCATGATCTGCAAGGGGTTCATGACTCCCGAGGATATCTGTGCGGTCGACCTTGATGGCAACCAAATTGCCGGGACCCGCAAACGGACCAGCGAAATCCTGTTGCACTTGGCGATCATGAAAGCCCGTCCCGATGTCAAATCGGTCGTGCACTGCCACCCCCCGCACGCGACTGCCTTCGCCGTCGCCCGCGAGCCGATTCCTCAATGTATTCTGCCGGAGATCGAAGTCTTTCTGGGCGAAGTCCCGATGGCGCCTTATGAAACGCCCGGTGGCCAAGAATTCGCTGATACGGTCTTGCCATTTTTGGGCAAGGGAACCAATACGATCATCCTCAACAACCACGGCACGGTCAGCTTCGACGTCGACCTGGAGAAGGCGTACTGGAAGACCGAAATCGTCGATGCCTATTGCCGAATTTTGTTGCTCGCCAAACAACTCGGCCCGGTGAGCTACCTCGACGAACGCGAAAGCCGCGAATTGTTGGACCTGAAGAAAAAACTTGGGTTCGACGACCCTCGTTTCCACGCCGAAGATTGCGATCTGTGTGGCAACAGCGCGTTTCGCAAAGGTTATGAAGAGAAACTTCCGGAAACCCGCGCGTTCAATCCTCCACCCGCCTTCCCCGGTTACCTCAAAGGCAATTCGGGTGCCACAACAAATGGCGGTGGGCACAACGGTTCAGACGGCGGCGACATCGAAGCCCTGGTCAAAGCCATCACCAGCGAAGTCATGGCAGCAATCGACAAGAAATAGAATCAGCAGATTGTGCCCGGGCCTCCGGGTCAAGTTGTGAGCGGATCTCCCGTTTAAGTTGTGCGCGGGTCTCCCTGTAATGTTGTGCGCGGGTCTCCCGACCCCGCACACCGCAAGACCGCAGGTCTCCCATAAAAACATCCCGGCCGAACAAACCGGCCCTACACGAAATACTTGTGAGTAAGAGCATCATGAAAGTCAGCATTGTCGGTGGCGGCGGTTTGGTAGGGTCTTGTGCGGCATTCGCGTTGCAGTGCGGGGGCATCGTTCGTGAAATTGCTCTAGTGGATGTCAACGCCGACCTGGTCGGTGGACAAGCCTTGGACCTGTTGCACGGGAGCTGTGTGACGGCCGACCAAAAAATCTATGCCGCCGGCCCCGAAGGCAGTGCCGATGCCGACGTGATCATCATCACCGCTGGATTACGACGCAAACCGGATGAAAGCCGCCTCGATTTGATCAATCGCAACGTCGCTCTCTTCCGCAACATCCTGGCTGACTTGCGCAAAGTTGGCACCAAACCCGGTGCGATTGTCTTCGTGGTTTCCAACCCGGTGGACGTGCTCACCTATTTAACAACGCGCGAGTTGTCCTTGCCGCCGGAAAAAGTAATCGGCCTAGGCACGCAACTCGATACCATCCGTTTACGCAGCATGTTGGCTGATCGGTTGGACGTTCCTGCGACACAGGTTTCGACGCTGATCTTCGGCGAACATGGCGACAGCATGGTGCCGATCTGGTCCGCCGCACAGGTCGCCGGACTGCCGTTGGACAAATGGCCCGGCTACTCCCCTTCCCTCGTCAGCGACGTCGAGAAACGGACGCGGGGCAGCGGAGCGGAGGTGATCAAGAAAAAGGGTGGCGCCGGATTCGCCGTCGGCTTGGCAATCACCGAAGTCGTGCACTCCATCGCCTTGGACCAACGCCGCATCTTGCCGGTCTCCTCGTTGCAGTCCGGAGCCTATGGGTTGCGTGATGTTTGTATTTCCGTACCGACCGTCGTCGGCCGGGAAGGCGTGCTGGGGCATGTCGAATTGGATCTGTGGCCCAAAGAACGGACCGGCTTGGCCAACTCCGCCCGTGTACTCCGTGAAACGATCGACAAAGTCCTCGCCGGATCGTAGTCCCTCATCGTTCCCAAACCGACGGCTCTGCCGTCGCACACGACGTTCATAGGCGGATTAATTTCCAACTGCAATCAAGCGTCATTAAAAACACCGCCCATAACGACGGCCAAGTCGTCGGCTTGGGATAAGAAATACACTGCTATCATGCAAAAATCGCTGGATCAAAAACTCGCTGCTATCCATGCTGATCCGTCGGGATGCAAAGAGTTCATCATTGCCGACGCCAAGGATGCGGATATGGCGTTCGGCATCGGCGCGCCGGGAAAATCGCCCGAGCGGCATGATGGTGAAGTGCGATTCAAAACGTTGGCCGAATACCGTCAACAGATTCGTGAAATCATTCACCAGGGCATCGTCGACATTATGCTCATGTCGGCCAGCACCAGCGAAGTCCTGACGATCAATGAACGGCTGTTCGACAACTCCGCCATCACCCCCGCCGCCCGCGCGAATGACACAACCGATGTGCATGTGGTGCGTGGGGGCGCGGTGTATCAGGAACCCGCGCATCCGTTTCGTTCGGCATCGCTGGATCACATTCAATGCGGACATCTCGATTGCAAAACCGAAGAACGCTCGCGCGGAGCCGATTTGGGTTTGTTCTCCGTTACGTTCAACAACGATCTGGAATTGGACCTGCATACGCTGGAACAATACAAACTGTTTCGCGAAGAAGCGGAGCGGAAGGGGTTTCGGCATTTTCTGGAGATCTTCGACCCCAACGTCCCCGGCGCCGTCGCCCCCGAATTGCAAGCCGGGTTTATCAATGATCTGATTGCCCGCACGTTGGCCGGAGTCGCCACAGCTGGCCGCCCGATCTTTTTGAAAATGGTGTACCACGGCCCGCAGGCGATGGAAGAATTGGTCACCTACGATCCGCATTTAATCGTCGGCGTGTTGGGCGGCAGTGCGGGCACGACGCTCGATGCGTTTAAGCTGATCGCCGAAGCGCAAAAATACGGAGCACGGATCGCCCTATTCGGCCGCAAAATCAACAACGCCGAATGCCAACTCGCCTTTGTGCAATTCCTGCGGTTGATCGTCAACGGCGACATCGGCCCCGAAGAAGCCGTCCGAGCTTATCACGCGGTCTTAGAAAAACTAAGTATCCGCCCCAATCGATCGCTGGAAGAAGACCTGACGCTGCAAACCGCCGTGATGAGTTATGCCGGCAATGGGACAACCATTAGTTTGCCGACGTCCACACCGACCAGCACCGCTGCGACGCCGTCCACGAATGATGCCGCGCCTGATTTCGCGTCGATGACCTCCGCCGAGCGCGCCGAATATCATCGGACTCGGTTGAACCGGTCGTTGCGGTAGGCGTTCCCAACTGGGCGGCTTGCTGCGATCATTTATCGGGCTGGGTCGTGGATCATCAATCCACAACTTCTTCTCCCAGGTAGCGATACACCAATTCGTTCCAACCTTCGCTGGCTCGGTAATTTAGCAGCGACTGATTGAGCGGTTTGCGCAATGGACTGCCGGGTTGTAGGGCGATGGCGTAATCTTGGGTGTGGAACGAGACGGAAAGGACGTGGATCCGTCCGTAGTATTCGGTATTCGCCAAGTATTTCAATTGCGCTTCATCATAGACCAACGCTTCAGAGCGGACTCCAGCGAGTGCTTGCGCTGCCTCGGCGATCGTAGGATAACTGCGAAATGGGATTCGTTTTGCCCGCAAAAAGTCGGCGCTTGTACTCGGTTCGACCGTAATCGTTTTGATGCGCCGCAAATCCCCCGGATGTGAAATCCCCACGTCCATATGTCCGATCGTGAGTGCCGAGGTAATCACACCGGTCAGGATCGAAAATAGCAAAATACTGGCCAGCATCGCGCCACAGGCCAGTACCCGACCGGAAATGCTGACGGGGAAAACCCCCTTATGCCCCAGCAGTACAATCGTGGACCACCACATCCCCATGCCGATGCCCTTGCGGCGTTTTCCGCCGAACATCTGTTCGTTGGACTGACGTTCAAAGAACCAAAACAAAATGCCGCAGACCAAGACGATGCCAATCATGATGCCGACAATCGTGAGCAATCGTGTCGAGATGATCCGGCGGAGTACTCTCCAGCCGCCCGAAGAGTGCTCAGCATCAACCGCGACTCCCAATCCCGTGGTGAAGTAGGGATGGCAGAAATCCACATGTTTGTGGCGGTCGGCTGTGACGCTGATGGCTGCGACGGCAACGTCAACGTTCCCCTTCTCCAACCCCTCGAACATTAGGTCCAAGGGCATTTCGCGGAATTCATATTTCAGGCCCAGTTCGTCGGCCATATGCCGCCACAATTCCACACTGATCCCCGTCCACTGCCCGTCAGCGTCACGGAACGAAAACGGCGGGCTTTCCTTCGTCGCTACGACGAGCGGTTTTGTTTCGGCCGCACCGGCATCCTGCGTCTCCGCTGGGTCGACTTGCCCCAGTGCGAGTAAAAACAAGAGTAAAGTTGAAGTCGTCAATTTATTACGGCTCCCTGTCGTGTCGTAAAACTCCCACAACGACATCATCTAAGGTATGTCAGTCGCCCAGGTAACGCCGCAATGTCTCATCCCATTGCGGTGTCGTGATTTCCTGCAATATGGCTTGATTGAGCGATTCGCGAATCGGACTCTCGGGAGGAATCGCAATCGCGTAATCTTGTTTATCAAACGTCGCCGGCAAGACTTGAATGAGGCCCGGATGTTCGTTGTGGACAACATAACGCAAAATCGGTGCGTCATAAACAACCGCGTCAAACTGGTTTCGTTCGAGACTTGCCAGGCATTCATCAACCGTCGGATACGTTTTAAAGGCAATGCCTTGACGTCGCAAATAACCAGCACTGGTCGAATCAGCCACGGTCGCCAAACGGACGTTGTGCAAGTCGCGCGGGCCGCGCACGTTCGATTCGAGTTGGGATAACGTGAGTATTGATGTCACCGATGCGGTAAATATCGAGATAATGATGATCGCCGTGTACATCCACAACACGGCAATCGCTCGTCCGCCCGGAGACTTGGGAACCTTGTCGCCATAGCCAACGGTGGTCATGGTGACGGCGGCCCACCAAATGCCGCTCGATAGCCCTTTAAAAACGCTCCCCCCAAAATCTCCCCGATTTCGTCGTCGTTCAAAGAGATACACCAGCGTGCCCATCGCCAGCAACACGAGAAAGATCGTAAATACGATCTTCAAGAATACCGTGGAAAAGATTCGCTTCACCACTGCCGACCAATTGGTCGTTTGACGCTGCGCAACGGCAATGCCGAGTCCGGAATTGAAGTAGGAATGCGAAAAATCAAGGTATTGCTCGCGTTCGTGCGTGATCGTAATCGCCGCAACGCCCGCATCGAGTTTTCCTGATTCCACTCCGGCAAGGATTTCATCGAGCGGCAGATTTTCGAATTTGTAACGAAGCCCCATTTGGTTAGCGACGCCGCGCCACAATTCAATACTGATTCCGCTCCAGGTTCCATCTTCATTGAGAATCGAAAATGGTGCCGCTTCTTTTGTGCCAATTCGCAGGACGCGTTCCTCGTCCTGTTGAGCAAACGCGATCGTGGAAGAGAGCAACCACATTGACACAAACGCCCAGAACGGAATGCAAAATTGGCGTTTGCCATCGATCATCGACTTGCTCCTGGATGTTGGATTCTTCTTTCCATTTGGCGGTGAATCACCTGCCCAAGTCACTGCCCGCTTTCCTTTCCCGGAAAGTCTTCGTCTTCATCGCGATTCCAAATCCAGCCCTTGCGATAGAAGTAGAATAGCATGCCTCCGGCCATGACTATCATGGTAGTCCATATCAAGGGATAGGCCCAGGGAACATGCAATTCGGGCATGTATTCGAAATTCATGCCGTAAATGCCCGCCATGAATGTCAATGGAATGAAAATCGCAGCCGTAATCGTCAACACCTTCATGACTTCGTTTTGACGATTGGCAACCGATGCGAGATACATATTCATCAGTCCGGTGACCATCTCGCGGTACATCTCCACCACTTCGGCCGACTGCACGCAATGATCATAGGTGTCACGAAGGTAAATACGCACGTTAGGATCAATCAACGGATGCTCGTCGCGGGCCAGTGAATTGGCGACTTGTCGCTGCGGCCAAATGGCGCGACGGAGATTGATCAGACGGTTCTTGACTTGGTTCAGATATTTGAGCAATCGCGGTGTCGGGTTTTCGACAACCGTGATTTCCAAGTCTTCTAAATAATTGCCGATTTGTTCCAAAACCGGATAGTAGGCATCGACAATCGTGTCAAAAATAGCGTAGGCGACATAGCCGGGTCCTTCGGTACGAATCCGTCCCTTGCCGCTACGAATGCGTCGACGAACTGGATCAAGAACATCTCCATAGCGTTCCTGGAATGTCAGGACATAGTTTTTCCCTAAGACAATACTGACTTGCTCGATGTCGATCTCGGCCTGCCCTACCGAATTGACCATACGGACGATGATTAAGATCTGATCGTCATACGTTTCTGCTTTGGGGCGTTGTGGGACATTAATAATGTCTTCGATCGCCAGCGGATGAATCGAAAACCTTTCGGCGATCCGGCGGATCATATCTTCGTCACCGAAGCCTTGCACGTCGACCCAAGTCGTCGTGTTCGGGTCGTGCGCTGCGCGGAGCTGTTCGGTATCGGTGACGTCCTCTTCCTTCAACTCAGTGGGAGTAAAATGCATCACATGAATTTTTGGCGATGGGGCGTCCGCGGAAATGACCAATGTCCCCGGCCGCGCGCCGATATCCGGATGATTCTTTTTGAACAATGACTGGCCTCCCAATGCATTCAACCACATACAATCCGTTCCCCACAATTTGGCCCGTGTGAATTGTTTTGCCGAGCATCCTCACTCGTTAGTTCGCAACCCGATAGGGAGTCAAGAGCTAAAAACTTGCATCGACCTATTGACCAGGGATCTGCGATGAATCTTCCGGTGGATTGGAACTCTCAACCGGAGGGCGCGTCACACGGACTAGAGCTGCCCGGTCGTCGCGAACTTCCACCACATCGACGATATATTCACCCAGTTCAATCCGGTCGCCCACGGAAAGTAAACGTTGAGCGCTATTCACCAGGACCCCGGAAAACGTATCGGCGTCGGTCATGTCGAGAGCAATCTTAAACTGGCGACTGATCTCATCAACCGGTGTCGTCCCCAAAACCAGCCACTCATTCGCCCCTTGAGAGACGATATTCGGTTCCGCATTATCAAATTCATCATCCACTTCGCCGATGATCTGTTCCAACACGTTTTCCAACGTGACAATGCCGATCACCGTGCCATATTCGTCGACGACAAACGCCATCAACTGGTGCGTCGCTTGAAAATGCCGCAACAACTTGCTGATCGGCATGTTCTCCGGCACCTTGCGTGGAGGACGCATGATGGTGCTCCAGTCAAACGCATCGTTGACCTCCAGGCCGACTAAATCCTTGACATGGATCACACCCAAAACTTCATCGAGTGAGTTATTGCAAATGGGGTAACGCGTGTGCTTCGTGCGTCGAGCCAAATCGATGCATTGCCGAGGGGGATCGTTGATCCCAAAGAACTCCACCTCGACCCGCGGCACCATGATCCGTCGGCAGACCATGTCGTCGAATTCAAACACTGCGTGCAACAGCCGATGTTCTGACCGGCTGAGATGCCCGCTCACGTGTGATTGCCGCAACAGTGCGCGTATTTCATCCTCACTATGCGGAGCATCGTGCTCCGACACCCCTTCTAGCCCAACTTGTTTGAGCAAAAACGCCGTCGAGACGTTCAATGCCACCATCATTGGGTAAGTCAGCAAATAGAACCACTTTAAAGGCAACGCACACCACAGCAACACTTGGTCAGCGCGACGAATTGCGAAGATCTTTGGTGCCTGTTCTCCAATGACCAAATGCAACGAAGTGATCACGCTAAACGCAATCACAAACGCAGTCGTGTGCAGCACGGCTTCTGAGTGAATCCCCAAGGTTTCCAGCAGAGGACGCAACAGGTGTGCGAATGCCGGCTCACCCACCCAACCCAAGGCGAGTGACGCCATGGTGATCCCTAACTGGCAAGCCGACAAGGCCCCTTCCATGCGTTCCACCAGCCATTGCCCCGTTCGCGCAAAGGGCCGCCCGGCTCGCACCAACTCGTCGACCTGACCGCCACGAACTTTCACCAATGCAAATTCGGCAGCCACAAAAAATCCGTTGAGTAGCACCAACGCAATCGCGATGAGAATCTCAATGACATCCTGCATCCACATTTCAATTTTCCTACATGCCCATTTTTAAGGTGCATACGCCGTCGGCGAGAAAAACCGCGGCCGTGGTCAAAAATTGCCCGAGCGGTCAAACATTTCGGGAGAATTCCGCATCACAACATCCCTCCTCAGGAGGTATTCTGCCAGCGATATCAACCGAAAAAACGTGATCGTCCGCGGGCGGATTATAACGTTCCCCCGACCGACATGGTACTCGCTACGCATTCAACAACCGCAAAAAAAGGCCTTCCTGGAGAGGTATTTGCAGGAGGTTCGCTGAAAGTCTACGATCAGCCTAGCAACAAATTGGGGCGTCCCTTCACCTGCGGGACGCGAAAAACGGACTTCGAATCTCGGGAAACGCGATTGCATCATGTACGACATCATCGGCGACATTCACGGGCATGCGGACGAATTGACCGAACTTCTGGGCAAGCTGGGGTATGATCGCCAGCGCGGGTATTACGCACATCCGCAGCGGACCGCGGTCTTCGTCGGCGACTTTATCGACCGTGGTCCGCAGATCCGCGAAGTGCTGCAGATTGTCAGACCAATGGTCGAATCCGGGAGTGCCCGGGCGGTGATGGGAAATCACGAATTCAATGCGATAGCCTGGAGCACTCTGCATCCCACAGAGGATCACCGCTATTTGCGTGCACACAACGAAAAAAACAATGGTCAGTTCGCAGCCACGTGGACACAATTAACCACCGACGAACTGGAAGATGCCATCGATTGGTTTCGGACGCTGCCGATGTGGCTGGCGCTGGAGGGGATCAACGTCGTGCACGCCTGCTGGCAACCCAGCCACCACGAGACGATCACAGCGGCACTGGAACAGTATGGCGGAGTCACGACAGACTTCATGGTCGATGCCACCAACAAGGGTTCGGACCTCTACTTAGCCGTCGACGACGTTCTCAAGGGCAAAGAATTCCCCCTGCCGGAGGGAATCACTTACCGGGACAAGGATGGCAACCTCCGCACCAACGTTCGCGTGCGGTGGTTTGAATCGCCCGAGGGAAAAAGCCTCCGTGATTACGCCCTCCCCCCTGCTCCACTGGCCCCCGACACTCCGCTGTCCACAGCCATGGTCGACACCCGCGCCATCTACGCCGCCGATTCGCCACCCGTCTTTCTGGGCCACTATTGGCTATGGTCCGACCACCCCACCCGACTCGCCACAAACGTCGCCTGCGTCGACTACAGCGTCGCTAAGAATGGTATTTTATGTGCCTACCGCTGGAACGGGGAACAGGAACTTGTTGACGAGAATTTTGTGTGGGTTGCGAGTCGCTCGTAAGCAATAGCCGATGTACGATTGGTCCACACATACCGGAAATCTGCGCGAATCCGGAGCGGATTCCGAATTTGGGTGAATTCTCAAATTCCTTCAATCAAGTTCGATCGATACTGACTTGAGTTTACCGGCAAACTTAAAGGGCAACTCGTAGCCCTCGGCGACGGGAGTGCCAGTGTCGAAGCCGATATCCATGGTTTCGTCAAGCGTCACACGTTTCGGGATACTTTTTTCAACGCGCCCCTCGCCCAACTGTTTGTCATTGGCATATAACGTCACTGTGGCACCGGCGAAGGGTTTGTTGGCGTCCGACTTGTAGACAACTTTTAGGCTCACGTCACCGGTCGGCACTTTATCCTTCGATTTGATTGTGTATTGATCGACGCCCACGAGGTTGTAGTCGTACACCAATATGCCGTCCAAAATATAGAATCCATAACCGGCAAAACGGCCACCCTGTGTGAACAGCATGCCATCGGCACCTCCGTCAGGAATCGTGACCTTGGCGATGATCGAATGGCTACGGTGCTTAAGATCCGGAGCGGCTCCTTCGGGTAATCGAAGCAAGTTCGGGTAAGTGAAACTCCTGCGTCCAGCCGTCAAACTGGGACGGTTATCAACATTCAGTCGTTCGGTCTTGCGATCATCCAACGGCAACACATTGTACTTGGCCGCCTCGGCAAAGAACTGTTTCACCAGTTCGGCGAGCTTTTCAGGATGTTCCTTCACCAGATTGTTCGCCTGGCTGTAATCCTCCTCGATGTGGTAAAGCTCCCAAGGCATGTTGAGCAAATCGCCCGGTTCATTTTCGCTAAACCAAGGTACACCGCGAATAGCGCTGGCCATCCAGCCGTTGTGATAGATCCCCTGGTTACCGAGCATTTCAAAGTACTGCGTCGTACGTCGGTCCTTGGCGTCGGCGTCATCGAACGTATACGCCATACTGATGCCTTCGATCGGTTTTTGGGCAATGCCGTTGAACTGGGCCGGAGATTCGACGCCGATGATTCCGAGAATTGTAGGGGCGATATCGATCACGTGATGGAATTGGTCCCGTATTTCCCCGCGGGCTTTGATCCCTTTGGGCCAGGAGATGGCCATACCGTTGCGAGTGCCGCCAAAGTGGCTGGCGATTTGCTTGGTCCATTGAAAAGGCGTATCCATCGCCCAGGCCCAGGCAGCGGGAAAGTGGTTGTAATGTTTGTCACTCCCGAGAGTGTCGAGCGAGGCGAGTTTCATCTCCAACGGTTCAGGGATCGCGTTGAAGAATGTCATTTCGTTCAGCAGACCATTCAACCCTCCCTCAGCGCTCGAACCATTGTCGCCGGCGATATACAAGATCAGCGTGTTATCCAATTCCCCCAACTCTTGGATGGCATCGACAACGCGCCCCACCTCGTGATCGGTGTGAGCGGTGAATCCGGCGAAGACTTCCATCATGCGGGCGTAGATCTTGCGTTCGTCCTCTGAAACCGAATCCCAAGCCGCAAGAGAATCAGGCCGTGGGGTGAGTTTCGTATTTGGGGGGATGACGCCAAGTTGTTTTTGGCGTGCGAACGTCTTTTCACGATAGGCGTCCCAGCCGTCATCGAACTGCCCCTTGAATTTCGCGATCCACTCCGGGGGGACTTGGTGCGGGGCGTGAGTCGCGCCCGTGGAAAAGTAGACCAGAAAGGGTCGCTGCGGCGCGACTGCTTTGGAGGCTCGCATCATGCGAATCGCATGGTCGGCGATGTCAGTTGTGAAGTGATAGGGTGAACCATCTTCGTTGGTTTTAGGAGGTTCGATCCGTTTCTTATTCTCCACGAGCGCAGGGTGAAACTGATCGGTGTCGCCGCCGACAAAGCCATAAAAATAGTCAAAGCCCAGTCCACTGGACCAGCGGTCGAAGGGACCGACGAGGCTGGTTTCCCAGTCCGGAACGTTGTGATTTTTGCCGAACCAGGCATTGGCATAACCATATTCGCGAATGACTTCGGCAAAGGTTGCCGTCGAGGCCGGAATGATTCCTGTATAGCCGGGAAATCCCGTGCCCGCTTCACCAATCACGCCCGTACCGACGGAATGGTGGTTGCGTCCCGTGAGCAAAGCAGCCCGGGTCGGTGAGCAGAGTGCGGTGGTGTGAAACCGCGTATAGCGCAAACCATTTTGTGCGATACGCTCCAGCGTGGGTGTCGGAATGGCACCGCCAAACGTCCCCATCTGTCCGTAGCCGCAATCGTCGATCAGCACGATGAGAATGTTCGGCGGATCCTCCAGACCAAACGTCGCCGGCACCTTTAATTTTGGTTTAATCGCTTCGGAGTCTTTGTAAGTTAGCCCAATCTTGCCTTTAAAGGCTTCTTCGGGGCGTGGGAGAACTTCTTGGGAATAGGCCTTAGTGGGCATCGTACTCACAATGGCCAGCGACAGGAAAACCGCGAATACTGTGGGCGTATTGAAGCGAGTCATGTCATCACCCTAATGTTGTCATACTTGGAAGGGGCAAACTAAACTTAGCGATTGCTGCGGATTGTTACTTGACTTCGACGACGACCTGTTCAATCTCTCCGGTGAAAACAAACGGAGACTTGTACGCCGTTGTCACCGGTTGGCCGGTGTCCTCACCGATGCCGAATGTATCGATGCCGAACCGGCCGGGCACTGTGGACTTCATTTTTTGTGAGGGGAGCGACTGGCCGTTGACCTTTAGAGTTACGGTCGCGGGACCTCCCGGCTTGTCTTTCCCCTGGTAATCGAAATCGATTTCGAGTGTTGCTTCACCCGCCGCCAGAACTTTGTCTCCTTGAATAACGGTGTGCTCATCGAAACAGTTGTAGTTGAAGACTGGCACACCCTTATCGAGATATAGCGTGATCCCGGCGGCAACTCCTCCGACGGCCATGATGACCCCATTGGTCTTTGCCCCCTCAGTTTTCACTTTGGCCGTGAGCGTCCACGAGCGATTCTTCATCGGCGGCGCCGCCGCCTCGGCGATACGGGTGGCGCCGGGGTAATAAGTGTATGTCGTTGAATCGGGATCGAATCCAGGCACAGGGGGCTTGGGGATCGCAATCCGCGCCGCAAAACGGTCATCGAGTGGATAAACATTGTGTTTCTCGGCTGCTTCATCGAAGAGTTTTTTCAATTCTTCCAGCTTCCCCGGCATCGTGTCCGCGAGATCGTTGGCTTCGCTGAAATCCTCGTCGAGATTGTAAAGTTCCCACTGATCTTCATCCCAGTTGCCGGGCGCATAGTTGCCGCGCCAGGGAAATGAATGGTGAGCATTGGCCTTCCAACCGTTGCTATAGATCGAGCGATTGCTGACGATCTCAAAGTACTGTTGATCGCGACCTTTAAATTTTGGGTCTTTAAAGCTGGCCAAGAAAGACTTGCCGGAAAGTGGTTTCTGTTGAAAGCCATTGACTGTTTCCGGCATAGCCACGTCGGCCGCCTGTAAGATTGTGGGAACCACGTCGACCACATGCAGAAAAGCATCGTGTGGCTGGTCGTCGTGCTGAATTTTTGCTGGCCAACTGACGACCATTGGGTTGCGCGTTCCTCCTAGGTGCGACGCAATCTGTTTTGTCCATTGGAATGGTGTATTTCCCGCCCAGGCCCAACCGATGGGATAATGCGGTTCCGTTTCAGGGCCGCCCAACTTGTCAATATTTTTTAGTACATCCGCGATCGGCGTTTCTAAGCCATTGAGGTTCCTGATTTCGTCCAGAGTTCCGTCGTGCCCCCCTTCTGCTGATGCGCCGTTGTCGCCGGCAATGTAAATCACGAGCGTATTGTCGGCGTCGGGCATTTTGTTCACAGCGTCAAGAAGTCGGCCGACTTCATGATCGGTGAAGGCAAAGTAACCGGCAAAATTTTCCATGAGTGCGGTATAGAGCTGTTTCTGTTCGTCGCTCAATGTGTCCCAAGCGGGGACCCAATCGGGCCGTGGAGTGAGCTTTGTCCCAGCGGGAATGATGCCCATCGCCAATTGCCGCTGGTACACCTGCTCGCGATACTTCTCCCATCCCATGTCGAACTTGCCTTTGAATTGATCGCGCCATTTTTGGGTGACGTGATGCGGAGCATGCATAGCTCCCGGAGCAAAGTACATGAAAAATGGCTTGTCCGGGGCAACCGACTTCGAGAATTTCATGTGCGCGATCGCACGGTCGGTCATATCCGTCATAAAGTGGTAGCCTTCCTCCGGCGTTTTGTCCGGTTCGACCGCCACGGTGTTTTCGAAGATCACCGGGTAATACTGGTGCGTCTCTCCCGCATTGAAGCCGTAGAAGTAATCGAACCCCAACCCGGTCGGCCAGCGGTCAAAGGGACCAGCAACGGTCGTCTCCCAGTCGGGCGTATTGTGGTTTTTCCCAAACCACCAGGTCGCATAACCATTGTCCTTGAGAACTTCACCGATCGTCGCAGTGCTGCGGGGGATCATCGTAGAATAATTGGGAAAGCCGGTCGCCCATTCCATCAGAAAGCCGTTGCCGCACTCATGATGATTGCGTCCGGTGAGCAATGCGGCCCGTGTTGGTCCGCAAATGGCCGTGGTGTGAAACCGGTTGTATTTCAATCCACTGGCGGCCAGTTTGTCGAGGTTCGGCGTGGGGATCAGGCCGCCAAATGTGGATGTCTGCCCAAAGCCCACATCGTCAAGCAGAATCACAACGACATTCGGAGCATCTTTCGGCGCGACGGGAGGATTTTGCCAGTCCGACTCAGACTCTTTGTAAGTCTTGCCGATTTTACCTTTGAACTTCGAGAGGGGGACAGGGACTTTTGAGCGATCAGCCGAGTCCTCCGTCGCCGCATAGCCTGTCAGGAAGAGTAGGACCAGTAAGCCGGTTGCGAATGTGCGAAGCATATATACTGTCTCCCCTTATCTGAATTGACACTGAACCGGTGCGTCTTCCTTCGACCACAGGTGGTAGTTTTACCAACGCCCCGTTCGGGTGTGTCGTGCCACTTGCCAAACATGGAAGTCACGAAGCCGCTGTTGCGGAACATCAGCGCAACCAAAGCTTTACAGAATCAAGGCCTTCTGAGTTAAAGTCGAGCAGAAATGATCGTGACGGCCTAGCCTATGATCACGCGATTGTTGCATCGCGCCAAGGAAAATCCATTTTTCCTCCCGTATTATCTGCACAATATATTTAGCAAGCCGACATGGCGGTTGAGAGATCGGCGGGTGTAAATAACGGCATCCTAACGACGACCACGGTGCTCAGGTTTTCCGATGCCCGCTTTCAAACTGCCGTCTTCTAGCTCTTCGGCGGTCACTCCCAGAATGATGTCGAAGTTGGCGGCCAGTTCGCCGATTTTGGAATCGGGAATCGGTTTGAAGTCGACCAGTACTGTATCGCGGGCCTGTTGATCGATTCTGCGAAACAGGCCGTCGCGTTCGTTCTGCTTTTCGCCTTTGATGAGCATCTGCGTGGTAAATATCCGCCGGCCGTTTTTGCTAACGCCGAAGTGAATGTGCGGCGTCCGTCCGGGATAGGGAACCGGTTTGACGGTGCGAAAATAATACTGCCCCTTCGCATCGGTCAAAAATCGTCCGTAACCTTGAAAATTCGTGTCCCGATTGCCAGCTCCGGCCGAATCGGTATGGATGTAAACACCGTTGTGATCGACCTGCCAGATTTCCACAAACGCATTGCGAATCGGCGAGCCGCTGGCTGTGAGAATGCGTCCCGATAGATGTGTGATATCACCGATCGCGGGCGTGATCGCATCGTTGATCACCAACAGGTCATTGTCCGTATCCAGCGGCATTTTGTCCGGATAGAACGGGCCTTCGCCCATTTTGGCCGTCGTCGCTAATTCTTCAGCAAACAGGCCCGGCACAGAAAACGAAACCGCACCAAATGCCAACGTACTCAACATGCTACGGCGCGTCGGTTTCCAAAGTGACGACATAATACTTCTCCTAAATGGCGCTGAGGGAGCCCTCGTCCCGTGTTGGTGATACTTCGTTAACACCGACGAGGCCAAAATGTTCCGCAGAAAAGCCTGAAACAGCCAACACATATCCGTCGACAGGTTTCTATCCCCTAATCAAAACGGAAACCATTACCACGCATTCACAGACCCAAGCTGTTAGAGAAGTGAAATCACAACAGGCGACCGTGACTTTACTCCAAATCCAACGATTGAAACTCACCCTCCTTGGTGAGGCGAGTTCCCCACACGCGTTCTGATGCCTGGTGCCGTGAGGGACTGAAGGTCAGCATCGGGCCGATCCCGATGTCGAGATCATTGATTCGGTGCAAAGCATCGATCAATGTTTCTGTGTTCAAATCCGGACCCGCCAACCGCAGACCTTCCGTGAAGATTCTTGCGGCAATAAATCCTTCCAGCGAGACAAACCCTGGTTCATATTCCGGATAATATTTTTGCAGCAGCCGGCGATATTCCAATACTCCGGTCGCATTGGACATGAACGGTGGAACAACCTGAGTCACGATGACACCTTCGCCATCCGCCGGTCCGTTCTCACGGAACTCCTCAGCAAAAGCGCGGCTGCCGACAAAGGAGACCGCACCAAAGACCATGTCCGGTTTCACAGCCTTCACTCGTTTAACGAACCGGGCTGCCACCTTGTACGTCGAGACCATGACGATCGCGCGGATGTCGTTCGTGTCATCAACAATCGTGGAAACCGCTTCGTCGATGTTAAACTGATTACGGTCATAACCAACACGCAACAGTTGATCGACTTCAATACCACGCGCCTTCACTGCACGGGCCACGCCCGCAAATCCGTCGTCACCAAACGAATCATTCTGCGCGAATACAGCGATCTGTTCCGCGGAGATGTGGAGCGTGTCGACAAAATACTGGACCAGCGCTGCCGTCTCGTCTTGGTAACTGGCGCGATAGTTGAAGATATACCGGTCCGGCGGATCTTCGCGCAGCAAGCTGGCGCCAGTGAGCGGTGCGAAAAACAGGTGCCCATTCTGACTGGCAAAGGCCGACGTCACATTGGCCGTGGGCGTGCCGACGTTTCCAATCACCGCAAAGACCTTGCGATCCTCAAACAACTGCTTCATGTTTTCCAGCGCTTTGTCGGGATCATACCGGTCATCGAGCACGGTGAGTTCGATCCGTCGACCATGGACTCCACCCGCGTCGTTGACGCTGTCGAAGTAGCTCTTCATCCCGATGACCATATTCCGGCCCAGTTCTTCGTTGGGCCCATTGAAGGCGGTCGTCGTTCCCAGACGTATCGTATCCGCCGTGACGCCACGGAAAGTCGGGACGTTTTGATTGTCTTTTCCAGCGACAGCGTTGCCGTTCTCCGTCTGTAGACCGTCATTCGATCGGTCATTGAATAACCCGCTCAACGCGAAAAGAATAGCCAACGCAGCGACAATCACTGCCCCACCAGCGGCGATCTTCCACGGAAAGGATTTTGCCGCAGTTACCGCAGGAGCCGCAACGGGCGGGGGCGGTTCTTCTTCAGAAAGCAGAGCAGCCAAGTCCTTGCGCAATTCCGCCGCCGATTGATAGCGATCCTCTGGCCGTTTGGCCATCGCCCGCTGAATGATCCGATCACAACCGGCCGGAACTTCGGGGTGTTTTTCGACAACGCTTGGCACGGGTTGATTGCAATGCGCGAACATCACCTGCAATTGCGTACCGCATTCCGTAAACGGCGGATGCCCAGTGAGCAGGTCAAAATAGGTGGCGCCTAATGAATAGATATCCGACAGCGAATTAATCGCACGGGCGCTGCACTGTTCGGGACTCATAAAATCGGGCGTGCCCAGAATTGTGCCATGCTGCGTCAAGACCTTCTCGGAGTCCTGGTCAGATTTAGCCAACCCAAAGTCCAGCAGCTTCACTGTCGACTCAACGGTAAGCATTATATTCTGAGGTTTGATGTCACGATGAATCAGGCCTTGGGCGTGGGCTGCGGTTAACGCGTCGCAACAATCCATGGCGATTCGCGTCGCCAATTTCCAGTCCAGGAAACCGCGTGTTGACTTTTTGAGCACCTCGCTGAGATCATCGCCCGGAACTTTTTCCATGACAACGTAATAAGCACCTTCGACCTCCAAAACGTCATAGATGCCGACGATATTCGGATGGTGCATCGCTCCGGCCGTTTGGGCTTCCTGCAGCAGGCGCGACAAGGCCGTCTCATTGGTGGAGTGCTTCGAACTCAGCAACTTGATGGCTACCTCGCGGCGAATCACCGTATCGAAGGCGCCAAAAACAACTCCCATGCCGCCGATACCCAGGACCGAACGGATTTCGTACTTCCCCAACTTTTCGCCGACAGCAATATCGACTTCGGTGCTTCCCAAATCGGGTTCCCGTTTCGATCCCTCGGTGACAATCGTATCATCAATGGCACTAAAGGCGGCAGAGATGGTCGGTTGATCTGCAGGGAATTGCTGGATGTAGTCGGTGGGCGAGGGATTTTCCCCTAGGCTCCTGCGCCGCCGCAGATCGGCGTTGATCAGTTCCACAAGCACTTCTTGGCGAGCACCCTCCGGTGCACGCGCGGCATAGTCTTCCAGATTGGGCCGCAAGCCGGCTTCCCAATCGTCTTGAAACTCACGGAGAATCCCCGTCGCAGTCACGTCTCGTTCTCGAGCCGGATCCGATTCTGTCACTGGATGTTCCTATGGTCGTTGCTAGCGCTCTGTCCTGACAACCTACAGGATAAGGCATCAAGAAACCTGCGGGAAGCCTGATATGCTCGTGGCAATCACAACCAGAAACCAACCTCAGCGTCACAAGTCTTAGCGAATATCCTCTGTCGTGATTCGTGCGATGAAAGTTTCAAAATTTCGTCTGTTGCGCAAATTGGTATCCGAAAAAAGAAACCACGAAAGCAACGAAAGACACGAAATCGATTTCAGATTTCACGGCAGACGCATAACACATGGAATAGCAGTTTGTCGGGGCCAGCTTCTATGACTTTTCCGTGACCACTTGGCCTTGCAGATAAAGGACTAGCCACAGAGTTCACAGAGGACACAGAGAAAAAATCAATACTGCGATGATTGCATTATTGCAGAGAGTCTCTGTGAACTCTGTGGCCTCTGTGGCTATTTTTTTAATATCTTAGTCACGGCCTAGCCATGTTGGGTGCATCGCGTCTCTCGTGAACAATCTTTATTCGGGGCACAAGCTAAAGATTTACTTATGCCGCATATTTTTTGAACGTTCCTTCTTCGCAGCCGATTCAGAAATCGTGGTCCGATGACGACATCGCATAATGTCACTTAGACTTAGCGAATCGCCGGAGCACGACATAGAACACTGGCGTCAAAAACAGCCCGAAGATTGTGACGCCCAACATACCGCTGAACACGGCAGTCCCGAGGACACGCCGCATTTCAAATCCAGCACCGGTGGCAATCAGCAAAGGAATCACCCCGAGGATGAATGAAAATGCAGTCATCAGAATGGGGCGTAACCGCATACGACAGGCATCCACAGCAGCTTGAAAGCGGTCCTTACCGGCATCTTCCTCGGCCTTCGCGAATTCGACGATCAAAATCGCGTTCTTACAAGCCAGGCCGACGAGCACGATAAAACCAATCTGCGTCAAGATGTTGTTATCCATCCCCCGCATCCAAATACCGAGAATCGCAAACAGTAAACATAGCGGTACGATCAAAATGATGGCCAGCGGCAACAACCAACTTTCGTACTGCGCGGCTAAAGTGAGAAATGCGAACAACACCGCCAGCGGAAAGAGAAATAACACCGTATTGCCGGCCTGTTTTTCTTGATAGGACAGTTCGGTCCAAGCATAGCCAAACCCCGGCGGCAGGTCCTGGTCAGCCAGTTGTTCCATGGTCTCCAGCGATTGGCCGGTGCTAAAGCCGGGCAATGTCGCCCCATTGATGTCAGCCGAAGGGTACAAATTGAAACGGACCAGACGGTCCGGCCCGACTGTGCGTTTAACCTCGACAACCGAGCCGAGCGCGATACTCGTTCCTTGGGCGCTGCGCGTTCGCAATCGCAAAATATCACTCGGTTCGTCCCGGAATTCCGGCTCCGCTTGCGCGGTCACGCGATACGTCCGCCCCAACAGATTGAAATCGTTGACGTACGCCGATCCAAGGTAAACCTGCAAAGCTTCGAAGACATTGCTCATCGGGATGTCCAACATCTGCGCCTTCGTCCGATCCACATCGGCGTAAATTTGCGGGACGCTGAGACGAAAGTTGGAAAACACCTGGACGAGCCCCGGTAGTTGATTGGCATCATCAACCATCTGGTCGGTGACTTGACTCAGAGCGTCGAGGCCAGCGCCGCTCTGATCCTGAACGTACATTTTAAAACCACCGCCACGACCGATTCCACGAACAGGTGGGGGAGGGATGACGAACACTTCAGCCTCGTTAATCTCACTCACGGCCATTCGCATATCGGCAGCAATCGTTTCGGCACCCCGCCCGCGTGCGGCGCGCTCTTTGGCATCTTCCAAAGGAAGAAATGTCACCGCCGCGTTGGGGCTGATGGTAAACGTTGAGCCCGACAGCCCCACAATTCCCACGGCATGGGCCACCCCATCCATCTGACTGCCAATTGCCGCCACCCGTTTTGTGACTTCGTCCGTCCGTGCCAAGGAGGCCCCGTCGGGAAGTCGAATGCTGACAATCAAATAACCCTGATCCTGCTGAGGAATGAATCCCGTAGGAACCATACCGAAGCTGTACCACGTACATCCCAACAATAAGGCATACACCAGCAAAGAAAATACGGAAACACGAATCAGCCGCGACACCATGCCTGCGTATGCATTGCTTGTGATATCAAAACCACGATTGAACCACCGAGACGGTCCGGACAAGAGTCGAGAAATTCCCCGAGAGAATCCAGAGCGGGGCTTCGCATCACGACCGGCCGCGGACTCCTGATCTTGGTTTCTTGGTTTCAGCAACAAGGCACAAAGAGCTGGAGTCAATGTCAGTGAAACAAACGTCGAGATCGCCGTCGATATCGAAATGGTCAGCGCGAACTGCTGATAAAACTGCCCGCTGATGCTGGAAACAAACACGGTCGGAACAAACACGGCAATCAACACCAATGTCGTTGCGATGAGTGCGGAACCAACCTCGTCCATCGCCTTGTGTGCCGCTTCGCGCGGTGACAGACCTTCACCAATCAGCCGCTCAACGTTCTCAACCACCACGATCGCATCATCCACGACGATTCCGATCGCCAACACGAGACCAAACAACGAAAGAGTATTCAGCGTCACTCCCAACGACTGCATGGCCGCGAATGTCCCGATCAATGAGATCGGAATGGCGACAACGGGAATAATCGTCGGCCGCCAATGGTGCAAAAACACAAACACGGTCAGCACCACCAATGCCGTGGTGATCAATAACGTGACGAACACTTCATCGATCGACTCTTCCACAAATTCCGTGGGGTTGTATGCAATCTCGTAGCCAATCCCTTGGGGAAAGTCCTTCTGCAGATTGGCCATCGTCTGCTTCACTTCTTCAGCCGTATCGACAGCATTGGTGCCGGGGCGCTGGTAAACCAACACGGCAACGGCAGGCTTTCCGTCGAGGTAACTCAGCCGGGAATAATCCTGAGCGCCGAGTTCAATACGCGCCACATCGCTCAGACGCGTCACACGACCATCCTCACTCCGTTTGACGATGATCTGTCCGAATTCCTCCGTCTCCTTCAGACGCCCCTGAGTCGTGACGTTTAACTGAAATGCACCGGTCTCACTGGTGGGAGGCTGCCCGATAACCCCGGCCGCCACCTGAACATTCTGTTGACGAATCGCCTCCACAACATCGCCGGCCGTCAGGTCGACATGCGTCATCTTTTCGATGTCCAACCAAACCCGCATCGCATATTCGTTACCGCCGGCGATACGAATATCACCCACCCCGTCCAGCCGCATCAACGCATCGCGAATTTGCAGAAAGGCAAAGTTGCTAATGTACAAATTATCGCGGCTCTCATCCGGCGAAGTCAGGTGCACCACCATTAACATGTCGGGAATCTGCTTCCGCGTCGTCACACCAATCTGCCGCACCGCTTCGGGGAGTCGCGCTTCGGCAACCGCCACACGGTTCTGCACCAAAACCTGCGCATCATCCAGATCCGTGCCGAGTTTAAACGTGACGGTCAACTGCATCGTGCCGTCGGCACTGGACGACGACTCCATGTAGAGCATGTCGTCGACACCATTCATTTCCTGTTCGATCGGGGTGGCGACCGTGTCGGCAATCACCTGCGGAGTCGCACCCGGAAAGCTGGCGCGAACCACGATTGTTGGTGGAACGACGTTGGGATATTGCGAAACCGGCAGCGAGAAATAAGTGATCCCCCCCACCAGTAATATCAAGAACGAAAGCACCGTGGCAAAAATAGGTCGTTCAATAAAAAAGTGCGGAAATTTCACTGCGAGTTGCCTCCTTGGTCCGCTTGCTGATTGAGGCGCGAAACTTCAGACGCCGGCAAGGGGTCTGGCGAGGGGGAAATCCACTGATCCGGAGGAAGCGGCTCATATTGGTCCGGCAACCCATCCTCAATGACTTCGATTTTCCCCGCTTTGGTTTTGACAGCCATCTCCGGCCGAGCTTGCAGCAAGCCTTCGATCACCAGCGATTCGCCTCCACTGAGACCCTCGCGGACAACACGCAACCCATCGACAATCGGGCCCAGCTTGACCCCCCGTCGCTCTATCACTCCATCGATAACGACATAAACAAATTGAGAGGCCTGATCGGTACCAATCGCCGAATCCGGAATGAGCACCGCTTCGTACGATGCGCTGCCGGGAATACGAATCCGCGCAAACATTCCCGGCACTAAAACGAAATCGTCATTGGGAAAGACGCACCGTGCCCGCATGGTCGCCGAGTTCGTATCGAAACGATTGTCAACAAAGTCCATATGCCCAAGATGTGGAAAAGCGGTTTCGTCGACCAGCCCCAGATACACTGGATTCTTGGCCTCGCGGGAACTTGCCCGCGAACCCGCTTGGTCCAACCGGACATACTTCAATACCTCTTGTTCGTTGGCATCAAAGGTGCAATAGATCGGATCGACCGAAGCAATAGTCGTCAACAAAGTCGACGTCGCGGTCCCCCCACTGACAAGGTTGCCTTCCGTGACATTCTCATGGCTGATCCGTCCACTAACCGGTGCCCGAATTCGCGTATATTCGAGATTCAACTCCGCTGTCTCAACTTCCGCTTTCACCGATTCGACCGTTGCCATTTCGGTTGCTATTGCAGCTTCTGCAGAAGTAATCCCCGCTTTGGCCCCTTCCACATCCGCTTCTGCTTCAAGATACGCCGACTCATCTTGATCCAGGTCTGCTTGTGTAATCGCATTTTGCGATTTCAATTGCCGCGTCCGCTGAACACGGGCAAGGGCCAGTTGCAGCCTCGCGTCGGCTTGCAGCTTCAATGCCTTCGCGACCGTCAATTGAGCCCGCGACTGTTGCAGTCCCGACTCCGCCTGACGCAAAGCAGCCAAAGCTCGATTCAACTCCGCCTGATAAGGACGTGGATCAATGACAAACAACAAATCACCTTCGTTGACGACTTGTCCCTCATCAAAGTGAATCGTCTCCAGATAGCCGCTGACACGAGCGCGAACTTCGACGAAGTCAACCGCTTCGAGCCGTCCCATATACGCGTCCCACTCGACAATCTGTTTCCGTACGGGCTGAGCGACAGTCATCGTCGGCATAGGGCGTTGCTGAGGCTCCGCTCCCCGCTGGTTGCACCCCATGGCCACTGCGCAAAGGGCCAAAAGTCCGACAAATTGGATTGACGGGCATTGAGTTTGGATTTTCAATGTACTAGTGTCCTCGTGATTGAAAAACGATCTGCGGAGTGACAATTTGCCCCAGCCCTCGATGCCGGTGGCGTGCTGCGAGGACTGCCGTGCTTACCGGCCCAGTCACTTAGTAAGCTAGCTAACAATTGACACAGCATCTATTTGCACGTATCTTATCCTCACATGCAGGATCAGACAAGACGCCAAACGTCCGTCCAGCGCAAGATTTCAAAAGAAATCAAACCTCAGCTCACTGAAACACCGATCAAACTCGATCGAATTGTGTTCCATCGGCTGACTAAGTAACCGCTTGGCAAAATGCACGCCGACTTTGCCCCGTCAAAAACTCCCGGCAAGTAGATTTGCCCCCAGTTTTAGACAGGTTCCGCCGCATCAACGTTCGCAAAGTTGCTTCGCACAGCAGCGAGCATTCAATTCCAGCAGCAAACCAACACAGCTATCCACTCCATTCATCCGCAACCAGCGCACGAAAAAACGCCCCAGTGGCAATAACTGCCAACTGAGGCGCAAAGACCAAACAATTGAATTAGACAGTGCAAAAAATAGCGGTGGAGGGACTCGAACCCCCGACACGCGGATTATGATTCAACCCGCTGCCCTTGAAAACACCGAGAAAAATGCATGTTTGGAAGTCTGCGCAGCGCCAGGCGCAGCAGTTGATCCTGACTTGCTGTTCGTGGTCAATCGCTGGCAGCGGCTGCCGGAGCACGTCAGGACTGGCATTGCCGCGATGGTGCGGGCGACGAGCGGCTAGCCCCGCGTCACTCTGCATCGGACCGCTGACCGAGGCGGCCTGATTTATTTGCGTCAGCGGTAACATGGGATTGGCGTCTGTCCAACGAATCGTACTCGCTTCCCACCAATAAGTTTCGGCAAACCAAATCCGGCCAGGTGCCAACCCCGCCCGAAGCCGCCGGCGACGTCGATTTTGCTTGCCTTACCACCGCTTGGGGATTCCTTCCGGTTTACATCAAGACCGCCATCTTGGGACTGCTTGACATGGCTGTCGCAACATCTGAAATCCCACCAAGTGACGACACACGTTCCGGCTCAAAGAGTGGCCGGGATTGCCACCAGCAGCCCAAATTCGTTTTCAAGCCCAAGTCACAGGGTTATCGCGTTCTGGCCAACAAATCGAACAGGTCGTCGTCGTCGTCCAACAGATTGAAGCCGTAAACGAAATCGTTCCCCAGTCCGGAGTCGATGTAGTTGGTGCCGAATGCCACAATGAAATCGTTTTCGGCGAACGTGGATATGAAATTGAGTCCGCCGGCGTCTAAGGCGGCACGGGACGCCTGGCGTCGCTGTGTGTCACGCCAGAAAGCATTGCTATTTCTACCGCGGACGGTTTCCGGGCGCGATCCGATCCATGAAAAGCTGCTGCGGCCGATTGCGGCGGAGATCGATTGGGGGCGGCAGCGGGGGATGTGGGACCCAATAGTTCGGCTTTTCTAGGCGACTATGCGTTCAGCTGCTGAATAGTTCCAACTCAAATGGAACGGATTTATCTCACCAAATCCACTTGAAATGAGTTACCTCGGCTGTTTACATTGGAAAAATGTCGAAATCCACATTATTGACCAATAAACATGAGCTTGCCGCCGGTGCCACATCGGAAAAGCTGCTGCCGATCGTATACGAAGAGCTTCGTAAACTTGCCGAGCAACGACTTGCGCAAGAACAGCCGGGGCAGACGTTGCAGGCGACCGCGCTGGTGCATGAAGCTTGGCTACGCTTAGTCAATTCCGACGTAGATTTGGAGTGGGATTCTCACGGCCATTTCTTCTCGGCGGCCGCCGAGGCCATGCGGCGCATTTTGATAGATCGCGCTCGTCAAAAATCGTCGCAAAAGAGAAATGGCAGGCGGTATTCAGCCGCCTTGGACAAAATCGTTGTTCCTCTGTCGGAAGTCCCCGTCGATGATTTGCTGGATCTCGATGACGCCATCGGGCGGTTGGGCGAAGCAGACCCCGATAGTGGTAAATTGGTCAAGCTGCGGGTTTTTGCCAGCTTGTCGGTTGAAGAGGCCGCAGCCACTCTCAACATATCCGTCCGCACAGCCTATCGGACGTGGGCATTGGCTAAGGCCTGGCTATATCGCGACTTGAGTCAACATGACTCGTAGTAGGCACGGTAAGCATTCCGCAACGCGGTAATTTTTGAATTTTTTTGGCAGTGAGCACGACAATTTCTCGCATTGACCACTGGAACGAGGCACTTTCAATACTGAGCCAACACCGTGGTGATGCGAAAAATATTTTCCCGTGTCAAAGAGATCTTTATTCGAGCGATTGAGATCGACTCGCCGCAGGAGCGTGAATCCTACATCCGTCAAACCTGCGCTAGCGATGCGCGCTTGCGGCAAGAAGTCGAATCCTTGGTGGAGGCTCACAAAAGCGCGAACGCCTTCCTCAGCGATTTTTTGCCCCGCTCCACCCAAACCCCACTGGCGGATGACGCAGATTCATTCATCGAAGCCACGATCGGGCCATACGTCATTCGCGAAAAACTCGGCGAAGGCGGAATGGGCGTGGTTTACGTCGCGGAGCAATTCCAACCGGTTCGCCGCAAGGTTGCCCTCAAAATTATCAAACCCGGTATGGCTTCCGAGCAGGTGATTGCTCGATTCGAGGCGGAGCGGCAGGCGCTGGCGGTCTTGTCGCACCCAAATATCGCCCGCATCCTCGACGCAGCCACGACCGACTCGGGGCAACCGTACTTTGTCATGGAACTTGTACGGGGAATCCCGATTCACAAGTTCTGTGACGAAAACAGGTTGAAGATTCGCGAGCGATTAGAGTTGTTCATCAAAGTGTGCCAGGCAGTTCAGCATTCTCACCAAAAAGGAATCATTCATCGCGATCTGAAACCAAACAACGTTTTGGTTGAGGAACACGATACAGACGCCGTTCCGAAAGTCATTGACTTCGGGATTGCGAAGGCGATGGACCAACAGACCACACCGCAGTCCGTCTACACCCAATTTGCACAATTCATGGGGACTCCGGATTACATGAGTCCCGAACAATCCCGGTTGAACGCGAGTGATGTCGATACGCGAAGCGATGTCTATTCGTTGGGAGTTATGTTGTATGAGTTGCTGACTGGCGCGCTGCCGTTCGATACGAGCAGCAAAAAAGGCGGCAACTGGGATGAAGTCCGCCGCATAATCCGTGAGGAAGAGCCACCACGCCCCAGTCAAAAACTCAGCACACTCGACGATCAGCAGGCTTCGACGATCTCCCACAATCGCCAAACAGATCCACAGGCGTTGTCATTGTCGATGCGGCGTGAACTGGATTGGATCGTGATGAAGACGCTGGAAAAAGACCGTGCGCGACGTTACGAATCTGCCAACGCACTTGCGCGCGACATTCGGCGGTACTTGAACGATGAACCTGTTCAAGCCTACCCCCCTTCAACGACCTATCGCCTGAGAAAATTTGCTGCAAAGAACCGAACTTTTGTCGTCGCAACTGCATTGGTACTGTTCGCGATCTCTGCAGGCAGCGTTATCAGTTTGGTTTACGCACACAAGGCTAACTCGGCTGTTATTGTCTCTCAGGCGTCTGAAGCCCGTGCAGACCGACAAGCCCAAGCGGCAGAGCGTGCCAACGCCCGTGCTCAACAGTTGCTGTATGCCACCGACATCAAGCTGGCACACCAATTGTGGAAAGCGGGCGACCTGCGGAATTATCATGAAGTCCTGGAACGATATGCCGAACCTAGCAAAACCGGCGGCAAGGATTTTCGAGGATTCGAATGGTGGTTCCTCAAAGCAATGGGAACCATCAAATCCCAGGTCATTGCAACCAGCGCCGAGCAAGGGTGCTTGGTACGCTGCTCCCCGGACAGTCGGTATGTGGTGCTCGGCTGGACCGATGGCAGCATTGAGGTCAAAGATGCAGTGAGCTACGAGACACTGATGGTGCTTGAGGGGGGAGGTTATTTTGTCTACGGATGCGATTTTCATCCCGACGGCAAAATGTTGGCAACGATTGGTGATGACGGTGTGATTCGCCTCTGGGACCTCATAAGAGCGACCCAACTCCGTGAAATTCCTGCGTTCGACAAACATGGCCATCGGGTGTTTTTCAGTGCGGACGGCAAAACTCTCGCTTCGTCGGGGGAAAGCGGGCAGGTTCGTTTTTGGGAGTCTGCCACAGGTCATTCCGTTGGAGTAATTGACGGGTTTTCTGACGACTTGCATCTGGGTGTCGAGCGACGTATGGCGTGTTCACCCGACCGCGACCGCTTAGTGATTGCCGACGGCGTTGGGCAGGCTGCGATTTACAATTTTGAGACTCGCGAAAAAGTCTGCGTATTAGAGGGAATCAATAACGCGCCGCGCTGCTTCCGCTTTTCAAAAGGCGGGCGACAGGTTGCAGCGGGCGGATTCGATCGCGCCGTCTATATCTGGGATGTCGAGGGTGGGCAACGGCTACACCAGTTCATCGGGCATCGCGATGAAATCCATGACGTGGCGTTCCATCCCGTTGGGAACCTGCTGGCTTCCAGTGACCGCGGCGGCGTCGTTCGCACCTGGAATCTTGATAGCTCGGCACGTGTCAGCGCTGCCGGCGACCTCAATTGGCCCGAGGTGTTCCGCGCACATGATGACCGCGTTTTATCGCTGGATTTTTCGACCGATGGTAGCCAGCTTATCACGGGCAGCCGAGATTGTTCGTTCCGAGTCCAGTTTGGGGGCAAGCATTGGGGTCAATATGCAATCCAAGTAATGAGTCCCCGCGCTGCGAGATTCATCGACAACGGGAACAAGATTTTAGTCGCCGGCGCTGACAAACTTCAACTTTGGGATGCGAAATCCGGCAACTTCGTGACGCTGGGAACGTACACCGATCGTGCCGAAAGCATCGCCGTGACGAACGACGAGTTGACGGCCGTCACGGGTCACGAAGACGGAACTAGGAAAATCTGGAATGTGACGACCGGCGCATTGGCCGATTCCATTCCTAATGGTGATGTCAGCACACGATTGGTTCGTATTTCGGACTTGGGTGACTTCTTGGTCAGTTCCGGATTAAATGAGAATGGCATCGTTATTCAGAAGATTGAGAATCAACGGTTACGGGAACCGCTGCGTGTGCTGAGCGACTACGGAGGCGGCTGGTTTTCGCCTGACAATAGCTTGTTGGTTGTAACTCGGCTCAATGAATTGCATGCGATTGACCCACTGACAGGAAAACTCGTCAATAAGTTCATCGGGCATACCAACTCGGTCGGAGGCGTCGCATTCAGCGACGACGGGCGGCTGATGGCGAGCACCGGCAATGATCGCACCATCCGCATTTGGGACGTGTCCGATAACAAATTGCTGCACACGATTCCAGCTCACAACCATCCGCTCAACACGGTTGTCTTTTTGCCGGATGATCGGACCATCGTCAGCGGCGATGAAGGCGGAAACCTGGTTTTTTCACATGTCCCCACCGGCCGCAGCCTGTTCGAGATCCGCGTCGGCGAAGGGAATGTCCGCGGTCTGGATCTTTCGTCGGATGGGCGATTTCTCGCAGTCGTGCAAGCGGAAAGCCTAGTCGTGCTGAACCTTAGTGCCGTCCGGTCGCATAAAACGAAGAGATGATCTGCGCGCCCTTGTCTGATTCAGCGCACACCGCAAGCTCGCCGTTCGGTTTGACACGATTGTGTCCATCGCTCTCAGCTGCTGACGCCGTGTCCGCCTAGGCGCTTTTTCGGAAACAGATTGCGGCTCATGCGCCAAGCGTTGCGCGTCCGGCGTGCTCCCACCGGCGCGGGCAACATAGACCTGCCTTAAGTTTTTAATGATTTTCCGTTTTTTTTGGCAGTAACCATCCGCAGATTACGCATTGATTGTGTAGAGACTGATTCGATTTTCTTGCGGCGGGCTGAATTTCGTCGCGCATTGCGTCTCGACAATCTCCCGTTGGTTGTTCTCGGAAAACACATAACGCATTGCCAGAAATGGAACTACAACTTTCGCGTCACTTCAACAGTTTGTGACCAATTAAAAAAAGTCGGATAGTCGTTGGGAAAAACCCCAACTGCGAGAAACCACTTTCGAATGCCCGGTATCATTGAATGTAGGAGAAAGTCGCAACTATGTATAAGCTGTTAATTGTTATTCCGCTCGTCAGTCTCGTGCTTTGTCTGGCCCAAGTCGCTGATTGTGGAACTGTCGAACCCCAATTTGGATGGTCCATCGACAACGCGAGTGCATATTGGGATGTCGTTGGAACCGGTTTGAACCGTGACCTAGTAAGTGATCCCGCATATTACTCGCTCTCCGGATCAGAATCGGGTGTCGACGAGATTCTACCAACAACATACTCAGTAACTTCATATGCTGGCTCACCGGAGAACGTGGTTGAGATCTTCTCCGAGGCCTCGTTTTCTGTATCGAACGGGAAAATAGGGGTTTTTGCCCAAGCCCAGGCCGTGGCAGGATGGCCATACTCTCCGGGAGGCTTCGCTGAGGCCGCAGGTGCTTGGCAAGACCGAATCGGGTTGTTCTACAGCGGTGAGGGTGAAACACCGGACCTGCCGTATTCGAATTTGATCTTCAATATGAAACTTGATGGGAGTCTCAAAACAAGTTTGATTGAGGGAGAGACCAATGTCATCTGGAAAACATCCAACGCATCGATGACGGCGTATTTTGGCTCGAATTTAGCCAGTCAGACTGTGAGTGGAAATGAACAATACGAAGCTTCGGGGAATGATCTCATCCTGTCGGGAACATTACCTCTGAACTCATCGAGGCAAGCCTCGATTTCGTACTACTTAAGTGTCTATGCCCAATCGACGTACGGAAGCACCATTGCCGATTTTTCGCACACCTTGGAGATCGCATCAATTCTTTTTCCCGACGGCACCACCCCGGAAAGCCATGGCTGGGAAATCGCATTCGAATCCGGTATGCAATCACCGAACATCGCTCCGCCAACCGCCGTCCCCGAACCGAGCACCTTCGCACTGCTCGGCATCGGCGGACTGGCCCTGGCGGTCTGCGGCTGGTGGCGGCGCACTCGTCATCGCCTTGGAGAAGCAGGCATTTGCAGAATTTCTGCGGGCACGGCGGTTCTTTTTCAACAACGTTCTATGGGACACCACAAAATGCGTCTCGCAAAAGTGCCAATTATCACAGTCGCTGCTCTCGCAGTATTGACCGTCAGCCGCCCGGCTGCAGCCGGTCACATTTAGACCGAACCTCGGCGACCTGCGGGAGGATCGGACTACAGCTTGGCACGGATCAATGATTTCGTAAAGTCGTCAGTTGTGTTCAACCTAGTAACCGGGCTTTCCTTGGGATGCTTAGTGGCTACAACTCGATCTACCTGGGGGATCCGATCTAAGTCGTGCAAACGGCATCATGACGGTCAGGTCGTGGGTCACGATTCTCCTACGGGCCACAATGCTTTTATATGGGATGCCCAGAACGGCATGCGCTCGGTGGATTCCAAGGCGATCGGGTCGGAATCAATGACTCTGGGCAAGTTGTGATACTTTGAGACTTTGTATTGGCCCAAACGCAGCAAGACCCGAAGTGTTGGCGGGAGGATCGGACTGGAGTCGCGCTACAGGTATCAATAGTTTCGGTCAAATTGACGATCAAGTGCAAACTTGTCGGACGTTTCGTGGGATGCTCAGGAGGACCATGCAGGTTCCGGCATTCTACCGGGAGGACAGGATCATAGTTACGCCACTTGGAATCAATGACTCTGGTCAAGTAGTAGGTTACATCTCTGACTCAATAGGTTACCATCCCATAGAGTGGGACCCTATCACGGGTTTGGATGACCTCGGTGATCTCCGGGTGGGGGAGTCCTCATCCTACGGAATCAATGAATCCGCTCAGGTTGTGGGCCATAGTCTTACTGACGTGGGCGTACATGCGTTTATTTGGGACGCTCAAAAAGGTATGCGGGACCTGAATTTACTACTCACTTCCGGCGGCTCTGGTTGGGAATTAGTGAGTGCCAACGCGATCAATGAGCAAGGACAGATTGTCGGTTACGGAACATACAACGGTGTGACGCACGCGTTTCTGCTGACCCCAGACGCGGCCGCCGTCCCCGAACCGAGCACCTTTGCCCTCCTCGGTATCGGCGGCTTAGCCCTGGTCGGTTACGGCTGGCGACGCAAGCGGCGACAGGCTGCGTGAAACAGATAGCGAATGGACTTCCAACCGTCGGCGTTAGTGCGTTTCCTCGTCGACGGCCAACGACGACCGGTAGCAGAATGAATTCACGCTTGCTCAGCTACGGAAAGTCGAAAGATTCGAAATCAATCCCAGGGTGATGACGCAGGGGAGAACGCGATGCAACGAATGATTCAATTGATTTTATATGTGGCGGTACTGGCTGCTACAGCGGCGCCGGGGCAGGCAGAAATCATAACGTTCCACTATTCAGGTACTGTTGAATCCTTGGATTTTACCAATGGCACACCAACTGAATTCGCGCCAGGCGATACGATCTCAGGAACCTACACTTTTGACTCCACCACGACCGACACCGACTCTAATCCCGGTATTGGCGTCTACGTATCATCGATTTCATCATTGTCAACAACCGTGGGGAGTTATACAGCTTCTTTCGTGAATAGTGAAATAGTCGTGCAAGATAATTTCTTCTCGGCATCTGACTTCTATCAGATAAGTGGAGGGTCTTCCTCAGGCCCCAGCGTATCTGGAATTCCTTTAAACTCTTTTTCACTTTGGTTGAACGACACCACCGGCACCATGTTTAGCAATGATTCCCTGCCACTCATCCCGACTGACCCAGCGACCGTCCCTGGCAGCCCTCAGACTTTCATCACTCTCTCGTTTTTCGGGTCCGATTCTGGAGGACCCAATGAATTAGGGGCAGTATATGCAACTCTCGACACCCTAACTCTCGTTACCGAACAAGTCCCCGAACCCAGCACCTACGCCGGACTCCTCGGCATCACCTGCGTCTCACTGCTCGCCTACGGCTGGCGACGCAATCGGCAACAAGCTGTGTGACTGACAACACTGAACTGCGGGCAGGACAAACCGTCGGCATTTTTTGCCGGCGGTTTTTTGTTTAGTACTTCGTCGGTCGAACCAATAGAATTGCAAGAGGATAAATCATGCTGAGTCGGATCATGAGCGATGCACTTCGGGTAAACGCTCGTCCAAACCCGAACGTCTGCCTCATAACACACGGGTCGGCACTGGCAGAGACAACAGAAACTTTCCGACCCAACGTCTCGAATCCCCGCCAGGAGTCGACGCGTGCGACGGTCTCGCCGACATGCAGGAGAGAGACACCGTCGCCGTAACCCCATGCCGAAACTGGCCTACCAACGCAAAAATCCGAGGCTCAGCGCCTCGGCTTGATTCGTTCACACGCGGGTCGATCTTGGTTCGACGGCGAGCGTAAATTCGCGGGGATAGGATTTGAACCTGAGACCTCAAGTTCATGATGGTCCGAAATCTGATTTGCTCAGTCAAATTAACATATATTTCTAGGCACAACAAATTCTTCGACAGGGCAGGTAGCAGCACCGGCGACACGCGAGGTTGTGCAGGTACCCCACTTCCGCCATATAGGCGACCGAAGTCAAATGACCCAACCGCAAACTGCTGTGCCGTGGCCAAATACTTGCCCGTGACGCGATCACCGGCCGAGTGTGGGCGACATTCGGGCTAGGCGGCAGCCGAATGCGATCTTAAGTGGCTTTTCAGTCACGGGATTACTTTGACCCCAACTCGCCGGGCTATCGTGTTCTGGTTAACAAATCGAACAGGTCGTCGTCGTGAGCACCGCCCGGGATCGTATTGCGGTTGCGAGTCGTCTAGGGCAGCGTTCGGTGGGGCTGATTGCCACGCTCGCCATCGCGATGACGAATACGTGGTCGCAAAATGCCCCGATGGTTTGCGTGAAGAATCGCCTCATTGCGTTCACGATATCTGGCGTAGCGTCTATCTCGATTTTGATGTTTCGAAGGGCTTGGCATTGGCGGGGCGCCGCTCGCACGTTAGCGACGTCCTGGGGAAGTGTGGCGATATCAGCGGCGTGGAGGCAACAAAAAACCGCCGACGCGCGGGCGCCGACGGTTGGAGTTCTTCGACAATTTGTTTCACGCAGCTTGTTGCCGTTTGCGTCGCCAGCCGTAACCGAGCAGTGAGACGCAGGTGATGCCAATGAGACCGGCGTAGGTGGAGGGTTCGGGGACTGCGGCAAATCCGCCGGTTGGAGAAACGGCGAGATCTCCTTGACCGAGGATTGTGGTTCTATTGGCGACCAACGTAGTTGCACTCGTATTGGGATCAAACCGATAGATTCCACTGTTGGGATGCTCTCCTGAATTAGAGAGTAATAAGTAGAGATCGCCATTGCTGTCGAATGCCAAATCATCGATGCCGGCGTTGAAATTGTTAAATGCGTGACCCGCAAATGTTGTATTACCATCGGCATCAAACAATTGAAGAAAGGCGTTGCCATCTAATGTTGTCGGGCTTACGGCAAATCCGCCGGTTGGAGAAACGGCGAGATCTCCTTGACCGAGGATTGTGGTTCTATTGGCGACCAACGTAGTTGCACTCGTATTGGGATCAAACCGATAGATTCCACTGTTGGGATGCTCTCCTGAATTAGAGAGTAATAAGTAGAGATCGCCATTGCTGTCGAATGCCAAATCATCGATGCCGGCGTTGAAATTGTTAACTGCGTGACCCGCAAATGTTGTATTACCATCGGCATCAAACGATTGAAGAAAGGCGCTGCCATCTAATGTCGTCGGGCTTACGGCAAATCCGCCGGTTGGAGAAACGGCGAGATCTCCTTGACCGAGGATTGTGGTTCTATTGGCGACCAACGTAGTTGCACTCGTATTGGGATCAAACCGATAGATTCCCCGTTGGGATGCTCTCCTGAATTAGAGAGTAATAAGTAGAGATCGCCATTGCTGTCGAATGCCAAATCATCGATGCCGGCGTTGAAATTGTTAACTGCGTGACCCACAAATGTTGTATTACCATCGGCATCAAACGATTGAAGAAAGGCGCCGCCATCTAATGTCGTCGGGCTTACGGCAAATTCCCCATAGGCCACTGATGTAAATAAAAACATGAGACTGAATACTGTAAATCTCCCACACGCCGCGGATACGAACTCGCCCCTGACTGCGATTTGAATTATGCGTTTCATTTCTTGCCTCCAGTTTTCCCTGTTGAATCTACTAACGATTGTTGTGTCAGGCAACAGCAGTTGCGTTGCGGGGCGAGTCCCCAGTAGCAATGCGAAAAAAACGGCCGTGATAGGTCACGAATCCGAGGATTTTTCCGATTTTCTCGCAAATAACTCCTTAGGTCCCCGAATTCAACAGGGGGCCGGCTGTAAACGTTTGCGCGTATCAGCAAGATTCTGCGCATTTGCGCAAAACGGCATTGGGAGAGCAAAAGCTGCACAACCGCGAGGCGAGCCACCACTGCCCACAAAAACAGCCCGCGAATCGGCAGACGCTCGCTCCAGTGTTGCCACCGGACTGCCAACTCAGCGGGCCTCATCAGTATTGCAGATGGTTTTCACGAATCAACACAGCACCTTCGTGATAGCAACAGTCCAAAACTCGCAAGCCACGGCGGAGTAAGCTGCTTGCCACTGGGGGCGTGACGCGGAGGCGGGTGGCGTTTATAGTGTGCGTACGCTCTTCGAAATAGTGCAACTGGTTGGCGAAATGCTGTCGGCGCCGCCGGAATTCTGTTTCTAATTGGCTTTTCACACTTGGGATTCCTCTTAACCCAGATCGCCGCACTATCGGGATTTGGCCAGCAGGTCGAATAAGTCGTCATCGTCATTCAACAGATTGAAGGTGCTGAAAACCGTATCGTCTCCCGAACCAGAGTCGATATGGTTGGTTCCGAAGGCGATGATGAAATCGTTTCCGGCAAACGTGTAGATGTAGTTACGACCGCCGTCGTCGCGGATGTTATCGTCCTGTGCACCGCCCAAAATCGTGTCGTTGCCTTTGCCGGTGCGGACCACGTTGCTGCCGTCTCCGACTTCGATGCGGTTGTTACCACCCAGGTCGGTGACTTGATCTCGGCCGGAACCGGTGATGATGATGTCGTTGCCGTAACGGGTGCTGATGTGGTTGCGTCCGTTGCCGGCATCGATCTGATTGTCTCCACCGAGATCGATGATCTTGTCGCTTCCGCGACCGGTTTGAATGTAATCATCGCCGACGTTGGTTTTGACCACGTTGTTGCCGTTGCCGACTGAGACATAGTTGTCCCCCCCGTAGCTGTATACGCGATCGCGGCCGTCACGACCGAGGATCGTATCATCCCCGCCATAGGTATAAGAGACATTGTTTCCGCTGCCGCCATCGAAGTAGACGTTATAGGTGCCGTTGTCACCGACGAACCAATCATCTCCCCCCATGCCCATGGCATAAATCGTGCCAGGCACGGTATGCACACCCAGCGAAACTCGGTTGCGATAAATCTCCACCTGGCCGGTGGTGGAACGGGTGAAGACACGGAAATAGTCATCGCCGCTGGTGCCGGAAACGGCAAAGTCGCGTCCTTGTTGTTGCACCGTGCGGATGCGTATGACGCGTGAGTGTGTGGTTTCCAAGCCGGTTTCATTGCTGACGGCCGTCGCGCGGATCGTATAGTTACCCGCTTTGTCATATCTCTTGCTGATGGACGAGCCGGAGAGTCCGGTGACCACGCGCGGCTGACTGCCATCGCCCCAATCGACGGTGTAGGTATAGTGTTCGCGCGTAACGGTCGGACCGTAAAGCTTCAGCGAAATCACACGCCGCTGCCCAACGACACCGTCGTTATCGCCGCGAATCCGCAGCACCGACTTATCCTCGCCATGCACTCGCACCACGTTGGATCTGGAACCGCCATCATTGTCGAGGACTTTCAAACGCACGACGATGTTACTTTGTCCGTTTAAGTCGGCGGCGGTGATGTAAGGCCGTACCCCCACAGCATCGTACGTGCCGTTATTCCCATAGTCCCACATATAGGTGAGTGTGTTGGCTGGTTGATCCGCATCATAGCTGCCACTGCCATCGAGTTGGATCCTGTTGCGATTGCCCAACACATACGGGCCCCCGGCATCGGCGACGGGACGGGTGTTGATAAAGGGTATGACCGTGATCGCCAAAGCCGCGCTATCGTCGGGCGCGGTTCCGACCGCGGCGTCATCGACGTTGACGGTCACGTCCAAAATGGGATTCCCGGCCGCATTCAGCACCGCACCCGCTTTGAGGAACAATTCGGTTCCGTCGATCTCGAACAGATTGGCATCGGCACCGGTCAGCGAGAGTACGTTGGTCCCCAGGAGATCGTCCATGACGACGATGTCGGCCACTTTGATGCGGAGCGTTGTATCGGTGTTCTCTGGGAGACTGCTGACCGTATTGTTCAAGGCGACCATCGGCGGGGCGTTGACATCGATCACTGTAATCGCCAGCGCCGCGCTATCGTCGGGCGTGGTTCCTACCGCAACGTCATCCACGTTGACGGTCACGTCCAAAAGGGGATTGGAGTAGCTGTCGAGAATCGTGCCTGCCTTCAGGAACAGCTCGGTTCCGATGATCTCGAACAGCCCCGCGTCCGCACCGGCGAGTGAGAGTACGTTCGTCCCCACCCCATCGTCGGTGACCACAATATCGGCCACTTTGACGCGATTCGTCGTATCCGTGTTCTCCAGCAGACTGCCGACCGTGTTGTCCAATGCCACCATCGGCGGGGTGTTGACATCAGTCACGTTGGTCCAGAGAAACGCCTCCCATCCGTCAGTAGAATTGCTTGCTCCCACAATCATGGTCCCGTCGGCAGATATGCCCTCTCCATAACTCGCAATACTGCCACCGGATAAATCTCCCAGGCCGACCATGCCCGTTTCCACTGTCCAGCGATATGCCTCAGTATTGTTATTCCGAGGATCTGCTAGACCCGACAATCACGGAACCGTCGGCCGACACTGCTTCCGCAATACGGCCCTTACTATTAAAATCGCCACCTGGTAAGTCTCCCAAGCCAACCATGCCCATTTCTGCCGTCCAGCGATACGCTTCGAATACTCCGTTGGTGGAATCGCTCATCCCGACAATCACCGACCCATCGGCTGAGATGGCCCATGGCTGACTCGCATAACCACCACCTGGCAAGTCTCCCAGGCTGACCATGCCGGTTTCCGCTGTCCAGCGAAAGGTCTCGGTTCCGTTGGCCGAATCGCTCCTCCCGACAATCACGGAGCCATCTGGCCGACACGCCGCGTGCAAGACTGTCAAAATCACCACCTGGCAATTCTCCCAAGCCGACCATGCCGGTTTCCGCTGTCCAGCGAAAGGCTTCGGTTCCGTTGGCGGAATAGCTATGCCCGACAATCACGGAGCCATCGGCCGACACGGCAGAGCCCAAACTGAAAAAAGCACCACCCGGCAAGTCGCCCAGGCCAACCATGCCGGTTTCCGCTGTCCAGCGAAAAGCCTCGGTTCCGTTGGCGGAATCGCTCCATCCCACAATCACAGAGCCATCTGCCGAGATCGCTCTGGCAATACTACTAAAACTGCCACCGGGTAAGTCCCCTAGGCCGACCATGCCCGTTTCTGCCGTCCAGCGAAAGGCCTCGGTTCCGTTGGCGGAATCGCTCCTCCCGACAATAACTATGCCGTCGTTCGACATGCCATACGCCAAACTATCAAAATCCCCACCCGGCAAGTCGCCCAGGCCGACCATGGAGCCGGCCAGCAGCGTGCGGTCTTCGAGCGTTTCAATCGCCAGCGGGCGGGTGAGGGCGCCGGTGCGTCTGCGGCGGGGGGATTGATGGTTTTTGGCAGCCGATCGAAAAAGTGCGGGCATCGTGTTGCTCCTCGTACGTTTTTTGCGGTTGATTCGTGGTGTTGATTCATGGAGATCAGCGTTTTGTTTACGGCGCTCAACAACATCGCCCCGTGCGCACAAAACGAGCCCACGACGGCGAGGTTCCCGGCCGGTGAGGAGGTTTGCTTGCAGGCGAAAACTCACCGGCCGGTATTTTTCGGACATTTTGTAAAACCCGGCTTCACCGATCGCGCCGCTAGTCTTCTTCGATCCAGTCCAACGTCCCGTCACCCTCCCACGTATACGGAATGTCGGTATCCGTCAGTGCAAATGCGCCGGTAGTGGCGATCATTTCGAAGCTGCCGCCGACCACCTTTAGAAAACGCCCCGTACATTTGTCCGTGACCGGAGTGAACTCGGCCACCCAACGCGATGTGAACTCGCCGGTCGGTTGGTTGTTCTCATCCAACACCGGCGTCAACGTTACGATCCCCTCATAGTGCAGCACCAACTCATCGCCGTTTGCCGCGACGAATACCGGATCGATGGCGCTCGAGAAGTTGGCCGTTAATGGATCGATGAAACCGTCGAGTTGCGCCGCTGCCTCGGATAAGTGATATTTACCCACGCCAGTTGCCGTGCCGACGGCCGTGTGATTGCCTTGGGAACCGGGGGCGAGCGGCAGCATATCTAGGGTCCCGCCGCCGCTGATCTTGAACGGCTTCGTGACCACGCCGTCGTCATCCTCACCCTGCACTTGTGGCAAGTACGCCCCGGCGATGAGCGCCGCCAACAATACAACGAATCCGGTTCCCAATTTCTTTGACGTCATGTGGTTGCTCCTTAAGCGGGTTGAAATAGACACTATCGCGGTGAAAACGTTTTCATCCGTCACTTGCCAGTTGCGAAATCTCGCAACTGTAATGACTCTGCTTAGTGGATTGTGGCTTGACGAAGTACCGCTGCCCTTGTCTTTGCGCCTCCCGCCTCCAGTGACCATGAAATTGGAGACGGAAATGCGCATGGCAATCCCAGAGAAAGGGTACCTCGAGCGCCGAGGTTCGGATTGCGCGTGCGACGATCAGCTAGGGAGCGACGGGGGTGAGAATAAATCCCCAGGCGTTTCCACCTCCTAATATGGCGTGTCCCGTGATCTGTCCCGCATCATTGATTTCAGTGGCGAATATTCGTCTATCGCGCCAGTCTGTCGCTTCCGGGCCGGTGACAGCATCATCAAGGTTGACAATCGTATTAACACCTTCCAAATATATCATTCCATCAATACCTTGCGACCTGAAGAGAATATCTCCGCTTTCATTGATTCCGCGACCCCTGTATCCTAATTCAGACCCCAAGTCTTCAAGGTTCACTCCATTAATACAGTGATACGCCTGATAGTTATCTGCGAACTTAGCCTTTCCCTTAGGTGTCACAAACTGCGTACCTCCGACGAATTGTCCGCTCTCATTAATTGCAAATGCAGTTGTACTCGCATCGCTTCCGTCGGGGGCTGAATAGGTCACCGAACCGCTGCCCGGTGTGTAGAGAAAAGCGGTGCCGTCTACACTATTGTGTCCCACAACATCTCCAGCATCATTGATGTCATATGCAATTGTCCCGGCTGTGATCTCGACGAAACCGTCCGCTTCGCCGTCCCCGTCACGGTCCTTGTCTGTATAATAAAATGCGTAACTGTAGCCATTGGCATCTATTGCCTGACCACAAATGTCACCGTCGTTGTTAATTCCTTCAGACCCTGCTGCTTGATCGCTTAGATCAGGCTGCCCGAGTAACTCGAACGTACCATTCACAGCTGCATCACCGCTGAGCGTAAATCGGAACAGGTATAGATCCCCGTTGATGTCTTCCGCGGTACCAGCAATTTGCCCAACATCGTTGATGTCTGAAGCCCATATAAGCACCAGTGGACCATAATCCGGATCGATAAGATCATCAGGGGCAACAAGATCATTGAGGTCAGTCAATCCATCGGCCTCGGTGTAGAGAAATGCATAACCCGCCCCGTTCATAAGGCCGACGACATCACCGTTGCTGTTCATACCTAGAGGAAGCGCACCTCCGTCTTGATGTGTGATCCAAGTGATCTGATACGTCACTGGTGGTGGATCGGGTTCGGGCGGCGGATCTTTGGGCGGCTTGCCCTTGCCGTGAACAAGACTATTGCTCGCGACCGTAACGGCCAATGCGGCGGCCATCAGGGCAAAGGTCCAGGTTCGTTTCATAGTCATTTTCAATTCTCCCGTTGGTGAATGGCGATTTGCGGGTTATCATGCAAACAGACCACCGCCCCGTGCGCGCAAATCGAGCGCACGACGGCGAGGTTCCCGGCTGGTGAGGAGGTGTTTCGCGACAATGGCCTCACCGGCCGATTTATTTATCAGTAGGTTTTCGTTAAAAACTTGCAGTGGGTGCGCTATGCGGCGCGGGTATCAGGGGGCCTCCTGCTGGTAGCGTTGACGAAATTCCGAAGGCTTCATGAGTTGGACCGCCCCGGTCGGCTGTTCGATGATGCAGACAAACTCGCGGTCGACGACTTCCGGGTGGCCGTCGAGTATGCGGCCGTCGGGAGCGAATTTCACGAATTGCTTGTCAGTGGTCATCGCCAAAATCCACTCCAGCCGACCCGTTCGCGGATCGCGATAGCGGATCGTCGTCGCCTGACCGCCGGAGTAATTCTGCTCAAATTTGGTGAATTCATATTTTGCCCATTCGAAGGGCGACTGGCCCACCTCCGCTCCGCTGAGCGAGGCCAGTTGCCGCCCTTGCATGTTCCAAATCTGAGTGACGGCATCTTTGGGTTTGGCGCAGGCAATTTGAGTTCCATCCAGCTTCCAGACAACGCCCCCCCAACTGCTGCCCGTAGGCAGGCTCATTTCCAATTGACCATCGGACTTCCAGATACGTAGTCTGCCATCGCCACAGTTCGCAGCAATATGGCTCCCTTGCGGATTCCACACCGGTGCTGCTGAAGCTGTGGGGCCATGACTGCTGACAAAACCGGTACAAATCGACCCTGGAGTTCCGTCCAGGTTCCAGATTTTTAGCGTTTGTGAGCCGTCATTTTTATTGAGGACGAGGGCGACTTGTCTGCCGTTGGGATTCACCGACAGGCGGCGAATGCCATCATCCCCGGCGATGTCCAATTGTTTATTGAGCGCGGGAGCCGCCGACCCGTCTCGGCCGCAGAGTCGCAGCACCGGCTTGGGGTTGTGCAACCACCACCCGCCCAAGACAAGGGATTGACTGTCGGGAGTCCAGTCGAAATCCAGAGGGTAATCGTGGACATGATCCAAGATCTGCGGCTGCGTGCCGTCGAAATTGCAGAGTAACACATGAAACTCTTCACCAGTGCCAATGTTCGCGGCGAGTTTCTGACCGTCAGGACTCAACCTGATCTTGCGAATGGGAAGGCAATTGGCGATCTGAGAAATCACCTGACCGCTCGCATCCCAAATATGAAATCCGCCGGCCGAGAAGGTGGCGATAGATTCGCCTCCCGGACTCCAGGCGACCCAACCGGAAGATCCCTGATGGACATCTGTAACCGTTTTGACGCCACTTTCGACATCCCAGATATAGAGCGTTCTCTCATGGGCCACTGACGCTACGCGCCGGCCGTCAGGGCTCCAGGCGGCGTACCTCGGACCGCTGGCGTGGCCGGCGAATACCGGCCCCGGCGTGCCGTCGCGGTTCCAAATGCAAACTTTTCTACTTCCACTATTGGCAGCCAGTAGTCGCCTGCCATCGGGGCTCCAGGCAACCGTGTGGATGTATCCTTTATTCACGTTAATCACGGACTGCTGCTGCCCTTGATCGTTCCACAAGGCGATTTTCCTGCCACCTCCGGTTGACGCCAACAGCTTGCCGTCAGGACTCCAGTCGACTTCCACGTTAGAGCCGGATGGATGAGCGGTCCGGACCGCCAACTGCGTGCCGTCACGCGACCAAATTCTCAATTGACCTCCGTGGTCCCCCGACGCCAGACGCTCACCATCCGGGTGCCATTTTACGGAGCGCACCTCGCTCGTGTGGCCCACAAAGACGGTATTTTGCGTCCCCGTCGCGAAATCCCAGATCCTCACGGTGCCGTCACTTGCCCCCGACGCGAGCAGCTTGCCGTTTGGACTCCAGGCAACATTCATGAGCTTCGGGGCATCGCCGCTGAAAATGGCCCTCAACTCAAAGCTGGGGACTTCGTAGACGCGCAGATTGCCGCGGTCGGGACGGGCGATATACCGGCCATCGGGGCTCCACGCAAAATGGCCGCGATTCATACTTGGCGTATCAGAGACATGTCGGCTCACAATCTGCCAGCGGGCAATACCCGGCAGCGCCGGAGGATCGGGAAGCAAGCCATCCAATGCCTTGAGGGCCGGCGTTTCACGTACGGACACCACCGGAGGTCGGGTTTTGGCACCGCTCTCGACCGTCACCGTGGCACCGTTGGGAGCGGTCACTTTCGCAACGACGTTCCCATCCCGATCCTTAATCACCACGATGACTGACGCAGCCACAACGCCGCCGATAAACGCGGCGGCGAATAGTAACGCTGCCAGAGTGCGATTGCGTTGAGACCATTTGGAAACCCGCGTCATCACCGACGGACGCGTCGCCTGAATCGGCTCACCGTTCAAGAACCGCCGCAAGTCATCCGCCAATCCCTGCGCCGTCGCATAACGGTCGGCCGGTTCTTTGGCGATCGCTTTGTGGACAATCGTTTCCAAGTCAGCGGGAATCGCCTTGTTCAGTTGCCGCAGCGGCGTGGGCTCATGCTGGGCCCGCATCTGCAACAGTTCGTTACGACTGGCCAAAGGATAGATCGGCTGCAAAGTTAGCATTTCATATAGAGTCACACCCAATGAATAGACGTCGCTACGTTCGTCGACGCTCCCTGGTTTTCCGAGTGCCTGCTCGGGGCTCATGTAACGCAGCGTCCCCATGATGTCGCCGGTCATCGTCAACCCGTGTTCCCCGTCGACGCGAGCCAGACCGAAGTCGGTGATCCAAAGTTTCCCATTCGCATCGAGCATCAGATTGGAAGGCTTGATGTCCCGGTGCAGGATGCCATTGTTGTGGGCATATTCCAGCGCCTCGGCAGCCTGAATTCCTAAGCCGGCAATTGTGCGCAGGTACTTCGACCCGCGCATAGAATCCTTTGTGCTTAGCGCCGCCAACGGATGCGTATCGAACTCAGAATCTTGATTGGGGTCGCCGGATCCCTGTTCAGACTGCGGGCCGGTTCCACCCACAGGCATTACTCTCGTTTGGTCGGTGGCGGGCGGCTCAAATGCTCCACTGGCCAGACCGCTGGCCAAACTGAAATCCATGGCAGCGGTATTGGACAGATCGAGTTCATCGAGTTCTGCCATATTTCGCAGCTGCGCAATCAATTCAGAAACATCTTGCCCCTCAATGAATTGCATGGCATAAAAATGCACCGCCCGATCGCTACTAAAGTTGTGCACCGGCACGATATTGCCGTGGTGTAAACCTGCAGCTGCCATGGCTTCGGTCTCGAAGCGTCGCAATTGCCGTGGATCCAGGACTGCCGCAAACGGCAGGACTTTCAGCGCCACCCGCCGTCGCAGAGAGAGTTGCTCTGCTTCATACACCACCCCCATCCCACCGCGACCGATTTCTCGTATGAGCTGATAGTCGCCCAGGACGCCACCCAGCGGAGCGTTCGGGGCGAGTGTTTCCAGTGGTTGCGGCTCCGAAGCTTGCTCCGCCAAGTTTGCGACAGCTGGGACTACGTTTCCGTCAGGGATGTCCAACAGATCCCCGAACTTGCCATTCGCACGCAGGAGTCCTTGAATTCGGGCCACTTTCTGTTTGTCACCCGCGCATGCCTGTTGGATGTACATCGACCGGTCCGCGTCATTTTTGATTTCAATGGCGCGGGAAAAAATCGATTCTTCTGTCTTGTGATTGCCGCTCATCAGTAAATTTGCCCGAACTCTGAAATTTCCACTCCCCTAGTAATGCGAAAAAAAGTGTGCAAAGCAGTCACAATTCCCCATCGAAACGTAGATTTTCTGAGAATTCACATCGGGGGGGCGGGGCTCTCTTCCATGTCATTGCGGAGCCAGGCCCGCGCGAAGACCCAAATCCGCCTTGATGTGCTAGGTGAAATCCCCAGCAGGCCGGCCGTTTCATCAACCGACAACCCGGCAAAAAAGCGGAATTTTACAAGTTCGGCCGCCCGTGGATTGACTTTTTCAAGTCGATTTAGCGCCTCGTCTATGTGGAGTAGCTGTAATCGATCGCGGCCGTCGGTGAAATGGTTGTCAATCAGCGTTTGTTGATGGTATTCACCACCATTGCAAACCGCGTTGTTTCGCCGCGCGTGTTCCACGAGAATCCGCCTCATGGCTTCGGCAGCTGCTGCAAAGAAGTGCCCTCGACTATCCCAAGACTGGACCCGGTCGACATCGACCAGCCGCACATAGGCATCATGCACAAGGGCAGTTGCCTGCAACGTATGATCAGGCGACTCTCCGGCCATCTTGGCCGCCGCCAAACGCCGCAAATCCTCGTAAATCAACGGCAATAACTTCTCAGCCGCTCCTTGATCACCGCTCTCGATGTCGGAAAGAATTTGCGTTACATCGCCCATCGAAAAACCAATCGCTATATCATGCGTTATATTTCCTAAAACCATATTAGTGGTGGCAGTAGAACATTGCCCGTGTAATTTGCTTCAACGCATGAACATAGGTAGAAACCCCTGTGACCCACTAAGCAATCGAAGTAAATTCCGGCCGGAGCGGAAGGATTACTAGTGCATATACCACCGGGATTGCATGCGGATCGATACTAGGTGGTGCGTGGAGCGATACGGATTCACGCTTGCGACCGCAAAGCTCTGACGTCTAAGGTCCAATTGCCCAGTCGGATTGACCCCCCCCCCTGCCTGCCTGCTAAATCATTTCGGCCCTTCATGCAACAAATTCCTGGTACGGTGGTAGATGAGAGGTCTGAGGATGGCACGATCGAGCGCGCCTCGCACCTGGGCGTCCCCCCGAAACCGCGATTGAATGGACCACAACGACGCCCGCCCCAACGATGCTGGCACAGTCCTCCGGCTCGTCGACCTCTCGCACTGACACAATGACAGCAGCCCGCAAACAAACCCTATTCTCCCCCGTTCCAACCGCCTGTCCGCCCTCCCTCCCCCGATTCTTTTCTTGTTTCTTTTCTCGTCACGCCACCCAAGCCCCCCCCCCAACCCCATCCCCCAATCCCCCCCCACACTATCCTTTCCAGAGCCAGCATCCCCCCCATCATCAACCACATCCATAAAACCCACGGTGATACCCCCTCCCTTCCCTACCGTCGTTTCTCTGTCTTGGCTTTCGTTTTCATACGGCGATTCTATGGCACGCGTACATCGATCAACCAAGAAATGCAAGGCGGTATCTAACACCAAAGTTCTATTAAATAGGTTTTATTTTGTTTGACACGAAACACAGCCATCGATATCATTTCTATAGATAAGCGATCCGCTGTTGTGATCGCATAAAAACGGCCCGGCGAGATGCTGGTAACATCGCGCCGAGCCTGACACCTTGAACCTGTATCAGAGGTTGCAAGATGCTTCACGCATTGTACGAGCAGTACAGGCCCACACAATGGCGCGACGTGGTTGGGCAGGACAAAACCCTCAAACGGATTGAGACGCTGCGCAGACGCGGTCTCAGCGGCCGCGCGTATTGGCTCTCGGGCCAAAGCGGCACGGGCAAAACCACGATTGCCCGCTTGATCGCGGCGGAGATTGCCGACGACTTCGCGACCGTCGAGATTGACGCGGAACAATTGACGCCCGCCAAGCTGGCGGACCTGGAACGTTCCATGGCCACCAAGTCGCTGGGCGAAGATGGCCGCCACGGCCGCGCGTTCATCGTGAACGAAGCGCACGGCCTGAGCAAGCGAGCGATCCGCCAATTGCTGGTGATGCTGGAACGACTGCCGGCGCACGTGGTGTGGATCTTCACCACAACCTGCGAAGGGCAAGCGCTGCTGTTTGAAGATTCCGAGGACACGTCGCCGCTATTGTCCCGCTGTTTGCGGTTTGATCTGGCCCGTCGCGACTTGGCCAAACCGTTTGCGGAACGTGCGCTGACGATTGCCCGGGCGGAAGGCTTGGACGGCAAGCCGCTGGAAGCCTACGTCAAGCTGGCCAAGGCCCATCGCAACAATCTCCGCGCGATGCTCCAAGCGATTGAGTCGGGTGAGATGCTGGATTGAGGCCCGCCAACCACGAACCGCCGGAGGTGCGCGCGCCGGCGGCTGTTGTTGGCGGGTTGTTTCCCGCCTGTTTGTTCCCTGTTGGGGACGCCAAGCAAAACGGCCCGGACGGAGTGAACAAGACTCCGCCGGACCTCTCACCCCAATCTGAAGTGGAGATTGAAGCGATGACGAAATTCTATGGGAAGGCCGAATCGGCAGCAAACGTAATCCTGGACGCGTTCCAAAACCCCGGCCAATTGCCGGCGGCACTGGCGCCGATTTTTATCACGCGCAAGGCGGACATCCCGTGCCGCAAGTGGTCCTGGAATAACCAGCTGATTACCGCGCTGGCGGGCCACGGCGACGCGCGTGGGTTCCGCCAGTGGCAACAGGTCGACCGCCACGTCCGCAAAGGGGAAAAGTCGTTTACGATCCTGTCACCCGTCACCAAGAAAATCAAAGACCCCAAAACGGCGAAGAGAAAATCGCCGTGATTGGCTTCAAGGGAACCGCCGTCTTCGGCTATTCACAGACGGACGGCGAACCGCTGCCGGGCGAAGCGGAATTGAATGACTGGCTGGCCAGCCTGCCGTTTCGCGAAGTGGCCGATTCCTGGGGCCTGTCGGTGGAAGCCTTCAATGGCCAAGGCGGCAGGGCGCTCGGCTGGTTTCAACACAGCATCAGCGGCGAGGGGCGGGCGATTGCTGTGGGCGTGGAGAACCTCTCCACGTGGTGCCACGAGATGATCCACGCGGCCGATTGTCGCTTGGGCAATCTCACTGAGAAGGGCCAGCACTGGAAGTCCGAAACCGTGGCGGAGCTGGGCGGCGCTGTGTTGCTCAAAGTCTTGGGCTACGACCTGGACGCCGATCTGGGCGGTTGCTGGCGGTATATCGAGCAGTACGCCGAAGATCGCGCAGATTCTGGATACGGCTGACGAACTTCAACTGCAGACTATTCCCGCTACTGATTGCATCGCCGTTTGATCCCCCCGGCTGCCGACGTCGCCTTGTTGCGGCGGCGTCGGTTGGCCATCGGGGGAAGTGTAAAGTCTCAACCCTGATCGCAAATCGGGGGAATCCTGGAAGCAAATCAACGACTTACGACGAAGAAAACTGTAACGGCTGAACTATAGATCACACTTTACATCTAGCGGGATAAATCATGACCCAACACATCGCGATTTATGTGCGCGTCTCATCCAAGAAACAAGACACCAAGAGCCAGGAACCAGACCTCAAACAATGGGCCACCGCCTTTGCCGGTGACATCCCGGTCAAATGGTACCGCGACCAGCAATCCGGCAAGACGATGAACCGGCCCGGCTGGAATCGACTGGAGGCCGCGATCGACAGCGGCAAGGTAACGACCGTGGTCGCCTGGCGACTGGACCGGCTCGGCCGGACTGCAACGGGGATGACGGCGCTTTTCGAGAAGCTGGTGATCCGCGGTATCAATTTGGTGAGCATTAAAGACGGCGTCGATCTCTCCACGCCGGCGGGGCGGCTGATCGCAAACGTGCTGGCGTCAGTCGCCGCTTATGAGAATGAGGTTCGGTCCGAACGGATCGTGGCCGGCCAAAGCGTTGCACGCGCCACCGGAAAGCGGTGGGGGGGCTCCCGGCCTGGACGGCGGCTGAAAGTGACGGACGAACAGGTCACGACGGTGCAACGCATGCATCGCGACGGGGCCAGCAAAGCGGCCATGGCACGGGCCACTGGTCTATCCCGACCCACAATTTACAACTTGCTCAAGTGATAAGCGCCGTGCCAAATACTGACTCCCTAGCCAACCAATGCGATGCGACACAGTCTAGTGCCTCGTATCGGGTCAAAATCAGGCCTGATCCAAGTTAGCCTGCTCCATGCCTAAAAGAATACCCTAACCGAAGATGGTGGCGCGGATGTCGTTGCCGTTGCCCCCCGCCGTTGTTCGTCGCATCAAGATTTACCGAAAATATTTTAGAATTCGCAATACGGAGACAATCGCTGCGTCTTTGTTGCCGGTCTTGTAAGGTCAGGTCAATTTATCGGGGCGAATTTCTAATTGTGGACAAAACGCATGATTGATGCGAAAATGTTGCTCCGAGGCTAGGGTCGCTCCCGAATCGCCGACAGTCCTTGCGGCTTGCCTCGCATTTTATTCCAAGGACGTCACCAAAGGACCGTGGCTACATGTCGTATACCCGTAATCGCGAAGCGATGCTCAATCAGGCAGCTGGTCGCACTCCTGATCTTACGAAATATGCAGCTGGACTGGGCACGCGATGACCGATGAACCCGTAGTACGTTCGGATCCGAACTGGGCTTATGAACCTGAATGGTTGCGCGCCGCGTCATTGAGTCCAGACAAGATCCTTGGGATTTGCGAGGAATGGCAGGAAGAAGCACTGGCTCGCGCTCACGAACAGCCCTGCATGAATGATGACAAATGGGGAAACCTGTGCGAAATGATGCGCGTCGTCACTTGCATCCATGACGGGGACGCTCAAAAAATCATGGATTTCGAGCAGGCATTATTAGGGGAATCAAGTGAAGAAGCCCTCGTGAAATGTCGTGCCGCTTGGCCAATCGTCGAGGTGGTGGCAAGTCGAGCGAAGGCGGGTATTTCAAAACGGATTTCAGAGCACCGCACACCGTCGCTAGAGGTGGCCGCTGAGCTCGCCACGACGGTTCAAAGTGCTGACGAAAACACCGAGTCGCTATCGCTTGCTACCCCGAATCGCAAAAAAAGCACCGAAAAAGGCGAAGCCCATGTTAAACTCGTTGGCGAGCCTCCTAGGTCGGAAACTCGGAGCAGCCCTGGAACACATCAAGTTGCTGAACGGACGCCCTCTTTGTTGAAAACTGACAAAGATACCGTGACGGCACAAGATGCTGGCTCAGTTTCGCCCTCAGGATATCTTGGTGGCACGGCGCTGGCTGATGAAATCGGCATTCTTCCAACCCGGCGAGTCGCCTTCCTTCGGCAGTTGGACCGCAAGCGGATGACGCTGGCCGACGATTGTTGGTGCGAGGTCCAGGAACGGCGGCCGAACCATCCTCGCTTTCTTTATCTCGCAAATTCACCAACAATTCGAGAATTAGCGGAGACGTATACTAGGCCGAAACCGGGCTGACAAATGTCGGACCGGTGTCGTACCGAATCTTTTTCTCGCAATTTGCCGCTAATCAACGCGGTGTCGTGCGGCCCGACATTTGTCGGGCCATCGTCATTTCACAACACGCGAACGTCCCATTGTCGCAAACTCCGAGCATGCAAGCCGCAATTCGCGGCGAGCGGTTCTAAGGGAGAAATCGACGATGGAAGCAAATTTCAGAACCAGTTTATTGCTCAAACCAGCCGAAGCCGCCGAGGCCCTGGCAATCAGCCCCCGCAAACTGTGGTCTATGACCGCGTCTGGCGAAATCCCGCACATCCGTATCGGCCGGAGTGTGCGTTATCCGCTCACCGAGCTACAGCGATGGATCGCTGAACAACAAGACGGGGGGGCAGGCAAATGACATGCAACTCCGCGGGGCAACCCAAACCATTATTCGACCCGCAGCAGGTCGCTGACACGGCAAAGCTGCTGATCGGTGCCGGGCAAGTCACAGAGGTTCGTGTGCTGGAGGCGACGACGACGAAAAGCAATAGTTGGCCGCATACAGTATCCGGGTATTTTGACGACGCAGACAAATTAGTTGCGGCATTGGCGGTGATTAGAACGGCCAAGGGGATTTATTTTACTCCAAACCCGGTGGACCCCGCGCTGCTGTCGCGAGCTGCGAATCGAATCAAAAAAGCCTCCAAGGGCGAATCGACTCAAGATACGAATATCGTGGAGCGACGATGGCTTTTGATTGACGCCGACCCGCAACGGCTGTCCGGAATATCTGCTACGGATGGGGAACACGAGGCCGCCCTGCAACGCGCCAGAGAAATCCAAGATTATCTACGCGGCCTGGGGTGGCCCGAGCCGATCCTGGCGGATTCGGGTAACGGTGCGCACTTGCTTTACTGCATCGATTTGCCAACCGACGATGGCGGCCTAATTAAACGCTGCTTAGCGGCTATTGCGGAACGGTTCGATGACAATGCGGTGAAGATCGACCAGAGCGTTCATAACCCGGCCCGCACCTGGAAATTGTACGGTACGCGGGCCTGTAAGGGGGACGATACCTCTGATCGCCCGCACCGCATGTCTCGCATACTCAGCCAGCCGGATGAACTGCACGTGGTTCTTCCGAATCAGCTGGAATCGCTCGCGGCCGAATCGCCTCAAAACGCGGCCACACCTGCACACCCTGAGGCCAATGTAAATGGACAGGCATTTGATGTGGAATCTTTTATTGCCCGCAACAAATTGGACGTTGACGGCCCGCATGACTGGAATAATGGCCAAGGCCCTGGCAAACGATGGGTACTCAAAATGTCGCCGATGTGTGAGCATCACGACGGTGCCGCATTTATTGGCCAACTCGGAAACGGTGCGATTTCGGCCGGTTGCCATCACAATTCCTGCAAGTGGGGCTGGACCGGTTTACGACGTAAGCTCGAACCGCCGACAAACGGAAGGCAAAGGCACAATGCTGATCCCCAGGTGGGCATCACGCAGTCATCCGGCAAACCGGCGACGCGCATTGAAGTATTTCGCCCATTTCCTACCGATCTTCTGCCCAATCACGTTCGTCAGTGCGTCAATCAAGGTGCCGCTGCCATCGGGTGCGACCCGAGCTACATTGCAGTACCTCTGCTGACTGCTGCCGCCGCTGCCATCGGCAACAGCCGGGTCATCCAATTAAAGCCTGGTTGGAATGAACCGGCGATATTGTGGTCGGGGATAATCGGATATTCAGGCACCATGAAATCGCCCGCCATGGACATAGCACTACGCTCGCTTCGAAAAAAACAAGCGGCTGCGATACGCGAATATCAGGCTCAAATGGATGCATATGAGGTTGAAAAGGCTGCGTACGAACAACAACTCAAAACGAGAAAGAATCAGTCCGCAAAAATCGCAAGCCCACCACTCGAAAAGCCCAAAGAACCAGTTGCTGAGCGATTCCTGTGCGACGATATTACCGTCGAGGCACTCAGCATTCGACTGAAGGACCAGCCACGCGGGCTGCTGTGCGCCCGCGATGAACTCAGTGCCTTTTTTGGCGATTTGGACCGGTACACTCCAAGTCGTGGCGGTGATGCTCCGAAATACCTTGCGATGCATGGGGGGCGGCAATTGATGGGAGACCGCAAGACGGGGAACGACAAGAGTATTTTCGTCCCTCGCGCTTCTCTTAGCGTTACCGGTGGTATTCAGCCGGGCCTCGTACGCCGAGTTTTGGCCGCTGAACATCGAGAAAGCGGAATGGCCGCCCGTTTCTTGTTTACCTCCCCACCACGACGCACCAAAAAATGGACCGAGGACGAAATCGATGAACGCTGTATGGTCGAAATTGATGCGATTTTTTACCGACTGTATGGTTTGGAAATGGACACCACCGAGGATGGTGAAATCGTTCCACGTGTCGTTGTTTTGGATCCGGCAGCAAAGGCCGAATTCATTGAGTTTTTCAACGAACACAATGAAGAACAGTCGCAATTAGACGGAGACCTCGCTGCCGCATTTTCGAAGCTGGAGGGATACGCGGCAAGGTTCGCACTGGTTATTCACCTGACCCGCTGGGCGGCGGTGAAGACGTTAATCCCGAGGTCGTCGATTTGGAATCTATACGCGGGATAAGGCTCAGTCGCTGGTTTGCCCACGAAGCAAAGCGCGCGTCTACGCCATGCTGTGCCAATCCGAAAAGGATCGAAGGATGTGCGACTTGATAGATTGGATTTTGGTTAAAGGGGGGGAAGTGACGCCCCGCGACCTCAGCCGTGGTCCGACGCGGTATCGCGCTCCAGGTGCCGCCGAGGACGCCCTCCAGGAACTTGTCGATGCGGACTTTGGGAGATGGGTATCTCAACCCCCTGGGTCAGCCGGCGGAAGGCCGACGCGCGTTTTTCGGCCCAATAGCGGCGACGAAACCTCTGTGGGTGATGAACAAATGGGGGTTTCGTCGCTGTCGCCGCCGGCTGAAGATTTGGAAATTGCTGCTGAGGAGGGGGACATCATCGAATGGACGGTTTAAGGATCCTCCATGAGGCCCAAAATGCGGGACTCAAGTTTTCAGTATTGGGCGAAAAACTCCACATTCGCGGGCCGCGTCCCACGATCACACTGGAGGCAATAATCCGCGACAACAAATCCGCGATTATCGAAGCAATTATCTCCACCTCGCACAGCGGCGACAGCGACGAAACCTCATGTGGACCCGAAAATCATCAGGTTTCGTCGCCACCACAACACGACTTAGGCAATTATTCCAAGTCCTGGTTCCCCGGTGACAAATCGCGGTTAAATTGCGAGGAAGGCAATGGTTCAGCCACCACTGATGACGGCATCGATTGGATGCAGTACATCGAAGATGGGGAGCGTATGCGTCTTCTTGGGCACCGCGAATACCCGAATCCATGCCGTTATTGTGGAATGCGATCGCGGCATATGCTGCCGTGTCCGATGCGATTTGACGACGATCTGACCACCCTCCCAACCGGGACCTACAAAGGCCGGCGCGTCGACGAATGCCCGACCGACTACCTGCTCCAGATGCAGGCGACGCATTGGAAAGACTCAACGGAGGATTTGCGAAATGAGGCCCGTCGTGTCATCTACTTGCGGACAAATTTCGGGATGACGGACGTGCCTGTTTGACGTTGTGGCAATCGAAGCTATGCGACCAAGTGCAGCATGCTGTTGCGGCGTGCGAGAGTATGCGATATCAATTCGTATGCACGCGGGCATCAGAATAGGAAAGAGAGACACGCAATGGAGCGATGGGCTTGGCATGACGATGTTGGAATCGACATAGCAAAAGATGATTCAGAAAATGAAATATCCGTTGATGTGATGACCAGCGAGAAAAGGATAAATAATGGCATCAGTTTTCAAACGCGGCGGCAAAAAAGCCAAGGGCAACTACTATGCGTCGTGGGTCGATCACAAAGGGGAGCGGCAAACGAAATGCACTCGGACGACCGATAAGGCAGCCGCGGAGCGGATTGCCAAGAAATACGAAGCCGATGCGGTGTTGCGGCGGGAAAATGTGATCGATGCCACACTGGAGGCGATCAGCACGGAGTCGCAACGATCGATCGAATCCCACTTGGCAGATTACGCAAATAAATTGCGTGCTGCGAATCGCACGGCTAAACATATTACAAGCACGACGAATTTCATTCGCTGTATCGCCGAACACGCTGGGTTTGAAACGGCTGCAGACATCTCTGCTGATGGCGTGAATCGTTATGCGGGCAAATTACGGGACGAAGGGCGGTCGGCGCGTACAGTCCAAGCACATCTCAACGCGATCAAGGCATTTACAAAATGGCTGACTGAGCACCTCAAGCTACCCCGCGATCCCCTCGCATCGGTGAAAAAACCGAACCCCAAGGCAGACCGGCGGCGGGAACGCCGGATGCTCCTGCCCGATGAATGGCGGCAACTCGAAGCGGTGACCAGTTCCGGTTTTCAACGGTACGGTATGACAGGGCAAGAGAGGTTGCTCCTGTACCGGACGGCGCTGCAAACTGGCCTACGGTCTAATGAGCTGCGTAGCCTGACCCGAGGTCGGTTGTACTTGGATTCGACGCCTCCAAATATCGTCTGCAAAGCTGGATCGACGAAGAACCGCAAAGACGCCCGGCAGTATATCCAGCCGGAACTGGCAGCAGACCTCTTGGCGCACATTACGATCAAGACCCCGAAGGCTCCGGTTTTTAACATGCCTCATGAATCGAATCTCGCCCGGATGCTGCGCAACGATCTGGCCGAGGCTCGCAAATCATGGCTAAAAGAGGCGGCGGACGATCCAGGAGAATACGCACGGCGTGAGCAAAGTGATTTCCTTCTCGACACAAACCATGAAGGCGAGATCACCGACTTCCATTCATTGCGGCACACTTGCGGAGCGTGGCTGGCGATGGCCGGGGTACACCCAAAAGTGGTGCAACAAGTTATGCGGCATCAATCAATCATATTGACGATGGACACCTACGGGCACTTATTTCCCGGCCAAGAGATTGATGCTGTCTATCTAATGCGAGATATGCTGGTCGGTCCGCCAATGGCACTCCAAGCGAAGGAAGCGGACGACTCAATGACGAATACTCAAAAAACCGCGCAGCGCCAGGCGCAGCGCACGCGGCGCGAAACAGGACAGAGCGTTGCAATTGGGTGCGATAGCACGATCAGGCGACCCGCGCAAAAAGAATCGCCCAAGTCATTGAGGGTTGCGGACTTAGGCGAAAGCGTGCGACCCAAAGCGATGGGCTGCAAAAATAGCGGTGGAGGGACTCGAACCCCCGACACGCGGATTATGATTCCGCTGCTCTAACCAACTGAGCTACACCGCCAAAATTTGATTTCCCCAACCAAAACGCGGGTGCACTGGGGCACCGTCTGGTCGGAAGAGTGTGGATATTATCGACTTGAGACGGACGCTTCAACACTACGGGACCAATTCTTAATTCCCAGTTTTTCAGGCTCGGCCGCTGACGGTCAACCATCTCCTTTTATCCGAAAAACCGGTTGTCCACTGGTCCCATGCTGAGACACAACAGTATGGGAACGGGTTCCCGTCAATTTCCCCGCAGACCGGTCGAAGAAAGATCACTGCGGAAATCGGTTTCGGCGATCTCCGCGAACAAATCTGCAAATGCTGACGGCAGCTCGATATCGCTGAGTGTGGCAAATTTGTCGCCGACTATGCGGCCCGCTACCAGGAAACGGCAACTCTGGTCGCGGATTGTCGACAAGGCGTTGTGCATCTGGGTTGTGCTCGCCTCATAAAATCGAGGATCGATAATTCGCACAGCGGTGTCGATGCCGACGACGAACGTGGTTTCGGGCAGCAAGGATGCTTTTTGCACAAACGTGGGGGCTGCCGTGATTGCTAGGACAGCCTTTTCAAATTGACGGCAGCGGGCAAGCATCTCCCCGTGCGGAAGCGACGGTTTATCGACGTTGTGTGCTGATAACTCATATCCAACGGTGCCGGCCAATAACCGCTCAGCGACGGTCCGTAACTCGCGATGACCGTCATGCAGCGGATTAAACGCCCCGCACAACAAACCAGCGGGCCGCTCCTCGATGTCTACTACAAATTGATCGTCGGTCGAGGACCAAACGACTTCCCGCGTTCCGGAGAGTAGTTCGTCTAGAAGGTATTCCATGGCAGATTACAAAATTGCCGCTGCTATTTTCACACGGCGCTGCTTACGACGGCAAAGCCGTCGGTTTGGGACTGGCCACTCGCTACTGGCCACCGGCCACTAGCACCGGTCACTCGCCTACTCCCACTCAATCGTACTGGGAGGCTTGGAACTAATATCATAGGTCACGCGGTTCACACCGCGGACAGTGTTAATGATCCGTGTCGAGATGCGTCCCAACACTTCGTACGGCACGTGGAACCAGTCCGCCGTCATAAAGTCGTCGGTGGCGACCGCCCGGACGGCGATTACGTCGTCGTAGGTGCGGTCGTCTCCCATGACGCCTACGCTTTGTACCGGCAACAGCACTGCAAAGGCTTGTCGAATTTCGCGATAGAGGCCCGCTTTGGTTAGTTCGTCGATCACAATCGCGTCGGCTTCACGCAATGTCTCCAACCGTTCCTTGCGGACTTCCCCTAAGCAGCGGACCGCCAAGCCGGGACCGGGGAACGGGTGCCTCCAGACCATTTCTTCTGGCAGCCCGAGTTCCAAGCCCATTGCCCGCACTTCGTCTTTGAACAGATCCCGCAACGGTTCGATCAATTCAAAACCCAACTCCGCCGGCAAGCCACCGACATTGTGATGTGCCTTAATCGTGGCCGCCGGACCATCGGGATCGGCACCGCTTTCGATCACATCGGGATACAAAGTTCCTTGGGCAAGGAATTTCGCATCGGGGATGCTTTCCGCCTCTTTGCGAAACACGTCGATGAACAACTTGCCGATGATCTTACGTTTTCGTTGCGGATCGGTGACGCCGGCCAATTCCTTGAGAAACAATTCCTCCGCACGAACCACATGCAAGTCGGTCTTGAAATGGTCTTGAAAACAAGTCACGACCGACTCAGCTTCCCCCGCTCGCAGAAGACCGTTATCGACCAGAATGCACGAAAGCTGTGAACCGATCGCTTCGTACAACAACGCAGCCACGACGGACGAATCAACGCCGCCGGACAATCCGCAAATGACGCGATTGTTCCCCACACGCTCCCGCAGCAATTCGACTTCTCGTTGGATGAACTCACTCATCCGCCAGCCGCCCGTACAGCCGCAAATGGTGCGGACAAAATTGCCCAACAGCGTGCCGCCATGTTCTGTGTGCGTCACCTCAGGATGGAATTGCAGCCCGTAGATTTCTCGCGTGTGATGTTTGACGGCGGCGAACGGGCAGGTGTCGGTGGTCGCCAGCGCTGTGAAGTGATCGCTCAGATCCTGGACTTGATCGCCATGGCTCATCCAGACAATGGATTCTTCGGGGACCCCCGCAAATAAATCCCCCCCCTCGACCACGTGACAAGCCGTCCGGCCAAATTCACGGTGCAGGCCGGGTGAAACTTCGCTCCCCTGCGATCGACAGGCGAGTTGCATGCCGTAGCAAATACCCAAGATGGGAATATCCAGGTCGAAAATCGCCGGATCGGGTTGTGGCGAGTTTTCGCCGTAGACGCTGGCTGGACCGCCCGAGAGGATCAATCCGCGCGGATTGAGTTCGCGAATACGTTCGACCGTCAGGTCGTGCCGTACGATTTGGCAAAAAACGTGCTGTTCGCGCACGCGACGGGCAATCAATTGTGCCGTCTGCGACCCGAAATCCAGGACCAGAATCACATCCTCGTCCTCGCGCGTGGCACCGATCGGTGTGCTTTGCGCCGCTGTACCTTGTCCGTTCATCCTGTGTCCCGCTAAATCCTTGGCAATGCCGGTGAGAGCGAAAGGGGAAAACCCCACATTTTTGCAGGTGGTGAGTCGGAAATCAATTGGTTATGTGCCCAAGGAGCTTCGCTGGGCAGTTTTCACGAACTCAGGCGGTCGTATTGTGCCTTTTGGGCTCTTTTTTCATTGACGGTTCAGGAGTTCTGGGGCCCTTAGGCGAGGGAGATCGCGCGAAGCAGCCACTCTAATCGGCAAGGCGAATTGTCCGCCCAACCGATAAGGTTTCCCTGGCTGTCTCTCGACGTTAGCATACGGCAAATGGATGCCACGACGCTCTGCTGCGATTGAGAGGACACCTTTAGATCATGTTAGCACAAGGTTCAGGTCTAACCGTTGGAGCTGTGCGAGAGAGTTTCCCTGGTGAACAACGGGTCGCTATCGTGCCTGCGGCGGTCAAGACGTTTGCTAAGTCGGGATTGCAAACCGTTGTCGAAGCGGGTGCCGGACAGGCGGCCGGATATACGGATGAGCAATACGCCGCTCAAGATGCATCCGTCGAACAAGATCGTGCCGCTGTGTTTGCAGCGGCCGATGTGCTCCTGCAGGTGCGCGGCGGTGGGGGGAATCCGCAGTTCCTCGATGCAGATTTGGAGCTTCTGCGCCCCGGACAGGTCCTGATCGGCGCTTACGATCCGCTCTCTGATCCGGAAGCCATCCTCCGCTTGTCCGAACGAGGCGTGAGTTGCTTCGCTTTGGAATTCTTGCCGCGAATCACCCGCGCGCAATCGATGGACATCCTGTCTTCGATGGCGACGATCGCCGGTTACAAAGCCGGGTTATTGGCGGCGGCGGCGTTGCCGCGGATGTTTCCGATGATGATGACGGCAGCTGGAACCATCACACCGGCGCGCGTGCTAATCATTGGCGCGGGTGTCGCAGGACTACAGGCGATCGCCACGACGCGCCGCTTGGGGGCCGTCGTCAGCGGCTACGACCTACGCCCCGCCGTCCGACAAGAAGTGGAAAGCCTCGGCGCTCAATTCGTCGAATTGCCATTGGAGTCGGGCGAAGCAGCCGAGTCCGGAGGCTATGCACGCGAGAAAGACGAAGAATTCTATCGTAAACAACAAGAATTGATGCACCGCGTCGTTGCCGAAAGTGATGTTGTGATTTCCACGGCAGTGGTGCCCGGCGCCAAAGCCCCGGTGCTGATTACTCCCGAAATGGTCGAAGCGATGGCGGCCGGTTCAGTCATCGTAGACCTCGCTGCGGAACGGGGTGGCAACTGCGCACTGACGAAACCGGGAGAAACGGTCACGCATGCGGGGGTCACGATCATCGGCGAAACGAATCTGCCGTCCTCGATTCCGTATCACGCCAGTCAAATGTTCGCCAACAACGTCGCTAGTTTTTTGCAGGCGCTCCTCAACGAGGAGGGCCAATTAGAAATCAATCTCGAAGACGAAGTGATTCGAGAGACACTCGTCTGTCGTGAAGGCGAAGTCATCCACCCGCGCATACGTGAACGACTCGGCCTTGCGCCCCTGGAATCCAAGTAGGGAGAGAATCACAAATGGAAATACTGGTCACCGGCCTTACGATTTTTGCGTTAGCGTCGTTTGTCGGCTTTGAGGTCATCACCAAAATTCCCGCGACACTGCATACACCGCTGATGTCTGGTTCGAATGCGATTTCAGGAATCATCCTCACCGGAGCGGTGATCGCTGCCGGTTCCGAGAAATCAACGACCGCCACGGTGTTGGGATTCTTAGCCGTCATCCTGGCCACCGTGAATGTTGTGGGTGGTTTTTTTGTAACGCACCGCATGCTGGCCATGTTCCGGAAAAAGGATTGAGAACGTGTCGAACGAAGCGCTGGATGCTTTCATTAATTTTGCATATTTGATTGCCGCGATCTTTTTTATCGTGGGACTCAAGGGGCTGACACACCCGCGGACTGCGGTGCGGGGAAACTATCTCGGCGGCGTAGGCATGTTGATCGCTGTGGTAGCGACGTTGCTGCATCGCGATATCGTCGATCCCAAACTCATTTTTGCGGGCATTGCCATCGGTGCCGTCATCGGCGGGTTTTTGGCCGTAAAAATCGACATGAAGGTCGTCCCGCAATTGGTAGCGACGTTTAACGGTTTTGGCGGGATCGCTTCGGTATTCGTAGCCGGCGCCGAAGCTGTCCGCGATACGGAGTCAGAAGTCGTTGCCACACAGACATTGGTGGCACTGGTCGCCTCGGGAATCATTGGCGCGGTGACGTTTTGGGGGTCACTGGTCGCCATTGGCAAGTTCAGCGAATTGGATTTTCTCGACCGCCTGAAATTCCCCCTAGGGCAATGGTTCAATGCCTTGCTCGGCGTGCTGTTACTCCTTCCCGCCGCTTGGTGCATCAACGGGACGCAACCGGTCGTGGCCTACTGGCTGGTGGTTTTGGTCGCTTCGATCCTGGGCGTCTCACTGGTGGTGCGGATCGGGGGCGCCGATATGCCGGTCGTCGTGGCGTTGTTGAATTCGCTCTCCGGCTTGGCCGCGGCCGCGACGGGATTTGTGCTGCAGAACAATATCTTGATCATTACCGGGGCTTTGGTGGGCGCCTCGGGTTTGATTTTGACACAGATTATGTGTCGCGCCATGAATCGCACGCTCGTGAATGTATTGTTCACCTCGTTTGGAACGGAGGGGGCCTCCTCGCGGGATGACGCAGGCCTGTACGCGACCACCAAATCGACCAGCGCCGACGAAGTAGCGATGATGCTGGATACCGCACGGCGGGTGGTCATCGTGCCGGGCTACGGCATGGCGGTCGCTCAGGCGCAGCACGCCGTCCGGGATCTGTCCGATTTGCTGGAGTCCCGCGGGATCACCGTCGAGTTTGGTATTCACCCCGTAGCCGGACGTATGCCGGGCCACATGAATGTTCTGTTGGCCGAGGCGAATATTCGCTACGACCAAATGCTGGAAATGCAGAAAATCAATCCAACGATGGCACAGGTCGACATGGTGATCGTGATCGGCGCCAATGACGTCGTCAATCCGTCAGCCCGCACTGATCCCAGCTCCCCCATTGCGGGCATGCCCATCATCGACGTCGACAAGGCCCGTACGGTGGTCGTCATCAAACGCAGCCTCAGCCCGGGATTCGCCGGAATCCCCAACCCGCTGTTTGCCGCTGAAAACACGCTGATGCTGTTTGGAGATGGGCGACAAGCGGTCCAGGATCTCGTCGCGGCGATCGAAGAGGGGGTGATATTGGCGTTTTGCCATTTCCCGGTCTTTTGGCGTAAAACAGCCTCGTCTCGCGGAGCGTGCAGCGAAAAACTTGGCCAATTCCACTTTTCTTGTTCCGTCGTCGTGCGTAATATTGGGCAGACCGGTATATAACGGTCCTCACCTTCCTACCGAGCACCCCGAATCGCCGTGTACGCACAGCTGATTTTTGCTCGAATTCTTGCCTGGAAAGCCTACGGCGCGATGATCGCGCCCGAAAAATGAACACCGATACGACAGCTGAAATACATCCCGACCCTCCCCCACGATCTACAATCGAACATTCTGGACCTGTTACGTCTCCAATGTCCTGTTGGTGACCGCCAATGCGTTGACGTTCCGATTTGCCGACTTGGTCGCGTTTTTGGGGGTGATGAAGGTACCGCTGGGATCGATTGTCGGTATCGGCATGTTGGCGGCGGTTATTTTGTCGCTTCGGACTCGGGCAAGCGATCGACCATTACGGTACGCGACTGCTTTGGCGATCGTCATCGGTCTTGCTGGCGATCAGTAGCTTGTTGTTTTTAGCTCCTGACCAATTGAGTTGGACAATCTACCCGTGCGGATTTTGTTCGCCGTCAGCATGGCTTGCATGTTTTCCTGTTCGATCGTCTACGTTCAGGGAATCGTGCCCGCCCATCGCCGGACGGAAGTCATCGCCAGCCTGGGAAGCAGCGGGTTCGTCGGCATGATTATTGGACCCTTGCTGGGAGATTTGGTCTTTACCACCCTGCCCTCTGGTTGGCCCCAGTTCACCGCTTTGTTTGGGACAGCCGCCGCATTGTCGACTGCGTATTTCGTGATTGTCTACCGCCTCACTCAGAATGATCGCCATACCCAACCCGCGCAAAGCATCGCTGCTCACCGGCTGTTGATTCAATATTGGCCCGGTCAAATTCTACTGATTGCCGTGGTGCTGGGAGCGGCGTTGACGATTCCCACTGTGTTTCTCACACGCTACGCAACGCATTTGGGATTGGCAGGCATCGGCACGTTTTCTCTGGCCTACGCCGGATGTGCATTCACCTGCCGTGTCTTGGCCGCTCGCTGGATGGAACTGATCGGATTGCGACGCGTGATTTTGATCGGCATGGCCGCTTTGGGAGCGGACAACTTCTGTTGCTGCTCGTCAGTAAAGAATGGCACTTTTTGCTACCGGCCGCCGTCTGCGGAGTGGGGCACGCGCTGTTGTTTCCGGTGGTCGTCTCCGTCGGTTCGGGCTGTTTCCCGCTTGCCAATCGCGGCACCGGGACCACGTTGATTTTGGGATTTACCGAAGTGGGCATCTTCATCGCTGCTCCCGTCTTGGGAATGATCATCGACGAGTTCGGATTCGCGACGATGTTCACCGCCACCGGCATCACGACGTTGGCATTCGGCGCGGTCTATTTTTTGTCGACCGAGCCAGAACGCGAGGCCGTTACCGACGAACAGAACGCCGCCGCCCCTTACTCCGCCGGAGAAGAACCGCTCGCCGCGCCGGCCACAGCTGCAAAAACCCCCTGTGGAGAACCGGTCACCTCAGTCTGCCGGTCCGCTTAGCACTACAGCGCAACTTAAAATATCAGGACATCCCGATTTGGGGTGCCACTGGCGGCTTGCCCGCCAGTGCCGTGTCAGTCTGAGTTGTCCTTGTCCAGCGGTGTTGGTCCTTGTTCACACTGGCGGACGAGCCGCCAGTGGCACCCAAGGCCGAAACTTGATAAGCGACGATACGTTACCCGCATTTCGGCGATATCACGAAGCGCTGTCCGCTTAAGCAGTACACCGTCGCAGAGAACCAAGTGGTCGACGCCGCGTCTCTTCAGCACCGCCTGCTGCCGACGTTCGACGTACCGCTAACCTTCTATGCGCGGAACGTTAGTTTGCCGAATCATCGGCCGGTGCATCGCCATCGGTGGCCGGTTTGTCGCCGACATAAAAGACATCGTCCACGATGCCGTCTTCCCCATGCGCTACAGTAGACATAAATCTCCCGATTCTGTATCAGCCCTTTGAATTCGTACCGGTCCATCCGATCAGCTAACAATTTGTTCGCGCTAATTTTGTCATTCTTTTCATGAATGGAATGGCCAGTCACGAGTTTGGCCACGTCTGCGTCCGTCAACGATTTGCCACCCTCTTCGGCATCCTGAAATGCAGCCATGACTGCTTGGAAACTGCTGTTGTAGGTCGATCGGGCTTTAAACTCATAGAATGCAAGGCCGACGAGAATAAGAATCCCGCCCCAGATAATCGCCATTTCAACCGGCGACCTGGACTTGGAACTGCCTGACTTCTTCCTGCTTCGCGAATTGCTCATCGTGCTGCTTCTAGTTGGACGGTGCAAAAAAGGGTAAAGGCGAATCACGCAACAGCTTCATCGACGCCAGACGTGCAACTGGGCCATGGGTGCCGCAGGGAATGAACGAACATTCATTTGTCTGCGGAGCGCCGCACCTTCATGCCCGGAAAAACTTTCGCAGTGAACGATCATCAACTGCGGTCATTTGTTCGTCTTGGGTCGAGGACGATGCATCCCCCCTTCAACCTCTTTCACCACTTCGGCCAAAATGGCCGGGTCCGCCTGGGCAACCACATGATCAACGCGGCTTTGGGGGACCCCCAAGCGTAACATCGTTTCGCTGGCCTTTTCCCACAAAGTCGCGCGTTTCTTTTTGCCTTCCGCCAGAAAAAGATTCGTAACCAGCTCGCTCAAACGTTGCTGATCAATTTGCTCTCGATTGTCATAAAACCGTTTAATGACTTTTTGTTGATATTTAGAGCGTTCAGGCATGGAATGTTCTTTCAGGTCGCCAATTTTTAGAGTCTTCAAGATTTTGGCCTCCCCCAACGAAGGAAACCGCAAGAAAATCCCCAAGCGGATTACCATCGCTCGCCGGGGACCGTTCAGGTTATCAATATCGGTTCAAGAATTCGAGAAGTTTGGCCGCATGCTGCCCGTTTTCTCCTCACGTCAGGACAGGTGATTTCCGTGCGATCCGGCAAAATACGCAACCTACTCCGATTGCAATGATCACCACTGAGTCGGAAGGCTACAAAGCCCCTTCTCGTGCGTACACGCAGTAAACAACCGCTGGGGTCAATTGCTTGAAAATGGCTGCTCAGACGCAGCAATTCCAAATCCAAAATCAGGGACTGAAATTGGCAATTTTTCTGTTCTGCACTGCCGTAGCGGCCTGTTTCACTCGATCTTCATGCATCGGCAGTTTAACTTATGAGGCGAATTTGACAGCACATAGATTGAGCTCAAAGGGAACCACGAGCTGAACATCCCCGAAAGGGCCTTGACGTGACAGGCTGAAAAATCACGGGGACGAGAAATGGAACGCAGGGAAGCAGATGTAGCCGGTGATTGACCGCGAACCAGAGATTGAGGACGCGGAATCGTTAAATTTGGCAACACTTTGCCGACGGGAGTTCACACCAAGTGTCTACAACGACTGAGTTTACCGCCGATGAATCCAATGCCCTGAAGGACAAAAACTCTATTGTCCATTTGGTTTGTCTTCCCGCTGCCGCTGCCGGTATTTGGTGCTTGGCGATTCGGTGGCCGGCTGACAATTGGATTGTCTATTCATTTTGGACTGTGTTCACTGCCTATTTCTTGTTCTGCTGGACAAGTTGCTTTCACGAAACGGCACACCAGACACTCTGCCAATCCCGCAAAGTGAGTTTCTGGCTGGGGCGTTTCTTAGGCACAGCGATGTTCACGCCCTATACCATTTATCGCGAAAGCCACATTCGACACCACGCCTATTTGAACAAGCCGACCGATTGGGAATTGTGGCCCTATTCTGACCCCAATGCCTCTCTGGCTTTCCGTCGCTGTTTCGTGTGGGTGGATCTTATTGCCGGAATGTTTACTAGTCCCGCAATTTACTGCCGTCTATTTTTTCGCAAAGATTCACCGCTTAAGAATCCAAAATGAGGCGGACTATCCGCTACGAATTCGCCGCAATCGTTCTGGTTTGGGGAACGATCATCGCCCTGTTGACTTACTACAAGCGCCTGGCCTGCCTTTTTCCTGGTCTGGGGAAATCCACACTTTATCGCCGGCATTTTTCAAAGCAGCCGCAAATTGACCGAACACTTGGGAATGTCCAGTTACGACCCCATGTTGGGAACGCGGACTGTGCTTGGATCAACTTGGATCACAAAATTCTGCACGTTCGCAAACTTTGACATCTTCACTCACGGCCCCCACCATCGTCATCCGCGATTGGCGCACAATGCAATGGGAGATCAAATGGAGAAGTACATCGACGAAAATCCTGATGTCAAATTCCCACGCTACAACACATACCCTGAGTAACAACGTGGGATATGCTGCCCGCAGTGGTCAAGTCCCCGGTGTCGGCATGAATGTCGGAGCTGCTCCGCCCCCAAATCGCAAAAAACGAAGGTGTGAACGATTTCGTAGCCGATGTGACCACGGATGTTCTGGCCGATGAAGACGCAGAAGTGACTTCTGTTTGATATCCGGTCGCCGTTGTTTGCTAATTGCTTAGAACCAGTTTCAAAACCCGGTTGGCTTGTTCTCAAAGCGTACAAATCAGTGTCAATGAGACGCTTCAGAGGGTTTTGAAACGACTTTTAGGAACAATTAGGAACGCTTATAAAACGGCAAGGGGACGACGGTCGCCAATGCCCGTTTTCCGCGAATGTCGACTTCCAGCACCGTACCGACGGCGGACTGCTCCTGGTCGATGTAGCCCATGGCAATCGATTTTTGCAGCGTGGGCGAGAACGTCCCGGAGGTGACTTCTCCGATGGTTGCGTCCCTTAAAATTAATTCAACACC
>CALOFE010000006.1:0-6190 GCA_942492455.1 uncultured Planctomycetaceae bacterium | reverse complement strand
CTTTAGCAGCACGTTGAAAAACCAAAAAACATTCGCAAGTCGGGTGGGTTCCTAGCGGCGGTGGGTGGCTGGAGACGGAGCGACACCCATTGGGATGCAAAGCTATTGCAGCTGCACTTCCAGTATGGTCGCTTCGGGTAAGTCCTCCGTGACGGATTCGCTGTCGGGAACGGATTCCGGGGGGAGTTTGGCCCACCAGTTTCGCGCTGCTGCCGTTGTCCACGCACCGGCGTCGTCACACGCGGCCAATGCTTCCTCCAATTCCACAGCGGATTGAAATCGATCCTGCGGCGTCTTGGCTAAACATCGCATGACAATTGCTTCCAAATCGGCAGGAATATCGCTGTAGAATGTTGAAGGGGGCACGACATCCTGATGCACGTGCGCAAACAGGGCTTTGATCGGTTTGCTCTCTGCAAAGACCGGCTGTGCGGTTAGCAGGTAGTAGGCCACCGCACCCAACGAATAGATGTCGCTACGGGCATCGGCTGCTTGATCACCGGTGACGGTTTCTGGGGGAGCGTACAGCGGTGACCCCACCAGGGCGCCGTCTAAAGTCAAATCCGGCGACCCTTTGGTCGGCAGCGCTGTTTTCACCAAACCGAAATCTAGAAGCTTGGCGACGTCACACACACCGCCCCGCTGCGCCGCGAAAATATTGCCCGGCTTAATATCGCGGTGTACTAACCCGCTCGCATGTGCTTCCTCTAGGGCCGATGCTACTTGTTGCAGCAAATGAATCACCCGCGCTGCCGGCAATCGGCCGTAACGTTCGACCAGTTCCTGCAGGCTCAAGCCGGGAAGGTACTCCATGGCGTAATAAAAGGTGCCGCTATCCGTGTGCCCGTAGTCATAGATTTCAATCGTATTCTGATGGGTCAGTTGGGCGGCCGCTTGGACTTCGCTTTCGAATCGCGCGATGGCTTCGGGATCTTGTTCGCGGTCACGGCGAATCAACTTCACCGCGCACGGCCGTTTGAGCAATCGATGCTCGGCCAGATAGACTTCACCCATGCCCCCTTCACCAAGCTTTTTGCGCAATGCATACGAACCAATTTGACGGGCGTTGACAAAGCTGCGGCGCAGATCGCCGATTTTGTGCGACCCATAGACCGATGCCACAGCCGCCATGATCAACCACAACAGCATCCACAAGAATTCGCCGTGACTGAGTAAGTCAACTGGATGCCCATGCGTTGCTGCTGCCGCGACAGTGACGGCAACTGGTGCTGCCACCATCAGTCCGGTGGCTACCGCCGCACGCTTCCAAGTGTTGGGAATAAACAGCCCATACAGGTAGATCAACGTCACCCACTCAACAGCGGCATCGGCGGCGAAGAGTGTCAGGAATACTTTCATTGCCCCGGCATGCTGGATGCACAGACAGGCTTCGTCGAATTGTTCCCAAGCAAAATACACGCCGGCCAAGCCAAACACGCCGACTTCCACTTTTCGCAGTTGGCACAGCGTGGGGCACCACCGGCTCCACAACAAGAGACAAAACGCCCCCATGCCGACCGTGGTCAGCACGTGCGACGTGAGCATCGTGTCGCTTTCAATTTCTCCGGCGGGCGTGTAAGCGAGGTTCAGGGCCAAAAAAGCGATAAAGCCGATAAACATCAGCAATGTGGCCGCTTTGAGCCGCACTTTCAAAAGCGTCAGATTTTCGGCCGACAGTTGGGTGGATGCGGCGTTTCCCGCGCCCAACATGGGGCAAAACTGCCCCGAGGCAGAAAGCGGGGCTGCGAGACGGTTGCTGACTCTGTCACCCAAGTCGCCGGGAGTTGCCCCAGTATCGCTAGCCATCGTCATTCCTTTTCCAACTCACGCACGCGGCGTGGGAGCGGTCCCTCGCCTTGAATCATGGAGATGCGTTAGCCCAGCCTTGGCACGTCTTTCCTGTGGAAAACGCCCCAAGCAAGGGTGTATTCGTCAGGTTTTCCATCACCTTAGATTTCACGCCATTATAAGCAAAATCAATCCCCCAGACGAGCGTAAGCAGCACGACTTCCCTCTTCGAGGGGCGGGTTTGGCCAGACACTGGGGTCCCCATTTTATCTCTGTACGTCCAAAACGATGAAAACGATTGATTCATCCCTGTCGATTTTGCCGATAACATAAAACAGGCAATTTGCTGTTTTTTGCGTGCCGGTAATCCGCTGGCCGTTTTGAGACATCAATGTCTTATTGTCTGCGGGATTCCCCGTTGAGAATGTGCGATAAGGCACACAATGTAAATTTACTGAACAACGCGGCGTACTACGAAAACATCCCCCTGTGGACGGTTTCTGGCCGCAAGTCTTGTTCTTGATTGTTCGGTCAAAGAGTTGCGCAGGACGCGCAATAATTGTTTGTTCGTAGCATGAGAAGGAACGGCAACATGCGATACCGGCTCAATATGATTCTGTTCGGCAGCCTGATCTGGGTCGCCACCGGCTGTTGCTGCTGTTACGACCAGTGTTGCAACTACGGCGGATACGGTTATACCCCAACGGCCTATAACTATGGCGGCGGGTACAACACGGTCGCCACGACGGGCAACACCATGACGCAGGCCACTGGCAACTCGTCCTATGTTGCCAGCAATCAAACCAACTACAACGCGACCGCCGGCGCTGTGAATAACTACGCACCGGTCAATGGCACCTACACCACTCCCAACAACCAAACCATCATGCCGCAACAGCAGAGTTCCACGAACGGAAATCTCTGCCCTTGTGAAACGTCGGACTTCAGCAGCGAGACGATTATGCAGGACGTCAACGGGATGTCGATGCCCATGGAAGGTGTGGTGTATGATGCTTCGGATATGTACATGCCGATGATGACGGCACCGCCGACAACGGCAGCGGAATTGAAAACCGAATCGACCAAACCGGGCGAACTCATTCCGGTTCCGCAACCAGAGATCGGCATTCCGACCAGCACAGACGGTCGTCCGCTCGTGCCGCCCGCCCCTGCTCCGCTGGACAAATAGCTGCCCACACTGGTCAGCTGAAATCTCGTTCCACGCGCAGGAACCACTCCGCTTAAGGCACCGGGTCGGCTTTCACGAACAATGCCTTGGGCGGCGCTGTGTAATACTGAAACAAGGCCGGGCAGATCCAGCCTTCCATCGGCGGATCATCAAGTCGGTAGTAGTTGCCCGTCCCATCGCTGCGCGTCCAGGTGAGTTTCTTTTCATACCCGGGAAATTCGGCGGCGGAAAACGTCAATCGAAAGCCCTGCTCTGCGTCGGGAATCTCGGCGACGAGCGCGTCGATCATTTCCGGCACGCCGGCGACAAATGGTTCGCGCACCAGCCCCACCGATTCGTCATCGAACACCCAAGTGCCCGCGTAGCGGTACGGCTGGATGACCATCACGGAGTTGGAATTCGGCGAATTGCGCGCATCGCCCTTGATCCCGTAATACCACGTCAGTCCGCCGGCGATTGCGATCGCCAAAAAGGAATACACGACCACACGGCGTGAATCGACAACGGGACGTTTTGACTCGTTCATGGCGAGACTCCGTAGTGGCAAGCGGGATGTGGCAACTGCTTCGTACAGTCTCTCACCTATCGCGACAACAGTCAAATCGAACCCAGCGAAGATGGGCGATTCCCAATGCGCTAGCAGTGCCAACTTGCCGTGATCGCTGCCGACCTTTAGGATGCACGGATCACATTTCACCGGCAGCCCATTTCCCCGACGCTGTCGTGTCTTACGACAACCAGTTTCAAAACTCGGTTGCGCTTGTTCTTGAAACGTTCAGATCAGTGTCAGTGAGACGCGTCAGAGGGTTTTGAAACTATTTGAATTGAAATCGGACCGTGTATGGAAGATGGAAAACCCACCAACGTCCGTTGGACGGTGCTGGCCTTGGCCTGTTTCACGTCGTGGTTTTTGTACTTGCACCGCTATACGTGGAATTTCATCGGCCCGGCATTGGAAACAGAATACGGTTTTAATAAGGCCGAGACGGGGAGTTTGGCGGCGTTTTTTAACATCACCTACGGAATCGGGCAAGTACCGTCGGGCATCTTGAGCGACTTCATGGGGCCGCATTTTTTCCTGGGGCTGATCATCATCGTCTGGTCGTTGGTGCTACCCTGTCAGGGATGGGTGACGAGCTTTCCGGGACTGGCGACCACACGCTTGGCGTTTGGAGCTGCACAAGCCGGCGCCTATCCCAGCTTGGCCAACGTCTCGCAAGCCTGGTTTCCGCTCTCCAGCCGGACGATCATGCAATCGATCATTGCCACGCTGTTTGGCCGCGGCGGGGGAGCGATGTCCTCCATCATTTTGGCGTCCGTCTTGATGGACTGGTGTGGTTTGACTTGGCGCGCCGGGATTGCTGGTCATGGGGGGCGTCGGCGCGCTCTTTGGCATTGCCTTCTTGATACTGTTTCGCAACTCGCCACATCAAAACCCCCGCGTGAACGATGCGGAACGCGCGCTCATCGACGAAGGTCGGCTTCCCTCGGCAGCCGGCGCGCCGCGTGTCTTGCCTTGGCAGGTCGTGCTCAAAAACCGCAGCATGTATTTTTTCGTGATCCAGCAATTCACCAGCGCCGGCGCCGACATGGTCTACAGCCTGTTCATGGGGGATTACTTTTTAAACACCAAAGGCTTCTCGCTTGGGAAGACGGGATTGTTGGTCAGTTTGCCGTTGTGGGGAGGAGCCATCGGTGGCGTGCTGGGCGGTTTTTGTAATGACTTTCTGATACGCGTCACGGGGAGCCGACGTTGGTCGCGTAGCGCTGTCGGATTTCTGGGTAAGTTTTTGGCCTGCATGTTGATGTTTGTGGTCATCTCCCGCGAGAGCGGCGTCGCTGCCGGTTGGGCGTTGTTTGCGGTCAAATTCTTCAGTGACTGGAGCCAACCGACAGTCTGGGGGGCATGCACCGATCTGGGGGGACGCTATTCAGCAACAGTCTTTAGCATCATCAATACGTCAGGTACGGTCGGAGGTGTCGTCGCACCGGCGATTTTTGGGGCAGTTCTAGACTTCAACTCGGTGGCGACCATGGTTGAAGGCCAGGAAAAGATGATCGCGAACTACGATGCGCTCTTTTATCTGGTGGCCGCTCTTTACCTAGTCAGCGCCGCCTGTTGGTTATTCATCAATTGCACCGATTCCCTGGAGCGTCATGGAGCCGACGCCAAGGATGCATAATCGCGTAAACCTTTCACAAGTAGACACTTGCAACGCCCGGCATGCTGACCATCGATTCTCAGATAAAAACGCAAATTCCTTGAAAATCCTCCCACACATCGCCCGGCTATGGCGTATTAAATGTGGGAAACTGAAGAACGAAAGCAGAAGTTTCTTCGCATTTAGCTCGCATTAGTCAGCCAAATCGAGGAAGAATACGACGTGTAAAAGCCGCCTCCGGGCGGCTTTTGCATGCGCGGATCACTTTTGGGGGCAGTCCTCCGAGACTGGGGAGTTTTGTCAGTGGAGCGTTAACGGGGATCGTCAGGATACTCAATCCAGATGCTCGTACAGCTGTCAGGTTCATCGATCGCGCGTCAACGTAGTGTTTTTCCGCGGCCCCCCCCTGATGGCCGCATGAATGACGCTTGAGGGGCCGCTAGAACCAAGCGAATGTCGCGGTCCAGGATGAACTCCATCGCCTCATTAGTCAGCGTCCGCTGTATGGCGATCGTCGATTCTGATCCAGTGCTGAATCACGGTGTTTTCCAGGCGCGGCGATCCGGGACCAATTCGTCACCATGCAAATTTGCAATGGGAATGATCGTGTTCTGATGCTCGCGCCTGATCGATAACATCAGGAATCACGTACTCCAACGAGACCATGCATCGACGACATCGGATGATCCTGGAGCATCGATGCGACTTCTTGCTCAGACAGATTTTCGCCCGAGTCGCCCAGGAGGCTCGAATTCGCCTCAAACCACAACAAACATCCGCAGTGCGGACAAGGTGCATCGCCGGAGGGCTGTGACGGTTCGATGACAACTGGTTTCCCACAAATCGCGCACTGGTTGTCGTCCCCTTCCGGGGTTCGCGACGAGATTTCCATGACGCTCCCTCCGAGAATGATTGGCAGCCTCAATTCTACGGGCATTTTCAATCGGCGGGCAAGTTTTTTTCGGGAGTCTGCCGACTTATTCCACTTCCCTCGACCGGCCAGCGGGTGGGGTTTCCACTTGCGTCGTTCCCAATGTCTATGGTACACGAA
>CALOFE010000005.1:0-143607 GCA_942492455.1 uncultured Planctomycetaceae bacterium | reverse complement strand
CGACCGGCGGCCTTCAGGCATCGGTTGGATTCACACGCCCGTGGATATAAACGTCCCCGCCCACGACGGTCATCGATGGCCCATTTAACGACGGCAGAGCGGGGATCTGTTCCAGGCCAATACCACCGACCGGGGTGACAGCGGAGAGGCCTCCCACAATTTTGGGAGCGACAAACACGTGCACTTCATCGACGAGCTGTTCATCGAATAACGATCCCAGCACCGATCCGCCCCCTTCGAACAGCACGTTGGTCATCTGCCGACGGCCTAATTCATCCAACAACTCACCGAGCGGCACGCCTGTTCCTGCAGGGGAGGCAAATTGGACCACTTCTACACCCGCGTTTCGCAGTTGTTCCACCCGTTGTGGCGAGGCTTCGTTGCGCGTTGCCAACAGCAAGGGGGCTTCGGAAATGGTTTTGACCAATTGCGAATCCAGAGGCAGTTCCGCTTGCGAATCAACGACAACGCGGGTTGCCGTCCGCGGACCGACCGGGCGTGCGGTCAATAAGGGATCGTCACCGGCGACGGTTTTCGCGCCCGCGACGATCGCATCCATTCGTCCCCGCAACTCGTGCACAATCGCCCGCGATTCCGGGCTGGAAATCCATTGGGAATGCCCGGTCCGTGAGGCCAACTTTCCATCGAGCGTCATGGCCCACTTGGCGTGTACGTACGGCCGACTGGTTGTGAGCAGTTTTAAAAACGGGGCGACCAATGTGCGAGCGTCGGCTTCCAGCAACCCCACCTCGACCTCGATCCCCGCTTCACGCAACTGCTGCACCCCACGACCGGCGGTGTGCGGCGAGGGGTCGAGCATGGCGACAACGACCTTAGCAAATCCTGCTTCAATGACCGCTTCGGAGCAGGGGGGTGTTTTTCCGTGATGCGAACAGGGTTCCAATGTGACAAACAACGTTTTACCGGCGGTGTTCCCGGCGGCTGCGGCGATGGCGTTGACCTCGGCGTGCGGGCCGCCGAATTGTTGGTGATGCCCTTCACCGATCAGCGTCCCTTGCTCATCAACGATCACCGCCCCGACTTGCGGATTGGGTTCGACCTGCCCGGTCCCCCAGGCGGCGATTTCCAAGGCGCGGCGCATGGCGGCTTTTGCGTCAGAAAAAGTTATGGCTGGCATGGCGAATTCGCTCACAAGGCTACTGAGGAAAGTTGAGGAGACAGCAAGAACTCACCATCAAACCATTCCCCGTTTTTTCCTGAGAAACCATTCGGTCGACATCACACCGACAAAACAGACCAACAAGATCCAATTGTCCCACAGCGAAACCACCTTGTTTTGCGTTAGTTGACGATTGATGCCCTTGTCGATCAATTCCTCAAGGAAACCGCGAAAATCTTCCGGCAACAGGAACCGGCCTTGCGTGACCGACGAGATCTCTTGCAGCAGCGACGGGTCGGCTGCCGGGTTGTACATTTCCAAATCTTGTTCGAAGACCACAAACCGCGCCTTGGCACTGTAGCCCAGCGGCTTTCCATTTCGCACGGCGCTGACTTCCACGCGATACTCGCCCGGCAAAGCGGATTCGGCGAATTCACCGAAATTCAAATCACCGCTGCGTTGGGGAGCGACGGGATATCGTTTGTCTTCGGGACCGACCACCTGTGTTTGGAATTCGACGTCGGTGAGCGGTTTACCTTCTTCATCGCGGGCGCCGAAAGTGAAGGGGACTTTTTGTCCGGGACGAAACCGCCGTCCTTCGAGTTTGACCCACACCGAATCGTCTCCTTGTGAGTCCTTGTTTGCCAACCACAAGATCACTTGCCGCCAGAACTGTTGTTGTTCTTGGGCAAAGCCCGCCAGATACCACAGATACGTGGTGTCGCCGGCAAAAGCCATCACGCGACCGGGGTTGTATTCTTGGGCGATCAACAGCGGTTGTTGCGTCTCGGTTTCCGCCAGTACGCGGGCCAGTCCCAGTTTTTTGGGCGTGAGTTTGGTCGCTCCTTCCAGTTTGGGAAGTTGTTCCCAACCGGTATTGTCCTCGCCGAGATTCCCCATCCGCATCACAAAATCGCCGCGTCCTTCAGCGGTCGGCAGCATTTGTACCGGATTAGAGATTTGCAAACTCTCGTCCAGCTCATCCTCGTTGAGGATCTCCGTGGGATACATCACCACCGGCAGTAGATCCTGCAGCGGTGTCGTTGCATAGCCGCCGGCACCGAAACTGTGAAACCCGCCCGTCATGATCAAACCGGCACCTTGACTGACAGCTTCGGCCAAACGCCGCAGGTTCCGTTCGCCGAAAACTTTGGCAGGGACGTCGCCAATGATGTAGACGTCGTACCGGCCCGGTTCGAACCATTCGTCTTGAATTTTCGTCGGCTCAGCCTCGCCCCGATAGCGGACGATTTGACGGTCGATTTGAATATCGGGTGAGCGGCCGACCTCGGCCAGCTTTCCCATTTCCGGCCGCCAAACATCGAAGTAAGCGACACTCAGTCCGCCTTTGAGAACCGTGACAAACGTGGTGAGCACATTGTTGGTGGTGATCAACTCGCCTTCGAGCGGCTCGACCTCGATCGAGATTTTGTATTCGCCCGCGTATTGCGGCGTCCACGTAAACTCGACCGGCAGCACGTCTTGTGTGCGTGTCGTGCGCATTTCTGCGCCGGTGCTGCCAATTTCATGTTGTTCTTGTTGGGATCGCGAATGCTGGGATCTTCGACCATCAACTTGACCGTCAAATCGCGATTGGCGACCCCCAAGGCGCGAATATTCGCTCCGACCAGCACTTGGTTTTTCTCAAACACCGTCGGATTGACCTTCAAATCCTCAGCAATCTGGTCCATCGTTGAATCGGTGAGACTCGACGAGCCGACGCCAATGGTGTGTATCGGTGCATTGTGCGCTGCCCGGTATTGGCGGACCGCTCCGCGGGGATCGATATCGAACGGCGGCAGCGCCCGTTGTGCTCCATCGCTGAACAGAAACACACCGGTCACAACTTCCGGTTGCAGGGTGCGGGTTAGGTATTCCAAGGCATGACCGATGGCCGTCATCTCCCCATCGGCGGCTGAGGAGGGTTTGTCTACCTGAGTGATCTCGCTGTTGAACTCGTAATGCACGACCTCAACTTTTTCTTTGATCTGGTCCAGCAAGTCTTGATTGTCGGACAAGGTTTTTAGAATCGTCTCCCAGCGCGTCAGGCCCCCCGAGCCGTCGGCGAGATCTAAACTCCGCGAGTTTTCATGTACGAAAACCACCTGCCCGGCCCGCTCATCGGTTTCAGTGAGGACCAGAGACGGTCGGAACATCGCCCAAATCAATAGCAAGGCTGCCACCGTTCGCAGCCCCAACAACCAGAATCGCGTGCCCCGCGATAAATGCGCGACCCGCTGCCGATAGGAACGCAAGACGATCACCAACAACAGTACCGAAACCACGACCACGACTGGCCAAGGCCAGATGGGTTCAATCCGCGGTTGCAGGTTGTCGGGGAAGATGTCGTACATAAAGAATCCGCAGTAGGCCCCTAGGCGGCTGGTTGATCAGCGTTTGATGACGTCCCGCGCGCGATATCTTCCGCAGCGGTCGTTTCCGTTTCGTAGAAATAATTGGCCACGAAATGTTCAGCGACAAAAATCCCGATCATCAGCGCCAACACCCAAGGAAAAATTTCCCGTCCGACACGGCCTTGCCGGACTTGTCGGGTGAGGTTGTCGATATCGCGTGCCGCTTCGTACCGTCCTTCTCCGAACAATTCATCCAGATCACTGGTCCCTAGCCGCGAAAGATCGCTTTCCGCAGCAACAGCATTGATGCTGAAGCCTCGTTCGAAGTGAATGTCGGCGTTGCGAGGGATGAGGCGGTAATTCCCCAACAGCCGCGCATCGTCTATCACCACTTCGTCAGCGCCGGGCGGAAGATCCTTGCCCGGTTGTGTGCGATCCGGCTTGCGAACCAGCAACTGTTTGATCTCGAATTCGTCGGAGAGTTTGATCACGGGAATTTGTCCGGCGGTATAGTTGTAACGCTCATCGTCGTGCCGGGAAACGTATTGCGCCAATTGATCGCTGAGCACCACGGCGACATTCACTGAGGTCACCAGATTACTCCATTCGCTGCGGTCAAACGGCGTGGTGATCATGATAACGCGGCCTTGGCCCACGGTGCGTTCAATGATCGCAGCGGTTTCGTTCGCATCGGTGTACGGCACGATCACGGTCGCATCGTCGGCCGGTTTGGTCCGCCAGTGACGTGTGACGTTCACGCTCGCCAACTCGCTCGTATCCCATTCGGCAAATGCCCGCAGCAGCGGATGCGTGAGGTTTCGCAGATCAAATTGTTCGGTTTCACTGAAGGGGCGATTTGCCAATAAGTCCGCGGGCAGAATGGCCTGTGCGGTTTCATCTAGGTAACTGGCTTGGTTGACGTTTGGGCCTAAAAAGAGAACGGCCCCTCCGCCAGCCTCTAAAAATCGTTGCAGCGCCCGCCAATCGGCGAAACCAGGCTGCCCCACATCCAGCCAACAAACCACGTCGAAACGGCTCAAATCCTCAGCAGCGAACTGCGCCGAGTCGATGACCTTGGTGCGATACGGCGAATCCCCTGAGAGTTCCAATTCTTCCGGCGACAATGCGGTCCGAAAGAAGTTGGCTTTCGTCGCATAATTGTCCGAGACGATCAGCACTTGCTTGGGAGGCTGAACTTCGATGGTGAAAGAAATGGCATCGTCAAACGACAACGAATCGTCGGTCTCCAACCGGACCTCTCCCTGCACCACCGGCCCGGTCAAGCCGCTGAGGGGGAACCGCGCGCGGGTGGCGATCTGGTCGACCTGCACGTCGCTGCTCCCCTGGTCGATCATTTCGCCTGCAGGACCTTGAATTGAAATCCCGACAGTTTTGACGCCACTTCCGGTTCCAGTGCCGGTCACGGCTGCATCGACCGTCACCACACCCCCTTGCGGAACCGTTTGGCTGGATAGACGTAAGTCGGTCAAACTGGTATTCGAGGGTTCCTCGACACCCACGTCGATGAGATACACCCCTAGCGCCGCTAAGCGTTCCAGTTCATTTTGTAACAACCGCGCCCCTTCGGGCTGCCAGGCGTGCTGGGCCAAGTCTGTGAAAATGTACAATTCCCGGACGAATTGATCTTCGAATTTCTCTCCATCCGCAACCGCACCTTGCCCGCGACTGATGTCGTCCACTTGCAGATCGACCACCGCGCGAATGCGGTCATTGATCGCTGCGGAGATTGCTGACGATTTTAATTCTTGAATCTGTGTCTGCGCGATGGCACGGTCGGGACTGAAATGGATCGGTTCATTTGATGCCGTATCACTAATAGCGATGCGGCTCGATCTGGGGAGGTTGTTCAGATGCTGGGTGGCGATTTCCGCAGCACGTTCCAGTCGCGTCTTGTTTTCATATTTGAAGTCCATGCTCAAACTGGTGTCGAACAGAAACACCGCTGCGACGGGTAGGTTTTCCGCCTGTTGAATAGTCGGTTGCGATATCGCCGCGGAAATCCGCCGTTGAAACGGCCAAACAACAAGCAGCAGGAATAGCACCAGCGTCCCGACAGCAACGCCACCGCGTAAAAACGACCGCCGCTGGGCCAATTCATACTCCGGCAATTGTTTACGGCGCCAAAACCGCAGCATGGCCCAGTACCCGCCCGCCGCGGCTGCGAGAATGACGAGCGTGGTCACGATTTCACTGATCGACGGCGTATAATTGGCCGAGGGAACCGTGGGCCGCGCCAGCCCGATCACAATCAGTGCAATCACAGCCATGCGCAGTAACAACAGCAACAAATGCCGCAATCGCATCCGCCGCCGGTTGGCCCGTCGTTGCATCTTTATCAACCGCAACGCGGGAAACAGCAACTTTTTGGGTTTGGCCCGCAACAGAAAATGCAAAATCACCGGAATGGCGGCCAGCGCCAAGAAGTAGAGCAGTTGTGGATTCTGCGGTGACATTTACGGGAGGGGTTCGAGAATGAAATGATTCTTTAGATGAGCGACGTTTTTCACTGTGCGACAAGTTCGCGGACTAAATATGGAGCGTGGATACCGCTATCGCCAAGGGACGTTGAATTGTGCTCCCCCTATCCTACAACAATCCAGTAGTCGGCGTCCAATGCGCAGCTTCCATATCAACCGGCTGCAACCGCAGCGTGTCGCCGGTCCCAGCAGCCACAAACCGGCGTTTGATTCTCCCAAGGCTAAGTGTGGATTTCATGATGCTGCTCCATTCAATTCGCCAATTCACTGTCGCTGACTGTCCGTCCCGGCGGCGTGAGTCCATGCGGCTCAATGACCGGTCCGTAGAGATGCGGGCGGCGGTCTGCAAAACGGTCGATTTCGTGTTTGCCGGGCACCCGAACATAATGTTTATTCCGTGCGCGCGACAGGTCGATTTCGGCATAGAGAATCGCTTCGTTGTCGTGAGGTAAAGTTGCTAATGTGGCTCCGGTCGGGTCGGCGATGCGACTGTGTCCGATAAACGGAAACCCATTTTCCTCACCGACACGGTTCACAGCGATATAATACACGCCGTTCTCCAAAGCACGCGTGTTGATCGCGCTGGCAGCGGCACACTCTGAACCGGGGGGCCAATTGGTCGGCAAGGTAATCAAATCCGCCCCCTGCAATGCCAAGCAGCGAGCCGCTTCGGGAAAGGACGCGTCGTAGCAGATATTCATGCCAACGTTCAATTCGCCGGCTGCGTGCACAGCGAAAGGGCGGTCGCCGTAATTGGTAAACCGGTCGATGCCCAGAAACGGCAAGTGCACCTTGCGGTAACTTCCTAAGACCCCTGTTGGTCCCACCAAGACCGCGGCGTTGTAGAGACTGTCCCCCGCCGCCTCCAACATGCCGACGACAGCAAAACTGTTGGTCGCGGCGCACGCTTCGGCGAGACGTTGCGTCGACGGACCGGGAATCGTCTCGGCATGTTCGAGCGCTTCCTCGCGGCTATCGAAACAATATCCCGTCAGTGCGCATTCTGGAAACACCGCCAGCGTCGCGCCGGCTGCCGCGGTTTCCGTCAATTTTGAGATGATCTTTGCAAGGTTCGCCGCGGGTTGCCCCAATGCGACGTCCATCTGCACACCGGCAATTTTCATAGTCTCGACTCCACAGCACGTGTTTTGAGAGTGAACAGGGTCTGTACCATCTGGCAGCCAAAAGATCAACAATCGTCGCCGCGCTGGCCAACCTCCGCCGAGAGACACCTAGCCGCCCGCAGGAAACATTCAATCCCAATGACTGTTGCTGTCGATACAAACGTCATGCGCACGGTCCCAGCCATGCGCGATTGTAAGATGACCCAAACTCCCCCGCAGTCTCTCGTCCTCTCCCCAGGGATGAAGTCCATGGAACGATCCTACCAGTGCGTGCGCCGCTTCGCGCTCAGCCTCCTCACCGCAGCTCCGTTGATAATGGCGTTGCCAACAGGCGAACGAAACGCACAAGCCGAGGAACCGCTGCCCGGTCAAATCGATGCTGCACGGGCGGATGATTCGGGAGTGGTCCATCTCTCCAACGCGGATTTGTTTATCGATTTTTCCGATGTCGGCATGTCCACCATAAAATCGCCTCAGCCGGAAGCGATCCACCCCGAGCCGGGGATCGCCTATTCGCTGTCGGAATTGGAAGAATTGGCACTGGCGACCAATCCGACATTACAGCAAGCGGCCGCCGAGATCATGCGGCTCAATGGTGTGCGCGAACAAGTCGGGCTGCGGCCCAATCCGATTATGGGTTACCAAGCAGCGGAAGTCGGCAATGATGGATACGGCGGCCAACAAGGTTTGTTCATCGGGCAGGAATTTGTCCGCGGCGGGAAGTTAGAATTGAATCGCGCCGTCGCAGGCAGTGCTGTTGAACAAGCCCGTTGGAGGCGGGAAACGCAACAACATCGGGTCATCAACACCGTCCGCCGCCGATTTTACGAATCGCTCGGCGCGCATAAAACGTTGGAGCTAGCGCTGGACTTGCAACAGTTGGCGCAACAGGCCGCGGAGATAGCAGGCAGCTTGGAAAAGGCAGGGGAGGGGACCTATTCGCAAGTGCTGCAAGCTGAGATCGAAGCCCAGAGCAATTTGAATCTGGTCAATACTTCGCGCGTCGTGCGTCAAACCTCGCTGAAGCGTTTGTCGTTGGCCGTGGGTTCCCCGGAATTGCAACCGGAGAACCTCGTTGGCAGTCTCGATCAAACTCCACCGGATCTGGAATTCGATTCGGTCTGGAACTGGTTGACGGAAAACAGCCCGGAATTACAGGCGGCGTATTATGATGTCCACCGCGCGCGGTGGGCAATCCAACGCGCCGAAGTCGAACCGACTCCCAACATGGATGCTCAACTCGGTATCGCACAGGATTTCGCCACGGATTATACCATCGTCAACATTCAGGTCGGTTTTCCGATCCCGATTCACAACCGGAATCAAGGCAATATCACCGCCGCCCACGCCGAGCACATTCGCGCCTGCCGCGAAATTGAACGCCTGCGATTGGATCTGCGCGACCGACTCGCCACCGCATTTCAAAGCTATCAAAACTCGCGGATTCAGATGGAGAGTTACCGCGATCAAATCCTCCCCAAAGCCAAACAGAATCTCGATCTGGTGAGCCGCGGTTACAAAGAAGGACAACTCGATTATTTGCAATTGCTCACCGCGCAGCGAACCTATTTTCGCCAAAGTCTCGCAGCGGTGCAGGTGCAAACGGCCTTATGGTTGAGCGTTGTCCGCCTGCAGGGATTGCTAATTTCTGAAGGCCTGGAAGCGCCCGGAGAAATCGCCTCCGAAGTCACGCCGCCCGACATCAATACGGACTACCCCGTGGGGCTGTTTCCGATGATGTTGCCCTGATCGGTGTTTGACAGGCTAGGCGGCATCGTTGTGGCTATGGGCTTCACTGCCCTGTTGTTGCTGGACAATTCGCCGCCGATGCTGCAGAATCGCTCGCGGCATCTTGCTGATAGCGTCCATCCACAAATACCCTGTTGAATGTGGTGGCGCGCGCGAACCCATAGGAAGGTTTCGCTCAGCATTGACGATTGGCCACACGGCAAACAACAAATGGGCAGACCATTCATTCATTGACCGTCACATTTCGCAACAAGGATTCACAGCGATGGGAATTTATCTGGGCATCGACGTGGGCACCAGCGGCACGAAAACGTTGGCCATACGAGAAGACGGTCAGATCGTCGCATCCGCCACGGCCGAATATCCCCTCGACAGCCCCAAACCGGGATGGTCCGAACAAGACCCGGCCGATTGGTGGCAGGCTGCGGTGCGCACTGTCAAACAGGTTCTCAAAGCTGGAAAAATCAAACCGGCCGATGTCGCTGGGATCGGCTTGAGCGGACAAATGCACGGCAGCGTCTTTTTGGACCGCGACCACAACGTCATCCGCCCGGCGCTGTTATGGAACGACCAGCGAACCGCCGCCCAATGCGCCGAGATCGAAGCCAAGGCCGGCGGACGTAAAAAACTGATCAACATGGTCGCCAACCCAGCGCTGACCGGATTCACGGCACCCAAGATCCTCTGGCTCCGCGAACACGAACCCCGCAACTACGCCCGTACGGCGAAGATTCTTCTGCCTAAGGACTACGTCCGTTTCCGGCTCACCGGCGAATTCGCCACGGAAGTCAGCGACGCATCGGGAACGTTGTTATTGGATGTCAAACGACGACGGTGGTGCAAACCGCTGCTCAACAAATTGGACATTGACCAGGAATTGCTGCCGCCGGTTTATGAATCCGAAGAAGTCAGTGGCAAGCTTTCGCCGATCGCCGCCAAACAAATGGGCCTAGCCGCCGGTGTGCCGGTGGTGGGAGGCGGAGGAGATCAAGCGGCCGGTGCGATCGGCAACGGCATCGTCCGCCGCGGTGTGATTTCCGCCACGATGGGCACCAGCGGCGTTGTCTTCGCGCACAGCGACGAAGTGCAGATCGATCCCCAAGGCCGCGTGCATACATTTTGCCATGCGGTCCGCGACAAGTGGCATGTGATGGGGGTTGTCCTGTCGGCGGGGGGCAGTTTTCAGTGGTATCGCAATCAATTGGGCGAAGCCGAAGTGAAAGCCGCCCGTCGCCAAAAAATCGATCCTTACGAATTGCTAACCGCCGAAGCGTCCGAAGCGCCGGCGGGCTGTGAAGGCTTGTACTTTCTCCCCTATCTAACCGGCGAACGAACACCGCATGCAGACCCACATGCGCGCGGCGCTTGGATTGGGTTATCACTGCGGCACGGCAAACCGCATTTGATTCGCTCGGTGATGGAAGGTGCGACGTACGCCATGCGGGATTGTCTGGAAATCATCGAGGGCATGAAAATCCCCGTCCGTGAAATCCGTCTCTCCGGCGGCGGCGCCCGCAGCCCCTTTTGGCGGCAAATGCAAGCGGATATTTATGGCAAACCGGTGCTGACCATCAACGCCGAAGAAGGCCCCGCTTACGGAGTCGCCTTGCTCGCCGCAGCCGGAACAGGCGCCTATAAAGACGTCGTCGAAGCATGTACTGCGGCCATCGACACGACCAGCCGTACCACTCCCGACCGCAAAACCAAAGCCGCCTACAATCGCGCCTATCCCCTGTACGGCAAGTTGTATCAATCCCTCAAGACGGACTACGCGGCCATCGCCGAGTTGGTCGAGTCATAGTAACGCATTGTAAAAAGAGTGCCACTGGTAATGATGGGTGCCACTGGCGGCTTGTCCGCCAGTGCAGAATTTGTGACCGGCAATACACTGCTGGGCAAGCCAGCAGTGGCACCCAACTTTAGGAAGTTAAACAGTATTTCAACGAGCCGAGCGTGTTCAGCATGGCGAATCCTTGAATCAACCGCTCGCATCTGTTCGCAGGATTTCTCATTTTTCAGCGATTTACGAGCGCCCCTGTGTGTCCTCGCCGCTAGAATAACTGAAGCTCGCAGTTTCGCATCCCACACGAATGAAAGAGATGGCATGGCTGCACTGTTCATTACTGAAGATGAGGTTCGCGACCTGTTGGATATGGAAACGGCCATCGAAGTCGTGGAACAGGCGTTTGTCGCTCTTGCCGAAGGAACCGCAGAGAACGTGCCGCGTGCACGCGCCTTCGCACCCGGCCCGTTCTTCTTGCACACTATGTCAGCCTCGGCCGACTATCTGGGTGTCGCCGGATGGAAAAACTACTCCAGCCGGCCCGGTCATGTCGAATTTCTCGTCGGTCTGTACTCGATCGAAACTGGCAAACTGATCGCGCTGATCGAGGCCGATTATCTCGGCCAACTCCGCACCGGCGCCGCCAGCGGTGTCGCTACCGACTACATGGCGCGGCCCGATTCTAAAGTCGTCGGAGTTTTTGGCACCGGCAAACAGGCCCGCACCCAGTTAAAAGCAGTCTGCGAAACCCGCAAGATTGATTATGTCGAAGTCTACAGCCGCAACGACGAAAACCGCCGCCGTTTCGCTGACGAGATGTCTGAATTGTGCAACACCGAAGTCGAACCGGTCCATGCCCCTGACACGGCTGCGACGGAGAAGGATATTGTGATCACCGCCACGAGCAGCTCAGCTCCGGTGTTCGATGGCCGCGTCCTGGATGAGGGGACACATCTCAATGTGGTCGGTTCGAACTTTTTGCAGAAAGCGGAAATCGACGTCACTACGGTTCGCCGCGCCGATGTCATTGCTTGCGACAGCATTGCCCAATGCCAATTGGAAGCGGGAGATTTCTCTGCGGCACTCACCGAACACGCGATCGATTGGCCGCTGATGCACGAACTGTCAGCGATCGTCACCGGCCGCAACACGGGCCGTCCGCAAAAGGAAAGCGTCACGCTGTTCAAGTCGACCGGCCTGGCGATTGAGGATGTCGCCCTCGCAGCAAAACTCGTTGAATTGGCGACCCAAGAGCGGATCGGCAAACCACTGCCGTTTTAATGCGGCCACGGTCATGCCGTGAGATTCAAATCAGCGATTCCAAACTGCCCAGTCCAATTTCCTCGCGGCTGGCAAACGGCTCACCGTATCCCTTGCCGATGGTCCACCCCCAATACCGCGCGCGATCTCGAATGTCGTCAAGAATCGTGGGAAACTCCGTGGACCTGTCGGTAATGACTTGGCTTTCGTAACAACGAATCGATTCCATTTTGGTCTCGATGTGCTCACTGATGTCGAGCACCAGCGATGGCTTCGGATGGATCCGCAGATGGATGCTCCAAAAGTACAGGATGCGCGGCGGCCAAAATGGCTCGGCCGGCAGATCGGTCCGCGAGAGTTTGGACCAGAACCGTGCCGCATCACACAAGGCACTCGCCACAACATGATCGGGGTGCGCATCGTCCCAGTACGGTGCCAAAATCGTTTGCGGTCGTGTCCGCCGAAACACACCGGCTAATGCTCGCCGCGCTTGCAAGGTATGTTCTAGGCTGCGGTTGGGGAGTCCCAGGTTTTCGCGAAAATCGAGCCCCAGCACTTCTGTAGCAGCGGCAGTTTCGCGTTGGCGAATCGCCGGTGTGCCGTGCGGTGTCGGTTCTCCGCTGGTCAGTTCCACAACACCGACCCGCAGTCCCTGTTGCCGACTGAGAAGAATCGTACCGCCGACACTGATTTCCGCATCATCGGGGTGCGGAGCAACGACAAGCAGATCGAGCGGGGTTTCCGGATCAGTCATGAGTCTCTCGCCATGTTCGAAGAAATCCCGACGGATGTATTAAGACCGCACGTTCCCGTACGCGTGTTGCGCCCCATCCAGAAATATACAGGATGACGCCTCGGCAATGATCGCATCAACAGCACGCTCATTCGCCAACGGCTTCATATGCAAATCCGAAACGATACTGTCACGGACGTTGCTCAGTAGATGCACCTCCGCCCAGTCGAGGGCATCAGCCAATTGCAGGGCCGGAATGAGGTCCGGTGGCGTTAGGTCACAAAGCGGTTGGATCGCATCGCGAGGTTCGTCGCTGCCACGGATCAGTTGCATGCCATCCCCCGGTTCGGCGGACAATTCCGAAAGGATCACAATCCGGCCGCCCCGCGTGACCAGTCGACGGGCATTGGCGACAGCCGTCCCAAATTGATCCCAGCTATGCCCTCCCGCATCCGCCCCCACGGCTGCCACGACGACCTCGGCACGTTCATCGACTTGCAGCCGCCAATGATCACCTAACAACGAAATGCCGCGTCGCAATACCGACTCGTGGGCTCCGCTCAACACGGTTAACACTTCGCCACGCCCGGCGGCGATCACCTGCACACTGACCTGCGTGCCGAGCAACCAAGCGACTTCGTCGACAAGTTGCCGAAAGGGACGTTCTTCATCGGGACCGAGTTCACTGTGCCCTTGTCCCTGCGCACGGCCAAATGCATCGGCCGAGGAGAGCCCCGGATAAAACACGCTATTGGTTCCGCGGTATCCCATGACCGGATCGAAGGTGATTTGACCGATGCTCAGCACAAAATCGGCTTCGACCAAATTGCGGGAAAGATAAATCCGCTGCCCTCCCGCCGTCGTTGCGACATACGCATTCTGGTTTTCATCGGCCGGGTCGTGGATTTCCCATTCGACTTGCGATTGGATCGAATCGGCCAACCGGCTGCGGGGATCGATCAATAAACCATTGCCTGTCGAGGCAGGCTGCAAAATTGTCACATCACCCGGTTCGATGCCGCTGGCGATGAGAATCTCGCAGACACCGGCGACAATCTCCGCCGCCCGCGGTGTGTGATGGTCGACGGCCAGCACCACCTTGTCACCGGGCACGACGCACTGCGACAGCGGCGGGAAATCGAGCGGCTGATCGAAAGCGGTCTTGAGATCCGCATCGAAATCAGCCGTAGGATGCGGAAGCGCTAATTGCGCTTGGAGTTGCGACGGATCGCAATCACATTGATAAACGCGGCGTTGGCCGTAGTGCAGTGAAATGGACACAGTAAAAAACTCGCCGAATAATCCTCAAAACACCTCACACCCATCAGGCAGAGGACGCAACTTACGGGAACGTATTAGTGACATCCGACGCTGGCGCCACTATAGTGGGAAGTACCGAGACGTCAACTGGGGCGGCGTCTATGACGGCCGAGAGGCCAATCCGAGAAATTCAAAAGTTAAGTTACAGCGCGAGAAGAAAGCTGTGCCGGAACCGGAACCAGTCACCAACAACGACGATCGCCTGATGATCGAGATTCAGGCCGGGAATTCCTGCGCCTTCGAAGAGCTGGTCGACTGTTACCAAGCACCACTGATCGGTTTTTTCTTCCGGAATACGCGCGACCGGCAAATGTCCGAAGATTTGACGCAAGAAACCCTACTGCGAGTCTACAATCAATCGTGGGATTACCTCCCCATGGGACGGTTTCGCGGGTGGATGTATCGCATTGCCCGCAACCTGATGATCGATAGCATTCGCCGACAGTCGCATGACGCATTGATTCGCGCGGTGCAATCTCGTGACGAAGATGACAACGCTCTGGCGCGGTTGGTGGGTGAGGTCGTTTCTCCCGAAGATCAAACACACGTGAAGGAACTGGCGCAAATCGTCGACAATTTGCTGCAACAATTGCCCGAGTTGCAGCGAACGACTTTTGTCATGCATCACTACGCTGGTTTGACGCTCTCGGAGGTGGCCGATGCCACAGAGACGACAACCTCGACCGCCAAAAGCCGCTTGCGGTTAGCACGTGAAAAACTCCAAGAAAAATTACTCTCCCGCGGAGTGAGCGGCCCGGCCGATGAATATTGACGATCGACAGTTATCGTTTAGCGAAATCTCAAAAAAATGTGATGACAAAAAACAACACTCACAGCCTAGAATGATCACAGATGGCATTGCCCACCGGGCGAAGAGAAGATTTCATTAAAAATTGATGGAATCTGAGTTGATGAGTGAACCATTTTCAGCAGTTTGACGTTACCAAGGGATGCTCTCGACGCACCAGCGAAGCATCGGGACTTTTTTTAACGGCCCACGAGAACCCGTTTCAAAATTCGGTTGTGCACGGACTGGGAAAATCACCAGAATCAACACAACCAAACAGCGGACAATTTTGAAACGCGTTAAGAAGGAATCGGAGTAGCGGCGATGACCTATTTCAGCCGGCTCAGTGACATAGTCACCTGTAATTTGAACGAACTGCTTGATCGAGAGGCTGACCCGCATGCGGCCATCTTGAGTATCCTCCGCGAGATGGAAGCAGGTGTCGCCGGCGCCAATCGGAGCGTTGCGACTGCGACTTCGAACCAACAGCGGATTCAATCCGAAATCGATGAACACCGGCGACATATCGCACATTGGCAGGACAAAGCTCGCGAGGAACTGTCAGCCGGCCACGAGGAAGCGGCACGACGAGCGCTGATGCGAAAACGGGAAGTCGAAGACTTGATTGCTGGGCTGCAGCAACAACACACGGCCGCCGTCTCCACCAGCGAGCAGTTAGAAACCACCCGCCGCGCCCTAGAAGCACGACTTGCCGAAGCACGGCGGCTGCAAGAACAAATCTTGAGCCAATCCAACGCATCGTCGGCCAACGACACCGTCGACAATCTGCTGAACGACACACAAGTCCTCGGCGCAGAACCGGATGACGACGAATCCAACGATGTTCCCACCGGACGCGATCCCGTCATCGAAGACGAACTCGCCGCCCTGCGCCGCGAATTGGAACAAAAGGATTAGCTGGACAGCAAAAGGGTTCTCGGGTGCCACTGCTGGCTTGTCCAGCAGTGCGAATATATGCGAATTTCCATAAGCAGAGAAAACCCTGCCTGTCATCATACCCGGGAACAAGCAGTCGATGACACACTAGAATTCGTCGTGAAAGTGTGTCTTGAAAAATGGGAGGGCGAGGCTCCGGCCGAGCCGCACGCGATCGAAACGTGTCATTCGTCTGTCCTATTCGCAAACCATGTTCAGCGTACCGATGCGGCTCAGCGGGAGCTTCGCCCTCCCGTGACGCTGAAACCCAGTTGCAATAACAAGTCTTGAGGACACTCTCTGAACGAGAGACGGCTACAGTAGATCCTTCAGGTGAAAATGGTGCGGGCCAAGTTTTCCGCCGTAATTTCCGGCCGTCACCAATTCGATCCCCTCCACGCTGCAAGCGGCATGCAAGCCCGCACGCATGGCTGCCTGAACATCGTCGGCCGCTAAGCCATCAATGACGATTTCATAGACCGCCTCCACGGTTTCGGGAATCGCCAAGTCGGTCATGCCGCGCAGTGTTGGGCAATAGGCATCGTTCGTGCTGGCGTTGAGTTTTTTATAGCGCGACCCCACCTTACTGCCGCTGCGGACAATCCCTCCGGGAAACGGCAGGATCACGTTGGGGATCTCACGAATCGCAGTCACCGCTGCCTCGGATGCGGACAAGGCGGCTTGGGGAGAACGTCCCGCGATAATGAGATTGCCCCCCGCGACCCCCTTGAGTGATCCAAAACGATCCTCGCAAACAAATTCGCCATCCATCACCGGGATTCGCCAAAGTCGTTGCTTGCCGATTTTTTTGGATTGTTGAAACGAGTCGCCGAAAAACCGCAACTGCCCGCCGACGGAGAACTGTTTGTCCGTTGGCGTATCCAACAGGCCGTTGTAACAAGCGGTCGTCGGGCACGTCAGCACGCATTGCCCGACACGTCCGACAACGGCCTTGGCCAAGGCATCGCGATTGAAGGCAAAAACCAACACGCTCACCCCCGGCCGCCCATCGGGCGTTTCATCGGCCGCAAGCAGACGTTCGACCGCAGCTTCGGCGTCGCAGGCAATCACGCTGGTCGCATAGCCGGTCATCACCGTCCCGGCCACGTCGGCCCAATGTGCATTGGCAGCCGTCACAATCACCCGCGCCGCCATCGTCGGAAACGCCTCAGCAAACGTATCCACAATGGAAACGCCATTCAAAGTAAGCTCAGCGGTGGTCGTCATTGTGAAATCGTTCCAGGTTTTGCCAGAGAATTCTTGTTCAAACAATAAAGAAAAAAGTCTCGCGCAAAGACGCGGAGGCGCAAAGGAAAAACGAGGCTATCCGATACAGATTCTTTGCGGCTTCGCGTCTTTGCACGCCCACTTTTTTTAATTGTCAATCAAACGTCCTGCATAGAAAGGTGCGTCGCGACGCACCCTACAACAGCTTCTCCCTCTCCCTCTCCTTCTTGGAGAGGGCCGGGGTGAGGGTTTTCGCACTACGAGCGATTTCCCATACAACTCAATCCGTCAGACACGTTGTAACACCATCGGTTCCCTAGGGTGAGGCCGAAGTTCTTGCTGATCCGTGTATTATGCGTGTTAGACCGTGGCTACTCCTCAACGTCAATCAACTTTAGTTGAACACGATTTGCCTCGTCCCCCAGTTGGTTGGGGACTTTGTGTTGCCGGTGCAGTGTGATCTGTCCGGTGACGTCCTGCAAATCATGCCCGCCATGATCGTCGACATAATCCAAAGCCGGACCAATCGCGTCGTAGAACAGATGACAGTTGACGAAATCGACTCCACCCGGTGCGGTGACAATTTCGGGCCGCCGTAGGTGAAAGAAGACGGCAGGTCGCGGTCCACCATAATCTCGGTGCCGTGCGACCCAGCAGTTTCGCCAGTTGCAGTCCACAAACCGGACTTTCACGCTCTTGGCTGATTTGTCGAAGATCTTCACCCCTTCCTTGCCGGTATTCTCCGAGGTGCAGTTGATAAATTCGATCAGACCTTGCGGCCCGTCATCCCGCGCTGTCCCAACCGCCATGCCGGCCCAACCGCGCATCTGGGGATCGGTGAACTCATCCGCTGCCATGCCCGGTTTTCCCATCCGCGAGAGACAGTTTTCAAACCGCACCGAGACCGGATCCGACTCTGCAGTCAGCGGTTTGAGATACACCAAAATCCCATGCCCCGAGTTGTCTTCCATCACGCAGTTACGGACCACGCAATTCATCAACCGCTCATCCGGGCTATCCGGTTCGAGATCGATCCCCGCTTCCGGAGCGGTCCCGTCCGTCCCCGAGAGAATGCAATTTTCAACCAACAAGTTTTCCGCACTGATCACGCTAATTCCTTGACGGTGGTTGTCGTGGCAGACGCAATCACGAATCGTGATATCCGTACACCAACGGTTTTTGCTGCTGGAGCCAATATAAATTCCGTCACCGCCAGAACTTTCAACACGCAGTCCCAAAATATTGACCCGCTGACAACCGACAATGCGTACACCCATTCGCCACTCCGCTTTATCATAGGGCGGCTGTTGGTAATCCTTTTTACGCATGCGGAGCGTCGCACCGTACCCGCGAATGGTGATGTCCGAGACGTCTTCAGCGCGGATCAACGAGTCTCCGCCCCCGCGGAATTCCCCGGCTTTGGCCAACACCAACACACCGGGCTGAAAGACCAACTCCAGATTTCCATGCAACTTGATCGGCCGCACAATCCAGGGTTGACCCATATAAGGGACAATTACCTTTTTGGCACCCGAATCAATCGCAGCTTGCAACGTGTCAGTAGCATCCTCAGCATCGAAACCCCACCAAGCAGCGTTGGCAGTGGTCCGTTTGCCCGAGGCCACTTCGGCAATCGCCTGCTTATCAGCACCGTCGCCCGCAAAGGCATTCGTAATCGGACAGGAAAAAGTCAGTGAAATCGTAGCAGCTATCAGCAGCAATGAGCGAATTCGCACGGGTCGAGGACTCCTAGTATCGTTTAAGTGGTCTTTTTAAAAATCATAACGGCGAACGTTTGCAGCAGTCCAGCGGAAGCACTATTACAGCAACCAAAAAAATACAGTGTACCTGTAGGGCAGGCTCCCGCCTGCCGTCATGGAGGTAAGAGGTAACCCACCAAAAACGACCGCTGCCGATTCGAGCGGCAGCTCGCACGAAACGCCACCGTCGCCATTCAACTGAAATCCGGGGGGCGAGCACAAGTCAACGGGTGGGGAAGTTGCTATAATCCTCCCCACTTCAGTTCAAGAGGATTCGACTTTCGCACTCTAAATAAATTTGCAGCGATACTTATGCCGTACGATCATCTCGCTGATTTTCTGTCCGACCTCCACGATTCCGGCGAGTTGATCCGCGTGGCGGCTGAGGTCGATCCCGTTTTGGAAATCGCCGCAATCACCGACCGCATCACACAATCCGCGGATGGTGGTCCGGCACTCCTCTTCGAAAACGTCAAACAGACCGCGCTGCCGGTGGCGGTCAATCTGTTGGGCAGCGAAAAACGGATGTGCCGCGCTCTGGGGGTTGCCGATGTCGAAGAGGTGGCCCACCGCGTTGCCGGCTTGATCCGTCCCGCACTTCCCGACGGTTGGTTGGAGAAGCTCAAACTATTGCCGCAGTTTTCGCAACTGACAAATCTGCCCCCCAAAACCGTTGCCACGGCAATCAGCCAACAGGTGGTCAAAGTCGGCCGCGACATCGATCTGGGAGAACTACCGCAACTGCACTGCCGACCGAAAGAGACAGCGCCGTTTATTACCCGCGGCCAGATTCATACCGTCGATCCCGTGACCGGGACGCGGCATGTCGGCAACGTGCCGTTAGAAATCCGCGGAGCGACCTCGGTGCTGGTGCATTGGACGCCGCACGATGTTGGTTTTCAAAATTTCCGAAAAACCTGCCAGCTTGGCAAGCAGACCCCCGTGGCGGTTTCGCTGGGAGGCGACCCGTTGCTAGATTTCCTCTGCACGCTGCCACTGCCGGCTGATAGCGACCCATTGGTGTTCGGCGGTTTTTTACGCGACAAAAACATCGAGGTCGTCGCCTGCCGCAGTGTGGAATTGCAGGCGCCCGCACATGCAGAAATCGTTCTGGAAGGCTACATCGATGCTCTGCAGGAACTGCAACCGGGGAGCGAGTTTGGCAGTCGAACCGGGTTTTATTCGCCCCGCATGCCGCGGCCACTGTTACAGCTCACCGCACTCACGCATCGCGCCAATCCGGTCTTCCCCACGACGGTGTTCGGCCAACCACCGCGTGAAGAGTTTTGGATGAACCGCGCCGTCCAGCGAATTTTTCGGCCGTTGATCAAACTGTTCTTGCCTGAGATCGAGGATTTCCACCTGCCACGCAGCGGAGCAGGGCGGAACATTTGCTTCGTCTCGATCAACAAAACCTATCCGCAACAGGCTCGCAAAGTGATGAATGGCATCTGGAGCCTGAACCAATTGATGTACAGCAAGCTGGTGGTGGTGGTCGATGCCGGTGTCGATTTGCACAACGAGGAGCAAGTCTGGTTTCAGGTCGGCGCGAACCTGGATCCCGCGCGGGACGTCTTACAGACCAGCGGCCCAGCTGACTACCTGGACCATGCCAATGCGATTGCCGGAACCGGGGCCAAAATCGGCCTGGATGCGACCACCAAATTCCCCGAAGAGTCCCAATCACGGGCTTGGCCGTCGCAATTGGACATGCCGCAGGAAATCGTCGACCTCATCGAACGCCGCTGGCCGGACTACAAAATCGGCAAGATTCCCTCGCGAGAAGACAATAAAACGCCACAAAACAGCTAAGCACAATCCACCCTATCAACAGTCCCCCAAAGGGTTTGCCGCCGACAGCCATTCGGCTTGCAAATCCGGCCAACGTAAGATATACCATTGCTGTGACGTTCCGCGAAAATCCGCAGGAACCGCCCACACCCCAAGCCGCCGTAGCTCAGTTGGTAGAGCGACGCATTCGTAATGCGTAGGTCAAGAGTTCAAGTCTCTTCGGCGGCTCTGCAAAAGCCCTTCGATTGCATTGGTTTATGGCAATCGATGGGCTTTCTTTTTGTGCCGAATTCGAGTGCTCAATTTTCGGGTGCCTCTTCGATTGCCCACCTGCCATCGCTCGGCATTTCTGCCTCCAGGCAGTCCGCCGTTCTGCGCTGAATCGGTACTTCGCAACGCCCCGAAATTCGTCAGTATCGATGCCGGTCGTTTTCCGCAGGCTCCCGCGAATTTTGAAAAAATCTGCTTCTGCGCGGATTCGTCTTTAACCATTTCGCGTATCTCGCGTCTGTTTGGTTAGACTATCAATTTTGCAGGCCGGAGACATGACGATTCGCGATTCATTGGATTCGCAGGGCGCTTGGGAGCGGACCCGTCAAAGTGAGCGACGGAATTGCAGATTACGTTTCGCGTGTGTATCGCTTTGCATTGCGACTTACTGGAGATCCGCACCGTGCCGAGGACCTGACGCAGGAGACGTTTTTGCGGGCATGGCGAAAACGGAGTTCGCTGCGCGATCCGCGGGCGACACGGACATGGTTGTTTCGCATCACGGTGAACCTGTGGCGGGACGGACTTAGAAATCAAGGTGACGGGGATACGGAATGGTTGGAAACAGAGATCCCCTGCACGAATGTTGCGCCGGAGCAACCACTGGAGAGTCGTGAGGAATTGAGGCGGGTGCTCGACATGCTGGACAACCTGCCGCCGCGACAACGTGAGGTGTTACATCTGGTCGCCGTGGAGGAGTTGTCGTTGGCACAGGTCGCGGAAGTATTACAGATCAATCCGGGCACAGCCAAGGTGCACCTCAGCTTGGCCCGTAAACAGATGCGTGAGAAGTTTCAGGCGGAATCATGAAACCACTCGATTGCCAATGGCTCGACGACTACCTGGCCGGTGAATTGCCGCGTGATTGGGTGCCGTTGTTTGAACAGCATGTCGAAAACTGCGCTGCGTGCGGCGAAGAAGTGGCGCAGTGGCGGGCATTACGGGCAGAATTATCGCGGGCCTCTCGCACGTTGGAAACCCCGCCTGCAGGGCTGTTGCAATCCATTCAGACAATGCACGAACCGGCCCCATCGCCGTCCCGTAAACCGTCACGCGCCCGCCGGTTTGCGGCGGCGGTGGCGGCAGTTTGTTTGATGGCCGGTTTGTTTTTTGCAGTCTTCACCGCGCAGCAAGAAGTGCCGGACGTCGCCGTCGAGGACCAGGTTGCCGATGTCACGCCTCCACCGCCAGTCACCCACGTGGAGTTGCCGGACGATGTGATTGGCGTGCCGATTGATATCGGCGATCCGGACGTGACCGTGGTGTGGGTCTATCCGGTGTATCAGCCCCCCGGAGATGACAACTGACAACTTGAACTGCGGGACGGACGTTTGTTCAGTGCAGAAATAACCGTTGATTATCAAGGAGCCATTCTATGTTGAAGCGCTATCAGAGCCGAATGTTGTTTGCCGGAGTTTTGTCGTTGTTGGTTTTTTATGGGGCCATGCCAGCATTTGCTCAGGAAGCCCAGCAAACGCCGGAGAAACAAACGCCTGAACAACACGTCCAGATTTATCGCGTCAAACATCAAGAAGTTTCTGCATTAATGCCTACGATCTCTAGGATCGCTGAAAACTCCGACGCTTCCAAAACTGTCCGAATTGCAATGGATCTCAATACCAACTCACTGATCGTCTCAGCTGATGAAAAAACGCAGAAATTAGTGGGGAGCTTGTTACAAAGCCTCGATGTCGAACCCAAAAATCTTGAACCAAATGAACCCGCCGCGCGGGACGTCATGATCCGCATCGTCTGGTTGGTGGACGAACGGCTCATCGAGGGTGACAGCAATGGTACAGCGATTCCGCCGGACTTGCTTCCCACGGTTGAGAAACTCCAGAAAAAATTTGGTCTGGAGCCGCTCGCGACTGCCGGACAAATCATTATCAACCAACGCAATATTGGACAGACTGAATTCGAAGGAAGCGGATCCGCATTGATTCAAGGGGAAAGCAAATTTAATGTCATGGGAAGGGTGATTCTCGGTAATGATCAAATCGCCGAGCTTCAACTCATTGTGCAAATCGCATCCGAAAGAAATGACGTTCAAGGAAAGATTCAGCAACAGATTCAAGGACGTGGGGAAAACGATTCGATGTGTCAACTCTCTTCCAAAATCTCGGTCTCCATGGGACGGCCCGTATTTTTCGGCATGTCGCCGATCGAGTCCAAAACATCACTGTTCATCGTGCAAGTCCTCGACGCCAATTCCGTGGCCGACGAAACGACCCGCTCTGAAAAATAGCGTCGGGTGATGGGCAGCTGTAGGTCATGCTGTGCATGACGACACTCGCCAATGCCACCTCTTCCCAAGCAACGTCATGCACAGCATGACCTACGAACTAATGCTCCTCCCCGACCTTGCGGCGGAGGAGCATTTTTAGTTCGTTCATGCCCAGCAGCGTCGCGGCGGCGTAATAAACGATTACCGACACCACGACCGGTATCACCACGCTCAGCACGCGGGATGGGATCCCTTGGGCCTCGCCGCACGCCCACATAGCGAGAAAGCAAGCCGCCGACATCACGGCGGTTGCTATGCCGGCTTTGTAGACAGTCCCCCATAAGCGGCGGCCGTCGATCTGTCCGGCGCGGGATTGGATCATCCACGTCAGCACAATCACTTGTAGCGTGGCGGAAATCGTTGTCGCGTACGCCAAGCCTTCTCCGCCCAACGGCCAGATCAATGTCAGATTCAGTGCCAGATTCACAGCCACGCTCGCTAGCCCCACGCGCAGCGGCGTCGTACGGTCATCGAGCGCGTAATACGCCCGGTATAAAATGAGCTGTCCGCAATAGGCCCAAACGCCACAACCATACGCGGCAATCAACCCAGCCGTGCGCGCCGAATCGCCGGCATCGAATTCGCCGTATTCAAATAACGCTGTCGCCAGCGGTCGTGCCATCAGCACCAACCCCACACTGGCAGGAAAACCGACAGCAACCACCAACCGCAGCCCCAATGTCAAATCGTGCCGCAAGAGGTCATAGCGTTGTTGTGCCGCATGCCGCGCGAGCAGGGGGAACAACACCGTCCCCAGCGCGACACCAAACACGCCGAGGGGGAATTGGTAGAGCCGCTGGGCATAATAAAGTGCCGCCGCAGCCCCCTCTTGGAGAGGCGGGTTCACTAAAAACCGGGCAAAGCCCCAGGCGATCATCCGGTCCGCGAGGGTATTGATCAACGTGGTCGACATACCCAACATGACCGGCAATGTGGCCCACGCGATTTCGCGAACGCGGGGCATGGCTGAGCTCCAGTCCGTGCGAAAGTGAAAGCCATATTTTTTTAGCAGCGGCCACTGCATAGCGACTTGCACGCCACCGGCGACGACAATGGCAGCGGCGATCACATAGGCCTGACTGAGCGCATCGGGAGCAAAAAACGGGGCGACCAACCACAACGTGGCGATCCAAAACAGATTTAACATCACCGGCACCAAGGCGGGCAACGTAAAATGTCCCAACACGTGCAGCACCGCACTCACCTGCGCAGCCAGGCAGATCAAAATCAGATAAGGCAACATCGCCGCAGTGAGGCCCAGGAGGATATGGATGTCCGTATCGTGACTGCCCCATTTGAGCAGCCCCCAGATCCCGAGTTCACCGACAAGCACCAAGGCGGTCAAAGAAACGGTCAACAGCGCAAAGACGGCACTGACGAGTCTCCAGACGTTTTCGCGATCCGGTTTTTGCAGTTCCCGCGTGAGCACCGGCAGGAACGATGCAGAGAGGGCTCCCTCGCCAAACAGACGCCGGGCAAGATTGGGAATACTGAAGGCAACGACAAAGTGGTCGGCGATGGGAGAGAGACCAAACAATGCGGCCATACCCATGTCGCGAATCAGACCTAAAACCCGACTGAGCAGCGTGCACAGGCTGACGATTCGCAGGCCGGAAAAGAGCCGCTGTCGATGCTGAGCGGGAGCGTCCGCATCGCCACCGATGACACCGGATTCAGCTGCAGTTTCGGAGGGGTTCTGCACGGAGGTTAACAGGTCGTTATACCTCAGCTGCGGGCGGGAGCCGGTTCGAGCCGTGCCCGGTTGATATTCAACTGGTGCAGAATGCTCATGACAGGATCGATTGGCAGCCCCCACTCTAAGGACCAGCAGATCACATCCAGGTTTTCGTAGCCGCGTAACACGCGATCGAGGATGCGATCCAGCAGCAGGTCGTTTTCGACCAGCAGTCGGGGAATCAGACCGAAGTCGTCGTCACCGAACTCTGTCCAGTGTTGTCTGCCGGTCAAATGCTCTAAACATTTGCCGCGACAATAGTGGGGCCAGTAGCGATCGTACCATTGGCCGAGGGCGACAGATCCGACGTCCCACCCTCGCTTTTCGCTTTCGATCCACTTATGGCGCTCGGCTTCGCGAAGCCCTTCTTGGTATACGCTCAAACAAGCCACGACCGACTCCTTTGCACTCTCGGTGCAAAGTTGAGAAATAACAGCAAACGAATTTCACGATTCTATCCCAACACCGAATCTGCGGCAAGATAAGTTCTCAGATAAAAACGACCAAAAGCCGACATAGAGAACATTCATCAAATCCAGGCGGGATTGAGGCCGAACTTTGTCGGTGAATTCCCTGCGACTGGTTCACCAGGATTGAAGTGATTCCGGCAATCAAGAACGTCGCCGTGAATGCTCGAAACGCCTGCAATAGAAGTATTCAGCGAGCAAACACCGCACCCGAAATTCACAGAATTCGCGGCAGACTTGGTGCCGCCTCACGAGGCTGGTACGATGCAACGAGCTAATGGATTTCCCTACCCGTCGAGTCATCCCTTCATTGAGATTTTTGTTGGAGTCCCCATGACGCCCCGCATTTTCCTCGTTGGCATTTTGGCCCTAGCCGTCGGCTGCGGCAGTGACGATACGTCGTCGACCGAGACAAACACCGGATCTGGTGAAAAACAATATACGATTGCTGTGATCCCCAAAGGGACGTCGCACGTGTTTTGGAAATCGGTCCACGCCGGCGCCCAGAACGCCGCCGACGAATTGGGAAATGTCGAGGTGCTCTGGAAAGGCCCGTTGCTGGAATCGGACACAAAAGGCCAGGTCGACGTAGTTCAGGATTTCATCGTCAAAAAAGTAGACGGTATTTGTCTAGCGCCACTCGATTCGCAAGCGCTCATCGAACACGTCAACGTTGCCAAAGAAGCGGGGATTCCCGTTGTCATTTTCGACAGTGGTCTGGATGATGAATCGAATACGGTCTCCTACGTCGCGACCGACAATTGGCACGGCGGAGAATTAGCAGCCCAGACCTTGGCCGAAAGTATCGGTGGCAAAGGGAACGTCATCCTGCTGCGTTACAAAACCGGCAGTGAAAGTACCGAACAACGCGAAGAAGGATTTTTGGCGAAACTCAAAGAGGCGTATCCCGAAATCAATGTGATTTCCTCAGACCAGTACGCCGGAGTCACTCCGGAAGACGCCTTTGCCAATGCCACGCAGATCCTGCAGAAATATGAAGGACAGGTCAACGGAATCTTCGCTGTCTGCGAACCGAACGGAGAAGGGGTTCGCAAAGCGATTGAACAATTGGGGCTGACCGGCAAAGTGAAATTCGTCGGTTTCGACCCCAACGAACCGTTGATCGACGGACTGTCCAACGATCAGGTCCACGGCATCGTGCTGCAGGACCCGGTCAAGATGGGCTACGAAGCGGTGATGTCGATGATGAAGCACCTGCAGGGCGAAGAGGTAAAAAAACGAATCGTCACCGGCGAATACGTCGCCACGCCGGAAAATATGAACACCGAAGAGATGCAACGATTACTCAAGCCGGAACAGTACTAAGCCGAAAAGAGCCCGCTGCGCCGTTCACACGATGTTGAATCGCGACTATCGAAATCCCCTACGGCGTTTCTTTGATTCGCGGCGGGGGCAATTTGGCGACGCGGAGGTTTCGGAAGGACAAGTCGGTGGTCGGGTCGTGTCCTTGAATACTGAAGTGTCCGGCTGCGGTGCGCAAACCTTCGCGAGGATTCTCAGCCGGTGCGCGCTCGTCCGTCCAATCGGTCACGGGAAAACCATCGACCCACACCGCCACGTGAGCGGCCTGCGCGATGACCGTCATCGTGAACCACTCGTGATCCGTACTGATCACCCGCCGCGTGGGGACACGACGATAGATGCCGCCGGTGCCAAAATCGACCGGTTGATTGCGATCATCCCCTTTCCACTCGTTGCGGACCTGCGCTTCATAACCATTCATCTGATCGGCTGAGGGAGCGGGCAGCGCCCGGAAGAAGATGCCGGAGTTGAGGTGTTCGCCATTGGAAATAATTTCCGCTTGCAACACAAAGTCGTCCCATGTTGATTCACTTTCCAGATAGCCCCGGCCATCGGAAACGTGAATGGCTCCCTCCTGGACCTCGAACGTACTTTTGCCCCCTTCCACGACTCGCCAACCGGTGAGATCGGTGCCGTTAAAAATCGGCGATGTTCCCAATGGTCTTAATGCGATATTGCGAAACTTGACCGCCCCTTCGCGAAACTGCAGCCCGATGTATCCGGTGACCGGCCGATCGGGACTCTCATCGGTGAAATCGAGAACCGTTTTACCGTCGACCTTGGCGATGATTTGATTTCCCCCCACGGTGATGTGATACGCCACCCACACTCCATCGTTGACGACCAGTTGCGCCGGCTGTTGCCGCGTCACCAAACTGGCCGTGGCAAATTCCGCGTGCGTGTCGCACAGATTAAATTCATAGCAATCGACTGCCGGGTCCTGAGGTTCGAGCGGAGCACGCAAAAATAAGCCACTGTTGCCTCCCTTTTCGACCCAACATTCGCAGCGCAGTTCGTAGTCGGCGAATTGGGTGGTCGTGTTCAACCAACCCGGTTCGCCAGCCGTGGCGACAATCGCGCCATTCTCAACGCTCCCAGTTCACGTCGTTGGTCGCCTTCCAACCAAACAACGATTCACCATCAAACAGTTGAATCCACCCCTCGGTAATGTCCGCGCGCGACAATGGTCGGTGCTGTGTGGCGACAGCCGCTTTCTGCTCGGCTTTAGCGGGCGCTGCCACTTTTTCAGATTCCTCCACCGGTGAATCGGCGACGGCGGCGGGCACCGGTTCCTCTTGGCCACAACCGGTCGCGGACAAAACGAGCAGACTCAACACCCAATAGAAATTTCGCATCACAGGCTCCCTCAATTTTTATCGATACGGATTCCACAGCACCCGAGCATTATTCAAGCACAAAAGCTTACCCGAAGGGGAAAGCGTCACACTCCGCTCAGTTGCCCGCCTTTTCGGGTGGACCAATCGTCGGGCGACGGCGCTGGGCTGCGCCTTGCTCGATCCGCGTTTTCATCTCCAAGAACATCCGATTGCCCGGTTGTAATCGCATCAACCGGTCGGCGGCATCGACCGCTTTGTCCCATTGTTGTTGCTTTTCATACAGCAGGGTCAGCATCATTAAAAAATCGGGACTCGTCGGGTCAAGCACGTAGGCTCGCTCCAGCGCAGTCGTCGCCTGCTCCTCCCGCCCGAGCAAATAGTTTACCAATCCCAAACGATAATGGATCGTGGCATTGTTCGGTAGTAGCCGCGCATCGCGGGCGAGAATCTCAGCTTCTTCTTCGCGAAGCTGGCGGACTTCATCCCTCTCCCCTTGTTGTTCGAGCAGCCCCGCCAAATTCGAACGCGGCCCGGCGACGCTCGGCTCTAAGCGGATGGCAGTACGGTATTCTTCGGCCGATTGCTGCGGTTTGCCTTGGTTGGCATACAGCAGCCCCAAGCTCAGGTGGACGCCCGATTGATCCGTATGCGCGTTGAGGCCGGTTTGGTATTCAGCCAATGCGGCCGCGAGATCTTGACTTTCATTAGAATTCAACACCCCCGGCGGCAATGCAGACAGCAGTCGCGCCGCGGTAACCCGAACCAACCGGGATGTATCCTTAAGTAGCGGCGCCAAATGGCGCTTTTGCTCATCCGCCTCTTCGCGAGACCGGGGTTGCCAACCTTCAAACAATCGCAGCGCCGCCGTCCGGACCAAGGGGTCGCCATCCTCAAGCGCCTTATAAACCGCGTGCGGCTTGCGGTGGTATTAAAACGGGTCGCTAACAACGACACCGCTGTCGCGCGCACGATCGCCCCTTCTTCCCGATTGCGGGCCAGTTTGGCCAATTTGGGGACTGCCGACGGTGCACTCTTTCGGCCCGCATCAATGATCTCACCATAATGCGGATCCTGCCGCCGCTTGGGGCCATACCATTCAACGATTTTATCCGCCGCCCACTGCGGGGATTCTTCCGGTTTCGTGTGACAACCATTACAGGCATTCGGCGTGCCGATCTTCACGGTCAAGTCAGGACGCGGCACGCGCAGGCTGTGGTCGCGACGGGGATCGACGACCATGTATTTTTTCGACGGCATGTGGCATTCCACGCAGGAAGCACCATCGGTGCCGATCTTGTGATGATGGTGGTTGGGACCGTCATATTTCGCCGGCAAATGACACTGCGTGCAGAGCTTGTTCCCCTCGAATTTTAATTTGGTCGAGTGCGGATCGTGGCAATCGGTGCAGCGGACCCCTTTGCGATACATCAAACTTTGCAGGAACGAACCGTAGACGTAGACCTCTTCGTCGATCTGCCCGTCGGCGTGATACAGATGATCTTCGAGCAACGACAAATTGAAATGGTCGAGAAATTTCTCGCCTGGTTGGAATCCAGGATGAATGTGTTGTCGGTGCGAATGGCACGGAGCGCAAGTTTCTAGCTGCGCTCGCGCGTTGGGATCTTTGAGCTTCGCCAATCCGTATCCATAATGTCGGTCCCAGAACAGAGAATTCGAATTCGCCAACTCCTCGTGAATACTCCCCGGTCCATGACACGCTTCGCAACTGACGTCCATCTCATGAAACGAATAGTGATGCGTATCGGTTTTGACGTCGTAGTTTTTGGCGAAATTGGTCGAATGGCAGTCGGCGCACATGTGGTTCCAGTTTTGCGCCGAACCGGTCCAATGCAATGGATCGTCCGGCCCAAAAGGGGCATCGGGATTGGCGTAATACCAACGCTTCTCCTCCGTGTCCCACGTGACCGGTAAAACCTGGACTTGCCCCCGCTCCAATTCGGTCAGGTATTGTTGGAGCGGATGGTAGCCAAAAACATATTTGACTTGAAACTCCGCCGTCTCGCCGTCGGGGCCTTGGGTTTCGACGAAATAATCGTCGCCGCGACGCTGCATTTTGGAAACGATGCCGTGATGTTCGAGTTGAGTGTCATTGAAATCGCCCAATACGAATTCCGGCGTCGCCAAGTCCATGGCCAGATCGTGATCCGAGCCTTGCCACTTTTTGTACTCCGAGGAATGGCATTCGATACAGGACTGCCGGCCTACAAACGTCGCGGTGCGGCCTTCCGGCAAGGCGATATACCAATCCAGCGCCGGCCACGCGATTATCGCTAAGATGGCAGCAGCGAGAATCAGTCCTATCCAAATCCGTTTCTTCATTCCGGTCCAGTTTTCAATTTCGGTGAATCAATGCGAAGAGATGCGTTTGCTGGCGGCGATTTCTGAAAGAGCACGAGGACCGCCAATTCGCCCATTCTATGATTGTGGAGCATCCCGGCGGGAACAACAAGCCAAGCGACCCCGAGCCGAAAGGGCGAGAGTAGCCGCTGAGGACCTGTTCAGGCGGTCATTTTTGCCGCATGCTTTACCTAGGGGGCTCATCCTTTACAATCCGGGAAACAGATGCGGTTTCTGCGTTGATATCTGCCACCACGAATTTCCCGATACGGATAGATTGCTCCTGACGATGTCGCAAAATCCCAAAGTCATTCTGAGCGCCTTCGCCGACGAAGGTGCCGTGTCCAAAACGGCTATTGAACAAATGGCCACGTTGTCCGCATTGGGGCTGGAATACTACAGCCCTCGTTTCGTCGATGTTTCCGGCGAAGTCAAAAATGTGATGGCGCTGACCAAACAGGAAATCAAAAAACTCAACAAACTGCACGCCGACTACGGCATGCACGTGACGAGTATTGGCTCGCCGATCGGAAAGGTCAAACTGCTGGACGTTGATGATGGATCGCACAACAAGTTTGTGCCCTTCAAAAAATATCTGGCGAATGACGTAAAGACAGCCATCGACCGCGCCAATCAATTGGACACCAAGTTGATCCGCGGATTCTCGTTTTATCATCCCGCTGGGACCGACCCCGCTGAACACGTTGATCAAGCAGTCGATCAACTCGCGCAAATCGTCGAAGCCTGTGCCGCAGGCGGCGTGATCTTCGGGTTGGAAGTCGAAGCCAATCTGATCGGACAGAACGGGCGGCTGCTGGCTGAGTTGTCGCGGAAAGTCAACAGCCCGCACATGGTCTGCATTTTCGACGGAGGCAACCTCGCCTGCCAGAATCTCACACCGGTCGAATGTTTTGATGAATACGAAGCCATGCGCAACCACATCGGCTGGATGCACATCAAAGACTACGCCGTCGATCCATCTTTGTCCTGGACCGGCGTTGTTGATGAAGAACGCTTGAAAAACTTTGTGCCGGCCAACGTGGGCGACACGGGCCACGAAGCGATCTTGCGAGATTTCCGCGAGCATGTCACCAAGCTCGACAAAAAAATGAAGAAGCTGGGAGTCCCCGGCGTCTTTTTGGAATTAGAACCGCACCTCAAAGGAGGCGGACAGTTCGGTGGATACAGCGGACCGGACGGATTGGGTGTTGCTTGTCGCGGACTGTGTTCGGTCTTGGATTATGTCGGCATCGATTATGAACTGCGCGGCTTCGAACACATTCGCACTGCCCGTGGATTTTGAGAAGTTTTGACGACAAGTCGTTTCAAAACCCTCTGACGAGTCTCACTGACACTAATCGGAACGTTTCGAGAACAAGCGCAACCGGGTTTTGAAACTGGTTTTACACACTCATGACGAAGGACAGCACGCTAGAATAGCGTCGCCGCGAATTCATGCCATTTACGCAAGATACGCTCGAAAAAATCAAATTGGTTTGCCCCAAGACCAAGGCAGACCTCGTGCTCGACGGGGCCTTGCTGGTGAGCGTGGATCCGCAGTCGCGGCTGCGTTACGAAGTCAAAGATGATATTCCCATCATGCTGGTCGACGAAGCGGTCGAGTTGTCGACGGAAGATTGGGCGGCCGTGATGACGCGGCATCAGCGCGATCCACAAACCGGGAAACCGCTCGAAGCCACGTAGTTACTCGGCGTCCAGAACAAAGGAAAGCCGCGATGAGACTTCCGCATTCGAATTCAGGCTGCCGCTATCATTTCTGGTCCTGGGCGTTGTTTGCGGTCCTCGTGACTGTGAGCCTAGCCAGCGACCTGCCGTTCGCCGTCGGCGACGAACCGGCATCCAAGAAGGATGCGGCGAAATCGGAAGAGCGGTATTCCTTTCGCAAGGACCACGATCCCAACGGCATTGGCAAGTTCTACATGGATCGCGAAATCGCCCACGTCATGGGCTTTGCCGGGATGCCCTGGTTGGAACGGGACGAACGCGAGGAAGAAGAAGCTACCTCAAAACTCATTGAGTCGCTGCAACTCAAACCCGGCATGGTGATCGCCGACATCGGCGCGGGAAGCGGAGTGATCTCCGTCCTCATGGCTGAGAAAGTCGCCCCCACCGGCGAGGTCCTCGCGGTCGATGTCCAACAGAAAATGCTCGATGCCCTCAAAGCCAAATGCACCCGGCTGGGCATCAAAAACATCAAACCGGTGCTCGGCAAAACAAAATCACCGCAATTGCCCGCCGGGAAGGTCGACTTGGCAATCATGGTCGACGTTTACCACGAATTTGACTTTCCCTACGAAATGGTCCAAGGGATTTCCGCAGCGATGAAACCGGGCGGGCGCGTGGTGTTTGTCGAATATCGCAAAGAGGATGCCAGCGTGCCGATCAAACGGGTTCATAAAATGAGCGAAGCCCAAGTCAAACGGGAAATCGGCCTGCCGGAGCATCAATTGAAATGGACGAAAACCATCGACGTCTTGCCTTGGCAGCATATCATCGTGTTTGAAAAGCAAAAACCGAAACCGTAATACGGTCGCACAATTCAAACGCCGACAGCTTTGAGAGGATGCGCCGCGAGGAATTCGCGAATCCGTGGGATGAGTTTCTCATGCGCATCCTCAAACACATAATGACCCGCCTCGGGAATCCGCAACGTTTCGGCGTCCGGGAAGAAGTTCAAAAACTCCTCTAAAAACTGCGGCGTAAAGCACCAATCCTGCTCTCCCCAGGGAAACAGCACCGGGTATTCGCGAAACTGCTGCAAGCCTTCTTCAATCTGCTTCAACGTGCCATAGCTGGGATGCTGCTTTTTAAGCGGAATATCCTCCACAAACCGCAACGTGGCGATCCGGTCCGCCCAATTGCCGTAGGGGGCCAGATATCCGGTGCGGACTGCGCGCGTCATCCGCTCGTGCTTCTCCACCGCCATTGAAATGGCCGCGCGGGCAAACGCGTTCATGCCTCGAATGGCGAGCGTGCCAAAGACCGGAATACGGCAGACAGCAATCCGCAACGGAATCGATGTCGAACGAAACGCCGCTGTATTCATCAGTACAAATCGCGAAAATCGTTCAGGCAATCGTGTGGCGGCGCCCATGCCGATCGCGCCTCCCCAGTCATGGGCAATCAGCGTGGTGTTGGTTAAATCGAGCGTGTTGATCAATCGCGTCAGATTAGTCACATGCTGATCGAGCGTATAAGGATAGTCCTGCGGTTTATCGGAAAACCCACAGCCAACGTGATCGACCGCTACGCAGCGATAGTTCGCCGAAAGATCCTTGATCAAATTCCGCCAAGCAAAGCTCCACGTCGGATTGCCGTGTACAAACAACAACGTCTCGCCCGCGCCTTCATCGAGGTAATGATAGCGCGCGCCGTCGAGGTCGAGATAATTCGACGCAAATGGATATTCCGATTCAAAGCCAGCACGTGAATTCATAACGGTATCAATAATTCTACAAAATCCGCTCGGCAAACAACTCCGAAAAGAGTCTATCAACTTCCCTGGGCCACGTCGCGTAAGACGTCTCTCAACGCTGTCGTGAATTCCTCAATCACCTGCCAATCGTGCGCCCACGACAACGTGATCCGCAAACGAGACGTTCCAGGCGGAACACTGGGCGGGCGAATGGCTCCCACGAGAAAGCCCCGCTCTTCCAACGCAGCTGCAGTCCGCACCGCCAATTGAGGGTCATCCAGCAGGATCGGAATGATGGGGGCAACCGCTGCCGGAATGGTCGCAAAGCCCTCCGCGATCAGAGCGGCGCGGAATTGCCGACATCGCTGGAGTAACTCCGTGCGTCGCTGCGGTTCCGTTCGGATAATCTCGACTGCCGCACCAGCTGCCGCACAAACCGGCGGAGGCAATGCTGTGGAGAAGATCTGGGACCGCGCGCGATTCCACAACCAGTCAATCAGTGACTGCGAGCCACTGACAAAGCCTCCGCTCGCTCCCACCGCCTTACTCAACGTCCCCACACGAAAATGCACGCGGTCTTCGACGCCGGCGAATTCAGCAAAGCCTTTTCCCTGTGCGCCGAACAGACCCGTCGCATGCGCTTCATCAATCATCAACATCGCATCATGCGCCTCGGCCAATTCGCACAACTCGGCCAGCGGCGCCGCATCGCCATCCATGCTGAAGATGCTGTCCGTGACGATCAACCGTCGGCGCGCCGTCGATGCTGCGGACAATGCCTCGCCCAGTGCGTCCAGATTCTTGCGATCGTAAATCGTCAAAGCCGCTTTAGACAACCGGCAGCCGTCCACCAAGCTGGCATGGTTCAAGCGATCGGAAAATACCGCATCCTCGCGACCAACGACGGCGACGATCACTCCCATGTTGGCGGCAAAGCCGGTCGGAAACAGCAGCGCCGACTCGGTCCCCTCAAACTGAGCCAGTTGCTCTTCTAACTGGGCGTGCCATTGTGTTCGTCCACAGATCAATGCACTGGCCGTGGCGCCGGTTCCTGAATCCGCAACGGCCTGTTGCGCTGCCGTGATCACCCGCGGATCTTGCGAAAGATTCAAATAGTCGTTGCCGGCAAAATTCCACATCTCCCGGCCATCGATGCGGCACCGACCGCCCGGCAAGGGTTCGACAACCCGCCGTCGTCGCCGCAAACCACGACGCTCAATTTCATCCAGTTCTTCATTGATCCAGGGCAACGCATTGGACATATGAAAACGCGATTCCCGGCCGACACAATCGCGGCGCGAACAATAAAAAAAGTGACTGGAGGACGTATCGTTATGCGAGCGAGATCAAGTGATTGCTCAATTGCTCATACCCGGTTTCGGTGATGAGGTAGTTGTGTTCGATGCGAATGCCGCCGATGCCCTCGACATACAGGCCCGGTTCCAACGTCACCACATCTCCGGCAACCAAAATGTCTTCACTTTGCGGAACCAAAATCGGGGGTTCCGGATGCGCCAAACCGATGCCGTGCCCGGCATGATGATTGAACGTATCGCCGTAGCCTGACTCTTTGAGCGGCCGCTCGGTCGCCGCATGCACATCCTTCGCAGCGGCACCGGCTTTGAGCGCCTTTTCGCCGCTCTGCATAGCCGCCTGGCATAACTCCATCAGCATGGTCTGTTCATCGCTGGGAGATCCCACGCTCAGGACATTGGTGAAATCGCCGCGATAGCCATCAATCACAACCGAAAAATCCATCAGCATCATGTCGCCGTCTTTGAGGATTTCTCCCGTCGGCAATCCGCCCGCCTTAAACTGCTTGGCGTTGGTGACGCGAAAATCGCCGTAGAGGATCACCGGGCGTCCCGCGTCCTGCATGGCGGCGGCATGGATTTCGCGATAGACGTCAAAATCGCTGATTCCCGCACGCACAATTTCACGCGCTCGCGCATGGCCTGCTTCTCCGGCGCGGATGGCGGACCGCATTAATTCCAATTCGTCCGATTCCTTTTGACGCCGCAAGCGACGCAGTACCGATCCCAAATCAATCGCCGGTCGTCCTGAACCAACAGCATCGGCGATGCGCTCTTGCACGGAATGCCGTTCGCGATCAGGCGAGAGCACTTCCCAAGCGGCCAACGGCAACCATTCCGCTTCGACCGCACCGTTGTGGCCAAGAATGTGTCCATCAATCGCTTCCAGCGCCTTGAATAACGCATGGTCCCGGTTGATGACCGCATGCTGGTGGTTATACCACGTTTCTTCGATCACCCGATCTACGAAATGTTCGCCTGCGGCGGAGCGCACAGTGAAATTGTCGGCGCAGAGCGTCGCTGTGCCGCCCCGTTCCAATAACAGCAACCCCCGTTCGCCTCCGGAAAAGCTATAAGGGTTCACCAGAAAATTGCTGAGGTAGTACACGTGGCGCGGATCCGCCACCAACAACCATTCCACGCTCTCCGGCACACTCGCCCACAACCGAGCCCGCCGCGCTAAACATCCCGCTTCGGTTAACATCGTTTTTTCCTAATTAAGGAGGCCGTCGACTGTAGGCCTGAGGCGTGAGGTGACAGGCTTGAGGATGCGCCATCGTAAGCCAATCTCTCAACAACCTGACACTTCTATTTCTCTGGCCACCGGCCACTGGCCACTAGCCACTGCGTCATCAATCATACCCCTTCGACGCCAACCAACGTTCGGCGTCGAGGGCTGCCATGCAACCGGTCCCGGCGGCCGTAATTGCTTGCCGGTAATAATCGTCCGCGACATCTCCGGCAGCGAAGACTCCTTCGACGCTTGTGTAGGTTCGTTGCGGAGTCGTCCAGGTGAGATAGCCTTTATCGTTCATCTCCAACTGGCCCGCCAAGAAGTTGGTGTTGGGCGTGTGTCCAATGGCAGCGAAATAACCGGCCACTTCCAGTTCTTCTGTTTTTTCCTCATCCAAGGTGCTGCGGAGTCGGACGCCGGTCACTCCGTCGTTATCGTTGCCAAGCACCTCATCAACCACGGTATTCCATTTGACGTCGATTTTTTCGTTGGCCAAAACGCGATCGGCCATGATCTTGCTCGCGCGGAATTCATCGCGACGGTGCACAATGTAAACCTTGCTGCCGAATTTGGTCAGAAACGTCGCCTCTTCCATCGCGCTGTCGCCGCCACCGACGACCACCAACGGCTTGTCGCGAAATCGTGGAATGGCACCGTCGCAAACCGCACAGGCGGAGACGCCCATGTTTTTGAATCGTTCTTCCGAATCGAGTCCCAGATAATTGGCGCGGGCTCCGGTGGCAATAATCACCGAGAGCGCTTCGATCTCCTCGCCTTCCAGCGACTTGAGTTTGAACGGATGCACCGAAAAATCGACTTCCACGATGTCGTCCGTCACGACCTTCGTGCCGAAATTCACGGACTGTTGCCGCATCAATTCCATCAACTCCGGCCCGCTGACCCCTTCTTTGAGGTGCGGCGCCATGTATTTGCGTTTCGACTCGTCGATGGAATTGTCGAGGTAGCCCCCCAGATCGCCGGCAGGAAATCCGGGATAATTCTCGACCTCGGTGGTGAGAGCCAATTGCCCGAGCGGCAATGTCCCCTGCAAGCGGTTCTCTTCGGTCACTGCGCCCTCGTAAACGACCGGTTCGAGATTGGCGCGTGATGTATAAATGGCGGCCGCCCATCCGGCGGGGCCGGAGCCGATAATGACTACGCGTTCAGCCACGTGGTGTATCTCCCCAAAAGTCCTTGAAACTCGCTCATTTTTTTGTAAATCCTTGCGCGGGGAATGATACTCCACCAGCGGGCGCGAGGACAACCAGCATCAGCATTTCGCCGCAACACAGCTTGCAAAACCGGGGCTGGACAATTGTGAAAGCGTCAGCTCAACAGGCTCAATCGCGAAACCAACCGATTTTGGCGCGATTTTTGTAGTACACCGTCCCGAGTTGATGCATGACCACGATGGAGACGTACAGCAGCAACAGTGCCGAAATCGTGTGGACAAACAAAATCATCAACAGGCTTTCCGGCCCCAGCATGGACATGATCACGGCGCCCAATAAAAAATAGACGACAAACACACTGGCCGAGAGCAAGCAACAGGTGAAATATTGCCGTGGCAATTTGAAAATTGCCCCGAAGACGTACAGCGGGTTGGCGGCCAAAATAGAATTGAACAGCGTCGCGGCCAGCAAGGCCATGGGTGAGTAAAATGCACCGACCAACAGCAGGATTTCGCCGACTTCAGCAGGAGTATCCCAGGCAAACCACCACCTGAGCAGGTGAAATCCCCACCAGGGAGACAATCCCAAGACAATGGCTCCACACCAAGTGACCGCATCTTGAAGCACATCTTCACCAGATGATGTTTCAGGAAGTTCGACATCCCCTCCGGCAGCAACACGGACGACCTCGCTCAAAAAATGGAAAAAATATCCCGCAGCGACCAACAGCACGAAAAGGCGAGCAATGTTGGCAACAAGAGACGGGATCGGAATCGACATCATGATTGCGACGAACGCAAAGCCGATTCCCCACCCTAACAGCGTGAATTTGTTTTCGTCCTGGAAGGGGAACTGAAAACTGGCCAGCCATGGTCGTTGGGAACGTCGTCGCTCCCGCGATGCTGACCGCCAAGCGGATGGAGCGGCCTTCGATGTGGGCGGTTCACTCGACCGTGCCGCCCGGTATGTCGATCTGGATCGCTTCCCAGCGGAACGCTGAGACGTGTCCGTTTGTACAGAAACAAGGTCGTCACTGCGGGAGGCTTTGCCATCTACAGAATAAGCGTCAGGATCCTCGCCCAGCTTAGGAACCAACGTCGACTCTTCACAAGCCGGACATCGAACGACCTGACCGGCGCGCTGGTCGGGAACTCGCAACCGCGATCCGCAGTCACAACGAAATTCGATGGTCATCGGCGGCCTTTGAGCTGAGAATGATCGATCCACAAAAGCGACTAGTTTTGAGAACCCACTAGCGAGTGAATTTGCCTCTCAGAAAACGCAGAATTGCCAAATCAGGATCAATCAATAGCTGACCAGGCTTCGAGATTATTGGACAAAACTTGAAGGGACAAAGAAAAAGAAAACGTTCCGCACAACAAGGTGCGGAACGTTTTCCAGTGTACCAATGGCGGAAGTGCGGGCCAACGCTTACCACCACGGCGTTTACAAAAGAAAGCATTAATGATGCCAAATCGCACCGTTTTGAGTCAATAAACACAACACACTACTATTACTAGAGATACAAAACGAACGCACATCTCTAAGAATACAGGCGGACGAAAGAAGTGTCCCATAAATGAACACTGGGCGGTATTGCGTGTACGATTTTGCGCCACATGCATTAGAATGCGACACACGCCCTAACTGCCCCGTTCCCTCCGACTTGTGCACAACCCCCGTGCCCTCTCAATTCGGGCGAGCTATTTATCTTTTTTCTTGTCGATCTCAGCAAACGGATTCGCTACCGAATTTCCGTCAGATTTCTTGTCCGACTTCGAGGCGGTTGATGCGCCGCGAGAACGTTTACGGCCCCGCTTGGACCCATTCTCCTGGGCCGCAAAATACTTCGCCGAGTCCAACGGCTTCTCCAGATTGACCTCGACTGCTGTCGCCTTAAAACGTCCACGAATTGGCCTACCAGTCAACACGATGTCCGCTCCCGGAGTAATCAATGCGTGGTCCGCCGTTTCGATGTTGACTTTATAGTCCTTCTCCAACTCCACGACCCCAGGAGCACCGCGCCCGATGTTGATCGCGATCTGCTTGTTATCCACCTGCGTGATCACCCCAATCACCTCGAGGATCTCAGCAGTCTTGCCCTTTTTGACACCGCGAAACCGCGAGCCATCCAGATAGACGCTGAATTCCTTGCCGAACAACTTCTTCTCTTTGCTTTGGAAAGCCTTGGTGTAGACGACGGCTCCGGGTCGCAGAAAGCCGGAATCCCCGGCTCCCTTGATCACCAGGGGCGTGCGCGTTGTGAGCAACTGCTCGACGGTTTCCCCGTTCTCCGTTTCGATCGACAACACCAGTGTGCGGCCTTTTTTCTCGACGGATTTAATTTTTCCGGACAGCGAATTTGCCGGATCGGGTTTTACGCTCTTGTCCTGCGCTAACGCCGGCCCGGCCGCCAGCAGTGCCAGTGCGAACAATCCGGCCACGGTTACGCTGTATCGCATCGCCTGCCATAGGTTATAGGATCGCAACATCATCTGTGTGCTCCTGACGTTATAGTAAGGCGGGTCTGCTTGCCTACTGAAGTGGGCATGGCGAACCTATGTGACTTCGGAGACCTCGTTCGTTAGGATACACGGGTTGAGTGCCGACGGCAATCATTTTCCATGTGGCGACATGGATCCCCCGCGAATCGCCGCGACGGATTGATTTTAAGATCACCCAAGATATAAAGACGCGACCCGATGACTAAAGATGCTGACAACGGCGGAAATCCCGCCTCCCCTTGGACCGTCCCTCAATTTACAGCGGCAAAACAACAGGGCCGCAAGCTCACGGTGTTGACGGCGTACGACTTCACGTGGGCGCAGCTCTTGGATGAAATCGGCATCGACGCCATTCTCGTCGGCGACACGCTGGGTATGGTGGTTCAAGGCCGAAACTCTACGTTACGAGTCACAGTGGAGCAGATGATCTACCATGCGGAGATGGTTGTCCGCGCGGTCAAGCAAGCGTTGGTGATCGTGGATATGCCGTTCATGTCGTTTCACGTCAGCCCCGAACAAGCGATGGAAAACGCCGGACGACTGATCAAAGAAACAGGCGCCGCAGCGGTCAAACTCGAAGGGGGAGTCAACCAAGCGGACACCATCGCAAAATTGACAGGCGCCGATGTGCCGGTGATGGCTCACGTGGGACTCAAGCCACAATCGGTACTCTCAATTGGCGGCTACAAAGTCCAGCGGGCCAAACAACCGTTGCTGGACGATGCCTTAGCTGCGCAAGATGCGGGGGCATTTGCGATTGTTCTGGAGTGCGTACCGCGGGAAATTGCCGCCGAAATCACAGCCACGCTGACCATCCCCACAATTGGTATTGGCGCTGGCCCGGATTGTGACGGACAGGTTTTGGTGACCAACGACATGCTGGGATTAACTCCCGGATTCGCACCAAAATTTCTCAAAAAATACGCGGACCTGCGAAGCATTGTCGACACATCGGTGCGGAGTTACATCCAGGAAACTCGTGACAATTCGTTTCCTGACGATTCGCACAGCTTCCACGAATAGTGCCGTTCAGCATGGCGGCGCATCATTCCGAGCCGTCGCACAATGAGTTAGTTGAGCTGCAATTCCGCCTCTTGTGTTTTCAAGTACAGGATTTCTTCCCAGTAGTTCAATTCGCCATCCGTGGAGGTCATGCCCAAGCGGACGTATTCGTCAGTGATCTCCACAACGGTTAAGGTCAAGTTTTTACCAAACTGAATCGATTCGCTTTCAGCACGTGAGATGACTTGCATCAACCAGCCTCTTGAATCTGAATAAGAGTCGAAAGAAGAAATCGGAAAACACGCATCGAACGTCATGCGTCGGTGTCCCATTTTGTCGAACACTCCTCGGAAGAGCAAGCTCCAAAACACCTGATTATGAATGAAAAAACTCTTTGTGTTTTTCAGGAATCGATACTTGACAAATTGCGTTTGCGCGCACCTAAGTGATGAAGCAACGGTCACGCGACATGGTACCATGTTACCAAAGCTGCGAAGTGAACAACGGAATGCACTCGACCGGACAACTGTGAAAATTCAATCTCAAAACTAAGTCGCGGCACTTGTGATGACGCATTGCTTTGACGCCTCAATCAGAACCGATACGCTATGAAAAAACTTGTCATCTTTCCGCCCGTCGACGATCTGCGTCTGCAACGAATTCTTGATGCGGCGCAAGACATGGTGGTTGTGAATGCGGCGGATCAAGCCACCGCTGACGAAGCAATCGTCGAGGCCACCGCGTTCTTTGGGAAGCTCACGCCACAGCTATTGGCACGTGCAAAAAAGTTGGAATGGGTGCAGTCCCCAACCGCTAGTTTGGAGCATTACCTTTTCCCGGAATTGGTCGCTCATCCTTGCCAGTTGACGAATATGCGAGGCCTGTTTTACGACGTCATCGCCGATCATGTACTCGGCTACGTGCTGATGTTCGCACGCAATTCCCATATTTATTTGCGGCAACAAATGCAATCGCGGTGGGAACCGGTTGGCGGGGAAGAAGCGCGAGCCGATTTTGTGAATGGGCCGGGTCAAGTCAATGCCATTGATCGCGGCGCGCTGCATCTGGCCGATTGCACGCTGGGAATTGTCGGCGTAGGAAGCATCGGCGGTGAAATCGCTTGTCGGGCCCGCGCCTTTGGCATGCATGTGTTGGGTGTCGATCCGGTTCGCCGTGAAATCCCTGATGTCCTGCCGGAAATTTGGCCGATCCGCCAATTGCCCGACCTGTTGGCCTCCAGCGATTTTGTGGTGATCGCCGCCCCGCACACGCCGGAGACGGAAAAACTTTTCTCCGCCGAACAGTTCAAGCAAATGCGCGACTCGGCTTATCTGATCAATATTGGACGTGGGGCGATTGTCGACTTGGCGGCGCTGACTACGGCTCTCGAAGAAGGACAGATTGCCGGCGCAGCACTGGACGTATTTGAAGTCGAACCGCTTCCCGCCGACCACGCGCTGTGGGGCATGGAAAACGTACTCATCACGCCGCACGTAGCAGCCGCCTCACCGCGCATCGCCGAACGGCATACCGAAACGCTGCTGGAGAATATCCGCCGTTACATTGACGGTGAAGAGTTCTTGACCCCGGCCGACAAACAGAAGTGGTATTGAGCGCGCGAAATTTCATGACCAGCCTGTCAGCGTCGGCGACGCAGCACGATGAAGTAACCATCGGTGCGGTCGGGTAACAATTCCCAGGTTTGCGGACTGTCACGAAATTCCTTGACCTCACTCGGCAGCTTGATGTTGCTGTAGCGATGCCGCGTATCGATGACGATGTAATCCGTATCATCCGGGACGATAGGTCGATAGTCGCTGTAGTCATAGGATCGCGCGTAATGCGTGAAACGCGGATGCACGAAATCGGTTGAGGCAACTTTTGATTCCGCAGGGATTTGCTCGATCACTTCCGCAAATTTCTCAGCTCGTTCGCCCGGCACGTACCAGCGCCCCCAATAAAAGGCGGAGTCAGAATCCCAGAATGCGATTCCTGTCGGGCCGATACTGAAAAACAAACCCGTGCACAGCGCGCAGGCGAATGCCCACCGCGGCCGAAATCGTGCAGTGGTCGTCAGCGACGCGGCCGCTGCCCAGAAAAGGATTGGGATCAACGGTGCATGGAAATGGTGTTGCGTATCACGGGCAATTTGATTCAAGCACAACACCCCAAACAACGGAGCCGCCACCGCCAACCGCGTGGGGGACAACAACGGCAAGCCACCGAGCGGTAACAATAAATACATTGCGAACAGCAAATTGCCCGGTGTGAACAAATACCCGGCCACCCGCAGCGGATGCACGAAAACATTGCGCACCATTTCGCCGGGCGTGGCGCCCAAGTCTTCGGGGAAGTAACGCACGTAATGCACATCGCCGCCGCGAAAGTAGGGGATGGCGAATTTGATCACAAACATCAAATACAGCACCCCAAACAGCGCCAGGCATCCCCCCAGCCACCAGAGTCGCTTGCGGGGGATGGAATTGTCCGCCTCCGCCTGCCGGTGCAGGGCGATCCAAACTCCCAACGGGGCGATGATCATCGCGTAATCTTCTTTGGCCGAGAGAGCCACGGCAAGCAACAACAGCATCGTCTTGACGCGACCGCGCTCCCATTGATCGAGAGCGAAGAGTATCGCCGGCACGCCGAAACAAATGGGGCGGAACGTCTTGAAGTCGATTTCGATGTCTAAAAAATGCAGCGGAAAATAGAGCAAGTACGCGCCGGCGAGTAGTGCAGCCCCGCGGCGCGACCCGGAATGCCGCCTCCCGATGAAAAACACCGCCAACGCCCCGCTGGCTAATGCGAGGGTTTCGCACAACTCCAACGTCAGATGCGAACGCCAGATGAGATACACTGGCAACAACAACACATGCACGACTTGGATATGCTCGCCCAAAAACAGTCGAAACTCCGGCGGCTGCCGTTCGGTGTTGTAATCCAGAAAGCTGCGAAAGCCCTTGCCGTGCGTGAGATTCCAAAGATGTTCTTCATACATCGCTGAATCGCCGTGTGGCGTTTGCAGTCCGTAATACAGTTGCCGGTTCATGGCGAAGAAACAGCCGACGAACAGTGCGATTCCCAACCACAATGCCCACGGAACGCGCTGAGGTGGGGTGGTGTCGAGAGTTTTGGAATCCTGCAGCGGCGCCGCCAATGTAAAAAATGTCGCCCCCCAGCCGGCGCAACTGATTGCCAACCAAAATGGCGTGCTGGCGGTGATGAAAGGATTCCACGCGCCTCCCAGTGAGACCAGCCAAAGAATCTGCCAAACAAATGGCAGCAACAACCACGGCCAGCCTCGCCAGCCCCAGAAGGCGAGCGAATCGACGTATTCTTCGCCGCGTTTGCGACTCAACCAGGCCGCCCCGGCCAGCCACGTTGCGATGCTCGCCGTGCCATTGATCAGCAGCAAACGGAAAAAGGGAACGACCGCTGTGAGTGCATTGGCAGCAGGATTGGCTTTGATTTCGCCGCCAAAAATGCCGACGACCTTTCGCCACAGGCCGGAACTGATCATATTGGAGGAAAGCGATTGATCCTCAAGCAGCATCTGCAGGCCGATGCAATAGGCCAACGTGCCACCAATCACCATGCCGAGCGCCCAAGAGAGACGCGGTGGTAGTGCCTGCGGTCTGGCATGAGGATCGGACATGGACAGCTTCGATGGATCGAGAGGAATCTTGAATGGCGGCGACCGCCCCGTTATTGATGTTAGTGTAATCCTCCCCCGTTCATCCACTCCGCTTCCTGGGAATTCCTACGCAGGCAGAAAGACCAAACATGCGACAACCGATTTTTGTCTTGTTCTTGAGTGCACTCGCCATCACCGCGACAGGGGTCTGTACGACATTCGCTGAGCCTCCCCAGAGCGTCGACATGCCGCAGCGGGGGATTTGCGCACATCGCGGGGCGAGCAATACGCATCCAGAGAACACTTTGGCCGCGTTTCGCGAGGCAATTCGGTTGGGGGCGCAGATGATCGAATTTGACGTTGCTCTCACCAAGGACGGGCAACTGGTGTTGATGCACGACCCCAAGCTCGATCGCACGACCGACGGTAGCGGCCCGATCGGAGACTACACGCTGGCGGAACTCAAGAAACTAGATGCGGGGAGTTGGAAGGCGGCTGAGTTTGCCGGAGAACGAATTCCGACGCTCGATGAAGCTTTAGAGGTGATGCCGGAGAATATCTGGCTGAACGTGCATCTCAAGGGGGATGCGGAATTAGCAGAAAAGACGACACGACAAATCATTGCGCATCAGCGGAAACATCAGGCATTTTTAGCCTGCAACAAAAAAGCCGCCGAGGCCGCCCGCCGCGTTGATGCGGATATTCTTATCTGCAACATGGAGCGTCAAGGCAATAACCTGCAGTACGTCGACGAAACGATCGCCATGGGAGCGGGCTTTATTCAATTGCTGCGTGGAAAAACGGTTTCTCCCGACCACACGCAAAAACTCACAATGCACCGCGTGCGGATCAATTATTGTTGTGCGAATGATGCGGAGGTCGTGCGACAATTGTTTCAAAGCGGCGTCCAATTTCCGCTGGTCGATGAATTGGCGGCGATGTTAAAGGTGGCCGACGAGGCCGGCATCGCGCGATTGAAACCGGTCTATCGGACGAAGTTAAAGTGACAAGGCTGGTCGTCAAAGCCCCTCTAGTTCTAACCATCCCGGGTGCCACTGGCGGCTTGTCCGCCAGTGTATTGAAGCATCACGTAATTCTCACTGGCGGACGAGCCGCCAGTGGCACCCTTTTTACAAACACCAAGAACGTGGATACCGCGGTAGGGGCGTGCCGTTGAAAATCACCGATGTGAAAACGATCCTCACTGCTCCGGCGGGAATTCGGCTGGTGGTGGTCAAAGTGCTGACCGACCAACCGGGGTTGTACGGACTGGGCTGCGCGACCTTTACACAACGCGCGCGGGTGGTGCAGACGGCGGTCGATGAGTATTTGCGGCCGTTCTTGCTCGGTAAAAATCCGCTCGACATCGAAGACATCTGGCAGTCGGCGTTTGTCAGTTCCTATTGGCGCAATGGTCCTGTGTTGAACAACGCCCTCAGTGGCGTCGATATCGCGCTGTGGGATATTCTAGGGAAAGTCGCCGGAATGCCGGTCTATCAACTGCTGGGAGGCAAATGCCGCTCTGTTGTCGATACGTATCGGCATGCCTCGGGCAGTGATTTCCAAGAAGTTGAGGACCAAGTCCGCGGATTTCTGCAGGCGGGTTATCGCCATGTGCGGGCGCAGGTCGCGATTCCCGGCATGGGGACCTATGGCAGTGGAGAGGCGACCGGAGCAGGAGATGTCCCCGAAAATCGCCGCACTGAAATCTGGGAACCACGCCCCTACGTTCGGGCGATTCCGCGATTGTTTGAGCATCTGCGAAATCAACTGGGCGACGAAGTGGAATTGATTCACGACGTGCACGAACGTGTGCCGCCGATTTTAGCGATGCAGCTGGCCAAGGATTTGGAGCAACATCGTCTGTTCTATTTAGAGGATCCCTTCAGTCCGGAGGATGCGGGTTATTTTTCGCAGTTGCGGCAACAAACCAGCACGCCGCTTGCCATGGGGGAGTTGTTCAACAATCCGCATGAATGGATGCCGTTGGTAAGCGAGCGACTGATCGATTTTATTCGCGTGCACATTTCGCAAATCGGGGGACTGACCCCCGCTCGTAAAATGGCCGCCATGTGCGAGTTATTTGGTGTGCGGACCGCTTGGCATGGACCGGGGGATGTCTCACCCGTGGGGCATGCGGCCAATATCCATCTAGATCTGGCTGTCCCGAATTTTGGAATTCAAGAAGCCCACGAATTCAATCAAGCTGAGCAGGATGTGTTCCCCGGCTGCCCGGAATTGCGTGACGGGTATTACCACGCGAATGACCGTCCCGGATTGGGGATCGATATCGACGAAACAGTGGCGGCGAAGTTTCCAATCACCGACGCCCCGCCGTTTGATATGTTCTGGGGCAATTATCGCCGCGCGGATGGCACGATTGTCAAACCGTGACATCGCGGCCGTTCGTATCCTCGTGGCGGCAAGTTCGATACAATCAAACAGCACCGTATTTTTTCGTCGGTAGTCAACTTGATTCGAGGTGTTGTTGATATGTCAGGCTCGAAGGCAATTGGTTTCATTTTGGTCGTGGTCACATTTTGTTTCGCCGGTTTCGCCGACTGGACAGGCCATCCGCACGACCACTTCGTGAGCACGGTTTCCGCAGCTGATGCAGCCGCTGAATGGGGCGACCTGAGCGGTCAGTTTGTATACGGTGGCGAACCGCCGGTGACCGAAGCATTGGAACTCAACAAGGATGCCGAATTTTGCGGGCCGTTTGATCTGCATTCCGAACAACTGCAGGTCGACAAAGAAAGTCGCGGCATTGCCAATGTCGTGATCTGGCTGGAAATGCCGCGACGTCAAACGCCGCCGATTCATGAATCGTATGCCGAATCGGCCAAGGCGGATGTTTTGTTGGCCAACAAGGATTGCCGATTCGTGCCGCACGTGACCACGCTGCGAACCACGCAAAAATTGTTGATCAAAAACGACGACAAGATCGCACACAACACAGCCGCGTATTTGAAGCGGAATCTGCCGTTTAATGCCGTTTCTCCCCCTGAAACCGAAGATCGCCGCACGGCGCGTCGTGTCGAACGGGCGCCGGCGAAGGTCAGTTGTTCGATTCACGCTTGGATGACCGGTTGGCTGCTCGTTCAAGATCATCCCTATATGGCTGTCACCGACAAGGATGGCCGCTTCACGATCAAAAACCTCCCGGCTGGTGAATGGACGTTTCACGTGTGGCACGAAGTCCCGACCGACGTCACAGCAGCCTCCCAAGAGGACGCACCGCAGACGTGGAAAAAGGGCCTCGTGACCGTAACGGTCAAGCCGGGAGAGAACGATTTTGGCCAGTGGACGCTCGACCCAAAATTATTCAAATAGCCGTGTGCTTTGAAATCGGTGCCGCTTCGCTCTATTCTCATACGACTTACTCCGACAGCACCAAGTGAAATCATCCCAATGCCGGAATCATCCAATCGCCGATCAAGTCTCAGCGCGGGTGCCACTGGCGGCTTGCCCGCCAGTGCGGTATCAGGCTGGATTTTCCTGTCTGGGGATGTCGGTCCACGTGCGCACTGGCGGACGAGCCGCCAGTGGCACCCCCAATCGGGATGACCAAATACTGAATGAAGCGCTGTCGTACTATTTCAGAAGGTGCGTTGCGTTACGCGCCTGACAAGAACTTTTTTTCTACCAATTCACGCAACAGGTGGTCCGCTGATGAAGATGCTTCCGCGCATGACGCTGGTGTTCTCCGCACTGGTTTTGACAGTTTCTATTTTAAGCGCCGCCGGCCGTGCGGCGGAAATTGATGAATCGCCGCTCGCCATCCGCGCGACGCAGGCATTTATCGATCTGGAGTTTCGTCGTCCGATCGTGATGACCTACGCCGGCGACGGCAGTGATCGCCTCTTCGTTGCCGAGCAAGAAGGGGTGATTCGCGTCTTCAAAAACGATCAGGATGCAACCGAGTCGAGTCCGTTTCTCGACATTGAGTCTAAGGTGGTCTACAAGGACAATGAAAACGAAGAAGGTTTGTTGGGATTCGCGTTTCATCCCAAATACAAAGAGAACGGCCACCTCTTCGTGTATTACACAACGACCGATGCTCCACACACCTCGGTCGTCTCCCGGTTCACAGTCTCCGCCGACAATCCCCAGCACGTGGACCCCAAGACGGAAGTCGAAATCCTCCGTATTCCACAACCGTTTTGGAATCACAACGGCGGCACGATCGCCTTTGGGCCGGACGGTTATTTGTACATTGCCCTGGGAGATGGCGGAGCCGGTAATGATCCGATGGGGAATGGACAAAACCTGAAGACATGGTTGGGATCGATCTTGCGGATTGATGTCGACCACAAATCCGACGGAAAGAACTATTCGATTCCCAAGGATAACCCGTTCGTGAAGACCCCCGGTGCGCGTCCGGAGATTTATGCCTATGGCGTACGCAATATCTGGCGGTTGTCTTTCGACCGTAAAACCGGCCTATGCTGGGCGGCGGACGTGGGACAGAACATTTGGGAAGAAATTGACATCATCGTCAAAGGTGGCAACTACGGTTGGAACCTGCGTGAAGCGAAGCACAAGTTCGGCCCCAACGGGGTCGGGCCGCGCAAGGATTTGATCGATCCGATTTGGGAATACCATCACGACATCGGCAAATCGATCACCGGCGGGCAGGTTTATCGCGGCAAGCAGTTTCCGGAATTGGAAGGCTCGTATCTGTATGCCGACTATGTGAGCGGCCGCATTTGGGCCTTGAAGTACGACGCCGACAAAAAAGTCGTGACTGCCAACCGCAGCATCAGTTGGCCGGAAGGGGTCGACCCGCTGCCGGTGATGTCGTTCGGCGAGGACGAACAAGGCGAAGCGTATATGCTGACCCCGTCGGGTCACATTTTCGGGTTTGAGAAAGCCGAATAAGACGCGCATAAAAAATCCCCCACCCCTCGGAGATAGCGCGGGGTGGGGGAATTCGTTTGATTGTGCAAGCCTGATTACGCAATCCTGTCAGCACAGAGAGTCAGTTCAGGAAGGATGCGGCTGCGGCATCTTGTTGTTGCTGCTGTTGCTTTCGTTGCATTTCTTTTTGCTTTTCCGCTTCTTGTCTTTGCTTTTCGTCTTCCGACGGCCGCGGGTTGAGCAGTTTGGACAGGTTCTCATGGATCGCTGCGGAATCCATTCCCGGCTTGAGTTTGACGACCTGCATATTCGATTCCAGCGGCGCGGCGGAATTTTCAAGTTCTTTGATCATGACTCCCACGTTGTGCAAAATGGCCTCCGTGGCTGAGACGATCAAGGTGTTGGTCTTGGGGTCGACGCCGATCGACAAGTCCCCCTTGAAACGACCCTGGCTCAACTCATCCTTGTCATCGTCACCGAAATAGTCGGCGTAGCGAATGTTGGTTTGCTTTTTCGGCTGATTTTCCAGCGCTTTGTCATTGGCGCTGAGCAGGTCGCGATAAACGTCTTTGATCGCCTCGGAAACGTCTTTCGCGCTGTTGTGTTTGAGTTTGAAGATCTGCACATGTCGCACATTACGCGAGTTGGGCGGCAAGGCTTTGTCGTACAATTTAATGAGCTCCTCAACCGTGTTCCACTGGCTGGAATCCCCACCGCGGACCATGATCGAATTCGTGTCGGTATCGACAATGAATTTCAACTTCTTTCGCTTGGATAAACTTCGCGTTTCGTCTTTTGAGTTATTGTCATTATCGTACCAGGAATACCAATAGGGGCGGCGTTGTTTGTCGTCATCGTCCTCTTCTTTGAAGAAGTCCTCTAGATTGAAGCTGACCCAATAGGCGGACGCGTATTTGAGGAAGAAGACTTTGTAGGTCTTCGGTGGCGGAGCGATATCGACCATCAAATCCTCCAGCACGTCCAGTGCGGCCGGGTCGTCGCAACTGATGACGAGACGGCCATCGTGTGTGCGGCGGATCGAGATGGGAGGCGCTTCGGCTTTGCGGCTGCCTACGGGGCGCTCGGCTCGTTGATTGTCGCCCGCATCGGCTGATGTGGCATCGGCCGGTGCTGCTTCAACCGGTGTCCCAGTGGCCGGTTCTTTTACCGCCGTCTTTTCTTCATAGAAATTCGCCAACTGCAGGCGCGGTTGAATCGGTCGAGCAGCGGTCTTGGGTTCGGCCGCCTCATCCTTTTGTTCCTCAGCCGGTTCTTCTGATTTCGGAGTTTCAATTGGCTCGGGGAGAATCAATTCGTTGGGGGCGATGTTCGGCCAAATCTTCCGTAGGCGTTCTAACACCTTTTCGGAATCCTCGGGGGAAACCGCTTCCATCAACCGCATCGTGCTGCGGTTTTGGCCGGGAGCCCGGATTTCGCCCAACTTGACCAACAGCTCTTCCACCGAATCCAACTCGATATCGTTGGCCCACAGCAGCAGACGGTTGTTATCCATGTCGGCATCGACGCGGAATTTGTCTTCCTTTTCCTCTTTTTGATTGGACGATCCGTAGCCGCCATACCCCCAATACCGCGAGCGGCTGTTGTCCTTTTTCTCTTCTTCGCCGCCCATCATGAATTTGATCGAGCCGGCGACTTCGACCGCATCCAGCCGTCGCAATTTGATCACATCAAACCGCCGGCCACTGCCGTCGAGCTTGGCGATCAATTTACGGATCATCAAATGGTCGGTCATGGAGGCCTTGGCAATGATGGCTTTGTTCTTTTTATCGACTTCCAATTGCGTGCCGATATCCAAGCCCCCCAGGTCTTCCAACATATTGACCAACGTTTCGGGGTCGGTCGCCGCCAAACGATAGGTTTGCATGCGGTCGATGTTGTTAAACAGTGAGTCGGCCGGATCGGCAGCCACATCAAGTGATTTGATGGCTTGCATAATGATGGCCATTTTATTGGGAGGTGCCGTCGCCATGATGCTGTTGCTGCGGGAATTGACAATCAACCTCACTTCTTCGGGAGTCGAAGCTCCGTCATCCCCTCCTTTTTTTTGTTGTTGTTGCTGCATGCGTTGCATCATTTGTTGCATTTGCTGCTGCATCTGAGGATTCGCAGCGCCGGAGACTTCGGCCGTTCGTTTGATCCCTAGCAGATCTTGCAGTTGCACCAACGTTTCTGAGGCGCGTGTGTGCTTGAGAAAGAATTCCTGCATCACACGGTCTTGACCAACGTCGGATTTCTCCATCTCTAGATACGATTGAATCTGCCGTAAATTGGCGACAGTATCCATCGCTTCCAGACGATTGAGTGACTCAACCGCGTTGAGGCGGCCATGCTCGGGGCTGATCAACGGTGCGAGTTGTCCTGCCAAATCCTTGGCAATCAGCGTATCGAGCACGAACGATGTGCGGACGTATTCGTGGGGCATCAACTTGTTGAGCTGCTCGGGAGCAACTTCCGGCACGACCGCCGGGTTGAGTTCTTTGATTTTCTTCAGGCTGACCACCGAGAGCATTTCTTCATGCAGGATCATGGTGTAACCCCGCGCCAGCAGGTGGCGATTGATCACGTCGCGGGCTTCGTCGACTTTGTAACTGCGTGTTGTGACAAAATTCAAATAGTCGCCCGGTAATTCCTGCCAGTCCAAGTTCAGATGCGCGACGTCGGCCAACTCCTTGAGCACGACCGGCCAGGGAGCGCCGCGAAAATTGAAACGAACTTCGCCGTCGCCCAGTCTCTGCAGTTTGAGCTCTTCCGGCTTCGGCTCTTCGTCCGGTTTGGCGGGCCGCTTGACGGCTGACGTTCCGGGTTCCGACTTCTTGTCGTCCGGTTTTTTGTCTTTGTTTTTGTCATCATCCGGTTTGGCATTGTCACCCGGTTTGGCTTGTCCCGGTTGAGGTTGGCCAGGCTGCCCCGGTTGCGATGGCGAGGAGCGTCGGCTCCGTACTCCTGCAGGGACGGCAACAGCATCTTGGGCCTGACAGAGTTCAGGCAATCCGCTGAGCAACAACCCGCAAACGGCCGACAGAAATATGCGATGCATGGAGCGCATGTGAGACTACCTTTTCGTATTAGAGAACGCATTCCGAACGGTATTTTTAACCCGTATCACGCAAGTGTGAGTACTCGCGGAAGAATCGATCGACACGGGGCTTGCCTGTGAGTTCACGGCGAGCAAGAAATCTCGATTTCCCATTTTATCACGGAATGACTTGGCTACAACTGCGAAATGCTCAATCACGGACTGTTTAAGAAGATGCGACAGGGAGCAAAATTTGTCTATTTTTGCGTCAAACAGGCGTGAGAAGACAGACTGAAGGGGGCATGTTGAAAGTCCATTTCGAGCTGACGGACTAGGCCCTAAGCTTCTACCCCAGCGACCGATCACGCAAATCGCTCCTCCCGATTCTGACCACAGGCCACTACCCACTGGCCACTCTGCACAGCCGACGACCCTGGTATATTCCCTAGCTCACGTTGCATGGATTGCAGTGATTTGAGTAGAATTCACATCAATGCCGCGTGATGCGTTGTGGGCCCCGCAATGACGTGGGACGATTGCCCCCATTTAGGTTGGGAGAGACCGACGATGCTGCAAGTCGATATGGGAAACACGGGAAAGTACTGCGACGGCATGAGTCGCCGTAGCTTTGTGCAATTAGGCGTCGCCGGCATGGCCTCCGCGGGATTGGCGGACGTATTGCGTGCCAAGGAAACAGCGACAGAGGGTCAACGGGATCGCTCTGTTATCTTGCTGTGGCTCGATGGCGGACCGGGGCACTTGGATCTTTATGATCTGAAACCGGAAGCACCGGCTGAGATTCGTGGTATGTGGAATCCCATTCCCACGAACGTCCCTGGATTTGAAATCAGCGAACTGTTTCCCAAACAGGCGAAAATCGCCGACAAGTTTTCGATCGTCCGCTCACTCCATCACGGCACGGGCGATCACTTCGCCGGCGGCCATCGCATGCTGACTTCCAAAGCCATGGGTGTCAGTGGTGGGAACAACACGGGCAAATTCCCCTCCCTCGGTTCAGTGATCACGCGCGAGTTAGGTGCAAAAAGTCCGGGCATGCCCAGCTATATTAGCGTACCGGTTGCCAGTAGCATCGGCTTGCGTCCGGGCTACTTCGGCGGAAACTGGTTGGGCGTGCAACACGATCCGTTTCAAACCGGCGGGGATCCGAACAAAGATAAATTCAAAGTCAAAAACCTGAACCTTGCGAAAGGGTTGTCTTTAACCCGACTGGAGGATCGTCGCGGGCTGTTGACGCAACTCGACACGATTCCTCGCAATGTCGAAAAGACCGCCACCTTCGATGCCATGGACCGGTTCGACAAAAACGCGTTTGAATTCGTCTCTGGTAAAAGCGCGCGGGAGGCCTTTGACCTCAGCCGCGAAGATCCTCGGATTCGCGATCTCTATGGACGGCATACGTGGGGCCAAAGCACGTTGTTGGCGCGACGATTGGTCGAAGCCGGCGCACGATTTGTCACCTGTCATTTCGGCGGTTGGGATCATCACTGGAACCTCGAATCGGGCATGCAATCCTATTTGCCGCGCGTCGATGCTGCCGTGTATGGTTTGTTCAAAGACCTGGACCAGCGAGGTCTGTTGGAGAGCACCATGGTGGTGCTCTGCGGCGAATTCAGTCGCACACCGCGCATTAACGATGGCGGCAACGGTGGTCCGCCGTTGAGTAAAGGGACGCCCGGTCGCGATCACTGGGGTGCCTCGATGTTTTGCCTGATGGGTGGCGGCGGCATTCGTGGCGGGCAGATTATCGGTTCGACCGACAGCAAGGGCTATCGACCGCTCACCCGCGCCGTCCGTCCGGAACACATCCACGCCACAATCTATACCGCCATGGGACTCAATCCGGCACTACATCTCTTAGACCATCGCGGTCGCCCGACCCCGGTCCTGGAAGATCCCACGCCGATTTCAGAATTGCTCTAACCCTCGGCGCAGGTTCCACAATTTCAACCTTCTTTATGCGCGTCGGCAACGTTGCGAGTTACGTCGTTGAGAATTGATTGTGCGATCGGTCCTTGGGCGGTGAAATTGAAAACGCGGGTGCTTTCTCCCGTGATGTCGATTTCAATCCGCAGCACATCGTCAGGCAAGACGCCGGCAACGCGGTCTGCCCATTCGATCAAGCAGACACCACCAGCTTCAAAGTATTCCTCGACGCCCAAATCCAGAAACTCATCGACGCTGCCCAACCGATACGTATCGAAATGAAATACCGGCAGCCGACCGGCGTATTCTTGGATCAATACGAATGTTGGACTCGTAACCAACTTTTCGTCGACCTCCAACGCCGTGGCGATGGCACGGGTGAGACGCGTTTTTCCCGCACCGAGGTTGCCCACCAAAGCGATCACCGCTCCCGCTCGAGCAGCATGCCCCACGGCTGCGCCTAATGCAGCAGTTTCGACTTCGTCATGCGACGTGTACGTCCAGGTTATCGGGGGAGACGATTCGGAGCCGGGCACAGTGGGGCTTTCTCGATCAGCGGAGGTTACGAAAAACAGAACGGTCGGCAATTATAACAGATGCTTCCAGCCTGACACCGGCAAGGGGCTCACCGTTCCGGCTGCGGTACGCAACTGCATTTCGTTTCCGTCAACGACCGTGCCGATTCGTGACAAGGGAATTTCCAACGGCGAGTTGGCCAACAATCGCGCAGCATCTTCGTCTGGGACGGTAAACAACAACTCAAAGTCCTCACCGTCGGAGAGGGCGTGTTCCAAAGCAGAGCGGCCGTCTTTCTCAGCGGCGGTTCGGGCGGCTGGGCTGATGGGGATTGCCGACTCTTCTAAAATGACTCCCACGCCGCTTTCTTCGACAATGTGCTGCAAATCCGCTGCCAAGCCGTCGCTGACATCGAGCATGGCATGCAGGTCGACGGATTCATGTAGTTTCAAGGCTTCGTTGATGCGGGGCGTGAAGTCGAGGTGTTTTCCCGCCAAACTGCCGCCCAATTCTCCGGTGACAAAGACCGCGTCACCTGGGCGAGCGCCGCTGCGTGTTACGGCGCCGCGGTCGGTTGCTTCCCCCAAGGCGGTGATGCTGATGACCAGCGGACCTTGCCAGCTATTGGTATCTCCGCCGGCGATGGCGACGTTGAACTGGTCGGCTAACTCCCCGATGCCAGCGTACAGTTCCTCGGCCAATTTCGCCGGGACGCCACGGGGCAGGGCAAGGCTGATTACGGCTGCCAAGGGGCGTCCGGCCATTGCGGCAATATCGCTGAGATTGACCGCCAATGCTTTATGACCGATTTGCCGGGGCGTCGCCGGGGGCATCGTGAAAGTGCACCCCTTCCATCAGCATGTCGACCGTGACTAAGCAGTTCGTCGGATGGGGAAAAGCCAACGCTGCGGTGTCGTCGCCGATTCCCAGAGGGATGCGGTCGTGGGCGCGAGTCTGTTGGCGAATCCATTCAATCAGTTCAAATTCATGACGGCCGGTATTCACCCGAGTGGACCTTAGCTGATAGGGGTTGAAGAGACTCTCGCCCGGATTGTAGGCCCGCATCGATGCGCTGGGAAGGACCGATCGGCTCGGCGCATAAAAACACCGGACCCCAGCTAGCCACGGCGCTGGGATCCGGTGTTGGTCGTATTGCCGCAGCCGGTGAGTCGAGGTGATGACAGTCCTCGTATCACGCGGGGGAGGTAGCGACATTCCATCATGTCCATACCGCCTGCAACACTAGTCTTGCAGGGGAAGGCTCAATGTTTTTTCGATAATTTGCTCTCCGCGAATGATATGACACTTCACAGGTGCCAATTCCGAGGCGGCCGAGTTGGCGGTCAGCGATTTGCGTTGTTGATTGAAGGCGTACGTCACATGCGTGATTTTGTAGGCTTCCCACAACGCCAAACCAACAACCACATCGCCGGACTTCACCCCTTTTTCGGCCGCTGGACCGTTGGAACGAACTTCGATGACCTGCAAACCGCCCTTGTAATGTTTTTGATATTTGTTGGGCAGTTGGTTTTGGCTGATTGACCGGAATCGCAAACCAAGAATCCGCCAGACCATTTGCTGTGGCGTATCCCCACGATAGGAACTGGTTTCACCATTGTTGGCACGAGCCACGATATTCGTGAGGGGGCGTTCGCCGTTGCGTCCGATGCGGAGTTGCAGAGCGACTTCGGCGCCTTCGCGTCGCACTGTGACCGGCACTTCCTGACCGGGAGAGATTCCCAACAACGCTCGTTCGAAGTCCGCCCGATCCGACACAGACACTTCGCCCGCTTTGAGGACTTCGTCGCCGGGTAGCAGTCCCGCCTGGAATGCTGGGCTGTCGGAATGTGTTCCGCTGACAACCATCTTCTTCGATTCAGGTGACCGGACGTCCTTGGTGAGCAAACCGTGGTAGGTGCCGAATTTTTCATTGTCCAGCAGTCGTGAAATCGTGCGGCGGGCGTCATCGATGGGAATCGTGAAGCCGATCCGTTGTGCTCCGGCGCGAATGGCGACGTTGATGCCAATGACTTCGCCGTCCAAGTTCACCAACGGTCCACCGCTGTTGCCGGGGTTGATGCTGGCGTCGGTTTGGATCAGGTTTTTGTAGCCGATCTTTTCATTGACTTCGACATTACGGCCCAATGCGCTAATGATGCCGCGAGTGATCGTGTGGGTGTATCCAAACGCATTGCCCACAGCGAAGACGGTTTCGCCACGCATCAAGTCACAGGACGTTCCAAAGGGAGCGACGGGCAACGAACGTCCGAAGTCGACTTTGATGATCGCCAAGTCCTGACGGCTGTCAAAGGAGATGACGCTGGCTTTGGCTTGCGTGCCATCGATCAATTCGACGCGAATCGCGTCTTGGTCGACGTTGTGAATCACGTGCTCATTGGTAACGATGTAGCCTCGTTCGTCAACAATCACCCCGGTTCCCATGCCGTTCACCTTTTTCGGCGAGCCGAACACAGGGTCTTTGGATTGGGTTTTTTCGGTGTGGATATTAACGACAGATTTTTCGACACGCTGGACCGCATTGACCAGCGGGGTACTACGGCGTTCCGATCCGACGCCGTCATTCACCAACCATGTCAATAGGAGCGCACAACAGAGTCCGGTAATTTGAATCCGTGGTTGCATAAGTCGGGTTCTTCTCGGCGCGGGGGTCTCAAACCGAGGTTGCATCCAGCAACTTCCGGTTCAACGAATGGCAGCGTCATCAAACTGCAGGCGAGACTCAGATCCGTTGTATCTCGATACCAAAGGTCGGGGCGATGTCCGTTAGAATTTCCAATCGGCCACGCAACCCAAAATTGGTTACCCTTCCGCTGCGGGGTCGGCACGTAGTGTCTGTAGCGATTAGGTAATTCGCTAATTGGGTGAATCCGCATATCTCGAAACATTTTCTTCTCAAGTCAACGTACGCTAGAATGGTGTTTTGATATGCCGACACGGCAAATCTCATTGCCCTCCGAGTTGCTGCGATTTGTAAGGGCAACTCAAAATGCTTAACCCGAACGGTCCTATACCCAAACGGTTCCTATCGGGCGGCAACTGCAAACCCGTTTCCCTCATTTGAACAGCAAAGAAACCCGCCATGTCTCGTCGCGAAAAACTCGAGGAATTATTGGCCGCGGATCCCACCGATACCTTTCTGCAATACAGTATCGCCATGGAATACCGGACCGAGGGAAATCTGCCGGCCGCCGAAGCACGATTTCAAACCTTGTTGAATGCGTCCCCTGACTACGTACCGACGTATTTTCGGCTGGGCGAGGTGTATGCGGAACTCGATCGGATCACCGACGCGCGCGACATTCTGACACAGGGCATCGAAACCGCCACGCGAATCGGTGACCTGCATGCCGTCGGCGAAATGACGGAATTCCGGGCAAGCTTGGACGATGCCGGATAGGCCGTGCAGTTGTTTACGCGGAGATTTCTCAGAACTCCGGACGTTAAACGTCGCAGCAGCTGCTCACTTCGCCCACGACGGCAACACCTGAGTGTCGATGCCGAAGATGGGAATCACCAATAAATAGGTGACCGCAGTGATGAGCAATACCCCCAACAGGTTCAACAGGATTCCGTAGCGAACCATGTCGAGCACACGAATCCGGCCCGAGCCAAATACGATGGCATTGGGGGGTGTCGCAATCGGCAACATGAAGGCGCAACTTGTAGAGACCGTCGCCGGCAGCATGAACAAACGGGGATCGACTCCCAAGCTGACGGCCGCTGCTCCTAATATCGGCAAAAAGATTTGCGTTGTGGCGACGTTGGACGTGAACTCCGTAAGAAACGTCAACAGCAGGCAAATCCCCAGCACCATGACCAGGGGATGGCTTCCAGCAGCATATTCGGTGAACAGGGTTCCGAAATAAACGGAAAGCTGAGAATTCTCAAATCCTGCAGCAATCGCAAAGCCGCCCCCAAACAGCAACAACAATCCCCAGGGGAGTCGCGATGCCGTCTCCCAATCCATCAGGAACCGCAGTTTCCCTTGATCATCGCGCCCGCCGGGCAAGCAGAACATAAGCACCACCATGGCCATCACCGTGGTGGAGTCATGCAGAAAACTATGCGTGAATGAACCGGCAATTCCACGTGTGGCCAACCAGTTTTCTAGCCAGGTTGCCCAACCCTCAAAGAATACGTGATCCTGAAACTGGAATTTACCCCGCAAAACCCACAAGCAGGCAGTCATCACAAACACGCCGAACATCAGCAATTCGCCAATGGTGGGCGGTCCCAACTCTCGAATGCGGTCGCGAAAAAAGCCGCGTCCCAGCGCCGCCAATTGCGGCTGCGGTGGCATCCGAAATGTCAACAACGCCCACGCGCAGAAAATCAACAGCATCCCCAACGGCACAAACGCCATCATCCATTGCCCGGCGGTGATTTCCGGTCCCTCGGCAAAATGCTGGTCCCAGACTCCCAAAAAGGCGATGTTTGTCGGCGTCCCCACCAACGTTGTCGAGCCTCCCATGCTGGCGGCATAGGCGATCCCCAGCAACAGCGCCAAGGAGAGCCGCGATAAATCGGGGCGTTCACCTGATTCTTGCTTGGCGGACAAGACCTCTTCGAGTGACGTTAAAATCGCCAGCGCAATGGGGAGCATCAATAGAGTCGATGCGGTGTTACTGATCCACATCGACAAAAATGCCGTGGCGCACATGAAACCCAGCACAATCTGTCGCGGGCCTGTGCCCAGCAGTCGGACGATATGAAAAGCGATCCGTCGGTGTAGTCCCCAGCGTTCGATCCCCAGCGCAATCATGAACCCACCCATTGCCAACACAATGCTTTGGTTCATGTAGGCCGTGGGGACTTCCTTAGCGGGCTGAATTCCCAAGAGGGGAAACAGGGCCAACGGCAATAAGCTGGTGGCGGCAATGGGAACGGCTTGTGTGACCCACCACATGACCATCCACAAAACGACTGCCACAAGTCGATGCGCCTCGACCGACATGCCTTCGGGAAGGGGACTGAACAACACGCCCAGGAACAGCAGCGGTCCGCACACCAATCCGGTTCGCCCTACCGGTGTCGGCATTGCCTCGTATGCATTGGAAGACATTGAGCTGCGGAGTTTCCTTATCGCTGCGATTCGACTGAAAGTTTTCGAATCTTAAGGATGAACAAACTGATGCCCCTCGGGCCGGACGGTGAGTACCGGGCAGGGAGCTTTGCGGACGACTTTTTCGGCTTCACTGCTGGTCAGCATGTGTGCAATCGCCCCATGGCCGTGTGTGCCCATGACGATCAAGTCGATTTCATTTTCGCGAGCGAAATTGATGATCTCTACAAAGGGCGTGCCATGCACCCAGTGCAACTGGGCATTGCAGCGTTTTTTGTCATCGTCGGTCAGCCAGCCTTCCATGCGCTCTTGCGCATATTGCTCGAATTCTGCCTTCGACGGCATGGGATAGCTCTCAAACATCGGCAGATAAATCACCGGGTCGACGATGACATGCAGCAAATGCAACGTTGCGCCGAAACGCTCCGCCAATTCCACAGCATAGTTAGCTGCTTCGAGGCCGGGTTCGGAAAAATCGGTGGGCAACAGGATATTTTTCAGTTGGATCATGGCGTTTATTCAAACTCGCAAGGCCGTTTTTTATCACGCAAACGTTCCGACACAATACCACGGCGGGAATCAGGCGACCAGTCGGTTTGTCGTGCCGACGGTTGCGAGACGTCTTGCTGCTTGCTGGCAGATCAGCACTGATTTTTCATCGAGTTTTGTACTGCTCACCTCGTTGATAATTCCCTCAAAATCGCTTAAAATCGGCATTGTTGTTATGTCGGTTTTTCGTCGAGCCTGCCAAGCGAAACCCGTGCCGCAAGTTATTTTGTAGAAAAGGGTTGCGAAACACGTCTTTGCTGAAGGATTGGCAGCAAGACTCCCGGGCGCGATGATTTGTGTGCGTGCCTCGATCCGGCGACGAATTCGGCAGATTTCACCTCTCCATTTGGCGTTCTTCAGGCTGAAGTTCGCACAAAAGTTGGCCGGCGATTTAGCAAGCCCGGCAAATAATAGCGACGTGTCAGACGCCCTGGAACCGATGGATCCAGCGGTCGAAACCGAATCGCTATCTGGTTTAATTTCGCGGTGAATCGATTCACCGAATTGAAAATAAGTGAATAGCCCTCAAGGAGGCCAGGAATTGTCGACAGGAGACGCAGAGAACATCCAGCAGATGGATATTCGCGATGAGATGCGAAATAGCTATCTGACCTATGCGATGAGCGTAATCGTCAGCCGCGCGTTACCCGACGTGAGAGATGGTCTGAAACCATCGCAACGCCGCATCCTGGTGGCGATGAATGACCTGAACCTGGGCCCGAGCAGCGGGCGGGTGAAGTGTCAAAAAATCTCCGGTGACACATCGGGAAACTATCACCCGCATAGTGGTGAAGGGGTCTACTTGACGCTCGTGCGTCTGGCGCAAGAATGGAACATGCGGCAAGTTCTGGTCGACAAGCAGGGGAATTTCGGTTCGCTGGCCGGATTGCCGCCGGCTGCCGCGCGTTATACCGAAGCCCGGCTCTCGGCCGCGGCGACGGAAATGCTGGATGACATCCGTCGCGACACCGTCGATTTCGTGCCGACCTACGATCAACGGCTGACCGAGCCGGTCGTGTTGCCTTCGCGGTTTCCGAACTTGTTGGTGAACGGTTCCAACGGTATCGCGGTCGGCATGCGGACGATGATTCCGCCGCACAATTTGGCCGAAGTTTGCGATGCCGTGCAATTGCTGATCGACGAACCCGATGCCACGCTTGACGATTTGATGGGATGCATTCAAGGGCCGGACTTTCCCACCGGTGGAATCATCTGCGGCCAACTCGGCATCCGGCAGGCGTTTAAAGAGGGGCGCTCGACAATCGCCGTCCGGGCTCGCACGCATTTCGAACAAGAGAAAAACCACGACGTGATCGTCGTGACCGAAATCCCCTACCTGCAGACGCGTGACGGGATTCGCGAAAAGCTGGAACAAGTGGTCCGCGAAGGACGCATTAAAGAAATTTCGCAGATCGTCGATCTCACCGACCGCACGATTCCCGCGTGGCAAGTGCGACTGCATATCATCCTTAAGCGGGATGCGGATCGTGAAGTTGTGTTGAACCAGCTCTTCCAGTATTCCCCCCTGCAAACGACGCTGAGTCTGAATTTCGTGGCCTTGGTTGGCAGCCGGCCGAAACAGTTGTCGCTGAAAGAAATTCTCGAAGAATTTGTACGGCATCGCGTGACTGTGCTGCGGCGGCGGACTGAGTTCTTGTTGGCTGAAGCCAAAAAACGTAAGCACACCGTCGAAGGTTTGTTGATCGCTCAAATCAACATCGACAACGTGATCAACACGATTCGGCAGTCGCCCGATCGCAAAGAAGCTTGTGTGCGACTTCAAAGTCTGGAAGTCGCCAGCGAATTGATCGCCCGCGCCTTGGGGGATCATGGATTCCAGTCATTCCTGGCCGAACGTCATCCCGGAGCGGATGCCCCGGCCCCTCAAGAGAATTATGGACTGACCGCAAAACAGGCGGACGCGATCGTCGCCATGCAACTCGGCTCGCTGGCCGGGTTGGAACGAGAAAAGCTCGGCGAAGAACATCGCAAATTGTTGGACGATGTCGATGAATTCCTGCGGTTGCTCTCCGACGAAGCGAACCTGTTGGCCGTCATTCGTGACGAGATGGATCAACTCAAGGGGAAATTCGGCGACACGCGGCGGACTGAAATCAACGATGAAGAAGTCGGCAACGTCAGCAAAGAAGAGCTGATCACCGAAGAAACCATGGTGGTCACGCTGTCGCATCGCGGATATATCAAACGCATCAAGCTCGACAGCTATCAAGCGCAGAACCGCGGCGGTAAGGGCATTATGGGTGCCAAGTCGGATGACGAGGACCCCATCGAACATCTCTTCGTTGCCAGCACGCACGACTATTTGATGTTCTTCACCGATCGCGGAAAGGTGTATTGGCAAAAGGTCTACGACCTGCCATTGGGAAGCCGCATTGCCAAGGGTCGCGCGCTGGTCAATCTCGTAAGACTCGAGCCGGACGAGAAGATCTTCCATTGTCTGGCCGTACGCGATTTCGGCGGTGAACGGCAACTGGTATTGGCCACCCGTAATGGCATCGTCAAGAAGACCGCCTTGTCCGCTTACAGCCGCCCGCTGCGTGGCGGATTGATCGCCGTCAAATTGGACGAAGGGGATGAATTGATCGGCGTGGCAATCGTGGGACCGGGAGAAGATTTGCTGCTCGCCTCGGCCAACGGGATGGCGATTCGATTTGCCCAAGAAGACGCACGCAGCATGGGCCGCAATACGCGCGGGGTTAAAGGCATTAGCCTCCGCGAAGGGGACTACGCCGTCGGCATGGTCGTCGCTGATCCGGAGTTGAACCTCTTGACCGTTTGTGAAAACGGATTTGGCAAACGTACGCCAATCGGGGTCGTCGATCATGACGGACCGGAAACCGAGGAATCAGGCGAACCAGAAACAGATTCGGCTACTGCAGATTCAACCACTACAGACGAGGCTACTGAGGACGCTCCCGAGGAAACCGAAGCCGCGTCTGAAGAAACAGTCCGCAGCGGCATGCAATACCGCCGGCAAAAACGGGGAGGCAAGGGAGTCATCGATATTCGTACGACGAAACGCAACGGCAAAGTGGTTGCCGTCACAGCGGTTTCGGAAGAGGACGAAGTCTTGATGATCACCGCCGGCGGCAAGATTCAGCGTGTGCGGGTTGCCGACATTTCGCAAGTCGGTCGCAATACGCAAGGGGTGCGGATTATCCGGATGGGCGAAGACGACAGACTGGTCTCTTTGGCCCGCGTGCCTCAAGAAGAGATTGACGAGGATGCGGTCGCTGAGGAAGAATAGGTGTAAGACCCACTGCCTGCTTTAAGGCGGTCCCCTAAAGTTCTTCGGTATCCATGTGACCGTTCGCCTCATTTTCTACAGATACGACTGACTTCGAAAAGATTGAATTCGAAAAAGGATGAGGCGATGCGTCTACTAGTAACCGGTGGCTGTGGGTTCATAGGATCGAATTTCATACGTCAACAATTGCAGACCTACGACGACGTCTCGATCGTCAATCTCGACCTGCTCACCTATGCGGGGAACTTGGAAAATCTCCGCGATGTCGAAGATAACTCACGCTACGAATTCGTGCGGGGCGACATTTGCGACCGCGATTGTGTGAACGAGATTTTGGCGAGACAGCCGTTCGATGCGGTGATCAATTTCGCCGCTGAAAGTCACGTCGACCGTTCCATTCTCGATAGCGGACCATTCATCCAAACGAATATTGTGGGGACACAAATCCTCCTCGATGCCAGCCGAGCCGCCAAGGTGGAGCGCTATGTACAAGTCTCTACCGACGAAGTCTATGGCAGCTTAGGCCCAACCGGCTTGTTCACCGAAGAGACGCCCTTAGCGCCGAGCAGCCCTTATTCGGCATCTAAAACCGCGGCTGACCTACTGGTCAATGCTTACCACCATTCGTTTGACTTTCCGGCGATTATCACGCGGTGCTCGAACAACTACGGCCCCTATCAGTTTCCTGAAAAATTGATCCCACTGTTCATTTCCAACGCAGCGGCAGACTTGAAATTGCCCGTCTACGGAACCGGTACCAACGTGCGGGACTGGATTCACGTGGAGGATCATTGTCGCGGTATCGATGCGGCGCTACGTCGCGGGAGTATTGGCGAGGTTTATAACTTTGGCGGCGGCAATGAACGGACCAATCTGGAAATCACGCATGGCATTTTGAAATTGTTGAACAAGCCCGAAAGCTTGATCCACTACGTCACCGACCGCCCCGGACACGATCTGCGGTACGCCATCGATTCCAGCAAAGCCGAGCGAGAATTGCAGTGGCAACCCCAAGTCGATTTTGAACAAGGGCTGCAAGACACGATCGCATGGTACCTGTCGCAAGCCGAGTGGACCGCCCATATTAAGAGCGGCGAATATCAAACCTATTACGAAGAACAATACGGCAAACGGCTCGAATAATTCTGATTCAAATTTGAGTCTAATGAAACACTCGGCCGCCAAGACTTAGGGCAGCGGCGGTCCCCCATCCGAATGAAACGAACGGTCAAGGCAACGAGGACGACAACACATGAAGATTGCAATGGTGGGGACCGGCTATGTCGGTTTAGTGACCGGGACATGCTTTGCTGAGAGCGGCAACGATGTGACATGCGTGGACATCGACCAAAAGAAGGTCGACATGCTCCTGGGCGGCGAAGTGCCGATTTACGAACCGGGACTGACGGAACTGGTCAAACGCAATGCTCAAGCGGGACGATTGCACTTCACCACACAGCTGGCTGAAGCCGTCGCCGACTCGCAGTGCGCGTTCATCGCCGTCGGCACGCCGCAGGGCGACGATGGTTCGGCCAACATGGGCGCATTTTGGAAGGTCGTCGATTCACTGGCACCGATTCTGCCCGACGATTGTATCGTTGTCGTGAAAAGCACCGTCCCAGTAGGAACCAACCGCGCGGTGTCGGAACGTTTGCGAGAATTGACCGGCCGTGTCTGTGACGTCGTCTCCAATCCCGAATTCCTCAAAGAGGGCTGCGCGATTGACGACTTCACCAAACCGGACCGCGTAGTTGTCGGTGTCGAGCGCCCCGAACCGGCTGAAGTTCTGAAAGAACTTTACAAACCATTTTTACGCACCGAAAAACCGTTCCTCTCCATGGGTTTGGAGAGTGCGGAGATGACCAAGTACGTGGCCAATTGCATGTTGGCCACCAAGATTAGCTTCATCAACGAAATGGCAAACGTCTGTGACGGCGTGGGGGCCGACATCAACGATGTGCGTCGCGGCATCGGGCACGATGCGCGCATCGGCTTTGCGTTTCTATTTCCTGGCGTTGGTTATGGCGGTTCTTGTTTCCCCAAGGATGTGCGGGCGCTGGCAGCGGTGGCAGCAGCTCACAATGTGGAAGCACAGATGCTGGATTCCGTCGACAAAGTCAATCAAGCACAAAAAACGGTACTGTTTGGTAAACTGCAGCGGTATTTTGAAGGTGATTTCTCCGGCCGTACAATTGCCATCTGGGGCTTGGCATTCAAACCACGCACCGACGACATCCGTGAAGCCCCGGCGCTGGTGTTGATTGATCAATTGCTGGCTGAAGGTGCTACAGTGCGAGTCCACGATCCTGTGGCGATGGAAAATGTCAAACAAATCTATGGCGACAAGATTACGTATTGGGAAAACCAATACGCCGCTCTCGAAGGGGCGGATGCGTTGGCGATCAATACGGAATGGAACGAGTTTCGCAATCCGAAGTTCGACCTGATGTCCAAGAATCTGACACAACCGGTCATTTTTGACGGGCGGAATCTCTACGATCCCGCTAAGATGCGCGATCACGGATTTCATTACGAGGGCATCGGCCTGCGTTAATCGCCCCGTAAAAAAACGGTGCCACCGGCGGCTTGTTTGCCTGTACGACTGTTAATAACACTGCTGGACAAGCCAGCAGTGGCACCCGGCGCGACCAATAGACAATACTTATTTGAGGCCGTTCGGCACAGCCGGGCACCGATTACAAAACGGAGTGACCAGTCGATGGACAACGAATTACGCGGCACCTGTCAAGGAATCTTGGATCGCATCGTTCAGCTCAGAGACTCTCTTTGACTTAGCTGGCAAACAGTCTCGCTCGCAGGAAATTAACGAATTGATGGGGGCTCCCGGATTTTGGGACGACCAAGAGAAGGCGCAAGCGCTGGTTGGTGAATTGCGCCGACTCACGTTGACCATCAAACCGTTGACGGAGTTGGAAGAAAGCTCCGAAGAGATGGAAGTGCTGATGGAATTCTCCGAGGAGGACGACTCCGGCGAGAGCACGACCGAACTGGAAGGTCTCGCCAAGCAAATTGAAAAACGCCTGGAGGCGATGGAACTCAAGGCGATGATGAGCCGTCCGGAGGATGGTTGCAACGCCTATGTCAGCATCCAAGCCGGCGAGGGCGGCACCGACGCATCCGATTGGGCGGCGATGTTGCTGCGTATGTATCAGCGCTGGAGTGAAGACAACGGTTACTCGACAGAACTGATTGATATCTCCGCAGCGGAGGAAGCCGGAATCCGCAGTGCCACGATCGCCATTCGCGGCGATTATGTTTACGGATATCTCAAAGGGGAAGTCGGCAATCACCGACTGATTCGTATCAGCCCGTTCGACTCCGCCGGACGTCGGCAAACATCGTTTGCTGCCATCGATATCGTGCCTGAGATCGAGGACGATCTCGACATCGAAATCAACTGGGACAAGGATGTGCGGGAAGACACCTACCGTGCCAGCGGGGCAGGGGGGCAGCACGTCAATAAAACTTCCTCGGCCATCCGTTTAACGCACGAATCAACCGGCGTGGTTGTGCAATGCCAAAACGACCGCAGCCAACACAAAAACCGAGCGACGGCGCGGAAGATGTTGCAGGCCAAGCTGTACCAAATCGAGCAGGAAAAACGGGACAGCGAATTGGCCGCCAAGCGGGGGGACAAATCCCGTATTGGTTTTGGCGGTGAAACCATCCGCTCCTACGTGTTGCATCCGCAACAACAGGTTAAGGATCACCGCACAATGCATACCTCGTCCAACCCGACCCGCGTTTTGGACGGCGACTTAAATGCGTTTATCGAAAGCTACCTGCGGTGGGGCTTGACGAATTAGGCTTGCGGCTTGAGGGGTGAGGCCTGAGGAAAGTGCGCGCGTCGTTTGGCCGTCTATTGATTTCAATCGGTGACTTCGGCCCATACGGCCAATTGCACGGCGGCGTCCAGTGGCATTTCGCTCACCCCTAAGGCTACGCGTGTGTGTCGGCCAGCGTCGCCGAATAACTCGACGAGTAGTTCCGAAGCGCCGTTGAGTACCTGTGGCTGATGTTGAAATCCCGGTGCGGAATGGACATAACCTTCTACGCGGACAATCCGCGAGACCTTTTGCAGGTCGCCGATGCAGGCTTTGATTTGCGCCAGGGCATTGACCACACAAATCCGGGCAGCGTCGATCCCTTGTTGTTCGTGCAGTTCAGTCCCCAGTTTTCCGCTAAAGACGATCTCTTTACCGATGAAGGGCAATTGACCACTGGTGACGACCAGGTTGCCGGTCCGCAGCACGGGAACATAGTTGCCCACAGCCGCCGGCGGCGTGGGGAGATCGTAACCAAGTTCTTGCAGCTTTTCTTCGATCGTTTGGCTCATCGAGCTGGCTCGCAGTTCAATCGTGGGTTGGTTTTTGAGTGACAGTTCAGCGGACGCGCATCATAACCAAACTCGCCCCGCAAGCCCAATGCCTACGGTCAGGTTTGCCGTCACGCGTGCTAAGAGCCCGCCTGAAAACCAAACACATTCGCGAGTCGGGTGCCACTGCTGGCTTGTCCAGCAGTGTTTTTACCTGTCACACAGTTTGCACCGGCGGACAGGCTGTTAAGCCGCACTGCGCCATTTATTGCGCGGAATCGCCCCCAGCAAAATAATGGCCATCTGGCTGACCCAGAACATGGCCAATGCTTTGAGCACCCCGTCGGTAAAGCCGTACGAATGCAGGCCGATTCCTAATTCGTTCACGCCGAACCAGGACCAAGCGGTGACAATGTTGCCGAAGATGGCCAGCATCGCCAGTCCGCGATCTTTGACCATTCCGCCCCAGCGGGCATGCAAAATCAAAGCGTTCCACAACACGATAATCAACGCTCCGTTTTCTTTAGGGTCCCAACCCCAGAAACGTCCCCAGGAATCATCGGCCCATAATCCGCCCAACACCGTGCCGAAGAAACTAAAGAACAGGGCAAAGCAAACCGTGCCGTAAATCATGCGGCTCACCGTCTTGCTGTTTTGCGGTGTGAATGTGGTGGTAAAGACACCCCAGATCACATAGACCAAGCCCAACATGCCGGCCACGAACGTCGTGGCATAGCCCAACGTAATGCAGACCACGTGTGTCGCCAACCAGAACTGCGTGTCGAGCACTGCTTGCAGCACGCCAATAGTATCGCCGTCGTTGGAAAGCATGTGCGCGATTCCCAAGGAGACAAAACCGGACGTTGAGGCAATCACGTTGCCGACACCAATTTTGAATATCAGTTCCAGCACAATCCCCATTAACACAGCCGCCAAGCCGATGAAGACCGCCGAGCTGTACAGGTTGGTCACCGGGGGACGACCGGAGATATACATCCGCATGATCACCGCCGCCATCTGCACGCCGCACAGCAGCACGATCAGCCAAAAGGCGGCACGATTGAAAGGACGGGTCCACCCCAGCCAAGAAAGTGCCGTCAGCACAAACGCCAAGATATACAGCGCTGCCGAGTAATAGAATGGCGACGCATGATTGAACCACGCTTCGGCATTGACCTTGGCGGAGCGATAATCAACCGGGCGGTCTGTGGCCAACAATTCGTTGTAGTCTTCCACGCCGCGATTAAACGCTTTGGCATCTCCCGCTTTATAGGCATCAAAAATCCCCTTCAGCGCCGCCGTCGCGGGGTTTCCAGCTTCGCGCTGCAAATCCACGGTCATGTAATGGTTGACCCACGCCGTTGAAAATGGCTCCCAACCGTCCTCTGAGGCCTCTTCGGCCTGCGGAGTCGGCACCGAGCGCGGCGGCTGCATGCGGCTGAGGGCCTGGCTAGCAGCGCGGGCACGTTCTAAGACCTCTTTCGTCAGCATCAAGGTTTTCATCGCCGCTTCGCGATTGTTTTTAAATTCCTCCTCTGTCGGCAAGGTGGGGAACTCGGCAGCTACGAATGAAGCTTGCAGCAACGTATAGCGACGGACCCGTTTGTCGAGTTCCAAAACCTTACGCTGAAATACGCTGAGGTGTTCGGCCCCTTTGTCGCGCGAAACCTCTCGCGCTTTATCGACCTGCTCATTGAATTCCACCGCCTTAGGCCGCAGTTCGGATAACGAATACAGATACCCTTTACGCGGCTTGAGGCCCAGATTCTGTTGAACTTCGAGGTTCTCGATCCGAAAGACCCGATGCTCTTCAGCGGCATCGGTCCCCGCTGCGACATCCAATAACCAGCGGATGGCCGGTTGACGTTTGACGTTGTTGTCCTTGAAATCCTGTTTGTTGGAAATGATCCGCAGGCTATTGCGGGCCAATGTGTCGAACGGCTTCACGCGGCCTTCGAATACCAATGGCAATTTGCCGAATGCGTACAGATCCATCTCGCCCTCAGCTGTCCGAGGCGGCATCGAGACGCGGAGCAGATACAGTGCGCAAATCCCCACGATCAACACCGGGAACCACTGCGCGGCCATCCCGGCCCAGGTCTTATCCGGCTCTTCAAGCGGAGGAAGCACGCCGTCGTCGTGGGTTTTCGAGGAGGTCTTCTCGACCGCCATGGCCACGGCTACTGGGCGGGACTGGCGATCCATGAATCGGATCAACACCATGCCGAACTGCGCCAACATGCCGATGACCACGATCATGCAGCAGACATAGGGAATCATCCAGCCCGGGTTGCTGACGACCTGCAACGTGGTCGTTTCGGTTCCGGTCCGTGGGTCTTGAAAATAGCCGCTTTGATAGAACGTTTCGCCGGCGAATCGCAGCGGGTTGTTCATCCAGATTTTGACTTCACGATCGACCTTGCGCGACTTATCAACGAGGTGAATGTTCGAGGAATAATTCCGCGGGGTGTCGGTGCCGAGGTAGTCGTCCTTGCGGACATCGAGCAGCGTGACCTGATAGTCCTTGTAGGTTCGCTTAAACCGCATCGCCACGTCGTAGGCTTTTCCGTCGGCAGCTGCCACCGAATCGCTGAAATCGACGTTCGATAAAAACAGACCAACGAGGTAGGTCCCCAAGTCGGCGTCTGTTTTTTTATCCGTAAATTTCAAATACGCGGCAGTCAAATCGACACTGCTGTTGCTGTCCGCCCCGGTACTCGCCTTGGCTTCATCGACCGTCCATTGCAGGCCCACTCCCGCGGTCGCTGGCGTTTTTTCGCCCGGCTTAAGCTTGCGGGCATTGGAGTTTTGCAGAAACTTGACGACTTCAATGTCAAACGGCAAGAACTCATGTTTGATTTTCGCGCCGGTTTTGAGCATCGATTTGGGGATCACAACGACGTCGTCGGTTTCCTTCCCCGATGGATCAATGACGGCGAGTTCCACTTCGCGGATGTCGCGGACAAAGTTCGCTGTTTGGTTTTCGCTGACCGTTAATTGCGCTTCTTCGTTGGTCAAGCCGACGTACAGCTCGTTGAACATCAACAGCGCAATGCCCCAGTGCAACAAGACGATCCCGCCCCGTTTTTTGAATAGCAGCAGACATCCCCCCAACAACACCACTCCGGCGAACGAGGCTTTGATCAACTGCCACAAAATCCGCATTTCCGATTCACCCAGAAATCCGGCGTCCGGTTGAAACACGTAATACAGGAACAGGCCGCCAATGGAGACGTTGACAATTGCTAACGCCCAACACAGCAATTTGCGCTGCGTGCCGACTTGGAAGAGCGCATATCCCGTTCCCAACCAGGCTGCCCCCAGTCCGGCCAACGAGAGATTCCACAATGTTTTCCACTCCAATTTGGGAGCGATTGAGAATCCGGCTTGATTGGTTCCACTGGCGATCACCAGCCAAGTCACAAACATGCCGACGGCGAGCAATACAAATCCTGCGAGCCGCTGCGAGCCTTTGGCTTGCAGCTTAAAGCGAATGCCGTGGGCGGCGAGCAAGTTGATTCCCATCAATCCGCCAATCAACCACCCGCCGGGAAACGGAAAGGTCAGTGGCAAACTCACGGTGTCCGAGATTCGGATGCCCTCAGGAATTTCCCAACCGGGGAAGAACGAGGGAGGGAACAAGACCTTCAGTGGGACCCAGGCAATCGCGGTGCGGAAGTAATCATCCATCACCTGCCAGATGTCATCCTGCGCCTGGGCCAACGTGCCGATCAACACCAGCACGATCGCCAAGGCGAACAGCACCACGGTGAATTTCAGCGAGGCCAACGGCTTGAGCAACGGGTTGATGTTGGCGCGCAGGGAGAGTGAGTCCAGGCGTTCATCATCAAGTGCCACGGTCTGGGAAGGAATTGTGGTACCGGCCACGTTAGGCTCCGTCAGAAGAGGAAAACTGAATCGATCGCAAGAACGTCTCGAATGCGGGCTTTTCGCGTGCCGCCAAGGCAGACGGGGCTCGCAATTTGAAGAACCAAACGTTGTCCGCACGCATGACAATCGCCCCTAGAATTGTTTCCTGTTTCGCCGCCGATTCCGGACCGACCAACTCGACAAACAATCCCTCCGTCCCGCCGATCGACATCTGTGTGGAATCGGCTTTTAAGTCTTCTTCGTTGGTGTCGGGCAAATTGACTTGCCCCCGCCAACGATTGATATTCGCTAACAGTCCGCCCACATTACCGGGAAGGCTGATGGCTGTGACTTCCCCTTTGTTGTCTCCGTCGGGAATCTCGAAGGCTGCTTTGCGCATTCCCCCGGCGGCAATCTCCTTCCAACCCTGTGGAACTTCATACGTTAATTTCTCAGCCGCTGCTGGCGCGGAAGGCGGCATGGGCGGCTGTGCCGACTTGGGTTGTTTCGGGGCGGTATAACGACGGATTTGATCCTGATTTCCGCACCCTGCGAAGAGGCACGCCATCGCCAGGGCGGCAATGATATTCCAGCTGCGAGAGCATTGCATTCGCCCGAGGGGGCTTGCCAAACTGTGGTGGTGTCGAGGTATACGGAACATACGGAATTTGTCGATTGAGGTTGTTGTAAAATCAGAGAGAACGGACCGAGAGCGCCTGTCAACGCCGCAGGGAATCAGCGTGGGAGGAGCCTGAAAAGTGGGTTTTCCAGGCCAACGCCATGTTTAGGAGGGTTAGATCTTATTATAGGCCCGCAGTCCGCAAAAAGTACACGCTGACTTGTCGGATGTGCTGAAAAATACCGGGAAACCCCCGCGCACCCGGGAAACATGGCGTACACTTCGGTGCTGAAGTCACCGTTTCCCTTCGACACCTAAAACCCCAAAGGTAGCATGATGCTACGCGCTGCAATATTCGCCTGCGGAATCTTCGTTTCCCTCTGCGGAACCGCATTCCTCATGACCGACAAAATCGTGGTCTTCCCCAAACGCGAAGCGGTCGCGCTGATGAAGTTGGAAGCGCCCCGTCGTGATCCGCTGGGAGCGATACTCTACGGAGCCGTTGCTCCGCGCCGCGAGATCGTGGTCCCCGAATGGGCCGCCTATGCGACTCTCTCCACCGGAGCCGTCGCTGCCGTGCTGGCACTGGGCAAGGGACGTTAAGCTCTGTCCGCTAACAACACCGCGAAGACAATTGCTTATTGTTTCTTAGGATCATTCGCACGAGGATCGGTCCGCAAATACCGCTCCAGCGATAACCCCAATCGCCGACCAATCATCTGATACCCGGTTGGATGACTGTGCGGCGTGTTCCAGGCGGTTTCTAACGTCATGCCGACTACGTGGTCCCGCATGTTCTGTCTGACCCAATTGGCTGAAATCCGCTTCCACAACGGATCGTATTGCGGGCCGGTCGTCGGCAGATCTTTTTCCAACGGCCAAGGCTCAACGAACTCCAAACGGCTCGCGGCGATAAAACGCTCTTGGTGCCCACGTTGCTGTTCGGAGACCAAACTCGGTGCGGCAACGTAGAAGTACGGTAGCGGCGAATTGGCGCCGGGATTGTGCAAGTCGATGAATGCGACCAAGCGTCGTTGTTGATCCAGCGCTTGCAGTTTTTGCATGGCGGCTTTGACGGCGTTCCATTGCGTGTCGGCAAACCATCCACGATTGTGATCGTAGGGAAGTTGATTCTTCCCGCCGTTGCCTGTCGCCGTATTGTCGATGTCCATGATCGGCACGAAATAGACAACCGTCTGTTTGCGTAGTTGCACGGCGCGGGGATCATCGCCCGTGAGCCATTCCACGAACCCGCGTCCCACCCAACTCGCACCCGATTCCCAGGCGTGTTGCCGCGCCTGGACCCACACTGCCATCCGTGTGCCGTCATCGTCGCCACCTTCGGTGACAGTTAATGCAGGCACAACGCGACCGGCGCGTGTGCGGCACAGCGTAAACGCCGTCGCGTGCGGGGACGACTTGTCCAGTCTTGCGGTCAAGGCTTCGGCATCGCTGGGAACAAACGGCGGCCCCCAAGCAAACCACGCGGTGGTTGCATCAATCTTTGCCGTCCAGACAGCGCGATCCTTGTCGCGAACGCCTGGCTGGGTTTGCGTCCACTGCTTCTGATCGATGCTCATTGCCGCGCGGTCTGGCAAAGCCCAATTCGCACTGAGCGTTTGTCCGTTCGTACGTTTGAGTTGGTCCGCCACGACCTCGAAGCTAATGGTTTCGCCCGGCTGAATTCCCTCCAGACGAAAGTACCACCAACAGGGCCAACCGAATTGGGGATCCCCGGCGGGGCGGATCGAGACGCGACGTGCGACTTGATCAATCTGCACAATCTGAGCCGATCCGCCGGGAAAATCGGACGTGACTCGAAGTTCTCCGGCGTTGATTGTTGTCGCACAAATCACGATCGCGAAAAACGCCACCACGCCTTTTACAATGTCAGACAGCATCCGGTGAAGCTTTCCGCTTACGAAATGTGGGCGCCCTTCGTCTCGACATACACCGCATACAGCGACTGGCTGGCGGTCATGAACAGACGGTTGCGTTTCGTGCCGCCGAAGCAGACGTTGGAGCAGATTTCGGGCAACAAGATTTGCCCAATCCGGTCGCCATCTGGGGCAAATATGTGAACGCCGTCGTAGCCTTCGCCAACCCATCCGGCACTAGCCCAGATGTTGCCATCTTCGTCAGCACGAATCCCGTCAGCAAAGCCCGCCTTGCCGTTGAGTTCCATCGACGCAAACACCCGGGGATTGGCCAACGTCTTTCCATCAATGACGTCCCAAACTTTGATGTCTTTTGGGGCTTCGGGGTAGTGCGACGCACCTGTGTCGGCGACGTAGAGTTTTTTGTAATCGGGGGAAAAGCAGAGGCCGTTGGGTTTGTAGATCTCGTCAGCGACCTTGTCCATTTTGCCGGTTTTGGCATCGATACGATAGACCGCTTCCTTGATATGCAGCGGCCCTTTGACCCCTTCGTAGTTCATTAAGCTGCCGTAACCCGGGTCGGTGAACCAGATGGCGCCGTCGTGGGGATGCACGACCGCATCGTTGGGAGCGTTGAGCGGTTTGCCGTCCCATTTGTCGGCTAAGACCGTCATGCTGCCATCGTATTCATACCGTACGACGCGGCGGTGTCCGTGCTGACACGAGATTTGCCGTCCTTGATAGTCGAAGGTGTTGCCGTTGCTGTTTCCCACCGGATTGCGAAACGTGCTGACGTGTCCGTCTTCTTCCAGCCAGCGATGTTGGACGTTATTGGGAATGTCACTCCACACCAAATACTTCCCGACTCCGTTCCAGGCCGGTCCTTCGGCCCACAGCGTGCCGCGGTACAGGCGTTGAATCGGCGCGTTGCCTAGCTTGTATTTGGCAAATCGAGGATCAAGGACCACCACATCAGGATCGGGATAACGGACCGGGGGCGCGTCGGGGCCATAATCACGTCCAAAGGCGAGATTAGCCGTCGCTGCCGCAGTTGCCGCAGCAGTGGCCAGAAATGAACGGCGTCCCAATCGAACGGCGCTCGCAGAGGCCCGAACGGTCTCCTCAGCGTTTCCGTTGGCGATTTCAGTCATGGTTGTCTCCTCTCAAGGTGGAAGGTTCATCGTGACGGATTGCGAAACAGAACGCGCCTCAACCGCAGTCCCACATCACTAGAGTCGGATCACTACAGCCGGATAAAGATGTTGTGCTTCTCAAGATGGCGTACAAACAGATAGTTAATGGCCATGAATACAAACGTGATAAACCAGCAATACCACAACGGCGCATCGTTGGGTGCGAGGCTATGCATCGAGTGTCCCACAACGTGGTGGATCGCGTAGGCGGCCAGTGGATTCATACCAAACGTACGGAATACGCCGATATGCATGCCGCCGATATCCGACAGCAGAATGAACAATGCATAAATCGCGATCGCGACCCCAGTGGCGAAGAGGATAAACGAAACGCTGACCATCCGTTTATACATCATCCAATAGTTCCACTGCCGTCCATATTCGTAGTGCTGCGCCCCCAACAAACTCCGTGACAGCTTTTGCAATTCCTTTTGTTGTTTTTCATCCAACTTCGGCAACGCTTCTAATTCTTTTTTCTTTTCGAGGCGGGCGTTGGTTGCTTTTTGATTCGGGTGCGGCGGCATGACGAACGGCGGTTCGGCTAACAGGCCCGACAACCCGCGCCCCGCAGCCTTGCTGAAATCAGGGACCATGGGATCGGACGCATATTTTTCGGGCTGGGGTTCATCGAGAGGAATGTCGTAAAACCGCGTGCCGCACGAGAGAATATAACCGATGATCATGAACACCGCGGCAAACAGAAAGATCTTGCCACCGGCATTTTTGCGGGTATTCGTTGCCAGAATGTCGTAGACCAACGAGCCGGCCAGCATAGCCACTGACCAGGACATGATGCCGAAAAATCCGCCATCCCAACTCCGATTGCCGCCGGTCTGCCACAACTGCACCATCCAATTGGTTTGGTCCCCATGCACGAACGCCCAATTGAACCAAACGGAAATCAATACGTGCGCCCCCAAACAGCCAAGCATGACCACGAATCGAATGAGTGGTCCAGCGGCGATCACCGGCATCACGAAAATCTGGCAAACGGCGATGATGCTGAGCACTTCCCAAAGATTGGACTTGATGAGCTTCATCACAAATTGAAACGTCCTGTTGACCTTCACCTCTTCCATTTTGCCTTCTGCACTGGTGACTCGAATGGTCTCCTCGGCGCTGAAATCACTCCAATGTTTAAAATCGTCGCCAAAGCCGTACAACATCAAGGACACTAAAATCAACGCGAGTGAGCGACGAAAGTAGGTCGAGTAGGTTGTCAGCGCACTGAACTTCTCCAAGCGTTTCAGGATCGTCAACCGATAGGAAAATCCGACGGCGAAGATAAATCCCGGCATAATCCAGTCAGCGAATGTGACGTAGTTGTCGTTATGTTTCCAAAATGGACTGATGGCTTGGAAGTGAGCGAAGTTCACAATGAACATGCTCAAAACGGTAAAACCGCGAAACTGGTCCATGGAATCCACACGGCCAAGTGTCGGTTGAGAACTCATAATAACAACGCCTTCAGTCCGAGATTCGGGAATAATGCTATACGCTGGCTATCAATGTATTTACGGTCGGGACATCACGTAGACCGTAAGAGATGCCAATAGGAATCGTTCAATTTTATTGGGACATGATCGGGCGACCGGGCGGTGGATTACGCGGCTGTTGCCAGTCCCAATCTGTCGTGTAATCAATATCCAAGTAGGGGGTCTCCACCGGTTTGCCCCCTTGTTTCTTAGAAATTAGCAACGCGTCCAACGCACCGCTAGTGATCAAGGTCCGTTCAGCGGGCCAGGTCGGTTGGCCGGTATGAAACATTTTCTCCGCCCCCTCCAACAGGAAATTGAAGTGCGCGAACGGACGAGCTTCTTGCGTCCAAAATAATGTCGAGGTGATTTCGTCACTGTCCGCTTCACGCCAGGCGACCGACCACCCTTGCAGCGCGGGATTGAGTTGCAGCACACTGGCCCGCAAGCCATCCTGATAGTCGATCACAAACAGCACCGGGTGCGGAACCAATTCACGCATGTCTTGGTCGGGAGAAATCGGGCGTGCTTTTTGGCGGGATAAGGCGGCGCGAAACAACTCTTGATCGTACACGCCCCGCTCACCCGCTTCCCACACCGCATCGTCTTCCAGGCAATAGACCGATTTGATGCCGGTCTCGCCCCCTTGTCGTCGCTCGGCAAGGCATTGCACCATCTCCAAGGCATGAAACCCATACGCGTCGAGTGAACCGTAGGAAACGGCGACGATCTCTTTCAGCTTCGCGCCACGTTTTGTGTTCGCCGGAGGATACCGCCACAAACCGGGCAACGAAGACCCTGCCATGAAGGGGATCTTGAGCCGCTGCGTCGCATCATAGATCTCTTTGGCGTCGGCCCAATTGTCGGCGACATGCTTGTCATGAAAAATCGGGACCACCCGGCCGCTGCTTTCAAAGACTTTGCGAACTTCGGCAAACAGCCGTTTCTTAGGATAGATTGTCTGTCCGGTGTCCGACTTCGGATATTGACCATGCTCGGCGATCAACAAAATGCCGTCGACGGCAAGTTCCCCCGTCCCCAGCGTTAGAGCTCCTTCGATCGTGTCGAAAACCGGCACGCCGTGCTCTTTGGCCAATTGACGACTCGTGTCGTTTTTGGGGACTTGATCGGTATAGAGCGAAACGAGCTGTAGTTTGGGAAACTCGCCTTTTCCATCGAGAGTCTTAGTCTGCATCAACTGGCTGACAATGACGTCGGCATGAGAGTTGTGCCGGTACTCGGTGACCACAGCGGCAATGCGCGGCAACTTTTGTTTGGCCGGCGAATCCACGGACTCATCCGCACAGACTCCACCGGGAGTAGTGGTCCAACCCATCAGGGGAATTGCCAAAACCAGACAGGCAAGAGTTGATCCGAAAACACGCTGCATTGGACATTTCTCAGGCAAGATGAATGTTCATTAGACTCCATGCTAAGGAATCCGCTCCGCATTCGCTATCTCGCGGCCCACAACTTCGTTTTTTACTCAAACTTCGACGGTCAAATGCCGCCACGGGTCAATTCGCATTTACGACTGCTCAGACGGTGGTTTGGCCATCACAATTCTCTTGCGAAGACAACCATCGCGTCACGATCGAGGTACCCACCGCTGCACTATCACTCGTCCGTACAACAGGTTGCGACAACGTTATTTGTGGACTTGCTATCGCTCTGTAGACCGGTCATAACAGGACCTCCCCGCCGTGCATTCCCGACAGCGCCCGTGGCAACCTCGGCCGTGCGGCCTCAGCAGACAACAACGTGCTAAATGCAATAATATAAAGTGCTTTTGGCATTTCAGGGAGGATTTTTCATGGCCACTGTTACGCCAAAAACCAACGAAGCCGATCGCCTGCCCCCGCAGGATATTGAAGCGGAAAAAAGCTTGTTGGGCAGTATGTTGCTGGTCAACGACGTGATCGATGAAGTCGTCGAGTTAGTGACGCCCGATCACTTTTACGTGAAAGCTCACATGCAGATTTGCGATGCGATTTATCGCATGCACGAATCGGGCAATCGCGGGATCGATGTCGTCACGGTCGCCGAACAACTGCAACGATCCGATCTGCTCGAGGAGGTCGGCGGTGTCGGACATTTGAGCGAAATCCTCAACACCGTCCCGCACGCTGCTCACGCAAAATACTACGCACAAATTGTCCGCGACAAGGGCATCTTGCGGAATCTGATTTACGCCTGCACCGATATTCTTAGTGAGAGCTACGACACGTCTCAAGATACGGTCGACATCCTCACCAAGGCGGAGCAGACGATTTTTCAAATCGTTGAGCAGCAAGAAAACACCGACAATATTGTGCTCAAAGATATTCTGATGGATGCATTCGACCGCATCCAACAGAGGCGGGAAAAAGAGGGGAGCATCAGCGGACTGAGCACTGGTTTCACCGATCTCGACAATCAGACAAACGGCTTTCAACCGTCGGAATTGGTGATTCTTGCCGCACGGCCTAGTATGGGTAAAACCGCGTTTGTGGTGAACATTGCCGAAGCCGTCGCCCGTCACGCCCGTGATCGTTTGCGAGACGAATACGTAAAACGCGGCGAAGAGTTGCCCTACGGCACAATCGCCGAAGGGGGCGTGCTGATTTTTAGCCTCGAACAGTCCAACTTAGAATTGGCCGAACGGCTGTTGTGCATCACGGCCAAACTGGACGGTCACAAGATGCGCAAAGGCGATCTCGACGATGAAGAATACGATCGCGTGATGCATGCCTCGTCGGAGTTGGGCAGTATGCCGATGTATATCGACGACAAACCGGGCCGCAATATGTCAGAAATCGGCGCCATCGCCCGCCGTCTCAAGCGCAAGCAGAATATCAGCTTAATCATCATCGACTACCTGCAATTGATCGAACCGGAAGACAAACGCGCGCCGCGGGAACAACAGATTTCACTGATTACGCGGCGACTGAAATTCCTGGCCAAAGAAATTCATGTCCCTGTCATCGCCTTGGCGCAGTTGAATCGTGGTGTCGAATTGCGAGAAGACAAACGGCCCCGTTTGGCGGACTTGCGGGAAAGTGGAGCGATCGAACAGGATGCCGATATTGTTATGTTCTTGCATCGTCCGGACGCTTATGACCCCGAGGATTCGCCCGGCAAAGCGGAAGTCGTCGTCGCCAAACACCGTAGCGGTCCCACCGGCATCGTGGACCTGACTTGGCAAAAAGAGTCGATGCGATTCGTCGATTACAGCCATATGGCCGAACCGGACGGCGGATATTTCGGTGACGACGATATGGGCGGGTTTTGACACAGCGTTGAACCCTTGCTCGCTCACGGGTGTCCCGTAGAATATATGGATTCGTCCCCCTGCGCTGACATCCCGCAAGTCATTGATTTTTTGGAAGTTCCCTCATGGTAAAAGTCGCCATTCTCGGTGCGACGGGTTACGCCGCCCTGGAGTTGATCAAAATCCTACTCGCTCACCCCGAGGTAGAGATCACCGCCCTCACCACACGTCAGGAGGGAAGTCCGCACGTCCAAACCATTCACCCCAGTTTGCACGGCCGGTTGGATCTGACTTGCGACAATTTGACGACTGATGAAATCTGCGAAAAAGCCGACGTCGTTTTTTGTGCACTCCCCCACAAGGCAAGCATGGAAGTCATTCCGCAATTGCTGGCCGGCGGCTGTAAGGTGGTCGACCTCAGTGCCGATTATCGTCTGAATGATCCAGGCGTTTACGAACAATGGTACGGCGAAGTCCACACCGATCCCACACGACTGGGGAACACGGTCTACGGCTTGCCCGAAATTTGGAGCGACCGCATTCCCGGTTCAGAATTGGTCGCCAATCCGGGTTGTTATACGAGCACGTCAATACTCGGGCTCGCGCCGCTGATTGCCGGAGGGCATATCGAGCCAACGAGTATTTTCATCGATGCCAAGAGCGGCATTTCTGGAGCAGGTCGCGGGCCGAAATTGACGACCTTGTACCCCGAATGCAATGAAAGCGTCGCCGCCTACTCCGTGGGTCGCCACCGCCACACGCCGGAGATCAACCAGATTCTCAGCGAAGTCGGCGGCTGCCAGGTCGAAGTGGTCTTCACCCCGCACCTGATGCCGATGGACCGCGGTATCTTGTGTTCGATGTACACAAAGCTCAAAAGCGCGATCACCGAAGATGAATTGCTGGACGTGATGCGGAAGTATTACAGCGGCAAACCGTTCGTTCGCATCGTCGAACATCTACCCGCCACCAAAGACGTCACCGGCAGCAACTTCTGCGACATCACCATCCGCCGCGTTGGCGACAACGCCATCATCTTCAGCTGCACCGATAACCTTATCAAAGGAGCAGCAGGCGTGGCGGTGCAGAATTTTAATTTGGTGTGCGGATTTGAGGAGACGCTGGGGTTGTTGCCGTAAACATGGCATCCCCATGATTCGATCGACGTCTTGAGTCTCGCGACCGCTGGGCACGGCATCACATTTTGGCCGAAGGCCTACTTTCCATCATAGCCTGGGGCACTCGCCCCAGGACCACAGGTGTCGCCAACATCATTGGCCAACGGCCAATCTTACTCTGCCGGTGATTTTGGCTTTCGGCCAATGGTGCTGCTGTTTGAACGTATCCCTGGTTCATCCATTTAATCGCTAAGCTGGTATCCCGGTTTGTGAGTGACGAAGATCGGCCCATTCAAATTCAACTTGAGGTCCTCCACGAGCTCCTCAAAAGTGACTGCCATTTTATCGATTTCTTCGTTCTTACCCTTCATTACGGTTCGAACGCTGATTCGAATATGTCGCGAATACTTGTCGTCTTTGGGACCGTCAGGATCAGTAGCGCTTAGCGGAGGGAATCGTTCTATTGTGGATGCTCCCCAGGTATCTTCGAGCAGCTCCCAAAAAACTTCTATTTTGCTTTCTTTATCTTGCATGTTATCGAGATTGTATTGTCGAGAGACGTACCGGAATTCCGCTAAGTTCTTGGCTAACGACCAGCGTTCAAACTTCGCCTCATTGTCAACGCTCGCTTCGAATCCATTAGCCTTCGCCCACTCAGCTAATCGTTCAAATTCACGTCGATACTGAGCATCATCAGTGATGGGAAGATCACACGAAAAGAAATCGACATATGTACGCGTCCCATATTTCGCCATCAACAATAAAAGGCCAAGTTTTTCTGTTTCGTTGATGACTGGAGATTCAGCCTCGACGTGGGGTGGCGGGACATCGGCTTCGGGACTTACTACTGACGTTGATGCCCCGGCGTCCATTGACAATGATGAACCAGAAGATGACGAGCCGTTGTCCGACCAACAGGAGCAAGCGAAACAACACGCCGTGAATGTCAACACAATCGGCGAAGTATGACGAGCGCACATAGGTCATCTCCAATTTTGGGGTGATCTAATTTGGTGCTATCTTAATTACACCCTATTGTATTCCGCAATCTGGAATGTCTTTGCGGCGCGCAAAAAATCCCCCGTGGCAATATCGGCCAGCGGGGGATTTTCGTTTTGTCTGTGACGTTCAGCAGCCGCGACGTCTTAAGTCGACGAGGTCGGGACGACCCAGACTTTGACTTCGGTTTCGACATCGGTGTGCAGGTGGATTTTCACCGTGTACATGCCGATTTCTTTCAGGGGGCCTTCGAGGCGGACCTGGTCGGGCGAGATGTCGTATTTGGCCGCTTTGAGGGCTTTGCTGATTTCCGGAGCGGTGATCGATCCGTACAGATGCCCTTCGGGATTGGCGTTGGCTTCGAGCGTCACGCTATATTCGCTGAGCTGTTCGGCCAAGTTGCGGATCGACTTGATGCGGTCTTTTTGCAGTTCGGCTAACCGGACGCGGTGGCGTTCGACCATCCGTTTGTTTTCGTCGGTGGCGATCGTGGCCAGTCCCTGCGGAACCAGATAGTTGCGAGCGTAACCTGACTTGACGCGTACGATTTCCCCCTGCTTTCCGAGTGCAGGTACATCCTCGGCCAACAGCAATTCGGCATTCCCTTTGGGCACGCCCGAACGCATGGCATGGAGACGTTTTTTGGACATAGTGTCAATTTCCCGTATGGTAATCTTCAAAAATTTGTGGATTGTCTGTTTTGTCGAGACGGCTTTGCGTCTCAATCGCCGCGGGCCGTTTCGCTGAGTGACTGCTGCATCGCTGAATAAATTTAGCCCTAGAACGGCACCTCATCGTCCGGAACGCTGCCACCTGAGGGACCGAAGTCGTCGCCTGGGGGTGGAGCCTGTGAACCAGGATCGCCGCCGTAACCGGATTGGCTGCTGCTTCCGCTGTAGCCTCCCCCGCCGCTGCTGCGACCACCGCCGCCGCCACCACCACCGCCGTCGCGGGAACCAAGCATTTGCATCCGTTCACAGACAACGCGCAACTTGCTGCGGCGTTGCCCGGATTGCTTGTCTTCCCAGGTGTCGAGTTGCAATCGCCCCTCGATGAGGACGGGACGGCCTTTGGAGAGGTATTCGCCGGCCACTTCTGCCTCACGTCCCCAAAGGGTCACGTCGACAAACGTGGTTTCTTCTTTACGCGAGTTGGATTGTTTGTCAAACCAGGTACGGTTGACCGCTAGCCCAAGCTCAGAGACCGCTGTTCCCGAGGGGATATAGCGGACTTCTGGGTCACGGGTCAAGTTCCCGATCAGGATGACTCGGTTATAACTCGCCATGAGACGGTTTCCCCATTTTTATTGGTCATGCGAGGTCGATGCGTCCTAGACCTCGGCATTCGCGAAATTAAGCCGTTGTGACTTCCTCGGACGCTTCGTCTGTGGCTTCCTCATCGTCCGATTCCTCAGCATCGTCCGATTCTGCCTTCTCCGCTGATGCGGTGGGGGATTCACCATTGGCGACTGCCACCATCGGTTCGACCAAGGCTGCGTCGAGTTTGATGGTCAGGTGCCGCAGAACAATGTCGTTCAGCTTGCACAGACGGGTTAACTCATCCAGATTTTGGCCTTCCATTTTCAGGTAGGTCAAATAGTGGAGTCCTTTGCGGCGGCCTTCGACGGGATAAGCCAACTTGCCGTCCTGCCACGGCCGTGCCGCTAAGGTTTCCGCGCCGACCCGCTCGAGGATCTTATTGATCTCGCCCAGTGAGCCGTCCGGATCTCCGGCGTACTTATTGCTGTCGATGAGGAACATCACCTCGTAGGTATTGACCGCCACGGCCGCGTCTCCCTGTCCTAATTTCTCTGGCAAAAGGTTTTGCTGAACGTGCGACTTACACGGGATGAAGTTTTAATACTGTCCCAGTCGCGCCGCCAGATCGCACTGAATCGCTGTAATTGTGTTTCCGAACTGTCTACCTGCCCATGTCACTTATCCGCCGCATTGAACGCGTTCATGGCCGCGGCAATTCCTTGCTTGGCCCAGCACTCGACGGCGTCAGCCGCGCGAGCGACAGCCAAATCCATTTCGGCACGTTCCGCTTTGGCAAATTTGCTGAGAACAAAATCCGCACCACTTTGAGTCCCCGGCGGAGCCCCGACTCCGACACGAAGTCGTGGGACCTCATCGGAGCGTAAGTGATCGCAAATGTTCTTCAGACCTTTTTGCCCTCCGGCGGAACCAGACTTGCGAATCCGATTTCGCCCGACGGGCAGATTCATGTCGTCACAAATGACGAACACGTCTTCTAACTCTATTTGATAAAAACTGACAGCCGCCTGGACGCTACGGCCGCTGGCATTCATATAAGTTTGCGGAGCCAACAACAAAACCTTGGTTGCCCCAATCAGGACGTCGGTGGTTTCCGCTTCAAATTTTAGCTTCGACGGGGCCGCATTCCATCGGCGGGCAAGTTCCGACACGACATCAAATCCAATGTTGTGCCGCGTTCCCGCATATTTTTGACCGGGATTTCCCAGTCCGACCACAAGTTTCATTACACTTCAAACTCAGCCAGGCCCGGCGCTGCAAGGCCGAACAACCGCTCTACAAAACGCCGTTATTGCTCGTCCGCTTCCTCGGGTTCCTGTCCAACCAACTCCGGCTCGACGGGACCACCACCGGCGATTCCCTCTTCGATTTCTTCCTCAGACATCGGCGCGTTAATACGGACGACCAGTGCAGTGGGATCATCGAGGAGCGTTGCCCCCGGAGGAAGTTCCAAATCACTGACATGCAAAGCATCGCCGATTTGCATTTCCGCGACTCGCAAAACGATGTGATCGGGAACCTGATGAACCAAGCACTCGAAGTTAACCGTACGATGCGGTTGATCCAGCACGCCGCCGCCAATCACACCTTCCGGGGTTCCTCGCAGTTCCACAGGCACTTCCACCGCAAGCCGTTTGGTGGGATCAATACGTTGCAAATCGAAATGCTGAACGTATTGCGAAAATGTGTCCCACTGAACTTCACGAAAAATTGCTGTGGCACTTTCACCGCCGACTTCGACATCGACGACCTGCACTCCGCCATAAATCAGCGGACGCAGAGCTTCTTCGGTCGTGCTCAACGCGATGGTGTCTTTTTCCAGGCCGTACAAACTTCCTGGAATTCGCCCCTTGGCCCGCAACTTACGAGTTGCTGCCGTGCCGACTTTTTCGCGAAGATCAACTGCGAGTTTTGTATTATCCGACATTATGCAAACGCCTTACTGTCCAACGTCGTTCTGAATTGCGTCGTGGAATTGTTTTTTGATAGACACTCACCGGCCATCAATGCGGTTACGAAACCTCAACCCTCTCACTATCGATCGGGGTGCATAACGACCATTCTGGCCGCTTGCGCGCGAAGTTTCGCACGCTCAGACCGAAACTCACCCCAGTGATGCGCCACCAAGGATAAGGTTCTCCCTACTACATTCCCCCCACCGAGTACGCACTCTACACGCTAAGCCATTGCGCGGGGAGGCTTTCCGGAGGACCGGAGGGAATTCGCCAAAATAACGACATCCCCCCAATTCTGCAAGCGGTCGAGTGAGAATCAGTACTGTTTCTGCGGGGGAATTTCATGTCGGTGGTGTCGCGAGGGGGCGAACGCCGATAACCATAGGGAGAATAACGCCTTACGGCTGGTGCAACATGCGGCTCTTACCGATTATGACGGCTATGGTCGGGGAACGGAACGGCGATTGTCGCGTTTACCACCTGCTTGCCGCCGGACAACTGGAATAACGCCAACTTTCTGAGAAACTGATTTACGAGAAATCCTGGAGTCCTGAGCCACCTGACAACCTGCTTTGGTGGCAAATTGCGGGTTTTGGCGGTTGTGACCATCACGTGCCGCGACCTTGAAATCAATTAGGGTCAGCTAGTTCCTACTTGCCAACTGGACCTGCAGACTCGACAATGACATTGCCAACAAACTGAGCCGATGGGGTCGGGAGATCCCGATTAACGCGATGCGCGAAACAGTCGACGTTGCGTTGCATTGGATTAGACACGGGAATGACAAATTCGATTTGTCATGCGTCCGCGTGGTTGGCAAGCGGCTCGTCAACGAATTGACATCACCTGATAATGGGTGAGGCCCCATGGTCTCGCCGGGAGTCTGGGAAGTATGACACGGAGCGCGCCGGTTGTCCGTATGATAAAAATGGCTTTTGCCGTTTTGGTCGTTTCAGGCGGATTTGGTTTGTGGTGGTCAAACGCAACGACAGCCGACGAAGGGGATTCGGTTCCGACCGAAAACCAGGAATCCGACCCAGCGGCGCCGCAACCGCAAGCGGCCGAGGAAACACCGGCTGACAAGCCGAAGGCGGCCGACAAGCCGGCCTCGGAACCAAAATTGCGAAACCCGTTCAAGGATTTCCTCAACGACGTACTGACGCCGGGAGAAAAGACTGACGAACCGAAGGAAGCTGAAAAGAAAAAACGGCCTCCCCAGCCCCGCAAGCAACCGCAGCGACCGATTAAGGACCCGCGCAAGCATACATCAGACAGCGAACCCAGCGACCCGCGGATCCCTGACCCGCGCACGCTGCGAAAGGCGATGCAAGAGGCTCGGCTGAGCATTGATCGTGAAAATTGGAAAATTGCCGTCCGCCAACTCCAGTATATTTTGGATTTGCCGGAGGATGCATTCACGCCGGGCAACGGGCGTTCCTGGACTTCGCTGAAGGACGACGCTCGAGAGCTACTGGGCAGCATGCCGGCCGAGGAATTGCAGACTTATCGCGCCGCCTATGACGGAGTCGCCGCCAAACAACTGGCGAAGGCAGTCGCCGCCGGCGATTTCTATGCGGTCGCATTGGTCGGCCGCAGGTACTTTCACACCAAAGCGGGACAACAGGCAGCCGATATTGTTGCTTCGCACTACCTGGATCGCGGCGAGTTTGGGTTGGCCAATCACTGGTTCCAGGCATTGCTCCAACCGCAGGCAGACATAACTTCCTCTCCGGCGTGGCGTGCCAAAGCTGCGCTGGCGGCCAAGCTCTCAAGTTTAGCCACCAAAGGAGCACAGCCTCCTTGGACGGTCGAGTTTCAACAGGATGATGTCGCAAGATTGGGTGGCGATCAGAAAAATCTCGCCGCTTGGCTGGACGAAATCAACGAGGTCCCCCGTCCGGAACCGACTTTGACCGAATGGCCCATGTACATGGGCAATGCCCGTCGAACGGGAATGCCGGCCGGTGGTGAGCCGTTATTGCTGTCACGGTGGTACGAACCGCTGACTCGCAGCCATCGTATGGAAACTCAAATCCAAGACTTGGTTGAAGACCTGAGCGACGAAGATTTTGCGATGATGCCGTCGCTAATCCCTTTAATGGTGGACGGCAAACTGATCTATCGCACTTTGCGGGGAGTGCGGGTAGCGGATGCGGCAACGGGTGCTCCCCTTTGGGAAACCCAGGATCGTGTTTCGGCGGAAAGCTTGTTGTCCAACGATAATTTGAGTGGGGCCTGGGGCTTCAGCGGACGGCGTGTTTTTGCCAATTTCCGCGGATATTCGTCGCAAGCTTTCACAAAAAACCCGCTCTCCAATCTGCTGTTCGAAGACGCGAACTACGGCATCATCAGCAGCGATGGCCAACGACTGTTTGTGATCGAAGATTTGGCAATTTTGACCAAACAGCCGCAGCAGTACTGGGGCTCCTCGCAGGAATCAATCGATCGGTTTGGCCAAGATTGGTCCAGTAACAAAATTGTGGCATACGATCTGAACACAGGCCGCCCGCAATGGGAAATTGGCGGGACGTTGCATGGCGATACTTTTGAATTGCCATTAGCCGGTTATTTCTTCCATGGCGCGCCAGTCGCCGATGGCAACGAACTGTTTGTCATCGGTGAAAAAGAACGGTTAATCGAGCTGATTTGCCTGGAAGCGGAAACCGGCAAAGTTCTCTGGAAACAGGCCGTTGCGCAGCCGACCGCCAAAATCGAACGCGACATCGTACGGCGCTGGTACGGTGGGCAAATTGCCGTCGGGAATGGAACGATTATCTGCCAAACCACGACGGGACTGATCGCGGCGGTGGAACGCCGCTCCCACGCCTTGCTGTGGTCAGCTGATACAACCCAAACGCGAAGGTCGAACACGAGGCGCATACGGGGACGAAAACAGGAAGACGTCGCCCCCAGCGAGCCGTTGAACAAACGCTGGTTCCCGACTCCGCCGATCATCGCCGGAAATCGTGTGCTAATCACCGCCCCTCGCAGTAATTCGTTGTATTGTTTTGACTTGATCAGCGGCAGCGATCAAGCGGGCTGGGATTGGAAGACCCCCAAGACCTCCAGAGGCATGGAACTGCTGTATTTGGCAGGCGTGTTTGATCAACACGTCGTTGTGGTCGGCAAACGACACGTGAAGTGCTACGCCCTGCAAAACGGGTTTGATGAAGAATGGGATATTGATCTCCCCTCGCCCCCCTGCGGACGGGGCGTGGCGGTTGCCGGCCGGTACTACGTGCCCTGTGCCACGGGCGAACTTGTGGGGATCGACCTGGAGACCGGCTCGATCGCCGAAAGCCTCACGCGCCCCGTCGGCAGCCGCGGGCTTGGCAATTTGGCCCTGTATCGCGGGGCGGTGATTTCACTGAGCCCGTTCGGCGTTGAATCGTTCGAACAACGACACGCGATCGAACAGGAAATCGCGGAACGCAAAAAACGCGATCCACACGATGCCGTCGCATTGCTGCGTGAGGCAGAAATCGCCGAGTTAAATCGCGATGTGACCACCGTGCTTGATCGAGCCAGAATCTTAGATTCCGACGCATTATCCCCGGTCGACCAAGCTCGATTTCATGCTCTGTACATTCGTGCTTTGACCGGGTTGATCCAGTCGGATTACTCCCAACATGATGACGCCGTCCCTGAATTGCAGCAGCTTTCCGTCACGCGTGACGAACGTCAGGCCTATTTGCGGTTGGTCGCCGACCGCCTCGTGGCGCGGGGTGAGATCGAGGATGCGTTCGAAAGTTATGTTCAGTTGGCGGCGACGATTGAACCGAGCATGATTCAACCAGTTGCCGATTCGCGAATGAAAGTCCGCGAGGACCTGTGGCTGGCGGGTCGCATTACCGACCTTTGGGCTCAAATTCCCTCTGCTGCGCTGCCCGATTTTGACAATCGGGTCGCCGCACTCGCCGATGAGGTGGCCGCTGGGTCCATCGAGGAACAAAAACAGTGGTTAACACTGTTTGGCTTTCACCCGGCAGCACTCAAAATCCAACAACAACTAGTCGAGTACTACGCGGACAACGGCAATCTCGTAGCAGCGGAGGATCTGTTGGATCAGATTCGCGACCGGTCTTCTGACGAAATTGCCGCCCAGGCGGTGCGTCGAAAAGCAGAGTTGCTACTCAGCGCCGGTGCCGCCGATGCGGCTGCCGACACGTATCTTGAGCTGGAACAACGGTACGGAGCGACCCCACTTCCCGATGGCAAAACAGCAATGGAAGTCGCGCAGGCGTTTCGTGCTGACAAAAACGCTCCGATCGAACTCAAACGCCACCTGTCTCCCGACTGGGGAAATGGACCCATGACCGCGGTGCGGATGGGCCATGACTATTCGCAACAAGACAGCCTGCTGCCTTTGGACGGCTTGGATCTCGACACGCCATTTTTCAGCCGACATCAATTGCATGTGCGCAGCTTGCGGCAAAGACTGGAGATCGTGCGGGGCGACAGCGACGACTATCTGGCCTCGATTCCATTGCGGGGCGATTCACGACGCGAAAACAATAGTTTAATGGCACATAGCCGCGGGCATCACATCCTGCTGGTGAACCAAGGCATGCTCCATAGTATTTCGCCGTTGGAGAAAAAAGTACGCTGGGTTCACCCAGTCGAAGTGGCACCGCAGCACGCGACCTACCAATCCGAATCCGGCACGGATATGCGGATGAAGACCTCATTCGACACAGCCCTCAGACAACGGGGGAACCGCCAACCGCAGTCGACGAACTTGTTCGACGATCGGCATTTTGTCTGGCAATCGGGTCGAGAACTGACGGTCATCGACACGCTCACCGGCGAAATTTGCTGGACCATGGAAAACGTGCCGTCGGACGCCCAGTTTTTTGGCGGCGATGGATTGCTCTATCAGCAGGAAGGGAAAAACAAAAAAACTCTGGTGGCGATCCGAATGCTGGACGGTAAACGGATTGACATGCCGCACTTGGCAGATTTTACCAGTGGAGTCACCTCCAGTCGCGCGAAACGATTTGTGGGACGATATGGGTTGTTCACCAAGAAATCCGATAAGAACGTGCAAATTTCCCTCAAAGATCCGCTCGATGGCGCGGAAGTCTGGAGCCGCGAATTCCCAGCCAAGTCGCTATCGGTACTCAGCAATGAACACCAACTGTTCGTCGTTACCCCCGAAGGCACGTTTTCGCAGCTAAATCTGAAAACTGGTGAGCTACACCTTCTGGGCGAGGTGGACCTGGATGCATTGAAGAGCCGCAGAACCGTCTACTGCGTGACGGACAACCAAAACGCGTACTTGATCATCGATTGGGCTTCGCGACGATCGACGGATCGCTATAGCGGCAATCATCTTGCCACCATCCGCATTACCGGCAAGATTTTCGCTTTCAACCTAGACGATCCGAGCGACCATTGGGTTTACGAAGTCGAAGATCCGCGACTGCTCATGCTGTCGGGATTGCAGGATGCCCCGCTGCTCGTGCTGGCACGCCCCCAATCCGAGACAGTCGGTCGGCGTCCTCGGCAGATGATCAATAAGGTCAATTTGGTGGCGATTAACAAACGCAATGGCGAACAAGTCTTGGATGCGACACTTCACATGCAACCCAACTTCCAAAAAGCTCACGTCAACTTACCCGGCAAGTATATCGAGTTGCAGACCTATAACGATCGGGTGCGGCTGATGCCCATGCGCGGGGAAACCGCAACTGCCACCCCGCCGCCGAGCGAATAAATCGCGATCTGCGGCCCGCTGCTGACAGCTGCCCTTCGACGGTATCTGGTCGCGGTGCCGACACCGAAATCGGGGTTCAGATTTCTCTGCGGACTTGCCGTCAGATTTTCCGGCGTTAACCTAAGGATGTGCACTCGTTGGTTCGTTTGAGCCACGCTCCCAACCGATATTCCTCGATAGACGCGATTCACCATGCACGACTTTGAATACGAAGCTCCCACGACCGTCGCGGACGCCGTTGCCATGCTGGCAAAGCACAACGGATCTGCTCGAATTCTGGCCGGTGGCACCGATTTGATCGATCAAATCCGCATGGGGCGTTTCGCTCCGGATGTGGTCGTAGACATCAAAAAGGTCGACGCCCTCCACAGCATCGACATCTCAGCAGACGGACTCAAATTAGGCGCCGTCGTCCCCTGCTATCAAATCTACGGCAACGAGACAATTTGCCGCGACTATTCGGCACTGGCCGATGCGACGAAGATTATCGGCGGCGCACAAATCCAAAGCCGAGCATCGGTCGGCGGCAACCTTTGCAACTCCGGCCCCGCGGCCGACTCCACACCGGCGCTGATCGCACTGGGAGCGCAAGCGGTGATTGCCGGACCGAACGGAACCCGCGAAGTGCCCGTTGAGAATTTCTGCACGGGACCGGGGAAAAATGTGCTGCAGCCGGGAGAACTGTTGACCACACTGGTCATGCCCGCGCGGCCTGCCCACAGCGGGTCGCACTACCTGCGGTTCATTCCTCGCAACGAAATGGACATTGCCGTCGTCGGGGCAGGAGCTTCGGTGGTGTTGGACGAATCCGGCAAGAATTTTGTCTCAGCGCGGATTGCATTAGGCGCCGTCGCTGCCACACCGCTGTTCGCCGAAGAGGCAAGCGAGCTATTGGCCGGTCAACCGGTCGGAGACGAAGCCATCGAAGCAGCGATGGCTGCCACACGAAAAATCGCGACTCCAATCGATGATATGCGGGGCACCGTAGAATTCCGCAAACATGTGACCGGCGTTCTGACTCGCCGGGCTTTGGAAAAAGCGATTGAGCGCGCCCGAGCAAACACGGGAAATTAAGGCCGACCAGGTTTTTGTATTTTCATAGAGTCACGCCCACAATCCTTCAATTGATGTTCTTCAGGATTTTCTCATGGCGAAAAAACGGGTTGTCACCACGACTATCAACGACCGGCAGGTTGAGTTTCTCTGCCAACCACGGCAGACGTTGCTCGAATCCTTGCGCGACGTGTTGAATATGACCGGCACCAAAGAAGGGTGTACCAACGGCAATTGCGGCGCCTGTACTGTCCTGATGGACGGCCGCCCGGTTGATTCCTGTCTGGTGCTCGCCGTCGAGGCGGAAGGCGCCAATTTGGAAACGATCGAAGGGGTTGCTCCAAGCGACGGACTGGATCCGATTCAAACCGCGTTTTTAGAAAACGCCGCCTTGCAATGCGGAATCTGCACGCCGGGCTTCATTATGGCGACCAAAGCGCTGCTGGAATCTAATCCGCATCCCACAGAAGATGAAATTCGCTTTTATCTGGCGGGCAATTTGTGCCGCTGCACCGGATACGACAAAATCGTCCGCGCCGTCTTGGACGCCGCAGAATCTCGCGAGGAGGTGAACGTCTGATGGCAACCGTCGAAAAAACACAAGATCAAGAGTCTTCCACAAACGGCCAATACAAAGTCATCGGCACCCGCCCGATTCGTCACGACGGGGTCGACAAAGTCACCGGCCGCGCGCGCTATGGAGGCGATACGCGGCTGACCGGTATGCTACCGGCCGCCATGCTCCGCAGCCCCCATGCTCATGCCAAGATCATTTCGATCGACACATCTAAAGCCGAAGCATTACCGGGCGTGCGCGCGATCGCTACCTCGGCTGACTTGCCCGATGCGACCGATAAAATCGCGGATCTCGGCGAAGGTTCGGTCAATCTCAAACACCTCAGCGATAACGTCCTGGCCCACGATCGAGTGCTCTATCGCGGACATGCGATAGCCGCCGTCGCCGCCGATGACATTCACATCGCCCAAGAGGCGGTGGGACTCATCGAGGTCAAATACGAGTTGTTGCCGCCGGTGATGAACGTGCTCGATGCGATGAAGGCGGATGCGCCGCTCTTGCACGACGACATCAAAACCAACGACCTTGGCGAAACTGCAGATCAACTGAGCAACATCGCCACGCATATCCGTTTTGAAAAAGGGGATATCGAAGCGGGGTTCGCCGCAGCGGATGCGATTGTGGAACGAGAATTTCACACCGCCACGGTCCATCAAGGCTATATCGAGCCACACAACGCGACCGCCCTGTGGAACGCCGACGGACATATTACGATCTGGATGAGCACGCAAGGCACATTCACCGCCCGCCAACAAACAGCGGAACTCTTGGATGTGCCGGTCTCCCGCGTAAAAGTGGTGCCGATGGAAATCGGTGGCGGCTTTGGTGGAAAAATCTCTGTGTACTTACCCCCCGTCGCGGCGATCTTGTCGAAGAAAACCGGGCGTCCCGTGCAAATGCTGATGAGCCGCACCGATGTCTTCGAAGCGACCGGCCCCACCCCCGGCTCGACAATTCGCGTGAAAATGGGAGCTGACAGCAACGGCCGCATCACAGCCGCCGAAGCTTGGCTGGCGTATGAAGCCGGGGCATACCCCGGTTCGCCGGTCGGTGCCGGTGCGATGTGTGTGTTCGCCTGCTATGACGTTCCGAACGGCAAGGTCGACGGCTTTGACGTTGTGGTCAATAAGCCGCGTACGAACGCATACCGTGCACCCGGCGCAACAAACGCTGCCTTCGCCACGGAAACGGTGGTCGACGAACTCTGCGAAAAACTAAAGCTCGATCCAGTTGAGTTCCGCATCAATAACGCAGCCAAGGAAGGGGTACGCCGTATTGATGGCCCCGTCTTCCCGCGGGTTGGCATGATCGAAACGGTAGAGGCGATTCGCAATTCTGAGCACTATCAGACACCGCTGGAAGGCAAACACCGAGGACGCGGGATGGCCAGCGGCTTTTGGTTCAACGTGGGCCTCAAATCGACCGCTCAAGCTACCGTCAATTCTGACGGGACCGTGGCACTGATCGAAGGCTCCACCGACATCGGTGGCTCACGGGCCGGTATCGCCATGCAATTGGCCGAAACACTCGGCATCGCCGCCGAAGATGTTGTGCCGACCGTCGTCGACACCGATAGCATCGGCTACACCGATGTGACCGGCGGGAGCCGCGTGACATTTGCTACCGGTTGGGCCGCCTATTTGGCAGCCAAGGACATTCAAGGCCAGTTGATCGAACGGGCCGCTAAAATCTGGGACTGCGATGTCGCCAAGATCGACTACAAAGATGGCGCGGTCGTCGGACCCGATGGCAAACGCTTCTCGTTCAAAGAAATCGCCGCTGAAGCGCAGACTGTTGGCGAACCGGTGATCGGTCGCGGATCGGCGGATCCGCAAGAACCGGGAGGCGCATTCGGCACGCACCTGGTCGACGTCGAAGTCGACATCGACACCGGCAAGGTCACCATCTTGCGATACACCGCCGCACAGGACGCCGGCACGGCGATCCATCCCGCCTATGTCGAAGGACAAATCCAAGGTGGCGTCGTCCAGGGCATCGGCTGGGGACTCAACGAAGAGTATTACTACGACGACAAAGGCACGATGCGGAATTCGACCTATCTCGATTACCGCATGCCCACGTCGTACGACCTGCCGATGATCGATACTATCATCGTCGAAGTCCCCAACCCCGGGCACCCTTACGGAGTTCGCGGTGTCGGAGAAGTCCCCATCGTCCCCCCGCCGGCGGCATTGGCCAACGCCATCTACAATGCAATCGGCATTCGTATGCAAGAGTTGCCCATGTCTCCGCCAAAAGTGTTGCACGAAATTCTCAAGCAGCAATGAGGCTTGGGGAAGTCGTGGGATTTTACAGGGGGCACGCGAAGTTTAAGGAACGAAATATGCCCACAGCTTTCATTCCGCCCGCGCTTCGCAAACTCACCGGCGACAATGATCGTATCACGATCGAAGCGCACACGGTCCGTGAGGCGATCGCTGAGTTGGAGCATCGGTATCCGGGAATCGAGGCAAGGTTAACTGCTGATGGTGCAATCAAACCAGGGCTGGCGGTCGCCGTGGATGGCAATGTCTCCAGCCAAGGCATGTTGCAGAAACTAAAACCCGACAGCGAACTGCATTTCCTACCGGCGATCGGCGGCGGTTGACCGCAAACAGCGAAGAACTCCGCATGATGCCTTCGAGACAACTGGCCAGCCGCGACAGTGCGTCAGAAACGTCCAACCCGCATTCGCTGTGCTGTGAAAATTTGTTAGGGTAGACGGTTGTTTGATCTTTAGCGAGGTTGAATATCCACTGCGATTTTAGTCAGGCAGCTGCCTGGCCTACGGCACTGTCGTTAATGATGGTGATTGTCGGCGGAAGCGTCGCGATTGCGAATTACTAGCTGAATCGACACCAGTAACAACACCAAACGTTCTGTCGAGCAAATTCATGTCTGACTCATCTACAGAGATTCGCCCGATGACTGACAGTGAATTTGATGAGTGGACGGATGTCCGATCGCGTGGCATCAGCTACTTTCGCCGAAAGTACTTCATCATCAATTCAATAGGTGCAGCAATCACGATCGCGATCCTGGCCGCGGTGCAGTACACAGAAATCACGCCCGTGTGGGTGCGTTTGATGCTGCCTGTCGGCTTAATCCCCTGCATGATTATGCTCCCCTTCCTGCTGCACTTGTTTATTACACCACTACTATGGACAAGCTATGAACAACAATACGCCAAGACCCTGGAAAATCGAGCTACAAAAAAGAGCAATGATTACAAGTAGTTTCAAAACCCTCTGACGCGTCACGCAAACACTTGTATTGTCAGATTCCTGAACAGCGCAACCGGGTTTTGAAACTGGTTCTAGTAACTTAGGTCATGCAGCTGCCTGACCTCCTCGCTGAAATCGTTGTTCACCACGTCTGGGAGTCTGTGATGAGAATGTTGAACCACCGTTGGACGTGTTTGCTGTTCGCTCAGATATGCCTCTTGGCCAACCTCTCCGCAGCGATGGCGGATGAGACCACGCCCGTCCGTTTCCATGTCGTCGATGCAGACAGAAACACACCATTGCCCTGCCGCGTTTATCTCCGGTCCGCCGCGGGGACGGACTACCATGTCAAATCGGCTGACACGGCTGGGAGTGCGGTGACGTACGATGTGAAACGGTCTGCGGAAAGTTTTGAAAAGCATACCACTGTTTCGGCGCATCCTTTTACGGCCGATCTGCCGCCGGGCGACTATACGGTTACGGTGGAACGGGGCAAGGAGTACCGTCCCGCTAAGAAAACGATCACCGTGGGAACCGTGCCCGTTGAGGAAACTATCCGCTTAGAGCGATGGGTCAACATGGCCGAGCGGGGCTGGTATTCCGGCGACACTCATGTGCATCGCACTGTAGAGGAGCTGCCCAATGTGATGCTGGCCGAGGATCTGAACGTAGCATTGCCGCTGTCGTATTGGGTTCGCGACGCCTATACGCCCCCGGCGCAAGGGGATAAGTCCGTTCCGGCAAAGGCGGAGTTAATCCGCGTCGATGCGACGCATGTGATTTGGCCAATGAACACCGAATACGAACTATTTACCGTCAATGGCAAACGACACACGTTGGGGGCTGTGTTTGTGCTGAATCAAAAACAACCGCTGCGACAAGCGGCGCCACCGGTTGCCCCAATCGCTGCCGAAGCACGGCGACAAGGTGCGCTGTTGGATTTGGACAAACATTCCTGGCCCTGGTCGATGATGCTGGTGCCGGTGATGGACGTGGATCTGTTTGAGCTGTCCAACAATCACATTTGGCGGACGCAGTTCTTTTTCAAGCAGTGGACGATCGATCAACTTCCGCCCGGTTGGGAGATCGAAACCGACGGTGATGGTTTCACCGAACGGGGTTGGACCGATTTTGGATTCAAGACGTACTATGCGCTGCTGAATTGCGGGTTCAATATGCGGCCGACAGCGGGGACCGCCTCAGGCGTGCATCCCGTGCCGTTGGGATTCGGTCGAGTGTACGTGCACCTGCCCGACGGTTTCAGTTACGACAAATGGATGGCCGGATTGGATGCGGGACAGAGTTTTGTCACCACCGGTCCGATGCTGCCCGCCACTGTTCAACGGCAAACCGGCCGGGACGACGTTCGTGCACGATGCGCCCACGACCGTCCGTATCGAAGCCACCGTGCTGAGCGATACGCCGCTGGAATCGGTCGAGATCATCAAGAACGGTGAGATAATTCGCACGATTGCACCGACAGCCCAGACCGTGGTTGGCAATCACCATGAGCAGGTGATCAACGAAACGATCCCGGTCGAGGGAACATCGTGGATTGCTGTGCGTTGTTTTTCCCGCCCGCCGACAGGCGATCGCCGCCGGTTTGCGCACACCGCCCCCGTGCATATCACGATCAGAGACCGTCCTCTCCATCCACGACGATTCGAGACGCAGTTTCTGACGAATCTCGTGAAGCAGGAACTCGTACGCAACCGGGGCGTGCTGAGCGACGATGAACTGGCTGAATATGAGCGGGCGCTGGAGATCTATCGCAAACTGCACGCGACGGCGATTCCGAGCCGGTGAGTCCAGCGTCAACTCGCTTCGGGCGCCAATTGAAACTGCTGGTCGACGGCGTACGTTTTCAGTTGCTGCGCCGCTTTGAGCCCGGAGAACAGGCCGAACAACGCGAAGGCGTGAAACCCGACACTGAGCCATTCTTGAAATATTAGAAACAGCAGCCCATCACAGGCGTAGACCAACATGCCGATGATGAATACCCAAGTGTGCGCGCGGTTGGCTAAATAACCCATGCCGGCGAACATCCCCGCAATGGTGACACTGATCGCCAACGCGATGCCTGTCAAAACCATTGCGGCGGTGGGATCCAAGTCCTGGGCGACCAACATGGCCATAAAGTCGATAACCTGCGTGATGCCCAAACCAACGACGAAATTCCATTCCGCCCCGCAAGCGATGATCACGGAATTCACAACCGAAAGCGCCGCGATCCAATAGAACCAATTAGCACCGGAGTGTAACTGGGCCACCAACTCGTCAGTCTGCGATCCTTCGTCTGAGGGGATTGAATGTCCGGGTGTCTCGTAGACTTCGGTTTCATCGTAATCTATGGGTGCATCATACGCCTCGGGTTCAAGATGCGTCTCGGCTTCATCATAAGTCTCGGGGACTTCCGGATCAGCTTCGTAAAAGTCGTCGGTTGGCTGTGACGGGCGGTCTTGGCTGCGGTCATCGTACATGGAGCGCGTTCTCTGGAACATGACAGGGCAATTAGGCAACGGCCCGTATTTTGCCATTTGAGAATCTGGATTTCCACTTTTTTCCGGGATTGTGGTGAGATTTTCCAGGGTTCCGTCGAGCGCCCCAATGTGTGTGAACGAACCGCGGTCGAGGGTTTTGAGAAATGGGTGTAGAGAATGCGCAGCAGTGTGGGCCATAAAAAAACGCCTCCGACCGTTGCAAGATATGCAACGCGAGGCGTTTGAGGTTTTCCTGGTGAGAAAACAGTTGCAGCGGAAACGATCAACCGTCGTTGCCGGCCAGCGGTTCTTTTTTCTCGGTCAGCACGGGGCAAGTCTGGGCAAGTTCCGCATTGAGTTCGGTATACTCGGCCCATTCTTCCGGAAGATTGTCTTCATGGAAAATGGCTTCGACGGGGCATTCGGGAACGCAAGCCTCGCAGTCAATACATTCATCGGGATGAATGTACAACATCGACTCGCCTTCATAAAAGCATTCCACCGGGCAAACCACCACACAGTCGGTGTACTTGCAGCCAAAGCAAGGTTCGGCGACAACGTGGGTCATCTGACTCCCTTTCTCAAGCGTTGAACATCTCTAAATAAAACAAACGCAATCGGTTCAAAAATCAATAAGCTATCATTTCAAGTCGGCATCCGCAGGCGGTTGACAGAAACGATTCTGCTGATTTTTCTCAGCGGCATTGTTGCAGCAAGTTTACAAACCGAAAAGCCCATGAACATCGAGAACAGTTAGATTTTCGCCCGATTTAACAAGTTGAGACCAAGTCTCAATTGATTGGTAATTCCCCGGCAGCCAACTGTCAATTCCAAACGCCCAGGAATTTGGACATCGAGTCATTTCGATTCCGGCTCGCGAATGTAGATGGGGTTGGAAAGAATCCAAATTCGCGGCTCCCCTTCGAGGTTCAACCAGACCTCCACGCGGTAAATCCCCGGTTCCTGGACGGGAAATTCGCAAGAACGGCCCAGTTCGCGGGCGACTTCGACGCCGTTGCGGATCAGTCGAAAACTACCGGCCAACGGCGCGGCGGCGTGCAGCGTCATACTGGAAACAAATGGCGACACATGCCCCATTTCGTAGTTATTGCCATCGGTCTCCAGCTGAAACAGAAACCCAGTCGGATCGGCGATCCAGTCAAACGCCACATACGCCCGGCCATTTTGTAAGGCCTCCCGCACGTTCGCCTCGGTGAGGTCCTTCATCAACAGATGCGTACTGACGTGGTGCAGACTGCGGGCATAGGGGTCGAGATCGAGATCAAACACCACATCTCCCGCCTTTTTGCCCAACAACAGCGGTTTGATCAACGGCAGCTTCTCGGGATCAATCAAGGCGACCTTTTCTCCCAAGCCATCGTCGATGCGAATATGCCCATCCTCTTCAATCGTGGCTTTGAGACCTTGGTTGTGGTGGGCATCGTTGGCCGAGACCCCGGTATGGGGTTTGACAGCACACATGGCGTCCCATTTTTTCAGGTAATCCGCCGGATAGTTTTGCAGGGCGGCGAAAACTCCCTGCGGATATTCTCGCAACGCCGGCCCTAGTTTGAGCATCAAGGCCAATGGATCGCGGAGCACGCGAATGAATCGCGCCTCATCTTTGAAGTCGGCGTGCGTGTTATAAATCTCGCTGCCGGTCAATCCGGTCAGTTCCCAATCCATTCGTTCTTCCAAGTGGCACAAAAACGACATTCCACCGTTGGGCTGCACAGCATCAACGAATTCCTGTGGCTCAGTACCGAGTTTGTCCTTCACGCTGGCCGTGGGAAAGGACAACAACCCGGTCGTCTCCGCACCGGGGATCAGCAACACGCCATCGACAAGACCTCGATGCCCGTCAGTAAAAAAGTCGTAGTCGGCTGCCGGATGATTGGTAAACATCAACACGCGCACGCCGACCTCCTTGGCGGCTTTGACAATTTCTTCAACCGTGCCGTTGCTATCGTGCGAGAGAAACGAGTGCACATGCAGACACGCCCGGTAGTCGGTGAATTCGCTTGTGCGCGTGACCGGCTGCCGGTCGGTTTTGAGCGTTTCGACGGCGACTTTGAGTTGTCGCAATTTGTCGAGATCCAACCGATCCAATGCATCAGCAGCGTCACTGCAATTGGAATCGGCTGACAGACACAGGGTGGCGACGATGACCCAGCATGTTCGTAGGAGTGAAGAATGATTTCGCATGACAGGTTTTTCCCTAAAGACACTTTTTTATCGTGCTCTTATGTTAGTACGCAGGGTCGAGCGTCTGTTTCGAATTTTGGTCTTCCGCTTCATGTTTGCATCGCCCGATGCCGCTGTCTAGAGTGGGTGCAGAGACAGCGACTGAGGTAGGTCGCCCGATGGCTCCTAGGCTTCGAGATGTTCCCGTATGACGACTCAGCAAACGACAACTGGAAATACATCGCCGGCCCTCTCGCCGGATGGTCGGATTCATTCGATCGACCAGTTTCGCGGGTACACGGTGCTGGGCATGTTTGTCGTGAACTATTTGGGGCATTACCGCTGCCACTATAACTTTCACCACAACGACTATTTTCTGAGTTATGCCGACACGATCATGCCCTCGTTCATGTTCGCTGTGGGAATCTCGTTTCGCTTGACGATTTTGAAACGGCTAGCTGGCGGCGCGTACCTCAAGACGTATTGGAGTTACCTCAAACGCTGCATCGCACTCTGTTTGATTTCGATGGCGATGTACGGCATTGGTCAGGACTTTGACAGCTATCAAGAATTTTTCACCGATCCGACCAGCGACGCAGTTGATCAGGCCGCGTGGGATCAGTTTGTCGCGGGCGATGCGGAGGCAACCATTCCGCCGCACTTCAAGGATCAATGGTGGCTGTTAGCCAAGTTGATTGCCAAATCCTATCTCTGGGAAACCTTGGCGGTGATTGGCATCACGCAACTGTTTGTCTTGCCATTTGCGAACCTGCGGTTTTGGTATCGCTTCGTTGTGCTGATTGTCCTGGGAGCCGCGCATGTGGCGCTGAGTGAATGGTTCAACTGGCAATTCTTTTACGGCTACACGATCGACGGCAGCTATATCGACCTGCCCAACGGTCTGAACAACTGGATGGGCGAAATCTGGGGCACCGGATCCAACCGCAGTTGGGACGGCGGGATCTGCGGGATCCTCACCTGGAGCGTCGCCATGCTGGCCGGCACGCTGTGTTATGACCTGATGGCCGGGAATACCGCGACGCAGACGATCAAGAATCTATTGCGCTGGGGCGCGCTGTTTCTCATTGCTGGATATGCGATGTCCTGTCTGTCGTGCTTGTACGACCTGCCCGCCGATCCGGATTCGACCACCCAGTTTGTTCCCGCTGCGGCGGACAAACGGATTACGAATTCGCACGGTAAGGCCAAAGGAGGAATGCGAGCCCAATTGGCAGCCTCTCCGGTGATTCCCGATTGGCGAGCAGCGCAAGGCCGGGCATTCACGTCGTTCTTTGCGGAACCGCCGTTCGTGGCTCGTCCTGAGAACCGGTTGGTGAATTATTGGATGATGCAAAAACGCTTTGCCTCGTTGCCGTATGTGGTTTTCGTCTCGGGACTCGCATTTGTACTGTTGGCGTTGTTTGTGGTGATCACAGATATCGGCGGTATTCAGATCGGCGTGTTTCGCACGTTCGGCATGAATCCGTTAGCCGCTTATGTGTTGCACAAAATGGTGCTGATGAATGTGGTCTTTCACGTCGTCCCCAAGAACTCCGCTGCCTGGCTGTATTGGAGCGGATTGATTGTGTATCTGGCGGTCGTGTATCTCCTGGTGCGCGGTTTGGAGAAACAGGGCGTTTATATCCGGCTGTAAACTCGGCGGAAATTTGCCGTCTCGCGGGAACTGTGACGTCTCAACCGCGGCAACACTTGCGTTCAGTTGGCGGACTGGACACCATAGAGGTTGCCATTTTGGCGACAACCTTGAGAACCCGTTTCAAAACCCGGCTGTGCTTGTGCTGAATACTTGCGGACCCGTGTCAGCAAGACGCATCAGAGGGTTTGAAACGACTTGTAGCAACACAGGCTCGCAATTCTTGCCGAGGCAATTTTAAGGAACAGATTCCGTGACCGATACGAATCCACAAAGCTCGTCGCGCCGTCATTTTTTGGGCAACATGGCACTGGGCGGTTCCGCCGCATTGACCGGACTCGCAGCCGGTTGTGCGAAACAAGACGAGCAAGCTAATTCCGCAGGTGCCAACGGACAAAAACCGCTCAAGGCGGCCTTTTCCAACGCCGGGCTACAAAGCACTTGGTGCGCGCTGGGCAAACAGACGGCCGAGTTGTGGGGCAAATTGCTGAACGTAGAAATCGAATGGTTCGACGGCGAATTCGATCCGGAAAAACAACGCAATAAAATCGACCAGATCGTCGACCGCGACTGGGATTTTTGCTGCTTCCAAGCGGTCGCCATCGACGCCTTAGCACCGCCGACTGAAATCCTCCGCGATCGTGGCATTCCGGTGATCTCGATGGACACCTTACTTGTACCCATGGACAAAATGCGCGAGACCGGCGTCTGGACCCAGGTCTCACCCGACCATATTTTCATGGCCGAATCGAGTACGAAACATCTGGTCGACAAAATCGGCGGCAAGGGCAAAGTGATCCATATCGGCGGACTCAGCGCTCACAGCGGCGCGCAGGACCGCAGGACCGGATTTGAAAACGTCGCGTCACAGTACTCTGACATCGAGGTATTGAACGGCGGTGAAGTGGTTTGGTGCGATTGGAAAAAAGAAATGGCCCGCAACCAATTCGAAGCGCTGTTGGAACAAGAGAAAGAACCAATTGCCGGCGCGTTTTTCCACAGCGACGACATGGCGCTCGCCTGTGTGTCGGCGATTGAAAACACGATTCACAAGGACATGGTCATCACTGCGGTCGACGGGCAAAAAGAAGGCCTGCATGCGGTACGCGATGGCCAACTGGCCGGGACTACGGTCAACCCGGTCTGCCGCATTCACCGTACCGCTCTGACATTGGGCCAATTCTACGTTCGCAACAACGAAAAAATGGACGAAGTCCCCCTCGAAGTCATCACGCCCGGCCCGTTGGTCACGCAAGAAACTGGCAATCTAGAAACGATGCTCTACCTCGCCGACCCAGCACATTGCCTGGTTTAATTTGTGTTTGATAAATCGCACGAATTCCCCCTGTAAGCACAATCGCCCCCAGACTTTTCTCCCTCTCCCTCTGGGAGAGGGCCGGGTGAGGGCCGCACGACACAAGACGTACCACATCAAGACACGCCACGAAAAATGATCCGAACCGCCCCTCCGCTCCTGCAATGCACAGCCATCACCAAACGCTTTGGCGGTGAAACCGCGCTGGACGGCGTTGATTTTTCGCTGCAAGCCGGCGAGGTGCATGGTTTGGTCGGCAGCAACGGCGCGGGTAAAAGCACATTGATGAAAATCTTGGCCGGTGCGCTGCCCGATCATGGGGGACAAGTCCTCCTCGATGGAAAACCAACGACGCTGGGAAATCCACTCCAAGCGCAGCATGCGGGCATCGCGATGGTTTATCAGGAACTCTCCGGCGTGGGACAAATGTCCGTCGCGGAGAATCTGTTTCTCGGCCGCCAACCGACGACGCGGCTAGGTCGCATCGACTGGAAGGCCATGCGACAGCAGGCGGCGGAGTATTTGGCAGAGATCGATATTCATGTCGACGTCCGCAGCCGGCTCGACAGCCATCCGTTGGTGATCCGGCAAATGGTGGAGATCGCCCGCGGATTGCACAGCGGTGCGCGGATATTGATTCTCGACGAACCGACCAGTGCGCTGAGTCCACCCGAAACCCGGCGCTTGTTTGATTTGATTGCACAACTGAAACAGCGCGGCGTCGCTGTGATTTTCATCAGCCATTTTATTGAAGATGTGCTGGAAATCTGCGACCGCGTGACGGTCCTCCGTGACGGTCGCCGTGTGGAAACGGTCCGTTCTGAAGTGGTCGACAAGCACAGCCTGATTCACACCATGCTGGGGCATGCACTGAATCGCGCGGCAACGGCTTGCGAGACAGCCGTGAAACTGCCACCACCAACGGAGACACCGTCCGTCCTGATCAGTGAAAACTTGCAGCTTACGGGCACGTTCTCCAATGTGAACCTCCAAGTCGCCCCCGGTGAATGTTTGGGCCTGTATGGTTTCGTGGGAGCGGGACATCAGGAACTCGCGCACGTCATCGCCGGTGCCCGCAAACAGGATGACGGCACGGTTCTTTTTGATGGCTTCCGCATGAAACCGGGAAACACGCATCGTGCGGTTCAAAAAGGAATCGTCCTCGTCGCTGCCGATCGTGGACAGACGTTAGTCGGGGGGGCAGAAATTTATAAAAACGCCACGTTGGCGCATTTGAAACGGATCGCCGATAAGTGGGTCACCTCGGGCCGTGAAATCACAGCAGTCAATCCGCTGCTGAACCGTGTCGGCTGCAAGCCAGCGGCGCCACGGATGAAGGCGGGTGATTTGTCGGGCGGCAACCAACAAAAAGTGGTCCTCAGTAAATGGTTGCTGGGAGACGTGCGGGTTTTGGTCCTTGAGGAACCGACGCGCGGAATGGACGTCGGCGCCAAGGAAGAAATCATGCAACTAGTTGCTGAACTCAAACAACAGGGAACAGCGGTCATTCTCGCCTCAACCGAGCCGGAATTGCTGCTGGAGCACGCCGATCGCATCGCCGTCTTTCGCCGGGGAACACAAACGGCCGAATTCTCTGACTGTGAACTCGACAAAGCCACGCTAATGCGGCACGCTTGACCGGCGGATCGTCTCATTGCATTGGAATCAGATCCCCGCAGCAGTTACCATGAGTATGGGCAGGACCTTGCGCGCCCCTCTCCGCAATAATCATGGTGCGGCATCGAAATCGATTTGGGAAATCTATGCTACCTTTCAATTCCACTGACAGAATCCCGGTGTTTGCGTTCTGTTTATTGTTGTCAACTTTGTCGCCATCGCTGGCTGCAGCGGACGATTGGCCGACATACATGCACGACAATGCCCGGAGCGGCGTCTCGGGCGAAACGCTCAAACTTCCACTCCAACTGGCGTGGGATTATTCCACGCCTCTGCCGCCACAACCCGCCTGGCCCGATTCGGCCAAGTGGGATGGCTGGTCGAAAACCTACAATCTGAAAACCCGGCAAGTCTTCGACCGCGTCTATCATGTCGCCGTCGGCGAGGGTGCGGTCTATTTCGGTTCGTCTTCGAGCGATCAAGTCTATTGCTTGGATGCGGCCACGGGAAAAAAACGTTGGTCATTTTTCACCGAAGGCCCTGTGCGGCTGGCTCCGATGTTGCACGACGGACGTGTTTATTTCGGTAGCGACGATGGGTATGTGTACTGCGTGGAAGCGGCTGATGGGAAATTGGTCTGGAAGCACCGGCCCGGTCCGCACCCACGTCGGATTCCCGGCAACGGCCGCGTGATTTCCGTCTGGCCGGTCCGCGGTTCATTGGTGTTACAGGATGGTCTGTTGCACGGCGCAGCGGGAATGTTTCCCTCCGAACAGGTCTACGTCTTCGCCTTGGACCCCGCCACCGGCGAGGAAGCCTGGAAAACCCCGCAAGACGATCTGCCGGTGCAAGGTTATTTGCTCGCGTCGTCGACACGGTTGTATACGCCATCGGGACGGAACAACCCTATCGTGTTTGATCGTGGCAATGGAAAACGGCTGCGGGTCGTGGAAGGGCAGGGGGGCACGTATGCTCTGCTGACCGGCAACCACATTGTCTTTGGCCCCGGCAAAACGGGTGAACTCGGTTTGGTTGAAGGGGACCAACAAGATCAGTTGGCCCAGTTCGCCGGAAATCACATGATTGTCACGCCGAGCATGTCCTACCTACACACGGACACGCATCTGAGTGGGTTGGATCGCCCGCAATACTTGGCGCACTCGCGGATACGAAAAGCTTTGATGGACGAACATCGCGGTCATCGCGATGCTTTGAAAAAACTAGGAGCTGACGGGGACAAGGCGGAGATCGAAAAGCACAAAGCAGAAATGGCCCGAATCTCCACGCGGTTGCAAGAGGTCGCCGAAGACCTGAAAAAATGCATCCTCTACAACCAGCCGTGCGGCCAGTCTTTATCGTTGATTCTCGCTGGCGACATGCTGTTTGCCGGCGGCACGGGCGAGGTCGCTGCCTATGGGGGCGACAACGGAAAGCAACTGTGGAAACACAAAGTCGACGGCAATGTCTACGGATTAGCCGTTGCCGGTGGACGGTTGTTTGTGAGTACTGATACGGGACGGATTTACTGTTTTCAAGCGGCGCAATAATGCGGCAACTTAAGGCAGTTCTTTTCCCAAGACACAAGAGACGCATACTCAAATGCAAAATATCAATATCAAATTAGCATACGCTCTGCTCTTCCTGGTTGGCCTGCCCAGCGCTGCTACCGCACAAACGGCGGACAAGGCGGTGATGCATTGGTTGCTGCAGCCTGAATATGTCGAACATGTGACCATCAAAGATGCCACCGGCGCGCATGCCGGGCAGATCAACGGCATTGTGACTCACTGGTATGGGAACAATATCGCCGCATTGGAATTCGACGGACTGCACAACAGGATCGTCGCCGAACCGGCTGAAAGCCTGTTAGCCCCCAAAGCCCTGACGGTCTCTGCCTGGGTCATGATTGACAAACCGACCGCTCAGGGCGGAATCGCCGGTCTGATTCAAAAAGAAAAACCTTTCGCCACCGGTTGGCTGTTGGGTTATCAAGGGGATCAATTTACGTTTGCCGGCCCGGGCTCCACGGATAAGCCGCTCATCAGCCAAACAAAATTCCAACCCGGCCGTTGGTATCACGTTGCCGCAACCGATGATGGAAAAACACAAAAACTGTTCGTCAACGGACAACAGGAAGCCTCCGCCGAGAGTCCCACGGAAAAGAACGTTGCCCTCCCTGGACTGCAATTCGTTATCGGAGCAGCGCGGGACGGAGAGCAGATTGTCCATTTGGACGGCATGATTCACGAAATCGCCGTTTATGACCGGCCGCTGGATGCCGCGACGATCCGAGGCCAATACGACAGCAAGGCAACCGCGTTCCCCGCCCCGCTAGAAATCACAGTCGGCCCGCACGTCGAATTTCTTTCACGCACCGCTGCCGTCGTGGAATGGGAAACCGCCCAACCCATGCCGTCGGTCGTTGCCTATGGTGTCGATAAACAACTGGGGCAGCGCGTCGCCGACGTCCAACCAACGACTCAGCATCGCGTTATCATCGAAGACATCGCACCGGATTCCATCTACTCTTTTCAAATCCGAGGTGCTAACAACGATCAAGAAACCGCGGGCAAAACACATGTGTTTGACTCGCATTTCAATTACACATTGCCGACGGTCGTTGACGATCAGTCCCCCTATCCACACGACGAACTGACCGAATTGTATGAGTCGTTCGCCGAGCGGATTCTCAAAGAAACCGGCGTCACGCAGGGGTACTGTTTGGTGTTAGGCGTTGAGCAAGGCCGGTTGGCGTATGAATTGGCCAAGCGGTCAAATCTGAAAATTGTCGCCGTCGACGACAATCCCGCCAACGTCGCCGCCGCCCGCGCCGCTCTCGGCGAAACGCCCTATTACGGACTACGAATCAGCATCCACGAAGGGAGTCTCTCCGATTTACCTTATGGGGAATACTTCGCCAATCTGGTCGTCTCCGACAGCCTGCTGATGCGGGGCAAGCTCGCCGCCGATCCTGGCGAAACCTATCGCGTGCTCAGTCCCTCGGGAGGCACCGCCTATTTGGGGCAATCGGACAAACGCCGCGTCACGGTCACGGAAACCGATCTGAAGAAATGGCTCAGCGAGGATCCCAACGATGAATCCCGAATCGACGAAAATGGCGGCCTCTTCGCCTCGGTCCGTCGCGGCCCATTGACCGGCGCCGGACAATGGACGCATCAATATGGACAAGCGGACAACGCCTCGTGCAGTCAGGACTTTCTCGTTCGGGGCAAGATGAACGTCCAATGGTGGGGCCGTCCCGGTCCGCGTCCAATGCCTGACCGCGGCCCCCGCAATCCCGCGCCACTCTCGGCTGGGGGACGACTCTACATCCAAGGGGATCGCGTGCTGTTCAGTTTGAATGCATATAACGGCACCGTTTTGTGGTCGAAACAAGTCCCGGCCGTCCGACGCGCCAACATGCCGCGTGATTGCAGCAACATGGTCGCCGCGGACGATGCGCTCTACGTCGTCGAAGGGGATCATGTGCTCAAATTCGATGGCCAAACCGGCAAGCCGGCCGTTGTGATGCAAATCCCTGATGGCGATGAGGCAGCACCCGTCGATTGGGGTTACCTGGCCTGCGTCGGCGATACGCTGCTCGGCTCCGCTCAACAATCAGGAGCGGGATATTTGGGAGATTTTGGTGAATGGTACGACAAAAGCGAGCCGACCTCGATTGCGAAAGTCACCAGCCGTCGGCTGTTTGCCCTCGACCGCAACACTGGTGAGTCGCAGTGGAATTATCAAGGCGGCGTGATCATCAACTCCACGCTCACAGTAGCTGACGGTCGGGTGTACTTTGTGGAAAGCCGCAATCCCGCCGCCCTAGACAGCACTGCGGGCCGCTTGGTCGATGAAGTGCAGACCGGTCAATTCTTGGTCGCAGTGGACTTAAAAACCGGCGAAAAGTTGTGGGAGCAACCAACCGATCTCAGCGATGCCTCGCGAATGATCTATCTGGTGCATACCGACGACACATTGGCCGTGACAGGATCCTCAAACGGAAAATACCACATCTGGGCCTTCAACAATGAAGAAGGCAAACTACTCTGGAAAGAATCGTTTGCCATGAAGAAAGACGATCACGGCGGTGCGATTCAACATCCGGTGGCGGTCGGCAGCACGCTGTATTGCGAGTTGCGGGGCTACAATCTCCGCACCGGCAAATTGGAACGGACCGACTTGCCCCAGCGGCGCGGTTGCGGGACGATGGCGGCGTCGAATTACGCGTTCTTTTACCGACACCGTTTTCACGGCATGTGGGATTTGGAAACCAACACCCAAAGCGAGTTTCAGGGAATTCGTGGAGGCTGCTGGTTGGGCCAAATTCCCGCAGCGGGTTTAATGCTCGCGCCCGAATCGAGTGCCGGATGTTCTTGCACACATTCGATCCAAATCTCTGTGGGCTACATCCCGTCGGCAATGACCAAACAAACTCCCCCCAGGAAATAATTCGTAGCCCGCTACGTGTTGCCTATGAAACTCACAGATAGCCTCCGCAAACGCAAACGGCCGCTCATCGCGCTGGGTATCTGGACCCTGTTTCTGATCATCCTGGCTGGCGTCGGCTGGGGGATTGTCCAAATCGCAGCCATCGTGCTGTTGCTCACGACCGTACTCGGAACCGGTTGCTACGCCGTGTACCGCATCATGTACACCATCAGCTAACCGTGGCCTGAAGTAAGAAGATTGGCAGCACCAAGCAGCGACGCTAATCCACTCGCCGGCACGTTACATGCTTACGCACCGGCGGGAACCACGTCGGCATCGTCCAGCAATGCGGCAAGGCTCTCTAAAATGGTATCAATCGGCGCGGTCTTGGGCAGCACACAATCCCCGCCGCACGCCTCTCGCCTGCTGCGCTTGATGAGGACGCATTCCGCCGATGAGCACCAAGACACCTTTGTCGGGATGAGCATCATGAAAATGTTTCAATTTCTGCGCCGCACGGTCGTCCCATACTGGGGCATCCCAAATGGCCGCTTGCCATGGCGCATCTGCGGAGGCGGTTTGAAAGCTCGCTGCGATTAACGCGTCATTGAGCCATGCTCGAATTGCAGGATCGGCTGACGAGACGTGTACGCTGCCCGTTTTATCGCGTCCGAGGTGTCCGATCGTCCCTGCGTGTTGCCGCTCAAAGACCTCTTCAATCGCGGCGGTAGCCGGCAGCGGGGGGCGTCCGGCAGCGGCGTCTTCCCAGACCCGGCGAATCAGTCCTGCTGATTCCGCCGCAGCGGTGCGCGTCGACGGGGGCCACAAATCACGGTTACGACCATCAGAGTCACACCACGATCCAAAACAGCAAAGAACGGTTGCCAGCGGAAACATCTCGAATAGATGCGAGATTTCGCCGCGGGTGAATTCATCGGGCCAAGTTTGGCACACGATGACCAGATCAGGAAATGCTCCGCTGTTGGCAAGGACCGATTCAATATCCTCAATCGCCGCAGCCCGAAACAACTGTTTCGTCGGCACAAGTGTCGCCACGGCCTCAGCGACGCAATGCATTTCCGCATGCCCGGCATTTCCGACCAGCAGGAGCGTTGGTAAGGGGCGATCCATACGGCGGCCACCTGTCACTGGTTTCATCAGCCGCACTTGTCAAATCGCCGCAATGAATTCGACGTCAAACAGCAGGCCCAACGGAGTATTGAAACGGGTTCTTGCTCAAACAAAGCGAAACACCGGCCGGTTTATTCGTCGTCGCGCGAATTGGCATATCGGACGCAGAGGAACCGCATGATGTCGCGAGCGGAGACGATACCAGTCGGCATGCCGGCCGAGTCGACGATGGGCAAATGCCGATATCCGCCAACGTCCATGGCATGCATGGCATAGGCGATGGAATCGTTCTTTGTGATGGTTTCCGGAGAGGCGGTCATGTGATTCTCCAGACCTTCCGACAATTTGCGAAACATCTTGGCTCACATCGTTCAGGACGTCGCGTTCGGTGAAGATACCGCCCACTTCTCCGTCGCACTCGACAAGCACCGCACCGGTTTGATGCTTCAACATCAAGTCGATGGCTTCACGCACCGATGTCCCCGCAGGAACACAGACGGGTCGTTTCGCGCACAGTACGTCGACCGAATGTGCGATGATTCCCCGCTCGAGCCGCATTGGTGATTCTTCGCGGTGAATCAGCGAGGCCCCGCAACCTTCGCAGACATCGGCGCCGGTGATATTATCGCAGTGACAATCGGGGCAAATCATGGCATCGCACCCTGAGATGGAACGGAAAATAGATCGCAAACCGCAGAACGGCTCAAACCACGATTTTGATTAGGTCACGGTCCAAGTATCGCCACTGCTAAAGAGGGCTTCGAGGTCGCCTTCGCCTTTGTCCTGAATCGCGGCGTCGACTTGGGCATTGACCCGATCGTCGTACACCGGTCGTTCGACATCGCGGAAGACACCGACCGGTTCGGGGAATTCGGGATGCCGCATGCGGGAAAGCAGAAACGCCAAACTTGGTTCCTCAGCTTTTTCATCGTGGAACAGCAGGTCGTCTTCGGAAATCCCCTTGCCGAGTTCGACAATCTCCGGCTTCATCTCGTTGAGACGAATCCCTTTTTGACCATCTTTACCAAAGATCAACGGTTTGCCGTGCTCCAGATAAATCAGGTTGTCTTCTTTAAGTTTCTTGTCGGTGGCATATTCAAACGCACCGGGGTTGAAGACGTTGCAGTCTTGATAGACTTCGACGAACGCGGTCCCTTTGTGAGCAGCGGCGCGTTCCAGCGTATTGACCAATCCCTTAATGTCGACATCGACGGCCCGCGCAACGAAGGTCGCTTCAGAGCCGATAGCGACGCATAGCGGCGTCAAAGGATTGTCGACCGAGCCCATCGGTGTGCTTTTGGTCCGCGAACCGAGCGGGCTGGTGGGCGAGTATTGCCCTTTGGTCAGTCCGTAGATTTGATTGTTGAACAGAATGATCTTCAGATCGATGTTGCGACGGATGGCGTGCATCAAGTGGTTGCCGCCGATCGAAAGCGCGTCGCCGTCGCCGGTAATGACCCATACGCTCAGGTCCGGCCGGCTGACCTTCACACCGGTGGCCAGTGCGGGAGCACGTCCGTGGATTCCGTGGAATCCGTAGGTGTTCATGTAATAGGGGAACCGACTGGAACATCCAATCCCCGAAACGAAGACGAAGTTTTCTTTAGGAATGCCGAGTTTGGGCAAAACCTTCTTCATCTGCGCTAAGATGGAATAGTCCCCACAACGGGGGCACCAGCGAAGTTCCTGATCACTCGCGAAATCTTTCGCGGTGAGAACCGGCAAAGCTGACGAATCAGTGCTCATTGGTCATTAAACTTTCTCAGACGCCTTATCCAGTAACAAACAATGTCACGACCTCAATCGAGGTCAATCATCGGACAGACTTGTTAGTTGTTGAGAATTTCGATTGCCCCGACTTACGTATTCTGACAATCCGCCAATACTTCGTCGATCTTGGCTACCAACTCGCTAACCAAGAATGGCTTTCCCCTGAATTTTATTATAACCCACAGCATCGACCAGGAAATAACTGCGAATCAATAATCGCAATTGTCCCGTGTTCAATTCAGGAATTAGGACTCTTTTGTAACGTGAAATCACTTCGCCCAGATTACGGGGCATGGGATTGAGGTACTGCAAATGTGCGAGCGCCACCGATTTACCGGCCCGCAGGCATTCTCGCACGGCGGTTCGTGTTGAGCCGTAGGTTCCGCCCCAACTCAAAACCAGGACATCCCCTTGCTCGGGTCCCTCGACACTCTGTTCGGGGATAAAATTGGCGATGCCATCGACTTTTGACTGCCGGGTTTTCACCATATGCTCATGGTTTTCCGGAGAGTAGTCGACGTTGCCGGTGCCATCAGATTTCTCTAGACCACCGACGCGGTGTTGCAATCCCGGTGTTCCCGGAATCGCCCAGGGACGCGCCAATTTCTCGTTGCGTGCATAGGGGAGAAATTTCTCCTCATCGCCGTTGGTCACTCCCTCGGGATGTATAATTTCAATCGGCCGCAACTCTGACATCTCCGGAATCCGCCACGGTTCGGCACCGTTGGCGATATAACCGTCGGTCAATAAAATCACCGGCGTCATGAACTCTGTCGCAATGCGGAAGGCCTCTTGAGCCATCTTAAAGCAGTCGGCCGGTGCTGCAGCCGCCACAATCGGTAACGGACAATCGCCGTTGCGACCGTACATGGCCAATAACAAGTCCGATTGCTCTGTTTTCGTAGGCAAGCCGGTACTTGGTCCGCCGCGTTGAACGTTGATGACCACCATCGGCAATTCCGTCATCACGCCCAGGCCCATCGCCTCAGCTTTCAGACAAATCCCCGGTCCGCTGCTCGCGGTCACGGCCAACTCACCAGAATAGGCGGCACCGACAACCGCCGTCATCGCGGCGATTTCGTCTTCCACCTGGCAGGTGCGTACACCAAAGTTTTTCAACTTCGAGAGTTCGTGCAAGATATCGCTGGCGGGTGTGATCGGGTACCCGGCGTAAAACAATTTCTTGCCCGCCAATTTCGCAGCGGTTGCCAACCCGATCGCCGTGGCTTCGTTGCCGGTAATCTTGCGGTACTTGCCGGGCGGTAACTTAGCCGGCGGGACCTGATAATGGACGGTAAACGATTCTGTCGAAAAGCCGAAGTTGGAACCCGCGGTGAGCGCGTTCATGTTGGCTTGAGCGATCGCCGGATTTTTGCCAAATTTGGCCGTAATCCAATCAGTCGTCGGTTTGGGATCGCGGTCATAGAGCCAGAAAACCAAACCGAGCGCGAAGAAGTTTTTGCAGCGGTCCGCGATTTTTAACGACAGTCCCAGTTCGGCGACAGCATCGCGTGTTAGCCGCGTCATGGGCACTTTGTGCACACGGTAGTTGGACAGTTCGGCTTCGTTCTCCAACGGATTGTGGTCGTAATGCGCCTTTTGCAGGTTGCCTTTTTCGAAAGCATCCTCATTGACGATTAACGTCCCACCCCGCTTGAGATCCGCGATATTCGTTTTCAGCGCCGCTGGGTTCATGGCGACCAGGGTGTCGACCTCGTCCCCCGGCGTGAAAATATCGTCGCTGGAAAAGCTGATTTGGAATCCACTCACCCCACCCAGCGTTCCGGCAGGAGCACGGATTTCCGCGGGAAAGTCGGGAAGCGTGACCACATCGTTGCCAAATACGGCGGACACGTTGGTTAATTGTGTTCCCGCCAATTGCATGCCGTCGCCGCTATCTCCGCAAAATCGAACAACTACTGTTTCGACCTCTTCAAGAGGCTTCTGCTCGGGGGACTCGGACGTGGCGGCGTCTGTCGCAGCCATTCGCTTTTCACTCCTATATTTGGGTTCTTCAAACCGACCGGAACGTTATGCCCACCGGAAACGGTTCATTGAGGACATCGTTTAGAAAACGCGTGAATTCGTGTCATGGAGGGAATCCGAAGCCATTCATCACGCGCCTTCGCGGTCTGAAGTCGTTTGCTTGGACTGAGGGGACTGATTGTAAATCGCTGAGGGAAAGTGCTCGACGAAAAAATGCACAATGGTTTTCACGTCGATAATCCCAATCGGTGCGCCGTCTGCGTTGACTACGGGAATCCGACGGTACCCCCCCTGATCCAGGTAACCGATGGCCGACATGAGTGCATCGCCCGAGGTAACCGTTTGTGGGTTGGCCGTCATCGCTTCGGCAATCGCATCATCCAGCGAGCGACCGTCGGCTAACCACCGCAACAGGTCGCGCTCGGTAAAGACTCCGACCAAACGGTCGTTGTCACAGACCAGCGCTGAGCCGTGGCTATGGCTTCGCATTTGAGCGGCGGCATGGTGCACGCTGTCTTGTGGAGACAAGATCGGGACCGACTTGATCGCCAGTTGGCCGATCCGCGTTGTCGTCAGAATTTCGCGTAAGTCCATCGATTCCAGCTTTCGCAGCGTGACTCCGAACGACAACCTACTGAATTGTAACGGGTTATGTCCAAAAATCCATGGGCAAGTCGCATGCGGTTCGTCAATTTCGGCGTCAGCAGGTCATTGTTGCAATTTGGTTCTTTTTAGGAAAGTCCGACTGAACAAAAAAATCCGATAACTTTGGCAATTTCCCCCATTTCCTCAAGGTAAGGATTTCGAGGTTCGCACCAGCATGGTCGTAAGCACCAGCATGGCCGTGAAGGTCACCGTCAATCACGACTCATGACCAATTGCAAAATGTACCAAAACAGCAGGGCGATCGCCGCAAACAGGCTCAAGGAAGCCGCGACGTATTGGTCCGTGCGGTAGTGGTGCAAAACGTTGGATGTGCTGTATAGCACCATGCCGCTACCCAGCACCACGCCAATTCCGGCAAACAATGTGACCGGCATGTTAAGTCCAAAAAACGCGGATGCGGCAAAGGCCGCTAGCAGTGTAAACGACAACACGATTAACAGGGTGCGGATAAACGAGAAATCCTTACCGGTGATAAAGACCACAGCGGTCAAAACCGCGGTCGCTAACATCGTCAACCCTGCGGCTGTGGGAATCACGTCGGGACCGGCGGTCACTTCGGCGATGTACAACAGCGGCACAAAAATAATGGCTTCGGCAACCGTGTAGAGTGCCAACCCGAGGTATTGCATACCGATCGACGTATCACTGCGCGCCCAGCGATCCGCAATCCAACTCACCGCCATAAAAGCGATCAATACAATAAACCACTGGCCGCCTTGAATCATGCGAACCATCGGCTCCAGGATGGCCTGTGTATTCAGAAACGCATACGTCAGCCCCATGAAGGCCAAAATCGCCAGCATCAGGTGGCTGTAGGTCAGCCGCAGAAATTTGGCGCGGGCTTCATCCGCAGCATCCGCGGCAAACAGGTCGTTGACATCGTAATGAGGACGGGGGGCAAAATCATCGGATTGGTTCATGATTGTAGCCTTTGCACGGATTGCGCGGTTGACTGAAACTCCCGGCTCAGGGCGCCGAGATGGGAAATTTTTCAAGGTCAGTAATATCTTAGCTCGCTAACTCCGATCCTGTCTACAGGCAGTTTCCCGAATTCGGCGTTCTCGCCCGAACCGGACCGCACTTGAGGCAATTTCCTGAATCTGACATAGTTCCGTTGCGCGGGAGAGACAGGAACAATAACGTCCTCTGCGCGTGATTCAGGAAAACCCTCGAAATTGTCAGCTCGACACTCCCCACGTCGCGGGAAAAGGACGCCTGCCCGTTGTTGGACCCACCGTCACAAGCATTGCTCGAACGGCTGTACGAGAATCAAATCTGCACGCCACGCGATCTCAATCGCTGCCGCAAGCAAGTACAACGCCTCACGCGCGACTTGCCGGCGTTTGACTCGGTGTGGATCGATGCGCTGTTGCAGGCCCGTATTCTTACGCCGTTTCAAGCCCGTTTGTTGGATTCCACTCCTCCCGGACAAATCGTCGTCGGTCCCTGCCTGTTGCTCGACCGCTTAGGCGGCGGACAGCGGGGGGAAACATTTTTAGCACAACACAAATCGAGCCGGCAAATCTGCGTCCTGAAAATTGTTGCACCCCGTGACGGGTATTCCGTCGAGGAGTTTTCAGCATTCGAATCGGTCATCGCGAAGATTGCCGACATCAGCCATCCCTGCCTCGTCGGACCGCAGGTGTGCGACCGCTTGGGTGATCGCATCGTGGTTGTCAGTCGACACATCGCCGGTCCACATTTGGCAGAATTGCTCGTCCGGCGCGGGCGTTTTCCCGCTGACATCGTCTGGGAAATTGGACGGCAACTCCTGGACGGTCTCGCTACGTTACATGCCAGCGGCCAGATGCATGGCGACATCCGCACGCACAACGTACGGCTCGCCCAATCAGGTGTGTCCGTTTTGGTCGATGCCGGAATCCGACCGGTCGTGGAACGCGACCTCACCATCCACTCGGCGGCGGCACCGGAACGATTTGATGGGATCGCGCCGGAGTTGATCGGCACCGGCCGCAGCCATGCCCCGACGACCGATTTCTATGCACTGGGTTGCCTGCTCTGGCAGTTGTTGGCGGGACGACCGCCTTTCCCGGGGGGCGATCCACTGGCCAAAATTGCCGCGCACCAAACCAGTACGGTTGCCGATGTGCGGGAATGGGCGCCCGATACGCCGCCAAAACTCGCCGAGGCCATCGCACAACTCACCGACCCCGACCCGACCAAGCGCCCACAGTCAGCCGCAGCAGCAATTGACGTCTGGGGAAAACCGAGCCGTATGGCCCGCAGTAAAGTCTCGCGATTTGTCGCCGGATTTCGCGGCCCGGCCCGGGCAACTCGTGAAGGCCGCGCCGCAACGACGGTCGGACGCTGGGCACCGATGTTTGTGCTCGTGTTTTTACTTTCCGGATTAGCGACCTTTTTATCGGACCAGGGCGCGCGGAACGCGATGTTAGAAATGGTCAACGACCTGGCTCCCTCGTTGAATCAGTTGGAGGACAACAAGAATTCCAAGTCGCCCCTCGAGGCAAAGGCCGATCCACCGGAAACAACCGCCGCTCAGCCGAAATACCTGGAACTACCCGCAGTCCAGGACGGGATGATTGTGCTCAAGCCCGGCCCCTACAGCATACGGCCGATTTCAGCCGTGGGGCCGCTGGTCATTCGTGGAACAGCGGGTGAACCGTCGGAAATCGTCATCGATTCGGCTCCACTAAAAATTAGCGCAGAATCGATCCGCTTAGAAAATGTCCGTCTACGAAACATCGCCTCCGAAACAGGGCACACCTCCGCGGGGTCGCTGGTTTTACTGCAAACGGATCGACTCGATGTCACCCGCTGCGAGTTTCACACACATGCGTTGGATTCGCTCCCATCGGAAACGATCACCCCGGCAGCACGCCTCTCCATCAAACCGATTGCACTGGCATGGCGAAACCTGGGCACGTCGGCCGGCGGGATGATTCGCCTGCGGGATACGCAGTTTGTGGGAGTCGGAACCGCGCTGCATTTGGCCAGCGCGCCACAAAGGCTCCAAGCGGAAAATTGCCTGCGGTTGGGAGGCGGCACGATGTTTGTGCTCAACAGTCCTCCGCCGGCGGGAAGTCTCCTGACAGTACAATTGACTTCAGTGACCTGTCGCGACAGCGGTCCGTTGTGGAATTGGCGATTCTCAGACAAAGACAGCCGACCGGGAAAAGTCCAAATCAATGCGACCAATTGCGTGTTCCATGCAGCGGATCAACAGACCGCGCTGTTCGAATTCCTAGGCGAAGACGTGCGCAACGATTGGAGCGAACTTGTCGCGCTGAACGGTGTCGACACGATCATCCGGCCCCAAACGCGTCTCGCGACGTGGTTGAACCGGCAAACCGCGCAGCTCACTCCACTGGCCGACGAAATGCTGTACGTCGAAGGAGTCTTCGCCGTGCCGTATACATTTCGTGGAAACCTGACGAATCGCCCGGCTGACTCGGAACTGGACGAAATCAAAGCCAGTATTTCGCGGCGTTCCGAGGAATTACCCGGCTATCATGTTCGGTAATGCTCCGCTGCCAAATGCCCCGCAGCAAATCCAGCTGGCGAAATCCAGTCCATTCGTTTGCATTTGACACCGCCGGTGCAGCACTCAAACTTGGCCCGCCTTAGAGACTTTCGCCATCATGGCGAAACCAACGGGGCAGCGTTGAACCCGGTTCGTTTCGCTGGTAGGATCAGCGCACACAATCGCATGTCGCGGATTGCCGCTACCTCACCTACGGCCTTGCCGGGCAGACCCAGATGAATTTCGTTACGGATACAGACAATTCGATCAAGAAACGCTGGACCAAACGACATCTATTGGGGTTGGAATACCTCTCGGCTGACGAAATCACCATGATTTTGGATCAGGCCGCCGAGTTCAAACGTCTCGCCGCGCAAGGTGAAACGAAACTCGGACTGCTCCGCGGGACGGTGGTTGCCAATCTGTTTTTCGAACCCTCGACCCGCACACGCACCAGTTTTGGCCTAGCTGCCAAACGGCTGAGCGCCGACATCGTCGAGTTCAGCGCTGCCGGCAGCAGTCTGGTCAAAGGCGAAACATTCATCGATACGGCCCGCAATATCGAAGCGATGGGGGTTGATCAAGTCGTCGTACGTCACAGCACGCCCGGCGCTCCGCACTTGCTCGCACAAAACTTGAACACCAGCGTCCTAAATGCCGGCGATGGCACGCACGAACATCCCACGCAAGCGCTGCTGGACATCTTTACGATTCGTGAACACCGCGGCACGTTGCAGGGATTGACCGTTGCACTCGTCGGCGACATTTCGCACAGTCGCGTCGCCCGGTCCAATATCTGGGGTCTAACCAAATTGGGAGCACGGGTCATCGTCTGCGGTCCGGCGACATTGATTCCGCAGCACGTGGAAAAACTGGGCGTCGAAGTCGCAACAGACCTCGACAAAATCCTTCCCGAACTCGATTGCATCAACTTGCTGCGTATTCAATTCGAACGACAACGCAGCGGCTTGTTCCCTTCGATTGCCGAATACGCACATTTGTTTGGCATGAACGGCGAACGATTGAAGACGGCCAAAGAGGATGTGATGATATTAGCCCCCGGCCCCATCAACCGCGGTGTGGAAATCACGCCGGACGTGGCGGACGGCAGCCATTCAGTCATCCTCGACCAAGTGACCAACGGCCTGTTGATTCGTATGGCTTGTTTGTATCTTCTCAATCCCAAAAACAGCCCGTAACCGCGGGCTGAGCGGCTTAACTGACAACCGTCCCTCACCCCCTTCCACTGGGGGACGACCGGAGAAACGATAGCATGACCAGCACACGAATTCGCGGCGGACGCGTGATCGATCCCAGCCAGGGTATCGATACCGTTGCGGATCTAGTTCTGCAGGATGGGAAGGTGGTCAGCATCGGCACATCGTCCGTCGCTGCGGATGTCGAGATCGATGCCACCGACATGATCGTCTGCCCCGGCCTGATCGACATGCATGTCAGCCTCCGCGAACCCGGTTTCGAAGAAGACGAAACAATCGCCACCGGAGCTGCGGCGGCACTGGCCGGAGGCATCACCAGCGTGGCCTGCATGCCCGACACTCAACCGGTTGTCGACAATCGAGCTGCTGCCGAATTCATCATCCTTCAAGCCGGACGAGCGGGACTGGCCAATGTGTTTCCACTGGGGGCGGTGACCAAAGATTGCAACGGTGAGGAACTGGCCGAAATCGGCCAATTGGTCGAAGCGGGGGTCGTCGCCTTTTCGGATGCGACCCGGCCGTTGGCCAATGCCGAAATCATGCGCCGCGCACTGGAATATTGCGGCATGTTCAACCGACCGATCTTCAACCACCCCGCTGTCCCCGAGTTGGTGCATGGAGGGGTGATGCATGAAGATTACGTCTCGACTGAATTGGGACTGCGGGGCATGCCGGCTGCTGCGGAAGACATTTCCGTCGGCCGCGACATCGCCCTGGCTAAAGTCACCGGCGGACGCGTGCACCTGCAAACCATTTCCAGCCTCGGCAGCATCGATCAAATTCGCCGCGCCAAAGCGGCCGGATTGCGTGTGACCGCCGAAATCACGCCGCACAACTTTACCCTGATGGATGAGCGACTGCGGACGTTCAACTCCAACTACAAAGTCGATCCGCCACTACGAACGGCTGACCACCTGGCTGCCTGCATCGAGGGACTGCAGGATGGGACAATCGACGCAATCTGCTCGGACCATCAACCCTTTGCGCCGGAAAAGAAAAGTCGGGAGTTGAACCTCGTCCCGTTTGGCGTCTCCGGTTTAGAAACCTTGCTGCCGATTTCCATCGCCAGTTTGATCGAACCGGGACACCTCGACTGGCCGCAATTGATTGGAAAACTGACCTACGGCCCGGCGAAAATCCTCGGAATCCCCAAAGGGACCTTGGCGACCGGCGCTGATGCGGACGTGACGATCATCGACCCGCAAGTCGAGTGGACCATCGACGCGACCCAATTTCGCTCCCGCGGCCACAACACACCATTCGACGGTTGGAAAGTCCGCGGCCGCGCTCGGACTGTGCTGGTAGCGGGCGTAGTGGCGTATGAAGTCTAGCGCTAAGTGACAGGCGAGGCTTGCAGGTCGCGGACACGATCCTATTCGTCTGAGATGAAAATCCTCATCCATTTTTTGGCGCGGGATAGCTCGTCGTTCGCAACACCCTGAATGGATCGAAGCTCATCGAAATTCTTCTCCAGCGCCGTATATTTTTCATCTAGCTGCTGGAGTTGTTGAGCGAGACCAGGTGCAGCCGCAGCCACATTATTTTTTTGACTTTTCGGCTGGGATGCAGGCAGTGGGTTCCGAGGTTCGGAACAATCAATTTGCCGAACGTGATGCAACAGTTCATCTCTGACAAGCGGCTTGAACAAGACATCCACAAACCCAAGGGCGGCCGCCTCTTGGAGCACCTGCTCTCCACGACCGTTCAATTCGTTATCCGGGCGCAAGTGGGTCAGCAAAATGAATTCAGGCGGGCAGGACTCTCCGTCGTCACTGATGCGTTCAATGCGCGCATTCGCTTTGAATAGATCGGTTGCGGTCATTCCACCGATGCGCGAATCCGTAATGACGAGGCGTATGCGATGATCGCGTTTGAGGATTTCGAGCGCGGCTTCGCCCGATTCAACTGCAACGACTTCATGCCCGTGACTTGACAATAAGCGGTCCATGTTTCGCCGAACTAACGAAACGGAATCTACTACTAAAATCACCATGATCGACAACTCATTTCTCGAACAGTGTTCGATTCGGGAGTCCAATTAGTTGGTTTGCTACAATGATTGATTTGGCCCTCAACTCAGTCATGGATTTTCTTCATCTCTACGCAACTAATTATTTCCCTCAAGGAAGAAAAAAGAGAGGGAACATTGGCGGTGGAAATACCTAAGGGTAACCCATTAGTAAACTAACTAAACCATAATCGTCCCCGACCGCCTTGGTAAATGACTGGAAAACTCATGAGTCACTCAAAAATAGGAAATATCAAAATTGACTTCAGAGTCTCCTATTTGATTGTTCCCAAACTCTTCAACTGCCTAAATCCTTGGGTGGCAAAGAGAGACCAAGCACATTGACCCAGGAACCGAAAGAGTAGAGCACTTAGAACGAGCGCAACGCTGAATGAGTCTTTCTCCACCGATCTGAACAATAGCTCAGAAAACAGACGCGACATTCCCAGAAACGGAATTCCCGACGCAAATTGCCTAATCAACTTGTTGTCTTTTCCAGCCGTCATCCACCAAGAACCACAAATGATACAAACCGACTATGTATTCTCAGGCAACTAATCTCGTGGGTTGGTTTTCCGGCCTTCACGTTTACCACTCTACCCAATATAGCTATACTCGCAGCTACACTTGCACTGCCAAGACGCTCGGATTAAAGAAAATCGCCTCGCAAAAACCAGCAACTGAGGGGTAGTATTGATAATTCATCAATCTACAAATACGTGATTTTAACACACCCATGTCATTTTCGGTTGGTCGGGGTATCGTGCGTGGCAGGCGCCGTCATATCGGGAGCCGTCAAACCCCAATGACCGTTCAGCCGTATTTGTCACTACTTCCGAGATGGCCATTCTTACACAACACATGAAACATTAATGCCCCGTTTTTGATCCAGGTGTTATGAGAGTACGGGTTGGGTAACAGGTTTGGTTTCGCTGTGCTGATGTAGCGGAGTTTGCGCAGCAAACGGAGCGGAATCAGCACAGCGACGCGCGAACTCATTAGGGGGGAGTCCACCAAGCGAACTGTGTGGACGGTAGCCGTTGTAATCTTCTCGCCAGGCCGACGCGTGGGCACGAGCATGGCGAACACTGTCGAATTCCTCCATGTTCAGCAACTCATCTCGGAGACGGCTGTGGAAGCTCTCGGCGTAGCCATTCTGCCAAGGACTTCCAGGTGCGACGTAAAGCGTCTTGACCTCCAGCGACGACAGCCACTGTTGGATTGCTTTCGCGACGAACTCAGGTCCATTGTCGCTACGGATGCATCCGGGAACGCCGTACATCGCAAACAACTCGGCCAACCGATTGATCACGTCCTCACTGGTCATGCTCCGCGAAACATCCAAAGTGATGCAGCGGCGCGTGTACTCGTCGACGATCGACAACCATTTCAGCGAGTGGCCGCTGGTGGTCCGATCGAAGATGAAGTCCCAACTCCAAACGTGATTGGGACGCTTCGCACGAAATTGAGAACAGGCATTGCCAGACTTTCCCTTGGCTCGCTTTTTATGCGGTTTTCGTCGCACTTTTAGCCCTTCCGCTCGCCAGATTCGATGCACACGTTTGAAACTCACTCGAAAACCCTCCAGTCGAAGCAATCTTGTCATTTGCCGATAGCCGAACCGCGGACGCTGACGCGCCAGCTCATGCAATCGCTTACGAATCACCTCTTCATCATTCCTGGTTCGACGCTGATATCGGATGCTGCATCGCGAGAAGCCAACACCCCGGCAAGCCCGACGTTCAGAAACCGAAAACATACGTCGCAAGCGTTTTACGGTCTGGCGTTTCTGAGTCGGGCTCAGTCGTTTCCCCGGAGGGCTTCCTTGAGCATCGCTTTGTCGAGTTCCGCTTCCGCCAGCAGCCGTTTCAAACGAGCATTCTCTCCTTCAAGGTCCTTCAACCTCTTGGCTTCCTCGCTCTTCATTCCGCCGTACTGACTGCGCCACCGAGCCAGCGTCGCCTCACTCACTTCAAGCATCTTCAGAACCTCTTCAAGGCTCTTGCCAGTGTTCAGCATGACATCCGCGTCACGTAGTTTTCTTGACGATCTGTTCCGGCGAATGACGATTACGTGTCTTCTTCATCCGAGAGTCTCCTTGCCCGGCATCGGGCTCTAGACTCTCATACCACCTGGACCAGTTTTTGGGGAGCATGCCAAAACATTAAAGGTGACAACAATTGATAATCGCCAAGGATGTGATGACGACGGACGTGGTCGCAGTAAGCTTAGACACAACCGTGGAAGTGGTTGCACAAATGCTCGTCAATCACAACCTCGGAAAACTGCTCGTGATTGATGAATTCAAGGTCCTTAAAGGTTTCATTTCTGAATTCGAATTGTTAGTGATCGTCGTCGACCCTATTGCGAAATCTGACCCGGTTAGTCAGCACATGGATACCGATACCTATCAGCTCGAAGAGACGGCAACGCTGGAAGAAGTGGCCGAACTCCTCTATAGCAAACGGCTTCACCGCGTCCCCATCCATCGCGATGGCGTCGTCACGGGAACGATTGGCCCCCGCGAAATTTTGCGGTATCTAATCGAATTCGATGAACCCGTGCCAGACAACCTGCGAAGAATGCTGTTGAAACTGAGCAATTCAAACTAGTGGGTCGATTCAACGGACCGCTGAGTACGGCGCGATCACGGTATGTCGCAACCTCGTCGGTACCCACAGTAAAAAACCGCAGAGCATACGCCCAATGATTCCGGTCCAGCGTGCGACCGTGGATCAAAACTCTCAGGCACTGAACGGTGATTTTGTGGCCGCGGTCCAGGTCAGCAATCGTATGACTGACGTGGAGCAACTTGTCGAGGGCCCGGGTCCAGAGACCCATTTCTTCCATAGCAGATTTCAACAGCGTCTCTGTATTGGAATCAAGACGGCAGAATTAACAAAATTGCAATTCTCGGCTGGCTGGAAGTGACTGCTTGTTCCTCCAGTATTCCAAGTGGATCGAACTTGGGGGCAAGCTGCATCCCACCCCGAACTCTGCTTGCGCGGGGTACAGGAATTGGGGCATTTCAAACGCAATGGCAAGGCCAGGGAAATGATTGGCGCGAATCCTGGACACCCCCAGCCCGTTAAGGTCCTTTCCGGAGTAGAGTTAATCCGGAAAACTTGGGGGGACTCGCGATTTATGAACAATTGCTGTCACACCCGCGCATTAGACTTCACAGCCCTATTTTCGAATCCCGTCCGCTCGGCCGTTCTTGTCGATTGTGGTCCATGTCACAGAAAATAAGCACAATATTCCCGGACTCCAATTTGATTCCGGAGATTTCAACTTCGGGACTAGATGAACAAACCGGCTAGTCCCCAATTCCCCAAGGCCAATGATGACATAATCATGTTTTTCAAAGGTCTCAGTGCGATACTTCCATGAAATGATCATGACGTGTCAATGACATTAGTTCATCAGAACAGTTGCGTACTGACTGAATTCGAATTGAACGGAGCGATCGAATCCTCGGGCAGGTTGTGAACAAACCCCAAAGCTGGACGCAGCCCTAGTCGCGTATCTTGGCAATGCGTAAATCAAAATCGAGAAACACTCCATCAGAATTGCACGAACAGCATGGCAGCCGAGTCCAAGTGCCCTTGATGATTCCGAAATATTACTCGTTTCAGAGGTAGGTGTCTCCGCATGGTCATTTTAGTTGTCGATTCTGTTTCATTGGTCCTGCGAATTTTAGACCGCCTGTTGACAACCCACGGTCATGAAGTTGTTACTGCCAATTCTTGTGAAGACGCGCTCCATATTCTCAAACGAAATCATCGCATACGGCTTGTGCTTACGGATTATTACGTTGGGGACATGACGGCATCTGAACTGTTCAAAGCCGATCGAAAAATCGAACGGATCAGCGACGACGGAGTTCCGTGCCCCCCCGAATTCATTTTGCTGACCCGTCCGCGCCCGGAAAACGATCGGCATGGTTCAGACGTGCAATTGCTTCAGGAAGTACTCGACTTGGGATTTGTCGATGTCTTATTTAAGCCGCTTGATCGAGATGCGTTGTTGAGCCACGTTCGACAAATTAACGGTAGTGATCTTGGTGATTTTTCATCATCGCCCGAACCTAATCGCCAAAAGCCAGCTGCAGACGCTTCCCGCCTCACAGAACACTTTCGCCACTTGGACGAAAAGTAATTCGAGTTTGACAAGTCTCCAGTGCAATAATACGGGTTGATGGATTACGCTGAGCGACAGTCCCTAATCGGAGTCGAAAGTGCGTTGAGTCCAGTGAATGCGAACTGCCCCTGCACATAACAGCTGACTTCAGTCTAGTTCAGTCTTTTGCAATCGTCATTTGTCTGTTTCCCCAACAGACTCACACACCACACGAAATCCAATGTAGGGGCTGCCAACCCACGGTGGACTGGCGACATAGACCTTACAGTTGGGACCGGTAGCCACCCAGTGCCAACCGCGGATGACTCTTAAATATCCAGCAGCGGGGCCTGGAGGATCGCGTTCAGAGGTTCGATTGTAGTAGCCCTGCGTTCGGTAGTCCGCGACCCATTCGAAGACATTTCCACACATGTCGTGCAGGCCAAACGCGTTTGGCGGATACGACCCGACCGGCATCGTGGAGATCGGCTGTGGCGGCGTCATTTTGCCGGCGATCTCGCCTGAGTCGTCGTGGGGATCCCATTCCGCTTCAAACGCGATTTCTCCCTGGGTCCCGGCGCGGCAGCAGTACTCCCATTCCGCTTCGGTCGGCAGTCGGTAACGGCGGCCGGCCGCCTTCTCTTCGGGGAGATCCGACAACCGCTGGCAGAACTCCGCTGCTTCATCCCAGGAAACGTTCTCCACAGGACACCGAGACGTATCGCTGATCGTCATCACATCTTTAAGTTGCCCCTCACGCGCGTGCCCACTCGGGTTGTACCCCATCACAGTTTGAAATTGTTGCTGTGTGACCTCACAGACTCCCATGTAAAATGGTTGCGTAAGAGTCACTGGATGCGGGATGGCATCTGCCGGAAATGGGAGGAATTGATCTTTGTCAGGCACCCCCATTTCAAAGTGTCCGGCGGGCACGAACTGGAATTCCAGGCCTACGGAATTTGTGAGCGCCTGCTGCTCACCAGCACCATCCAGCAATGTTTTGGCCGCAGTGTCGGAAGGGACCACCTCGCCGTAGTCATAGTTGCCTTTGAGTTCTTGGGCATACGTGTCGGTGAAGATATCGGGAGGAGAATCTCGGGCGTGCATCACGTGCCACAAGGTCGGTTCGACATTGTCGGAGACAAAGTGCACCGCACCGCTCAACATCAGAACGTTAACGCCACCAGCGTGTTGGCTGCGGGCTGTGGCTTGGAAGTTTTCGTTACAGTAAGGGCAGACCGACATTTTTTCGTTGAACAGAACTTCCTCGCCGATTTGCTCGACTAGCGTCGGACCTCCAAGAATGTCATCCGCACGCCCGGTTTCCAATTGAAAGTTTGGGCCCCCATCATCCCCGGTCACGCCGTGCCCCCAGGTGATACTCCCCCCAATTTGACCGAATGCCCAAACGCCGCGGGGGTCTATCGGAGCAATCCCTGCTCGAACCTCCTCAATCGCCACCGTTGTTTCGGTTCCGTTGCGAATATCATCCAAAGCAAACGATTTGTTGATTCCAGCGATCCCGTTTCCATACCACTGAAAGGCGCGCGTTTCTTCTGAAAAATGATATCCATTTTCAGTCGGACCGGGATTGGAAAGTGTGCCAAATTGCGTGGGAACATATTCACTACCGCCGTTGATCGCATAATTCCCCCGTGCGAAACTGACTGACTCGCCGCCAGATAATATGAGTTGGTAGTGATTATCAGGACGATTGAAGGTATCCGCAGGGCAGTGCATCGCCGCCAACTCGAAGGTGCGGGCGGCTGCGTTGCTGCGGATCGACGACCGGCGTCGTCCGATCAAACTTTGATGCCAATTCTTCTTCGCCCAGATAAGGCAAAATCAACTGCACCCAGTTTTCGCGGGTCACATGGACCGGTGTCGGGTCCTTGTGCGAAAAGAGTTCCGGTAAGTCCAGCCCTTCCGAACCCCACATCGCTGCCGGAGGCAGGCAAGCGTATTGGTCGTGATAGGCATGCAGCGCCACGCCCAGGCGGCTGAGGTTATTCGTACAAGTGTGTTGGCGAGCAACTTCGCGCGCATATTCGATAGCGGGCAGGCCCAGAAAAACAACGAGGTTGAGAACGACGAGACCGACGATCACATCCCGCAGGCCCAATCCTGAACGTTCGTCGTTCGACATACTCAATCCTCAATCCCACTTCTTTGCAGACAACCGGCCCCACCTTGACCAACCTACGGTCAACCAGACAGAGATGTCCTCAATACTGTGGCACGATTGTGGCGCCTTGATAGGTCACCAGTCCCACGAACACATCGGGTGATGTACTCTCGCTTACGAAATGCACTGAGCCGTCGCATAGTAACACATGCACGCCACCGGGATGAAAACTGTACGTGCCGCTTTCCGGCTGATTGGTACAATTAATCGCACAGGCGGCCCCCCCGGAGGTGCTGCCGGTGAACCAGTTTTCGGCGTTGAGCACATCCGACCAGCCGCCGCCATTGGCGATGCCGCCGCTGATAGCTTTTCCATTTTCGTACAACTGTGGTCGGCCGGCAATTTCCCACATTAAGGCGGTATTCGACTGGCCGTCCAGTATGTGTTTGAAAGCCAGGTTGATGTGATTGTTGGAAAGCGCTCCCTCGCCCAATAGCGTGGCTTGCTTGGGGGCCAAACTTTTGAGCGGATTGTTTACCCCTGAACTGGGACCGTAGTCGTTTCCGCCGTTGCGATATTCGATCGGCACTGCAATGTCGTCCCAGATGACGGTGTCCGGATTGGCAACACGCGGCGTCGATGGGCAGGTAAACAGCGGCAATGCCGTGGCAATCACCGACCGATTGTCGGCCGTATAATTCGGCAATCCGATCGCCGTCAAATCCACGGGCGAAAAGCTCGGCGCACTGAAGTCGATGCGTTTGTAGATCGCCGCATGCTCGGTGTGCGGCAACAGGAATTCCGCATACGAATGAAAATTGATGTCGTCCTGTTCACCGGCCACACCCAAAAATGGCGGCAATACAGAGGGGCCGGATCCATTCCTGACCGCCACGTACACAGGTGGCAGTTGGTTGAATTGCTCGTGGTAACTATGAAAAGCGATGCCTAGTTGGTGCAGATTGTTGCGGCACTGTGTACGCCGCGCGGCTTCCCGCGCGGACTGGACCGCCGGCATGATGAGCGCGACCAGTAGCCCAATAATCGCGATGACCACCAATAATTCAATAAGGCTAAACCCACGGCGGTGTTGCATGAAACGATGGCCGTGAGCACAATGTAGCGTGTTAGCTTCAGTCATCGGTTGCGCTCCCAATACCTGACGTGCTCCCCAGGAATGAGGATCCTGATTTGGTGCCTGAGTCGTGTGATACATGTAATCTCAATTAAAGTTACAGGTGTTTTTCTTCTTGTCCACAAAATAAATTCCTTTTTTATATTCAACACGTCCATGGCTACTGCTGCTGAGCCTGATAGTGCGCCAACACCGGGCCAAAAGTATTCTCAGCAAGGCACTGAAATGCGCGGTGCTTGCCAAACAACATATCCCCTCAATATATATTCACCGGTGAATATATATTGAGGGCCCGCCGCCCAATCGATACTACAAGTAGTTTCAAAACCCTCTGACGCGTCACGCAAACACTTGTATTATAGATTCCTGAACAGGCGCAACCGGGTTTTAAAACTGGTTCTAAGCGAAGAAACGCCAAGCAGCTACAATGCTCAACACTTTTATTTTGAACGACTTACCTGCGCCCCCAAAGCCGTTGTCACCTGGCTGATATACTTGTCTAACCGCTGCTGCAGTTCAGGTGTCAACCCGTCGGGATTATTCAAAGCGGGCAGGAGACAATCTTTCCCCGCCCAGAGCAAATGCCGCCGAACCGGATGCTCGGCCGTGGCTCCTCTTTTTAATTTCCCGACAATCCGCTGCACTTCAGCACGCGAGCGCGTGGAAAATGCTGCCCACTCCGTCTCATTCAATTCCGCCTGACGGTGACGCAATAATTCATCGCGGATGGTAACGAATTGCTCGAGATAGGTTCTCTCCGCCTCATAAGGATTCATCATACGGAGGACGAAGAAATTGATTCCCAGCCAAACAGCGATGATTACAACCACCCAAAGAAAACGAGGATCCAACCGATCGGTGATTTCTTCGTAAATGATTTCAAACCAGCTCGGTTGAGGACGTGAGCTGGCGGATGCCGCGTTGCCGCGATTGCCGCGTTTTCCGGGTCGTGTCGCCTTGGCCAGTGCCTCAGCATTTCCTGTCCCCTCCGTAGCATTGAGATCAATCGCCCCCACCTTGACCCAATGCCCTTCCAGCGTGCACTTGATATCATCGTCGCTGCCGAGGTTACCGGTACGGATCAGCCCGAGGACTTCGGGAAACTCAAACGGCCCCCGATCCCCATCAGGCGAACGGACATACCATTTTTCAGCCATCGGTTGCGCTCCCGAATACCAAATGCTCTGTTGGCCGCTGAATGTATTGAAAACCTTCGCGATTTGCCATGTCGCAGCCCTATCGTACACTATATCAATTGAAACTGTGCAAACAAGAATTCTCCGGTGGAGCCATTGCCAGTCAAATAAGAGAACAAGGGGAAATCTATGCGCTCGCTTTCAAAACAGACCCTCTTAGGCGGGGCAACCCTCGTAATTATCGTTGCCGCGGTCGCCCTGCAGCTGAGGGGAGGTCCAGCGACCTCACGATTCGTGATTATTCATTCCGACGACGCCGGCATGTGCCATGCGGTGAATCTCGCCACGATCGACTCGATGCAGCGCGGCATTGTTTCCTCGACCAGCATCATGACCTGCTGCGAGGGTTTTGATGAATTCGCCGAGTTCGCCAAGGCACATCCCGAATTTGATTATGGCGTGCATTTGACATTAACGTGTGAAAGCCCGTCCCTCGACTGGGGGCCGATTACTCCGGCTTCGGAGGTCCCCAGCCTGGTTGATCGCCGCGGCCTGTTCTGGCGGAGCGAATCTGACGTAGCGGCGCATGTGAAGGCAGAGGAGGTTGACCGTGAACTCCGCGCTCAAATCGATCGGGCACTCGACGCGGGCGTTCCGATTTCCCATCTCGACAACCATATGTGGACGCTATTGACCCGGCCAGACCTGATAGCGATTTATGTGCAACTGAGCTTGGATTATGACCTGCCGATTCGCTATCGCAAGGTCGAAAAATTGCCGCTCGACCAGCGAGGCGAATTCGCCGGCAATCTGCTCGTCGCCTATGCTGAAGAGGGCCGCCGGTTGCAGCAGCACAAAATGCCGATGTTCGATTTCGTCGAATCGAACAATTACGATGTCTCTCCCACCGAAAAGCGCAACTACTTTTTACAAGCGCTGCGCGACTTGCCGCTTGGCGTGTCGGAAATCTTAGTGCACTGTGCCTATGACCTAGAAGGCGAAGGCAAAGCCCCGCACGTCGAGCGCCGTGCCATGGATGCCGCCTTCTTTCAATCCGCCGAAGCGGCTGACACCATTCGCCGTTACGGAATCAAAATCATCGACTGGAAAGAGTTCCGGGAAATGAAACAACGCGGCGAACTTCCTGACGAGGCTTAACCCGGTATGACCCGCGACAATGTCAAGAACCAATGCCGCTGAGTCAGCCACATCGCGGCCAGCACAACGACAAATAGCATCGGCCACATGCTGTTGCCGCCGAGGGTGGGGATGAAGGCCAGGCAAATCATCAACAGCAACGCGTTGCGGCCGAGGGCGCATAACGGTGTGACGACAAATATCACACCCCCCTTAGCCAACAACCCGACAAGCCCCACCACCGACAGGGTGGCTCCGCATGCGGCGATCACAAATGTCGGCGTATTGATGTAAGCATTGACCGGCATCAACTCCCCCGCATAAAGCCCCGCATTTAATGCGACCAGGCCAATCAACATCAATGCGAGACTGTCATCACGTCCGACGTTTCGACAGTGCAATAGATGACGCCCCAACAGCATCCCGAATATTGTGACTGCGATAGCTGGGAGCGTAGAAAATAGACCTTGCGGATCCCAGGTCGAAAAATAGAGTCGCCCCGGCATCCACAAGCGATCAGTATAAGCAGCGACATTCCCTTCGACGCTAAAGTTCCCTACTCCGTAACCCGGAACATCGACCAGTTCGAAGACCATTCCGTATTCCAATAAGATCACCCCAGCTACCACAGCATGTGTCCGCCATCCGCTATAGACGCCGAACAGTCCGGCAATGAGATAACAAACGGCGATCCGTTGAAATATACCTGTCCAGCGCATCTCAGCCAACGACATCACCCGCAGCCATTCGCAAATCAGCCCGATAACAAACAGCGCTGCTGCGCGAATCACAATTCGTTTGACCAACGCCGCATCGCCCACTCCCTTTAAGCGGCGACGCTCAAGATCAAAGACCAACCCCGCCCCCGCCGCCGCTAAAAAGGCCGGCAACATGAAGTCGTAAACCGTCATCCCATGCCAGATCGAAGGGGACAATTGATCGACCACTGCCAATCGCCACCCCGATTCCGGCAGCGAATACAACAACGGAGTCAGGGCAACCGCCAATCCCCACACCAGCACGGCCGAGCCTCGCAACGCATCGATTGCATCAACACGCCGCACCTCAAGGGATGCATTGTCATCAGTTACCCCAGGCATGGTCTTTGAAGACTCCTTGTCCAACAAATTGGATTGCGAGATTCATCCCTAGGGGCCAAACCTCGCGACCGCTGCAGCCATACGGTGCAGAATCCGGTAACAACGGTCGGTTACGAGCATCACAGTTTATATCGCGATGTCAACAGCACTCAATTCAGGGAAATGATTTGTTTGCAAGTATTAGCCCTTCAATCTCTGCAGCTTCAACCGCAGACGCCACTGGAAATTACTGGCTGCGGAACTCCGGTAACCATTCGAGTTCGCGCACGCTTGGGATCCTCGTTTGGTGAAGTTGTCACAGTTCCGTCTTGATGAGCGCCAATGCTTGAGAAAGCTGAATATTTGGTCCTCTTTTCGTCTTGATCTGGCGTGAATATGCCTGGCTGCTTTGCGAACGAACGCTGCAAAGTATTTGCAGCAAGCAGATTGCGTGGGCGTGTCCACTGGCATGCCAGCAGTGAAAAATTCCTGTCGCGCCCGCGCATTAACCTTGATGGAAGATAAAGCAAGGAGCAGGAGTAGGGCCATGAATCGAGCCAATAACAGTACAGCTATTTCCATCCAAGTCGGCGGCATGTACACCGTGGATATTTGCGGCAAGAAGACGCAAGCGGAAGCTATCTTTCACTCACCTAAAAACCCCAATTTTTGGTATTTCGAGGCGGTCGATTCACGCCTACTTTTTTTGGTTGCGATCGGACACGTGTTCAACGACGAAAGCAAACCAGAATGATGACGATCGCCACGCGATCACATGCATCTGCCGACTGAGCCGCACAGATCTGAGGTCCCTGGGCATCGGTGAAACATAGCAGGGGGGCCGATCAATCTTGCGGCCAACTTGAGCACAATTTCGATGCCGCGCTGTCCGTGAACCACGACGTCTGGTGCGACTTCCATGACAACACAAGGACTCTCAGCGCATCATGTCGGCTGAGGTAACTCGAATTCTATGAACCCGATTTTTGAGCCCATCTGGTAAGAATCTTGACGGGTTTGTTTGTAGCACCAGGATTCACCTGAAATTCATTCGCATCAATGGTAAAGCCATCACGCTGTACCTCGTATTGATGATTCCCAATAGGGAGTGAAAGCGATCCCTTGGCAAGACCGCTGATATCCACAGGAAGCCCATCAACAAGGAGACTCAAAGACGTGTCCTCGGGATGATCGACTTGAAATTGGATTTCCCCTGCTGGCATTGATGTGAATTGCGGTTGCTGCGAAGCCGCGTTCGAATCTTCAGGTAACCACCAAATGGCAAAAAGGGACGCCGCAGGCAGGACCAATAACCCCACGACTCCCAGCACAAACATTGCTGATCCTGGAAAACGGCTGTCCAATTTTGAGGGTTTTCGGCGAATCGATTTCCCACCCGTGAATTGCACTGGGACTTGCTTCTCAACTGCAACGCTGAATACATCAGTTGCTTCATCAGCAGCGTGGCTGACTGGCTCTCGGCAAATGCTTTGTAGGAGTGAATCTTCTCCCTTCTCGAAAGCTGCAAGCGCCTGGGCAAACTCAGACATGGATGCGAAGCGATCCTCCCCGCTTTTTTGGATAGCCTTGAGACAAATGCGATCAAGTGCGCGCGGAATATCGGAACGTCGAGATGAGGGAACCGGAGGCAGATCGTTTAAGACGCTGGCAAGGACCTGAGCGACATTTCCCTCAAATGGGATCGTTCTCGTCAGGAGTTCAAACAAGATCGCTCCCAACGAATAAATATCGCTGGCAGGTAGGACACCATCCTTATCCCCCGCAACCTGTTCAGGTGACATATAGGCGGGCGACCCCACGAGCATTCCATCGATTGTGATACGGCTCTCTGCCAGCGGGTTGTCAAAGGCGCGGGCCAATCCAAAATCCATAATGACTGGTTCGCCATCGGCGCGGACAATCACATTGCCTGGCTTCAAATCCCGGTGAACGATCCGTGAGTCGTGCAATTGCTGCATGGTCTCAGCGACTATTCGTACAATACGAACAGCCTCGGTCATGGGCATTGCTTCTTTCTCAATCCATGCCTCTAAGGTCAGTCCTTCAATATATTCCATTGCGAGGAAACACAGCCCATCCATCTCCCCGACATCATAAACTCGGCAGATGTGGGAATGCTCGATTTGAGCGGCCAATTTGGCTTCACGCATAAATCGCTCGCGGACTTTTACGTGATCCTGCACAAAAAAGTGCGGGATCTTTAGTGCCACATTGCGATCCAATTCGTTGTCCCAAGCGAGAAAGACTGAGCCCATCCCACCGGAACCAAGCTGATCAAGAATCCGGTAACGACCGAACTGCTCAGGCAACCGGGCAGCCGTCCAATTCGACATCGTTTTTCGTAGCGTACGACTGACGACGGCCTGAATCGCTAATTGAATTTCAGAGTCTTCATTATTAGGGTCGCTTGTATTTGATGCCCGCAGCAAAGCCACCAGCGAATCCGAAGTACCATCCAAATCCTTGGCAATCGCCTCGCACCGCTCGCAATGATCGATGTGATGCGCCACAACATCGATTTGTTCCTCATCAAGTCGTCCAAGGACATAATCGAGCAGTTGTGGGCCGTCGGGGCAAGCTACGGTTCTCATTTTGCATCCCCTTTCGAGGCGAGGGATAAAACGACAATGACGAAGAGATCAACCAATCGGTCGGTTCGAAGTTTCTCGGCTACACGATTCCTTCGCCATTGAGGCTGCTTTCAATTCCGAGAGAGAGGTCCATTCCAATTCTGCCTAACCTTGCACGTAAGCGTTGCATCACATCCGATGCACTCCTGCTCCTGCCCTGCGCCCAGCCCGATGGCATCTATGATATACCAAGCGTGCTTACAAATCGAGAATTGTCGGCCTGATTCAGGATCGCATGTCCTTGCACCATGCCTAAAGACTTTGCAAAGTCGTATCGACTTGCAGACTGTCTGCCACTTGCTTGAGCAACGATCTTAATGGTGGGGTTTTCCCCAGCACAAGTGAAGCAATCTCCATGATGACAAATTCAGTGCCCTGACGCGATCCCAGGTGAAAACGAATTGCGTGGTCCTGAGCCAATTTTCGCACTCACAGTCCGTTGCTTGCCCAGTGTGAATCTTTCAATAACCAAGAACAGAATCAGTAGCAGTCCCCGCTCGAATACCCCTTTAAACCCTAAATTCACGGTTAAACTACGCTCAGATAATTTTGCCAAAATAGCTTGTACGGAATCAGATTGAATGACTGTCACACACGCGCATTATTATTAGTGAGCGAAGAAATAATACCGCTCACACCATGAAAAATCCAAGATTGCAATCAGTGCGACGAAGAGGATTGTGAAATACAAGCCTGCTTTCTAGGTCAAACAGTTGCAATAGACGAAATTGCCATTCGCGCTCTCCACTCGAAGCTCCAGGGAATTCGATGTGTGGCAACATTGTTCCGAGCGATAACTCGCTAAGGACAATCCCTTAGATTCATCACCTGGGAGGTTACGTTATGAAATACCTTCTATCTGGCATTGCGCTGACTCCTTTTCTCATTCTCTTTGGGCATGGTGTCGCTGAGGAACCGATGGCTCCAGCAAAACTAGTTCCCGATACAAGGACGCTAGACTTTGGTGAAGTTTGGGGACAGTCCAACTTCCATTGGCAAGTCAAAGTCAGCAATCCCAGTCCGCGCAGTATTGAAGTCAAAGAACTCAGTACGGCGTGCTCGTGCGTCGAAACGGATCCGCAATCGTTCATCGTCCCCCCTGGAGGGAGCAAGATCATTGATGTCGTCCTGGACCTACGCGACAACGGTGTTCGGTTATCAGCCGATGATGCGACAGGTCCGTACTCCTCATTTTCGGCCGCAATCAAACCCATTTATTCAGACGTTGAAACGACTCCTGCGGACATCTGGTACGTCACAGGAAAACTTCGGCATCCGTTCGACAATGTCCCGCGCGTTTGGGACATTGGTTCGGTGTCGTGTGATTCCTCTGAACAACCCACCGCAATCCTGCCGGTTGCCTGTGCTAGCGGCATTTCACTCACTGGCATTCACTTTGATAAAGAGTGGGGTCATGCCACCGTTGCGAAAAGTCCTTCGAACACTACGAGCCTCTTATTTTATCTCCGCGATCGCTCGCCTGGGCCTTTTGAATTTCCGCTGCAACTGAGAGCTGAAACAAGTGATGGAAACGAACTTCCTCCCGTCTCGGTTCTGGTAACAGGGCGTGTTGTTGGGGATGTGGAAGTGTACCCAAGTGAGGTAGCGATGGGGTTGCTTCGTCCGGGACAGAACTCTGAAAACACCGTATTCATTCGGTCACGATCGGGACAGGCACTGTACGTCGATCAAGTCGTCTGCTCCGACGACCATATTGAGATTGTCCCTCCGCAGGATCAGGAAAATGAAAACGTCGGTGTATTGGCTTACAAGGTCAAATCGACGTCTGGCAAGCAACCGGGACATTATTCGACGATTGTTAATTTCGACGTCCATACACAAGACCAAACGCCGGTCACCGTTTCATATCGCCTGACCTACACGGTTTATGAAAACTCGCTTTGAACCATTCTCGACTTCCCACTTTTTGATTATTGGGAGATGCAACACCATGATTCCTGTCACTGGACTAAAGGGACTTTGTTCCACAGTAGCGGGCATGATCGCTGCGATTCTACTGACCACAGTTTCAATCCAACCGGTCGTTGCTGAGCAAGTCGATGCCCCTGCGTCTGGTACTCCGACGCATGAAAAAATCCTCAAAGTTTGGGAGGAGCGAGAACAGCGGGTGAAATCTGCTCTGTTTGAATGGACTGAAATCCGCCTCATTACAGACGACCTGCTGATGCCGGGCGAGTCACGCGTCGAACCGGACGTCCCCCAATACAGCGTGAAATCGTCACTCAGCCTGAAAGAGAATCAGATTCGACATACCTTCCGGAAGGAGATCTGGCAGGTCGACGCGCCTCGCGGCGAAAACCATTTCGTCAGCGTCTCAAACGGCGAAACGGCCAAAGTGTACCTGCCCCCCGGATATGTCACTGAGTATCCCCGAGGACACGCAAGCCAACAAGTTGGCAGCGACGAAGTCAATTCTACATATTTGAAGCCGTTTCTGTGGTGTTACCGGCCGTCGATGTCAAATGTCTTAGTGGCGCCGCTAGAGAAATTTGACATCACCCAGGAACGAGCTGCCTATCAAGACCGGGACTGCATTGTGCTCCGCTATCAGCCAACGCCGACCACAAAATTTGAACTTTGGCTCGATCCGTCTCGCGATTTCGTGATCGTTCGACAGCAATTCATTCGAGACGGTCTCGTCGCCAACCAATTAGACGTTGAGTATTTACCGGTCGACGAAACAAGGGTTTGGCTCCCTCAAGAGTGGCGTTTCGCGATGCTCGATAAAAGTGGGAAACCGTTACTCTCCATGAATGGAACCTTGTCTCGTGCGGAAATCAATCCGACGCTGCCTGATACCGATTTTGAATTCGAGTTTCCACCAGGGACGTGGGTTCACGAAGACAAAGCGCACGAACATATCGTCATGGCCGATGGCAAGCAGCGAGCCGTTGCACTCGGAGAACGCGGGCTGCCTTACGAATCGCTGCTCTCCGGTACCGGAAATGTCACCAAAAGTCGGTGGAAAAAAGTCTTGGTTCAGATCAACCTCTCCGTCGTCGTCTTCGTCTGCGTAGGCCTCGTTCTTCGTTGGAATCAAATGCGGAGTCATCGCTGAATTGCCGCGTCTTTCGTCCCGGATGTCGGTCCGGCTCGTTAGTGCGCAGTTCAATGCACATAATTCAATGCGCCAACGAAGGGTTTCATGCATTTGAATTCCTCACGCCGCTGCCAGAATCAAACTTGTTTTGCAATCACGCGCTAGCCCCAGTCTCTCCCGTCAGCTTGCAATTGAGAAAGAAATAACCCGATGAGTAAGAACTCCCGTAGTCGACAACAAGTCGCACTAGTCATTGCCGCCGTCCTTTGTGGGCTATCGACGACCTGGAGTATTGCCTTTTCTGAAGAAACGTGCAGTACGGCCAACTGCGTGAAATTCATCCAATTCGGCACTACAGACGATGCGTCTCAATATTGCCGCCGGTCACTCTTGACCGAAAAATGGGCATTCTCCGATGCTTGTTGTGCTCCTTCATCCAACCCCGACTGGTGCTCAACGCAAAATCGAAACGAGCTTGGCTCATCGACACGAAAAATCATGGCGGCGTGCACCCCGCTCTGTACTTCCGGTAGCTGTGGAAGCGGCAACGTGCAGCCCTTTGCTACGAATATGTTTGTCGAATATGTGAACGCCACTCGGTATGAATGCAGAAATGAGACCGAATAAACTGGGCCGTTGCCATTTTGAAATGCAGCAAACTCATGCCCAATAATTCCGGTCGAGCGTGCGATAGTTAATCGCCTCGCTCAAATGCAGTGCGGTGATTTTATCGCTGCGGTCCAGGTCCGCGATCGTGCGGCTGACGCGGAGGATCTTGTCGTGGGCGCGAGCCGAGAGGCCCATTTCTTCCATGGCCGTTTTTAACAGCGTCTCCGCATCGGAATCGAGACGACAAAATTTGCGGATTTGTCGCGGGGCCATCTTGCCGTTGGTCTTGATACGGTACTCGCGAAAACGGGCTCCTTGAATTTCACGGGCCGCTTCGACCTGCTGCCGCATCTCGCCGCTGCCCGTGCCAGGGGCCATGTCCGAAAGTTCACGAAATGGTACCGAAGGGACTTCGAGGTGAATGTCCACGCGATCTAAAAGTGGGCCGCTGATCTTGCCCAAGTAGCGTTCGATTTGCAGGGGATTGCATTTACACTGCCGCCGCGGGTCGCCGCGATAGCCGCAGGGACAGGGATTGAGCGCCGCCACCATCATCAAACTCGCCGGAAAGGTAATGCTGCCCATTGCGCGCGAAATCGTGACATTGCCGTCTTCCAACGGTTGCCGTAGGACTTCCAATGTCCGCCGATTGAACTCGGGGAGTTCGTCCAAAAACAAAATACCATTGTGTGCTAACGAAATCTCACCCGGCGATGGGGTACTCCCGCCACCCACCAAACCCGCTTCACTGATCGTATGGTGCGGCGCGCGAAAGGGTCGCGTCATCATCAACGATTCCCCCGCATTTAAACGGCCGACCGCGCTATAGATCTGCGTGGTCTCCAAACTCTCTTCGGGGCTAAGTTGCGGCAAAATGGTGGGCAAACGCGAGGCTAATAATGTTTTTCCCGTCCCGGGCGAACCAAGCATCAGCAGATGGTGGGAACCGGCTGCGGCAACGGTGACGGCGCGCTTGGCCAGCTCTTGGCCTTTGACATCCTGGTAGTCGATTTCATATTTGGCCAATTCGCTCAGCGCGCGTTCCCAACTGAATTGCGTGGGCTGGACGTCTAAGCGGTCGGAAAAGAATCCCACCGCCTCAGCCAATGATCCGACGGGGATTGCTTCGATCTCGCCCACGACAGCCGCTTCTTGCGCATTCTCCACGGGCACAAGCAAGCCCCGCTTGCCTTGCGCGCGGGCGGCGATGGCCATTGACAGAACCCCTTTGACCGGGCGGATCACACCGTCGAGCGCTAACTCTCCCACAGCGGCATATTCCTCGAACCGCTCCGACTGCAACTGCCCACTGGCGGTCAACATGCCCAGGGCGATTGGCAAATCGAACGAGGCAGCATCCTTGGGAAGATCAGCCGGCGAAAGGTTGATGACGATGCGATCGATTGGCCGGTTGTAGCCACTATTGACCAGCGCACGTTCGATGCGATGCGTACTCTCCCGCACCGCTGCCTCGGCCAGCCCGACGAGAATGGTCTTGGGCATCGCACCGGGGGAGATATCGACCTCCACCTCAATCGGCTCGGCGTTGATTCCCAACAGCGAGTAGGTAAAGAGTTTAGCGAGCATAGAGCGTGCTTGCGGGAACGGTCAGGGAAGTTGTCTGAGACGCAACGTTCCCCATTGTGCCGAGAAACGACACGGACCGCAAGCCAAAATGAACAAATGTACACAAACCTGCCCGCGAGGGGCGCCCGCTAAAAATCGAGCCGTGTCCAGAAGATCTGTTGCCGGTCGCCGCGGCGACGGTAGTCTTCGAGCATCGTTTCTAGGTCTGGTTCAGGGAAGTCGTTGTACCGCATGCGGTTTTTCATATTCACACGGAGGCGGCTGTCAAAATCGACGACGTCAGGCGATAGCCACACCGAATTGCGTTCCGCGCCGGATGAAATACTGATCGTGTTGCCGGGTGAAATATGGACCTTCAGAGGCATGGCGCGTTTACCCCGGCGGCGGCGGTTCGTCCAATCGGTCACGCCGATGTTATCGGGAAGGCCTTGTGCTTCGAACCAATAGAAGCGGCCGTCGGTTTCCCGCATCGTCTTCATTTCGTAATCCCGCAGTGTGCGCGGACGTGTTTGCAATGCCATCCACGTGAACAGCTTGTGGATCTCTTCATAAAAACCTTCGCGTCCACGTCCGATGTATTCGACGTAGATCAAGTCATAGCCTTGCATCATCATTCGCATGAGCACGCCGGAATTCTCGTTGGGAACGTCGCGGTCCAATTCGCCGCCGATAACGTACAACGGCAGATGCTCAGCGTTGCTCCAATAGAACTGGCAGTTGTTGCGAATCACGCCGCAAATGGGAATCACCCCGGCAAACATGTCAGGATGAGACAATCCAATGTCGAACGCGGCGTCTCCCCCCATGCCGTGGCCGGAGAGAAAAATTCGGTCGGAGTCGACTTGAAATCGGCGGCAGGCATCGTAGATCGATTCGACCACAGCGTGGTGACTGTCTGAGGAATAGGTGTGGGCAAATGCACCGGGTGCCGCATACTCGGGGGCGATGACGATGTAACCGTGACGTTGAGCCTGTCCCGCTCTTTCGGCCGTACCTGCCCATCTGGACCGTCGCGGCAGGACGGCGATCCCGCCCAGTCGCGCCCGACGGCGAAGACCTTCTCGGGGCAACCCGACCAGATCTCTTCGCTCGAGACCACCGGCACGCCCGCACCTCGATGCAGCGCATACTGGTTCCCACGGCTCTCCGACGTCCAGCAGCCGTCGATGTCGCCGGCGGCGAGCATCGCCTCCATCGAGCTGGGCGGCGCCACGCGGATCCGGATGTCGCGGTCGGGGTCGATGCCCGCCGCGGCCAGCCAGTAGCGAAGCTCGTAGTTGTGCATCGAGTACGGGAAGACGACGGCGAAGACCAGGGGAGGGCGGCCGGCCTCGCGATCGGCCTCGATGAGCTGACGGAGTGCGTCGGCGCGGTACGGACGCGCCCGGAGCGCGTCGGGAGCGGCGACGCGCAGGCGGTCGTGGAGCGCACGCGACAGCGTGATGGCGTTGCCGTGGAGGTCGAGCGACATCGGCACGACCATCCGGATGCGCGGTGCCTCCGATTCCGAGCGTGGAGGCGATCTTCGGCAGGGGAGCCAGCATCTGCGCCCCGTCGAGGAGTCCCGCCGCCAGCTTGTCGCGCACGTTCGCCCACGAGGGTTCCCGTGAGAGCTCGACCTGCAGACCCTGCTCGCGGAAGAACCCGCGCTCCTTCGCGATCACGAGCGGCGCGCACTCGGTGAGCGGGACGAACCCGAGGCGCAGCTGGGCGCGCTCGGGGGACGCGGCGACGGGCGGCGGCCGCTTCACAGGATCTCCGACATCTGGATGAGCCGGCGCGCGACGTCGGCGATGGTGAGGTTCCGATCCATTGCCAGCTTTCGGAGCGATCCGTAGGCCTCGTTCTCGCTCATCCCCTTGCGGTCCATCAGGATCCCCTTGGCGCGGTCGATGCACTTTCGGTCTTCGAGGGTGCTCCGCGCCTTCGCCAGCTCGTTGCGCAGCTCCTGGTGGGCCTGGAAGCGTGCCATTGCCACTTCGAGGACCGGGCCGACGCGGTCCGGACTCGAGCCCTTCACGACGTAGCCCGCGACGCCCGCCTGCACCGCGACACGGATGGCCTCGCTGTCGCACTCGTCGACGAACATCACGATCGGCCGCGGCTGCTCGTCGGAGATTCGTTGCATGTCCTCGAGCGTGTCGCGATCGGGCGACTCGATGTCGATGATGATGAGATCGGGCTGGATGCGACGGATCGCCGAGTGGATGTCGGTGTCTCCCACGAGGGTCGCGACGACCTGATCGCCGCGCCTCTCGATGGCGTGGGCCAGATCGCGCGCGCGCTCGGCGCTCGCGTCGATCAGCATGACGCGCAACTTCGTCGACACGATGCCCGGCGACCTCCCGAAGGCGAGAGCGAGAGAGGTGAGAGCGAAGGAAGGCGAAGAGCGCGAGCCTCGCTCGACCGGTCGACGCCTCGGCGTTGAGCGCGGCCCGTGCCATGTCGGCCCGATGCTGGCGCACCGCCACGAGGCAGCGAGCGCCGTCGTGCCACCGAAGCGAGCATCTGTCGCCAAAGGTTTGAGCGCGCCCACCGTGACGCGGCGCTCTCGCGGCCCCGAGACGACGATGCGCGACGTGGCCGAGTGGCATCGTCTTGCGGAAGGAGGCTGCGGGCGGCTCGCCTTGCCGCTCGGGGCTGCCGAGGCCTTGCCCATCGCTGGGAGGCAACCACGCTCAGGGCTGGCGACAAGAA
>CALOFE010000004.1:0-193557 GCA_942492455.1 uncultured Planctomycetaceae bacterium | reverse complement strand
TGTCGCCATGGATGAGGGTGTTGTGATGTTTAGTTTCCTTGGTCATCAAACATGCTCTCTCTTGATGAATTCCAAGTTGCCGGAGCACAATCGCTGGAGAGACATTTTCGAAGAAGACAAATCACGAACGCAAGCGATCCTTTTATAATGAGCATGAACAGTAATGGACATTAGATACACGTAGTAGCTAGTGAGTTGGAAAAGGATGCCTTCTACAAAGTTATCATTATTCATACCGGTAGATACCATTTTCGTATTCGTTGCCTTTTATGACACGACGACAACCCGACCAGCAGCCTTTACAATGGCACTTGAATCAGTCTGGAATTATTTAAGGGGAGGCTCCAAGAACATTCTTGAAACTTTTTCTTCGAGGCGGTCTAGGTCATCACCATACTCCTTGTCATCCTTGAAAATGTCCTCTCTAACGCAAAAGAAACTTTTCTTGGCGGGGCGTGCTTCCTCCTCGTGATGAGCCTTGCGCTTGTTCGGCTTGCCCTTTCTCTCCATTGCCTTTTGGCATCCATCCTTGATTTCTTGAATACTCTTACAAGACAATGCCGCTTTCGGATCTCTGGCGCTAAACAAATGTTGGATAGACATGAAACTTGGCCTCGTCTCGTCGTGAATGTCATATCTCTTCAATCGCAAGCCTTTATAGGTCTTTTCCGCTTGGTCAAAGTATCCAAGGCGCTTCTGTAGTACGACAAGTCTTTAAATCTCTTGGGGTCACGTTTTCCCATGTTGTTGAAACGAGTTTGAAGTTGTTGCTCATTACGGTTGCGTAAACAGTAAGGGAACATTTCCTTGATTTGTTGAAAGTATTCCAGCTTCATCCTCTTGGGAGCACCCAAAAGCTTTCATATCCTTTCAAGAGGCACACGCTATCGGCGTCTGTAAAGTTGTCTGCCCTGGACTTTCTTTGTAGTTCCGACAGTAAATGTCTGTGTTACACAATTCACGCTGTTCGCGGTGAAGGAGAAAGAGCTCGAGGAAGATTGTGTGATGATAGAGCGCGCAAACTGCCCGGAACCAATGACGGAATCAGTCGTTTGGTCTGTGTTAAAGAGTCGTGAAAGAACATTCATGGTTGTTTCTTTATATACTGTATCCAAGCTTAAGACAGTATCGAGGGCGCACACCGAGCGGGGGTGAAGGCTCGACTCGCTCCCAACACGACCGAGTTGCTCGTGCAGAAGGGCGAGTACGTTCCCGGCCTCGGAGTGCTGCTCTTCGACCTTCGTCCGCCGATCCTGACGGGCTGGGACTGGGCGCTGAAGCGCACGTTCGACGTGGTCGCGAGCGTGCTCATCATCGTGATCGGGCTCCCGCTCTGCTTGGTCGCGCTCGCGATCAGACTCGACTCGCGAGGCCCGGTGCTCTGCGTCGATCAACGGGTCGGGCGTGGGAGAGCGAGAGTTCGGGATGCTCATGGTTCCGGACGATGGTGGTCGGCGCTGCCGATCTCCAGGACGAGCTCGAGGACGCGAACGAGGCGTCGGGGGCGCTGTTCAAGATTCGCGACGACCCGCGCGTGACCCGCGTCGGGCGGGTCCTCCGCCGGTTCTCGATCGACGAGCTGCCCCAGCTCGTCAACGCCCTGCGGGGTCAGATGAGCCTCGTCGGCCCGAGGCCGCTCCCGCGCCGCGACTACGAGCTCCTCGAGGACTGGCATCGGGCGCGCTACCTGGTGCTTCCCGGTATGACGGGGCTATGGCAGATCTCCGGCCGCTCGGGGCTCTCTTCTTCGACGATCTCGTGCGACTCGACTTCGCCTACCTCGAGAACTGGTCGATCTGGCTCGACATCACGATCGTCAACATGACGATCCCGCGAAACAGCGGCGCCACCGGACGCACAGGCCTGTCCACGGGCATCGGCACCGCCGCCGCTGACGACTCGTGTCGTGACGCGGATCGACGGCGTTCGCAAAGGGGCGCCCCGAGCCCGCCCTCGTTGGAGCCGCCAGAACCCGAAGGCGATCGATGGGTCGCGAGCAGGAGTAGGAGCAGGAGCAGGACGACAGGCCCGATCCCGACGTGGACGGCTCGAGCGAGCATATTCGACGGCGGGCGCGGTACCCTTCCGTGCTGATGCGGGCTCCGAAGATCCTGGCGGTTGCCCCAGCCGCTCGACCTCGACTTCCGTACGGCTGTACGCACGCCCGCCTGGTGGCAGCTAGGGGATGTACGAGGCGGAGGATCGACCTCGCCTGTCGAGCCGCCGTACAGCGGACGCCCGGTCGGCGTTGCCATGGTGGCGGAATGTTTCGCCGAACCCGACGTATCGCGAAGGTGGAGCCGTGCACGGCTGCAGCCGCACGGGGCTGGACCGTTCAAGGGGGATCGTTACGTGCGCGGCGCCGAGGATGCGCCGGAGGAGTCGGCGCTCGACCGGCTCACACGGGAGACGATCTGGCGGGTCGTGACGCCCCGCTGGCGACGCCACCTGGAACGGCTCGTCGAGCGCGAGCGACCCGACGCCGTCATCTTCTTCACCGTGCCTGCTCGCCCACTTCCGGGGATACCGACGAGCTGCGCGATCGTTTCGGGATCCCGGTCGTCTACTACGACGACGTTGCCGATGAGCCTGCCGGAGTTCGGCGGATGGACACCGGCTTCAACCACCACCACGGTGGGGATCCGTCCGAGGACGACCTCGTGCTCTCGAACTCCAAGGGCCGGCCACGCGCCTACTCGAGCTCGGTGCGCGCCGATGGAGGCAGCCTTCGCGGTGGGGGCGAATCTGGAGTTCTTCGCTCCGCAACCGGTTGCGAAGGAGATGGACGTCTTCTTCTACGGCTACGGCGACAAGTTCCGTCAGGAGTGGACAGGCGCGATGGTCGGTGAGCCGAGCACGGGCGGCGCCGGGATCGACTTCGCGCTCGGCGGGCGAGACTTCCGTGGCGACACCGGCAACGCGCGCGTGATCGGCGATGTTCCGTTCAACGTCTTCGCCCGCACGATCTCGGCCGCCCGGATCAACCTCAACGTCACACGACGGACGCATGCGACGGTCCCGCTCTCGTCCACCTGCCGACCGTTCGAGCTCGCATCCGCCGGGGCGGCGATCGTGTCGAACCCCCACGAGGGGATCGAGCAGTGGTTCGAGCCGGGAGGAGATCCTCGAGGACGGCGACGGAGGCACTGGCGGTCGAGACCGACAGCTTCTCGCGGATCCCCGCGCAGGCCGCGAGAGCGATGGGCGCGGGCGCGCGAGAGGTCCTCGACGAGCACACCTATGCGTTCATCGCGCGCGGCGCGATCGATCTGCCTCGGGCTCGCGAGAGCGGAGACGGCGGGATGGCGGACGAACGGTCGCCATCGTGCCCCGCCTTCAACGAGGCAGGCGCGATCGGGGACGTCGTCGACGCGATCCGGGCCGTCGACCCCGCCTACGACGTCGTCGTCGTCGACGACGGCTCGGCCGACGAGACGGGGCCGATCGCGCGGGCACACGGCGCGGCAGTCGTCACTCTTCCATACAACATCGGCATCGGTGGCACGGTCCAGACCGGGTTCAAGTACGCATTGGAACGCGGCTACGCGACCGCCGTCCGGCTCGACGGCGACGGCCAGCACGATCCGGCGGAGCTCGGGAAGCTCCTCCGGCCGATCCAGAGCGGCGAGGCGGACATCGTCACCGGATCGCGGTTCGTCGACGGAAGCGGCGAGTACCGTCCTCCGCTCGCGCGTCGCATCGGGATCATCTGGTTCGCACGGATCGTCTCTCTCCTCTACGCGGCAGCGTGTCACCGACACGACCTCCGGCTTCCAGGCGCTGAATCACAAGGGCATTTCGCTCGCGGGCGACTACCCGAGCGACTACCCCGAGGTAGAGGCCACGGTACTCGTCTTCAAGCATCGGCTACGGCTCGTCGAGGTCCCGGTGACGATGCGCGAGCGAGAGACGGGCCAGTCGTCGATCACGTTCGTCCGCTCGATCTACTACGTCGCGAAGGTGACTCTGGCGTTGCTCGTCGCGATGGTGAGGCGGTACGACACGCCCCACGAGGAGGTGGAAGCGCAATGACATCTGTGAGGACGTCTGTCGCTGCCGCGATCGCGTCGCTGCTCCTGATCCTGATCGTGCTCGAGTTGATCCGCGGACGCCGGCTCAAGGAGCGCTACGCGCTGCTGTGGCTCGTGACCGGCGTCGTGCTGTTCGTCCTCTCGATCTGGCGCCAGGGCCTCAACACGATCGCGGGCTGGCTCGGCGTGGAGACCTACCCGCCGGCGATCCTCTTCGCGATCGCGACGCTCTTCATCATCGTCGTGCTTCTTCACTACTCCACGGTGCTCTCGCAGCTGGACGACCAGAACACAATCCTCGCCCAGCGGGTGGCGTTGCTCGAGGAGCGCATCCACGGTGCGCCCAGCGCGGCCGGTGACGACACGGCGCCGAAGGTCACGAGTCGGGCGTTCCTTCGCCGCGGCGGACGACGACCGCGAGGCACGCGCGCCTCGTTGCGACCTGGCGACGCGCCACGCGACGGCGCAGGTCGTCTACGTCGACGACGGAAGCGTCGATGGGACATTCGCAAGGCTCGCGCAGATCCAGGCCGGTGACCCCCGTGTGCGCGTCGTGCGCCGGGCACGGAACTTCGGCCACCAGATCGCGCTGAGTGCGGTGTCGACCATGCCGATGGAGCATGCCGCCGCACCAACGACGAGGATCTGCAGAATCCGCCCGAGGTGACACCCCAACTGGTCGCCGAAGACCGGCAGGCGGCGACGTCGTGTACGCGGTCCGGAGCGAACGGGCGGCCGAAAGCTCGTCCCCTCCGAGGAGGCGAGTGGCTGGTGGCGGTCGCGATCGCCATCCGGACGAAGATGATGCACGGCAACGAGAGCCGCGACGACGGTGGGCGGTCGCGCGGCGGTACACGAGAATGTGAGGGGCAGGAGCGCGAGGACGGGACGGCCAGGTAGAGATACCGCGGCCCGGGGGTGTCCCCGCCGTAGACCCAGCCCGGCGAGATCGTCAACGACGCGTTGTAGACGAGCATCCCAGCGGCCGCCGCACCGACGACGAACGCCTCGGCACGCAACCCGCGCCGCACCAGGAGAACGACCCCCACGGCGCAGAGGATCATGACCGGGGTGACCGTCAGCAGGCCGCGGTCCGCGAGGAGGATGCGAACGGCTGCGGACAGGCTCGGGACGAGGACACCGTAGAAGCCGCTGTCGTGATGCCCGACGGTGACGTCGCCGTTCAACCCCTCTTCGGAGACGGCCGCGCCATACGAGAGGGACATGGCGGAGCCGAAGGCCCACTGGTTGTAGAGAAGGAGGGGCAGGAGCCCGACGAGACCACCGGCAGCGAACGCGCCGAGCCGGGGCACGGGCCGCGTCGCGATCGCCGCATAGATCCCGACGACGAGCGCGATCAACGCCGCCGGGTATTCGGTCGTCACGGCGAACCCGGCCATGGCCCCGGCGAGAACGAGCCACCACAACCTCCCGTCCGCGCCTCGTTGCTCGAGGGCGATCGCGAACGCGCCGAGAAGCAGCGTTGCCGCGAGGATGTGGCTGAAGTCGACCGTCGCGAGGGGAAAGGAGAGCGTCGCGAGCCCAAGAGCAACGGCGACCAGCGTGCCTGTCCCCGGATCGAGCCGGTCTGCGATCCGCCGCGCGAGCAGCAGCATGATCGCTGCGGGAAGCACCGATGACCAGAGCCCGAAGATCCAGAGCGCGGTGCGCTTGCACTCCGGTAGGAGCCCGAGACCGTCCACGACCGCGTACGCCGGAAGGATGACGAGCGCGAGGCCCGGCGCCTTGTTCGAGTAGAAGTGGCCGCCGCGGTAGGACTTGTCGCAGGTCTCCTCTCGTACGAATGATCACGGCGTGCGTGCGGCGAGGGCGCGTACGAGCGCGTACGTCGAGTTCTGTGCGCAGCCGCTGTCGATCATCTGGATCGGAAGCGCCATCGACGAGCACCGCCAACACGATCGTGGCCGTCCTCGAGTCCTATACCTGCGGTGCCCGGGAAAGGGCTTTCAAACGTGAGGATCCACCAGTCTCCTGCCGCCGCCGATACCAGTCGACCGTGCGGGCGATGCCTTCGGCGAGCGGGACTTCGGCCCGGAACCCGAACAGCTCGGCCGCTCTCGTGGCGTCGAGCGATCGACGGGGCTGGGGGTCCATCGGCATGTCCCATTCGATCTCTCCCGTGAAGCCCACTGCGTCGGCGACGATGTCGACCGCCCTCACGCCACGGATCGACGTCTCGACGCCGGTGCCGAGATTCACCGGCTCTGCCCCGCCGTACGACTGGGCCGCCAGAAGAAGGCCGGCGACGCAGTCGTCGACGTAGAGGTACTCCCTCGTCGGCGTCCTGTCTCCCCAGAGGACGACCCTCTCCGGCGACTCGATCATCTTGCGAATGAGCGCCGGGATCACATGAGAGCTCGCGAGGTCGAAATTGTCGCGCGGTCCGTAGAGGTTCGTCGGCAGCAGGAAGACCGTGTCGAGGCCGTACTGCTCCCGGTATGCCTGCGCCCCCACGAGGATCGTCTTCTTGGCGACTCCATACGGTGCGTTCGTCTCCTCCGGGTAGCCATCCCACAGGTCGGTCTCGCGGAACGGCACGGGCGTGAGCTTCGGATACGAGCAGACCGTGCCGACCATCACGACCTTCGGCGTCTCGTGGATGCGCGCCTGCTCGAGCACGTGCGCGCCCATCATCAGGTTTGCGTACCAGTAGCGGCCGGGATTGGCACGATTGGCTCCGATGCCTCCGACCTCGGCCGCGAGGTGAAACACGAGCTCGGGCTGCACGTCGGCGAAGAGGCGGCCCGTCTGTGATGCGTCCGTGAGGTCACACGCGGCGCTGCGCGGTACCGCAACCGAGTGCCCGTCCTCCTCGAGCCGCTCGACGAGATGCGATCCGAGAAAGCCTGCACCACCCGTGACGAGGACACGCATGCAGGGATCGTACCCGGGTCAACAGAGGCCTATCCCCGGGATCGATGCCGGCTTGGTCGGGGGCCAGCGGGCGCCAGTGGCCACGGTGTCGGCGCGCCTGTGCTCGGCAACGTCCACGTGGCTACCCATGCGATCACGATGCCGATCGCGAGGGTCAAGACGAGCCTGCCGAGCGACCGCGAACCGAGACCCGGCGTCCCGTCACCATGGACACGAGCTCGTTGTCGGTCAACGACCACCAGATCGAGCCGTCGAACTGGTCGTGCACGTCGAAGAACGTCCGCGACGACCACGCGGCGGCCGCCAGCATCTGTACGGCCACGGACCACGCCAGCGTCACGCCGAACACCCAGCGGAGCCACGATCGGCGATCGACGACATCGAGCGCGGGGACGAGCAGAACGGCGAGCAACGGCATCGTGTCGGTGAGGAGGCGCGGCCCGAACGATTCCCCGCCCCACCAGATGAAGAACCTGCTCATCGTGAGGAGGTTGGCGAGCGCCGCCAGTGCGGACCAGCGGACGAGAGGGCGGCCGAGAAGCCGACGACCGCCCCGACGATGCCGAGCAGGAGGATGGGGCTGTACCAGATCAGCCCGCGCCCGGGAGAGACGATCAAGCCGCCGAGTCCGTCGATCAGCGAGCCCCCGAAGGCGCCAACGCCTCCCGGGCGCTCGCCGCTCTCATATCCCTGACGGAGAGGGCCGCCCCACACGTAGGTGTTGAATGCCCCAAGCGCGACGGCGATCGGAAGGGCGCCGGCCATGAGGCGGAGCCAGTCAGTCGGTCTTCGCCCCACGAGCGGAAGCAGGCACAGGACGATCACAGGCGCAGATGGCCGGAATGCGACCATCGCGGCGAGCGCAGCCCCCGCCAGGACGAGCCTGCGATCCTGGAGCGCGAGAAGCACCAACTGCGAGTGCCAGCATCGCGCCCGAGTGCTGCCAGAGCGCCTGCCCCGCGACCGTCCAGGTCAGGGTGCCGAAGGCGTATACCCCTGCCGAGAGAAGGGCTCGACGTCGGGTCGTGATGCGCGTCAGAAGGACGAACAACACAGCCACCGAGAGCGCGGCAGTGATCGCAGCAGTGAGCATTGCCGCCTCCATCCACGCGTTCCAGTCGCCGGCGTCCGCTCCGGCAAGCGCGAAGAGCGCCACGGCCGGCAGCGCCTGCACGCTGGGAGCGGCCGGCGTCCCGCTCACGAGCTGGCCGGTCCTCGTGAGCGAGGAGATCATGTAGGGCTCTTCGCCCGACCGTGCCTGGATGTAGGGGAGATAGTGATCGAGCCAGATCGTCTGGCGCTCTACCAGAGCGACGGCGGTGTAGACCGCTCCGTACGTGTCGCCCGACGGCTTGCGGTTGAACTGACCGTAGTACGCGATCGTGCAGGCGAGCGCGAGGAGCGCCGCAAGCGCGAGGGCGGGCGCCGTGTCGACGGCTGAGCCGATGCGTGCTGGCAGCCCGAGCGCGTGCCGTCCCGGGCTAGGCGCGGGCGTGATGCTTGCGATACCCTCTGACCGTGCGCTCGATCCCCTCGGCAAGCGCGACCCGTGCGCGAAACCCGAAGAGCTCGTCGGCTCGGGTCGTGTCGAGCTTGCGCCTGGGCTGGCCGTTCGGGCGCGACGCGTCCCAGACGACCTCGCCTTCGTAGCCGGTGGCGGCCCGGATCAGGATCGGCGAGATCTTCGCACCGAGATCTCCTCGCCGGTGCCGAGGTTCACCGGTGCCTCGCCGTTGTACTGCTCGGCGGCGCGTACGAGGCCCTCGACGCAGTCGTCGACGAACAGGAACTCGCGGGTCGGCGAGCCGTCACCCCACAGCGTGATCGAACCGCTACCGGCCATCTGCGCCTCCGTCATCTTGCGGATCAGCGCCGGGATGACGTGTGAGGTCTCGAGGTCGAAGTTGTCGCCGGGACCGTACAGGTTGACCGGCAGCACATAGACGGTGTTCGTCCCGTACTGCTGTCGGTACGCCTGCGCACCGACGAGGATCGCCTTCTTGGCGACGCCGTAAGGCGCATCTGTCTCCTCCGGCTAGCCGGCCCAGAGGTCGTCCTCGCGGAACGGCACCGGAGCGAACTTCGGGTAAGAGCAGATCGTGCCGGCGACGACGAGCTTGCCTGTCTCGTGGAGCCGCGCCTGCTCGAGCACGTGCGCGCCCATCATCAGGTTCGCGAACCAGGGTCGACCTGGATTGGCCTGGTTGGCGTCGATCCCACCCACCTCGGCGGCGAGGTGGAAGACGACGTCGGGCTCGACCTCGTCGAAGAGCCGTGCGGTCTGTTGCATGTCCGTGAGGTCGTGCTCGGCGCGTCGCGCAACCGCTACCTCGTGGCCTTCATTGCGAAGGCGATCGACCAGGCGGGAGCCGAGGAATCCGGCGCCGCCGGTAACGAGGATCTGCATCGGGCAAGGGTATCGGCGGGCGCGCGCCCGTGGCGAGCCAGATCGCCGGCCTGCTCGCACTGACCGGGCGAGTGAGCCAACCTGCGTCGTCTACGGCGTGCTGAGCGTGGGCGCGCCGGTCGAGAGCCAGTCCACGCGCCCGATCCACCGCTCGCGGTTCTCGGCGTACCAGCGGATCGTCTCGAGGACGCCTTGCTCCCATGAGACCTGAGGCAGCCAGCCCGTCTCGGCGGTGAGCTTCTCGTGGCCGACCCGGAGCGCCATCACGTCGCTCGCACCCGGGCGGTAGCGCTTCGGCGTCGTCGCGACCGTGCGGCCGCCCGGCCAGAAACCGTGCTCCTCCCCGATCCGCAGAATCATCTCGACCCAACCTTCCATCGAGATGTTCTCTCCCTGCCCGTAGACGTAGACGTCACCAGGCTTGCCGTGAGCGGCGACGGTCAGATGGCCGCGGACACCATCGGTGCAGAAGCAGAAGTCGCGCAGCGGCTCGAGGTTGCCGAGCTCGATCGTCTCGCGGGCGATTGCCTGAGTGATGAACGTCCCCGTCACGTAGCGCGGGTTCTGACGCGGGCCGTAGTTGTTGAACATCCGGGTTACGACCCCGGGGAGACCGAACGCGTCGTAGTAGTTCATCGTCAGGAAGTCGGCCGCCACCTTCGCGGTCGCGTAGATCGACTTCGGGTTGATCGGGGAGCGCTCGTGCAGGATGAGGCTGCCGCCGTCGTCGAAGTCGTGGTGGTGCGAGACGTCGTCACGGACGTTGCCGTACTCCTCCGAGGTGCCGGCGGTGTCGAATTTCTCCAGCTCGAGCCCGGTGTCCACGATCGACTGGAGCAGGTTGAGGGTTCCGATCGTATTGGCCATCACCGTCTCGTACGGACGGTGCCATGACTCGCCGACATGCGCCTGGGCTCCGAGGTGGAAGATGTACGGCCGGTCGGACGCTGTCTCCTTCAGCTCCCGCATCAGGTAGTCGATCGACGTCTTGTCGGTGAGGTCGGCGAAATGCACCTTGAGGTGGTCCCGGAGGTGCCCGATGTTGTTCAGCGCACCGCTCGACGTCGCACGGACGAATGCGTGAACGTCGGCGTCGAGAGCGACGAGTGCCTCCGTCAGGTGGGAGCCCATGAAGCCGTCCGCACCCGTGACGAGCACCGTGCGGCCGCGGTAGACGTCGCCGAACTCCCGGCGCAGATCCTCGAGCGATTCGGTCGTCCAGATTCCGGTGTCGGTTGCGGTCATGTGGCGCAGCCTAGTCCATCGACATGATGGTCGCGCCGTCTCGCCGGCGTGGATCGAGTGTCCCGTGAGGTACGTTCCACCGATGTCCGACTTGCGTCCGCCCGCGTCCGAGGCACCGCCCGGCTACTACGGGCAGCAACGACAGGATCTGATCGATGCGCTTCCCCGTCCGGTCGGTCGCGTGCTCGACCTCGGGTGTGGTGAGGGCGGGACTGCTCCGGGGCTTCGCGCGGCCGGGGCGACCTGGATCTCTGGGATCGAGCTGCATCCGCCGGCAGCCAGAAGAGCATGCGGAGCTCCTCGACGAGGTAAAGACCGGCCGGATCGAGGATACGCTCGCCCTGGTCGAGGGCCCGTTCGACACGGTGCTCCTCTACGACGTCCTCGAGCATCTTCCTGATCCGGCCGCGGTTCTCGTTGCACTCCAGGACGTGGCTCTTCCGGGCACGCGACTCCACGTCTCGGTGCCCAACGCGCGCCACTGGTCGCTCTTCCGCGACCTCGTCCTCCGCGGCACGTTCGCTTACTCGGACTCGGGTCATCGGGACACGACGCACCTGCGCTGGTTCACGCGCTCCGACATCGAACAGCTCCTCCGCGCGACCGGATGGACTCCGGTCGTAGGGTCGCATCCCGCCCTGAAAGCGCGCCACGCACGGGTCCACGATCTGACGCGGGCGCGTATCGCCGAGTTCACCTTCTGGCAATGGGTTGTGCTCGCCCATCGGGACGAGGGCGAGCAGAACCGGCTGACGTGTCCCGACTACGGGCGTGTCGCCGAGCCCTCGGTCTCGGCGAAATGACGGGGCGCCCTTCTCATTACCCGCAGGCCGACGAACTGCCATTGCCGACCGATCGCCTGTCGCAGGGACACGGTAGCGAGCTCTCGTGGGGCGCGGAGCGCCGGTCGAGAGCGACCGGCCCGGAGCCCCGCATGCGAGCGCGCACCGGTGCGATCTCGCGACGGACGATGAGATGAACGACGAGCGCCGGCCAGTCGACGAGGGCGATCGCAACACGGGCTCGGGCACCTCCACCGCCCAAGCGGTAGCGGCCGAGAACGAATCCACGCCCGAACGCATCGAGCTTGCGCGCTGCTGGTGAGCCGGCCCCGACCGTCTGCCCGTGCCGGTGCAGAGCCTGAGCCTCCGGCGCAGCCGCACAAAGCCAACCGGCGGCATGGAACCGCAGCGCGAGGTCGACGTCCTCCCAGTAGGCGAAGAGCGCGGGGTCGAAGCCTCCGAGCTCATGAAAGGCAGAAGCACGATAGGCGGCTGCCCCGCCGCACGGGCCGGCGGGAGCCGGTGCGACGAACGTCCGTTCGACCGGAGCGTTCCACAGTGCGTCGTACGAGCGCATCGTCACGTCGAGCTCGATGCCGGCCGAGTCGACAAGGTCTTGTGCGTCCTCCTGGAGGAGCACCCCGGCCACCATGCCGACGCGCTCGTCCTCGAACGGTGCAAGAATCCGGTCGACGAAATCGGGACGACAGACGACGTCGTTGTTCACGAGGATGATGACGTCCGTGTCGGGCGAAACGGCCATGACGCCGCGGTTGACGGCTTTCCCGAACCCGAGGTTGCTTTCGTTCGCGACGACGTGCACACGTGGGAATCGTCGTGCCAGCATCTCTCTCGTCCCGTCGCCCGAGCTGTTGTCGACGACCACGACGTCTGCTGCAGCGGTCTGAGCTTCCAGGCTTGCGAGCGCTTCCGCAAGCATGTCCCTGCCGTTCAACGTGGGGATGACGACACAGGCCTTCACTAGCGTATGAGCCTACGTGACCTCCGACGACTCCTCCATCGACGTCCTGTCGACTCCGTCGGCGGGCGGGCGGGTGATCAGAGGCGGCGTGCTGCGCGGCGGCGGCTACGTCGTGGGCATCCTTCTCGGGGCTGCGACGTCTGTCTTTCTTCTGCGCGGGCTCAGCGTCGATGACTTCGGGCGATACGCCACAGTGGCGGCGCTCCTCGGAATCGTCGCGATCGTGACCGACGCGGGACTGACCGCGGTCGGCTCTCGCGAGCTCTCCCTGCTTCCGCGTGGTCAGCGGAGGGTGGAGTTGCTCGGAACGCTCCTCGGTCTGAGGATCGTGCTCACTGTCGTCGGCGTCGCCGTCGCGGTGGGGTTCGCCTATCTCGCCGGGTACGGAAGCACGATGGTCTGGGGGACGGCGCTCGCGGGAGTCGGCATCCTCCTCGTGAACACGCAGGCGACCTCGATGATCCCGCTGGCGGTCGAGCTTCGTCTCGGCGCAGTGACGACCTTCGAGGTGTTGCGGCAGGCTCTGACCCTCGTCGGTATCGCTGTTCTCGCTCTCGCCGGATCGACGTTGCTTCCGTATTTCGCCATCCAGGCCATCGTCGGAGCGGTGCTGCTGCTGCTCACGCCGAGGGTCGTCGGCGGCCTCCACATGTTGCGCCCGAGACTCGCGCGACGCGACGCGGTGCGTCTGCTCAAGGAGGCTCTGCCGCTCGCGATCGCGATCGCGATGAACGGCATGTACCATCGCCATAGCGGCGTCGTTGTCTCCCTCACGGAGAGCAAGGAGGAGACGGGGCTCTACGCGACGTCGTTTCGCGTGTTCGAGATGCTCATCGGCGTCCCGGGATTGGTGCTCGCGGTCGCGCTCCCTGTCCTCGCGGTGGCCGGGCAGAGTGATGTCGAGCGGCTGCGATACGCTCTGCAGCGGAGGACGGAGGTGGCCGCGGTCCTCTCGCTCGGGCTCGCGCTCACGACATACGCACTCGCCGCTCCGGTCATCCGTCTCCTGGGCGGGCCCGCTTACAGCGGCGCTGCCCCGATCTTGCAGATCCAGACGTGGGCGCTCGTCCCCCTGTTCATCGGGCAGGTCGCGGTGCTCGCACTGATCTCGCTCCAACGACAGCGCATCCTCGCGGCTGCGAACGCGGTTGCGCTCGCTTTGGTCGTGACCCTCGGGCTCACGCTCGTACCCGCGTATGCGGGTCGTGGAGCCGCCGCAGCAGGAGTGATCGCGGAGGCGGCGCTCACGCTCATTCTGCTTGCGGCGCTGGCTCGCTCCGAGCGATCCGTCGTTCCACGGTTCTCGTTCGTCTGGCGCCCGCTTGCGGCACTCGCTGCGGGAGCGGCGGTGCTCGCCATCCCCGGGCTCGGCGATGTGGTCACGGCGGTACTCGTCGTCGTCGCCTTCGTCGTGGCCGCGGCGATGGTCCGGGCGGTCCCGTCCGAGGTGCTCGAGGCACTCATGCGGCGCGACCCCGGCTCGAAGGGCAGCGCATGAGGCGCCCACGCGTCGTGTTGCTTCGGGGCCACAGCGCGAACCCCTGGGAGCTCCGCGCCTGGGAGCTCCTCCACGACCGTTTCGACGTCGCCGTCGCGGTGACCGGCTCGAATCAGCACGAGGTGGAGGGGGTCGGCCTCGAGCGAGTCCGTGTCCGCGCTGTCAGGGACACGCTCCCCCGCGGGCGTGTCGGTGATCTAGCGACTCTCGCGGTCGGCGATCGCTACGTCGGCCTGAGAGACGCACTCGCAGGCGCCGATATCGTTCACTCGGCAGAGCTTGGCGTGTGGTTCAGCGGGCAACCGGCTGCGCTCAAGCGTGATCTGGGATTCAAACTCGTTCTGACGGCGTGGGAGACGATCCCGTTCCGCGAGGCCTTTCGGCGGGCGAGAGGAAGACGGTATCGAGCTGCGGCGCTCGCATAGGCAGATCTCTACCTCGCCGCCACCGCGCGCGCCAAGCGCTGTCTTCTGTTCGAGGGTGTCCCCGAGACGCGAATCGTCGTTTCGCCGCCTGGCATCGACGTGGATCGTTTCGGAGGAGTCCACGCGGAGCAGCCCGAGAGCCACGTGATCGTCTCGCCGGGCCGGCTGGTATGGGAGAAGGGCCACTTCGATGTTGTTCGTGCCCTCGCGATGCTTCCGAGCGACGTCCGCCTCCGGATCGTAGGCTCCGGTCCCGAACGTGATCGGCTGCTTGCCTACGCGGCTGAGCTTGGTCTCGCCGGCAGGGTCGAGGTCAATGCTGTGCCCTACGACGAAATGCCGGAGGTATTTGCGACCGCTTCCTGCGTCGTTCTCGCAAGTCTCCCGACTGCCGTCTGGGAAGAGCAGTTCGGCATGGTCCTGGCGGAAGCGATGGCGGCGGGCACCCACATCGTCGCCAGCATGTCCGGGGCGATTCCCGAAGTGCTCGCGGGCTCGGGCGCGGATCTCTTCGTTCCGGGCGACTACGGAGCGATCGCCGAGCAGGTTCGTGCGGGGCCGTTGTCGTCGCCTCCCGGGCATCGGGTCGTCTACCCGGCCCCTTTGGTCCTTCGCCACTCCTCAGCCGCCGTGGCCGATCGACTCGCTGACGCCTACCAGAAGGTGCTGACCCTCTGAGGGGGCCGTCTGGGCTCTCGTGGGTCACGACAGGCGGAACGACAGGAGCGGCGGTGCGCAACCGTGTAGGCTCGTCTGCCGTTGCCTCGTCGTCACCGTCCTGATGAACGTGCTGTTCGCCCAGACCTGCTCACCGCACTCGTGAGGCGAGAGCTGGTGTCAGGAAATCAGGGTCGCGCTCGGTCTGGGGATAAGCTCACACCGTGAGTCTCTGGTCGCGCATACCGAGGGGCGTTCGCGACCGGATGACTGGTGTCGTGCCGAATCGGTGGTGGACATGGCTCCATCAGCTTCGTGAGATCGACCTCGATCGGGAGTGGTCAGCGGCCGCGGTACTGCGTTACTCGTACCCATCCCTCCGGCGCCCGGACGGCCCGATCGACGCGTTGCGCCGATCGGAGCTTCGCGTTCATTCTCAGAACGGGGAGGACGGTGTGATCGCGCATCTCGTAGACCGCATCGGCGTCGCAAGCGGTGAGGTCGTGGAGTTCGGTGTCGGCGACGGCAGCGAGTGTTGCGCCGCAAACCTCGTACTGGCCTTCGGCTGGTCGGCGCTCCTGCTCGAGGCGCGAAAGGCCGATGCGATGACCGCGGCATCGTTCTTCGAGGCGAAGGCCCCTGGGCGCGTGACGGTGCACAACACGTTCGTCGAGCCGGACACGATCGACGGCCTGCTCGCGGGCCGGGTGGCGGCCGAGTTCGATGTCCTGTCCGTCGACATCGACGGGAACGACTACTGGGTCTTCGACGCCCTCGGGGCAGTTAGGCCTCGTGTCATCGTGGTGGAGTACAACGCTTCGTTCGGGCCCGACCGCTCTGTCACCATTCCATATACGCCAGGGTTCGATCGGTATCGCGTGCATCCCTCCGGGTACTACCACGGAGCATCGATCACCGCACTCGCTCGCCTTGGCGAGCGTAAGGGATACATCCTCGCCGGTGGTGACTCCCGCGGCGTGAATGCGTTCCTCGTGGATGCCCGCCTGGCCGAGGGGCGAATCGAGGCGGTTCGGCCCGCCGACGCTTTCGCGCCTCTGTTCGAACGTGCCCACCACTCGGTCGAAGAGCAGTTCGCGCTCATCAGGCATCTGCCGCTCGTCGAGGTCTAGGATGGGGGGCGCACCGGTGGAGGGGCCATTCCGGCAGCGTCGCGATACGCGTCGGTGACGAGTGCGGCGGTCGCGTCCCACGTGTACTGCCTTGCACGCTCGAGGCCCGCGTTCCCCATGCGCTCCGCGAGTACGTCGTCCCCCATCACCCGCGCGAGCGCGTCCGCAATAGCACCGGTGTCGAGCGGGTCGACGAGGATTCCGACACCGGCGGCGAGCTCTTCCGTCGATGTTCCCGTCGACGTGACGACGGGTGTCCCCTGCGCCATCGCCTCGACGACGGGGAAGCCGAACCCCTCGAGGAGGCTCGGCATGCACATGACCGTCGCGCCCGCGAGGAGAGCCTCGAGATCCGGGCGAGGCACCCAGCCGAGCAGGTGGATGCGCTCACGCGTCCCCTCGGACAGGTCGCCGAGATGCCGCTCCAGATCCTCGTTCCAGCCGCGTGGGCCGACCAGAACGAGGTGGCTGTCGACATCATCGAGGAGGGAGAAGGCGCGAACGCCGGCAAGGTTCTTCCAGCGGCTCGACCGTGCCTGTCCAGAGGATGAAGCGCTCCGGCAGCGCATAGGCGCTCCGCACCCGCGTGATGTCCCCCGGCGTCGCAGGGTGGGCTTTGACTCCGAGCGGGACGTGGCGTAGCCGGGTCTCCTCGAAGCCGGCTGCCCGACAGCGCTCGAGCGTGGCGAGCGACGAGCACAGCACGAGCGACGCGTCCTTGAGTGCGAGGTCGAGCGCCCGGCGGAAGAAGCGGAGCCCCTGACGCGTGAAGAGCTCGGGGTAGTCGAGGTAGGCGAGATCGTGCACGGTCAACACCACAGGGCTCGTCGGCGGCGGCATTGCAATTTCCGTGGCGTGTATGACGTCGACCGGGCCGGTCGCCTGCTCCACACGAGGACGCCGAAGATAGTGCCACGACTCGTAGAGGGCGATCCGCGGCAGCGGGAGATGCGAAACGGCGATCGAGGGCTGCCACTGCTCCGGCGGGCGATCACGGTGGCGTGCGGCAACGCCCACCAGCTCGACATCCGATCGCTCTGCCAGGGCGCGCGCGAGCTCGAGTGCGGCGACAGCGGTGCCGCCGGGCACGCGATGCCAGCATTGCTCGAGGGTGAACGCAACCTTCACCGTCTACACTCTCGCAGGTGCATCTCGGGCGGATTCTCTCTTGAATAGGCAGCGGCGTGCGCTCATCACGGGAGTCGGCGGTCAGGACGGATCGCTCCTGGCCGAGCTGTTGCTCGCCGAAGGATACGAGGTCTTCGGCGTCGTCCGGCGTTCGCCCGAGGTGTACGCGGGTACGTTGGGCCCGATCGCCGACCGGCTGACCGTGCTTCGCGCCGACCTCCTCGACCAGGGATCGTTGGCCGCCGCACTTCGAGCGGCGAGACCATCCGAGGTCTACAACCTCGCGGCGCCGTCGTTCGTTCCGCGGTCCTGGGACGAGCCGGTGCAGACCGCCGAGTTCGCTGCCGTCGGAGTGACCGCAATGCTCGAAGCGATACGCGACGTCGATTCGACCATACGGTTCTACCAGGCATCCTCGAGCGAGATCTTCGGCGAGCCGATCGAGGGCGACGGGATCGTGTTGATGCGCACTCTCGTGCCGATAGGTCGGTTCGGTCGCATGCCACCAGGCATCTTCACAGATGTGCACGCCCATATTCAGCCCGGCAAACTCGATCGGTGCCGTTTCGGTGGCGGGAAAGAAATACCGCCGTTCATCGAAGACGTCATAATTCGGCAGCAAGATTTTTTGCACCGAGCCGACAATCGCCCCGCCATGCAGCAGGCTCACGCAGTTCGCCACGCGGCCTTCCGGCACTCCCTGGGGATCGGGATGCCCAACCAGCACGCCCAGATTTGGATCGAGTTCCTGCGCCAGTTCTTCGACCGTGCGGCGGCAAGCGGCGGCGAAACCTTCGCGGAGCAGCAGGTCCTTGGGGGGATAGCCGGAGATGATCAATTCCGACGTGACCAACAAGTCAGCACCGTCAGCAACAGCGCGCTGAGCCGCCTCTTTAACGAGAGCCGCATTTCCGGCCAGATCGCCGACCGTGGGATTGAGTTGTGCAATCGCAATTTTCATCGCTGTTTCTATCGCCGCAGGTGAGAAGAGTTGTCGCAATACCGGACGATGCGAGTATAATCGCCGTCACCAGCGGCGACAGGGACCCGAGTCTCACGCATCCGGAGGACGAATAACACGGAGCCACAATAAATGTCGCAGCTATGCTTAGCCACAGATTGAACGATCGGGCTACAGATGTTTTACGTCCTGTCTATCGGACCGGTTGCACGAATCGCAAACGGACTATTTGCTTGCAGGGTCGCACCGTGGAATCGATCCGAAGAAATTTTACTGGACAATTGGATACTTGCGATGCAAGTATCGACGGCCCGAAAACTCCTTAGATATTAGATTTGTGGGGCGTTGAGAAGTTGATCTGCCTGAAGCCTGTCATTCCGCAATTGAACAACGGAAGTCACAGTTCAGTCGCATCCTCCATGCGGCCCAACCAGCTTGACTGTGCTCAACAGCAAGGAACTGCTCATGAAAAACGAAAAACAAAAACGCCGCAGCGGTTGGTATTGGTGGACGCTCCTGCTGCCGGTGATTTATATGCTGTCGTTTGGGCCGGTCACTAAGATTTGCGTTGAAATGGAGCAGGCGCATCTAAATACCGAATGGATAATACCAAGTTACAAACGTTATTCTACGCGCCGCTTTTTGGGCAAGCAGAATAATGCACTTGGGTGGATCGGTTTTTCCATTGGTATATCGACGACTTGTGGCAGGACCTATCGCCATTCATCAGTCGATCGCCTAGTCGGCTAAGGCAATTACCAAGAATGGGAAACCGGCTGCGATCTTCGGGAAAACCCTTGCGACGTCCTCGGGCGGCGGTAGACTGAATGGTGGACATAAAATCCACACAAACTTTACAGCCCCGCCTAAACCATGCCCGCTCGGCCTCTCAAGCAGAAACGATCGCCTACTACACCGCGATACAACTTCGCGCGGTGCTTGGTTGTCGTCGTGACGCTGTCAGTTGTTTTGGCTAACTGGCTGGGCATTGACCGGATTGAACTGTCAACGACGGCGGCGGGAAATTCGCTGGTTGGTCTCGCCGCCTCCTCCTGTTGTTGTGCGAAACGGGGCAACGTCTGTCGTTGTGGGACTGGGTGTTGTGGACGCGCGGCCAAACCGTTGGCCAAGGCGAAGTCGACAACGACGAAATCACAACTGGCGATCCGCTTGTGGCTCAGTTGTCCCCGACAAGGAACCGACGGCCTGAGATCCTCCCAGTCCCCCGACTGGATCGTGGAGACAGGTTTGCCCGTGCCGGCGAACATCGTGTGGACCGAGACAGTATTACCGTCGGCACACGGGCCATTGCTGCTAGCGATCGAGCCCCCCACGCCTCCGCCGCGCGACTGCTAACGCGCCGATTCCCATGGGGAACAACTCTCGCTCAACGGGTGCGACTGCTGGCTTGTCCAGCAGTGCTTCTCGCTGCACGATCTGTCGCACACTTCAAACGTAGTACGACAATCGAAGCACGACATTTCCCTTTTGACTGCGTGCCCCATCGGGACAACGACCGTTCACCGGTCCACCGTGCGCTCTGAACTAATGCGTTACGCACCCCACAAATACACGCGGATCTTGTCCGCACTGCATACAGAGGAATGAATTCATGCCTACTCACAAACGACTGCGTACTAAACGCGGATTTACCTTGATCGAACTTCTGGTGGTGATCGCCATCATTGCCATTCTAATCGCACTGCTGCTGCCCGCCGTTCAACAAGCGCGCGAAGCGGCGGGCGGACGTCGTGCCGGAACAACCTCAAGCAAATCGGGATCGCCCTGCACAACTACCACGATGTGTTCAGCACCTTTCCCCCCGGATACATTGCTGAAGGGGTCACGGCTGACGACGGCGTGGGGGCTGAAACCGGATCGGGTTTTGCCTGGTCGACGCTGTTGTTGCCCTATCTGGAACAACCCGCGGTATTTCAAGGATTGGATTTTAATGAGAATTCCACTGAACCTGACAATGTCCTCATGGGACTGACACCGTTGTCGGTTTTCGTTTGTGCTTCAGACGATGTTCAGCCACAGTTCGACGTCAACGATTCGACAGGCACGTTGATTGCCCGGGTTGCTTCTTCGAATTATGTCGGCGTCTTCGGCTACGGCAGCGTCACCATGCATCCCGGGAAAGGGACCGGCATTTTGTATCGCAATAGCAGCGTTAAAATCAGGGACATCACAGATGGGACATCCAATACGCTGGCTGTGGGAGAACGGACGCACGATCTGACCGAATCGACATGGTACGCCGCACTCCCCGGCGCGTCGGTGAATGCCGGTATGGCGATGATGCCCATGATGACCGAAGGCTCCTCGCATTTGGTGTTGGGACATGTCGGGCAACCGGCAATGGGCATGATGCCGGCGATGGAACATACGCCCAATCAATCGGGCCACATTGTGAATTTCTGGAGCCGCCATACTGGGGGAACGCATTTTCTCTTCTGTGACGGTTCCGTCCGATTTTTGGGAGAGAACATGGACTATCCCACCTACAAGCATTCCGGCATCAAGAATGACGGCGAGGTCGTCTCGTTCTAACACCGGTGCCAAACCGTTGATAAAACCTAAAAACGGCCTCGTGAATCGGTACTGCCCGGTTCACGAGGCCGTTCGCGTTTGATGCCTGGCAGTGCTTCAGCATTGTGTTGACGACGATGGCGGCTTAGGATCGATAGCGAACATCACACAAGGAGTTATCCATGCATCGAGTTATTCGCTCTATTTGTCTCGCGGTTGCCGTACTTTCCACATGCGCTCTACATGCGGAGGACTGGCCGCAATTTCGCGGGCCGAATTGTAGTGGGATTTCGACAACCACCGCGACGTTGCCCATCGAATTTTCGGAGACGGAGAAAGTCCTTTGGTCAGACGAAATTGGCGAAGGGGTCGGGTCGCCGGTGATCGCTGCCGGACGATTGTTTGTGACAGCCATGGTCGACAAAGAAACCGTGGGCCTGCTCGCCTTTGATGCGAAAACCGGCAAACCGATTTGGAAGCAGACTTGGAAGACCGGTCCGCTGGCTGAGGTGCATGAAACCAACAGTCACGCCAGCACGACCCCCGCCGCTGATGCCGACCATGTGTACGTCTATTTCCCCTCGATGGGCATGCTGGCATTCGACGCGGCCACCGGCGCGCAATTGTGGGAAAAGAAACTGCCGGTGCCGTTCTTTGTCTTCAAATGGGGACCGGCGATGTCGCCCGTGCTCTATAAGGATCTGGTCATTTTCTGTCAGGACGACGACCTGGCCCCGGCGATTTATGCGCTGAATAAAGAGACCGGCGAAATCGTCTGGATGGACGATCGCAGTGACATGGCGGTCAATTATTCGCACCCTGTCATCTGCGAAACCGACCAGGGTGACGAATTGGTCGTTGCCGGGACCGGGAAGTTGATCGGCTACGATCCGAACAACGGCGAACGGTTGTGGTATGCCAAGGTGTTGTTGCGGAATATCAAAACCACACCGGTCTGCCAAGACGGCACGATTTATATCTCACTGCAAAGCGGCGGGATCGCCAATCAATGGTTGGCAACGGCCGATCAGGCAGAGACCGGCAACAGTGACGGCAAACTGACCCGCGAGGAGATGCAAGGGTTTGTCGGCGAGACAAAGATTCCCGAGTCGTTCTTCAAAAAGACTTTCGAACGCGGCGACAAGAACAAGGATGGATTTCTTGAGGGGGAGGAACTCGACTTTGCCTTCTTGCATCCCGACAACTTCGCCGGTGCCCGCTTTGATGCCGAAGAAGCCGGGGACCAATTCGTCCTGGCGGTTCGCGGCGGCGGACGGGGAGACGTGACCGATTCGCACGTGCTGTGGAAGCACGAAACCAAATACACCGACCACATTGTCTCGCCGTTCGTCCACGACGGCCGCATGTTTTTGATCAAAGGGGGCGGCATCACCACCGTGTTTGATACAGAGGAAGGCAAGGTGCTCCGCCGCGCGAAACGGATCAGCAACACGAGCGAATACTTCGCATCGCCCATCTATGGCGACGGCAAAATCTATCTGGCGGGCGAAAACGGTTTTGTGGTGGTGCTAGCCGATGGTCCGGACTACGAGATCCTGGCCAAAAACGACATGGGCGACAGCATCGTAGGGACCCCCGCAATCGCCAACGGACGACTGTTTATTCGCACGCGTACGAAGCTGATTTGCGTCGGCGACGAGTGAGCGAGTCTTGACCGCTAGGCAGCGTCATTTGCCGCTGCCTTGACAGGAATATGAGTCCTCACGGGTGATTTTTCTTACTAATTCAGTAAATCCCTTGAAATTCATACAATCGTTCTAACGGTAATTCGATTCTGCTCCGATAACGGTGCTGTCCCGGGCCATCTCATCAAAAGCCAAACGCTCTGCTTTTTATAGGACACAGAACGCCATCTTTACTTATTGAAATGAAATTCAATCAAGATGGCAGTTCAAGACACGTTCTCCACAATGGCGGCATTCCTTCGTGATGTCGCCGTGATCCGCTAACTTAATCACCTCAGGTGAGTTCAGAGTGACGGAGCGAGAGAGCATATCGCAAATTAATGTCCGACAAGGAAGTAGGAACGTTGCAATATGAAAAACTACGCTTGGTTCGCAGTTATCATGATGGGGACTGTCTCCGTCGCCCGTGCCGCTGAGCCGATTCAACCGGCTGCGACAAATTTTGAACAATCGATCTTCTCAGCCGCAGAGCCGGCGGACTTTGCCAGTCAATGGGGAGTTCAACCGGTCAGTTGCGAATGTGCTTCGTCCTGCAATGGTTGCAATAATTGCCAGTCCTGCGGAACTGGTGGTTGCGGTTGCGGCTGCGGCTATGACTGTGGTGGCGGTCTCTCGTTTCTCAAAGGCGATCACTGTTTCGATAGTTTCATCGAGCCGACGACCAACCCGGTTTTCTTCGAGGATCCGCGAGCCCGCACACGTGTGCGGGGTTTGTTCATCAATCAGATGATCCCCGAAGATTCCATTCTCCAGGGTGGCGATTTCCAAGTTTACGCAGTGCAGTTGTCCGTCGCGCTCAGTGATCGTTTTGCCGTGATCGCCAATAAAGACGGTTACATCAAGCTGCAATCTGATGCGGTGTCCAACAACCATGGCTGGGGCGATCTCGCCACCGGGGTGAAATATGTCATGGTCCGCGATGTCGAGAACCAATTCCTACTCAGCGGAGGCGTTTTGTATGAATGGGCCAATGGCAGCAGCGACGTGTATCAAGGGACTGGCGACGGCATGTGGAATTTCTTCCTCACCACAGGGAAGGAGCTCGGTGAAGATTCGCACTTTATTGGCACGGTCGGCTGGCATTTGCCGAACAATCCCAACCAAGAAAGCGAATCGATGTTCTACAGCTTGCACTTGGACAACGAGGTTGTCGACGATGTGTATCTGCTTTGGGAAATGAACGGCATCCAATATCTGCAAAGCGGCAACCGCCTGCCCGGCGTGTCGATGGAAGGGGGAGATTTGATCAACCTCGGTGCCGGCGATGTGGCCGGAAACCACGTCCTAACCATGGCCTGGGGGGCAGCGTTGATTCTCACCGATTCATTACGCGTCAGTGGCGCTTGGGAGATCCCCCTGACCTCTCGCAAAGACTTGCTGGACAGCCGCACGACGATCACAATGAGTTGGATCTATTGAGCGATCCCCAGGACAAACATCAAAAATTCAACAGCCCATCGCCACTTAAAAGCGACGGGCTTTTTTTGTGGGGTTTGCTGTTGCTGATTCGTTCCCGGATTGCCGACAAATTTGTACCCGTTCAACTTCGGCCGCCAATCGCCGATCTGCGCGGGGTCGGTTTTCACGACTTTGATGCGAGTGACCGTTCGGCTTTTTCCCGTCGGGCGTTCGATCCGGGTTGCGTAAGTCTGTAGCGACTCTTTGTCGAGCAGGACGTCGATTTGTTTGAATTCCTGGCGCAACCCCTCTATTTTGGGGCGAGCGACCAAATGGAACCCATTGGGATTCTTCTTACCCCGAAACCAATCATAGTCGTCGAGAAGTTGCTCTGCCTTGATGCCAGCGACCATAGGAAACAATATTTGAGGTTTGCCTAGTTTCTGCCAAGGAAAAGTCCAACTTGGAAATGAAGTCAGGAATTCAGCCGGCGTCGTGGGGATTGTTTCCGGCATTGGAATGCGATATAGGTTTTCTCTTGCGTATCAATAGAGTGATAGGATTTTCCATCCCAATACCACATTTCTGAACTGACCGCGCCTAAATCGTACGGTTGCCCGTCGGTCCCCTTCAGCTTGCTCTTCTCGCCGCTCTGGTGGGGCATCGGTTTCAGTTCGAACAAGCCTTGATTCGGCTGCTGCACGACAAGCCTGCCGATGCCGCGTTGTTCGGTGAAGAACGTGTGATCGTAGACGTACCGCTCGAATTGAATCTCGACGACATCTTCCTGGGGCGAAGCGGCTTCCCATTTTTGGAGAAGGTCAATCAATTCCGGCGACGTCGCGGCTGGTTCTTCTGCCGGCGGTTTTGCTGTTGGTTCTTCAGCGGCGGCGAGACTGGCGACTGCCATAGAGCAGACGACGCAGTAGGAAACAATCCATCGTAAGCGCATCGGGGCGTCCTCCGAATGATGACTTGTGCTAAATGCGGGGAAAGTCTACCTCCATGCGGTCGGACCACCAAGGTGAGATTGTCGTTCTCTCAAAACCGACTGGCTGGGCGTGCGCCTCGCCGCTCTGAGGTTGCAGCAATTTTGATCCGGCGATACACTCCCGCCCCGCACAGCGGCCCGAAAAACGGATTGCCCTCTCACAATCTCGCCGATGCCGATAGCGGACTCTCATCTCAGATTCACCGACCTAATCTCCATTTCATTGTTGTCGTGCCTGCTGCCGCGATCGGCAGTAGAACATGATGCGCGTGTCCTGGCATTTTGCCGGCTGCGGACTTTTGTTTGTCCAAGATTTTTCATTGGTGCGGCGATGATCTCCCTCTCCAAATCTCAATTCAGCACGTTGTTCCTAGCATTGATCCCCCTGTGTGTTATGGGATGTACTGTCACCCCTCCACGCATTTCGGGATATCCCACCGGCGTTCCACCGGCGACGCATCAAGCCCTGCAACAACAACATTCCAACTTGATCGCCCGCTTTGAAGAGCTGAACGCGCGCACTGCGAGTTTGGACGCCGATAATCAGCGACTGCAAGCGCACCTTGCCCAGCAACAACAACAGACGTCAAAGATGCAAGCCTCGCTGCAACAGAGTCGAGATACGGTCGCAGACCTACGTGATGAACTGACCATCGAACGTCGCAACCAAGGCTCGTATGCCGGTCAAGGTGCGCTGCCTACGACCGAAGTCGGTTATACCCCCGCCGGCAATCTGCCGTTGGCCAACATTCCCGGCGCGGATATCAAACAAGATGGCGGCGACGTGCGGATTCGTCTCGACGGCGCGCAATTGTTTGCATCGGGCAAAGCGTCGATCAAAAACACTTCGCAAAACTCCAAACTGATTGACGATGTCGTCTCGACGATTCAGTCCCAATACCCACAACAGCGCGTGACAGTCGAAGGGCATACTGACTCCGACCCGATTCGCCGCAGCAGTTGGAAAAACAACGAGGAACTCTCGCTGGGTCGCGCACGGGCGGTCTATCATGCGCTGCGAAAACGGGGGCTCCCGGAGTCGCAGTTGTCGGTCGCCGGATACGGTTCCTCGCGTCCATTGGCGGATAACAACAGCCCAGCGGGCAAAGCCCGGAACCGCCGTGTGGAAATCGTCATCCACGCCCAATCGGCCCGCTAAAAATTGTGCAGCACAACCGAAGGAGCGGCGGGTTTGTGAATCTGCCAGTGCTAGATTCGTCGTTCCTTGATTCGGATTTGCACTGGCAAAGCCAGTGGCACCCCATTTCAATCTGCTGTTGGCCCCAATGACGTGCTTGGTCATTGGGGCGACCTAGCCTGCGGCCGTCATTGCTATTTCGCTTCCGGCGATTTGACGACGCCCCACATGTTGCCGATCACTTCACCGTGACGCCAAGTCCCCGCGTATTGGCCTTCGTGGAAGAGTACGCGGCAGCTAAACGTTCCCAGTCCCGGAATGGCGACTTTGGTGAGCGAAATCATGGGCGTATCATCGGCCCATTTCACCGGCAGCGGCATGGGGATCGCCGGCTTATCGCCATACTGAAACGTGAACAGCCAAAATCCGTTGGGCATTTTCTTTAAGTCCACGATTTTATAGGTGTCCTTCTTCGGCTCGGACTCCTGGCCATCTTTGATCACGGAGAAATTCCCGATCAGCTCCGCTCCCTTGAGCATCTTCTGAAACTGGGCCTCGTGCGGATTCAGTTCTTCGCCAGCCGGAGCCTCATCGGCGGCTTGCAGCGCGAAACTGGCGAAAATGGCGACGGACAACACCGACAGGCAGGCGATTTTTGGAATCATGATTTCTTTCTCCGTGAGATAAGTGGTCAGTATTCTTCGGAAAGATCCGTAGGGAAAGCAGCAGGCCAATACACCGTAAGCTATTACAGGACAGTCAGTTGCATGCATTCCCCTGTGGTTTAAAGCGGTTATCGCGGCGTCTGGACCGGTTGGGAGCTTCAATTATTTTCCGGTCATCCCAAAATTATGGCCAATTGGATTAAGAATCCAAACCGACCGGCGAATTACCTGTTGTCTGCTGGTCAATATCATAGCGGCTCAACGGAGCCGGGCCACTGGGACAAATGTTCCGCATATCAGAGGGAGAACAGAAATGATTAAGAAAGCAATTTTGAGTACAGCCGCCTTGGCGCTGGTCGGAACATTCGTCTTCGGCCGGGACGCTGCCAGCTACGTGAAGACCTCGGCTACGATGGTCAAAGATTCGATCCGGTCCGAAGTTCCGCCGGAATTGGAAATTGAACGGGCACGGGATCTGGTGAACAACCTGCTTCCGGACATTCGTGACACCATGCGGCAAATCGCCGAAGCGGAAGTCGATGTCGAACATCGCACGGCTCAAATCATGCGAGATGAAGATGAATTGGCTCGTCAAAAACAAGAAATGTTGGCACTGAAAAGTTACGTGCAAAACGGCGAAGAAGTTCGCTACGTCGGCCGTACCTACTCGGAAGCGGAAATGAAGCAGGACTTGGCACGACGTTTTGAGCGGTTCCAATTGGCCGAACAAACGCTGGAGAGTCATCGCAAGATCTTGAAGGCACGTGAGCAAGTCGTGATCTCGGCTCGCAGCAAATTGGAAAACATGATGGCTTCCAAACGCGATCTGCAAGTTAAGATCGAGAACCTGGATGCCCGCTTGCAAGCCCTGCAGGCTGCCGAAGCTGCCAGCGACTGCAACATCGACGACTCTCGCTTGTCGCGAGCCAAGCAGTTGATTGCCGACTTGAACAAGCAACTGGATGTGAAAGGCAAGATGTTGGATGCCGAAGAACGGCTGACACCGATGATTCCGGTGCACACCGGTCCGATGGTTCCGGAAGACTTGAACGAACAGATCGATCAATACTTCCACCTGAATGAATCAGGCGACGCGACAGCTAAGACGGATGCTTAAATCTAAACTGGCTCTCGCCCTCCGGCAATTCGCCGGGGGGTTGGGGCCGTTCGGAGTTTGCTGAAACGGTTTCGCCACGCGCGGCGCTCGCCGGGTTTGCGAAAATGAGAAACAACCTCGGGTGGCCGGCTGCCCGGTTGCCCTTTTTTTAATGGAGTAGAACTTTTAGCCTGCTCGGAGTGTCAAGCCCCTGCTGAGCAGTGAGCCTCGCAAGAATGCACGGCTCAGCAGGAGCTTCGCCCTCCCAGTCACTCGTTCAGAACTGGAATTGACTGATCGGTTCTTGGGAATGTGGCGGATTTCCTTTGATGAAAATGATCCCCTGGCCGGGGAAATGCGTTAAAATCAAGCGGAGTAGGACCGGTGGTGATGCAAGGAAACTTCGGGTTAGGAAACTCCGCGACGCCCGCAACAGGGGCGTTGACTTTGGGTGGTGCCGATATGGATGGTGAGCGCTATATACTGTGGATTGACCGCGTCGGGGCGTTTTTATTGTGCCTGGGCGAACGGGTTTCGCTGGGAGGACCGGTCTCTGGACCTCCTGCGGCTGATGTAGCCTTGTTGGCGAATTTGTCGCGTCAGCATGCCGAAATCGTTCGCAGCGGCGAAGGGTACTACCTGCAGGCTGCCGCAGCGGCGACGGTTGCCGGACGTATGGTGCACGAACAAACAAATCTCGCGGATGGGAATGAAATTCAATTGGGAGAGAGCGTCAAGTTACGATTCCGATTGCCGACAATCATCAGCGGAACGGCGCGGCTCGATTTTGTCAGCGATCACCGCCCCTCGCGGGCTGTCGATGCGGTGGTGCTCATGGAGGACACGTGCATTTTAGGCCCGGGTGCAGATAGCCATATTCGTTGCTCGGGTTGGGACCATACCATCCTGTTGCATCGCAGCAGCGGTCAACTGTGTTGTAAATCGCGATCAGACATTTATGTGGATAACCAACACGCCAAATCCAGCATGCCGCTCACAGACGGATCAATCGTCACCAGCATCGATGGACGGTTTCGGTTGGAAGCGGTGCAGTGAGGAGTGAGCGGCCGACAACTGGATTGTCAGCAAGATCACTGTTGAAGGGCAGACAAATTTGTAGCGGAGAACTGAGGAGAACAACATGGCGGATGACCGCCGTTCCGGGCCGGTGAGTCTGGGTTGCGGAACATTGATTGTAATCGGGCTGATTGTGCTGTTCTTTAGTGGCGGCGGCAGAATTCAAAACATGGAAGACGAACTTCGCAAGATGAGTAGGGATATCAGAAACTTCCGGGCGGTCATCGAAACGCAAACACAGGCTATCGAAAAACAAACACAGGAAATACGGGAACTGAAAAACGCGATTGGGCAGGAACCGAAACTTCCGCAGCCGTGAGTCATGCGGCCAACGAGATGTGAATTCAAAACAACACCCCGATTTCTATAACATAGGGACTACGACGTGCCCGGTACCCTAGCCAAAACATTACCCCACCTACCACAGGGCGGCAGAACCATGAAATTCACCTTTCAGCCGGAATCGAAGCCGCTGGACGGTTACACGATCAAACGTGCTATTGATCGTGGCGGCTTCGGCGAGGTCTACTACGCCCTGAGCGACTCCGGGAAGGAAGTCGCTCTGAAGCTGCTCCAGCGGAACATGGATGTTGAATTACGGGGGATTCGTCAGTGCATGAATCTCAAGCATCCGAACCTGATGACGATCTTCGACATCAAAACCGACTCCGACGGTGATCATTGGGTCATCCTGGAATTCATGTCGGGGCAGACGCTGGAACAGGTGCTGGACAACCATCCGCAAGGCATGCCGATGCAGGAGGTTTTGCATTGGCTGGATGGAATCGCAGCGGGGGCGGCCTATTTGCACGACCGCGGCGTTGTGCATCGCGACCTCAAGCCGGCGAACCTGTTTATCGATGCGGGCACGATCAAAATTGGCGACATTGGGCTTTCCAAATACATTACCCCCAGCCGACGGAGTGGACATACCGAAAGTGTGGGGACGGTGCACTATATGGCGCCGGAAGTCGCGCATGGGCGGTACGGCAATGAGTTGGACGTCTACAGCACCGCTGTGATGGTCTATGAGATGATCACCGGCACGGTCCCCTTTGATGGGGAGAGCACCGGCGAGATCATTATGAAGCATCTCACGGAACAGCCGGACCTCAGCAAATTGCCGGAAAAACTGCGGCCGATTCTGGGTCGGGCTTTGGAAAAAGATCCCAAACAGCGAACGCACAGCATCGCGCAATTCGCGCGTCTGGTTAAAGAAGCGGTCCTGGGGAATAACGGCGCCACGGGTAAACAAGCCACGGAAATCCCTGAGGATTCTTTCGTCGCGGCCGCTCCGGTAGAACGTTCTGCTCCGCCAAAAAACGGTTCTAAAAACCCTAATCCCGAACATCCCAACCACGAACGGCACACGCAGGCGTATCGCGGTGAAAAACAACCGCACCGCAGCGAGAATGATGGCGGAGAATCGAACCATCGCATTTTTTGGATTTTGCTCGCCGTCGTCGCTGTCGTCGCCGCATTGGGACCGGGACCCATGTTAAAATCCGCGATCGTGGTCGGGATTGTTGGTGGCATCGGTTATTTTCTGTATTGGTTATTCTTTCTTCCCTTTCAAACCGGCAAAGCTGTCTCCGCAGAGCCGTGAGAAATTACGAAAAGAAGCGGACAACCTGTTCGAAAAGAAGTCGCAGAACAGCAAAAGCCGGCTGCTGCTGACGTGCCGCCGCCGGTCATTCAGCCGGCCGCACATCGGAAAACTCCACCGCAAGTGATTCCCGTGAAAAAGGGCAAGACGTGGCTGCGTCACAAATCGTCGGCGCTCACACCGCTTACGATTCGTCCGGTGAACATGCGAGACCGCTTGGCCTCCGCAGCTCAGTCGATGACCATGGCGGTCATTTTCTCGCTACCGATCGTTGGTGTGATTACTTTTCTGTTGCCGGACCTACAAGATCCTGCACGGGCGGGGCTGTTCGGATTTATGACCATTATCGCCTCGTGGTTGGTGTTATTGCCGGCGAAAATGTGGGAAGGGACCGCCACCGAACCGACGATCCGCCGATTGGTATTGCTCAGCGCGGGTGTCGTCGTCGGGGTGTTAGCGTTTGGGCTTGATCAAACCTTGATGGTCGATGTGCCCAATATCACGCATGAAGTTGACGCCAACGATGCAATGTTTACCAAAGTCGGCGATCAGCCATTGCTGACCGAGAATTCCGTGACTCTTCAGTCGCAACCGGGGATGCCTTACTCCGACGCACGCTGGATCAAATACCAGCCGACGTTGGCCGGGTATGTGGACTATTTCGCCGCCTTGGTCGGCATCCGCCGTTGGTGGTGGCATGCCGATGCGTTTCGGCCGAAGCGGTTTCGCGTTAGCTCGTTGTTGCTCACGGGATTAGTCGGGTTTCTGATCACAACCATCTTCGCATTCCCACACGGTTGGGCAGCCTTGTGGGCGGTGGCGATCTCAGCCGTCGTGCAGCTCGCCGCGACATGGGCGCCGCCGAATGTTCGTCCGGCAATGATGGAGGACAACTAAGATGAGCCCTAAAACAACAATGTTAATTCCCGGTGGATTATTGGTACTCTTGGTCATCGGCGGATTCTGCCTGTGGGGGCTAAGTGCCTTGTTCCGCAAGTTCGGTGTCAGTAAATCGCTATTTGCAGCAGTATTGTTATTGCCGGCGTTAGCAGTCGGGATGATTCTCTTGTCGCTGATAGGTTTCCGTAGTCAGGGTGTGAACGTGCAAATGGCACGCGAGTCGCAACAGCGCGCCATTTTGCAACAACACGAAGCAATCCAAGCACAGCACCGGGCGATCCAGGAACACGCCGAGCAAATCCACCACACAGCGGATGCGAATATCGAACATGCCCGTCGCATGGCAAATGCACACACCGAGAGTTCGGATAGTCATTTCTCCGAACTGGTACAATTGCCAAATGAGACCCAATCTGGTATTTCCATAGTCCCTGGGATCCACATTCAAATGCGAGTTCAATGCCGGTGCCAGAAGAGGCCGTCACAGTGCGGACGACTTATAACTGGATGTTCCTGTCGGTCGTGGCAGTCATTGCTATGTTGGTTTTGTCGGGGATGATAGGGGCCTCGGTCTACCTATCAGCGCAGGGGGGTACGTTGCAATGGCGGGCGGTTGGATCGAAGTTGCTTTCGATCGCGTGGGTGGTTCCCATACTTATTATGGCGGCGATTCCGATGTATCTGATCGTGGGCAAGCTTGGTGGCTGGACGACTCCGATCGTCGTATCGCAAACAACTGCCACGGCCGTGGTGACAATGCAGGACGTCGATCGCGCCGCGACAAGCGGAGACTTGCCGGATTGGGTGTCCACTCCACAGCAGGACGACGGCCAAACTCGCGTGGTGGTGGTGCGCAGCCATTTCAGCCCAGCGGTCGATGCCTCGGATACAGACCGTGCCATCAGCCTTGCCCAAAACGAGGTCTATAATGAGGCGGCTCAGCAGATACGCGCGTACTTTGGCGAGAGCTATCCGGTGCAAAACAATTGGCCGATTCCCGATGAAATTGTTCGCCGCGCCATTGGCAAAGTCCATCTGCTAGAAAAGGACGTGGATGGCGGCGGCAAAGTCTATCGGCGATTCGCTCAGGTGAATTTGAACCCCGGCATTCGTCAAAAACTGTTACCGCAATGGCAAAAGGCGACCACGCAGAACCGTCTCTGGACGCTCTGCGCCGGAATGGGACTCTTAACGTTATTGCTGGGAACAACCGCTAGCTATCTGCGATTAGATCGCATGACCGACGGGGCCTACCGCGGCCGACTGAAGCTAGCCTCGTTTTCAGTAATTACTGCAGTCGCATTGGTTGCAGTCCTGATTGTCGGCTAAACCGCAGCATGGCAACATCCGCACCGAGAGCTCCTATCCAGCGCCGCGTCACGGCGTCTGGTCAGTGGGCGGTAGACGCAAGTGGAGTGCGTGCGCGTCGAGGTAGTTGCAGACTGCATCCAATGCTCCTTTAGCCAAGCTGGCTTCGGCTTCGGTGCAGGAGTATTGCTTTTTTAGCTCCACATCGGAATGGATGATATTGCGGTATTCGCGCAGCGTGACATCAATGGCGTTGGCGCGGTCCTTGGGCAGAATATCCACATCCGCGGCGACATTGATCAACTGATACATCGTCCATTGCCCTTTTTCGATTCGTTTGGTCTTGGGGGCTTTGGGGCTGGCTTTGGCCAATTGGATCACCTCCTCCGATGCCGTCAATTGGTCCACCAGAATCGCTTCCAAAATACTACCCGCTAAAACCACGGTGCTTTTCCAAGCTCCAGCGGGAAATAAGATCAGCGAAAGTTCGCGATAGTCGCGTTTGATAATCCGCCGCAATTCGCTGGAGGCGATAAAGTCAAACGCCCGCACCTGGGCGCTACTGCCGATCCCGGCATAGTGATCCAGCACGTGCAGAAGGTCATCCATGTTCGGCAAACCGGACTGGTGCAGATGGTTGTCATCATAGCCACGGATATTCATCCGCAAGATGATAAAGTCATACTGCACATCGGGAAGAAAATCCCGCGGATCAAGGCGATCCAATTCCTCGGCGAGGACCTTAACTAGGGCTGTACGATTGGCGCGCGCGGAACTAACAGCGACAGCAAGCTTCCGAATGTATCCGACCATGAGCGACCTTCTGAGGAGGAGTGCGGCGCAGATCCATCTCGCAAAGAGCGGATTGTCGAGCCAAACAATCTGGCCCGGTTTTAGAGTCCACAGGCCATCGACACAATACCAATTGACACGGATAAAAGGATAAGGTTCTTGGGTGATTATCAATCTCGAAATTAATGCCCCGCGATCTCGAAATCAACGCTGGTTGTCATAAAACGCCACAAGGCGTTCGGGGGCGACGCCGCATTGCGCCAATGCGACCAGCATCCAATTCGTCGCCGTCTGCCGCACCACGCCACGTTGTTGCCACCGACGCGCGGAGACGTGAATTTGTTGGTCAAGCAGCACGAACCGGCCTTCGCGCCGCAACTGTTTCATCAAAAACAAATCTTCCATCAACTTCAATGGAGGAAACCCACCTAACTGTCGAAACACGTCGGCCTTGACGAAAATTCCTTGATCGCCGTAGGCCAATCGCAGACTGCGAACCCGTAGCGCATTGCCCCACTCCAAAGCACGATACCGCCGTCCGTCAGCATCGATGTGCTGACGGAAACATCCTCCCACGCAATCGGTCGCCGCACACGCGGCGCGGGCCGCTGCGAGGCATCCTGGTCCCAAACGGCAATCGGCATGCAGAAATAACAAGATTTCCCCCGTTGCCACCGCGGCGCCGGCGTTTTGCTGCCCCCCCCGCCCCGGCTCGACGCTGAGTACGATATCCGCAGTCGCGGACTTCGCTAACGTGTCGTCACTGCTGCCCCCATCGACGACGATTGTCTGCACCTCCCCGGCATCCTGTGCCGATTGCAACGCCGCCTCGATGTTGGCCGCTTCGTTAAGCGTGGGGATTATGACGGAGATTTGCACGAGAGACGCGGGCTTTAGGCTGAGAGTTTTACTGGCTATCATTCGCAACGTGTCGACTATTGTTGCCGCCCACCACATACGTCGTCAATTCAGCGTACGACTGAGGAACGTTGGTCTTGCCTGAATGGAAGCTGCGCGAAATTGCCTCAAGCCTGTCCCCTCACGCCTCACCCCTTCAGTGGAATTTGGCATCCTTAGAACGAACCGACCGGGCCGTTGCTAGCACAATGGTATGTGGTTGCGTTAGGATGCGTTGTTGCTAAGGCGCGACGGAGTTGCCCTCGGTATGCCGTAGGAGCGTTTGCGAGAAGGGGTACCATTGGCGGCTTGTCCGCCAGTGCAGATAGTGTGTTGGGCAAAAACACTGCTGGACAAGCCAGCAGTGGCACCCAACGACCGGGTGCTTTTCGGTTTTTCTTTACGAGGTCTTAGGTCTGCAACTCCGAAGTACCGGATGCGGTTCATTAGAGAAAGATATCAACGTGCGTGTTGCGTATTTGGATTGTTCGACGGGGATTAGCGGCGATATGACGCTGGGTGCGTTGTTGGATGCCGGTGTGGATGAAGCGGCGATTCGTGCGGGGATTGCTTCGTTGGACCTGCCCGATGTACGGCTGGAAATCAACGAGGTGATGAAGGGGGACTTTCGTGCCAAGCATGTTCGCGTCGTGCATCCCGAACAACACGCGCATCGTCATCTGTCGGACATTGTGACGTTGATCGATAACGCATCAGCCCTCACCGAGCCGCAGCGGGCATTGGCGAAACGCATTTTCCACGATGTGGCGGCTGCGGAGGCCAAAGTGCACGGCGCGACGGTCGAGCAAGTCCATTTTCACGAAGTGGGCGCGATCGATTCGATCGTCGACATTGTCGGTGCCGCGATTGGGTTTGACCTGCTCGGCGCGGACCGCGTTGTCAGCAGCCCGTTGCCAACCGGACGCGGGCAAATTCGCATTGCCCACGGAATCTGTACCGTCCCCGCACCAGGCACAGCGGAATTACTCAAAGGGATTCCGCTGGTCGATGTGCCGATCGAAGCGGAACTGACCACCCCCACCGGGGCGGCAATTGTCGCGAATGTTGTTGATCATTTCGGCGCGTTGCCGGAGATGCAGATTGAAAGTGTGGGCTACGGAGCCGGCACCAAGGATTTTCCGGAGCGGGCCAATTTGTTGCGGATCTTTGTTGGCATGGCAACCGCGACGCCGGATGTGGATTACGTTTCGATTTTAGAAACGAACCTGGACGACGTCTCTGGTGAGGTGATTGGTTATACCAAGCAAAAATTGTTCGATGCCGGAGCGTTGGATGTTTATTCTACGCCCGTGCAAATGAAAAAAGACCGCCCCGCAGTCGTGTTGAGCGTGATTTGTCGACCGGCGGACCGCGACGCATTGGAATCGATCCTCTTCGCTGAAACCGGGACGTTTGGGATCCGGCATCATGTTCTGGAACGTTCTAAGCGTGCCCGCGAGCTGCATGAGGTCACCACGATTTGGGGAACGGTCCGGGGAAAGATGGGCTGGCGGCATGGCGAACCGGCGATCTTTACGCCGGAATTTGATTCGTGTGCCAAAATCGCTGAACAGAATGGGGTGCCGCTGCGAGATGTGTATCGCGCAGCGGAAAGCGCGTATCAACCACAGACGCCTGCCTCGCCGTCGACGGGCAAACAAGATCACGCGCATGACCATTCGCATAGTCACGACCATACGCACGATCATGATCATACTCACGACCACAGCCATGATCACGACCACGGACATGACCATGGGCATGACCACTAATCAGCATCCAGTCTGCGGCTCGTTCGAGGGCAGAATCTGAACGGCTAATGTGTCGTTCACGGAAAATAATCGGCCGACATTGCTACCAACAGGAGGTTTGGTGATGCCTATTAGTAGCGGAGAAATGATTTTGGGCGGACTGATGCTGCTCGTCGTGGCATTTATGCTGCGGCGGAGTTTCACGCAGTCCAAGGCCAGTCGGGACCGCGACCCGCAGAAAGAGGCTCATGCGGATATCCATGCGGCCGAGTCGAGCTATGCAGCGGCGATCAACAAAATGGAATTGCGGGTGAATGACTATGCCCGCGAGGTCGAAGGCCGCATCGGAACAAAAATCGCCGTACTCGACCGTCTGCTCGCCGAAGCGGAGACCTCGATCAAGCGATTGGAAGAACTCTCGCAGCAACGCCCGGCGGGTGAAAACACCACCGGGACCGAAGCGGCGGGGGATGAAAGTGGTGCCGAGGAATCATAAGTCACTCACCATGCGCGGTGATGATGAGACGATGGGGCCGACACGGGGTTGTCGGGAGGACGAAATTGCCGAACGGATCAACAAAGCCGCAACATATATGCGGTTGATTCGCAAGATGCGTCACGATTGAAGAGAATTGCGACGCCGGATAAACCAGTCGGAGTGGATGAACAGCCCATGTTAAAACTCGAAACTGCGGTTTTGGACAGGATCGCCCAGGAAGTGGGCGTGAAATCATCACAGGTGGCTGGCACCATCGAGTTGTTGGATGACGGAAACACCGTGCCATTCATCACACGCTATCGGAAGGAACGGACGGGAAACCTGGATGAAGTGCAGATTCGCGACATCCAACAGCGCGTGAAGTCCCACCGACAATTGCGGGAACGGGCAGCGACGATACTCAAGTCGATCGAATCGCAAGACAAACTCACGCCGCAATTACAACAACAAATCGAAGCGGCCCAGACGCTTGCCGAGTTGGAAGATTTGTACCTCCCCTACCGCCCCAAGAAACGGACCCGTGCCCAGATTGCCCGCGAACGCGGGTTGGAGGCATTTGCCGAACAACTGTGGAATGCGGACCCGGCAGTCGATTCGCCCCGCGCTGCCGCAGCCCAACACGTGAACCCCGAACAGGAACTGGCCACAGCCGACGACGTGTTGCAGGGTGCGTCCGATATTTTGGCGGAACGAATTGCCGAAGACGGCAGCGTCCGTGAGTCCGCTCGCCGCGTCGCATTGAAAACCGGCCGGTTGAAAATCACAGCGGCCGGCAAAGGAGCGGACGATTCCTTTCGCGATTATTTTGACTATTCCGAAGCAGTCAGCAAGATTCCTCCGCACCGCGTGCTGGCAATCAACCGCGGCGAAACCGAGTCGGCGCTGCGTGTAAAATTTGTCTGGGACAGCGACACGGCTCAAGCAAAAACGGTCCGGTTACTGAAATTGAACGAACACCGTTTCGCGCTGTTCATGATGGACGTGTCGGCCGATGCGCTATCGCGGTTGATTCTGCCGTCGTTAGAACGGGAACTTCGTCGTGATTTGACCCAGCGCGCCGAGCAACATGCCATTGAAGTCTTCGCCCGGAATCTGCGAAACCTCCTGTTGCAGCCGCCGGTGCGCGGCCAACGTGTCCTGGCGATTGATCCTGGATTTCGCACCGGCTGCAAAATCGCGGTCTTGGATGAAACCGGCAATTGTGTGGCGACCGATGTGGTGTACATCACCGGATCACAATCGAAAAAGTCCGCCGCCCGCGACAAGTTGGCACAGTTGGTCGCAGAGCATAGTTGCCATCTCATTGCCATCGGCAACGGCACCGCTTGCCGCGAAACCGAGGAGATCGCCGCGGAGTTGATTGCCGAATCGCATGCGGACTTGCGGTATGTGATTGTGAATGAAGCGGGCGCTAGTATTTATTCGGCCAGCGACGCCGGTCGCGAAGAATTTCCCGACTACGACGCAACGACCCGCGGCACCATTTCCATCGGACGCCGCTTGCAGGACCCGTTGAGCGAATTGGTGAAGATCGAACCACAGCATATTGGCGTGGGCATGTATCAACACGACGTCAGTCCCAAATCGCTGAAGGAATCGTTGGATGAAGTCATCGAGTCGTGCGTGAATTATGTGGGCGTGGATCTCAATACATCCGGCACAGCGCTGTTGAGCCATGTTTCCGGACTGAATCGGCGGACGGCGGCGAATATTGTCAGTTGGCGCAACGAACATGGATCGTTTCGCACGCGGCGGCAACTGCTGGAAGTCGCTGGATTGGGGCAGGCGACCTATACGCAAGCAGCAGGCTTTTTGAAAATCACCAGTGGTGATGAACCGTTGGATGCGACCTGGATACATCCGGAAAGTTATCCCACAACACGGCGATTGTTGGAACGCTTCCAGTTGCCCTCGGAAAAGGTGACGCGTGATGAAACCGTTCGAGAGACATTGCAACAGCGCGTTGCCGAATTGGACCGCCCAGCATTGGCCCAAGAATTTGAAATTGGCCTACCGACATTGACCGACATTCTGGACGCGCTGGTCCGCCCCGGGCGTGACCCCCGGGCCGATTTGCCCGCGCCGGTTTTCAAAAGCGATATCCTCAAGCTCGAAGACCTCCAACCCGGAATGACGCTGCAAGGAACGGTGCTCAACGTGGTGGACTTTGGGGCGTTTGTCGACATTGGCCTGAAGGACAGCGGATTGGTCCATATCAGCAAACTGGCCGATCAATACGTTAAAAACCCGCACGATGTCGTTGCCGTAGGGGACGTGGTCACGGTCCGTGTTGAGGATATCGACCCAGTCCGCCGCCGCGTCTCGCTCACCATGCGCAGCGCGTGAATCCGCGGCCCCCGACCCTAGCGGCAAATGTTTGTGCCCATGGGGTGCGTTGCGCGACGGGGGTGACTAAAATGTCCCACCAAGCGACTGGAGAATTCCCCTGGTGCCGAAACAAGGCCGGGAATGACCGGCAAACGGCAGATCGCATTTGAACTGTCAAACGACTGGGATAAAACAAAATTTTTGAATCGTAAGCAGCAGGAAAAGAGGCACGACCATGAAATGGCCCGTATTTTTCGCATTGGCAACTGCGGTCTGTTGGGGGATGTATGGCCCCGCTTTGGGAAAATCGCGAGCAGCACTACACAGCCCGTTTACACCGTACGTGGCGATTGGCCTGGCCTATTTATTCTGGGGCGTCGGCGGGGGCGTGCTGGGGATGATGTACAACGGGGACACCTTTTCGTTGTCCGGCCCCGGTGGTGTGTGGGGCTTCATTGCCGGAACGCTGGGAGCTTGGGGCGCCTTTACGTTAACGCTGGCGATGTACAGTGGTGGCATGGCGATGCCCAATATCGTCATGCCGGTTGTATTTGGCGGAGCAGTGACCGTCTCAGCATTGGTTTCGCTCTATAGCGTGGGGGACAAGGTTCCCATCAATCCGATGTTGTACGTCGGGGTCATAGGCATGTTCATCTGCATTGTGATCGTAGCTTACTTCACCCCTCATGCCGCACCACATGGCAAAACCCCCGCCTCAGATTCAGTCGAAGTGTCGGCGGAAAGCGAATAATTGACCGGTCTCATCGGTTAAGAATAAAACAGCCACGGATTCACTCAGCGCGGCGGAGCCGCAACCAAAACGACGTTGTTCTTTAGCCACAGATGAAACACGGATAAAACACAGATTAGCGGGAGCGAAACAGCAAAATCCCAAACCGACGGCTTGCCGTCGTGCACGGCGATCCTTGTCCAACAGAGTGCCCCAATGATCTCCAACGTAAAACACTCAACCGGTTCGTTCACAATTGATTTTCGAAATGGCCTCTGTGCACCTGAACTTCAATAAGCCTCGCCACTCGAAAATTTGCGGAAGATGCAAAAGGTTGAATCGTTAGAAACACGGAATCTCCTGGTGAGCCTCCGGCTGACCAGGCGTACAAGCGCTGGGAGTTCTCTCCGACGTTCAACATGGCAACAGAACTCTTTTATCCGTGTCTGTTCCGTGTGAATCCGTGGCTAATCGTCTTTTAAAACCGTCAACTCATCGCTTCTTCGGCGGTGACGATCATTTGAGCGATGTCGATCAGTTTTTGGTTTTTGTCGTTCGACAGTTTCTGCAGCCGCCGAAACGCGTCCGGTTCGTCGAGGCCGGCGCGTTTCATCAATACGCCTTTGGCACGCTCGATCACTTTGCGGTCCTCCAAGGCTTGCCGCAAGTCCGCCGCTTGTTGATGCAGGGCTTGGAATTCTTGAAACCGCCGCATGGCGAGCGCAATGGCTGTTTCCAAGTCCGCCTGTTTGATCGGTTTGACCAAATAGGCCAGCACGTGATCCTGCAGTGCCCGCTGGATCAATTCGGGCTCATGAAACGCCGAGACCAAAATCACCGGCACAGGAAAATGTTCCCGAATCCGCGTGGCGGCCTCAATCCCGTCCATGTCGGGCATTTTAATATCGGTGATTGCCAAGTCGGGGCTGGTGGATTTGCAGAGTTCCACCAGTTCCAATCCGTTTTGAGCGGCCCCCACCACTTCGTGGCCCAGTGCGGAGAGCGTGTCTTGGAAATATTCGCACATTTCCGGTTCATCATCGGCGACGGCGATTTTCAACATGCGTGTCATGATTGACTCCTGGGTAATATGATCGTGATACACGCACCATTCGGCGGTCGGTTTTCGGCTTCAATCAATCCGCCATGGGCGACAATGATGCGTTTGCAAATCGCCATTCCCAAACCGGTGCCGCGTGTTTTGGTTGTGTAAAATTCATGAAATATCTGCTGTTGTGCATCGGCCGTCAGTCCAGGACCGTTGTCGCAGATACAGATTCGCACCGCGGGTTGGCCGACAAAGTCGGTCTCCCCATATTCCACCTTGATCCGAGGGGCTTCGGTGGTCGCGGCGATCGCATTTTCGAGGATATTGCGAAAGACCAGTCGCAGTCCAAACTTATCCCCCTGGCAATACAAATTGTCTCCGGATTCAGTCAATTCTGCATGACGGCCTTCGCGGGCCAAAGCCAAATCGTGCCAGGCGTGTCGTACAATGTCGGAAATCGCCGTATGCTCCGGATTCACGCGAATGGGAGCGGCGTATTCCCGCACATCCTCATACAACTGGTGCAAGTCATCTTGCGCGCGTTGAATGCGTTTGATGAGCTTGGTCGCTTCGGGTTGGTTTTCGATGCGCCGCTCCAACATCTCCAGTCCAGCTTGGCTGCGCTGTAGCGCGTTACGGCTTTCGTGGGCCAGCGCAGCCATCGCCTGGCCGATCCCCGCCAACCGCTCCGATTGCAGCAACCTTTCTTCGGCCTGTTTGATCGCAGTGATGTCGCGCACCATGCCGGTGAACAGGCGCCGATCCTCCAGCAGAACTTCGCTGACCGACAGATGGATGGGAAATGTGCTGCCATCTTGTCGTTGAGCGACCACCTCGCGTCCCGTCCCAATGATCTTGCGGATTCCCGTGCGCCGGAAGTTGCTGAGGTAGAGATGGTGCTCCGAGGAATAGGGATCGGGCATCATTTCACTGATATTTTTGCCGATTGCTTCATCGGCCGTGTAGCCAAACATGTTTTCGGCAGCGGGATTAAACGATTCGATCACACCTGTCTCGTCGATCGTAATAATGCCTTCGATAGCCGAATTGACAACCGCCTGCATGCGAACATATTGATCGCGAAGCTCCGACTTGGCGCGTTGGTGTTCGACGATACTCACGAGATCGGCCAGTAGAACACCGGGGTTGATCGGCTTGAGGAGATAATTGGCCGCCCCTAAACGCATGGCGGCGACGGCACCATCGACGGAGTCGGAAACGTAAATCACGGCAGCCTCAGGCGCCAATCGTTGGATGCCGGGGATGAGTTGTTCGACAGAAAGATCCGACACATCCTGGTCGAGAATCACCACCGAAATTTTTTCCAGACGGGTTTTCTCGAGCGCTTCGGTCGCCGTCTCGGCAGTTTCTATCCAATAGTGATCCTGCTCCAATATCTCGCGCACACTGTCCCGTGCCTTGGCATCGCCATTGACGATCAAAATGCGGCGTGGTTGCGGAGTGTGCATGGTCTCACTGTTGTTCCCAAAGGCAAACCGGCCCGAAGCCAAATCTGCAATCGTTCCTATTCCGAGCGCAGCACCAGCCGCAACCACAGACGGTTTTTAAAACTACAAAAAAAGCCCACACGTCGCACGTAACTATGCGACGTCCAGGCTGTCATTGCCGTACGATTCGGTCGACCACGCCATGGGTCAACGGACGAAATAAAATGTCGTGAAACAGCGCGGCTTCGGGATTCCGGTTGCTCCCTCCGCTGATCGCAGCATTCGTACGCGCATCATACCCGGACTATTCTGACGGGGAAAGTGCGGCAGCCGATTTCCCATGCACGTGCGACGAAGGAAGGACGCGTTTGCCGAAATTGAAATCTTGACGAACAGCCCGGCAATGTATACATTACCCCTGCCTCGACCGCCCATGATCGGTTGGCCGAGTTTGGTAGTGATTGCCTTTTCGCAGGGTCCAAGGACCGGCGGGAAGGTTTTTTTTATGGACTGATCCGAATGTATGCGGATCCCCACGTTCGCTCAAAAGAGGGGAAATTGCGAGATGCCTGGCTTGGTACGGGAAGACAGGAAACAAAATTGGTTGAACCCTCGAGATGCGGAAATCGAAGAGTCCGTACTGGAGAATCTACGGGCAAAGTCCGTCTCATTTGGCGAATCCGTCGCGTGTGAATGCCGAGATGGCAGTCTTGTCCTAACAGGCACGCTCCCTTCGTATTATCTCAAGCAATTGGCCCAAGAGAGCGCAGGACAAGTCGAGGGGGTGCGCGTCGTCATCAATCAAGTCCAAGTCGATTCTGCCAAAACATCCCGGCCTCGGTAAACACTCAGACGACTCCCCCAAGTGCGGGGAAAATCGATTCTTAAATCACCATTCGCAATCAAGGAGTACAACACGATGACCGACTACTTCCGGAGCCTGAATACCCCACGCCTCCTCACAGTCGCATTGACGCTGACCGCAGTGTTCGGGACGGCCTGGGTGCTCAGTAGCCAGCCGGATCAGGTCTCACATGCTGCTGAGCCGGCGGCCCAGAAGGATGCAGGCAAAAAAGCGGCCAAACCGAACATCCGGAAAATGACCCCGGTTCAGGTCTTCATGCGAGCGAAGCTTGAAGACAACACAAAAATCCTCGAAGGGCTGATGACCAACCAATTTGACCAGATTGTCGAGGCAGCGGATCATCTGCTTTTGATGAGTACGGCAACTGAGTGGCACGTCATTCAAGGCCCAATTTATAAGCAACATAGCACAGAATTTCGCCGCGCCGTCGAGCGTCTTAAAATCGATGCGGAAAAGAAAAACTTGGATGCAGCAACTTTGGCCTATATGCACATGACTATGACCTGTGTCAGTTGCCATAAATTTGTCCGTGGCACACAACTTGCTAGTAATGTTGAGATGCCGACCCATTCACTTGTCTCATTAACACCAAATCAAACTCCAAGTCCCTGACAATCCAATCAGCCGCTAGCTTGAGGAAGGCCGATGATGCTACTACTCCCTGCCGAAAAAATCGCCAAACGACTTCAAAGTCCGCAACCGAACCGGAGCCCGTCTTCTACCAAGGAAGAGATTGCTGAGTATCGTGACGAAGAGATCTCTGACTTGCCGGACAACGAATTGATCGCCGCCATTCGTGCCGCGCAGCTCCCGTACCTGAGTCAGCGATTCGAAGACCGCTTGGAGTACTGCGACCGGGACGTCCTGGTTCGGCTCGTGCATTTGGCCCGCCACTGTTGTCGCAACCAAGGGCATTAGTCGCCAAATTGCCCTTGTGGTAACTTGTCCTGTGGCAGCTTGGCGGCCGGATGCCCCGGTTGTCAGCGGCTGAGTACAGATGACGGCTCTGTGATTGAAGCGTTTGTTGTGTTAGCCTATGGGGACAACATCGCTTTACGATTTATTGTACACAGGGCCACCCGGTGATTCGGTTACACATCTTTTTTTGCGCAATCGCGACGGTCACTCTCGCCTGCTTTGGCCGTACATTGCATTGCGCAGAATCACAACGGCAATTGCCACCGCAATTCAAGGCGCTGGCACAAGCGAGCGATATCGAGTTTGATTTTTACGATCCGGCCGTGGAACCAGATCGGTATCCCGGACGCGCTCTGTTTTCCCTCGATGTACGGACCCGGTTTCTCTATGAGTACCAGGTTGTCAGGCGTCGCGCTCGACGCTACGTGATCATCCGGCCCAAAATCCAGAAAGTCCAATGGAAGCTGAAGCACACCATCCGACTTCCTGAGTCCTACGACGACCCGACAATGTGGGACACCGTGTTACTGCTGCACGAGCTGGATCACGTCGCCATCAGTAGCGACCCTCGTGTGCGGATGTTGCTGGAACGGGCACTCTTCTCGGTGAAACGGATCGAACAGCCCATTACACAAGTGGGCGTTCTCGACGATGCGGCCATTCAAAAAATCATCAATGATGAATTTATCAAACGCCGCGATGCCGTCATAGAGTTGGCAACCAACAATTACAAACTGTTGGACAAAGTCTCTGCGCACGGTGCCCGGAACATACCCGACCGCGACGCGTTTTTTCGCAAACTCTATTCCAAAGAGTCGTTGGATGAAGCGGGATTTCCGTATTTGGGAGACGTCGTGGATCTGTTGAATGACGCGAAGTATGAAAAAGCCAAACTACTGCACCATTCCAGCACCGACAAATAGTGACCCCGTTTTGATGCATAAGATGCTGTGTTTATGGACGGACATCGCTCGGCTTTTGACAACCGAATGCGACAGCGCTCATTGAACAAGTCGAAATGCCGATAACGCCTAATCGCCTAACAAGGGCCGACCTCGGGTGCCACTGGCGGCTTGCCCGCCAGTGCCGTGTCAGGCTAGATTATCTGTGTTCAGCTACGTCGGTCCACGTGCGCACTGGCGGACGAGCCGCCAGTGGCACCCCAAAATGGGACGACTAAAAACTTAATGCTATGTTGACAACCTAAGGACCAAGGCATGAACAGCGTGCGATTCTGTTTGTTCGCGAGCGCATTGTTATCCATTCCGCTGTTGGCCGTCGCTGAACCGGTGACTCTCAAGCTCCAGGCGGGGAAACAGGACCGCGTGTCGACGCCGGTTTTCTGGGAATTGCCGCTAGAACTACACAAGGCTCCTGGCTTCACACTCACGCGGGAGGAGGACGGGAAAAATGTTCCAGTCCAAATCACACAGGATGATCCGCCACGAATCATGTGGATCATCGGCGAAGAGTTGAAAGCCGGCCAGTCGCGGCAGTATCGTCTGTCACCCACCGCTGAGTCCCCCGCAGCACCTGCGGTGACATGTCGGGACAACGGTCGGCAATTGGTCGTGTCTGTCGGTGACAAACCGGTGCTGCACTACAACCATGCCGTCGTCCCCGCCCCGAATGCGGATGAGGCGTATTATGCCCGCAGCGGATATTTGCACCCGCTATTTGCGCCGGACGGGCAGATTCTCACGGGCGACTTTGCCCCCGATCATCCGCATCAACATGGGGTGATGTTTGCCTGGACCAACACTACTTTCGAGGGGCGCGACATCAACTTTTGGGACCAGAAATCTCAAACGGCAAAAATCGAACACGTAGCAATCGGGGAGACCTTTGAAGGTCAGGTCGCCGGTGGATTTCGAGTAGCGTTGCGACATACGGATTTGACGGCTCCGGAAGGACCGAAACCGGTGCTGGATGAGACCTGGGACGTGCGGGTCTATAATGTGAGCGATGGCTTTCTCTTCGATGTGCATTCCACGCAACGTTGTGCCGGAGATAGCCCGCTGACAATTAATCAATACCACTACGGCGGAATGGCGATCCGTGGGCGTCGCGAATGGCTGAAAGCCGAGGGCGCAGAATTCCTCACCAGCACAGGCAAAACACGGGCCAACGGCAATCATAGCCGACCGGACTGGGTGACGATGTCCGGACAAATGGACGGGCGGCCGTATGACGTGACGATGTTTGCTAGCCCCAACAATTTCCGCGCGCCGCAACCGGTACGGCTACATCCCTCGAAACCTTATTTCGTCTTCGCCCCGTTGGTTTTGGGCGAGTTCCAAATTCGCCCCGGCACGCCGTACGAATCGCGGTATCGTTTCCACGTCGCTCAAGGAGCACCCGACGTGAAACGGACGCAACAACTTTGGCAGGATTACGCCGATCCGCCGCAAGTCACGCTTATAAATGACTAATCTGTATCAGCGCTGAAAAATCGGCAGTAATTGATACGGCGGCGTGAGTGCCAGCACGGTCATTGCTGTGGTGTAAGCCTCACCGTAACGTCGATCCAGTCCGCCGGCGGGCCGCCAGGCGCCGTCGCGCGATTGGTGAGCGGTCACCGTGTCGACGAATGTCGGGAAATAATTCTCCCAATACTCTCCCCCCAGCTGGAACATCGCCTGGCTGCTATAAAACGCCGAATAGACATGCCAGTTTTCACCACGGATCGGACGGTCATATTGCGTGAACGGCCGCTGCAGTAGCCAGTCTCCCGTTTTCTGTGCCATCTCCGTATGATGCTGTCCCGCCAGTGAGAGTGCCAATATTCCCGCCCCGGCCATCGCCCGTGGACGGTTGAGTTCCGGTTCTTCCTCGACGATTTCATAAACAAACGTTGTGTTCTTTTCGTCGTAGCAACTTTTGATGTATTTGACCGCTTGCTCAATATCCCGCGCGGGAATATCAAATCCGGCGTTGCGTGCCGAACGCAAAAACATGACTTGCCACGATGTGATCGACAGGTCAGCGTCATTCAATCCGTACCGCCGCAAATACCGCCACGCGCCCCGTTCATTGGGAAAGCGTTTGGGCTGCGGGTGGCACAACATGCTGAATTGGATGGCCCGTTCGATGGTCACGCGTAAATCGGCCGGCCCCGCAGCGGCAGGAAACTGGCCTTGGAATGCGACTGCCTGTTGGGGCTGGTCGTTCGGCAACATGCCATAGACCTCAGTGAGCATCAAGCCGGTGATGGCATGATTATAAGTCGCCGCGTGGGAAGCGAGGAGATAGCGATGGGTCGACTCCGGTCGGTTTTGGCTGAACAATCCGTCGGAGCGTTGTGCGGAACGGCAAAACGCGATAGCGCGTTCGATGGTCTGGCCGTAAGGGCCCTGCCCCGGCAAATGCCCCCGCGACAGAAAGGCCAAGACGCACAGGCTGGTGACCCCGGGTTGGCCGGCTGCCGGCGCACGGAACGAACCGTCACGCTGCTGTTGCGAGGCCAAAAACTTCAAGCCGTTGTCGACAGCTGCCTCCACTCGGTTTCGTTGCCGGGGTGTGAGAACACTAAACCCACCCGTTTCCGCCCCGGCCGCCGTTGAGGCTGACGATCCACAGCCGAGAACAATCGTGATGCCACAAACAACAGACGTCAGCAAAAAGCGAGCGCGATTCATCAGGGACCTCCTTTGAATACGAGGTTTCTGGACTATTCGAACGGCGGCCGAAAATCTTAGCCGCGTTGTCGATTGATTAAGTCGTGTGCACCGCCAATCGCGCGGCTGAGCCACATCCCGTCGATCACCACCGCCAACCCTATGACGGCGCTGGCCAGAATTGTCACGGAGTCGAAAATATGTGCGCCGACTTTGATCACCGGTTGAGTGGTATGATCCCGCAAGAAATAATCGATACCCAGCACGATCGCGCTGGCGAATAGATGATACACCATAAATCGCAGCGTGTATTTCCCAGTTGCTGAGTCGTGAAACCGCTTAGCGATTTGCTGTAGCGAGAGCGCCTGGAACAGGATTCCCAGACACGCCAATCCAACAGCGAACATTTGTGGGAACTTGTACAACGGCGAATTCCGAAGAATTGCCGGCACAGGGATTTCGCCACCGATTTTCGTGATTTCCAACATCAACACGATCGCACCGAACAATGCTACCAATGCCGCAGCGGAGAACAGCCAGCGGAGGATGTTTCCCACCGGTGTGACACTAAAGATGCTTCCCACAAAAAACAGCCCGCAGCAGGCTAATAGCACCGGCGGTGTAATGCGTCCCAGGGCGGTGAGTATACGCTCTAGCGTCGCGGGATGGGCATAGACCAACTGGCAGACGACGATGGAAATAAGAACGAATACCACCAACTGCATCTTTTCGTTGGCATCGGTGATAAACGCAAAGCGGACAATGCCCAGATAGATGGCGGCAATCAGGATGCCCAATCCGAAACCGACCAGTCCATTGACTTCACGGCCGACCACCCACGGCGCCAATGCCAAGCTGATCGCTGAATGCAGCAAAAATACAATTGCGATCGCTTGGGAACTGATGCGATTCAGCGTGAGTCCAAAGCGGACACCGTGCCACTCGATATTCATGAGAAATGCCAATCTGCGTTCATGGTCGAAGGATCATCCTTCCGACGGGGGGGGACTATGTTTCAGTTCGCTGTGTCCGGTGCGGTGCGTTCCATTTGAACCGTCTCGCTGAAGGGGGAATCCGACACGGAATAATCAGTCTGCGGGGAGACTTCGCTCCACCACTGCGCGGCTTGTTTCGCGTTCCAATCTCCGGCGGCGTCGCAGTCATTGAGGGCTTGTTCCAACGCCAAAATGTCGACGTAACGGTCCGCTGGTTTCTTGGCAAGGCATTTGAGCACCACGGCCTGAAGGTCTGCGGGAATATCGTCGCAGTGCTCTGATGGCGGCTCGACCTCCTTGGTGGCGTGCGCCATCATGACCGCGACCGGTGTCGCCCCTTCAAAGGGAGGCCGACCGGTTAGCATGTAATAGGCAATGGCACCAATGGCGTACATGTCGGTTCGCCCGTCCAGCGCAGGATCACCAACCGCTTGTTCGGGAGACATATACAACGGCGTCCCGCTGATCACCTGATCGGACGTGATTTGTGGTGCCTCAGGTTCTTTGGTGAGCTTCACGAGGCCAAAATCAAGCACCTTGACGAAGTCGCACATGCCGCCCCGTTCCGAGACGAACAGGTTGGCCGGTTTGAGGTCGCGGTGAATCAGGCCCGCTGCGTGCGCATCAGCCACAGCGCTGCACGCCTGCCGCAATAAATAAATCACGCGACCGGCCGGCAACGGTCCATACTGTTCGACCAACTCTTCGAGACTCATACCGGGCAGATATTCCATGATGTAATAAAACGTGCCGTCGTCACAATGACCGTAGTCATATATGGCGATCGTGTTGGGATGCGTGAGCGCAGCCGTCGATTGCACTTCCCGTTCAAACCGTGCCAACGACGTGGGATTCCCAGCAGCTTCGGGGCGGATCAATTTCATGGCACAGGGCCGCTTGAGCAGGTCATGCTCCACCAAATGCACCTGCCCCATACCGCCGCTGCCGATCAGCCGCACCAAACGATATTGCCCGAACTTTTTAGCCTGATGAACTTCCAGACGCATGGCACTGAGCACGGCAGCACCGTACGTAGCCAGCAGCGCCGCCACGAACACAATTAGCAATTCGGTGCTGACATTTTCTAGGTTGGTCAACCCGTCCAATTTGGGCAGCAAATCCGCATGCCGCATGGCAAACACTCCCAGAGCGATCGCCGGCGCCAGCGCCATCGTAAACACCACGCGCGCCGTTCCCGTCCAACGGTGCGGAATCAGCAGCCCGTGAACAATAATCAACATAAAGATTCCGAACATTTGCGTGCGAGCGGCAAGCACCATTTCGGCCGTGTTTCCAGAGAGCGCACCATTGAGGGCGATTTCGCAGCGCAGGTAGATCCACATCAACGTCAATGCGCCGAACAGGGTATATTCGATGCTCCGCAACACTGTTTGTGACAGTTGCGGCTTGATGAACAGATACACCACAATGCCGCCGACCAGCACCAGTCGCAGCAGATCGACATGTTCTATCACCGCCATGTCATTGAGAAGGTCGCTTCCCCCGTTTCCGTTGCGATTGATCATCGCCCAGAGAAAGATCAGGCCGTACACCACCAGCAGCAACAGCGAGACCGCGCGCAATCGCGTGTGGAGCAGCGAGGTTGTTTCCGTACCAATCGTCTGTCCGCGGCCCATGACCAATTCGATCGGCCGGATGCTGGACCTTTTTTTACCGTCGGCGGCATCGACCGTCTGTGCAAGTTCAGCGGCCACTTTTTGAGAGGTGCGATCCGGCCACTGCGGCGGTGCCATGCGTCTACCTTTAGCTAAGTTTTTTTATCGAGTTGACCCGACTGAGTGTTCCAAAATCGGCGGTCAACCGATCCATCGTACGGCGGGACAGCACTGGTTACAACTGAGGTTTGTCGGTGTCACTTTGTGCTTTTAAAACCGATAACATCGCCAACTGCCCACCATTGCAAGCCAAGGCGGGGCGCACTGCTTGAAGTTGACGCAACGCATCGTGCGGTAACAGATCGGGTTTGCGGTGCATCAATAACGCAGCCGCCACCAAACCGGTCCGACCATGTCCCTGCGCGCAATGAATATAGGTCGTCCCGGCGAACCCATTAATCTCCTCGATCAATTGCCGCAATTGGGGCCACGTCGGAATGGAACCGTCTAAGATCGGGCATGAAACATAATTGACCGCCGAGCAAATTGCGGTTGGCTCTGCAAATTCACACGTCAGATCAATCACATTGTCAATTTCATCGATCATTTCCTTGGCCAGCAATCGGCGACCGATGACCAATTGATCATCCACAATATCATACGGACGCTCCCTCTGCACAAAGTAGGCGAGACGCCAAATCGTCCATACGTAAAGCAGATAGGGAAGGAACACCATTACCGGTAAAAAGGAAAGGCGGCCATTCGGACGCTTGCCGAAAATCCACGGCCAATTGAAAAGGTAGGCAGCACCGAGCACCATGAGATTCATGGCAGGCCACAGACAAACCAGCCACACTCCGGACGAGACAATCGCCCGCACGCCCAGCAGCAGCCCCAGCGTTAACCACAACAAACCGTATTTCATGGTGATGGGACTTTTGGAGCTGAACGGACGGACGACAAGAGCGTTGCAGTCGAAATGATTAATTACGCCGAAGGCGTTACACATCATAGCCTAGGGTCGCGAACGAAGTGAGCGCACCCTAGGACCAATTTAATAACGAATCTTACACCCCGGCAATTCACGCCGCAGTGTTTCAATCCCCGCTGGGGAAATTTGCGTCTCCTTCAGATGCAATTCTGTCAGCGAACGCATTCGCGAAAAAAACGGTACGGCGGCGTCGGTGATGGGAGCATCCTCGATATCTAATATCTGCAACGTGAATAAATTTGCCAAAAATTCTACGCCGTCATCGGTGATGAGCGATTTTTTCAAGACAACCCACGTCAGCGTGGTTTCGGAGGCGAGCACCTCCATGCCGGCATCGGTGACGCGGGTGTTGTTTAAGACGAGGAGTTTTAGGCTTGGCAATGAGTAGAGTGCCTCTAGTGCGGCATCGGTGAATTGTGGTCCATGCAAGTAGAGGCCATTGAGACTATTAATGTCTTCCAAATGCGTCAGCCCCTGCTCGGTGATGAATTCGCCCCCCAATTCCACATGCACTAATTTGGGAAACGCAGCAAGATGTTGCAGCCCAGCATCGGTGACCTGGGAATGCTGGAGCTTTAAATATAAGAGGTTCGGTAGAGCGGCAAGTTTTTGCAAGCCGTCGTCCGTCATGTTCCGCCCCAGTCCCAACGTGTGCAAATCTTTGTGCTTCAGAAGCTCAGGAATCACTGCATCGCCAACCTCCGTTTCGTTGAGCGTCAAAGAAAAGAGGTTTTTCAATTCGGCCAAATGTCGTATCCCTGCGTCGGTCACAGCAGTCCGCTGCAGATCGAGACAGCCCATGTGCGGAATCGTCCCCAGGTGGACCAACCCCGCATCGGTCACACGCGTGTCATCCAACCACAGCCATTGTAAACGCGGGGCACCGGAAAGATGTGCCAATCCGGAATCGGTAATTGCGGTCTTGCTCAAGCTGAGCCGATTCAATCGAGGCACGGCACGCAGATGGACGAGACCCGCATCAGTGACCGCAGTCTCAACGAGCATAACGTCATCGACATTCTCAGCTCCCGCGAGTGCCGCCAGACCGGCATCGGTCACGTTCGTCTTTTTCAGGTCAAATGTCACATTTAGCAACTTGCGGAAACCCTGGTTTTGTCGCAGCCATTCGTCGTCAACTTCACGACCTTCCAAGTTGATTGTGGTATAGACCGAGTTCTGCCCGTTCACGAACGGACGCGCCCAAAACGGGGTTCCGGAATTGAAATCTTGGATTTCCACCGTCCCACCCGCCTGTTCCACCTCCGCAATAAATCGCCGTGGCCCCGTGATCCACAGCCAGCCCCAGGCGACGAGGACCAACAGAAACAGAATCGCGGTCGTAAATAAATACGGATGCCGCCGAGGCCAACTGCGGCGTGGGGACGTGTCTTGCATGAGCGCACCTCGTTGTAATTGGATTGCAATTGACGAAAATCCGACGGTTAATAGCGAATCAAACAATCTGGCAATTCGCGCCGTAGCGTTTTGATGCCCGCCGGGGTGATGCGGGTCTCGCGCAGGTCTAAGTGTACTAGCATCCGCATTTGCGAAAAATACGGTACGGCGGCGTCGGTGGTAGGCGTGCCTTTGAGATTCATCGCGGCCATAGACCTGTTCTCCGCCAGGATTTCGACGGCGCGGTCGGTGACGGGAGAATCCTCAAGATACAAATACTGCAACATGGGATTTTGTGCCAAGTGTTCGACACCCGCATCAGTGACGAGCGAATCGTATAAACCGACGGATTCCAATGCCGCTCCATAGGCGAGGACCTCTATCCCGGCATCCGTTACGCTCGTGTTTTTTAGCACGACGCTTCTTAAGACCGGCAATGTGCACAATGTGGCCATTGCGGAATCTGTAAATTGCGGTCCATGCAAGCCGATGACTTCGAGACGGGAAACGGCCGCCAAATGCGTCAGGCCCTCTTCTGTGATGAAATTTCCGTCCAGTTCCACCATTGACAGTTTAGGAAACGCGGCCAAATGTCGTAGCCCGGCATCGGTTACTTGGGTATGTTGGAGATTCAAATACTCGATGTTCTGCAGACTAGTGAGTTGTTGCAAACCCTCGTCAGTGGTGCTTGCGCCCAGGCTTAAAGCGATCAAGCTTTTATGCTTCAGGATGTCGGGGATAGACGCATCTCCGACATGGGTTTCTTTGAGCGTCAAAGAACTGAGACGCGTCAATCCCGCCAAATGTTTTAACCCGACATCGGTCACAGCGGTCCGTTGCAGATTGAGAGTGCGCATGTTCGGCATGCGGCCGACATATTCCAGTCCCGCATCGCTGACCTGAGTGTCCTCCAGCTGCAACGATTCCAGTTGTGGGGACCTTGAAAGGTAGGCTAAACCGGCATCGGTGATGTCCGTCTTCCTCAATTCGAGACCTTTCAGTTGCGGTAAGGCCCCCAGATGTCCGAGACCTGCATCAGTGACCGCCGTCTCGGCCAAAGACACACTACGGATGTTGTCAGCTCCCGCGAGCGCTGCGAGACCGGCATCCGTCACATTTGTGTTACTTAGGTCGAACTTCACATTCAGCAGCTTGCGAAACCCTAGGTTTTGCCGTATCCAATCATTGTCGACTTCACTGCCGCTCAAAGCGATGGTCGTAAAAACCCAGTCCTGCTTGTTCATGGTCAAGCGATTCCAAAGCGGGGCGGGGGGAGTTAAGTCTCGAAATTCAACCGTCCCACCCGCCTGTTCCACCGCTGCAATAAATCGCCGCGGCCCGTTTAGCCACAGCCAACCCCAGGCAAAGAGGACAAACAAGAACAGAATCGTAGCGGTAAATAAATACGGATGCCGCCGAGGCCAGCTACGGCGTGGGGACGTGTCTTGCATGAGCGCGCCTCGTTTTTTGCAATCGTCAAAGAACAGCGACCACAACGACTGTACCCGCAGCTGCGCACCCACGCAATCGCGTTTTCATCGCTGTCAATCACGCCTGCAAGTCAACGGCATCGTGCGGGTTGTTCGAGAAGACCGGTGAAAATCGCTGCCCGCTGTCGTGAAAACCGTCTGTTTGTGTTGTGCTGGATTGGGGGGATCGCGACAATAGAAGTTGGCGCTAGCATGTCACGCGCAATCACCTGAGTGCGCACGCAACAGAGGGAGATCAGTATCGATGGTTCGGGGTTTTTCGGAGAAGTTAAAATCGTCCGCACTGCTTTTCGGCGCATGCGTTGTGTCGATGCTCATGGCCATGCCGCTCTCGGCCGCAGACGAAAAAGAAGTTGCCCCCACCCCCGTCGACTTCGGCCGCCAAATCCGCCCTATTCTGGCCAAGCGCTGCTTCGCCTGTCATGGTCCCGATGTCGCCGAATCGGGACTGCGGTTGAATGATCCCGAATCGGTCTTTGCCGAATTGGATTCCGGTGAATTGGGCATCGTGCCCGGCAAACCGGAAGAAAGCGAATTGCTGCGGCGGATCGCCTCGGACGATGAGATCGAGCGGATGCCCCCTGAAGAGAAGCCGCTTCCGGCGGAAGAGATCGCCCTGATACGTCGTTGGATATCCGAAGGGGCCGAGTGGGAGAAACATTGGGCGTTTCAACCGATTCAACATCCCCAGCCGCCGGCGGTGAAAAATAGCGAGTGGGTCCGCAATCCCATTGATGCGTTTATTTTGGCGCGGCTGGAAAAGAACGGCCTCAGCCCCGCACCGCCGGCCGACAAACTCGCGTTGTTGCGACGCGCCTACTACGACCTGACCGGCCTGCCGCCCACCCCCGACGAAGTCACGGCGTTTCTCGCGGATACCGCGCCCGATGCCTATGAAAAAGTCGTCGACCGCCTGTTGGCCTCACCCCGTTACGGCGAACGCTGGGCGCGGCATTGGCTGGATCTGGTGCGCTATGCGGAAACCAATAGCTACGAGCGCGACGGCGACAAGCCCAATGCATGGCGGTACCGCGACTACGTCATTCGTAGCCTGAATGACGATAAACCGTACGACCGTTTTTTGACCGAGCAGCTTGCCGGCGACGAATTGCCCGACGCCTCCGCCGAGACGATCATCGCCACCGGCTATTACCGATTGGGCTTGTGGGATGACGAACCGGTCGACCGCGAACAGGCGTACTACGATGAGTTGGACGACATTCTCACCACCACCAGCCAAGTCATGTTGGGTCTGACCGTCAATTGCGCCCGCTGCCACGATCACAAAATCGATCCGATTCCACAGACCGATTATTACAGCCTGTTGTCCTTCTTCGAGGGCGTCCCCTCGTACGGCATCCGCAGCGATCAACTTTCGTACAATCAAACGGACATCTCTTCTCCTGAATTGGCAACGCAACATGCGGAGCTGGATCGGCAGAAGAAAGCGGTCCGCGATAAAATGCATCCGATCGAACAAGCGGGCATCGTCAAAATGTCCGCCCCCGATCAACGCCAATCCGAAGGCCGCGGCCGTCAAAAATTACTCGACGAAAAACTCAAGGATTATCTCGACGAATCCGCCTGGGCCGAATACTCATCGCTTAAAAGCGAACTCGAGAAACTCAATGCCATCAAGTTGCCTCCCCGCGAATCGGCCCTGTCGGTCGCCCGTTGTAATCCGCGGCCCCCGCAATCCCACGTGCTGATGCGAGGCAACGTGCACGCCAAAGGGGAAGAAGTTGCACCGGGTTTCCCCACGATCCTCAACGCACCCGTGCCGGAAATCCCCGATCGCTCCCGAAGGGGCCAAGACCTCCGGCCGTCGCACAGTGTTGGCTGAGTGGATCACTTCGCCGGACAACATCATGACCTCCCGCGTAATCGCCAACCGCATCTGGCAACATCATTTCGGCCGCGGCATCGTGCGCAGCACCAACAACTTCGGCCTGCTGGGCGATGCCCCCACGCATCCGCTGCTGTTGGACTGGCTGGCGACTGAGTTGGTCGCCGGGGATTGGCGGCTTAAGCAGCTGCACAAAACAATTATGATGTCGTCTGCCTATCAAATGTCGTCGCAAGGCAATCCACAAGGCTTGTCTCGCGATCCGCGTAATGATTTGTTCTGGCGGTTTGATATGCGACGGCTCAGCGCCGAAGAATTGCGGGATTCGATCCATGCGGTCAACGGCCGTTTGAATTTGCAAATGTACGGCCACGGCGTCTATCCAGAAATCTCCGCCGAGGTTCTCGCCGGGCAATCACAACCCGGATTGGGTTGGGGCAAATCGACGCCGGAGGAACAGGCGCGGCGAAGCATTTATATCCATGTCAAACGCTCACTAATCACGCCAATGTTGGCCAGTTTCGATTTCCCCGAAACCGATTCCAGTTGCGAAGCCCGTTTTGCCACCACACAACCCACGCAGGCGCTGGGGATGATCAACGGCGACTTCATTCACAAGCAAGCCGTCGAGTTTGCGAAACGGCTCCGCAAGGAGTGCGGCGACGACACGCAAGCACAAATCCGCCGCGCCTTGGAATTGGCCCTCGCGCATCCCGCCGACCCACAAGAGATCGCCCGCGGCGCCGCCCTGATTGAGAAGCTGCAAAAACAACACAACCTGACGGCCGACCAAGCCTTGGAATACTTCTGTTTATACATCTACAACCTCAACGAGTTCACCTACCTGGACTGATCTCGCGAAGGGCAGGCTCCCACCTGCCGCAATCCAACGAATCCCCCAAACCGACGGCTCCGCCGTCGCAATCGACATTCAACAACACAACGGAAACAAACGGCACCCCGTTTGGCATCTGCCGAATGACAATCGTTTTACGGCAGGGCAGGAGCCTGCCCTACGGACTTGGAGAATTCAGCGATGAGCACAACCAATAATTTCTGCGGCCGCACCCGCCGCGAATTTCTCTGGCAAGCCGGCGGCGGATTTGGCTCCGTGGCGCTGACGGGACTTTTGTCGGGCGATGGGTTCTTTTCCAAATCCGCACAAGCGGCCGACTCGACGAATCCGTTGGCCGTTAAGCCGCCGCACTTTGCCCCCAAAGCCAAGAGCGTGATCTTTCTGTTCATGTACGGCGGGCCCAGCCATATCGATACGTTCGACCACAAGCCGGACATGATCGGCATGGATGGCAAAACGGTCGACGTGAAAACCTTTGGCCGTGGCGGACACAAAACCGGTGGCCGCATTGTCGAGCCGCGTTGGAAATTCAAACAATACGGCGAGTCGGGCCAATGGGTCTCGGAACTCTTTCCGCACCTCTCCGGCTGCGTCGATGACATTGCCTTTCTCAAATCGATGACCGCCGATTCGCCGATTCACGGGTCCGCGATGTTGATGATGAACTCAGGCAAAATCCTCAGCGGCAGCCCCGCGCTTGGCTCCTGGGTGAATTACGGACTCGGCACCGAAAACGAAAACCTGCCCGGCTTCGTCGTGATGCTCGACCCCACCGGCGGTCCGATCAGCGGCGCCAAAAACTGGTCCAGCGGTTATATGCCGGCGACCTATCAAGCGACGCAAATGCGGTCTAAAGGGGCCCCGATCATCGACCTCGCGCCGCCAGAAGGGATGTCCCGCGCTGCGCAGCGGACGCTGTTGGATTCATTGAATGCGGCCAACACGGACCACCTCGCCTTACGCAGCGACAACAGCGACCTAGCTGCCCGCATCGCCAGTTACGAACTCGCCTTCAAAATGCAAAAGCACGCCCCCGAAGCGGTCGACATCTCGCAAGAGACCGCCGAGACGCAAAAGATGTACGGCTTGGATAACAAGCGGACCGAAGATTTCGGCAAGCGCTGCCTCTACGCGCGGCGACTGGTCGAGCGGGGCGTGCGGTTCATTCAGCTTTACTCCGGCGGCAACCACAACGACAACAACTGGGACGCCCACGGCGACCTGGAAAAGAACCACAACTACCACGCCGGCAACACCGATCAGCCGATCGCCGCATTGCTGAAAGACCTCAAGCAGCGCAATCTACTCGATGAAACGCTCGTCGTCTGGGGCGGCGAATTCGGCCGACAACCGACAGCCGAGTACGCCAAAGGCTCCGGCCGCGACCACAACGCCTTCGGCTTCACGATGTGGATGGCCGGCGGCGGAATCAAGGGAGGCCAAAGCGTGGGCACGACCGACGAACTCGGCTCCCGCGCCGTCGAAAACCCACTACACGTCAAACGCCTACACGCCACCATCCTGAACCAACTCGGCCTGGACCCCAACCGGTTGAGTTACTTCTACGGCGGGCTGGATCAGAAGCTGGTCGGCGTGGAGCCGGTGGAGCCGATTGCGGAGGTGATTTGAGGGAGGGAGTGGTCAGTGGCCGGTGGCCGGAAACAAGCCGGTGCCTTTACAATGCTATGCTTGTGGTGCGTGACCATGGGTATTAGAATCCATTTCTCATTCATAGCTCGCCATCCGCAATGTCTAATCCATTAAGTCAGCTTTTCTTAATATTCATGAGGATGTGTTTTCAGTTGATTTCAGTTAAATTTATTACCTAAAAACAAACTTTTACAGGACTTAAGACCTCCGAACCTAGCTTACTCGGAACCCCGTGCCGTCGCCAGGCATTTAGCCCGAAACGAATCCCGCGAGCTAGGAAATAATAAACGAGCTCTGCTCGCTCAGGGATTGAAGTTTGATGGAATCTATGCCCCCTCTCTCCCCCTCGCACCTCGTTCCAAGGTGATTCAAGTTTCCCACAATATGTTCTCAACGCTCGCTGGAACGAACATTCAGGATCACCCGATATTGTAATTTTGAAAAATGGGACTACGAAAGTACCTCTTGAGCCGACATCCCCCGCATTTGTCTCTTGCAACGAATATCTACTCATCGCGAGAACGATATGATTGTTTCTTGTCGAAGCGGAGGGCTTCGGAAGCGATTGTCAGGTGCTTCGCGTTATTGCAACACGCACAGTCGACAAATGATTGTTGTCACCCACAGTCGGGTTGTGTTTAGCCGACGCTTTCTGCAAAAACTAATCTTAGTTTGGAATAGCGATGGGCAATGATTAGTCGAAATGTGAATGAGGAACAACGCTGCCGGATAGCTGGAGATGCTATAGAGATTATCCGTCTCGGCGACTGTTTTAAAACGACGTTTTTCGTGGAAGATGAAAAACATTGCGATAATCGAGGCAATTGCGGAACATATGGGAGAAAAGTGAGTGTTATGATATGTGGAAACAAACAAAATGTACGATCTTTGTTTCGGCAGTCATTACGCGAGGATGGTTGGGGCGTAGCCTTTTGTTGGGTGGACAACGAGGAGCCCGTTTCCCAGTGAAGATAGATTTATTCATCTGGATCAATATTGCATTGAAAAGCTATCTATTAAATCCACAGATAGCATCAGGTAGGCGTTGGGGATGCGAAGGTATTTGGACAGAAATGCATTACGAGCAAGCGAGATAAAATATTCAAGAAAAATAAGTTTTTTGAATTTCTTATTGATCATTTAACGGCAGCACATTTAACTCCGGAGAACATGGCAAAATTGGACGCGAGCCTGATTATTGATGATTTCGTTTGCCAGAGTGGGCTCTCATTCCCGCACTATATTCCAAGTCTTATATGTCAAGTTTTTCGGAACAATATCGTGTTGAGGCAGTGTTTCCGCCCGAGTTATTGACTGCAATTGCAGGGACTGGCGTCACTGCTGAATCTTCGCCGGTATGACGAGCACTCCGTTCGCTGACTACGGAACGGAGAATTAGAATCAATGCGTTGCGACTGTCGCCCTACCCCACGTGCCGCAAAAACGAAACCCGCCCCGTCGGCACCCATTCCGCCACGTAGATGTTCCCGTCGTGATCAAACGCCGCATCGTGCGGGTGGATGAATTTTCCGTCTTGCCAATCTTCGGGGTGTTGGCGGACTTTGAAGCCGTCGAGGACTTTTTTCCGCCAAGCGGCATCGTCTCCCAGGTGGGTGATCAGCGTGTTGTTTTTGTCGAACAGCGAAATCCGTGCGTGTAGGTCGGGGACCATTAAGATGTCACCGCGGATGTCGACGTCGGCCGGGAAGAGGACGTCGTACATGAATTCGATGTGCTCGCCATCGAGTGTGAAGTATTGCATGCGGCCGTTGGCCCGGTCGGCGACGACTAGGCTTGGCTCGCGGCCGGCGCGGTTGTCGAGCCATTGGCCGTGCGGCGTCGACATTTCACCCGCTTCGCGTCCCTTGCCGCCCCAGGTGCGGACGTAATTGTCGTTCTTGTCGTATTGATGCAGATACGACGAACCGTAACCGTCGCCGATATAAAACCCGCCATCGGGGCCGAAGCAGATGTTCGTCGGGCTATATTTCTCGCCGTTGTCGTACTTGCCTGATTCCTTGGGAACTTCCTTAACCCACACCTGCTCGCCGGTCAGCGTCGTCTTGGCAGTTGTGCCGCGGCTGGTGTTGGAGAGATACAAAAACTCCTCGCCCCCCTCCTTACGGACATCGATCCCATGCCCGCCACCATGGTATTCCTTACCAAACGAGCGGACGAACTTGCCGTCGGCGTCGAACACCACAATCGCATCCATCGGCTCATCGGTCTTCTGCCGATGCTTGACATAAATCAGCCCCGCTTCGTCGACGCAGACGCCGTGCGTATCCCCCCAACGCACATGGTCGGGCACCTCGCCGAAATGGTGATCGCACTCGTAAACAAATTCCCCCTGCCCCACCCGCGCCCGCTTACTGCCCGCCTTATCACTGGCATTAAGAATCAACGGCCCACTCCCCATCGTCACGGCCGCCGCAGCGGCTCCGGCAATCGTGGCGGTCTTCAAAAAGTCGCGACGGGACGAGTCGGTCGAGGGATTTTGCGGCGTCTGCGATGAGGACATATCGGGCACCTGTGTCTGCTGGTTTTAGAAGGAGCGGAGGTGAATTTCACGTCGTCGCTATTGTAGCGGGTTGAGCGGAGGGGGTACAAATGGCCGGAAGATTTCGTAGTTATTGCATCCATCGAGAAACCTAGCGACGGTATTCCCGACTGTCTCGACGGAAGATCAATCGATTCATGAGTGGAGGTACGAACCACCAGCCGGCTCCTCCGAGAATTGCCAGCAATCCCAAATAGATTCCCATTCGCCCGCGAGAAGGATTTGCGCGGAGCATGATGTAATCCTGGACCCAATTCGGATTGACGCCCAGGTCAGGGTGTTTTTTCAATTCGACTTCGACTGTCTTGACGGCCACAGGTGTGAGGACATTTTGCATGAGTTCATCTGGATATTCGATCGTTTCCCATGCAAATCCGTGGACAATCTCCCCGGTGGTCGGGATGTAAAACGGAACATAAATCAGCAAAAACGTCATTGCTCCAATGAGGATGTAAGCATAGATTCGCTCGCTCGGGATCAAGATCTTCACCCTTAGATTGGACCAATACCCCCGCCAAAATGCCGAGCGACAATGCCATAAAAATATACGGGTTCATCTTGGTTACTCTCCTTAGTGATGACGCCGACAGTGCAGTCAAAATCTCTTATTTGTCGAACCATGCGTATTATCTGACATGGTTCATATTGCCGCAATACCTGAATTCCGTCAGGTTCGGTCTGCTTGACGACTACGTCCAATCATCAAGCCTCACCCCACCGATAAAAAATCCGCCCACCCCATCGGTTGACGCGACGACCTGGGAATCCCACACTGAGCACTGCGAAGATTACCCACCCTCGACCAGGATACTGAAGATTATGCGACCGAGCAAAACATTGGCCAAATTGCGGGCCGGCAAACCGGTGCGGATGTGTGCGTTGGGGCATTTTATCCCCGCTTACATTCGGCATGCGGCCCATTTCAAATACGACTGTATCTGGCTGGACCTGGAACATCGGGAGATGAGCCAGCGCGAAGTGCAGGCGCTGTTGGCCTATTTTCATCTGTGCGACATCGATTGCATGCTTCGTGCGCCGACGTTGGAGAAGATTCGGCTGTACCGTTATTTTGAAGACGGAGCTGCCGGGTTGATGATTCCGCACGTCTCGACGGCAGAACGGGCTCAAGAGTTGGTCCGTGCGGTCAAGTTTCCGCCGATCGGCGACCGCGGCATTGATGGTGCCGGCCTGGACAGCGATTTTTACCTGCAAGGGGGAGAGGACTACACCGACGCGGCCAATCGCGAAACGTTTCTGGTGGTCCAAATCGAAACGCCCGAAGCAGTGGACAACGCCGATGAAATCGCCGCTGTGCCGGGCGTCGACGGCCTGTTTGTCGGGCCTGGCGATTTATCGTTGCGCATCAGAAACGCTCCTGAAGGGAGCCGTACGCTGGAGGAATCGACCGAGCACGTCGCCGCCGCCGCCAAACGTCACGGCAAGGCCTGGGGCCAACCCGGCTTTTCGGCCGAGCACGTCAAGCAGCTTCATCAACAAGGCGCTCAACTGGTCAATTACGGCGGCGATTTTGGCGCATTCATGAAAATGCTGGAAGCCAATTCCCACGACCTGGATGCGGCCTACGGCGAGGAATAAAAGCACCACCCCAAACCGACGGCTTCGCCGTCGCAATCGACCTCCAACTAAAAAAACGGAAACGCACGGCACCACATTTGGCGACAAGCAAAAGTTTGCCGACCAAGCGAGCGTTGCGAGACGACGGCAAAGCCGTCGGTTTGGGATGACATTTGATAAGCTTATCGTGAATTGCGGCAGGCGGGAGCCTGCCCTACAGGGCTTGCCATCTACGAAACGTATCTTAGGGATATTCGTTGATTGATGTTCGCGATTGATACGCCGCAAAATATTGGATTGGACCCCGCGCGTTGGCAACACGCGCTTGGGGCTGGTGCGGTCGTGGACTGAGACCGATCAAGTTCCCGCCGCTGGCATCATGGTTCTCCGCAACGGTAAGACGACTGGTCCCCATCTGTTCGGCCGACAAACGTGCGATGCGGATTCACCGCCGATTCGTGAGGACGCGATTTTTTTAATCGCATCGATCACCAAACCGATCGTGGGCATGGCAGCACTGTTGCTCGTCGAGCGGGGAGAGTTTGTGCTCGATGACCGCGTGAAAAACATCGTGCCGGAGTTTGGGAACAACGGCAAGCACGGCGTGACAATCCGGCATCTGCTCACGCACACATCGGGCTTGCCGGACATGCTGCCCAACAACACGGAGCTTCGCACCGCGCAGGCACCGTTGTCGGCATTCGTGGAAGAGACCTGTCGGCAACCACTCGCCTTTCGTCCCGGTCGCGGCGTGCAGTACCAAAGCATGGGATTTTGCATGCTGGGAGAAATCATCCGCCGCGTGACCGGTCAGTCCTGCGCGGAATTCTTACAGAACGAGATCTTCGCGCCGTTGGGAATGCACGATACCGCACTGGGCGCGCCGGACAACTGGTACGCGGGGGAGAATCCCACCGTCGACCGCATCGCGGAATTACGGATCCCCGAAGCACAGGTCGGCAGCAATTGGCATTGGAACACGCGGTATTGGCGGCAACTCGGCGCCCCGTGGGGGGGATTGTTGACGACGCCGGCCGACCTGGCTCGCTTCGCACAGTTTCTGCTGAATCGTGGACGTGGGGAAGACCAGCCGCTCCTCAGCCCCGCCACCATTGCCGCTGCCACCCGCAATCAATTTCTCGCCATGCGCGATGTCCCCGAATTGGAACGCCGCTCGCGGCCGTGGGGACTGGGCTGGCGACTGCATTGGCCGGGGGACAGCCGCAATTTTGGTGATTTCCTAGGTCCGCACAATTACGGCCATTGGGGGGCGACCGGCTCGCTGCTGTGGATTGACCCCACTTGGCAAACGGCTGCCATCATGCTCACGACGCAACCGCAAGAACCGCGCGGCGAATATCTCGCCCGGTTTTCCAATGCCGTCGTTGCTTCGCTAAATGCACCACTGGGTGACTGAGACGCCTTTCTAGTCTCCACACAGATAGAATCCCCGCCGTTCAGATTCGAGAAAACACCTGAAATATCGGTGTTTGCACGCGCCGAGTCGTCCCTTAGGGGCATTTTCAGGTTTTTCTCAAAAAACTCTGGAAAGGGTGTCCGGTTTTCTCAAAGAGATGTGATCCGTTTGGTAGCGAAGGGGCGACGGTTCCCCCAGCCACACAAAAATCGAACATGAGCGATCTCTGTTTAGGGGCAGGGAGAAAGGGTGTTGGAATTGATGGACTTTTTTTAATGGACACCAATCCGACACGGGGCAGATCCCGTCCCCGCCTTCGGGCGGTGGACGGGATTTTTTATGCGCCGGGTGGTTGGTCGTGAAATATCGCTAGTCCGCTACGGTTGCGGCGTGGAATTGACGGCCACATCGTTGGCCTGTCGCAGCGGCAACTCAAAGGCGGCGGCTTCGCGGTCGTTGCGGACGATCAGGATATTTCCCGACAGCGTGGGGTGATTCCACGTCTTGTCGCCCAGCGCCGCCAAGGTCGCCAATTTGTGATGCTCCTCCGGCGTGGCTTCGACCAAGACCACCTCGCCCGATTCGGATTGAACCAGTAAAACGTCGTCCACCAGCAGAATCTGTCCGTGGCCGTAACGCCCCTTCTTCCATTGGCGATCACCAGTTCTTACATCCAGACAGGTCATGATTCCGTTGTCCATGCCGTACACGAACCCGCCCTGCACCACGAAATTCGACATCTTCGATTTCAAATTACGGTTCCGCCAGACTTCGGTCACCTGCCACTGGTCGTTCTCATGAGTGATCCGTAGCAGCGCAGCTCCCGTGCCGTAACCGGATGAGACCAACACGTGGCCGACATTCGCAGCATCCTCGCCGAGTCCTTCGACAACGATCGGTTGGGCGACGTTGACGCGCTGTGATTCCCCTTGCGTCAACCAGGGGTGCAGCCAGAGCGGTTGTCCCTGTTCATCAAATCCACGCAATCCCGCCCCATTAAAACTGAGGAATTGCGTTTGCCCGGCGAGTTGTACCAGTGCCGGTGAGGCATATCCGGCGGGATCGTCGCCACCGTGGAAAAGTTCGTCTCCTTGGGCGGCGTCATAAGCGACGATCGCACGCCCTGCTCCCCCGCCGGGTGTGACAATGACCCGATTCTCAACGACCAACGGAGAGCCGGACATTCCCCACAGAATGTTTTGTGAGGCCGGATCGGCAAGTGCATTTTGCGTCCAGATCGCAGCGCCATCGGCGCCGTTAATACATGATAACTGTCCCAACGCGCCCATCGTATAAACGCGGCCGTCGACTATTGTGGGATTCGCCCGCGGACCGTCGCCGTGTGTGTCGACAAAACGCTGCGGGTTGCTCGAAACCCATTCTTCGCGCCCCGTTTTCAAGTCATAGCAGACGACTGCTTCCTCTTCGCCGCGTTGTTCTTGCGTGATGGCTGCATCGCCGGATACTGAAAAACCGCCCCAGCCCAATCCGACAGGATGCCGCCACAATTCGCGCGGCGGCGGATAGGCCGACCAATCGGTTTCCAAGGCGATGTTGTTGATCACGCCGTCCCGGGCCGTTCCCAGGAATGTTGTGTGATCGTTCGCGCGAGCGACGACATCAATACCCGAGGCAACTTCAGCCGTTTCGGCCGCTTCAGCTGCGTGTTGTGATTGAAATTCCGCAAATTGTTCCTCAGCAGTCGGCGTCCACCGCCAAGCAAAACGGGGGACCATGCCGCCGGAAAAACTTTCGATGCGTAGTACTGACTTCAGACCTAAGAACATTACGAATAACACTGCCGCAGCGGTCAACACCGTTCGGGATTTGGGACGAATCCAAATCAGCGAGGCAATCACGACGACTAGTGCCAGCCCGCCGGCAATCAGCGGCGTCCGCATTTGATCGAGGCCCAAATAGAAAGCCTGGAATTCCGGATGTTGTGCCAACCGGGCCAAGGAGACGACGATGGCAATCAGCACGCCGATACCCACAGCCTGGAGTGCCAAAACGATTTTTGCTGCGGTGGTCGTGGGTGGCGTTTCAGCCGGGGGCGTTGTGCCTTGAGTGGTTTGCTCGGACATAGTTTGCGTTCCGGTCGTACGGGGTTTGGCAGGTGTGCGGGGGATTGTATTGGCCGATGTCACCGCTGTTCGCTGTGCGCAGGCATCTCCAGCAGCGCAGCGCGGTGTCCTTCGAAAAACTATAGGTCACGACGTCGCATGAGCAAATTTTGCCACAGTCGCAGAGAGAAGTGCCCGCAATACCGGCGCAATCAGAACCGCAGAGCTGTTTCGCGGCAGGAATCACATGCGGATGAGGGTGAATCGCCGCCAAAGCGTGCAGACGCACGTACACCGCTTGCAATGGACAGTTTCACAGCGAAGGGTCCCGCGATAACTTGAATCGCGGGAATGCGTTAAAACGACGCACTTCCGCCAGACGGTTAATGTTGGACGAGTGAGCGTTGATCCAACATCGACGGGGCGGGAGTTCGCAAGGAGAGATCTTGACGGCTGAGCCGCTCTTTGGATTTCTCAATGATGCTCTTGCCGGAAACGAGTGATTCCAAATCTCTACCAATATCTTCGCCCAAGGAGTCTATGTACCCGACATGGATGCCTTGCACGACCCCCTCTTTGTCGATGATGGCGACAAACGGCAATTGACGTACCAAAAACGCATCGGCAACTTCTTGCTTCAAGTCGATGCCGACCTGGAGTTCGAGATTGTTTCTCGCTAGATACTTTTTGATCGTCTCAATCCCTTCACCGTCATTGATGGCGAGGAGTTGCACTTGCTCCGCGGAGTAACGGTCGACGGCCGTTTTCAATGCGGGCAATTCATCTTGGCAAAGGTGGTTGTAACTCGCCCAGAGCACAATGACGAGAATCTCGGAAGATTGGTGCTGCACCAAATTGACTTGACCGCCTCCCGCGATGGGGACGTTAATATCCGGCGCACTTTCGCCGATGAGCGCCACGATGGGGTGTTCCGGTTTGGCCTTCACCCGAGGCAACGCTTCGGGGTTGGAATTCTTCGAGGACCGCGCATTTTCACGCTCGCTCACCATACCGTATCCGCGAGTCGGGTTTGCCGGCATCGGTTCGGTATTGCGGCGGTTGGGATTCCTCTTGGTGCGGCGGGTATCGGATTTTGCCCCTGACGACACCGTGGCCACTTCACTGGAATGCACCGTCACTTCGGTGTTGGCAAACGGATCGTTATCCATCGTTCCGCCAGCAGTCGCCGGACTGGCTGACGAGCCGCCGCATCCGATGACCGAGATAAGGGCCATCGACAGCGCGACGCAAGAAGTTAGGCGAAACAGCATAGTTTTTAATTCCCGAGCGCCGAAGTTTTGAATGTGTGAGCGAGCCCGCCTTCGCACTTTCAGTAACAGCAATTACAACACGTCCGCAGAACTTTGTCTACAGGATTCGTCGTAGTCTTGATGTAATTCAAACAATCATTCCACAACAAATTTTCTGTTCTCCATACGGACAATGTCATCCGTCGCTGCCATTGGACGTCATGACTGAGCGGTTAGTTCCCGCAAATAAAACAGTTGGACCAACGAATTCGGCCATAGCCACCACGCGGCGGTCGACTCCTTCGACTGGTTGGCAAATACCAGTACTCCGTACTATGCCTGTGCATTTTGCCCCAACAAGTTTTCAAGAGCCTCACCAATGTCCGCAGAACGCATTAGGGTTTCTCCCACAAGAATCGCGTCCACACCCGCTTGCTCTAAACGGACCACGTCGTCACGACAGCGGATTCCGCTTTCGCTCACAAAAATAGTCTCAGCGTCAACCTGTTGGTGCAGTGCCAGCGAATGTCCAAGATCCGTTTGAAAAGTGCGCAGGTCGCGATTGTTGACTCCCACGATTTTGGGTTTGACGGAAAGGACACACTCCAGGTTTTTCGGTTCATAAAGTTCCACCAGGCAACTCATGCCCAATGATTCCGCGTACTGATGCAGATCAGCCAGCGTGTCAGGATCGAGGCATTCGGCGATCAACAAGATGCAGTCCGCCCCAGCAACGCGGGCTTCCAGCACTTGATAGCGATCTAGAATAAAGTCCTTGCGGAGCACCGGAATGCCGACCGCCTGCCTGACCGCGCGCAAATAGTCCAGGTGTCCTTGGAAAAAATGTTCGTCCGTCAGCACGCTGATGCAGGCGGCGCCATGCTGCTCATAAATCCGGGCAATGGCGACCGCATCGAAATCTTCGCGGATCAAACCAGCCGAGGGGGAGGCCTTTTTGACTTCGGCAATGACGTGCATTTTGGCAGCGGTGTTCAGTGCCGCATGAAAATCACGGACCGGCGGAGCGTCAGTAAGTTGCGATTGCAGTGTGTCCCACGGCGTCCGCTGCTGCGCAGCAGCAATTTCGCCGCGTTTATAGTCCACGATTTCGTCCAAGATGCTCAAGTCAGTTCCTCTATGTATCATTCCTCCCATGCCGGCTATCAAATCGCCGGACAATGGTCGGGGAATCTTCGCTATGATTTGGCCGCATCTGCTGCAGCATGTTTTTGGGGAATGGGGTGCCGCTCACCTTCAGCGCGCAGTCGGCCTTCTTTCAAAAATCGGAGTGTGTAGTCAATCACCTCCGGGTCGTACATCAAGAACGAATGCAAACGATGCACAGCAATGAAATCGGTGGCGCCGGGGAGTCTGGTATTTTCCACAGCCACGGTGCCGTCATCATCGCCGGGAAGCAGCGGATTGTAACCATCCAGCGTGCCGCGACTCCCTGCGATCACGGCAAACTCAAAATCGGGCGTGGGAAGTCCGGCAATGAAACCGTTGGGATCCTTGGCCAATTGCTGTCCCGCCGGTCCCCAGACTGTTTTGTACAGCCAATTGTGCTTGAGGTCCTTGGCCAGTTTCGCTCCCAGGTTTGGGACACCTAACATCACAAGGCGGTTGATGCGTTTATCTCGATGTTTCGACAAATACGAGCGAACGACCAATCCCCCCATACTGTGAACAACAAAATTGATCTCCTCGACCCCATCCAACGATTCAATCACCTGATGCAAATAGTCGGCGGCGCTGCTGATATCGATCCGCGTGCTGGCATAGTTAAAACCAATCACTCGAAAGCCGTCTGTCTCCAATCGATTGCGGATGGCGTTCATCGAGCGGGCTGAACGGACGATGCCGTGAACTAAAATGACAGTCCGGCCCGGCTTGGGCGGGATTTCTTGTTTGTTTTTAATAACTTCCAGTGCGGCAAAACATTCATCACGCGTTCCCCATGCATGACGCACGTCCTCTGGATCGAGCAATCGGCAGTGGCCAGTCGAACTGTGTTGTTGTACGTGCCAGCCATGGAAGAAGTGGACATCCGACCAGAACTGGACGCCTCCCATCGTTTTGAGTTTCAAATTCGGCCTCCAATTTTGCTCCGTAGTTGCCGGATTTGTCCGCGGTTCTGCAGCGGCGGCCGATAGCGGTGTCGCGAGGCAGATCAGGGCTAGAAGAGTTGCGCGGCAGGAGTTCATACTAAAAATTGACGCAAAAGTGCGGCGGATATCACGCTGAAACATGTGAATCCTCAGAAAAATTATGACATAGACGATTCATTCAGAGTTTCGCAGATTGTCCTTTTTGCTGCAATTCCTGGTTGTTAATCCTCCCCCACCGAACAAATTCGCTCCAATTTGGATTCGTCTCGATTGTCCGTTTATGCCGATGGAATGGAAAGTAACGGGTTTCAGTCGAGCTTCGCGATGGAGCGCTGCCCAGTGGGCGTTCGACGAACCGTAAAATGTGGGGAACGGGGGAGGCGCAGACAACATGAAATTGATCGCGAGAAAGCTCCGTCGGGGCCGGTGGGCCGGTCCGTTGGCACTTCTAATTACATGGATGCTGACCGGCGGTCTGCAAGCGGAGCCGCCATTGATGGATCCCTCGGAAGTTCTCTCTGAGGACTTTCAAGATAGCGACATCTTGCAAATTCAATTCCAACAAGCCCGGGCCAATAACAACAATGCTCGCGCCTGGGCAACGGGCACCTCTTCAGACGAGGCCAAACGGGCAGCCATCCAGGCATTGCCATTGAACAAGTTGACCCCCGCCGACCGCAATCGGGTGGCGGAAGTGGTGAATTCGTCTTCCATGTTTCGCCGCATGCCCACGATCGTCTTCGAAAGCGATCCGGATGCCTACGAGTTTATGGTCTATCACCCCGACGTGACGGCCAGCATTTGGAGAGCAATGAAAATCTCCAAAATGCGATTGTGGCAAACGGGGCGGTTTGAATTCGAAGGAGACGCCGAAGATGGGACGATCGGCACAATGGACGTCGTGTTCCAAAGTCCCAACCTGAACCTGGTGTTTTGTGAAGGCGAATTTAAGAGTCCACTGATTCCCAAGCCGATCCGGGCGCAATCGGTAATTTTGCTGCGGACCGGTTACTCGAAGGAAGCCGACGACAAGATTTACATTACACATTCGGCTGATTTGTACGTTTCGTTTCCGTCGCAAACGGTCGACAACATCGCCAAAATCTTGTCCCCCATCAGTGGTCGGATCGCCGATCGCACATTTAGTGAGATCAGCACGTTTCTAAAAATGATGTCGATGGCCATGACCACCCGTCCGGGCTGGGTAGAAAAACTATCCGAGAAAATGGGCGGCATCCCGGATTTACGCCGCACTCAACTGCTCAAACTCACAGCCAAGGTGTATGCAGCAGAATTGAAACGGCAGGAGCAAGCCGGCACAACCAGTATTGCCGGTCAATCCCCGGACAGTGAGAGCAACACAGTCCGCCCTCGCCGCACCGCTCGCCGCATCGAACAACTGCCTCTCCGCGCCCCACGGCGCTAGCTTCTCTACTACTAATCCGCTCAGGCGACTGTGCGGATCGCTTTGGAGAATTTTTCTTGACCCATTCTTGAATGGGTTGGCCGAGTACGGGCTAAGTCCCCCGCGGTGCATGGAACCTGGGCGATGCGCAATCGCCCTTTTCCCCGGTTACCATCGCACCGTGGAGCCTGTGCGGCAGATTCTGCAGCGGTCCGGTTGTGCCGATTTCGCGGGTTGAACGCTCATCAATCCGATTCAGTGAATCTGCGACGACACGCCTCCCAGTTGTCTGCTATGCTGAACGTACGGCGAATGTACGCTTGCCGGCTGAAAAATGGATTGTGGCCGCGGCGCTTTCGCAGGATGGCATCAAGCCCTTCGCATGAGGCATCTCCCCATGCGTCGACGTTCAACCCTCGAACTTGCAACCAAAGTCACGACCCATGTGGGCAAATTTCTCTGATAAATTAAGCCGTGAAGTCGACGGCGCATCGCTGGCCGTTGTGCGGATGGTGACCGCTGCGGCGCTGTTTGTGCTTGCTGTCGGCGTGCTGGTCACCGGCCGCGTTCCCGAACTGTTTATGTCGCTGGGGTTACATTTTCAATACCCCCTAGCGACGTTCGTCAAACCGTTGCCGGGCAATCTTCCCTACGCGCATATGGTGATCATTGCCCTGACCGCCACCGCGGTCTTCGTTGGATGGCGGACGCGAATTTGTAGCGTGCTGTTGTGTGCGGCGACGCTGTATTGGTTTCTGCTCGATCCGCTGTATTACGACGACGGTTATTACTTGCTGGCGTTGATGTCAATTCTCGTCGCTTGGCTGCCGGTCAATCGTTGGATGTCGGCCGACCGCCAACTGGGTCGTGAAACCCGCGCAACGGTTCTGGGATGGCAACCGTGGTTGGTGCAGATGCAGTTGTTGTTTGTCTATTTTTTCTCGGGCCTCTCGAAACTCAACGGCGATTGGCTGTCCGGCGCACCGCTGGTCGAGCGATTCGCGCTGGCCGACGCACCCGTCGGTGCACAGATGGCAATTGGCATTGCCTGGGGCGTAATGCTCATTCAACTGAGCCTCGGATTCCTACTGTTGTGGCAACGCAGCCGCAGCGTGGGATTGGTGTTGATGACAGTGCTGCATTTTGCCGACTGGATGTGGCTGAGCATCGGTGTCGCTCCGGTCTTGATGTGGGCGCTGAGCTTTGTCTTTTGCTCGCCGGATTGGCCGCGACGGATCGTAGCGCGACTAGCTCCCACGGTAACGCAGTTGCCGTTTTTGCAGTCGGGATGGAAGGCCACGCGGCGAATCGGGGGGACCGTTGATGCGGCGTTTGCTTGGTTCGACGATAGTCCTGTTTTCAAAAAAAATGTCCCCGCACGCCGAAGTGGCTCTCAGGCCCCGCAACCGAAAACACGCAGTGAAACAATGATGGGCGAAGCGACAAAATATTGCGTCGTTGTTTGGCTGTTACTGCAATTCATTTTGCCGCTGCGATACTTAGCTTATCCCGGAAACCCTCGCTGGACCGATGAGGGGCGACTCTTTGCGTGGTGGGGCGAGACCTACGACAAGCAAGGGGATTTGTCGATGACGCTCATCCTGCCGGACCGGCAATTGATGTGGACGATCAATCCCCGCAGCGAATTCCCCGTGCCGCTGGATATCATGTTTTCGCAAGCGGAACTAGAAAGTCGTGGCTTGGCCGGCGGCATGTTGCAGGATATCGTGCTAGCGAACGATGATGAGGTCATGCGGGATCTCGTGCAGGTCCGCATCGAATCGGCTGGCCTCAGCCCCGAGGATGTGCGCAGGCTCGACGACGCCTCGTTCGATATCGCCCGTTTGCAACTCTCCGATTTCGAGCATGCTCAGATCATGCACCATCCCGAATTGTTACGGCAATATTGTGTGGTCGTGGCCGACACAGTCGCGAAAATCAGTCCGGGAAATACTCGCCCCGTTGTCGAAGCTGAGTTGATGGCCTCATTGAATGGGCGCGCGCTATCGATTTGTATTCCCGAAGAAAGCCAACTCTCCGAAGAAGCCTTTACCTTAGGCCCGTTTGATTGGATTGCCCCGCTCAACACGCCATTGCCAACCGCCGAAAAACGGATTGCCCTAGTGCGGACGCAGGGCAGCGACATCGACCCTGATACCGTTGAATCGGCTCCATCGAGCGAAAAGACCAAAACGGCCGAACCAGTGCTCGCCCCCGGGATCTCCGAGGCTGACGAGAAATGGTTCCAGGCGTCTTATCCGGCCCACTCCGATGAGGAGTGAGGGGAATGAGTGGCCGGTGGTCAGTGGCCGGTGGCCAGAAAACTTGGGGGGGCTGTTTGCAGCCACCAAAGCGTGGGGGCATGATTTTCCTCAAGCCTGTCCCCTCAGGCCTCACGCCTATTCCCCCCGCAGTTTTGTTGACTCCGCTTGTAATGTCGTCGCTGCGGGAGGATAATAATGCACGGTTTCAGGCGAATACTGTGTAGTCTCGTCGGTTTTTGGTATTCCTGCTGAGATTTTTGCACAAAAATGGCTGCTGCGGGCATCTAAAACGCGGCGGCTTGCACGTTGGCATTCGCAGAAGAGCGTGCACCTGTGTTTGACGCCCCGTGGAGTTCTCCCAAGTAAAACCGTTCGCTATCGAGGGGGCGAACAATGAAGCGCTTGATGGTCTTGGTGCTCGTGCTGACCGGCGTAATAGCCGGAACAGGGCAACTCCGCGCCGATGATGTGGCCGATTTAGCGGCAACCATTGATCAGCGCATTGCAGCGCGGTGGGAAGCGGACAACGTCGTTCCCGCCCCTGAGACGGATGATGCGGAGTTTTTGCGCCGCGTTTATTTGCATTTAACGGGCAAGATCCCCCGCGTGTCGGAAGTGCGTGCCTTTCTGGACAATCCGTCCCCCCAAAAACGTCGCGAACTGGTCGACGAATTATTGGAAAGCCCCGCGTACATCGTCAACTTCACCAGCGTCTGGCGGTCGTTGATGATTCCCGATGCAGAGGCAGATCCTCAATTTGCCGGCGGCATTCCCGCCTTCGAGGCCTGGTTGCGCGAACAACTCACCGACGATGTGCGGTACGATGTGATGGTCCGTAATTTGCTGACTGCCGCCGATAATACGCCGCGACTGAATTTCACCCCCGGAATGCCGGTTGAGTCCAGTCCCTCCGCGTACTTTCAATCCAAACAAAACAAGCCGGAAGTCATTGCCGCTGGAGTGTCGCGGCTGTTTTTGGGCGTGCGGTTGGAATGTGCCCAATGTCACGATCATCCATTTGCGAAATGGCAGCAAAAGGATTTCTGGCAGTTCGCTGCTTTCTTTAGCAGGCCGGGCAGTGAAAAAACAGTCATTCCCGAGACAAAACAGGTCGTCGAAGCCACCTACTTGAGCGGGGAAAAGGCCGTTCCGAAACCGGGTGCTTCTTATTATCGCGGCGCTTTCGGTGACTGGCTGACAAGCCGCGAGAATCCCTATTTCGCCCGCGCAGCCGTGAATCGGATGTGGTACCACTTATTCGGCACGGGGTTAGTCGACCCGGTCGATGATTTCGATGAGAACAATCCGCCCAGTCATCCCGAGTTGTTGGACGAATTGGCCGAAGCGTTTGCCGCGCATGACTTCGACATCAAATTCTTGCTGCGGAGCATCGTGGCCAGTCGAGCCTATCAACTCACCAGTCGGCAAACAGACGACAGCCAGTCCGATCCGCGGCTGTATGCAAAAATGGCGATTCAAGGTTTGACCACCGAACAACTGTTTGACAGTTTGGCCGAGGCCACCGGATTTTTTGAATCCAACGCTGATCGCAATCCGTTGAATATCAACGACAGTTCCGAACGGGCGAAATTTCGGCAACTGTTCGGCAACGAAGCGGGTGGACCGGTCGATGCGGAGACGACCATTCTGCAAGCACTGGCCTTGATGAACGGCGAATTTGTCGAATCGGCCACCGATCTTGAGCAAAGCACGACATTGACGGCGGTCGCTGAGTCGCCATTTTTGGACACACCGGAGCGGATTCGCACGTTGTTTTTAGCGGCGTTGTCCCGTTATCCCTCAGGGCCGGAACTTGAAAAAATGGTCGCGTACGTCGATTCGGGCGGCTCGGCGGATGATCCCAAAACGGCATTGGGCGACGTGTTTTGGGCGTTGCTCAACAGTAGCGAATTCATTTTGAACCATTAATCGCGGTTGGGAGTTTCAGGCCATGTTGAAAGCCACACGACGCGATTGGATGAGCATGACAGCCGGCGGACTGCTGGGGGCTTCGATGTCGCGGTGGATGCCGCTACTGGCAGCCGATACAGCGGCACTCGCCGAGCGAAAGCGTTCCTGCATTCTATTGTGGATGCCGGGCGGGCCGAGCCAGATGGATACATTCGACCTCAAGCCGGAGCACAAAAACGGCGGCGAGTTCAGCGAGATCGAAACGTCCGTGCCGGGCATCCGCATCAGCGAACACCTACCGCAATTAGCGAAACAGATGGACGAGTGCGCGATCGTGCGTTCCATGAGCACCAAAGAAGGGGATCATGGGCGGGCGACGTATTTGATGCGGACCGGTTATTTGCCGCAAGGGCCGATCCGTCACCCCACGATGGGATCGTTGTTCTCTAAGGAACTCGCGCAAACCGATGCCGATTTGCCGAATTTTATCAGCGTGGCTCCATATCGATTTCTCAGTCCCGCTGCTTTTGGACCAGGATATTTGGGACCGCAATTCGCCCCGCTGGTCGTCGGGTCCGCGCAGCCGGGTCAGAATGATGATGACGAGAACTCCCTGCAAGTCGAAAACCTGAAACTCTCCGATGCGGTGAACACGGCGCAAGCCGGTGCTCGATTGCAACTGTTGGAAGAAATCGAAAGTGGCTTTCGCGCCCAACGCCCCGGTGTGGCCGTCAACAGCCATAAAGCGGCCTATGATCAAGCGGTGCGGATGATGCAAGCTGGCGGCGCTGCCGCCTTTGACCTGACCGAAGAATCGGACGAAACACGTGATCAATACGGCCGCAACCTTTTCGGACAAGGCTGCCTGTTGGCGCGGCGATTGGTAGAACGGGGCGTGCCGTTCGTCGAGGTCTCGCTCAGCAGCGCCTCAGGGAACGCCGCACTCGGTTGGGATTCGCATCAAAATAATTTCGAAACCGTCAAATCGCTCAGCGAGGTGTTGGATGCCGCCTGGGCGACATTGATGACCGATTTAAAGCAACGGGGCCTGTTGGATTCGACCTTGATCGTCTGGATGGGCGAGTTCGGTCGCACCCCGGTGATCAACGCCAATGCCGGCCGCGATCATTTCCCAGCTGCGTGGTCGACCGTGTTGGCCGGCGGCGGGATCAAAGGGGGGCAGGTATACGGTAAGACGGGTGAGGATGGCATGCAGGTGGCAGAAAGCCCGGTCACGACTCCCGACCTCATCGCGACAATTTGCGAGGCATTGGGAGTCGATCCGCAGAAACAAAACATGTCCAACGTTGGCCGCCCTGTGCGTATCGTCGATCCCGAAGCCAAGCCGATTCGGGAGGTGTTGGCATGAAGCGCGCCGCAACAGTCTTGTTGACGGTTGCGTTGTTACTCTGCGCTCACGTTGCGCGCAGCAATGATGCGCACGCTGGCGAACCGGGCGAACCGGAATTGTCGGACGTGCGTGATTTTTTGTTTATGGCCCCCGAGCGTCCGTTGTTCATTCGGCTGCACATTCAAGTCGATGGACGTAGCTTTCGAGAACAGCCCGACGTCTTGGCCGAGCGGTTGTTCGCCACGTTAGACACTGATGAAAACGGTTCACTCAACGAGGAAGAAGCGAAAGAAATTCCGCCCCGCAATCGTTTTCGTGACGCATCACAATCGACGCCGATCACATTTGCAGAGCTTGACCGCGACGGTGACAGCCAAATCTCTCCAGATGAGTTGCGGCATTTTGTCCGACAAAATGTGGGAGAACCGCTACAGATCGAACGTCCTCCCGGCAGTCGGAAGCTGGATGCGGAACTGTTCAACCAGTTGGATGCGGGCAGCGACGGTGTGGTCACAGCCGAGGAAATTCTCAACACGCGGACCAAGCTTGCCAAATACGATATCGACGACGACGAAACGCTCAGCAAATTGGAATTCGCCGCGTTACTTCCTCCCGTCAATACCGACACGGCCAGCGTGGGTACTACCTTGATCGCATTGGACAACAGTCGCTGGCAAAGTGATGTGGCTTTGAAACTGCTGAAGGTCTACGGAAAACCGTCCGCCAGCCACGGTGACCGGCGACAGTTGAGCCGCGAGGAATTGGGCATCGATGCGGCAACGTTCGTAAAACTGGATGCTGACGGCGACGGGGGTTTGAAATTGGCGGAAATCACCGCACTGGTGCAGGATCCCACGCCGCAAATCGAGTTGCTAGCGGAGCTCGACTCTCGCAGGAAACGGACGACGGTCTCACCGTTATCGAAATCGGCCGGTGTAGAATTTCAACCAGGCCGCAATGGACGGCTGACGTTGTTCATTCCGGGAACGGAAATCTTAATCGATTCTGAACGTAGCGGAGTGACCGCACGTGATGAATCCAAATTGTTCCGCCTGCGATTCTTGCAATCCGACAGGGACAAGAACGGCTACTTGGACGAAGGCGAGTTCAACGGCCTGGAACTGACCGGCGCAGAGTTTGCCGCCGTAGACCGTGATGGGGATGGGATGGTGATGGTCAAAGAAGTCACCCGCTATGTCGATCAACGGATGTCGTTGGCCCGTAACCAGATCAGCCTGACAGTCGCCATGGACGGTAAGAGTCTGTTTGACATGTTGGACGTAAATACTGACCGCCGGTTGAGTCCCCGCGAGTTTCGCGAAGCGATGTCGCACCTTGAAGAATGGGACATCAACCAGGATGGGCGTTTGGTCTTGGCGGAGATCCCCAGTAAATACAAGCTCACATTTTCGCTCGGGCAATCGTTATTGTTTCCCGGTGGAACCATGGCCGCGCAGCCTGAAAACATGGAGGCACGTCGGCCCGATGCGAACAGGGACGCGCCGGTTTGGTTTCAAAAAATGGACCGCAATCGCGATGGTGATATCTCAAACCGCGAATTTCTGGGACCACCGACGACATTTCAGTCGATCGACAGTAACAGCGATGGTTTGATTGACGTTGAAGAAGCGAAAGCGATTGATAAAACGTCGCCATGACAAATCAGCGAGTATCAGGCATAATGCGAAGCAGCGAACTCATCTCGCGCTTATGAAGTTGTTAGAAGGAATCAAGACATGACTGAAACAGCAAAAATGCTCAAGCGGGTGGGATACCGACGGCGGGCTGCGTTGTTTGGACGCAGTTTCTATCGGGCATTTCTCGTGCTGGCTGGTCTGTACGCGGCTGTCTTGTTGTTCAGCCGTCTGTCGGGCAAGATCCCTGATCATTTCGAGCCGCTCACGCTGTTGGTGATTCCCGCGGGAGCGATCTTGTGGGGCTGCTTATCGCTGCGACGTCCGACGGAACCGGAATTAGCACGGCTGGTCGACCAGACAACCGACACCAAAGATCTGTATTTAACGGCGGCGTTATTGTCGCAGTCCCCCGGCGACTACGGACCGCTCGTCACGCGCGACGCTGAACAGCGGGCAACGACAATCAAACCCGACGTGGTCGTTCCATTTCATTGGCACCGGCGGCTGGCGCATGTGGTGTTGGCGCTGCTTGTATTGTTCGTCGCAACGCGTGCTTTTCCTCAGTTCGATCCGTTCGGCGACGTGCAGATGGCGCAAGCGGAGGAAAAACGAGAGCAAGATCTGGAAAAGGGGCGCAAAGCCACGAAATTGCGGACAGCGCAACTGAAGAAAAAAAGTGAAGGGATGAGCGAGGAGTCCGACGAGGTCGCCAAAGCGGTTGAGAAATTAAAAAACGACTTCAAAAAAACCAAACGCGGCGACCGACAAGGCAACTCGAAAATGCTGGGCCAGCAGCAAAAAATGCTGGGTGAGAAATGGCGGAAACTCAACAACGAAAAGCTCAAGGAACTGTTCAGCAAGTCGTCGAATTCGAATCAACAATTCGGCGGCATGAGCAAAGCCAAAATGATGAAATGGAGCCGAGAACTGCAAGACGGCTCTACCGAAAGTTTGCAAAAAGAGATCGACGCGATCAAATCGGAATTGCAAAAGCTGGCCAAGACGACCGACCCGGTGAAAAAAGCGGAGTTGCGGGAAAAAATCAAACAACGGCTCCGCGACTTGGAAGAGTTGGCATCGAACAAGCTCGACTCCAAACCACTCGCAGCTGCCGTTAAACGGGCGCTGAAGGAATTGGATGCCTCGAAACGCGACGGCTTATCCACCGAGGCATTGGAAGCGCTCACGGAGTCGATGGCACTGGTCAAAATGGAATTGAAGGAAGTCGCGCAATCCGCCAAAGACCTGCAGGAATTGGAAAAAGCACTGGCGGCGATTCAGGCGGCGAAAAAGCTGAACGGCCAAGGAGAACTGGATGGCGAGGGGATGGAAGATCTCGAATCGCTGGAGGACTATCAGGAGTATTACGAACAATTGATGGCCCAGATGGGCGAAGGAGAAGGTCAAGGGACCGGCGGCGAGGGATTTGGCGAAGGGGGCGAGGTCGATGAGAATGATGAGTTGAAGTCGAAATTCGTCAATGAAAAATCCAAAGCAGAAATCCGTCCCGGAAAAGTATTGCTCACGCTCAAGGACAAAGGACTGAGCGACCGCGGCGACGCCAAACAGGAATACCGCGAATCCATTCGCAAAGTGAAACAGGGAGTCAGCGAAGCGATCGTCAAAGAACAGGTTCCTCCCGGGTATTTAGACGGCATCAAAAGCTACTTCGACACACTGGATGAGAACGAACAGTAAGGACCTGGATGCGAGAATTTTGTTTGCTGGCTGCAACTGTCGTTGTGGGCTTGAGCCTGTCGGGTTGTGCGGCGGAATCGGGACCACAGCCGTTGGTGGTGTATTGTGCCCACGATTCGCTGTACGCGGATGAAGTCCTCAAAAAATTCACCGAACAGACTGGCATCAAGGTCATCCCCCGCTATGACACCGAAGCGACAAAGTCGTTGGGGTTGGTGCAGCAACTGATTCGCGAAAAAGACCATCCTCGTTGCGATGTGTTTTGGAATAACCAAGTCCTGGGAACGCTCCAACTGAAGCAAGAGGGCGTGCTCGAGCCGTATCAAGGTCCGGGGTATGAACGGATTCCCGACGCTTTCAAAGATCCCGACGGAGAGTGGACCGGTTTTGCCGCACGGTTGCGAGTTTATATTGTCAACACCGAGGCCATGCCGGCGACAGATGAGGCGATGCAACAAGCATTGGCGACCGACGATCTGTCGCAAGCGGCAATTGCCAAGCCGCTGTTCGGCACGACGTTGTCGCACTACAGCGTCTTGTGGGATATATGGGGACCAGACAAATTAAAGGACTGGCATACCGACCTGCGCGAACGCGGCATTCGCGAAGTGACCGGCAATGCGACGGTGAAAAACCTAGTGGCCGAGGGAGTCTGCCAATGGGGACTGACCGACACTGATGATTTCTACGTGGCGGCCGACGATGGCAAACCGGTCGAGATGTTGCCGGTGCGCGTCGATGACCAAGCGACGATTTGCATCCCCAATTCCGTAGCCATCATTAAGGGAACCCAACAAAAGGCCCGCGCTCAGCAACTAGTGGATTTTCTGCTCTCCGAGGAAACGGAATTGGCGCTGGCCGCCTCGACATCGCGGCAGATTCCCTTGGGACCGGTTGACGAATCGAAACTTTCCGCTGACGTCAAACAACTCAAAGAGTGGGCGGCGCCGGGATATCCCTTAGCCGGGCTTGCCGAAGCGCGGGCAGAATGTTTGGCTTGGCTCAAATCGGAGTACGCGCCGTGAGTCTGGCTGAGGCCTGCGGCTGGACCTGCTTGCGGAGTCTGCTAATCGCGATCTGTGCGGTTCCAGTCTGTTTCGCAATTCGCCGTCAGTTGCGCGCGGCGCGCGGGGGGCGACGGCTGGTTTTATGGTCAGCCGTGCTCGCGCCGTTTTTTGCCCCCGACATGTTGGTCGGTTATGGCTACTACAATTTCTCGTTGTCGCTGATTCATCATCCGATGTGGAACGAATTGTTCTACGCCGTTTTGGTCTTCTTCAAAGTATTGCCGGCCGGGACCGTGATTGCCCTGTTCACTCCCCGCCCCCCGATCTCACCGCAAGCGCTCTATTGCCGACGGCTGTCTCTCCCGCCGCATTCCCCGTTATCAACCCGTGTGCGGACACTCGCCGGTTATTATCTGCGGGGACCTTCCCGTGTCGCGCTACCGGCGCTGGTGTTGATGTTCTTGTTGGCGTTTCAGGAATTCGAACTGGTTTCGCTGGTGAATGCGACATCTTGGACGGTGTGGTTGTTTGATCAGCAAGCACAAGGACTGCCACTGCCAGATGCACTGCGCTATGATCTGTTGCCAACCGGAATTCAAGCCGCGTTGATTGCGGCGATGATTCCGTTCGTTCTGATGAGCCGAAAAATGGCCGGGCAGCGCGATGGCGGCGGGGGAACTTCAAGGGGAGTTGCTGCTTTATCTTGGGGCCTCGCGATTGTTGGCTGTGTGTTGTTGTGGCTGATTCCGATTGCGATTCTGTGTCGTGGTCTAGGAAGCGGCTTGGTGGTCTTGTGGCGAAATCCGCGTTTGTTTGATGAGATCGCGAATCGGGTTGGGGATGATGCTTGCCGCAGCGCTGCCCGCCTATGCACTGGCTGCGGCCTTGTTACCGGCGACGACGAAACAGCGCGGACAGTGGTGGCGATTGCCGTTCGCGGTCCTTGTAGGCTTGCCGGGATTATTCGGGGGATTGACGCTCGGCTTGGCGATGTTGGCGCTGTTTCAGACGTCGGCGTTCGGTGCATGGTATGATACGCCGCTGCCGTGGTGGAGCGCATTAGTACTGTGGCTGATGCCGCGGGCCATGTTGCTCCAGATTCTGTTAGCAGCGGCGCGGCGCGGAGAACCGGTGCATCTTGCCGCATTGCTTAGACGTAATGGTTCGCCTCAACAGCGGGTCCGCGCGCGGCAGTTGATTTGGCGACTCCGCTACCAGGGGCATTATTGGGCGATTGTTCTTTTGTGTTGGTGGGCCTACTTGGATCCGACCTTGTCGTCGTTGTTACGGCCCTCCGGATTGGACCCGGCGCCGATGCGGATATACAATTTCATGCACTATGGCCAAGCGGGCGGACTTTCAGCCATGTTGGCGGTGACGGTGTTGGCACCGTTGTTACTGGTGGCGTGTTTGTCCTTGCTGCGTCGATTTTTGTTTCCGCTGCTTGAACGAGGATTCCGACGAATAGGGTACACCGGCCGATGAGTGCTCCACTGTGGCGATTGGACGAGATCACGTTATCGGGCAATGACCGCCCGCGATTGGACGGCGTGTCGTGCGAGATCCCACCGGGTGTAACGGCTGTGATTGGCTATTCGGGGGCCGGAAAAACGTCGCTGTTGAACCTGCTGGTCGGGTTTGAACGGCCTGAGCGGGGGCAGGTGGCGCGGATCTATGACGATCCCGGAGACCGGTTGCCGCTGTTTTGGGTGCCGCAAGAAGATGGGTTGTGGCCGCACGAAACCGCCGCCGAACACCTACAAATCATGGCTGCCGGAGCCGAGGACGCGGCGGAACGGGTAGAAAACCTGTTATCGGCGTTCGATTTATTAGACAAATCCGCCGCTTATCCGGATCTGATGTCCCAGGGGGAGCGTGCGCGGCTGTCAGTCGCGCGGGCTTTGGCCAGCCGGGCCGCCGTCCTGGTCATGGACGAACCCCTGGTTCATGTCGATCCGGCACGCGAGGAGAAGTATTGGCGGGCCATTCGAAACCACCTCAGTGATACGAACACATCGTTGGTGATTGCCACGCATTCACCGGAAACCGTCTTACGAGAAGCACAGCACGCGTTGTGCCTTAAGTCCGGGCGATTATTGCACCAAGGACCGGTCGACAACTTGTATTACGATCCTCAAACCCCGGAAATGGCTGAATTTCTCGGCGCGGCGAATTGGCTGCCGCGACACGAGGCGCAGCAGTGGTGCATCGACACCCAGCGGGAATCCCCCTGTTTTCGGCCGGAACAAATCAAAATTCGCCCGGTAGAACAAAGCCCGCTGGTCGTGCAGTCGGCACATTTTTCGGGCAGTATCGAAGAAGTTGAGTTGCTCAACGAAGACTCTCAACAGCGGCGAACCTTTTTTCATCGTCCGGCCGGCAATGCGCTTCGCCACGGTATTCGGGTAGCGATTCATGTTTGCCTGTTACTGTTGGCCTGTGGAATGTCGCTGGGTTGTGACCAAGACGACGAGCCGCAGTTATATGTCAGCGAAGTGAATCATTGGATGGCGCCGCCGATGGGGGCGCGGATCCCTCGTCCGCGCGGTTTGGCGATCGGCGACAACGACGAAGTGCTCTGTCTCGACAACGGAGGACGGCTGTTGGTGTTTGATGAACACGGCAAATTGTTGCGGCAATGGGAAATGCCCGATCATGCCATCGGCAAGCCGGAAGGGGTCTGTCTGTTGACCGACGGGCGGATTGCCGTTGCCGATACGCATTACCACCGTGTGGTGTTCTTCGACGAAATCGGAAATGTGCTCTCCTATCTCGGGGGCGAAGGTCAGGAAGATGGGCAGTTCTTGTTTCCCGTCGCTCTGTGCCAGGATGAGAGTGAACATATCTACGTCTGTGAATACGGCGGCGATCACCGCGTTCAGAAATTTACTGCCAGCGGTGAACATCTGCTGACCTTTGGCACATTCGGCACCGATGATGGCCAATTCCAACGCCCCAGTGGCATCGTCTGGGACGATGGCCGATTATACATCGCCGACGCGATCAATAACCGCGTGCAGGTGTTTACCGACACCGGGAAATTCGTCGAGGTCCTGGGGGAAACAACGGGCGGATTGGTGCTGGAGTACCCGTATGACATCACTTTGGACCGGGCCACCAGCGACTTGTATATCATCGAATACGGTGCCGGGCGGGTTACGAAAACAAACCTGGCCGGCAAGCTGTTAGGGCGTTTCGGCAAGACCAGCCGCAACAATGATGGATTCCTCAAGCCGTGGGGCTTGGCCATCGACACGCATCAACGGTTACGGGTGGCGGACACGGAAAACCATCGCATCGTGGAGTTGAAACTGTGAAGTGGAAACAGATACTCCAGAGCGTTTTTCCCAGCCCCCCGCGACGGGTGACCTGGACCGCTGCGCTGCCGTTGATTCTGTTTCTTGCCATCTATGCCGTTGTCTGTTTTGTGTTGGAATGGCGGAATGTGTTGCTGTTTGCCAATCCAATCGCGTTTTGCCTGATGGGGATTACCGTTTGGGTCTGGTGGATGCACCTCTGCGGTTTGAGCGGACTGAGTCGTCGGCGGCAGATGTTTGCATTCATCACGCGACTCTGTCTGGTCGGTTTGCTGGTGATGGTGCTGGCCGAACCGCGCTCGGTGCGACGTCAGGACGGATTAGCGGTTGTCTATTTGGTGGACATCTCGGATTCGATCGGTGATCGCACAGTCGACGAAGCCTTTCGTTTTATCGCCGAAACCGCCAGCCAAAAGCCAAAGAATGACATGGTGGGGATCATCGTCTTTGGTCGGCACGCGGCTGTCGAATTGCCGACGCACACGACGTTGGCACTCAACGAAGGTATCACCGTCAACTCGCTGATCGATCGAGATGCGACCAATCTGGAAGAGGCGCTTTCGCTCGCTGCAGCCATGATTCCCGAAGATCATCAAGGACGGATTGTGTTGATGAGCGACGGAACGGAAACCGAGGGGAATCTGTCGGACGTCGTTGATCAATTGACCGCGCGGGAAATCGCCATCGATGTGATGCCGATTGAGTACAACCACGAGAACGAAGTCTGGTTGGAGCGGTTGGAACTGCCCGAGAACGTCAAAATCGGCGAGAACTATCAGGCGGCCGTGATTCTCTCGTCACTCAAAAAGGGATCCGGCAAGCTGACCTTGCTGGAAAACGGCAACGCCATCTTCGAGGAGCGTGTCGATTTCGATGAGGGCAAAAACCGCTACGTGGTGCCGATTTATCTCCGTGAAGCGGGATACTATGAATACACCGCCCGCATCGATACCGCGACCAATACAGACAATCTCAGCCAAAACAACGAAGCGCTGAATTACCTGTATTTGGCAGGCGAAGGGCGAATTCTGCTGGTGAATGACCCGGAAGGCGATCCCCGCGATTCCGAAACCTTGGCCCGCGCCATCCGCGAATCAAAGCGAAAGCTCGATATCGTCACGGCCTACGACGTGCCCCGCGATGCGATGTCGTTGATGCCTTATGACTGTGTGATCTTCAACAACGTCGCCGCCGACATGTTCGACACGGTTCAGATGGAAGCGGTCAAGGATGCGGCTCGCAATTTTGGCATCGGCTTTGTGATGGTCGGCGGGCCGAATAGTTACGGTCCTGGTGGATATCACCGCACGGCCATCGAAGAGGCGCTGCCCGTGACGATGGACATCACCAAAAAGAAGACGCTGCCGATGGGGGCGCTGGCCATCATTTTGCATACCTGTGAATTCGCCGACGGCAACACTTGGGGCAAGCGGATTACCAAACAGGCGATCAAAGTTCTCGGCGCGCGAGACGAAGCGGGTGTACTGGCCTATACACAAAACGGCGAGGAATGGGTCTTTGAACTGACCCCCGTTGCGGAAATCGACATGATGCTCCGCAAGATCAACGGCGCCCAGATCGGCGACATGCCCAGCTTTGCCAACACGATGCAATTGGGACTCAAGGGGCTCAAGGCCAGCAACGCCTCGGCGAAGCATATGATCATTATCTCCGACGGCGATCCCGGTCCTCCGTCAAAAACCTTGATCGACGACTACCGCGCTGCCGGAGTGAGCGTCTCCATGGTGGCCATCTTTCCGCATGGGGGACAGGACATCTCCAAAATGCGTCGCGTCGCCGCGGTCACGGGCGGACGATATTACTTCCCCGCCAGCCCGAATGAATTGCCGTCGATTTTTATTAAGGAATCCAAAACGCTCAAGCGGAGCATGATCCAAAACAAGACGATCACACCCGAACTGGAAAACGATCTCGACGGCGTGCTCAAAGGGATCGACACCATGCCGCAACTGCGCGGGTATGTGCTCACCACTGCCAAAAACGATCACAGTGTGCGGACGATTCTCAAAGCTCCCAACGAAGAGGATGAACTGGAACCGATCCTTTCGATCTGGCGATACGGTCTGGGCACCACGGCTGCTTTTACCTCGGACCTGTCTCCCAACTGGGCAGCGGATTGGATGGATTGGGACAAGTACCGCACGTTTGTCGAACAATTGCTGACCCGGGTTTCCCGCGTGGAAAAAACGGGCAACTTACGAATGCGCAGTTTCGCCTCTGGAAGTCAGGGTGTTCTGCAGGTTGAGGACTTTCACGAGAATGAAACATTTCTGGAAGTGCAAGCAGTGGTTTCCGGTCCAAACGGAATCGAGGAAACATTGGCCCTCAAGCAGGTCGGCCCGCGGCGCTATCAAGCCACCATGCCGCTGCGAGCCAAGGGCCGCTATCAAGTGCGAGCGGTCGGTGTCGGCGAAGGCCGCAAGGATGAAACGCATGGCGGATTTCTGGTTCCCTATTCGCCGGAATACTTACGGTTTCGCTCGAATCCAACCGTCCTGAACAGCCTCAGTCGCAAGACCGCGGGAGAGAGTCTCGCCGATCAAAAGGATCCGGTCAAAACGATCTACGAAACCCGCCGCAAACCACGCATGAGTTCGTTGCCGATTTTCTTCTGGTTTCTCATCGCCCTCGCTTGTTTGATTCCCTTGGATGTTGCCATTCGCCGTATCCAAATCGACATGCACGTGATCAAAGGCCTGCTGGGATTGAACAAAACAGCCGGAGCCTCGGGCCAGTTGATGGGCGCCTTGTTGGAACGCAAACGGACCGTCGGCAGCGCACTCGATTCTCAACGGGCGACAACGACCAGCAAGCCACGTCCGCAAACTCAAACACGTCCCACGACCGCAGCGCGGCAAGCGGCCAAGAAACCGGACACCACCGCGAAACCGCCGCAACAAGAAACATCGCCAGAAAACATGAGTACGACCGAACGACTGTTGCGGATGAAACGTCAACGTTCGGACGACGAGGAGCAGACATAATGAGCAAGCCAGCCGTGGCACCCGATGAGTGAGAGTCTTTTGTTATTTCATTGGACTGCGAAATCGATTTTTTGATCTGACACAAAACCGCCCCGAATTCTTTATCCCAGCAACGGGAAAACAACCATGAGCCAAGATGTCACCACCGAAACGACCGAGATGCTGCAGCACGAAGCGGACCGCTTCAAGGACGACTATGCCGCTGCGCAAGCGGAAGTTGGGAAAATGATCGTCGGCCAACAGCGCGTTGTCGAAGCGACGTTGACCGCTCTGTTTTCCGGCGGCAACGTGTTGTTGGAGGGGGTTCCTGGTTTGGGGAAAACCGAATTGGTCAAGGCGATGTCTCGCGTGCTCGATTTGGAATTTCGCCGCATCCAATTCACCCCCGACCTGATGCCGGCCGACATCATCGGCACCAGCATGATGAGCAGCGACGAAACGGGGCAGTATCGGTTTGAATTTCGGCCCGGCCCGATCTTCACGCAACTACTATTGGCCGACGAAATCAACCGCGCTTCGCCCAAAACGCAATCGGCGTTGTTGGAAACCATGCAGGAAGCTTCCGTGACGACCGGCGGGACGGTGCATCACTTGGAGCAACCATTCTTCGTGATGGCGACGCAAAACCCGATCGAGCAGGAAGGGACCTATCCGCTGCCCGAGGCGCAACTGGACCGGTTCATGTTCAAGGTCGAAGTCCCGTTTCCCAATCGCAGTGAGATCAACGAAGTCGTCAGCCGTACGATTCTCAAACGACCGGTCGAATTGCAAAAGCTACTCGATTCGGCGCAGATCATGGAATTACGCAGCGTGTTGGACAAAGTCGTCGTCGCCGATCCGATGCGGGACTATGCGGTGCGGCTGATTCTGTCGACACACCCTGATACGGAGTTCGCCTCGGAAGACATCAAACGCTTCATCCGTTGGGGAGCCAGTCCACGAGCGGCGCAAGGTCTGATTCGCGCAGCACGTGTCCGCGCCCTCAGCCAAGGCCGGGTGCATGTGGCATTTGAAGACATTCGCTACTTCGCCATCGAAGTACTGCAACACCGCGTATTGCTGAATTACGACGGACAAGCGGAGAACATTTTGATCGCAGAACTGATTGCCGATTCCCTTCAGCAAGTGGCTGAAGAAATCTAACGGAATGGATCGTCCCGGAGATGGCCCTGTTTGATTCATTCCCCGTCGCCGCTTGGGCGTCGTGACCCGTGAACAAAACGAAAACGCGATGGAATCGACTGAGAAACCACAGAAAACGCAACTGACCACATTGCTGGCCAACGATGTCTTGGCCCGCGTGGAACGTATGCGGCTGAATCCAACGCGTCGGATGACCAATCGCAGTCGCGGCGAGCATCTCTCCGGCAAGGGAGGCGCGAGCACCGAATTCGTCGACTACCGTGATTATTCTCCCGGCGACGATGTGCGGTACATCGATTGGAATATCTTTTCGCGGCTCAATCGCCCCTATATGAAACAGTTCCGCCACGAGGAAGAAATGCACGTGGTGGTGATCATCGATGCTTCGTCGTCGATGGTCTACGACGGAAAACTCGAGCGGGCCAAACAATTGGCGGCGGCATTGGCGGTGATGGGGTTGATGAACCTCGAACGGGTCAGCGTGTACGCTTGCCACCGCAAAGGAGCCGCGCTGCAATTTGTGTCGGGTATTACCGGTCGCATCAGCATGCGGCGGCTGTTTGACTTTCTGGAAAACATTGAAACCGGCGGCGACTTTGCCATCGACGAAGCGGTCGAGAGCGTGCTGCGACAGCATACGGGACGCGGGATCGCCATTTTACTCTCCGACTTTTTCACCTTCGGCGGCATGGAACGGCCGTTGAATTTTCTGTTTAGCGCCGGGTTAGAAGTCTTCGGTATTCAAATCTTGGCGCCGGCCGAAATCTCACCGGAGGTCACCGGCGACTTGCGATTCGTCGATTGCGAAAACGGGATGACGCTCGATGTCTCCTCGGCGGGGGAATTGTTGGGCATCTATCAGGAACATCGGCTGGCACTAGAAGAGCGGATCGAGTCGTTGTGTCGTAGCCGCAACGGTCGTTTTCTTTCGATCAGTTCGCACGACCCGTTGCCCTGGGTGCTGTTTGATCTGCTACGCAGGCGGGGGTGGATTCGATGAACCTGCCCGGATTTTATGCGTTCAGCAGTGCGTGGCTGTTTCTGCTGCTCATTCCGCTGATCATTTTCTACTTCCTCAAACTCCGCCGCCCACAGATGGATGTGACGTCGCTGGTGTTGTGGCAACAGGTCATCAACGACCAGCGGGTCAATTCTCCTTTTCAAAAATTCAAACGCAACATGCTGCTGTTGTTGCAATTGCTATTGCTGATCAGCCTGATTCTGGCAGCGATGCAACCCTTTTGGCCGACCGGTGCCGACCGGGCGAATTACGTTCCCGTGTTGATCGATTGCTCCGCGAGTATGGGCGCACGAGACAAACCAGGTGGTCCGACCCGGCTGGAGATCGCCAAGGCGCAAGTGGAGCAGATGATCGAAGACCTGTTGCCGGATCAAAAACTCTCCTTGATCGCCTTTCACAAAACGGCTCGTCGCGTCACCGATTTCTCCAACAACAAACGGGTGCTCCGCGACGGTTTGAACGACATCACCGTCACCGACATCCCCAGTAAAATCGAAGAAGCACTGCGGATGACGCAAGCGATGGCGCGTCGGGTGGAAATCGATAACGTGCTGTTATTGACCGATGGCAACTTTCCGACGGAAGCCAATTTTGAACTGCCGTTTGAGTTGACCTATCAAAAAATCGATCCCGGTGGAAAGAACATCGGCATCACCGCCTTAAATGCCCGCCGCGCCGGGGCCACCAAATGGGAAATTTTTGTCCGCTTGGAAGGGGCAAAAGATCAACAGACCGCCGCCCGTGTGGAGTGGGCGCAAGACGGTAATCCCGTGGGTGCTGAAGAGGTGATTCTGGAGCAGGGCCAATCGGAACGCTTAGTGTTCAGCGTCGACGCCGAACGGGCCGCAATGATCCGTGTCCAATTGAAACCAGAAGGTTTTGATGCACTCGATTCGGATAACACCGCCTATTTAGACCTCCCGGCGGGACGTGATTTGACAGTCTATTGTCCCTTGGACATGAAGGCGTACAGACACGCGCTGCGCGGCATGGAAAACGTCATCGTCGAACCGGACGCAGAAAGCGGAAATAGCGACTTGACTGAATACGACCTGCTCATCAGCGACCGCTCGGCAGAAGAATCTCCCCCGGCGCAGGTCTCGCTCTTCGTCGGCGTGATCCCCCCCAACATACAGGACCTGGTCACCGTCGAATCGGGCGGCGCGGAGGTTGTCGATTGGGACAAGACTTCACCGCTCTTACAGTACGTGCAATTGACCGAAGTCTTTTCCAGTGACCAACCGCAATCGCGCGCTGACGTTGGGGACCGGCATTACGAGGAAGCGGGTTATGAAATCTTGGCACACGGCCGGACAGGGCCGTTGATCCTGGCCGATCGTTCGGGGGAACGTCCCAAATATTACCTACTGTTTCATACTGACAATTCGACATTGCCGTATCGCGTGGGGTTTCCCATTCTGGTTACCAATGCCGTACAAATCGCCACACGGCAGTCGTCGTTGTCCGATGTGCGAGGAACGACCACCGGTGTGCTCCCATCGCGACAACTCTTGACCAGCCGCACTTATCAGATCCAAGGCCCCGGCGGGATTTCTCGGGAAACGACCAGCAACGACGACGGCATGGTTGCGGGGATTTCAGCGCCATTGGCTGGGGAGTATACACTCAGCGAAGGGGGCAAACTGCAAGCGCGCATCGGCGCCAGTTTGCTTTCGGCTGAGGAGACATCATTGGCAGCGACCGAGGCGATTCAATTCAGCGAGTTGTCCGTCTCGGCGACCGATGAGAAAGTCAAAATGGACCGCCCATTGTGGCCGCAATTGACGTTGGCCGCCTTGGTATTTTTATTAGCGGAGTGGTGGTATTTCCTACGCCGCGGTGGAGGATTGATGGCATGAACGAGCGCTTTGTATTCCATCGCAGACGAATGATCCGGCGCAGCTTGGTGGCGCTGCTGTTCATGACTATTGCGGGTTTGATGTCGCTGTCACCGACCGTCGCTGAGGCTGCGCTCCCTCAAGTGAGCACCCGCTTTGTTCCGCTTTCACCGCGGGCGCGCGTGGCGGCTCCGGTTTCTGGAATCTGGGAGGTCATTTCCAGTGGCAGCGAATTGCTGGAAGGCGAACTGCGATTAACCATCAAAGGGCTCAACGGCAAGCAAGTGATTGTGCTGACCGATGTCGTCATCACACCCGGCACAACGACCCGTTTCCGTGGGATGTTGCCTGCAATCGATGTCCCGTATTTCGGAAACCGAGAACTCGTGCAGGTCGAAATGTCGGTGCAGTTTGTCGCCAACGACGGAACAGAGTTTCTGCCGGAACCGGCGCAGCTCATGTTTCGGAATCCGAGCCTACAGTCGTTTAATATCTGCATCGCCGATCCGCACATGGCGGGCGGAACTGCAATCGAGCGAAACCTAGCCCAGGAATTGGCTTTTGAACGTTTTAATCCGAATGCAGTCGACAATAGTTTGGGGACGGCCCCCGCGCACGTGGCACCGCGTGATTTGCCGAATGATCCGCTGGGTTACTGCTCGTTCGACATGGTGCTACTGGCCGATGAAGGTTTTGTGGAAACCGATTCCACGCAACGCGCAGCCCTCGCCAAATGGGTTGCCGCCGGCGGCAGTTTGTGTGTTGTCCCGAGAACCTCACTCGATGCTCCGCATTTGGAGTTCCTCAATCAGCTCGCGAAATCAGCAGATTCCGAGATCATCTTTGTCACCGATGCCGACGGACGGCTTTCGGCCTCCGGGGCCGGTGCACAGGCGGAGTTTGCGTTGTTGCGCGTCGGTCTGGGACGCGTCGCTATCGGATTGTTGCCGGACAAATCGAATCGCAATCCCGGTTCCACGCAGTTCCGCGATATGGCGGCTTTCTTGTGGAAAATCAAAACGGAACAACTGCAATCCATTCGAGAATCCGGCACGTTCCGAAAGGGTAACTTGTCGCAATTCCCCAACAATCAGGGACAGCCCCGGGTGTTTGAAGAGAATTACCAGCAATCGCTCTCGCTGGGCGAATCACTGGCGACGTCTCGTGCGTCCGACTGGAGTGAGAGCCTCGTCGGGCAGTTGATGCCCAAAACCTTTCGTTTTGTGCCGTTGTGGCTGATGTGTGGATTGTTGTTTGTCTTTCTCTTGGCAATCGGCCCGGTTGATTATTTTCTGCTCGGCGCGTTCAAGATGCGGAAAATGACGTGGGTACTTTTTCCCCTCACCTCCTTTCTGTTTGCCTACATCACCGTGGCAGCGGCAAACGCCTATATGGGGGTCACCAATGAAACACACGCTTACGAAATCCTCGACATGGGCGACGACGGGAATGTCCTGAGAGCCAATCGTTTGGAGCTGCACTACAACGGGGCAGCGGAACATTCCGAAACCGAACTCACCAACGCCTTGTTCACCCCGCTGGACACGTCCGCCACTGCTTTTCATCAGCACCAGGCCATGCAAGAAGAAGAATTGCCGTTACTGATTGGCCGCATACCGCAACAAGTAACGGTCGTCCAGGACATCCCACAATGGACGCCGCGCCTCAGCCGCCGATTTTGGATCGCCCCCAGTAAAAAGGTGGCCACACCACCGAAGTTTGATTTCGCAACCGTAACGGTCGACGATTTAGAATCGCCGCAAAGCCGCGCGCAACTCGCGATGAAGTTACAGTCTACCTTCGGTCAGCAATGTTCGATCTTTTGCCTGAATAGCCAACGCGTGCATACGTTGGTCAGTAACAGTGCATTGTTCAGCAATCCGTTAGCGCACACGAATGCAAACAACTCATCCCCAAGGGTCAACTATATCGGACCGAACTCGCAACGCTTAAATGTTAGAAGAGCAAGCGGCGACGAATTCATTCGCATGATCAGTGCGCCGACGGGCATCAGCGCCTTCAATTATGTGTCGCAGGTTTCGCCCACAGGGGGGTGGAGTTTCGATGATCTGGCCATGCTGGATATCAATAATCCAAACGAATGGCTGCTGATCATTGCCCAGCCTCGCGGTGATGACATTGTGATCTACCGCAAACTTTATCGGCGCCCGGATGCGTCGTCAGTGACATCGAACAGACCGTAAATTTCTCAAGCACTCAATTTCGCAAGGCGAGTTACCACCATGTCCGTCGTCAAGATTGAAAACCTGTGGGTGAGTTATGGGTCGCTGCATGCCGTGCGGGGGATCTCCATCGATATTCCTCGTGGCGAAGTGTTCGGCTTTATCGGCCCCAACGGTGCCGGCAAGTCGACCACGATCAAGGTCTTGGCGACGCTGCTGAAACATGATCGCGGTATGGTGTGGGTCAACGGCGTCGACGTCTCCCGCTACCCCCGGGCGATTCGCGACTCCATCGGTTACATGCCCGACTTCTTCGGCGTGTATGACGACCTGACGGCAATGGAGTACCTGCACTTTTTCGCTGCCGCCTATCGGCTGCCAATTTCGAAACGTAAGGGGATCATCCACGACGTCTTAGAGCTGACCGACCTGACGCACAAGATCAACTCGCCGGTCGATTCACTCTCACGGGGAATGAAACAACGGCTGGCGCTGGCGCGGGTTCTGTTACATGATCCCGATCTGTTGCTGTTGGACGAACCGGCTAGCGGTCTCGATCCCAGAGCGCGCATCGAAGTGCGTGAGTTGCTCAAGGAACTGAAAAACATGGGCAAAACGATTTTGATTTCCAGCCACATTTTGCACGAACTCGGCCAACTCTGCTCGCAAATCGGAATCATCGAACAAGGCCAGATGGTGGCCCAAGGCTCGCTGGAAGAGATCTATCAACAACTCAGCTTGATGCGGGTGGTGCACGTGCAATTGGCGGGGAAACCCAACGGAATTTTGGAACAGATTCAAGGGATCCCCGGTGTTGAATCGGTCGAGCAACAGGTCGATCGCATGTCGATTCGACTGCACGAAGATCAAACCTCCGTCGAGGACCTGCACGACGAGATTTGTAAATTGGGCGGACGGATTCACATGTTCCAACCCGAAGCGATGGATATGGAAACCGCCTTTATGAAACTGACTCACGGCAAAACCAATTGAACGAAAACCGGCTCTCGTCGCTCACCAACACACTTACTCGACCACGGTAATACCAGCTCCATGAAACGCCCCGCATTCGTAATGGGATTTCCGTTGTTGGTCAAGGAATTGACCGAATTGGCTGCACGCCGGCGGACCTACATCATCCGCGTGGCGTATGCGGTGCTGCTGTTTGTCGGCGCTATACTGATGTTCTCCGACATCGTTTTCTCGCGCTACACGACTCCACTGGCATTGCTCGGCCAGGGGGAGAACATGTTCCTGATGATCGTCGCCCTGCAATTCGGCGGGATCTATCTGTTTCTCCCAGCCATGGCTTGCTCGGCGATCACCTCAGAAAAAGAACGGGATTCGTTTGCGTTACTTTTGCTAACACGGTTGGGGCCGTGGACGATCCTCTTTGAAAAGCTAACCGGTCGACTCGTGCCGATGTTCACGTTCATGCTGTTGGCCCTCCCGTTGATGGCCTTTGCCTATACCTATGGCGGGGTGCAGTCGGAACAAATCTGGGGCGCGATCTGGTTGCTGGGTCTCACCGCCGTGCAGTTGGCAGCAATTTGTCTGATGTTCTCGGCTTATTGCCGCACGACTGTTGGTGCGTATTTGGCGACCAATTTGTTCTATTTCATTTTCCTGTTCGCCATTCCAGGGCTATCAGCCGACCTAGCACGCCTTCCCGAACATAGGTTGATGTATTTTGTCGGTCCGGCCATCTACTTCGAAATTTTTGACTGGGGCGGCGGACTGAATCCTTGGGGCGAATTGGTGCTGCGCAGCGTACCGTTAGTGCTTTCAACGTTGGTGTTTCTGGGACTCGCCCGATACTACTTAGTACGACGTGCTTTCGCACAGCCGCGGCATCTGGTGCGGAAAATCTTCAAAGGACTGGACGGGATCTTCGAAACGATCAATAAAAACCCGATCACCAAAGGGGTGGTGCTGGTCAAAGAGCAAACGCGTCTCCCCACCGACAATCCGGTTGCCTGGCGGGAGACGATGAAAAAGAATCTCAGCCAGTTCCGCTATGTGCTGCGGATTTGTCTGCTCTTTGAAATCCCGATCGTGGTGGTTGCCCTGCTGATGTTAGGCACGCACATGCCGGGCAACCGTGCCTACACCCCGTTGTCGTTTCTACTCATCATGTTATGGATACTGACAGCGTTGATACTGACGGTCCAGGCCGCCAACTTGATTGCCAGTGAGCGTTCGCGGCAGACGTTGGACGTCTTGCTCACCACTCCCCTTTCCGGTCGGGAAATCGTGTTGCAGAAAATGCAAGGCATGCGGCGATTGGTCATTGGCTTATCGGTTTGTTTTCTCACAATCTTCGTCTGCGAGGCTTGGATGCGGCGGGGCCTAGATATGGGTTCCTACGGCGGTAGCGTTAATTCGCTGTCATACTATTCCACTTGGCGATATCTGATTGCATCGCTGCTGTCAATTGCCATCTATTTACCCTTGATTGGTTGGTTGGCCCTATGGGTTGGCTTGATTGCAAAAACCCAAACACGGGCGATCCTCGGTTCGTTGGCCGTACTGTTTTTATGGTGTGCGGTCCCCTGGGGCATCCTCTTGTCGCTCACGGATTTGTTCACCGACAGAAAGGATGTGCTGACCGGTTTATTCAGTCCTGCGACGATGATTCTGTGTAATGAATTCAATCAATTTGGTCCGGACGGCGGCCTGTTTCCTGGGATCGTCCGCGGGCATCTGTTTCGCTGGGTGGTGGTGCTGCTCAATTTTGCTTTCTACGGGTTAATTTTGTACCTCATCCGCAGTCGCTGTCTGCGATTAGCCGACCGTTACTTGGGACGTCGTGAAGAACAACTGGCAGGTATAGAAACTGCAGCCCCACCCTCCCCCGCCGACCTGCAGATGGCGACAACGAATTGAATCCGGAGCAATTGCAGATCAACAATGAAGGAATTCTACCACGGAGTCACGAAGGACACAGAGAAAGACTGAAATGAGCGGTCATCGCGGATTAAAAAACATCTCTGTGAACTCTGTGCTCTCTGTGGCTAATTTCTTTTATGCGAAGCCAAGTGGTCATAAAGATGACCGTAAAAAAAACAAAGCAACCATGCCGTGTTTTATGAGTCCGCTGTAGTTTCTGATGTTCTTTTCGTGTTTTTCGTGGTTTCCTTTGGGGGACAGATAATTGAAACGTTCTGGTCTTTGTCTTGTCGTGTTTTGAATTTGTTTAGGATTTTTAAAAGCCGTGCTTTGAGTTTATTTTCTCCGTGTCTCCGTGGTGAAACCCGATAGTCCCCTAAAACCCCATCCAGCCCGCTATGAAAACCAAAAAGCTCGCACTCGGTTGTCCGCTGTTGGTGAAGGAACTCACCGAGTTGGCGGCGCGGAAGCGGACCTATCAACTTCGTGTGCTCTATGCCGTGATACTGTTCGCCACGGCACTGACGCTGTTTTGGGCGCAGCTGTTTGACGGTTTTGATAGCAGTGGCAGTCCTCTGTCCGTGTTGGGCCGTGGCGACGACATGTTTCAAATGCTGGTTGCACTGCAATTTGTTGGCATTTATCTGTTTTTACCGGCGATGACCTGTCCGGCCATCACCAGTGAAAAGGAACGCGACGCGCTGCCGTTGCTGCTACTCACGCGGCTGGGGCCATGGACGATCATTCTCGAAAAGCTCGCCAGCCGGTTGATCCCCATGTTCACCTTCTTGTTGTTGGCGCTGCCGTTGATGGCGTTCGCTTATACGTTTGGCGGCATCCAGCAACAGCAGATCTGGGGGGCAATCTTGATGTTGGCAGTCGCCAGCATTCAGGTCGCGGCGCTGTGTATGATGTGCTCGGCCTATTTCCGCACCACGGTCGGCGCATTTATCGCCGTCTATTTTATTGGAGCGGCCCTGTTCCCGGGTCTTCCGATCCTGGTCGATCAATTTATCGTTCACCTGAACGCTGACATTGCGCTGATGCTCGTAGCGCCGTACGTCTACGACGTGATCTTTCAGTCTGGGGCCGGGGGAAACCTGTGGGGGGAATTGTCTCTGCGACTGATTCCTTTTGTGGCGTCGACCGCCGTTTTTCTCGGACTCGCTCGGTTCTTTTTAATCCGCCGCGCATTCGCCCAACCGCGGCACTTGCTCCGCAATTTCTTCAAATGGCTGGATCGCGTCTTTGTAGCGGCCAACGAGAATCGCATTACGAAAGGGATTGTCGTCGTCAGGGAAGTTTCATCCTTACCGCTGTTCAACCCGGTCGCCTGGCGCGAAGCGGAGAAAAAGAACCTGGGACAATTCCGCTATTTGCTGCGGGTCTTTCTGGGATTAGAGATCCCAGTGCTCGTTGTCGGAGCCACCACGATTATTGTCCAAGGTTCTAACGCTCGCATGGACAATTTGTCTATGTTGCTGTTTGTGATGTGGATCTTTGTCACGATGATTCTTTCCGTCCAATCCTCCAGCTTGATAAGCGGGGAACGCTCGCGGCAAACTCTTGATGTCCTATTGGTCACGCCGCTCTCGGGACGAGAAATCATCTTGGAAAAAGTCCAAGGCCTGCGGCGGTTGATCTGGGTGATCTCAGCTTGTTTTGTGACGGCATTTCTCTTCGAAGTCTGGTGGAACGGTTCGGTCGGCCACAGGTCCTGGTTCGGATATTCCTGGTCACGGTATCTGGTTGGATCGATGTTGTCGCTCCTGGTTTATCTTCCGCTTGTGATCTGGTTGTCGATGTGGATTGGTTTAAAAACCAAGTCACAGACACGGGCAATCTTGCTTTCATTGGCCACCATCACCGCTTGGTGCCTGATCCCATTTGGTGTGTTTATCCTGTTCGCGGAGCTCACTGGTACCGAATATACTTCCATTTTATTCCTCGCCCCATGTGCGATGATTGTTGTTAACGAATTGAATGAGTTTCCCAAGTATTCGAATGCGATGGATACACAGGCAATGCTTGCGTGGGTCGTCATCCTCGTCAATTACGCTTGGTACGGTGGTTGGGTACTGGTGTTTCGAGGATTATCGTTAAGACACGCGGATCGCTACTTGGGGCGGCGGGACGAACTGTGGGATACACGCTTCCCCCCACAATCAATTACAGCTCCGAATTCCGAAAACATACTGGCCGCTTCATCCTCTCAATAAAGTCTCGACCAACGAATCCGCATCCCGGGAGGGCGAAGCTCCTGCTGAGCCGCGATTCACCATAATCTTCTGCATGAGCGTCTTGACCAAGGCATCGTCCTTTCGAATCAACGGGATTTCCTGAACCACGAGGTGTTTGCCGTGAGCCGATTCACACTATTCACACGGACCGCAGCAGTCTGTTTAGCGGCAGGCTTGTGTATCGACTCGGCGCATGCTTTGGAAATCGAAGAGGTGCAATGGGGTTTCGACGGACAGGTCGTGCAGAATCGTTTCAATCTGCTGTCGGTCTTGGTTTCGAATCCCTCAGCCGAAGCTTTTGATGGCGGCATGTCGCTGGAGAAACCGCAACTCGGCGTCAGCGGTTCGGTCGGCGTCGAATTGCGGCAACCGGTGTTTCTCTCACCGTTTGCTAAAAAATGGGTCCAATTCCATCCTTTCGTTGATTACGGTTTCTCCGACTGGAAACTGGAGTGGGGCGAAGGCAGAGATCCGCGGCGTTGGGGGCGCTCCAAAGAGGAACGATACGATGTCAACCAACCACGCCTCGGCCCAGCCGCTTATGTGATCCTCAATGCACCGGGCGAATTGTTGCACCGCGGCAAAAGGACCGGGCTGAAGGGGATGGGCGAAAACCTGTTTCCGCCAATCGTCACCGCCACCGATGGGCTGAAAGGGATCGTGCTTGATCACAGTCCCCGTTGGCAACGACCGCGCCGCACGGCATTTTTGGATTGGCTGCACCGAGGCGGTGAATTGCATCTCCTAAAAATGGACGACGGCACGTATCCCCAGTTTCCCGCTCCGTTGGCCGACCTCAACGCGCCGCTGCCAGTTCAGAATCTCGGCCAAGGACACGTCTATCGTCACGATCGGACTCGCTCGGAAATGACGGCGGATTTCGTCAGACAAAATATTACCCAGCGAGGTGAGAAGCCCCGCAAGGGTGACGAAAAGATCGAAGTTCAATATGGCGTACAGACTAACAGTTTGAATGAGAATTATGATTCACAATTTGATTCCAGCATGCTGCAAGCCCTCAAGGCGATGACTCATCCCGATCACAATTGGACTGTGATTTATTTGATGTCGTTCGCGTACCTGTTATTGATCTTTCCGGGTGGATATTTACTTGGGCGACGACGAATCGATTACCGAATCATGATCGCTGCGTTGTTAGGCACAATCACGCTGTTCAGTGTGGGCTTCTCCATCGTGGGTGCCCGGGGTTACAACGAAGCCACGGCGGTTAACACAGTGGCCATCGCCCGCCCATTACCCGGCGGTTTTTATGACATTACCGCATGGTCCAATGCGTTCGTGACCAGCGGAGACGATTACTTGATCGTCCATCCGGGCCAGGGCCGGTTGTATTCCACATGCCAATCACAAGAGGGCGTGGCGGGGTTTGTGAATGAAGATCCCGCTGAGCGATTTTTCGCCGTCGACATTCCCCCCTACTCGTCCCGGACGTTTGCCCATCGCACCAAAGCCGCGGGCCAACCACTCGACGTTCAAGTCGACTCGTTCTTCGGGGGAAATATGCTGGAGTCCTTCACGATCACCATCGGCCCCGAATTGCAAAAGTCCCTGAAGCAAGGCTATGTCGTGTATGGCAACATGATCTATCGCCTGCGAGGCGAAAAAGGCCGACTGACCGCAGACCGCCGCGGTCAGAAAGTCAATGCATTCATCAATTCGGTTTTCCAACCCGGTTATGGAATCAACGCCGCTCCGTTCAGTCCGCTAGACAACAAAGATGAATTCGACAGTGAGGAATTATATGAGCATACTTTCCAGCAGTTGATCACACGCAGCTTCGATTTCACGCAAATAAAACAGGCGAGTAAATTCCAACTACCGACCGATCGCGCGCGACTCCTGCTGATCACGACGCTTCCGACGGAGTTCCAAATGTCCAGCGAAGTCCTCGGCGAACAAAACGGTCGCGTGCTTTATAGCTTTGATGTGTTTAAATAACCTCGCATTGATTTCCCTTTTGAAACTTCTGGCGCGGCCAGGGGACCTCCCGATTGGAAAGTAAACGCCATGGCTGACATCTTCGAAACCACGCCGGTACTGGATGTGCAACGGTTGAGTTATGCCTTCAAAAACCACCGCGCGCTGGTGAATGTCAATTTTCAAGTCCAACCGCAATCCTTGCATGGATTTGTCGGCCCCAACGGGGCGGGAAAAACAACGACATTGAAAATCATTTGTACGTTGTTGAAACCACAAGCGGGACGTGTGAAGGTCTTCGGCATGGATGTCGTCAACGACGTCAAGGAGGTCCGTCGCCGGATTGGGTTTATGCCGGATCACTTTAGCATGTACCGGCAAATGACGGTTTTTGAATACCTCGACTTTTTTGGCGCCGCTTACGGGTTGGACCAAAAGGAACGAGACCGGATTATCGCCGATGTCCTGGCGCTGACCGACATGGACGGACGCAAAGACAGCCTGATCAATGGACTCTCCCGTGGCATGCAACAACGGGTGAGTCTGGCCCGCGTACTGGTCAATGATCCCGATCTGTTGTTACTCGACGAACCCGCCTCGGGACTTGATCCGCGCGCACGGATCGAATTGATGGAAATCCTGCAGGAACTGCGGCGGATGGGCAAAACGATTTTCATCAGCTCGCATATTCTGAGCGAGTTGGCCGAACTGTGCGACAGTGTGACGATTATCGATCGCGGCTTGGTGAAATACTCGGGAGATATGGATGGGCTGTTGATCGACGCCGCTGCGCATCCCACCTATGTGGTTACCTTGCGAGAACGCATGGATGCGGGTGAACAACTTCAGTCGTTACCGGGAGTGCTGTCTGCTACAGCCGTGGAAGGCAAGCCGGCTTGGTCGGTCAGTTTTGACCGGGAGCTGACCGACACCAACACCCTGTTGCGCGGCGTGTTGGATTTAGGGTTACCGCTCGCGTCGTTCAACGAAGACCGCAAACATTTAAATCAAGCCTTCATGGATCTCACCGAGCAAGGAGTGCGAACATGATTCGCGGGACCATGGCCATGATGGACCGCGCCTTGCGCGTCGATTCGCGGTCACTCCGCGCGCATCTCATCCGTTTTTTGTTCGTGGGCATGATCGTGTGGTGTCTGATGCTGACCGAGATGCAGGCCTGGAGCACCTCAGCCCCGGGTTTGAATTTCCTGATTTCGATGCTGACAATCACGTTGCTGTTGATCACGCTCGGGGGAGTTAGCTTGTTTGCGACGGCGATCACTGAAGAAAAAGAAGAAATGACGCTCGGCCTACTGCGGATGGCGGGAGTAGGACCGGTGTCACTGTTGTTGGGCAAAGGGGTCACTCGGATTGTGATTGCCTTGTTGATACTGGCCGCCCAATTCCCCTTCATGCTGTTGGCCATCACGCTGGGGGGCGTATTGATCCATCAGATCTGGGCCGCCTATCTGGCGATCTGCGCCTATCTGTTAATGATCGGAACCGCCGGACTGTTAATGTCCGTTGTGTGCCGTACATCGCGCCTTGCTTGTTTTTCGATGACGATGCTTCTCCTGGTTTTTTTCTTGGGACCATGGGTGCTATCGTCAATTCTCGCGGCAGCAATCAATGCCGGCACGATCGCCTCCGAGGGTGCCTTTGCCGTGAATGCCGACGCGTTGCTGATCAAAATCGATGAGGCCAACATCTTTAAGCGGATCACCGTGATTCTCCACAGCAGTTTCAACGAGCAGTTGATCAGTTTCCAGGTTATCTTCAACACAATTACAGCCTTCGTGCAGTTCGTGCTGGCGTGGCTGTTGTTTGATGTCTTTAACCGCGAGGAACGCGCAGCGGCAGCCGAACGCCCGCTGTTCGGGCGTCGTGTGGGGATAACGCGGTGGATCGCCGTTCCGCGAACGTGGCGAAACGCGCTATTGTGGAAAGACTTTTTCTATGCCACCGGCGGCTGGCAGATGATGGTCGTCAAAATTTTCCTCTACGGCGCGATGATCGTTGCCTTTACGATATTTCTGGAGGTGACAGACATAGCTTCATCGCTCACTCTATCGGCTGAAACCTTGGGAAATTCGGCGATTTGGGTCTCGATGTTGATGCTGTTCGCGGAGTTATGCTTCTACTGCTCGCGGATATTTCGTGACGAAATCCGCAACCGCACGTTGTCGGGTCTCGTCACGCTGCCGATTTCAATTCCTGCAATCGTCTATTCCAAATGGGCCGGCTGCCTGCTAGCGACAGTGCCGGCGGTCGGCTATTTCTTCGCGGGGGTCGTTCTGTATCCCGACGATTTTTTTGACTTCATCGACGCCTCTGAGGCACTTTGGTTGTTTTATACCATCCTGCAGTTCGTGGTCGGCTTCCACTTGTGCACGCTGTTCTCGATGTTCATCAAGTACGGCGGTGTAGCCCTGGCGATCGCATTGGTTTTCGTGGGCAATGTGTTGATGATTTCCACGATCGGAGCACTGACCTTCGGATTTAGGGGGGGAGGGGGACGAATTCGCCGTCCTGGGGTGTATGGGGAGTATGGTCATAACCGTCATTCTGCATCTGGCTGTGATCTTCCGTATGCAGGTCATGGCCACGCGTTGACTCGCGGTGATACCGTAGACATTTCAATCGACAACAGTCTCAACAAAAGGTAAGCCGACTTGCAGGGAACACTCGCATTACTAACTCGTGCCTTGCGATACGACATGCGAAACGCACGCATGCACTTGCTCCGTGCTGCGTTTATCATTCCGGTGATCTTTTTTGTTTACATCGCTGCAACATTGGGAGATACACTGGGGGCGCCGGGCCTGTTTTTCTTTAAGCCGCTGACCTACCTGAATTTCGTGTTGATCTCCCTGGCCGGAATCAGTCTGTTTTCGTCGGCCATCACTGAAGAAAAAGAGGAGATGACACTCGGCTTATTACGCATGGCCGGCATCAGTCCGCTGGCGTTACTTCTAGGCAAGGGCACCTCACGCCTCTTCACGGCCGTGCTGATTCTCTCCGTGCAGTTTCCGTTCACATTGTTGGCCGTCACACTCGGTGGTATCACTCGCAACCAAGTGTTCGCCACCTACATCGCGCTGTTGGCCTATATGCTGCTGATCGCCAATCTCGGTCTGTTCTGTTCGGTCTTCTGCAGCCGCTCGAGCCGCGCCGCTTTACTAACGACCATTTGTCTCGCATTGATGTTCATCGGCCCATCCCTATTGGATGCGCTGTGGAGCGTTGTGATTGCACTCAAAGTCTTTGATGGCGATTCGTCGCTCGCCTCTATTGTCGATAATATCTTTCTGTGGCTGTCTGAAATCTCCGTCTGGAATCGGCTGGGCACGATTTCTATGTCGGGATTCAAGGAGTCCCCTTTCAGCACACAGGTCATCGTGGATTGCGTAGCAGCTGCCTTGTTGTTTTTGGCCTCCTGGGTCTCTTTCGACTGGTTCAACCGCGAGGAAATCTCAGCTGCTCCGCCGCGCGGGCTACTCCCACGTTTCTCGCGGAAACCGGGAGGAAAACGAACCGGCATGCCCCGTCCCTGGAAACACCCGCTGGCCTGGAAGGACTATCACTTCATCGCCGGAGGACGACGGTTGGCGATCGCGAAATTCATTGCCTATCTTGCGATATGCGGGATGATCACCGGTTTTGCCGCCATCATGGCTCCCAACCCCAGTTTTGAACGCGAGGAAATCGCAGGGTTATTGACCTTCGTCTCATTATTAGGCATCTGTCTAGAAACCAGCCTGATGGCGTCGCGCGTGTTTCACGATGAGACGAAATGGCACACGCTCTCGAATTTGGTCATGTTGCCCATTTCCATCCGCCGGATGGCCTATGAGAAAATTGCCGGCTGCCTATGGGGATTGTTCCCAGCGGCGACTCTGTTCTTTGCCGGAGCAGTCTGTGCGCCCGAAAATTTCGGCACGGCACTCACCGAAATCATCACGCAACCCTGGCATTGGGTCTGGATTGCTCAATTGATCATGTTCTGGCATCTCATCGCTTGGGGTTCGCTGCAGATCAAATGGGGCGCGCTGCCGCTGGCAATTGCCATCGTGCTGTTCGGAGACTTCATCGCCCAAGTCGTGATCATGACCGTGATATTACTTCTTAGCTCTCAAGCAAGTCCCGCATTCGCCAATGATGATTTTAGGCTATATCTACTCCCGGTGGCATTGACTGTCGGACAACTGCTGATCACCGCAATTCTGCACGTGGGGATTGGTACGCAACTCAAAAAACAAGCCGCCGCTTAATTCGCCCGTTCTCCAATTCCATCGTCTTCGATCATGCTTCGCCCCACATTCGCCTTGATGAATCGCTCGCTCCGCCTGGATGTCCGGCGGCGGCGGTTTCATGTATTGCGGTTGATCGTCGTCAGTGTGCTGTTTGTCTTACTGTTGACGACACAAGGACGGAGTTGGACCTTAGCCGCTCCGGGGCTTTCATTTTTTCGCACGATCGCCTGGCTGAATATCTCCTTAATCGCAATCTCCGGCATCGGTTTTTTTGCCTCGGCCATCACCGAGGAAAAGGAGGAGATGACCTTAGAGCTATTCATGATCGCCGGCATCGGTCCACTGGCAATCATGATTGGCAAAGGGGTCAATCGGCTGACCGCTGCGCTGTCGGTATTGGTCGTGCAGATTCCGTTTACGATGATTGCCGTCACATTGGGCGGCGTAAAGGCGCAGCAAATCTTGGCCGCTTATGTCGCGTTGGCGGCCTTCTTGTTTCTCGTGGCCAACATCGGATTGTTCTATTCCGTCATCTGCCGACGCACCGGTCACGCCATGGCTTACACCGTCATCACGATCGGCTTGTTGCTCAACGGCTCGGCTTTGATCGGCAAATTCATGACCGCGCTGATCACCCGTGGCTTTCTGACCAGTGGCGGAACGATCGCGCAATCCGCCGCCCAACTGTCGCAAGTTTTGCACGAAGCGTCGATCACCACGCGCATTGATGCCATCCTGCAGACCGCATTTAAAAGTCCTGCGATCGGCTTTCAAGTTCAAAGCAACTTGGCTGGCGGGGTTGGACTGTTTATCGCCGCGTGGCTGCTGTTCAATTGGTTCAACGCCGGCGTCTCCCACTCCGCGCCGTCGCGGGGCTGGGTGTCGCGTCCAGATCGCTGGTTGCGGTTTCTCGCCCCCGGCCGCCCCTGGAAAAATGCCCTGGCTTGGAAGGACTTTCACTTTCTCACAGGCGGCAAGATGCTGATTCTCGTCCGCCTGCTGTTGATCCCGCTGCTCACGCTGGGGGTTTATTTCTCGCAATTGGTCGTTAATACCTGGGGGAATTGGTGGGATCTCAATATGCAGAATCTTGTGGGTGTTTCCTTGGTCGTGTTGGCCGCCGAACTTCTTGTACAATCCTCAAGAATTTTTCACGAAGAAGTCAAATGGAAAACTTTGGGGAACATCGCCCTGTTACCGCAACCCATCGGGGTATCGGCCCGTGATAAGCTACGCGGCTGTCTGCTCGGCTGTATTCCTGCCATACTCTGGCTGAGCATCGGAATCGCCGGATCTCACTACGAGATCGTGCGGAGTCTCTACGGTTTGTCCGAAGGAATGTGGTTCGTCTGTGGACTGGCGGAATTCGTTTTGTTTCTGCACATCACAGCGTACCTATCGTTGGTCGTGCGCTGGGGCGCATTGCCGTTGGCTGTGGTCGTATTCGCCACCTATGTCGCCCTCAGCATGTCTTGCTTGGCTGCCATGCTCGCGGGCCTGCTGATCAACGGCTCCGAAACCGGATCGGCGGCGATGGCGGCGTATAATGCAATTGCGGCAACCATCGTGTCAGGACTGCTGTATGCTGCCATTGGTCGCCGGCTAGAAGCTGCCCAGGGGCTTTAAGCACGCCCTTCGTTCACTGACCTCAACAGCAATGCGGTCCTACAAGACTGCATTCGCGGCATTTGCCGGCGGGGCTGTAAACGAATTTTTCGCGCCTTCGCTGGTGATTGTCAAACTAAACGTCTGCTCTGGCTGCTTGCCGAGTATTTGTCCGAATTGAGCCAACGCCTGTTGGGGATCGATGCCATAAGCCTGTTGGAACTTCTGCGCCATTTCGGACGCGTGCAATACACTCGACTTGGTGGCCAGCTTGCGGAACACATCGCTCAGTTCCGGATTGTTCTTTAAGGCCGATTCAATAAACAGTTTGTCCGGATGGTCGTTGCTGACACGAATCTCGCCGTTCGCATCCGTCTGCAAGCTCACACCCGAGCGCAGATCAAGCCCCTGTGCCGACATCAATTGCTTAAAGCCCGCTTCGAATTGGGACTGTAACTGTTCCGTCTCAGAACGCAGGCCCCCCAAGTTTTGGAGTGCGGCCAACCCGCTTTGCGCACCGGCGCCTCCCATTTGCAGAAGTTGATTTAACGCCTGCATCGGGTTGGTCTTATCCGCCGGGTCGGCCTCTTTCTTATTCGTCGTCGCCTGAGCGAGGAATTTCTCCAGAGTCGCTCCAAAGGCTGCCGGGTTACCCGTTGCAGCCTGCCCGAGCGAATTCGCACCGAACGGTGAAATACCAGGAAGCGATGGGCTTTGTAAGTTGACTGCAGCCGCCATCTTGTCCCTATCTCCAAACATCACAATTCACGGACCCTCAGCGAAATGCTGAGTGCACCCTAATTTCTTCGACAGCCCTAACCGAGTGCCTTGACCGCGTTCGAACGGGTTGTAGCTATTTTTCCGATTTGCTCGACCCGGCAAGCCTTGGCTGTCGCGAAATCTGTTCGCATGTATACGCACCAATGCGATGTATCCGTCCTGCGACCAAACGCATCAGATCGGTCGAATCTGTGCTGCCGCGAACAGGTGGACAATCCCGCCGCCGCAATTGACATCGAGTCTCAATCCTTCTAGGCTTATGTTTGATACCGATGCTGTCCGTTTTTCCCTTTGGCGTCTCTCTTCATTCCCAGGCTAATCGCGGATGATTCCACTTCAGTTACTAAACGCTGGGGAAAGCGCTGACATTGCGATGATCGGCGGGGAGACCTCGCTGGTCACCCGGCTGAACGAAATGGGCTTTCGTGAAGGTGAGGTGGTCCATATGGTCCGTTCCGGAGAGCCGTGTATCGTGGCTGTTGGCAATCACCGATTGACCTTTCGTGGCAATGAGACGGCGCACATTTTCGTCAACCTGCTCAACCATCCCCCCCACCCGTCGGCGACCGTGACCGGGGCAAGAGAAGATTGAGTCACGCATGACCACACTCGATGGACTGAAATTGGGCGAGCGGGCGCGGATTGTTGAGGTTTCCGGCGATGACGGTATCGCGATTCGTCTCATGGAAATGGGACTGATCGATGGCGAAGAAATCGAGCTATTGGGCTTCGCGCCGCTCGGTGATCCCATCGAGTTTGAGTTACGCGGCTACCGATTGTCACTCCGAAAAAACGAAGCCCGGCGGGTCACAATCGAGCCGTTGTCTCAAGCCTAAGCCTCCAGTCGACTCCATCTGCCCCACCATCCCCGGTTTTGCTGGGGGATACAATCGTGAAATCATCGAAGAATTTGATAGATCATGGACGCTCCTGTTCCTGCCTCCTCGCCCCCACCCACTCCCGCCAAAGAGACGCGTTCGTTCATCGTCGCCCTGATTGGCAATCCCAATACCGGCAAAAGCACGCTGTTCAATTTGCTGTGCGGTTTGCAATCCCGCGTCGGCAATTTCCCGGGTGTGACGGTTGAGAAAAAAATCGGTCACGTCAAATGGCAGGGCCAACAATTCAATGTCATTGATTTGCCCGGAACCTACAGCCTGTCCCCGCGCACGTTGGACGAAATGGTTTCCGTCGATGTCCTGCTGGGCCGTCAAAAGGACGTAGGACATCCCGACGCGGTGGTCTGCATCGTCGATGCGTCGAATTTGGAACGGAACCTGTATCTGGTCAGCCAAGTTTTGGACATGCAGTTGCCGGTCGTTGTCGTACTAAACATGTGCGACGTCGCCCTAGCGCGGGGAACCACGATCGATGCGACGGAACTGTCGCAGCGCCTGGGAGTGCCGGTGGTCAAGGCTGAGGCGCATCGCGCAGTCGGGATCGACGATGTGCGAAGCGCCATCGCCGCCGCCGCCAAGTCTTCGCCCATGGAAGCGCGGCAAAAAGTTTTCCCCGAAACATTTTACAGCGAATGCGATCAATTGGCGGCGCATCTCACCGCCGGTGGCGCAGCGGACGTCCCGGAGTTTTTGATTCAGCGGATGATTCTCGATCCGGGCGGCTGCGTCGAAGCTGAATATACGAAGAAGTGCGGCAACAATCTTCCCCAGGCTTTGACCGAGAGCCGCGACCGGCTGAAACTCGCCGGGCAAGCCGTGCCGGCCATCGAGGCACGGCAGCGGTATGCCTGGATTCGCGAAGTACTAGACGGAATTCACACGCGGCCGGCCACGCGGTCGGTGACGTTCAGCGACAAACTGGACCGCGTGTTGACGCACAAATTGATCGGTGTGGGAATCTTTATCGCCTTGATGTTCGTCGTCTTCCAAGCGATTTATGCCTGGGCCGGCCCGTTCATGGAGATCATCGAAACGGCGCAAGGGTGGCTTGCCGATCTCGTCGCGATGACATTGGCTCCCGGGCCGCTGCGGAGTTTGATCAACGATGGCGCGATTGCCGGCGTGGGGGGCGTGATCGTGTTCCTGCCGCAAATCGTGTTTTTGTTTCTGTTCATCGCCATCCTGGAAGACTGCGGCTATATGGCACGCGCCGCGTTTTTGATGGATCGCCTGATGACCAAAGTCGGTCTGAGCGGCAAGTCGTTTGTGCCGTTGATGTCGTCTTTCGCCTGCGCGATTCCGGGTGTCATGGCGACACGGGTGATTGAGAATCGCCGCGACCGCATGGTGACGATTCTCGTTGCCCCCTTGATGAGTTGTTCGGCACGCTTGCCGGTCTACATCTTACTGATCGCCGCCTTTATTCCCGCCGTCACGCTGTTCCAGGTTGGGCCGGAACTGAGCATTGGTGATTTCGTTTTGTGGTCAGGCCAAGTGACGCTGCCCGGAGTGGTTTTATTGGGGATGTCCTCACTGGGGGCGGTGATTGCCGTGCCAGTGGCCTGGATTTTGAAAAAGACGATGTTTCGCGGTGAAACTCCCCCGTTCATTATGGAATTACCGAGTTACAAATGGCCGTCGCCGCGCATCGTGTTTCATCGAGTCTACGACCGGGCCAAAGCCTTTGTGATGCGAGCCGGGACGTTGATCTTTGCGACGACCATCATCGTCTGGGCAGCAGGATACTTTCCGGGCGACCATACAGCCCAACACAAACTCGAATCGCAAATTGAGGCACTCGACGACACTCCTGAAAATGAGGCCCAACTCGAGCAACTCGTCAGCCAACACAACGCCGTCTCCGCCCAACTCATCGAAACGAGTTTTCTGGGCCGGGTGGGACACGCGATCGAACCGGCGGTCAAGCCGCTTGGCTGGGATTGGCGGATTGGCGTCGGAGCGGTCGCATCGTTTCCCGCACGGGAAGTGATCATCTCGACATTGGGAACGATCTACAGCATGGGCGGCGATGTTGACGAGGAAAGCGAGGGGTTAAAGGAATCACTGCAACAAACCCGTTGGCCCGACGGGCGAAACGTCTACAATGTCCCGGTCGCTCTGTCGATCATGGTCTTCTTCGCCCTGTGTGCACAGTGCGGAGCGACATTGATGGTGATTCGCCGTGAAACCAATAGCTGGTTTTGGCCGGTCTTTACCTTTGTCTACATGACGGCCTTGGCCTATGTCGCCGCGTTACTGGTGTATCAGGTCGGGATGCGTTACTTTTAATGGAGGTAATTGTCCGTTAATCCATGCACCGCGCCGTATTTCCCGCCGTGGGACAGGAATGACACGGACAAATTTTGCTGTCGTGGGATACGGAGGCAAAGCAATTGAAACTTTTGCGTGAGCTAAGTCGGTTGCAGGCGGAGCGGGGCTATCTCGACGAAGACTGTCTGCGGGAACTCTCCCGCCGCGAAAATATACCGCTGTATCGACTGCAAGGTCTGGTCTCGTTTTATCCACACTTTCGTCGAACACCCCCACCCCGCGCCGCTGTGCATGTCTGTCGCGACCTCTCCTGTCGGATGGCCGGAGGTGCTGAGCGATTCGCCCAACTCAAATCCGCCTGCGACGCGCAGAGCGACTTCGAAATCCACGAAGTCTCCTGCCTGGGCCGCTGCGAACGCGCGCCGGCGGCTTCGCTGAATGACGCCCCCATCAGCAATTCCGAACTCGACACGTTTTTAGAAGACTTTGCCGGCAGTCCCCTCCCGAACCTCTCGCCAGTCACAACCGCAGCGCGCGACTGGAAATGCGATCCCTATCCAGATGCCACCCATCGTTATGGCACCGTGCAACGTTTCTTGAGCGATGCGGAAGATATTCCTCCGGATCTGCATTGAACGCTTGAAACAATCTAAGCTCAAAGGCATGGGGGGTGCGGGCTTTCCGACCGGACTCAAGTGGGAACTCGTCGCGCAAGAGACCGAACCGGTCAAATACGTCATCTGCAATGCCGATGAAAGCGAACCGGGAACGTTCAAGGATCGCGTGATATTAGAACATCTGCCGCACCTAATCATCGAAGGCATGTTGCTGGCAGCGCTGACAATTGGCGCGGAGCAAGGCATTGTCTATATCCGGCACGAATACGGCCCGGAGCGAGAGAAGCTGCAAACGGCCATTAACGATGCTTACAACTGCGGAATACTAGGTGCTAACGTCGCGGGTAGCGGTCGGAAGTTCGACATCGAGATTTTTGTTTCACCAGGCGGTTATATTCTGGGTGAAGAAACCGCGCTGCTGGAAGCCCTGGAGGACAAACGTGGCGAACCGCGAATCCGTCCCCCCTACCCCGGCACGCACGGACTGTGGGGTAAGCCGACGTTGATCAACAATGTCGAAACCTTCGCACTCGCCACATCGATCATCGCCCAGGGCAACGACTGGTGGCAGGCACAAGGTGCAGGAGACTATGCGGGACTGAAGTTCTTTTCCATCTCCGGCGACGTTGCTGAACCGGGCGTTTACGAAGTTCCTCACGGGATCACCATCGCCGAACTGATTGCCCGCGCCGGGGGCCTAAAAGACGAGCGTCCCCTCAAAGCAGTCCTGCCGGGTGGGGCAAGTTCTAATTTTCTTCCCGCCGAACACATCGACACACCACTCGACTTCGAAGCCCTACGTAACGTCGGCAGTATGTTGGGATCGGGCGCCGTCGTTGTGATCGCCGAAGGCCGCAATTTGTTTGACCTGGGACTAAGTATCACACGTTTCTTTCGCAACGAATCGTGCGGCAAATGCGTCCCCTGTCGCATCGGTAGTGAAAAAGCGGTGCGGATGTTGGAACAGGTGCAGTCGGGAGCACTGGATGCGGCAAGCTTAGAAATCATGCCGGAGTTGTCAGAGACGTTGTTGCAAACCTCGATTTGCGGATTGGGACAAGTCGCCCTGGGACCGATGAACTCCGTCTTGGAACGATTTCCGCAAGACGTTCCAGCAGGGAAGGAGACGCCATGAGTCACGCCGCCACTGCAGATCAGATTGAACTCACGATCGACGGGCAAGCCGTATCGGTTCCGCAAGGCACATCCATCTATGAAGCTGCAAGCAGTCTCGGCATCGAGATTCCTGCGCTGTGTCATTCGCCCCGCATGGATCCGGTCGGTGTCTGCCGCATGTGTGTCGTCGACGTTGGGGCCCGGACCTTGACCCCTTCCTGCGCTCGCCCTTGCGAAGCAGGCATGCAGGTTGAAACGTCGAGCGAAAAAGTCGAAAAGCATCGCCGCATGCTCACGCAATTGCTTGCCGAAGAGATAGCAGAAGCGGATCCGGCAGTGCCTTCCAAAAACAATTGCGAAGTAACAGCGTTGGCGAACAAGTACGGTCTCGCTATTGATCCGCCACAAAATAGCCAAAGCCACGACATCCGTTTTCAGGACAATTCCTCGCCGGTGATTGCTGTCGACCACCAAGCATGCATACTGTGCGACCGCTGCATTCGGGCCTGTGATGACATACAATCGAACGAGGTCATCGGCCGGACCGGCAAGGGACACACGGCGCGGATTGCCTTTGATCTCGACGTTCCCATGGGAGAAAGCACTTGTGTATCCTGCGGCGAATGCGCGGCCGTCTGCCCCACAAACGCCCTGACGCACAAGCCCGTCACCTTACCGATTGTCGATACCGTCAACGTGCGGGATGTCGACTCGGTCTGTCCCTATTGCGGCGTCGGTTGTGCGGTCACAGTTCATGCGACCGACGATACAATCCTGGCCGTGAGCGGACGCGAAAGCCCGGTCAACCACGAACGGTTGTGCGTAAAAGGCCGTTACGGCTGGGACTATGCGCTGCATCCCCAACGATTGACAAAACCGTTGATCCGCCGCGAAGAGTATTACCCCAAAGGGCCACTGTCGCCGGAAGTTCAAGACTCCGATCCCCGCTCCAAGTCAAAATCCAAGCCGGGCGGCATCGTCGATTATGACACCGTGCTGCCGGCGTTTCGTGAAGCAACGTGGGACGAAGCCTTGGATCTGGTCGCCAACCGATTCAAAGCCATCCGCGAGGAACGTGGAGGAGACGCTTTAGCTGGATTTGGTTCCGCCAAGTGCTCCAACGAAGAAGCGTATCTGTTTCAGAAACTGATTCGCGCCGTGTTCGGCACGAACAACGTCGACCATTGCACGCGGCTGTGCCATGCCTCATCGGTGGCCGCATTGATGGAGACGATTGGTTCGGGAGCCGTTACGAACGTCTTCGCCGACGTAGCTCGCGCCGATGTTGCTCTGCTGACCGGTTCACATGCGGGCGCCAATCATCCCGTGGCGGCGACCTTCATGAAAGAAGCGGTCAAAAATGGGACCAAGCTGATCGTCGTCGACGTCCGTCGCCATGACCTGGTCGACTTTGCCACGCATTTCGCACAGATTCACTCTGGTTCGGACGTCGCATTTTATAACGCGGTGATGCACGTGTTGATCACCGAAGATTTGGTCGACCACGACTTCATCGATGCCCGCACTGAAGGTTTTCCGGAGCTACGAGAATTGATCCTCCGTGATTTTTCACCGGAACAATCTGAGCCGATGTGTGGTGTTGCAGCTAATGAGATTCGCGAAATCGCCCGCACCATCGGAGGTGCGGGGAGTATGCTGGTCTATTGGGGCATGGGGATTGCGCAACACACCACCGGCACCGACAATGCCCGCTGCTTGATTTCGTTGTGCCTCATGACCGGCAACATCGGTCGACCAGGGACCGGGCTGCATCCGCTGCGGGGGCAAAACAATGTCCAAGGTGCGAGTGATGCCGGTTTGATCCCTTTGGCCTATCCAGATTATGAATTGGTCACCAATGAGAGTGTGCGACACAAATATGAACAGGCGTGGGGCGTCCAACTCGATTCGAAGATCGGCTTGACGGTTGTTGAAATCACGCACGCGGCGCTGCAGGGCGATGTTGCCGGGATGTATGTCTTGGGCGAAAATCCCTTCGTTTCCGATCCCAACACCAACAAGGTCCGCGGCGCGCTGGCGAATCTCGACTTTTTGGTGGTGCAGGATATCTTTCTGACAGAAACCGCCGAGTTTGCCGATGTGATTTTGCCGGCCTCGAGTTATTTCGAGAAGACCGGCACGTTCACCAACACCGATCGACGTGTTCAAATTGGGCGGCAAGTCTTGGATCCGCCTGGGGAGGCCCGCGCCGATTGGCAGATCACGGCCGAAATCGCCAGCCGCATGGGTTATCCGATGGACTACGCATCGCCTGCGGAAATCTTTGAGGAGTTCGCCGGGCTGTCGAAAAGCTATCAAGGGTTGACGTATGAACTCTTAGGAGAAACCGGCAAACTTTGGCCTTGCACGAATCCCGAAACCGAAGATGGTACGCAGATATTATTCGGCGACAAATTCCCCACGCCCAATGGACGAGGCAAATTTGTCCCTTGCCCGTTCCTGCCGGCCGATGAATTACCCAATGACGACTTCCCGTTTGTACTGACGACGGGACGCGTCCTGGAGCACTGGCATACCGGTACGATGACGCGTCGCAGTCGAGCACTCAATGCACTCCAGCCCGATGCCTTCGTCGCCGTGCATCCGGGTGATTTGTCACGGCTGGGAATCGGCGGTGAGCAACTCGTCCGTGTTTCATCGCGGCGGGGAACGATTGTCTTAGCCGCCCGTAGCGACGATACGGTCTCGCCGGGGACGATCTTCATCCCCTTCCATTTTCGCGAAGCAGCTGCGAATGTCTTAACGACCGACGCATTGGATCCCTACGGGAAGATCCCGGAATTCAAGTTCTGCGCGGTGAAAATCGACGCGGCTGTCTGACAATCAAACGGCCAGTCGACTGGGCCGGTTTTGCCGCTAAGATTTCCGCCGCACCGGCGAATCCCCCGTGTGCAGATCGCACGTCTTTGTTGAATGCAACGGGTGGCTTGTCCGCTTGTGTGGAATTTCCATCAATTGACCGCAAGATGTGGACAAAAGCTGCGCAGGAGATAATAGCAAAATTCCCCAATTGGCAGCCTGCGTGTTCCAGGGTATGCTATAGGTCGAACCCGAAATCAGCAGCATGTTATCACGGTTGCAAATCTGGGAGCAGGAGGCGAGCGGCATGTCCACGGCTGTCTCAACAAAAATACTCGTTGTCGACGATTCGGAAATGGATCGACGGTTGGCGGGGGGACTGTTGGGTAAAATCGAAGGCTGGGACATTCTGTATGCCAAAGATGGCGGCGAAGCTCTCAGTAGTATCGCTGCAGATTTGCCGGACATTGTTGTGACCGACTTGGTGATGCCGGGAATGACCGGGCTGGAACTGATCGAGTCGATCAAAGACGACCACCCGTTGATTCCGGTCGTGCTGATGACCGGCAAAGGGAGCGAACAAATTGCCGCCCAAGTTCTCAAACAGGGGGCTTCGAGCTACGTTCCCAAAAGCCGTCTGGCCGAAGACCTCCGCGAAACCGTACACCATTTGTTAACCGCTGCCCGCGAAGACCGTGTACATTCCCGGTTGATGCATTATTTGGCCCAAAGCGATTCCGTGTTCGTGTTACGGAACGATCTGGCGCAAATCCGCTTGTTGGCCGGTTACTTCCAACAATTGCTGCGTTGTTTGCCGTTGGGTGATCAATCCGAACGACTTCGCGTCGGCGTGGCGATCGAAGAGGCGCTCAACAATGCATACTTCCACGGCAATCTGGAAGTCGGTGGCACGATCACGGAAGTCGATCGGCGAAAATATGCCGAACTCGCGCAGGCCCGCAGTTTTACCCACCCCTATCGTGATCGCAAAATCTACGTCCGTGCGGAGATCTCGCGAGAAAAAGCCACGTTCGTCATCCGCGACGAAGGCCCCGGTTTTGACTTCGCACAACTGCTCGATGCCGGCGATATTGTCGAACAGGAACAATTCCGCGGCCGCGGTATCGTGTTGATGCGGACTATCATGGATGAAGTCACGTACAACGAATGCGGCAACGAAGTCACGATCGTCAAACACAGAGTCGCCGAGGATTTTGACAACGACGACGGTGGCGACAACGACGACGACGACGACGACGATTGATCTGATCGGCGGACGTATCGAACAGGCCCCTACAGACCATTGCTTATGCCGCGCGGCGTTTGATTTTGTCACCAGACCGCTTAGACAACGGGATCGGGCCGTCATCACGGTGACGTTGGAAATTCACGAAACGCATCGTGATCGCGTGCAGCGCTGGCGCGGCAAACCAGCCAAACAGCAACAACCCCGCCCACAAATTCACGCCGATCGCCCGACTGAATTTGCTGCCAATCAAACACTCCGCTGCGAACCACGCACCTAAGACAAACATCGCCATCCGCGGACGATTCGGCCGTTGCCGCACAACGCACGCCAACGGAAAAAACGCCCACACCAAATAGTGCGTCCAGACCATGGGACTTATCAGAAAAAACCAACTGCAAACCATTCCCAACTCCCGGGCATCGCGGGAAATACCGACCCCGGACTCCGCCACAGGCAGCAAGCGCGGCAATTGCCGTCGTCGGTTGAGGCGCAAACCACACAAGGCGGCGATTCCCAGACCGGCGAAAAACAGCGTCGCCCCGGTCCGCACCCGTCGCCACGTTGCGGCATCACACTTCAGTAGATTCACTTGAAACCGTTCGCCATACCACTTGGCCGGTACGTCCATCATCACCCGTGCTAAGACAGCATGCACAGCTTGGTTGTTGTACCGCGCGGTGCAGCGCATCGACCGCGGAAACGCCGGATCTTCAGGTCGATCCTGATCCGCCCGCAGGACGAACCGTCCCCAGCTGTTGTACCAACCCACGTTGGTTTCGTGGCCCAAAAACAACGTCCCTAGCCCGCCCGCCACAAAAACAATCGTCACGAGAAAACCGGCGCACACCTTCAATCGCAACCGCAATGCGAACGGCACCAAAAACAGCACCGGATACACCTTGATCGCCGTCGCCAACCCAATCAAGCAACCGCCACGAAACTCGCGTCCTTGCCGCGCAAACGTATAAGCCCCCAGCACCAAACACATCAAAATCAGGGTGTTTTGCCCCAGCGATAACGTCCCTAGAAAAAACGGAGCAACGCCAACCACCGGGATCCACAGTTGCGCGTAATCCGGTGGCGGGAGATTCAACAACCCGATCGTCAAACGAATGATGCCCCACGCGCAGCCAATATTGATCAAATACACAACCAGCGCCGCTCCCCACAACGGCAGCGCGCCTAGCGGAGCGAACAGCACATAGAACGAAGGAGCATAGGGATCTTCGGGGTCGGGGCGATTATCAACCGATGGCTGTTGCCAATTCGCCGCCCAGACAGCATGAAACCCCCGCAAGTCGCTGCTGGAACGCTCGCTCCGCACCGTGATCACAATACCGCCGATGGCAATCGCAGCGATAAGAATTATGCGTTGTCGAAGTTGAGCAGACGAGGCATCCATGCCGGTATCTCTATAAGTTGTTTCAAAACCCTCTGACGCGTCCCACTGAGATCCATCATTAAGTTTCGGGAACAAGCACAACTGGGTTTTGAAACCGGTTCAAATGCGAATACAGCACCATGGGAGGGTGAAGCTCCTGCTGAGCCGCAACGGTACATAGAACAGGATTTGCAGAAGGGTCGATAAAATACGATCCAGTCGCGCGGCGAGACAGACACCGCACTCTCAACCGCCCCATGCATTTCAGGGCGGGAGTGTAATCGCTCACTGAAATCCTCGAAAGAGGAACTGCGCGGATGGCGGGCGATTGAAATTGAACTTGCACTGGCAAAGCCAGTAATCGGCGTCCTAATCGGCGTCCGGCAGGGAGAATTGAATCCGCTTTGCCGGTTCTTGTCCGGCAGCGAATCGGACTTCGGTACCCGGCGGGACGTGGGAGATGCCGATTTTGGGGCCAACCAGCAGACCGTAACGTGGGGTCTCAGGAGGCGGATCGGGCAATTCGACCGACGGGGGATATTCGGCTCCGAGCACGCGGACAAGGCGATCCGAACCATCTGGGCGGGTCAATTCAAGCAATTGGCCCTTAGCAAAGAGACCATGCTGGTCGGCGGTAAACCCAATCAGGGCGAGGCCGCGACCTTTGATTTTCAGCGCGTGTTCAACGACAAACAGCGGTTGAGACGCCTCAACCGCTGGAAGAGTATTCATCGTTGTATGCTCGTTACCAATCGAGGGAGTTTGCGGAGGCGAATCGCGCCTACTCATCAAATGAAAACAACGGGCTGATTTTCCGTGCTTTGGCCAGCAATTCGGCCTTTTCACCATCACTAGCAGCGTTGGCATAGACTTTGCGAAGCTTCTGCAACTTTTCACGACGTTTGCGGCGGCGTTTCATTTCCCGATCACGTTCGACACAACCCATTTTGACGTAACTTTCCTGAGTGTAACAGTTTAATGCATGTAACTGACTGCGGTTCCACACCGGCGCGACGTGGGGATACCGTGGTTTCAGTGGGTCATTCCCCGCCGACGCTGATATTACAGCGTTTCACAGTCCATTTGGCAAGGGACACGCGCGTCGCAAGCTGGCTGGTGGTCAAGCCTAGCGAGGATTCCGCAGAAACCAGCGTCGGACCAAGTTCTTCCGACCCCAAACCGCCTCAAAAGCGCTTTCCATCAACAAAATTCAAGTTGGGGACCTGGGACTTGAACCCAGAATAAGTGAGTCAGAGTCACTCGTGTTACCAATTACACTAATCCCCAAGACTTCCCAGAGGACACGTCGCCAAACAATCCGTTCGCGAAATGACCACAAGCACGCGCCATTATGAAGCCCGTCACCGGTTTGTCAACGAGCTGGAAGGCGTGAGGCTTGAGGGGACAGGCTTGAGGAAATTGGCAATACACGTCCAGATGCTACCCATGCCCAAAAATCTGCGTCTCGCCCTACCGCCTACCGCCTACCGCCTACTGCCTACTAAAAAGTCATTGGCCAAATTCCGCTCGCCCGCTACAATTTCTCCCAGTTAAAAGTATGCCTAAGAAAACGCGTGCTCCAGTGCGGCATTTGGGTGACTTGGTGCCGCTGTTGTTGTGGTCCGACGGGTTCGGTGAGGTGCTTGCGGCGCTCCAGCGGGGCGATAGCGGGACGATCGGCGGAGCCTGGGGCTCAGCGTGCGCGCTGACCACGGCAGCATTGGCCGATAAGGCGCCCGGCACGCTGCTGGTCGTGTTGCCTCGGATCAGTGAAGTCGATGATTTCGCGGACGATGTCGCCGGGCTGTGCGGATTCGATCCCGTTCTGTTTCCCGCCTGGGATTCGCTCCCCAAGGATCACCGCATTACCGATGTGACCTTTGGGGCCCGCCTCCGCGTACTGCGCGCTCTGACTTCCTCCACCCCGCCAAAGATTGTTGTCACCAGCATCCCGGCTCTCTTGCAACCGGTCCCCAGTCACGACGAATTAATTCGTGGCACGCGGACCTTTTCAGCCGGTGACGAAATCGATCCCGAAGAACTGGTGCGGGACCTTGTCGCTCTCGGTTTGGAGCATGTCACCGGTATCGAAATGCCGGGTGAATTCAGCATGCATGGGGGGATTGTCGACATCTTCTCGCCCGATGCCGAAAACCCGCTGCGGTTGGAATTCTTTGGCGATGAGTTGGAATCGATCCGTACATTCGATGTCGAGACGCAGCGCAAATTAGAGGACCTCAACGAAGCCGCCATTACTCTCGTCTCTCCCCCGGGCCCCGGTGACAACTCTGGCGGTGACCGCTTGGCGGGCGAACATTTTCTCGACTTCATTCCGCCACAACCTTGGATCGCGCTCGTCGAGCCGGAAGAGCTAGTCGGCGAAGGAAAGCACTATCTGGAACGGCTGGATGACCCCCGCGGCTTTTACCAAGTGGATGCCACGTTAGCGCGATGCATGCAGCATCCCACGGTGACGATTTCCGCCCTAGCGGGTGACAGCTTCGAGGCGACTTGCCATTTGCGGATTGAGTCCGTGGAACGCTTCAATGGTCGTGCCGGTGAAGCAATTGCAGAATTGGGCACATTGCTGGCCAGCGACGAACGCGCGGTGATCGCTTGCCACAACGAGGGAGAACGCGAACGGCTGAGCGAATTGATTGCCGAAAGCAAGCTTCCGGCCGCTTCACGCATTTCCCTATGCGTGGGGCGGTTAACGGCCGGATTTCGCATGGTTACGGAGCGGGTGATTGTTGTCAGCGATCACGAATTGTTCCACCGCAAGGAAGTCCGCCGGGCGGTGAACAAAAAAGCGGCTGTCGAATCGCGGGCGATCGATAGTTTCTTGGAATTGAGCGAAGGGGATTTGGTCGTCCATCTCTCCAAAGGGATTGCTCGGTTTCGCGGGATCAAACTGTTAGAGAAAGGCGACCAAAAAGAAGAGCATCTGGAATTAGAATTCCACGGCAAGACACGGGTCTACGTGCCGGTCTCGCTGATTCACCTGGTGCAAAAATATGTCGGCGGGGCCAAGTCAGCGCCGGTCCTGTCCCGGTTGGGGTCCAAGAGTTGGGAACGCAAAAAGCAAGCGGTCGAAGAAGCGGTTCGCGACTTAGCAGCGGAGATGATTCAACTGCAAGCGGCACGGAAGACAAAATCGGGACACACATTCCCAGTCGACAGCCAATGGCAGCGTGAATTTGAAGCTTCATTTCCCTATACCGAAACGCCCGATCAGTTGACGACCATGGAGTCGATTCGCGGCGACATGCAGGGCGCGCAGCCGATGGACCGGCTCATTTGTGGCGATGTTGGTTACGGCAAAACGGAAATGGCAATCCGCGCCGCATTTAAGGCGGTCGACTCCGGAAAACAAGTCGCCGTGCTCGTCCCCACCACGGTGCTGGCCGAACAGCACTTCCGCACCTTCAGCGAACGCATGGCGGAGTATCCGTTTAATGTCGATGTGCTTTCACGTTTCAAAACCAAACGCGAACAACGCGAGACGTTGGCGAATCTGAAATCGGGCGGGGTTGATTTGGTGATCGGAACGCACCGGCTGGTGCAAAAGGATATCGAGTTCAACGACCTGGGTCTGCTGATCATCGACGAAGAACAACGCTTCGGTGTCGCTGCCAAGGAGATGCTCAAGCGACTGCGTCTGGAAGTCGATGTGCTCACGATGAGTGCGACCCCCATTCCGCGGACGCTCCATATGTCGTTGGTTGGCATTCGGGACATCTCGAACCTGGAGACCCCACCCCGTGACCGCCAAGCCGTGGAAACCCGCATATGCCGCTTTGACGGCGAATTGATTCGGCAGGCAATCATCCGCGAGATGAATCGCGGCGGGCAAATTTATTTCGTGCATAACCGTGTGTACAACATTCAAAGTATCGCCGATCAAATTCAATCGCTGGTCCCCGAAGCCCGCATCGGCATCGTGCATGGGCAGATGAAGGAAGGGGAACTCGAACCGGCGATGCTGTCCTTCGTCCGCCGCGAAACCGACGTGCTGGTGGCGACGACGATCATTGAAAGTGGATTGGATATCCCCAACGCGAATACGATCTTCATCCATCAGGCGGACAAATACGGTCTCGCCGATTTGCACCAATTGCGAGGCCGCGTCGGCCGCTATAAAAATCGGGCCTATTGTTATCTGGTTCTCGAAGAAGGCCGCTCGCTCTCCAGCACAGCGGCAAAACGCCTCAAGGCGATCGAGGAATTCAGCGAACTGGGGGCCGGCTTCAAAATCGCCATGCGCGATCTGGAGATTCGCGGCTCAGGAAATATCTTGGGCAACGAACAGAGCGGGCACATCGCCAGCGTGGGCTATGAGCTGTATTGCCAGTTGCTGGAAAATTGTGTCCGCACGATGACCAATCAACCGTTGCGGCAAATGGCCAACGTGGCGATCGACCTGCCGATCTCGGCCTACTTGCCCGGATCGTACGTACCGCCGGGACGGGCCAAGATCGAAGTCTACCGCCGTTTGTCACGCACACAGGACTTCCAACAGCTCGCCGAATTCGAAGCGGAAGTGATCGACCGCTTTGGCCCGATGCCCGTGGAGGCCAAACGTCTCCTGGAATTGCGCGGCTTGCAACTGATGGCGCATTTTTGGCAGATCGACGACATTCATCTCGAAGATCGTTTTGCCGTCTTCTGCTATCGTGACCCGAAAAAGATCCAACAATTGAAGGTCTTTTCCGGCAACCGCCTCCGCATTGCGGACGGACGGTCGGCGTATCTACCGTTGGTGAAGACCCTGCCGTTAAATCTCGACACAGTCTTCGAAGACATCGTCGCAGTGCTCCGCCCCGGCGATTCACCATAAGCACGCGGGTGCATTTTTCGTTTCCACGAAGAGAATCCGCACCAAGGGAGGGCGAAGCTCCTGCTGAGCCGCGCGCTAAATAAAACTCACCCCCAGCCGTATAGACTGATAGTCACTGCCCCTGATTCAGAGAAAGGAACACGCTAGAATCAGGAGTCACGCCGCGCATCATTCACTGATAGACAACAACACCTTTCCCGCGCGCCCCGGTTGTTCGGCGGCCTGCACGGCGTCGCAAACTTTTTCTAATGGAAAAGTTTCTCCCACATCAGCAGTAAGGGTTCCGTCGCGGAGCAAGGTTTTCACCATCTTGACCAGCTTCAGTTTGCCGATCAAATTCAGCGAGTTCATGTGATTCGACAGCCAGAACCCGGCGATCTTGGCATCGGGGGTCATAATGTCGCGGGGGGAAAACGAGAGTGGCTCGCCGGACAGCGTGCCAAAGACCAACATGCGTCCCCCTTTGCCCAACGATTGCACAACGGCCGAGCCGAGGGCGCCGCCTACGGGATCGATGGCATAGGGCACGCCCTGTCCGCCCGTGATTTCGGCAACAGCAGCGGGTAACTCTGCGGGGCTAGCGGCAATGACGGCATCGCCGCCGAGCGACTTGAGCTCAGCGACTTGTTCTTCACGACGAACGACGTTGAGCGTGCGAAAGCCATACTTGCGTCCCAAACGGATGACCATCTTGCCCAGCGCCGAACCGGCAGCGGTTTGAAGCAGCCATGCTCCGCGCGGCACGTTCAACACTTGGCGGGTCATGACATAGGCGGTTGCCGGATTGACAAAAAACATGGCGGCTTGTTCGACGGACAACTCCTTACCCAACGGAACCGCTTGTTTGGCGGGGACGGTGGTTTGCTGTTGCCAATTGCCGGTCGTGCCGTTGAGCACGGCGACCCGTTTGCCGACCAAGAATTTCCCCAGCAGTCCGCCGCCACTGGCTTCGACAATGCCAACCCCTTCGAATCCAGGCGTCGCCGGAAGTTCGGGCAGAATGCCGTATTGACCGCGGATCATCATCAAGTCCGACGGATTGATCGGGCTGGCCAGCATCCGCACGCGGACGTGTCCGGAAGCCGGGACCGGCTGGTCGCGCGATTCGATCCGCAAGACGTCGGCCGGTTCGCCGAATTGGTTGAGAACCACTGCTTGCATGTTGGGGGGCCTTGGGGTTTGTGACGTTGTTGGGTTTGTGGTGAACTGGGGTTGTGAATTTGGCGCTCGGAACGACGGCGAAGCCGTCGGTTTGGGAACTGTGCGACGGCTTCGCTACTGGGAAGACTAGAGTTGCTTCACGGAGTTTTTGAGGACGCCGAGGCCTTCGATTTCGACCTCGGTGACGTCGCCTTCTTTGAGAAACACGGGCGGTTTGCGGGCCATGCCGACTCCTGGGGGAGTGCCGGTGAAGATGATATCGCCTGGTTCCAAACTGAACAGTTGCGAAATATGGGCAATGATTTCGTCGACGCCGAAGATCAGTTCTTTGGTCGAGGAGTTTTGCATCGTTTCGCCGTTGAGCCGCAGCGAAATCGCCAGGTCGCTCGGGTTCTCGATTTGATCGGCCGTCACGACGTACGGTCCGATTGGTGCAAAGGTGTCGGGAGTTTTTCCCAACAGCCATTGGCCACCGGGACGTCCGATTTGCCAGTCGCGGGCGGAGACGTCGTTGCCGACCGTGTATCCGGCAACGTGAGCGAAGGCGTCTTCACGCGAAATGTTCCGTCCACCGCGGCCGATAACGACAACCAACTCTGCCTCATAATCCACAGTCTTACAGGCCGCTGGAAGTTCGATGGTTTCTTCGGGGCCGATCACGGAACTGGAAAACTTGCTGAAACAAATCGGCTCATCGGGAATCGGCGCGTTGCTCTCCACGGCGTGGTCGCGGTAATTGAGGCCAATGCAAATCACCTTGCCGGGACGAGGTATCGGCGCCAAAAGTTCTCCCGTGACAAACTCACCCGCCGCCGAGGCTTGCTCGACTGCGTCTTCGATTTTTTTCAGGTTCTCGGGAAGTTCAGCCAACAGGCTAACCATGTCATTCGCAAGTGTCGGGTCGGCCGCCTGCAAATCTACGTATTGGTTTTCGATCACGGCTACGGCGCGGTCGCCGGCGTCTGTTCGCAAAGTGGCCAATTGCATCAGTCAGCTCCTGGTTGGTTTCAACGTCGTTTTGTGCCAATTCTGTACGGCAAATTCGAGACGGGGTGAAAAACAGTATTCTTGTACAACACTTCCCCGGCTCACGAGCGGCACATCATACGGCTGTAGCGACTGGACTGGCAATCAAAGCGGATGGATCCGGGACAATTCGGCGATTTCAACAGCGATACAACGGTCAATTGGGTCGAAATCTGAACATTCGTCATGCGGAATTCGGCCTCCAGACATCTTAAATCCCGCCAAAACCGGCTCAAAACGTCATTTGTTCGGGGTTTCGACGCTGCGAATTGCTCGAAAAATGATTCCCTTTGCCTCAAACAGTCGATAAGATGAAAAAGAGCGAATCATTTTGTTGGAGCCGGTCTATGCCAATCTGTCTTACTCCGCATCTCGACGGAGACCCGATCAAACTGGATAAAGCGATCCTGTTAGTCGGTCGGCATCCCAGTTGCGACATTATCTTGGTGTCGAGTCGCAAGGTTTCCCGCATTCACTGTTGCATTGCACAGGCAGGGAACCGTCTGCTGATCCGTGACTTAGGCAGCACCAACGGCGTTACGGTCAACGGCGCAAACGTTGAAGAATCGGAAATTCGCCTGGGTGACGACGTTGTGATCGGCGACCTGAAATTCTTTGTCGGGGACGGCTCGGAAAATCGACGGTCGAAGCACGACAAATCAAACGGGAATGGAAACTCCGCTCCGGTCAAAAAAATGAAGGGGCTCGATTCGGCGGAAACTCCGCTGGTAATCGAACGTGCCAGCGCCGAGGAATACGACATTGTCGAAGACTCAGACGATGAAGTTGACTCCCAGGCCATCGATGGCGAAAATTCGTTCGCGGAGTTGAGTGACTCGCACGTCGAACCCGTTTGAATTTGATCTATTTGATCAACTTAGCGCCGTTGTCTCTCACCCCAAATCGCTCACCGCGCGTCCCACGCACAACTGCTGTTGCCCGCGTTGGAATTCATCGTAATAGGTCATCGAACTATCGATGCCGAGATGCTTGAAAACGGTGGCGGTCAGGTCGGCGGGAGTCACCGGCTTGTCGGCGACATAGCCGCCATTGGATGTCGTCGCTCCATAAGCCTGTCCCCCGCGCACTCCGCCGCCGGCGACCAATGCAGTAAACGCATGCGGCCAATGATCGCGCCCCGTTTTTTCCGTCATGCCGTTTTGCGTGACCAATCCGATCTTGGGAGTGCGACCGAATTCGCCCAGCGCGACCACCATGGTGGTCTCCAATAGGCCGCGCTGATCCAAGTCCTGCAGGAATCCCGCAAAGGCGTGATCAAACAATGGGCAGAGGTCGTTTTTTAGCTTGGGGAAATTTTGATGATGCGTGTCCCAATGCGGTGACACCTTGTCGTATTTCGTATCATCATCCCAGTTGACGGTCACCAGCGGGATATCGTTTTCAACGAGTCGACGCGCAAGCAGTAGGCTTTGCCCGAATTTCGTCCGGCCGTACAGATCGCGAATCGCCGTCGGTTCTTCGGACAATGAAAATGCATTTGTGGCCTGCGATGTTTCGACCAGCCGCAGGGCGCCGGCGTAATTCGTATCGACCAATTCGGCCAATTCCCCGGCATCGGTCCGGCGATCGGCCAATTTCCCCAATTGTTGCCGTAGCTCTCGCCGCCGGTCAAAACGCGAACGCGTGACCTCCTGAGGAAAGCGAACCCCTTCGACTTGGAAATCTTGTTCTCGCGGGTCTCCGCGAATGAGAAACGGATTCCAATGTTCTCCCATGCGCCCCCCAGTTTGGCCGGCGATCCGTTTGTCTTGTCCCTCGAATTGTGTGTACCAGGGCAGAACCACCGAGGCGGGAAGCCCCGTTGTGGATTGTCCATAACGGGCGACCATCGACGCGATCGACGGCCAGTCTTCCGGGAGGGCTTGATCGGTGACAGGGGGACCGAAGTAAGGACGGCCGGAATAGATTTCGCTGCAGGCCGGTCCGTGCACGCTCATTTTGTGGGTCATTGAACGCAGCAGACAGAATTTATCCATCTGTTGCGACAATAACGGCAGGTGTTCGCCGATGCGGATATCCGGTACGTTCGTGGCGATCGATTGGAATTCGCCACGCACTTCCAGAGGAGCCTTGGGCTTCATGTCCCACATATCAATGTGGCTCGGCCCGCCAAACAGAAAGATAAACACACAGGATTTGGCCCGCGGTTGTGTGGTCGGCGATTGCGCGAGCGTCGCTGCGCGGAGTTGTTGCAACTGTGGCGTATTCAAACCCAGCAGGCTCAAGCCGCCGATTTGTAAACACTTCCGCCGTGCCAACGTGGGCTGGTCCGCGAACAAGCTCAACATGGATACAGTTGCTCCCCGCTTGTGTGCCGCTTCCGAGTCCCTCTCAGAGGCCGATACTCGATACCAACAGTTTACCCGATTTTCTCAACATGCGACAGTTTTTATTGGCTGCAAAGTCATCTCCTACGAAGATCGCACGGCAGCTTGTCATAAAATCCAATCTGTCCTTATCGAAATCATAGAGACCCCAACCGCTAAAGACACCCCAGGAGCGCCAGAGGCTCGTTCGTTGCGAAGAACGTTGCTCGTTCACTTGACCATTGTCCCAGACGGCCGACAATTCACTGGTAGTCGAGCGGGAAATCTCTCCAGTAACGACAACTAGCGTTACTTTTGGCTAGAATGACCGAGCTTTTGGCTAGAATCCCGGCTGTGCTCGACCTATCCTCAACCAACGCGTTCGAATTTTATAAAACCCGCAGCGATGTCCATTCGTTCATGACCGATAGCCCTAGCCGACCGATCTCGACCGCGCCCGATGATACGCTCCGGCAGGATGCTGAGAGTTCCGATCGGTCCGCGCGACTCAGTCGGCGGAAATTGCGTCCGCCGGGGGACGTGCCGGGTTACAAAATCAACCTCTGCCTGGGTGAAGGGGCTTACGGTTCGGTTTGGCTGGCTGGAGAGCAGAATACCGGCAAGCAGGTCGCCATCAAATTCTACACGCACCGCGGCGGACTGGATTGGTCGCTGCTGAACCGTGAAGTCGAAAAACTGGCCATGCTTTATACGAGTCGCGATATTGTGCGGCTTTATGAAGTCGGCTGGGATGCGCAACCTCCCTACTATGTCATGGAGTATTTGGAAAACGGATCGTTGGCAGCGCTCCTTCGGGAAGGACCGTTGTCTGTGACCGAATCGGTCCGAATTGCCGAAGCGGTGTTGCGGGCTCTCGTCCACGCCCATGGCAGCGGAATATTGCATTGCGACATCAAACCGGCCAACGTGCTGCTCGATGGCGACATGCAACCTCGCTTGGCGGATTTTGGTCAGTCCCGACTGTCAAACTCTCAGGACCCGGCGCTGGGGACTTTGTTTTATATGGCGCCCGATCAAGCGGATCTGGCGGCGGTGCCTGATGCGCGGTGGGACGTCTACGCGCTCGGCGCGCTGTTGTACCATTGCTTGTGCGGACACCCGCCGTTTCGCACACCCGAAGTTGAACAAAAAATCCTCGCCGCCGACAACCTGCGTGAACGGTTGGCGATTTACCGCGGGACGTTACAAACCGCTGAGCGGCCCTCGGCGCATCGTCGGGTCGCGGGAGTGGACAAACGCTTGGTGCATATTGTGGATCGCTGCCTGGAAATGAATCCCGCGCGGCGTTATCCCAATGCGCAAGCAGCCTTGGAAGCATTCAAAGTCCGCGCCAAACAGCGTGCCCGTCGACCGGCGATTGTGATGGGCATCATTGCCCCTTTGCTGCTGCTGATGGCGCTGGTGCCTTTGGGATTCCAGGCAGGCGACCAGGCGGTGGCCACCTCTGAATCGGCGGTAGTTTTCCAGGCCTCAGAGAACAACAAACTGGCGGCCAAGGCAACCGCACGGATGTTGGAAAGTGAACTGGTCGGCTTGATCGGTCAATTGCACGGAGCAGCGAGTAATCCAGAATTGGCCGAAGCCATCCATCGTGAAGGGGAATTGCCCCAAGATAAACGTTCTGAGCTAGAAGCATTACTTAAAAATTTCCGCCGCCGATACAGTATCCCACGAACGCTGAAAGCCCGGTCGCGGACCACAGTCGCCGATGACAGCGACATCGACTATCTGTTGGACCGCAGTTGGTTTCTCACCAATGCAAAGGGCGTTCAACTATGGCGTGATCCGTATGGTGATACCATCGACGGGGAGTATCATTGGCGCGATTATTTTCACTGGGGCGGCAAACAACTCCCCAAAACCGTGGACGTCAACGATGTTCAAACGCATTGGGATGAGAAAACATTTCACATCTCCTCCCCCTTCGTCAGTGAAGAGACGAATAGCTACATGGTGGCCATCTCGGTCGTCGTCCGTGATAAAGAAACCTCGCAACCGCTGGGCGTGCTCGCCCGCACCATCGACTTAGGAAAATTGCTCTCCGAAAAAACACTGGGCGGAGTGCGTCGGGTTGCAATGATTGATGGACGCAACGGCAAATTTTTGGATCACCCTTTGATGTCCCCCTCGCGATTTGAAGGCCTTGACGATGATGAAGTCACGGCCACCATTGAAGACTTGGAACTGAGTCCCGCGATGCGTGAAAAACTCGCAGAGTACCGGCATTCAAGAGACCGGACACAAGATGCGGGTGAGATGGATGTGATCATCGAAAACCAACATCGCGATCCTGCGGACCGGCTTGATCCAGAAGCCGTAAAACGCGGCGACGGGCAGCAGCGCTGGTTAGCCGCTTTTGCCCGGGTCCCCGGAACCGACTGGTGGACCGTTGCTCAGGAGCGCCACACCGAAGCGATTCAACCTGTGCAGAAAGTCCAATCGGAATTGACCTTCTACGGCATGATCGGACTGTCAGCATTTTTTGCGCTGATCGGCGCACTGTGGTACTTCTTATTACGCGGCGTAAGCAACCGTACAGTCCGTCTCGGCTTGTCACGTTCCCGCCGCGGACGCAATACCGAAACCGAAGCGTTGTCCGGCAGTGGGAGGAGTTCGTCATTTGACTGAGCTAATGGCCGAATGCGCCGAATCCCAAAACCGTGCGACAGTCGTGATCGAATCAGACAAGCCGCTTGCGGTCGGTCGCGATGAACAATGTGACTTTGCTGTTCCCTGGGATAAATCCATCTCACGGAAACATGTCGAAGTGCGCCTCGTCGGCGATTGCCTCCGCGTCCGCAGGTTCGCTGTCGCAGCCAATCCACTGTTCCATCGCGGCGCACAGGTCGAGTCCTGTGAATTGGAACCCGGCGACCATTTTGTACTGGGACATACCACATTTCTATTCAGCGACGCGCGGACCCCACGGCTCTCGACTCCCACCCAACCGGTCGAAGAGGTGGCCTTTTCACGCGACGACTTGCGGCGGATTCAATTCCTCGATGCCGACCGACGCATCGAGGTGTTAACACACCTGCCCGATGTGATCTGGGGCGCGCGGACCGATGAAGAATTGTTCGTCCGCCTGACAACCACCCTCCTGGCGGGCATTGCCGGAGCAGAAGCGGCTGCCGTCGTTTCGATTGCGGGCGATGAACCGCCTGTGATTGAACATTGGGAGCGTCGCCTAGAAGTCGCCGGAGAGTTTCGCCCCAGCACCCGGCTGATCAAGGCGGCCGTGTTGGAAAAAGAGCAAAGCATCCTGCACGTCTGGGAAAGCGAAGAGCACCATCAGGTGGATTACACCATCACACAGGAATTTGATTGGGCGTTTTGCACGCCGGTCCGCGGCGCTGCCACGCAAGGCTGGGGGCTTTACCTAGCGGGTCGTTTTGATCGTGCCGCCAATCCCGCCGGACAATTGGATACCAGCGAACAGCAGTTGCGGGGCGACGTTAAATTTGCGGAGTTGATGGCCGAAATCATTAGCGCGGTGCGGCAGGTCAATCGCCTGGAGCGACAACAAGCCGGTTTGCGACAATTCTTTGCGCCGCGAATTTTGTCATCGCTGGGAGACGGCTTCGATACAAAAAGCCTCGATCCGCGCGAGTGCGACGTCACGGTGCTGTTTTGCGACCTTCGGGGGTTTAGCAAGCAGGCCGAAGGAGCCCGCGATGAATTGATCCATCTTCTCGATCGCGTCAGCCAAGCCTTGGGCGTGATGACGCATCATATTTCCGAACATGGCGGCGTGATCGGCGATTACCAGGGAGATGCGGCGATGGGATTTTGGGGCTGGCCGGTCGCTACGGATTCGGCGCCACTGGATGCCTGTCGCGCGGCTTTGGGAATTCGCGCTGCCTTTGCTGCGACTGCCGGGAAAAAAGATCACGCGCTGGCCGATTTCCAGATGGGGATCGGCATCGCTCACGGCCGAGCGGTGGCGGGGAAAATCGGCACGGCCAACCATGTGAAAGTCACCGTTTTCGGTCCGGTCGTCAACCTCGCCAGCCGGTTGGAAGGGATGACCAAACAGCTTCGCGTCCCCATTTTATTGGACGAAGCTTTGGTGGAGCGAATCCAAGACGAGTTGACTCCCGAAGAGGGCCGCATTCGCAAATTGGCCCGCGTCTTACCCTACGGGATGCAGACCCCCGTGACGGTCAGTGAATTGCTTCCCTCCGAAGCCGCCTTTCCGGAACTCACCGCGGCGCATCTGGAATCGTATGAGCATGCAGTGACCAATTTTCTCGCCGGGGACTGGGAACAGTCCTATCGGGCGCTGCATGACATCCCGCCCAGCGACCGGGCACAGGACTTTCTCAACGTCCTGATCGCCCAGCACAACCGCCAAGCCCCGAGCGATTGGGACGGTATCGTCAAATTGCCCAGCAAATAGGCCGTTTGTTCGACACAATGCTCCTGGCTGTGGCAACGATTGTGCGGATTGCACCGACCGAGTCACCGTGGCTGTAGTATCGGGGCTAGGTAAACTCAATCGATTGGGCAATGCTCGCAATTGTGAACCTATACTTGACTACGTTGTCAACGACCGTCTCGGCGAGACGGCGCCGTGGTTTGTTGATGCAAGTTCTCGTGCCACCCCGCGCGAAATTCACCATAGACGACCTAAAAAACCGACGAAGGACTAGCTGCGTGGCCCTTATGAATGGTCCCCGATTTGCGGACACAGATTTCCTGGCACCTGATGAGACATTGCTCCTTGCGTCTGAAGAGACAGCCGATCCGGAAACGACGCTGGGTATCTCGGAGCGCGGTGTGGAACTGTTGCACAAAATCAATGAGATCATTGATTTAGCGACCGAGAATCAGCCTGAGGGTTCCGACCAACCCATCATTGTGCAGTTCACTCAAGAGTAGCCGATCGCCGTGCCGGTCGGAGTGCGTGCCGATCTTCCGGGTCCTTTCGGTTGTTTGAGGCTGATCACCTAATGGTTAATGAAATTGGGGCCCGCCGGTCCAAAGTACTCATCATCGACGACGACCCGCTCTTCCGCAGCATGCTGGCTTCGGTTTTGCGCGAAAAATATATTGTGTTCGTCGCAGCCGATGGTGAAGAAGGATACCGCAAGGCGCTGGCCCACCCCCCCCATGCCATCATTCTCGATATCCGAATGCCGGGGTGGGATGGTTTGAAGACATTGCGAACCATTCGACGCAATGAAATCTTGGCCGATTTACCAGTAATGATCCTCTCCAGTGATGCCAGCCGTGAAACCGTCATTGCCGCCATTCACTCAGGCGCCACCGACTACCTGATCAAAACCAGCTTTTCCAAAAAAGAGTTTCACAGCAAATTGACGCGGCTGATCGAAACCGCACGCGACCGCGCCTTGGACCGCCCCTCCCGACGACGACTCGAAGAAGCTTGGTCTCGCGTACGGCGCGTCCCTCCCGCAACGCCCATTCCCCCCAGGGAAGATGCCCCGCCCGAGGTCGCTCAATCGCCCGAGACCGTCAACGTACCCAGCGCTGAGAATTCACAACTTCAGGAAATCATGGACGCCTGGGAATAGCAGTAGCTGCTTTCTTGTGCTGGATATTGGATTTTCGCATCTCAATCCGTCCGGACGATCAAGTTCCAACTCCACATTGGTCTTGATCCCATCTCGCCTCTGTGACGACAATACAGCCTCTGTATCCGCTGCTGCGCCGTCATGCGACGATGGCCGTTTCAACCTGCATTTCCTGGCGTATTCATGCCTCACAAAGCCCTGCGACAATTTCTTAAAACGTGGATCCCGTTGCTGATGGTCGGTACAGCGGCTGTTGGCATGCTGTTGATCGGCGTGCTTGACATCGACGCTGCTGAGAAAGTGGCCCCGGACCGGGTGACTCCCGAACTCCTTGTGGTGTTTATCGGGGGGATGGACTCCGATCCGACACCGGCTGAAATTGCCGGCACGGCACGCGCCAACCAAGGCAATAGCGGCATGTTTCAACTCTGCAATCAGTTGGATGACGAGCGTTTGGTATGCGAATATTTTAACTGGAACGGCACGCGTGCCGGAAAAATCCAAACCAGTCCCCCGCCGATGACCTCGTCGATAGTCGAAACGATCCACGAGCACATTCGCCAGTTTCCCCGCAGCCGCATCGTCCTTGTCGGCAACAGTTGGGGAGGCCACACCGCTTGGCAAGTCGCCGATGAAATCGCCCGCAGCGACCATCCGTTGGCAATCAAGCAAGTCATTTTTCTAGATGCCTCATCCGCCGGCCGAGCGGTGGACCGGCATCCCAAACAGTTGCCGATCAATATCAACAACGCCCTGCATTACTATACGCACAACGTCTATTGCTGGGGCCAGTGGACGGAGAATCGTCTCCAGGCCATCGACTTGGGCGACCCCCAACTGGGGTACTGCAAAGATGGCACGCCCAATTACGGCTCAGCATTCGATTTCCAAGCGCATGTCGCCGCCGAATGGGATCCACGTATCCACGCCGAAATCAAAACGGCTGTGATGCAGCTTCTCACCACCCCCTAAATCACGTCTCTCCGCACGCCACGTTTACAATACGCGCAGCCGCAAATTGTAATAATTACGCCGCGATGGCCTTGGGGTGCGGCCTTTCAAAAAAGTCCCGCCACCGGTTCTTTGTTGCTTTTTTAGCGAAAACTGGGGCGTTTTTCGTCGTAGCGGGGCAAAATCTCCTTGCATAGTCAGCGCACAACACATGTTGGCGCGGCAATTGCTTATTCCGCATTTGCCTGCTCGACAGATTGTCAGCAGCATTCAAAGCAAATGCCTGCGATTTGAGCAAAAACTTATTATTGATCTACACAGAATGGTTTGAGATCGTTATCTTTTTTCTTGCCGCCATTTTCTCAGTGTCGAAGGCACGATAGGCGGCAGGACCACGGTGAAGACGTGCTCCAGCGATGGTGACCGGAGCTTGCGACATAGAAGGCTGTTGGTCTTCGCCGCGAAATGAAGGATCGTATTTTTCTCGTGGCACAAGGAACCACACAATGAGCAAGCTGGCAGAACGCCTCCAGGGCCAAACGATTGAGGCAATCGCCCCCTCACCGCAACAAGATGCCGGCACTGCGGTGCCAGAAGAGACTGCCCATCAAGTCGAACAAGAAGTCCGACGTCGACTGATGGCGACCCCCCGCCTGAAAATTGAATCACTCGTCGTGCGACGTGTTGATCAAGGGATTTGCCTGCAAGGGGTCGTGGAATCTCAGGAAGCGAATCACGATATTTGTTCGCTCGTGAGAACGGTCGCCGGAGTGAATCGCGTCATCAATCGTTTGTTGGTTGCTTCGAAACATTAAGTTGTCGAAACCGATGAGCTTTAGGAGTCGCCCGCGCGTCGGGTGACGCGTACGCGATACGTCCCCCCGTTATCGGATAACTCACCCCACGCATCGTTCACACGCAAAAACAGCGTACCGGACACGCTTGGGCGCAGCGTTGAAACTGCGCCCACCGGTTCGGTGTCATCCGCTAAGGCGGCGGTCGCTTGGTTCGGCACTACAATCGCCAGCAACATTCCCAACGGTTGACCGTCATGATACCGAATGGTGATTCCCGCAGCAGTCGCTTCCCAAGGCCGCGGGGTTTGCGCTAAGGTCACCATTCCCTCAGCTGTGATTTCATAGGCAGCCCCCGCTTCGACCTCAATACCGCTCGATTGCCAACCACGATTTGCTTGGATCTTTACAACGGTTTCGCGACCGGCAGCCAAGACTTGCGTTGCAGGAAACTCGATCGCGGCCCGCTCCACGTCGTAGTCGTAACTCAGACCAGAGGTGAACAACGCCCATTCGCGGTTCAACTCTGACAAATCCTTTCGGTAGAGTTCTTGAAACTTTCTGCTGAATTGCGTCCCCTGCAGATAGCCTCCCAATTCGCGGAAGCGGTCGCGGTATCGTGGGTGTGCATCCAAAAACTTGCACAGCGCCCACGACCAGGCATAGGACTCCGTCTTCAGAAATGCGTTGTGTCCGTAATTGAGAATGTCCATCACAGATTGCGCGCGGCCGGCGGCGCATTCCGCGGCGATAATTTGCAAACGCCCCCACCCCCGTACCTCGAGCGATTCGGTGGGCATGATGCGGAACGTTGTGCGTCCTTGAGCATCGGTGCGATGCGTTCCAAACAATTCCGCCATCCCCTCCATATATGAACTCGGCGCCAACACGCCCGGCATGGCTGTCATAAAGCAGTGCGTTCCTTCATGGATCATTAGATGCCGACGATAATAATCGTGTTCCTGATCGTTCATCCAAAACTCGATCCCGCGATTCCGACCGTGAGGAAAATCGGGCAAATCCTCGGGGAGCAAACCTGTCTCAACGAACAACCGCTTATCGCCCATGAGATAACCGGTCATCTGAAAATCACTCCCTGCGCGATTCGGCGGCAACGGACCGAAATATTCTTCCCAGGCCCGATACGCTTCATCCATCAAACCCGGAAGCGGTTTCGCCAGCTCTGGATCGATGTCGGTATAAAGAATCAATCGCTGCGATTCATACCGATGAATCCCCACCTCAGCCAAACGTGCCTCATCATGTTGCGGCCGTTGATCATCGGGACGATAAACGCGTTGTGATTGGGTAGGCTGCTTTGGCGTTTTGGGTTGTGCGGCATCGGGACGCTTATTGTTGTTCTCCGGCGGGCGAACTGGGGATGAGACCGACGGCGCGCGAGAATCATTCGCCGCATCCTCAGCGCCACCACAACCGCCGACCAGAATCGGCAGCAACAGCAACACCGCGATTCGTATTCGCTTCCTGTTCGGACGCCGTAACATGGATTCATTCATTGGCCACATGCCCATCCTGGATGCACCACCCATGTGGAAAAAACATCGATGCTCATAGACTGTTAACGCTTGCACGGTGATTTGATTCACCGCCGGTCCCACGATATTCTCAGAGAAGTTCGAAAACCGGTTTCCACACCAAATGGCGGATGTCGATCATGTCGGATTTCAAATACGCACTCAACAGTAGCACAATCCGGCCGGTGCCGTTATTGGAAAAAATCCGCATTGCTGGAGAGGCGGGTTATGCGGGGATTGAATTGTGGCACGACGATATTGAAGCCCATCTCACCCAAGGGGGCCGACTGCACGATATTGTCGTCGCCCTCGACGAGCACAACCTCAGTGTGCCGACGACGATTCATATGAAAGGCTGGTTTGAATCGGCGGGAGACGAACACACAGCCAACATGGATGCGTGTAAATGGAAGATGGAACAGGCCGAAGCAGTCGGCGCGGCTTATATCATTGCCGGTCCTCCAAGGGAAACCGCAGACCGCACGCTGGGGGCGAAGAACTACCGCGAGCTATTAGAAATCGGCCACGAAATCGGCATCAAACCGGCAATGGAATTTTTGGGCTTCGTCGAGGACATCAACACCATCGAAGATGCTCTGGAAATCATCACCCACGCCAAGCATCCCGACGGCACGATTGTGCTCGATCCCTTCCACATCTTCCGCGGCGGCGGTTCGATGGAGAGCATTGCTCAACTCACCCCCGCACAAATCGCCATCTGCCACTTCAACGACGCCCCCGCTCAGCCGCCACGCGAGCAACAAGCCGACCGTGACCGCGTCTATCCGGGCGACGGCAGCGTCGATCTACAACGGATGATCGCGCTGCTCAAACAAATCGGCTATGACGGTTGGTTGTCGCTGGAATTGTTCAATGAAGAACTGTGGCAGCAGGATCCACTGGAAGTTGCGAAAACAGGCTTGGACAAAATGCGGGCCGTTGCGGAAGCATAAATCTTCAATAGATTTGCAATGATTCATTGAGAGCGTGCAAGATCTCGATATTTCGTCCCTCCCGGAAACCCCAGCGACCAACGGGAGCGACACGTAGCATCTCGAGCGGAAGCTCGCACAAAGCGGCTATGCCGCCGCCGCTTTTGGCTTGCCATGAACCTCGGGAAACGGGATAATGGGTTATGGGTCTTGGCGGATCGGTTGAAAGCCGGTTTTCGAGGTCCCTCCCACCTAAAATTCACTCCCCACTTTCCTGCCTGTGGAGTTGTCCATGTTTCGTACACTGCCATGGGGCTGTTTGTGTCTTGTCGCCCTGAGCGGTCTTGCTTCCGCTGAAGAATTGGTGCAGCCCGACGCAGCAGTCTCTTTCGAAAAGCAGATACGGCCAATTTTCCGCACATACTGTTACGATTGCCACGGCAGCGGCGAAGAACACGCGGGCGGGTTGGACCTGCGGTTGCGGCGGTTCATGATCACCGGTGGCGAAAGCGGGTCGGTGCTCGAACCGGGCGAACCGGATAGCAGTTATCTAATGGATCGCCTACGGGACGGCGAGATGCCGCCTGGGGAAAAGAAACTCTCTGCTGAAGATATTTCGACGATTGAAAAATGGATTGCCGCCGGCGCACCGACAATTCGTTCGGAACCGGAAAAATTGGGCCGCGGTTTGGGCATCACTCCCGAAGAACGCGCCTATTGGGCCTTTCAACCGATTGTGCGTCCCGACGTGCCGGTCTTCGCTCCGCAAGATAGCGTGCGGAGTCCGATTGATGCGTTGCTGTTAGCGAAGATGCGTGAAAAAGGATTGTCGTTTTCCAACGATGCTTCACGGCTGACATTGCTGCGGCGGGCGCATTTGGATTTGACCGGAATTCCGCCGACGATGGATGAGATCGTGCAATTCCTAGCCGACGATTCGCTCGACGCCTATGAACGGTTGATTGACCGGCTATTGGAATCACCGCACTACGGCGAACGCTGGGGACGACATTGGTTAGATGTCGCGGGGTATGCCGACTCCGAAGGCTATACGGTCAACGACAACGTACGAAATTACGCCTACAAATATCGCGACTACGTGATCCGCTCATTGAACGCCGACAAGCCGTTTGATGAGTTTATTGTCGAACAACTCGCCGGCGACGAACTGGTGCCGCAGCCACATGCGAATTTGAGTCCGGAGAATCTCGAAAAATTAGTGGCAACTGGTTTCTTGCGCATGGGAGCCGATGGCACCGAAGGGGGCGCCGATGATTTGGACCTGGCCCGCAATCAAGCGCTGGCTGAAACGATCAAAATTGTCTCCACCTCTTTGTTGGGCATGTCGGTCGGTTGCGCGCAATGTCACGACCATCGATATGATCCGATTTCGCACGACGATTATTATCAACTGCGAGCCATCTTCGAACCGGCCTACGATTGGAAGAACTGGCGAACGCCATCGCAACGCCGTCTTTCGTTGTATACAGACGAAGAACGAGCCGCTGCGGCCGCCGTCGAAGCTGAGGTCGCCGAAGTCGCCGCCGAGCGGAATAAACGGCAAGACGAATTGATGGCTCAAGCGCTGGACGCGGAAGTTGCGAAAATCGAAGACAAGGAACTGGGCGAAAAGCTGCGGACCATTTATCGCACACCGGCGGCAGAGCGCACGCCGGAGGATGTGGCCTTGTTCAAAATGCATCCGAATTTCAACATCTCGCCGGGCAATCTCTACCAGTACATCAGCACCTCGCGCGAGGAGTTGAAAAAATTCGATGACCGGATCGGCGAGATTCGCAAAAAGAAACCGGTCGAAGATTTCGTACGCATCCTGACCGAAGTGCCCGGCCGTGTTCCGGAAACCTTTCTGTTTCATCGCGGTGACCACCAACAGCCGAAACACCAAGTGATCCCCGCAGCACTGACAGTCGCTGCTCCGGAAGGCCAACCGTTTGAAATCGCCAAGAATGATGAATCATTACCGACCACAGGGCGTCGCCTAGCTTATGCACGCTGGCTGACCAATGGACGGCACCCATTGCTGGCGCGGGTGATCGCCAATCGCGTCTGGCTGCATCATTTCGGCCGCGGCATCGTGCCGACGCCGGCTGATTTTGGAACGGCCGGTCAACCCCCGACACATCCAAAGCTGCTCGACTGGCTGGCAAACGAATTCATGGCGCAGGGCTGGAGCCTGAAACAACTGCATCGCACAATCATGTTGTCGACCGCTTATCGGCAATCGTCTGAGACGGATGAAAGCAAACAACAGATCGACAGCTCTAATTATTACTATTGGAAAAAACCGGTCATCCGGTTGGATGCGGAAGTCATCCGCGATCATGTGTTGGCCACAGCCGGCACACTGAGCAGCACGATGTATGGTCCCCCGGTGCCGGTGAAAGAAGATTTTGTGGGGCAAATCGTCGTGGGCGGCGATGATACGCGGCGGAGTGTCTACATTCAGCAACGGCGAAGTCAGCCGATGGCCTTGCTGACAGCGTTTGACGCGCCGGTCATGGAAACGAATTGCGAACTCCGGCCCATATCGACCGCGGCAACACAATCGTTGATGCTAATGAACGGCGAATTCATGCTTGAGCATGCCAAGAAATTCGCTGAGCGTTTGCAACGTGAAGCGGGTGAGGATGTGCGACGGCAGGTGCAGATTGCTTGGCAACTGGCCTATTCACGTCCCGCGACCCAGACGGAACTGGACGATGCGGTGCAGTTCATCGATGAACAGATTGTCTACTTAAAACAAAACCCGGCCCCCGCACCGCCCAAGAAAGAAGGGGAAGCCGATCCGCCCTCCCCTCCGACTCCTCAGTTTGAAGCCTTGGCAAATTTGTGCCAAGTCTTGTTGAACTCCAACGAGTTTCTGTACATGGAATAAGATCCGGCAAGCTCCCCCAGATCGCGACCTCCCCCAAATTCACATTCGGCAAGACGGAAAGTCTCAGACCATGAACCGATCATCCTCTACAGTTCGCTCGGAAGTCCCGGATTGGCAATCGGGCCGCCGCCGTTTTCTTTTCAACAGCATCGCGGGCATGGGAAGTTTGGCGCTGGCTTCGTTGCTGAAACAAGACGGTCTGCTGGGGAAAGAAGGCATCGCTCCCAAGCCGCGGACCTCGTTCGACCTTGCGGCGCGAAAACCGCATTTCGAACCCAAGGCACAGGCGATGATTTCGCTGTTCATGCATGGCGGTCCGAGCCACATCGATCTGACCGACCCCAAACCGGAGTTAACGAAACGCGACGGACAGGACTTTTCCGGCGACATCACGTTCAGCTTTATTAATCGCGCCAGCAAGAAACTGATGGCCAGCCCGTTTAAGTTTCAAAAACATGGCGAGTGCGGCACGGAGTTGTCGGAATTGTTGCCGCACTTGGCGGAAATCGTCGACGACATAACCCTGATCCGCTCGATGCACACCGGGATCAACGGACACGAATCCTCGATCCGTTATTTGAATACGGGAATTTCAATCCCCGGTCGCCCCGCACTGGGGTCGTGGCTGACGTATGGCCTGGGAGCGGAAAGCGACAGTCTGCCGGCGTATGTGGTGATGACCGATCCGGGGGGACATCCGGTCGACGGCGTCCGCAATTGGTCCAACGGTTGGATGCCGTCGATTTATCAAGGAACCGTGATCCGTCCCCGCGAACCACGGATTTTGAATCTCGAGCCCCCTGCCCGCCTGGCCGGGACGCTGCAAGAACAGAATCTGAAATTCCTTGGCAAACTCAACCGGCGACATCTAGAAAACCACCCCGGCGAAAACGATCTCGAAGCGCGGATCAGCAGTTACGAATTGGCAGCCCGGATGCAAGGCGCGGCCAAAGAGGCGCTCGACATCAGCCAGGAAACCAAAGCCACGCAAGAGATGTACGGCTTGGATGATCCGGAGACGCAGGAATACGGCACGCGGTGTTTGATCGCACGGCGGTTAGTTGAACGCGGTGTGCGATTTGTACAACTGTTTCTGGGCGGCCAACCGTGGGACATGCACAACAGCATCCGCACGCAATTGCCAAAGGTCTGCAAGCGGACCGATCAACCGACGGCGGCGCTGGTCAAGGACCTCAAAGCACGGGGTCTGTTGGATACCACGCTCGTGCACTGGGGCGGCGAAATCGGCCGGCTGCCTGTCACCGAAGGGGATCCCAAGACCGGCGGTCGCGATCACAACGGACAAGGCTTTAGCAGCTGGCTGGCCGGCGGCGGAGTCAAAGCAGGATTAGCTTTTGGAGAGACCGACGAATTCGGCCATAGCGCCGTGGTCGACCGTGTGGCTGCCAATGATTACCAAGCGACCTTGATGCACCTGTTCGGCTTCAACCACGAAAAGTTGACGTTCCAACTCAACGGCCAAGAACGAAGCCTGACTGATGGTCGTCCCTGCCGGGTTGTCAAAGAGATTCTGGCGTAGAGCGTACCCTCACAATAAGTGTTTGCAACGGCCTTTCCGCGCCATGGGAGGGCGAAGCTCCTGCTGAGCCGCATGTGGACGTTTAGTACGGGAAAACGCGGAAACATCCATGTCCGAGGCAAGCGATAGGGTTCATCGCGGCTCGCCAGGAGCCTCGCTCTCCCATTTTGAAGATACCCTCTAATGCCGATGCGGCGATAACGTCAAGCACTGCCGTTAATCGCGCTGGCGAGCGACCCGAAAGAGCACGCGGTGCACGAGTTTGCCGGCACGATTCATCGTGAGGGCGTCGTGCTTCACCGTGCTACGTTTTTTGGGCAGCAGTCGTACGCTGGGTAGTTTGCCGCGGGCGACCGTCATCAATACCGGGATCTTGCGCGCCGTGCCGGCAATTGCGGTTTTCCCGGGGACGACAGCCATCCAGCGTGAAATACGCTCGCGATGATCGCGCAGCATCCAGATTAGCCCAATCACAATCAACAACGCGCCAATCACAGGCGTCCAATTGTTCGCCGCTGGGGCGCTGGTCGTTTCAGTGGTCGTAGCCTCAGCAGCGGTCGGTACGGCGATGCTAATTTCAGGTCCGTTTTCCACTGCCAATTCCGCGATGGCGGGTTGTTCATCCATAAGATGCGCATCGTCACCTAGCTGGTGATCTAACGGCACAACCGGTTCGGCTAAAAGCTCAGGACCATTGATCGGCTCGGTGGTTTCTTGCGACGCCAATTGAACGCCTGTCCCGGCCGTATCGGGCATTGCGGCAACGGCGGGAATCTTGGGAAGAGATGCGAAGTCAATGTTCTGCGGATCAAAGACCAAGACCATTCCGTTCGTCAGGTTGCGCAAGGCCTGTCCGATGGGACGTCGCGAACTCTCATCACCACTAGTGATGATGCGAATTTGATTGGCCATCCCGGGGGACTGCCGTAACTCCGCGAGCAATCGGCCGATAGTCACGTCGGAGCTAAAAATTGGCAGAATGATCGGTGTTTCTAAAATCCCCACGAGACCAACGTAGTTGGCATTGGCGGACGATGTTTTTTTCCGTGCCGCTGCAGAGGGAAATTGAGATTCTTTTTTTGTGGCGATGACAACGTCGCCCGATTTCAATCGGCAATGCGTTGCGTTTTTTGTGAGTTGGTAATCGGCGTGGTGCACAACTCGACCGGCCCGGACGATTTGGATCTCGCAACTTGACTCCGAAGACTCAAGTCCCCCCGCACGTTTTAACAAAGTGTCGATCACCATCGGCGACGACTGGAATTCAAACGCACCGGGAAACTGGACATCTCCAATCACGTAACACACGGCGGTATTTGGCGCAGGAACATTTTCAGCCGGAATGGGAGCCACATTCGCATCGGCGGCGAAGACTGCATTCACCGGCAGAACCGAGGCTGCTACGATCAAGAGTTTTCCGATTAGCCGTATGTTCATCACCCGATTCCTCCACGCCAATCCGAGGGCGAACCCGACTGAGACAACATCTGCTCGCGCCGGCGCGTTTATCCTGTGGCCCAACGGATATCGCGCTGCACAGCCGCCCCCTACAATTCCTATAATCGGCAGGTTTTCCAGGCCTGCTTCACTCGAATTCGGGTCTGCGGGTAAGTCATCAAGGGCGGATTGATCGAGATGTATTTCGTTTTTAGGGTGCGGACGTATCTTGAAATGGAATAAGATGACGCAGCCTTATCATTCAGGAGCAAATCAAAGATGACGACAGATGCCTATGTGATCGCCGGTTGCCGGACGCCGATTGGAAAATTTCTGGGGGCCTTTCGAGAGATTCCCGCACCGGAGTTGGGAGCGATTTGTATCCGCGAAGCCCTGCGCCGTGGCGAAATAGACCCTGCACAAGTCGATGAAGTCATCATGGGCAACATTCTCTCCGCCGGTCTGGGGCAGGCCCCCGCGCGGCAGGCGGCGCTCAAAGCGGGAATTCCGGCCGGTGTGGCGGCGCTGACCATTAATAAGATGTGCGGGTCGGGCCTCAAAGCGGTAATGCTGGCCGATCAGGCGATTCGCCTGGGGGATGCCAACGTGATTGTCGCCGGCGGGATGGAGAACATGACCCGCGCGCCGCATCTTATTCCGGGAATGCGCGAAGGATTGAAATTCGGCAACGGTCAACTGGTCGACTCCATGTTGTATGACGGTTTGTGGTGCACGTTTCATGACTGTGGCATGGGAGAACACGCCGAGGCGACCTCCGCTCAAAACGATGTCAGCCGCGCGGATCAGGATGAATTCTCGGCCACCAGCCAACAACGCGCCGCCCGTGCTGCTGCGGAAAATGAATTCGACGACGAAATCGTCCCCGTCGCCGTACGTGTCAAACGCGACGAAATTCAAATCACCGCGGACGAAGGACCACGCCCGGAAACGACGGCCGAGGTGCTGAGCAAATTGCGGCCGGCATTCAGCGCCGAGGGAACGGTCACGGCGGGGAATTCGTCGATGCTCAGCGATGGTGCTTCGGCGGTGGTCGTGGCCAACAAACAAATCGCCGATGCCTCTCCCGCACCGTACAAGGCCCGCATAGTCGCAGCGTTCACCAGCGGCGTGGAACCGCGCGATATTTTCATCGCCCCCGTGGCGGCCGTGCGCGGCGTGTTGAACAAAGCCGGTTTAACGCCGGACGACATCGATCTTTACGAACTCAACGAAGCATTCGCCGCACAGATGTTGGCCTGCATGAAACAATTGGAACTCGATCCGCAGCGGGTGAACGTCAACGGCGGAGCCATCGCATTGGGTCATCCCATCGGTGCCAGCGGTGCGCGCATTTTGGTCACGCTGATAGCAGCCCTGAAACGCCGTGGCTTGCGCCGTGGTTTGGCGAGTCTCTGTTTAGGCGGCGGCAATGCGGTGGCGATGATCGTCGAATGTGAGGCATAGGCTGCTTAGCCGAACTCCGACAGTCAGAGAACTTGGGTGCGACATGCAATCACACTGCTGGACAAGCCAGCAGTGGCACCCTCTGAGGGAAGATCAGAGCCGTTTGAGTATCTCACCGTGCGGCTAAATGCGGTTGCCGTCCGTTTCGATCCGGAGCATTGGACGGCAGTTTGATCAACGTGATTTGCAACTGTGCTGATGCTCGGCTTGAAACACAGAGCCGAAATGTCCCCGGCGAATCTGCGGCGGAGAATTCCACGAACCGGCTGGCTGTGCCGTTGATCGACAGAGACGGTGCTGCGCCGTTGATGTTCCATTGATCGCGAGCGATGCCTTGTAAGTCGTGCTCTCCAATGCGGCCATAGAGCGATAGATATTGCAATTCACCGGGTGGTTGATTGGCGACAGTTGAGTTGTCGACTGGCGACCTAGCGAGGGCGATGGTCCAGTGGCGGAATAAGTCCGCAAACCTTTGACCGGTCGCCTGCTGGAGATTTATGCGGCCGCGCTGTCGGGAATGGATGAGGCGGCGGATTAACTGGTCGCCATAGGTATCGGTACACCACCGCAAAAACAAATAAGTCGCGCCGCGACAACCGTGGTCCCGCCACCGGCCCGCGCGATAATAATCGGCGACGACCAGCGGGCACTCAGCCGGGTTTTGTAAAAACGCGTCGATCCGGTGATCGAGATTGGACCAATCGTTGCTGTGCATATTCTCGGCGACGTGCGCGAGCGCTTCGTTGAGCCAATCCTCCTCATCCGTGTCGATGGCCATCGAATCCGCCAACCGTCGACGAGCACTGAAGAGCACCGCATGTGTATACTCATGCGCCAACAACGTTTTGAGTCGCGACCCGGCGGCGATGTTGGAATTCAAATACAACACGTCCGCTTGATTTCCAAATGGAGGGGCGATGGTTTTGCGAAAATCGCTGCCGCGGACAAATCCTCCCACAGACGTCTCTCCGCCTTGGAGTTTGCCGAGCCAATGCGACAACAGAATGGCGAATTTCCCATCGCCATCAACATCGCAATAATCACCACAATTCTGCAGGCTCACGGGATAGACTTCGTCATCGAACAAACGAATCAATTCCGCAGCAATGTCGGGATACAATTCTCGTTCGGTTTGATCGCCGTCAAGATAGATCCGCACATGTCGCCCTTCGGCAATCAATCGCGCGCGGATTTTTTGATAGCTGCGCGGATCGTCTAAGGCTCCATCTGTGACATGGATAGAAAATTCACGTGATTCGCCTGCTTTCTGCAGCGGTGTTGTGCATGCCAGCGGTAGGGGCGCTGCCGGTGCGGTAATGGGGCGAACGGTAAGGGGGGCGATGCGCTCAATGGGTTGATTGGCGACAGCAGTAATTGGATGGGCAGTGAGCGAGATCGGGAACTCCACGTTGCTCGCGCCCAGGCTGCCGATAATCAGCAAATACCGGTCGCTGTTGCCGATTTCGAGATCGAATGTCGCTGCACCATTTTCGATTCCTATGGCGTAGGGGATTCCCGCATCGAGCGTTGTGATCCCTGTAGGTGGTGTCGCCTGAGCGCGGTGCAATTGGATCCAACAGACGGCCAACGATCCCAGAATCATTCCGGCGATGATGATGCCGCGTTTGTGCATAGTTGATCCCGGCTCTGAGATGATGGCGAACCCCCGTCAGCAGCGCGCGGGGATGCTCTTGTTCGGCATCGGAATTGAGATGCTTGCCGGTCCAGCAAAACCGTTCAACTCGCCCCGGTTTTTACAGGGTGACTGTGATCCATCACGAAATCTCACAGACCGGGCAGACTTGCGGTTCAAGATTCCCGACGATTACAGTGGAACTTCAACGCCGTTGCTGGTCGTCGTCATCTCCGAACCCGGAACCTATTCCCGCCTATGACTTACCGCATCAAAAACATTGAGTTGTACGTTCGAGAAACTCCGCCGGGACGGATGGCATTTGCGATTGGCAAGCAGTCGGCAAAGGGACCACAGCAACGATTGACTAGCCCGCTGGGGCATGTGCGGCTGGAATTGGAAAATGATCGTGGCGATACGACGTTTGGGTGTGCGGGAGACCGGTTGTCGGTCCGCTGGCTCGATAAACGTCCGGGGCGCGAGCGGGGCCTGAAACTGCGAGAGTTGGTCGACTTGATTGAGTTCGCGCGCGAGACCTACCTGCAAGCACCCCAGTTCGAGACCCCGTTTGCCCAGTGGCAGCAATGCCACAAAACCATCATGCGCGAAGGTCGCCGCCGCAAGCAGGAGGACCTCACCGCGGCGTTTGCCTCAGCGCTCTTCGAACGAGCGCTGCTGGATGGTGTTGCCCGTTTAGAAGGCCGGTCGTTGTTTGAAATGATTCATGCGGACCGATTGGGAATTCTCCCGGCACAGGTGCATCCGGAATTGCGCGACCTGCCGCTGCCGAAAATCCTCCCCCCTGCCCCGGCAACTGAGTTTTATATTCGCCACACAGTCGGACTGGCCGACCCATTGACGGCTGATGACTTGCCAGAAAAGGACCGCGTGAATGATGGTCTGCCCGAAACGTTAGACGAATACATCAAGACCGACGGCGTGGTGCACTTCAAAGTCAAGATATCGGGCCAACCGGATCACGATCTCGCGCGGCTGGAACGGTTGTGGGATCTGATTCCCAAGACCGAAGAAACCGTCATCACGCTCGACGCCAACGAAGCCTACACCGACATGGGCCGATTTCGCGATTTTGTGCAGAACCTGGATACACAAAATCCGGGCTGCTTTCAACACATTGCCTACATCGAGCAACCGTTGCTGCGTTCGCTCAAAGTAACGCCCGCTGATGCGAAGATCTTGCGCGAGATTGGCGAAATCAAACCTGTCATTATTGACGAAGCAGATGGCACATTGCATTCCTTCAAGGACGCCCACGCGGTCGGCTATTCCGGAACCTCCCACAAGAACTGCAAGGGGTTCTACAAATCGTTGATGAATTATGCGCTCATTGCGCATTACGGACTGGAAGGGGAGTCGAATTATCTCAGCGGCGAGGACTTACAAAATCTGCCGGTCGTGCCGTTGCATCAAGATTTCGTTTCGGCATCGATCCTGGGATTGAACGACTGCGAACGCAATGGCCATCACTACAACTACGGGTTGTCGTTGTTGTCGGAGCAAGACAAAGCCAACGTCACCAAGCACCACCCCGACCTTTACGTAAAGCGGGGGGAAGAATGGTTTTTGAACATCGTCGACGGCAAAGTCCGTTGCGCGAGTCTGCAGTGCCCGGGATACGGCGTGAGCGATGAACCCGATTGGGCCTCGATGACCAACATGCGACAGTGGCTGCAAACGCGATTTCCAGCCTAAGGCTATTGTGAAATCACGCGTTCGCACCACCGCGCGGTGCTAAACAGGGCTGCTTCTCCAAAGGGCCGGCCGACGATTTGGATCGCCAACGGCAGCCCATCGCTTGAGAGTCCCATCGGAAACGAAACGGTCGGCAGTCCGGTGAAACTCCAGGGAGAATTGAACGCCGGATTTCCGGTCGTCGAGCGGTCCGGTGCTGCGCTAGTTGTTGCGGGGCAAATCAGGGCATCGACCTCCGCAAAGCAATCCAGCATTTGCCGTTTCAGGTGGACTTGAAGATCCCGGGCGCGGATATAATCGGTCACCGAAGCTGCCAGTCCGTCGCTGATTAACTTGGTGATACAGGGGTCGTACTCTTGCGGCTCAGCGGTGAAGCGTTGTTCATGCACCGCGGCGGCCTCGGCAGCCATGACCAGAGCGTGCGGCGTGAGTACGTCGTTGAAGTCCGCAGGCAACGAGGTGCTGGAGATTGCTGCACCGCCGCTGCTCAGTTTTTTGAGAGCCGCATTAAATGCTGTTCTCACAGTCTCATCCACCATGTCAGCGAACAGACCTTCCAATTGCCCTAAGCGAGGAGCCGTAGCGTTTGGGGTCTGCAAGGCCGTTGCTGTAATTTCCTGCGGGCGATCAATGCTATAGGGGTCCCCCGCATCGTAACCGGCAATGGCATCCAGCATCACGGCCAAATCGTCGACAGTACGTGCAATGGGACCGGGGTGATCCAGGTTTGGCGCGAGTGGCAGGATACCCCGCAGGCTGACCCGACCGTGCGTCGGTTTGCAGCCGGCGACACCGCAAAATGATGCGGGACGCGTGATCGATCCCCCGGTTTGTGAACCAATCGCGCCCAGGCACATTCCGGCAGCGACAGCCGCCGCGGACCCGCTGGAGGACCCACCCGGTGTGTGGTCAAGATTCCAAGGATTGCGGGTGGGAGGCGGATCGAATGAGGCGTATTGAGTGGTGACGGTTTTACCTAACAGAATCGCACCGGCCGCTTTTAGACGCACAACGACTTCAGCATCGGCAACAGCGATTTTGTCTTTCCATCCGGGCGAACCAGCCGCTGTCGGCCAACCAGCGACATCAACGATATCTTTGATTCCTACAGGAATACCGTGCAACGGCCCGCGATCGGTCCCGGCGGCCAATTCCACATCCAACTCCCGCGCGCGGGCTAAGCTGCCCTCGCGATCGACGAGCACCCAGGCGTGAATTCGTGATTCCTGATCGTCGATCCGTTGCAGGCACTGCTCAACAATTCGCACACAGGTCGTCTCGCCCCCGCGCAACCGCCGGGCGGTGCCGAGGATCGTGTGTTCCGGTGCCGGATAGAGTTCCATGATCGGCCTTTAATTGCTTTGTGCTATGAAGGTGCAAAAATCCATGTATCCATCCAAAAACTGCCCCCTCTCCCTCTGGGAGAGGGCCGGGGTGAGGGTTTTCGAATAACGTACGATAGACAATCTTGAAGAATCGGTAGCACACGATAGAACACGCGCGGTTCATCGCGGGATCACCATCTCTTTCTCGGTGTGCTCCGTGGCTAAACCCTGGCGTCAATGCGTGTGCGATCGATCAGTTCGTTGGAATGATCAACTGTCCTGCGAGAGAAAGGTGCGTCGCGACGCACCCTACCTTGGAGTTTTCTCAGACGAGACTCCCACGAATTATGACGTCTTTCTGAGCAGAAGAAAGCGTGTTTGGATTTCCAGACTCTTTTCAAAAATCGGCGGCGTGTGTGGATACCGGACGCTGCATTGGCTATCCTGCCGTTTCAGCGAGACCCGCCCCTCCGAGTGATTCAATTCATGTCCGAAGTTCAATCCCAAACTCAGCAAGATCAGCCTCAGCCGGTTCCACCACCCCATGAGTCGCCGTTGCGGCGCAATTGGGTTTGGTTCAGCTTTCAAGTCGTCGCGCAGGTGCTGTTCACCATATGGTTCCGTGCCCGAACACGGGGGCTTGAAAACCTGCCCAAAGAGGGACCGGGCCTGATTTTGATGAATCACGAAAGTTTTCTCGATCCCTTGGTGGCGGGGGTTTGGGTCAAGCGCCCGATCAGCTATCTCGCCCGTCACGATCTATTTGACGTTCCCGTAGTCGGTTGGATATTGCGACATACATACGTGATGCCCATCAATCGCCTCAAAGGGAGTTCCGCTGCCATGCGGGCGACGATTCAGCGACTGGAACAAGGCTTTCTCGTGGGGATTTTTCCCGAAGGAGCTCGCACCGAAGATGGCGAATTGGGAGAAATTAAGGGGGGGTTCCTGGCGATTACGCGTCGTGCTCCCGTGCCGATCATTCCTATGGGGATTGCTGGGACGCGAAAAGCGATGGCGTACGGCGATTTTTTCCCCAAGCCGTTTCGCGTCCGAGTCGTCATCGGCGAACCGCTCGACGCCGAAGACGTCGCGCGGCTAAGTACCAAGGAACGACAAGGGGAAATGTTAGAACTCATCGAACAGCGATTGCGGGATTGCCGCCGTGCTGCTGAGGAATGGCCCCGGATCGAAAAATCCGGCAAACCTTAATGTGGAAGGATCACAGACGTGACACAACGGATTTTGAGCATTTCTGGATTGCGGGGCGTGGTGGGGGATGGGCTGGACCCGGAGTTCCTCGTTAATTTTGCCGCCGCTTTGGGAACCATGTGTGAAGGGGGCACAATCGTGCTCTCCCGCGATGGGCGAGCGACGGGGGTGATGGTCAAACACGCGGTCATGTCCGCACTGTTGGCGACCGGTTGCGACGTGGTCGATATCGATATTGCCTCGACACCGACGTGCGGCGTGTTGGTCACGGAGTTAGAAGCCGCCGGCGGATTACAAATCACGGCCAGCCACAATCCCGTGCAGTGGAACGGGCTGAAACCGTTCCAGCCGACCGGTTCGGTGTTGGACGAAGCGGCCGGCGCGCGGTTGCTGAGCATTCTGGAAAGCCGCGATTTTGCGTGGAAGGATCATGCGGGAATCGGAACGGTTCGCAACTTGGAGGATCCAGGCGGAATTCATCTGGGGCGAGTCTTCAAGTTGGTCGATGTCGAACCAGTGCGAAAACGAAAACTGAAAGTGGTCCTCGATTGCAATCATGGCTCGGGCGGCGTGTTGGGACCGTGGTTGCTGGAATCGCTCGGCTGCGAAGTGCATGTGATGGGGGGGACGCCCGACGGTCAATTCGCGCACACTCCCGAACCATTGGCACAAAACCTAGGGGGACTGTGCGATGAAGTCCGTGCCCGTGGCGCGGATATTGGATTCGCCCAAGACCCCGATGCCGACCGGTTGGCGATCGTCGACGAAAACGGCCGCTACATCGGCGAAGAATTGACGCTGGCTCTGTGTGCCGATTTCATTCTGGCGCGGACCCCCGGCCCGATTGTCGTCAACGGCTCCACCAGCCGCGTGACGGCCGATATTGCGGAAAAATATGGCTGCGCGTTTCATCGTTCCAAAGTGGGCGAAGCGCATGTCGTTGCCAAAATGAACGAGGTGGGGGCGATCATCGGCGGCGAGGGGAACGGCGGCGTGATTGAACCGCGAGTCGGTTTCGTCCGCGACAGTTTCGCCGGCATGGCCTATGTCTTGGCCGGTTTGACCGACCGCAAAACCACCCTGTCCGCCTGGGCTGACTCGCTGCCGCAATACACGATCGTCAAAGACAAGATCACCTGCGAGCGAGACAAGGTCGATCAAGCCTGCGCAGCTTTGAAGTCCAAATACGCCGATGCCGAAGCCACCGAAGGAGACGGCCTGCGGCTGGATTGGCCTGACCGCTGGGTGCAAGTGCGGGCCAGCAATACCGAACCGATCGTACGCATCATCGCCGAAGCCCCAGAACAATCGACGGGCGAAGCGTTATGCGCCGAAGCCAAAGCGATCGTCGGCGAAGCCGTCGGCGGGTGAGTGATTACGCAAGGCAAGCGAGTGAGTGGTAGCGTCGGGCCAGCGGGTGAGCGACAGCGTGTAGGGCAGGCGGGTGCCACTGCTGGCTTGTCCAGCAGTGCTGATGAGCGGCTCACAATTCCTTGATCGCGAACTCAGTAGGCAACGGCTTTAATCTCGGTAAGTCCGGGTCAAGCGGACTTTCGGGTTCTAAAAATCGCCGCGCACTTGACCATCGCCAGTCAATTGCACGTTCACAGAGGCCACGTTTCACTGGATTCTCGTGGATATAGTCAATCGCGGCAATGATAGATTCCGGCTCAATTAGATTTCGATCGTATCCAGGGCCTTCTTGCCAATACCGAAACGTCGTTACTCCAGGCCGCTGACGAATCGTCAGTTTCTCAAGCAGGTTACATTGGGAACTGAGGAGCAATTGTTTGATGCGATAAGAATAAGGCCTTTTGATCGCATTCAACAAAGCTGAGATTGTCGACGCATCTCGTTCAGGCAGCACAAGCAGATGCACGTGTTCCGGCATGAAGACAAATGCCACCAGCCGATATTGATGCCGCTCTGCTGCCCGCACAACACTTTGTGCTGGCAAGGTCCGCCACGAATCATTCGTCAATAACGGCATCCGCTGGAAACAGGAAAACGTCAGCTCGTGAACATGCCCCCGTTCCTGAAAATGTTTCACCCGTTTTCGATGTGCGTTGGTCCATTCCAACAAGCTCCCCAAATCAAAGCACTGCTGGATAAGACTGGCCCCCGTCCATTAAAACGCCAACACCCTTGCCGGGTTATCAATCGTGATCGCGTGGATATCCTTCGCCGAAACCCCCGCCGCTGCGAGTTGTGGTAGCAGTTGTTTCGTGACGATCGTGTAGTCGGAATCTTTGAACGTCCAAGCGTCGATCGTGTCGTTGGGCACGCTGGAATCAAATTGGCCGCGATAAAAGTACGGAGCCCAGTCGTGGCCGACCAGGATTTGTTCGGCGAAGCCCGCGTCGACCAGTCGGCGGATTTGCCGGGCGCACTTGTCGACTGCATAGCTATCATGCCCCACGCGGTCGAATTGCACGTAGCAGCCCAATTCGACGAGTTGACGTTGATATTCGTACGCTTCGTCTTGTTCGCGGTCGTCCTTGTTGCCCATGTGGCCGATGATGACCCGTTGCGGTTTTGCGCCGGCGGCCAAGAGCAGTCGGGCTTGTTCCAATCCGCCGCCATCGGTGGTGTGTGTGGTGATGGGGCAACCGGTTTCGGAACTGGCGATGGCGGCGGCTGTGTTGCAGCGGCGTTCGCTGGGGGTCATGTAGGCACTAGTGCCGATTTTGATCACGCCCGCTTTAACATTCGTGAACTTCTCGCCCCACTGCCCGGTGGGGTCTTCCATCCCTTCACGGATTTCGCGGATGTAAAGTTGTGCGATCTTGTCGATGCCCCCCTTCTCCAGCCCCATTTGAATCGCCCAGGGATGTTGCGGCGCGAAGGCCTCGCACCAAAATCCGGTGGCAGCGATCACGTGACATTTGACACGCTTGGCCAAATCCACCAACAGGCTTGGATCGCGTCCCACGCGAATCGGCGTGCACTCGACGATCGCACCTGGGCTTTGCTCGTCGGTGAGCGTCGCCTCGAACGCCTGCAACATACCCGTCATTTTTTTGAGCATTTCGTTGCGCACGGCTGGGACGAGCGGCGCGGGTTTGAACTCGTACAACTCCGACCAATCGACCAACGGCGCATGTTCGTGCATGAGCGTCAGTCCCAGTTTCTCAGGCGGAACCGGTCCGAGCACGGTGTGCACGCGCGGCAGGACCTTATTGGCGGCAACAGCGCTGTTGTTGGTCGTGCTGGCAACAACGGCTGATGTTGCAGCCGCCGCGGCAGTGAGAAGAAAATCGCGGCGTCCGAGCGTTGGTAATTGAGACGACATGGCAGCGATCCATTCCTATATTGGAAAACTGAGTTGATCCTATTCATCGAGGACATTCAGCATACACAGTCCAATCGTCGGTTTCCAAGAGCACGATTGGTAGCCGTTGTGTCGCAGCCAAGCGAACACTCATATGTTTGCACTTTTTGTGCATCCCAATGAGCGCATAAAAAAACACCCGGTGATGAAAAAATTCATCGCCGGGTGTCCGTTTTTGCTTACGACAAAAGGTGTCGCAATTACTTCGTGCTGGCCGTGCTGGGCGCGGGGGCGGGTTCCGGAGCGGGGGCTTCGGTGGGAGCAGCTGCCGGTGCCGAAGGTGCACAGGAGGAGCCGCATGATCCACAGGAAGAACCGCAAGAAGAACCACAAGCCGACTGACAGCTACCGCAGCTTTGAGTCGAGCATTGCGTGACGCAGCAGGTCGGCGCGGGGGTGCAGCAAGCTTGCGTAATCACCGTCGGCTGGCAGCTGGTTTGTGCGCAGCATTCGGTTTGTGTGTGGCAAGCGGGCTGGCAGCTCGACTGTTGGCAGCAGCTGGTTTGTTGGCATTGGGTTTGGCAGCAAGAGGTGTATTTCACTTTCTTGCATTTGTACTTACGACACCGGTTCTTCGCTTCCGCGTCGCCGGTCATAAACGCCAACGCCATCACCACCATTACCGAAGTCACAATCATTTTTCGCATCATCGTCAGACACCCTCCATATGAGTCTCAACTGTGTGAATCCATGATCCCGGAACTGCCGTATAGCCGTATTATGCGAATCCTGCAGGCTTAAGCCGGTCTCGTTCGCCGCCACCCAGAAATCCTCTAAGTGAAACCACGGCGATCACTGGCGCTGAGTATAACCGGGGGGAATTTGCGGGCAAGACAACGACGGCAAATTTCTCGCTTTCCGCGCATCTTCGCAAATTCGGACAATCCCCAAGCTGCATCGAGAGAATTGCCGAAAACTCTTACTGACACTTTGCGTACTATGTTACAGAAGATGCCATAGACCCCGCGGTGGACTCGACAGTACAACCGGTAAGGCCACCTCAGACAGCGACGCCCACTCACGACGGAGACTCTTCAACTATGCACCGCATTTTATCCAGTCGTTTGATTTGGGGCCTCATCTGCCTGAATTTCACCCCGATTGCAGCAACTTACGCGCAGAATTCACGCCCGCGCAGCACAACACCTCGCACTAGCAAACTGCCCGATACCCATCTGGAGATCCAATTGCTCACCGGGAATGACGGCGCGAATCGGACTGCGCAGCGCTGGTCGGAGTACTTTCAAAAAATGAATGTTGCTGTTCGCATCCGCCGCGCAACGCCGCGTGATGAACCGGGTGTGACGGAAAAAAATATTGGCAACTCCGTGCGACGGGTCATCGTCATCGCCGGAATGGACCGCCAAGGCCGCCTGATTCTCCCCGGGCGGATGTTCTCGCTGTCGCAGGGCGGCAGACTTTCAGAATGGTTAGACGAACTGCGCACGTACGGGGCGCAAGGTTCTCCCGAGGGGCAGCCTGCTTGGGGTTTGACCAAAGAACAATTGGATCAAGTGCTCCTGCCGCTGAAGCGCCCATTAACAATCGATCCACTGGGAAAGGACCTGTTGGCGGCGATGGTCTTGTTTGCACCGATCTGGAACAGGGAGACTTGCCGATTCACGTCACTCCTGAAGCCAAGAAGATTATGGCCCAACCGCGCGGAGAGGAGATTGTATCCGCAATCGTTGGTCGGACTGAGTCGCGGCACGGCACTGGCGATCCTGTTGCGACATTATGGACTTTGCTTTACGCCGCAACGAACTCCCACCGGGGATTTGGAACTTTCCGTGCGAGATATCACCAAGACCAAACAACCCTTGGAAGGTCGGCTGGCCTTGGCCGAAGGATACGCCCCGCGCCAGCATTGCGCCGAATCTATTCAAATACGTCACCGTCGACCTGGAAGATCGACCATTAGCGGACGTCGTGGAAGCCGCTTCATCTGCGATTGAGATCCCCATCTTGGTTGACCACGCCGGCATGGACGAATGGCATATCGATTACGACAAAATCCAGGTCACCTTTCCACGCACACGAACAACGTGGGGCCTGGCCATTCAGCGCATCGCCTTTCAATCGCGACTGCGGCGGGAGCTGTATATCGACGAAGCCGGCAAACCGTTTGTGTGGCTGACACCGATTGAGTTCAAACGCCCTAAACCGACTGAGAACAAGAAGGGAGGCTTGAGGCTACAGGCGTGAGCACAGACTGGGGGCTTCTTAGAACGTGTTTTCAAATTACGATTTACAACTGCCATACAGCGACCCGGGAGGGCGAAGCTCCTGCTGAGCCGCAACGGTCCCTGCGACTTGGCTTGCAAATTTGTCGGACCGAATGACACGTTCCGGTAGCGCGCGGCTCGGCAGGAGCCTCGCCCTCCCAGTTTGAAAACACACTCTTAGGTTTCTGGTATGTCGACACTGTGGCGTTGGGGCGATATCGGCTATGCTTGAGCAGCGTGGGAGAATCCGCTGTTTCTTGCCGTTGAGTTCACCGTATGTTTTCTGGTCCACAAATTGTCGACACCTTGAAATCGCTCGGCATCACGCATGTCGTGTGGCTTCCGGACAGCACGTTTGGGGCATGGGAAACAGCACTCAAAGAATCCGACAAATTACAGTTCATTCGTGTTTGCCGCGAAGGGGAAGCCTGGTCGATCGCAGCGGGCTTGTACCTCGGAGACGCCCGCCCGTTGGTGATGATCCAATGTACCGGGTTGTTCGAATCGGGCGACGCATTGCGGAACGCGATTTTCGATTACCACCTGCCGCTGTTTGCCGTCATCGGCTATCGCAGCTATCTGAATCAAGACGCGATTCCCAACGACTCCGCCCGCGTTTTCACTGAGCCGATTCTCAAGGCTTGGGGGCTTCCCTACAGGCTAATTGACGCACCCGAAAAGCTTGGGGAGATGGGCAATCTCTACGAAGAATGCCGGCAGAATAAATCAGCGGGAGTCGCCTTGATCGCTGAAGGCCGCATGTAAGCTTGTTAACAAAGCCATGTGGTTGAGTTTATCGTTCGATTGCTCACCTCTCCCCACAGGCTTGCATTCCCAATCCCCACTGATCGGTACTCAACCAACGAGACCGGGAAAAGCGCCGCTGAATAGGGACATTTGTTGTCGCATTGACGACAACAATTTCTCAAGGCCTCTTTAATTCTCCGCTGAACTCTACGCCGTATGATAAACCAGGGTAATCACTTATGATGATTCCCCAGTGATAGACGCGTCTTCGGCATGAAAGTCGCATATTTGTCTTCGCATCTGAAGGCAGTCGAATGAATTGACCAGCGACATTTAATTGCTACACATTCAAACACCGCTAAGCGGGGGAGAAAATTAGCGACTGATTCAGGAAGCAATTCCAACATGAAATGTTATTCGGCGGGTTTGCTGCAATCCCCGTTTCTCGACCGCACGCTGGTCAACTAGCAAGCCCGCCGTTTTGAATAAATTGAAAAAGCCACCGGCTCCATTTGCCTGGTGGCTTTTTCTGCGCGCGGTGAGTTCCTCAATCTGGACTGTTCTGGCGAGCGTCAAAAATTTGATTAGGCGATTGCCAAAATCGTCTGGAGTTCTCGATTTTGAGAAACAGATGGCGAACGTGGCTGGTCTCTTGAATCACCCTATGACTTGTGGCATAGTTCACGCTTTCCTGAATTTGCCGAAAGCGTTATGTGCTGAGGCTTTCAGTTTCTGCGGGCGGGGGGAAAACGACTACGTCCGCGAAATCTGCGCGGATTGCGGCGGGCAAGCCGATCATCCCGGCACAACTGGCTTACAGCCGCGATACATGTTTTTTGCTTGTCTGCTCGAAGAATTTGCGCAGGATGCAAGGATTTTTATCGTTAGTAGCTTAAGGAAGGCGATGGGACTGAATCGCCGTTGGGGAGATTGTTTGTGATCTTCGCGTTGTTTTCATACGACAGCATTTCCGAGTTGGTGGAATACTACTTGGCCAGTTGGGAAGGCTGGGCGTGGATCGTCGTGGCATTGATTCACGCGATTATTGTCGTGCAGTTTTTTGCAGTGGCACCGCTGTTTTACATCTGGCTGGAGCGCAAAGTTTCCGGGCGGATCCAAGACCGGCTAGGCCCCACACGTGTGGGTGGAAAATTCGGTTGGCTGCAAACACTCGCTGATGGGGTCAAGCTGATCCAAAAGGAAGACCTCTGCCCGGAAGCAGCGGACAAGATGCTGTTTCGGGTTTCCCCCTATATTGTCTTCGTGGCAACATTCGGCGCTTTTATCGTGCTCCCCTTTAGCAACGGCTGGGTTGCGCAGAATCTGGACATCGGCCTGTTTTTCATGTTGGCGGTGATGTCGTTGGAGGTGATTGGCATCATTTTGGCCGGTTATTCCAGCGGTTCAAAATGGGCTCTGTTCGGCGGGATGCGTGAAGCGGCCCAGATGGTCAGCTATGAAATTCCGATGGCGATTTGTGCCTTGGTTCCCATCGTGGGAGTCGGGACCTTGAATTTTTTGGAAATCGGCCAAATGCAATCGGGCTGGTTTTTCAGTTGGTTGATTTTCTTGAATCCTTTTACCTTTCTCGCCTTCTTCGTCTACTTCACCGTGGCGACTGCGAGCGTCAAACGGGCGCCGTTTGACTTGGCGGAAGCCGAAAGCGAACTGGTTGCTGGATTTCACACCGAATACAGCGGTATTCGCTGGTCCTATTTCTTCATGGCCGAATATGCCGGCATGTTCGCGGTCAGCGGCATTGCCGTGCTGCTATTCTTGGGCGGATGGTACACCGGTATCGCTCCGCTGGATGCTGAGTTGGTTGCTCTGCAATCCAAAGGGCCTTGGGGATTGGCCAGTTACGCAGTCAATTTATTCTTCATGGTGGTCTTCATCACCAAAGGAAGCTTGCTCGTCTTCCTACAAATTTGGGTTCGCTGGACGTTTCCCCGCTTGCGGATCGACCAAGTGATGATGACCTGCCTGAAATACTTGCTACCGATGAGTTGTGCCCTGTTTTTGGGTGCCGTTTTGTGGCCGTTGATAAACTATAGCTACAACCCGCTCGACGACGGACAACGAACAAATCCATTCGGTCAACCGCTGTTTGACAAAATTGACAGGGGCTCAGCAGTGGAACCTGTTTCCAAACCGACAGCATCGCGAAAGCCCGCACCGGTTGATAAAGAGGGAGGGCACTGATGCAGGGAAGTGTTTTATTTTGGGTTCTGCTCGTACTGGTGGTTGCCGGGCTGTTAGGCGTTGTGTTTGATCGCAGCGAGACCCGGCGCAAGCCATGGTTGTCGCTGTTTTTTGCCTCGATTGCGATTTTACTGGTGTGGCTTTCCGTAATGGCGGCATTTCAGCCGACGTGCTGTTTTGGGTGTTTTGCGTTGGCAGTTTGCGGCGGAGCATTGGGAGTCGTGCTTTAGCCAGAATATCGTACGGATGGCGTTTTGGCTCATTGTCTCGCTCGGCTCAACGGCGGGACTGTTTTTTCTGTTGCAGGCCGACTTTGTCGGGGCTGTGCAACTGTTGGTTTATGTCGGCGGCACGTTAGTGTTATTGATTTTCGGCGTGATGCTCACCGCCGAGGGTCCCTATGTGACAATGAAAACATCGCCGGCCGAATGGGTCGTGGCAGCAATGGTCAGTTCGGCCTTAATGGGGTTGATTCTCGTGTCTCTGCCATTGGTGTGGATTGGCAGAGAGTCGACGTTAACCGTCAGCGGCGGGGCGACCGAAATGCAGCCGGAAGGTTACACGAAGGCACAGCAGGGGCGGACTATTCGACCGCTTGGTTTGGCCTTGCTGGGATTGCGTCCCGACAAGGACTTGCACCAACCGGGCCAATCGAGCGGGCGTCGGCTATTTGTTGCCGTTTGAAATTGTGTCGGTGCATTTGTTGGTCGTGCTGATTGGTGCGGCTTATTTGGCACGGGCCAAACGGCGAGTCGACCCTTTGGCCAAAACGCCCGGTTCAATTAGAAGCCGGTTGATCGGCGGTGGAAACGCCCGCGGAATGTGGACGTATTTGAATGCATGAACTAAATTTTTGCTTTTTCATCTCAGCAGTGCTGTTCGTGTCGGGGGTGGTTTGTATGGCCACCAAACGCAACGCCATCGGAGTTTTGATGGGCGTCGAACTTGTACTGAACGCGGCGAATTTGAATTTTGTAGCGTTTGCCCGTCACACGGCTTTAGGCCTGGACGGTCAGGTGCTATCGCTATTCGTGATTGTGTTGGCCGCTGCCGAAGCGGCCGTCGCGCTTGCGATTGCATTGAATTTTTACAACAACCATTTGACGATCGACGTGGATCGTGCAGACGACCTGCAAGGTTGATGGCGTGAATCGCACGCGTGCTGGAAATTGTCTGACCGAAGTTTTGCCGGCTGAACCCGGGCATCGATCGTAGACCGAGAGTGGTATGGATCCGGAAATCTATACACCAACTGGCGAGTGGCTCAAGTTATTGCTGACGATCGCGTGGCTGCTGCCGCTGGCCGGGTTCGTCGTCGAAATCTTCGCCGGATTTTGGAGCACACGTCTCAAAAAAACCGCCGCGTATCTTGCCGTCGGTTGTATCGGCACCGGCATTTGTCTGTAGTCTGCTCGCCTCAGTGATTTGGGGAACCGCGACCGGATTCTGGGATCCGAAGGACTATCTGACGAAACCTACGGAGCTCACGTTACATGCTCACGAAGAAATCGCCCATGATGACGCTCATGAGGCTGCCGCTGAACACTGCTGAGCATGGTTCAAGCCATGACGGTCACGCCGACGAGGGGCATGCTGAGAGAGAAACGATGCTGCTGACGACACGACCACGCTGTCGCCACATGACGAGAAACTCACGAAACTGAGCACGCACGGACCGACGGCTGTCTCAGGGACATATTATCAAATGGCCCATTTCGGCGAACTGAAACTCGACATCGGTTACTACATCGACAGCCTGACCCTGGTGATGTTCACGATGGTCACGTTGATTGCGACCTGCATTCATGTGTTCGCCATCGGCTATATGAGCGATGAACTCACAGAAGATTACGCCGACCACTTCGTCCACGTAGGATCAGGTCACCTACACCGTCCGGGGCGGTTCTATCGCTTTTTCGCCTTTCTGTCGCTGTTCTGCTTTTCCATGCTGGGACTGGTCATCGCGGGCAATGTGTTCATGGTGTTCGTGTTCTGGGAATTGGTCGGTATCTGCAGTTACCTATTGATCGGCTTTTATGTCGAACGCAAATCAGCCTCGACGGCTGCGAATAAAGCATTCATCGTCAACCGCGTGGGCGACTTCGGGTTTTTGATCGGACTGATGATCCTGTGGACGTCATTCGGCACCTTCACCTTCACGCAACCGGACGAAGCGCTGGCCAAGACGGATCCCGGCCTGTTCCAAATGCTGCGTGACGATCAAGGTCAGATCACGACGCAAATGGCGGACGATGAATCCAAGTTGGTCGTGCTGCACGGAGCGGATGGGGCAGAATCGACGATCCCTTACTATCTCATGGTCGCGGCTGGAATCGGGATTTTCTGCGGATGTGTGGGCAAGAGTGCTCAATTCCCGCTACAGACCTGGTTACCCGACGCTATGGAAGGACCGACACCTGTTTCGGCGTTGGTGCACTCGGCCACGATGGTGGCTGCCGGTGTGTATCTCGTCGGACGTTTCTATCCGATGTTCATGCCGGAAGTTCTGCTTACGATCGCCTACATCGGTGGGATTACGCTGTTCATGGCGGCCACGATTGCAATTGTGGCAACCGACATCAAACGGGTCCTGGCCTATTCCACGATCAGCCAGCTGGGCTACATGATGCTTGGATTGGGCGTGGGTGGCTGGGCGGCGGGTCTGTTGCACTTGATCACACACGCGTTTTTCAAATCGCTAATGTTCCTCTGTTCGGGGAGCGTGATTCACGGTTGCCATCACGAACAAGAAATGCCCAAGATGGGCGGACTTCGCAAGAAGATGCCGATCACGGCTTATACAATGCTGATCGGTGTGATTGCGATTACCGGTTTGGCGATTCCCGGTGTGTTGGCCTTCTCTGGTTATCACTCCAAAGATGCCATCTTGGCGACGTCACTGGCGTACGCACGACTGAATAGTTCGCATCCACTGTTGTTCTTCCTACCGCTGGCCGGTGCGGGAGTCACGGCATTTTATATGTTCCGTCTCTGGTTCTACACCTTTGCCGGTCAACCGCGGGACGAGCATGTTCACGATCACGCCCACGAATCGCCTTGGGTGATGACCGCTCCGTTGTTGATCTTGTCGGTGTTTGCCGCATTCGTTGCCGTCGGTGGTGAAGAAGGTCCGCTGTGGAGCATGTTAGTGCACAGCGAACCGGTTGGCGTTGCGAATGGTACCGAAGCGATTCCGCCGGGGAATATCCACTTGCCCAGCCATGCCCACGTGGGTGAGGTGCACGCCGAAGCGGGACGCTACGCGTTGTCGATTGCGGTGATGGGTGGAGTGTTAGCGTATCTCTTTTACGGCATCCGGGTGCTGAACCCGAGTGACGTTAAACGGCAGTTGTCCGGCGTGCATGAGTTTTTAGTGGAAAAATGGCGGTTCGACGAACTGTACGATGTGATGTTCGTCCGGCCGGTGCATGTGGTCTCGAGTTGGATCTCCGCTTTTGATCGCGTGGTCATTGACGGTTTTCTGCACGGCACCGCAAAGGTGACCATGGACGTTTCTGAAATTGACCGCCGGTTTGATGAAACGGTGATCGACGGGATCGTCAACTGGATCGGTCAAAAGACGTTTGCTATTGGCCGTTCGCTGAGCGTGGTCCAGACCGGACAGTTGCGACAATATGTGGTATTTATCGCCGGCGGATTGTTCGGCGTGTTGATGCTTGTCTACTTGCTCTCGTTCTAACACGGACGAAATTGGGCATTTTTCAAATACAAGGTGTGACAACCTCTCTTCGACAGTTGAGTTCATTGAAACAATGAGTGATTCATTCCTGCTATCGGCGATCATCTTCGCACCGACTTTGGGCGCGATCCTGTTGAGTTTCTTCCCCAAAGAAGCCGAAGAAGGCATGCGGGTGTTCACGTTGTTTGTGACAGGTGTCACATTCGTGCTCACGTTGTTTTTGCTCAACGCATTCGACCCGGCCATCGGTGAGATGCAGATGCAGGTCAATAAGACCTGGATCGAGGCGTGGAATATCAATTATCAATTGGGAATCGACGGTATCAGTATGCCGTTGGTCCTACTGACGAGCTTCATCTCCGTGTTGGCGATGTTGGCCTCCTGGAGCATCAAAAAGCAGGTCAAAGGTTATTTGATTTTGTTCCTGCTGTTGGAAACAGGCATGTTGGGCGTGTTTATGGCGCTCGACTTCTTCCTGTTCTATGTCTTCTGGGAAGTCATGCTGCTGCCGATGTACTTCTTGATCGGTGTGTGGGGCGGGCCGCGGCGGGAGTATGCGGCGATCAAGTTTTTCCTCTACACACTCTTCGGCGGCGTGTTGATGTTCATCGCCATGTTGATGTTCTACTTCGGCAGTGCGGCCGGGGGGGACGCATCGACGTTCGACATCTTGCGTCTGCAGGAAATCGGCCAAGGTAAAATCGCCGGGATTGAATTCGACGGCACAATGCAGTTGATTGCGTTCTGGCTGCTGTTTGTCGGCTTTGCGATCAAAGTTCCCACCATTCCCTTCCACACTTGGTTGCCCGACGCGCACGTCGAAGCTCCGACGCCGATCAGTATGATCTTGGCCGGTGTGTTGTTGAAAATGGGTGGCTACGGCATCTTGCGGATCGCCTTTCCGATTTGCCCCGAAGGGGCGCAAGTCGCCGCTTATGTGCTGGTGTTAATCGGTGCGGGCAGCATTATCTACGGGGCATTTGCCGCGATGGCCCAAACTGACTTCAAACGACTCGTGGCTTACAGTTCGGTCAGCCACATGGGATATGTGATTCTGGGAATCGCCGTATGGAAAATTACCGACGGAACCACGGTTGGCATGGATTACTGGAACATGGGCATTAACGGTGCGATGTTCCAAATGATCGGCCACGGCGTCTCTTCCGCCGGCATGTTCTTTATGGTGGGCGTGATTTACGATCGCGTGCACCATCGGGATCTGAACAAATTCGGGGGACTGATGGCCTTGATGCCGCTGTATGGCGGATTGGCTGCGGGAATTTTCTTCGCTGGTTTGGGACTTCCCGGACTGTGCGGGTTCCCGGGAGAAGTCTTCACCGTGTTGAGTGCCTGGAATTTCAGCCCGTTGATTGCAATCATCGCCGCCGCGGGGGTGATCCTAACAGCCGGCTACATTCTGTGGGCCATTCAACGCGTTTACCTCGGCCCGGAATACAAAGGCCCGCATGCCGAAGAGATTACGCCCATGAACGGGCGCGAGATTTCGGTGGCAGTGACGTTGTTAGTGTTCGCCATTGTGTTGGGTGTCTATCCTGAGTCGATTTTCGGTCTAATGCGGTCCTCGACAACGTTGTTGGTCGAAAACCTGTCGGCCACCGCGCAATCGTCAGTGGAAGCTGTCACTCAATTGATCAAATAACGTCTGATCGCATGTCACTTTGCCGACAGCCACCGATCGACTTGAGTTTGTGATTCATGAATATCAAAATCGAAAACTTAGTTAACCACATTTACACCGACACGGGAAATTCGCTGTGGGCGTTTTCTCCCGAGTTGGCGGTCTGTGCCACCATCTTGCTGCTGTTGTTCGCTCGACTGTTCAACGTGGACCGTAAGGGGGGGCTCGTCTCACCAGCTGGATTGACGATGATCGGCATCGTGGCCGCCGATGCGCTTACGGTCGCGACCCAGTCACATTTGACGAGCGGCGACATTGGTCTTATCCGACAGTGGTACTTAAAGTGGCTGGAATGAGACCCATTTGGTGACAGTAGTGGCGTATACTCCCGAGAATTGTTCACGGGATTGCTGGTCTTCGATCCTTTCACCGGCTTCTTTCGGCTGCTGCTGTTGGCTGCGGTGTTCATCGTCGTCTGGCTGACGCTGCTCAGCGGTATTCCTGATCGCGAAGATGGGCCCGACTTTTATATCCTACTCATGGGATCAACGTTGGGCATGATGATGATGGCCTCGGCGAATCACATGCTGATGCTATTCCTGGCAATCGAAACCACCAGTGTGCCCAGTTACGTCATGGTCGGATTCCTCAAAGGCCGCAAAACGGCTAGTGAAGCGGCTCTGAAGTACGTCGTTTACGGCGGCGGTGCGGCTGGGGTGATGCTTTATGGAATCAGTCTGCTGTCGGGGATGCTGGGAACGGCATATTTCCCAGAGATGGCAACCCAGATGGCGAAAATTGCTGCCGATCCCACTCTGATGACCGGCGCTGCGATCACCACATTGACCTTGGCCGTTGTGATGATCCTGATCGGCTTGGCATTCAAACTGTCGATTTTCCCCTTCCACTTCTGGTGCCCGGACGCATTTGAAGGCGCCTCGGCGGAAGTGGCTGGCTTTCTTTCCGTAGCGTCCAAAGCAGCTGCCTTTGCTTTGTTAGTGCGATTCTGTTTGGCCTTGGTGGGACCAGCTGCCGACGATCCTGAGGCACTTCAACAGTTCAATATGCAGATCGGCGTCGCACTAGGTTTTGTAGCGGCCATTACGGCTACGTTTGGAAACCTATCCGCCTATAGTCAAACCAACATGAAACGGTTGCTGGCGTATTCTACAATCGCCCATGCCGGCTACATGCTGATGGCTGTTTCGGCCATGATGATTTTTCTGAATTCCCCCGGGGATGCATCGACTGCCAACGCCAATGCGAGTCTCGCAATTGAAGGACTGTTGTACTATCTGGTCGTGTATGTGTTAATGAATCTGGGGGCGTTTGGAATTGTGGCACTGATCCGCAATGAGATCTACAGCGAAGAGATCGCCGATTACGCCGGCATGTCAAAAACCTCTCCGATGTTGGCCGTCGGCATGCTGATTTGCTTGTTCAGCTTGGTCGGCATTCCTCCCACCGGTGGGTTTATTGGGAAATTTGTCATTTTTGCTGCCCTGTTCGATGCCGCCCAGTATCAGCCGATCATGTATGCTGTGTTCTTATTGGGCGTGCTCAACACCGTGTTCAGCCTGTTCTATTATCTGAATGTCCTGAGAGTGATGTGGATTGTGCCAGCCAAGGACTCCGTGCGGATTGCCGAAGTGCCGTTGGTTTCCAAACGGGGAGCATACGTCGCTTTTCTGGCTGTTTGCGTGATGGTCGCCGGGACAATCTTTATTGCTCCGGTTTACGAAGCTGCTGAACACGTTTCCGTGATGTTATTTTCGGGGATCGTCCCTTAATTTTGCCCCTCCGATGACGGTGTATTTGCGAAACCGATCCTGAAGCCATCTCCCCCATGCCCGAACAACAAAACACCTGCTTGAACGAAGTCCTGATCCACATTCTCCGCGGCCTGTTGCAGTACGCTGGTGAGTGTTGGCCCTGGAGCAGCGCCGAGCATGCGGAAGAATATCCTACGATCGCCCGGTTGGTTGCTGAGCAGCAAGAGCAAGTTCATGAAATCTCGGACCTGCTGAACGAGCGGGGCGTGTTTATTGAGTTTGGCACGTACCCCACGGAATACACGGACTTACATTACGTCAGCCTCGACTACTTGCTGGACGAGTTGATTAAAGAGCAGCAGGAATTGGTTGCTGATCTCGAACAAGCCCTCAAGGATTGCGCAGGCGATTCCGAAGCGCAGGCGCTGCTCAATGTGATCGCTTCGCAAGCGAAGCAACATTTGGACACGTTGTCGGAACTCGCAGCTGCGCGGACCGCGGATAGTTCCACGTGATGCCCATGTCGCTCATCGACACGCACGCCCACCTGGACGAAGAGGCCTTTGAGCCGGATCGCGAAGAAATCGTGGCCCGCGCGACCGAAGCGGGTTTGCAGGCAATTCTCACCATCGGCCTGACCCTTTCCACCAGCCGCGCTGCTGTTGAATTGGCCGAAAAATACCCCAACGTTTATGCCGTGGTTGGCATTCAGCCCAATTATGTGCACGAAGTCGCACCGGGGGACTGGGAGGCGATTCAAGCATTGGCCGACCACCCCCGCGTGGTCGGGATCGGCGAAACCGGTTTGGACCGCTATTGGGACTATGCTCCACTCGACCTGCAAGTCGAACATTTTCAACAGCACATGGCATTCGCTCGCCAAAAGAACCTGCCGTTCATCGTCCATTGCCGCGACGCGGCTGCCGAGGTCTTGGAACAGCTCAAAATCGCTGCCGCTGAGGGACCGTTGGTCGGGGTGATGCATTCGTTTTGTGATGACCTGGAGACCGCACGAGCTTGCCTAGACCTGGGGATGCACATTTCGTTTTCGGGGATGGTGACTTTTAAGAAAGCCGCCAACCTGCGAGACTTGGCGAAAGAGATTCCCCTCGACCGTATTCTGGTAGAAACCGATGCTCCTTATTTGGCTCCCACGCCACGACGGGGCAAACGTAACGAACCGAGCTATGTCCGTTACACAGCCGCCTGTCTGGCGGAGGTGCACGGTATGACGCCCGAAGCTTTCGGCGAACTCACCACCCGCAACGCGTGTCAACTCTTCGGGCTGGAGCTTGGTTAGTGGCCAGTGGCCACAAAAAACTGTAGGTCAGGCTCCTGCCTGACATCCTGCGCATTTGATCATCGAACGGCGATTTCGTCAGGCGGGAGCCTGACCTACTCGCTGACATAGTTTTCTGGCCACCGGCCACTCGCCACTGGCTACTTTCATCCACCCCAATTCACGTTCCAACTAAATACCATGCCTCGTTACGACGCCAAGCGGATTGAGCCCAAGTGGCAAGCTTATTGGGAACAGCACAAGACTTTTGCCGCTCCGGAAATCTCCGATCAGCCCAAATTGTATGTGTTGGACATGTTTCCCTATCCTTCGGGAGACGGTTTGCATGTGGGGCATCCGGAAGGTTATACGGCGACCGATATTGTCTGTCGCTATTCCCGCATGCGAGGCAAGGCGGTGTTGCACCCCATGGGTTGGGACGCCTTTGGATTGCCGGCCGAACAGCACGCCATCAAAACCGGCACGCATCCTCGCGAAACGACCTACAAAAACATCGGCACCTTCCGTCGCCAATTAAAGATGTTGGGGTTCAGCTACGACTGGGACCGCGAATTGGCGACCACCGACGAAGACTTTTTTCGTTGGACGCAGTGGATCTTCTTGGAATTGTTCGACACCTGGTTCGACGAGGAACAACAACGCGGCCGGCCGATCGCTGAATTGCCCATTCCCGAGGATATCACTGCCGCCGGCGACGAAGCGGTCCGTCGTTATCAAGACAAAAACCGCTTGGCCTATCAAACCGAAGCACCGGTGAATTGGTGTCCCGCCTTGGGAACGGTATTGGCCAACGAAGAGGTCATCGGCGGGGTGAGCGAACGGGGCGGCCATCCGGTGGTACGGATTCCGTTGCGGCAATGGATGTTGCGGATCACCTCGTATGCAGAGCGGTTGTTGAATGAGTTGGAAGAGGTGAATTGGCCCGACTCGATCAAGGCCTTACAGAGAAATTGGATCGGCCGCAGCGAAGGTGCGGAGGTCGATTTTTATATCGGCGACGACATCGAAGCCTGGAAAACCGCTCGCGGCAAATCCGGGTTCCCGACCGAACCGGGGGACGATGTGTTGCGGGTGTATACCACACGCCCCGATACGTTGTACGGTGCAACGTATATGGTGTTGGCGCCGGAGCATCCTGTTGTCGATCGCTTAGCCACGGACGAACAGCGCGCGGCGGTCGTTGCGTATCGCGACAAGTCGGCGACCAAGAGCGATTTGGATCGTACCGATTTGGCCAAAGAGAAATCGGGCGTCTTCACCGGCAGTTATGCGATCAATCCGGTCAACGGCGAACAGATTCCGATTTGGATCGCCGACTATGTTTTGATCAGCTATGGCACCGGGGCGATCATGGCGGTTCCAGCGCATGACTTGCGCGACTGGGAATTCGCCGTCACCTTCGACATCGAAATCCGCCCCGTCGTGCAACCCCCGGAAGGTTATGAAGCGTCGCGCGATGAAGCCGCGTTGGCAACCGAGATCAACGGCGAGAAACGGTTTCCCTTCGCTGGATTGGGGACAGCCGTCAATTCCGGCCCGTACGACGGCATGGAGACAGCGGCATTTAAAAGCAAAATCACCGAAGAATTGAACACGTCCGGCTTGGGGCGTGGGGCGGTGAATTATCGGTTGCGGGACTGGTTGTTCAGCCGGCAGCACTTTTGGGGCGAACCGTTTCCGATCTGGCATGAGTTGGACGATGACGGCAAACCGACCGGCTTGATGCGGGTGGTTGAGGACAAAGATTTGCCGGTCACCTTGCCCGACATGTCCGAATTCAAACCGCACGGTCGCCCGGAACCGCCGTTGGCCGAAGCGGGAGACGAATGGTTATATTCTACCGCTGAGGACGGCACGAAGTTGGTTCGCGAAACGAACAGCATGCCGCAATGGGCCGGGTCGTGCTGGTATTACTTGCGCTACATCGATCCCAAAAACAGCGAACGATTCGTCGGCGAGGAATTGGAAAAATTCTGGATGCCGGTCGATTTGTATATCGGCGGTGCCGAGCATGCGGTCTTGCACTTGTTGTACGCGCGTTTTTGGCACAAAGTGTTGTTCGACCGCGGCTATGTCTCCACGCCCGAACCGTTTGATCGGTTGGTCAACCAAGGCATGATTTTGGGCGAAGCGGAATTGACCGCCTATCAATCAGCTGATGGCAGTTGGTTATCGGCTTCAATGGTCCGCGATGCGCCTGAGGGGGTTGAGGGGAAAGTTAACAAACAAACGGGCGAGACCGTCACGGCGGTCCGTTTGGAAATGGACCAAGTCGAAAAGCAGGGGAACGATTTTATATTGAAGGACGACGCCGACGTTGCCGTCGAAAGTCGGTCGTTCAAGATGTCGAAATCGCGGGGCAACGTCATCAATCCCGATGAAGTCGTCGACGTGTATGGAGCCGATGCGTTGCGGTTGTATGAAATGTTCATGGGGCCGTTGGAACAGACCAAGCCTTGGAACATGAGCGGCGTCGAGGGGGTCAGTCGGTTTTTAGCTCGAGCTTGGCGGATGATCGCCGATGATGTTGCTGAAGAGGTCAAGTTGAACCCGGCGATCCAAGCTGTCGAACCGAATGCCGATCAATTGCGGATCTTGCACAAAACGATTCAAGCGGTCAGCGACGATTGCGAGAAATTGTCATTCAACACGTCGATCAGCCGGTTGATGGAATTCACCAACCATTTCAGCCAACAGGAATCCCGTCCGCAATCGGTGATGGAGGCCTTCGTGTTGATGTTGAGCCCGTTCGCGCCTCACTTGGCAGAGGAATTGTGGGAGTTGTTAGGGCATGGCAAAACGTTGGCCTATGAACCATGGCCGGAATTTGATCCGGCGATGATCGTCGAATCTGAAATCGAAATCCCGGTGCAGATCAACGGTAAGTTGCGAGCTAAAATCCGCATCCCCGCTGAGGCGGACTCCGCTGCGATGCAAGCTGCCGCCGAAGCAGACGAGACGGTGCAAAAACAAATCAGCGACAAACAAGTGGTGAAAGTCATCGCTGTGCCGGGGCGGATGGTGAATTTCGTCGTGCGGTGAATTCGCAAACCCGTTCGCTACGGAGCGCGATGCCCGTGTGGGGACGCGTTCTTGTCGCGCGCCATTTCTAAACGAATGCTTTCGTTTACTGGTGACCTCAGCAGAAAAAAATAGCGAGGTTCGCTCAGACGGGTTCCCGCGCGCAAAAAACACCACGGAGGCTTGGATGTCGCTCTCAGGAAATTGCGTAAAACTACCTATAGTAAACGCTTAATGTCTCCTAATTTGATCAACATCGCTATCAGCACAGATGAGCGCGCTAAGAATGCTTTACGCTATTTATGGGCCTATCCTTCGCGGTCGACCTAATTGATACAACCATGGGGATTTGGGTGAAATCGGCTATTGAGCGAGTAGCAGGTATCGAAAATACCTCCGCTTTGGGACATGATGGGATTTAGCAATTTGACTCGGCGGCTGAGCGGGCGTGTGAACCGTTTGGGCTTCGGGCGTCGTGATGATTGCAAACAATCTTCATCGATTCTATGGACTTGTGGCCACCAATTTCCAGAAAAACGCACCGATGACTCAACCTCCGCAATGGATTCAAGACCTCACATACGACGCCACGGAAGAGATTCACGCGTTCGATGTTCTCGCGCCTGTGGGCTGTCATTACCACCAGATCGACTCGCAATGGGAGGTGACAATCTTCGCTTCCCGTACCGAGGTTGTTGGTGGTCCTAAAGACGGCACGCAGACCTCTTCCAACTTTTCGCTAGACCTCAACGGCGTCTACAAATTGCTAGACGACGTGACCGAGTTTCGCTGGCAAGCACTGCCCGTGGACGAGGCGGACGATTTGGGTCCGCACGTCTCACTGGTCGGCATCCGCGACGGACACCCGGTTTGGCTACGGATTCTTGCCCAGGCCCCGGTGAACTTCGAGCCCGGCCGTATTATCTCCGCCTATGACGGAAACTGGGATGAAGCTTGGACGTGAGATTAGTTGGCAGTAGGCAGAGGGCAGTAGGCGGGAAGTCAGTGGCCGGTGGCCAGAGTTTGGCTTTTCCGTACAATCACAGTCCTACGGTCTAAGGTCTATAGTCTACCGCCTAACCTCGCGGGAGTCGTTCGAGGCTTTCGTGGGAGCCGACTAATACCAGGACGTCGTCGGGCTGCATGACGTCGTCTGGCTTGGGGACGCTGGTGATGCGTAGGGTTTGAATCAGTTCGCCATCTTTTTGGACCGTCACAGTCCGCTTTAAAGCGACGAGGTTCACCTGATATTTAGTCCGCAGTTGCAGTTGCGACAAAGTCTTGCCGCGAAATTCGACGGGGCAGCGGATGTCAATCAGGCTGTACCCTTCGGCCAATTCGATCAGGTCCTGGAACTGCGGATTGGCTAAGCGACGGGCCAGGCTGTTGCCGGTTTCGATTTCGGGTTGCACGATGTCATCAGCCCCGATGCTTTGAAAGATTTCTGCATGCGTTGTTGTTTGCGCGCGGCAAATGATCCGCTTGGCACCGATTTTCTTCAGAGTCGCCGTCGTCAGTAGCGCTCCTTCAAAGTTTTCGCCGATGGCGACGACGCAAACGTCGCAATTTTGCAGGTCCTGGCTGAGCAGGGCTTCTTCGTCGGTGGAATCGAGCCGAACGGCCAAGGCGACGTCGTCTTTCACAGCGGTGACGAGATTCGGATTGCGATCAATCGCAATCACTTCGACATCGCTTTTGCCCAAGCTCTTCGCTAGCGTGGTTCCAAAGCGTCCCAAACCCAAAATAGCAATCCGCTGCACTGTTGATTCTCCTGTACGACGACCAAACAAGACCAGCGTTCCCCGCGTGCAGACATGATAGGGAGTAGCACCGCTGAAACACAATTCCAACTAAGGGCCGCTTGTCTCCGGGGTGGAATTGCGTGTATGAAACAACCTAAAACTGACGATCGAAGGTTGATAATCATCACCTGACCGTAGTCAGAGCGCGAATCTGTTGAAACAGGAGTCTGCCAAGTTGTTGAATTCCATCTCGTACAATCTGCTGACACCTGCGCAAATCTGTTTTGGCTGGGGACGCCGCGCCGAAGTCGGGGAATTGGCCCGCGCGCTGGGACAGCGTGCTTTTTTGGTTGTGGGATCACAGACCTTGTGCCGCAACGGGATGTTGGCAGACATTCAGCAGCGGCTTGCTGCTCAGGATATCGAATCAATCCACGTGGCGGATATCTCACACGAACCAGAGGTCGCCGACGTCGACCGGTTGGTTGATCAATTGCGACAACATCAGCCTGCAGCAGGCGATTTTGTCATAGCGATTGGTGGTGGAGCGGCGATCGATCTAGCGAAAGGCCGCCGCCGCGATCGTCACCAACGCTGCCGCAGGGGAATCGGTTCAGGATTATTTGGAAGGGGTCGGACGGGGTCTGAAGATCACGGCGCCTCCGCTCCCCATGCTGGCCATGCCCACCACAGCGGGTACCGGCAGCGAAGCTACGAAAAACGCGGTGATTTCTTCGTACGATCCCCCCTTCAAGAAAAGCCTGCGGTCCGATGCGATGGTGCCTGACATTGTCCTTGTCGATCCGGAATTGACGATCACGGTCCCAGCGACGACAACCGCTTACACCGGCATGGATGCGATCACACAGTGCATCGAAAGTTACATCTCTCGCCGCCGACAACCGATTCCACAAGCATTGGCTCTTGAGGGATTGAAATGTGCGGTACCGGCGATCACCACAGCGGTTGCCCACGGTGATTCGCGTCCCGCGCGCGAGGCGATGGCGCATGCGGCGTTGTTATCGGGCATGGCGCTAGCAAATTCTGGCCTGGGAATGGCGCATGGCGTGGCAGCGGCGCTGGGAGTGCATTGTCGTGTTCCGCACGGATTGGCCTGTGCGGTGATGTTGCCCGTGGCAATGCGAATCAACCGCGATGTCGCCCGCGACGAACTCGAAATCATTGGGCGCACAATTGTCGACGACGAACTACGCGGCGCCGCCGCGGTCGATGCGGGGATTGCTAGAATTCAAAAGATCTGTGACGAGGTGAAAATTCCCCACACCTTGACGGAAATCGGAGTATCGGCGGAGCAGATTCCGGAGATTGTGAAAAGTTCGCGAGGAAATAGCATGAACGGCAATCCGCTTGAATTGAGTGATGCGGAATTGACGCAGATTTTGGAGGGCATGCTGTGATCATTGCTGCCGGATTGACGCCCGCATGGCAACAAATTGTGCTGCTCGATCGATTGCAGCATGGCGAGGTGAATCGTGCGGGAGGTGCATTGGTGTGCCTCGGGCAAAGTGCTGAATGTGGGCATTGCCCTGCATCATCTGGGAGCGGAGGCGGAGACCATTTCGCTGGTCGGCGGGCTACCCGCGCATTCGATTGATGCTGAGTTTGAACAATTCGGGATCGACCGAAAATGGGTTCCCACCGCAGCCGCCACGCGCGTGTGCACGACGGTGCTCGAAGCCGAGACCGGGATCGCCACCGAATTGGTCGAAAACGCCGCCGCCGTCACTGATGCGGAACTCACCGATTTTCAGTCGGCGTTTCGCGAATCGGCGACGGCTGCCGATGTGATTCTCCTCGCCGGTTCACTTCCAGCGGGGACACCGGAGACGTATTACCGGGATCTCATCACCGGGATTGATGCGCGCGTCATTATCGACGGACGCGGAGCGGAGTTGGCGGCGGCGCTGGAGGCAACGCCCTTTTTGGTCAAACCCAATCGTGAAGAGTTGGCCCGCACGGTCGGCCGGGAATTGACCAGCGACGATGACCTAGTCGCAGCGATGCGCGAACTGAATGCCGCCGGCGCTCAATGGGTGCTCGTTACCCAGGGTGCCCATGCCGTGTGGCTGACATCGGCGACCGATTGTTTGCGGTTTCAGCCACCGATAATCACGCCGGTCAATCCGATCGGTTCAGGCGATTCGCTGGCAGCCGGTATCGGCTGGGGACTGGCAAATGGCGACGACATCACGCGGGCGGTGCAACTCGGCATCGCTGCCGGGGTCGAAAATGCGTTACAACTGCTCCCGGGGCGGGTTACGGCCGAAGCGGTTATTGAGCGAGCGGGGACGATTGATGTGGAATGTTACGCTTGATCTGTTCCCCAGATTTCCTTCTGCCTCTTTTTTGTTCCCCCCTTCCGTGCCTCCATTTTGGAGTACTCACCGCAAAATGTCTGCGCATCTTCTCGGACTGCGTGCCGCCATCCTCATCTCGCGTCCCCGCTCGTGCAACTTCCTCGATCGTCTTCAGCCGGGTTCCGCATCTGACCTTCACTCTGCGGCAGCCAAAACATGGTCGACACTGTCCCATCGTCTCTGAACGCTCGCGGTCCGACCGTGCGGTCCCCGGTCTTTTCTTCCCCCTTCGGTTGAGCCATTCCTGGCGCCCCGTCTGGTTGCCTCTATCCTGTTCGGCGTTTTGCCCGCAAAGACGAAACGCAGATTCGCCATTAATCAGGTTTGACTTGGTGGTTGCAGCCAAATGACGATCCGATAGACTGAGGACTGTCCGTTTGACCCGCCATTTGTCCCACCGCAGTTCCCATGAATTCACCGCTGCCGCTATTGTCCGCTGATGATGTTCGTCAGTACATCGCCGAGAACCTCCGTGCGGCTGATTTTGCCGACAAACGGGTGTTATTGATCGTTCCCGATGCAACGCGGACCGCACCGTTGCCGTTGCTTTTCGACGCCGTTCACAGCCAATTGTCGTCAGCTGCGGCAAAAATCGATGTGCTCGTGGCGTTGGGGACGCACCCGGAAATGCCGCAGGCCGATATTCGGCGGCTGTTGGGGATTTCCGATGCGGACAGTAACGGGCGATATGCCGACGTGGAGCTGTTCAATCACGAATGGGACCGGCCGGAATGTCTGCTTTCGCTGGGAACATTGAGCGAAGCGGACACGCGCGAGATATCTGGGGGCCTTCTGGAAGAAGCGGTCGATGTCGCCATCAATCGCCGCATTGCCGACTACGACGTGCTGTTGGTGCTGGGACCGGTATTTCCGCATGAGGTCGTGGGGTTTTCGGGAGGGAACAAATACTTCTTTCCTGGGATTGGTGGTGCGGAGATTTTGAATTTCTTCCACTGGCTCGGCGCGCTGATCACCAATGCTTCCATCATCGGCGTCAAAGAAACCCCCGTGCGGAAAGTCGTCGACCGTGCCGCGGCGATGATTCCAGTCGAGCGGCGCTGCTTGGCGTTTGTCGTGGCACCCGATGCGAGTCTGTACGGCATGTTTTATGGGACACCGGAATCGGCCTGGAATGATGCGGCTGATTTGTCGGCGCAGGTGCATATGCGTCGCGTGCCGAAACCATTCCAAACAGTGCTGTCCTGCGCGCCGCCGATGTATGACGAATTGTGGGTCGCCGGCAAATGCATGTACAAGCTCGAACCGGTTGTGGCCGATGGCGGGGAGTTAATTATCTACGCGCCACACATGCACGAGATTTCGATCACGCACGGCCCGTTGATCGAGGAAGTCGGATACCACGTGCGGGATTATTTCACCGCACAGGCAGAACGATTTTCGCACATCCCCCGCGGTGTCTTGGCGCACTCCACACACGTGCGCGGCGGGGGGACATTTGTAGACGGAGTCGAACATCCTCGCGTGCAAGTGACCTTGGCCAGTGGGATCCCACGAGAAACTTGTGAACGGATCAATCTGGGCTATCGCGATCCCAGTACGATCAACGTCGAGGATTTTGCGAATCGTGAAAATGAGGGTGTATTGTTGGTCCGTAAGGCGGGCGAAATGTTGTACCGGCTTGAGGATTAGTTCTTATCTGGGTGCGGCGTTGCACCTGTTAGTCATGACCTATCAAAACGAGAAACGAACGAAACGAGATGAGTGAACAACCGGAGATTGCGCGGCGGTTAGAGGTCGCCCTGACAGTGACACAGGCGGCCGCAGAGTTGATCATGCCGCACTACCAATCGGCCGATTTGGCGGTGGAGAGCAAAGGGGACGAAAGTCCCGTGACCGTGGCGGACAAAGGGGCGGAAAAACTCATTCGCGAACGGCTGTTCGACGTCTTCCCCGACGATAGCGTGTTGGGGGAAGAATTTGACGATGTCGAGGGGACCAGCGGATACCGTTGGGTCCTTGATCCGATCGACGGCACAAAATCGTTCATCCACGGGGTGCCGCTGTTTGGCACGTTGGCTGGTTTGGAATACGACGGTCGCTTGGTAGCGGGCGTTTGCCGGTTTCCTGCACTCAACGAAGTCGTCTATGCCTCGCTCGGAGAAGGTGCCTGGTGGCAACGTCGCGACCAAAAGCCGGTCGCCGCGCGGGTTAGCGATATTTCGGATATGTCGCAGGCCTTGTTCTGCACCACGACAATCACACGCTGGGAACAAATCGGCCGCACCGAAGCGTTTCACGATCTCTGTACGAAATCGAAACTGACCCGTGGTTGGGGTGACTGTTACGGACACATTCTGGTCGCAACCGGACGGGCCGAGGTGATGATTGATCCTGAATTGAGTGCCTGGGATTGCGCCGCCTTGATTCCAATCATGGTCGAAGCGGGAGGCGACTTCGTCGACTGGAAGGGCAAACGCTCAATGCATTCTGGAAACGGGTTGTCAGTGAATGCGGCATTGAAGGATGAGATTTTGGCGATTTTGCAATAAGGCATCAGCCGCAATACGTCCCCCCCGGCGGAGTCGGGGGTTGAGGGAAAACGGAATCGTTTCACAGTCTCGACCAGCAGTCCCTGGTTTTACCGGGGGAAGGACAATTCATGTTCGCAGCCCCGGCACCTCCACACGAAGGTCTGAGTTCGTACGACTACATCGCCGTCGCCATGTATTTGCTGGGAACGATTGGCATCGCACTGTATTTTGCGAAGCGGCAAGGCTCGACGGAGGAGTTTTTCCTCGGTGGCCGGAACATGCCTTGGTTTGCTGTCGGCTTGAGCATCATGGCGACATTGATGTCGACGATCTCATACTTGGCGCAACCGGGAGAGCTGATCAAAAACGGCATCACGATGTTAGTCGGCACACTGGCAGTGCCGCTCAATATCCTCGTGATCTTTATGCTGTTCGTACCGTTCTTTATGCGGTTACGTCTCACCAGCGCGTATGAATTTCTGGAGTTGCGCTTCAACTATCCCGCGCGCGCGATGGGAGCAGCGCTGTTTGTTTTCATGCGACTGGGCTGGATGGGGGTGGTGGTTTATACCTCGTCGATGGCGCTGACAGCGATGACGCGGGGGAACGTTCCCCAGGAATACCAAAACGCGCTGATCTACTTTGTGATCGTCGGCGTGGGTGTCTTCGCCACCGTCTATACAGCTGTGGGTGGAATGCGGGCGGTGATTTGGACGGATGTGGTGCAGTTCATGGTGCTGTTTGGCGGCACGCTGATCACGTTGGGTTATATCGCCACAACAACCGGCACAGGGCCGGCACATTGGTGGGAAACCGCATCGACCGTAACGGAATCCCATGCGAGCCCGCCGATATTCAGTTGGGACATTACGGAACAGCGGACCATGGTCTGGGCGATTTGCATGGTCTTCTTTTGGACGATCTGCACGCACGTCTCGGACCAAGTGGTGCTACAGCGTTACTTCTCGACCAAGTCGCTGAAGGCGGCTCGCAATAGCTATCTCTTGGCGGCGGGGGCGGATTTTGTCGTGTTGGTTCTGCTGGCACTTTGCGGTTTGGCGTTGATGTCGTTCTACTTGGAACACCCCACGTTTCTGCCGCTCGATCCGATTACGGGCGAACACGTTTCAGTCTCCTCAAATTTTGCGGACAAGGTCTTCCCCTACTTTATCGGCCATCAGCTTCCCCCCGGCGTTGGAGGCTTGATTTTGGCAGCACTAATTGCCGCAGCCATGTCGAGCATCGATTCGGGAGTGAACTCCGTTTCGGCCGTCATCACCACCGACTTTTTCGCCCGGCTGAATCCCCAGGGGGCGGAGAAAATGAGCGAATTGAAGTTGGCAAAAATCCTCACGATCACCATCGGAATGATCTCGACCGGCGTCGCCTGTTGCGTGGCCTATATCGTGATCTCTCACAAAATCAATATCTTTGAAGTGATGCAACCCGCCTTCAATATGTTTTTGGGGCCGCTGGCGTCGCTGTTTGTGATCGGCATGTTCCTGCCGCGGTGCACAGCCCGCACCACGATTCCGGCGGTCATGCTGGGTACGTTGGTCGCGATCATTTGGAGTTACTGGAAACCGATCGCCGGATTGAGTTATTGGAAGCTGATTTACGAGGAATGGGATGCGGATGCAGTCATTGCGAATGCGCCGACATTCACATTGTCGACCACGGTTCCCTTTCTGGTCGCGGTGATTTCCGCAGGAATTCTAGGTCGGTTATTCGAATCCGATTCGCCGCACTCCGGATCTGGTTACACCTGGTATGAGATCATGAAACGGGATCCAGATGCTCCCAATGTTTCGACGACAGAAAAGTAACCGATGCACCGCTAATCCGTAGGTTGTAAAAAATCCTCACGCCAAGCCGCAAAGCTCGCTAAGAGATTTGCGTTGTCGATGTGCTTGGCCTCGGTTTGCGTTGATTGCGTCTAACTTGTTGAAACATTTCTCTTACAAAAATGCCATCCCCACCACGCAGCCGCCATTCCTAGATCCATTATCCTGGTCACTCCTTTGCGGGCTTTGCGGCTTTGCGTGAGTATTTTTTCCTGCGTTTTGAATTTGCGGGTCGCCCACCACAGCCTCCGCGGCGTTTCCGCCGTTAGTTCTCTGCCGCGATCGCGATGCCACACAAGACCGGCCGTCCCACTCCGGGGGTGAGCGAGATTTTTAGCTCTTCGGTGATCGCAATCTCTTTGAACTCCTTCATCAAAATCCGCTGTGACCCGCCCGACTCTTTCGCCACGTCCAGGTCGGCGAGGAGCGGCTGATCCTGCAATGACACATTGAATTGGCGATGTCCTGCGGAGATGTCATCCGGTTCGGCAAAATAGAGTCGCACCGTGTAGTTGCGGGGTTGCTTGGCACGGCCGGGCAGTTTGATGGTGATCTCCTCCGCTCCCTCGACTCCCGAAGCGGCGACCCATTTCAGGCCGCTGCCGTGGATCCGTGCAGAGTGATTGCGAAAGTAACTCGGATTGTCGCCGGTGACTGTCACTTCAACGTCGGGAGACGTCCCGCCGACACTGGGATAATCCAACCACATCATGCCGGTCTCATCAACACGATCCCCAGGAGCCGCCGAAGTTGACCGCAAGTTGCCGTGGCTGGACGTCCGGTTTTTTCAAAGCACCGTAGGTCCACAAATCGGCATCGGGAACGTGCACCAGCGCCAGTGATGTGAAAATGGAATACCCACACACACAACCATGTGCCATGTTGGGAGCATTCAACACACCACCGGCCGGGATCAAGCTATTGCGACACCCGGAACGAAATCCAGTCAGGTGTGAGGTGGTGCCGGTCTCCACATCACAAAAACCGGCATCCCCTGCGCGAAACGTCAACAGATGTTCGTTGGCAATCGCGTAATTGCAATGATGCCCTTTTTTCGTGAACTCCCAGTCGATCTCCTCTTCCGTCACCGGATGCTTGCGCTGGATCGACTCGCCGGTTGCGATGTTGTAGGCCAGTCCTGGACCGCGCTGGTCGATCACTTGATCCTTCCACAAAATCACGCGGTCCCACAGGTTTTCCGGATGGCCGGCAAAGCCTTTGCCTTGAGCATACTTCCGCCACAGCTCTTTGCCATCCTTGCCGCGATAGGCAATCATCCCTTTGTTGTTGGAGACCATCAGCACGTCGTTCTCCTGGGAATAACTCAGCCAGGTAGCGATCATGTCGGTTGTGTACCGCCAGATTTCGTTGCCGCTGCGAACATCCATAGCAACGACATCCCGGTCGGGGCCTGCTTCGGGGATTTTTCCGCGGCGTTTCCAGTCGAGATACAGATCTTGAATCATGCCATCAAAGCAATACAACTTGCCGCCGTTGATGGCGACGAAGGGGAAACTAAACTTGGCCGTTTTCTTCCAGACCGTCTCCCCGCTATTGCGGTCGATGGCTTGCAACTCAACTGGCAGCCGTCCCTTGCCGGGAACTTCGCGAAAGACTTCCGCGATCAGCAAATCCTCATAAACGCGAAACCGGCCCCATTGCCCCTCAGCTTTAGGCAACGTGAATTCTGACATCACTTTGCCGGTGGCGGGGTCGTAACGACGGCAGACCTGCTCATTGACGAGATAGATTCCGTCCTCCATGGCAACGAAATTGAAGCCGGCGATGACTTCCTCAAAATCATTACCGCGACGACCCGGTTGGATTTCGTCACTATCTTTCAGCGGCATTTGCCACAACACACGGCCGGTGTAGATATCAACGGCCGACAATTTATTCGGACCTTGCAAAAACATCCGCCCGCCGATCACGGTCAAACTCGGCCCCCAATAATGCCGGTTATAAAACAGATCTCCGTCCGCCGCCGGTCCACCAAACCACAACACGCCCAGCGGCGCTTTGACCAGTTTGTCTTTGGACATCAAGGTGTTAGCGGTGTCGCCATATTCGTGCGTCCAATCGGCTGCACCGGGCAACGAACCTTCACGGGAAATCGAGGAGAGATCCCCCACTCGACGGACTTCGGCGTTCGCTAATCCTAAAGCGGCGACAAAATGCACAAGCATCTCGTGCTCGACATCTGAGGTCGCCAAGTAAGCCGCGCCGCCGTACGGGCGGAGGATTTGAAACGTTTTTTGAATCACACTCGCCGCATCAGAAATATCACCCGACTGCGCATCTTCGGACGTGATCAACGACGCCATGTAGGGCGGCAATCCGAACTCCAACGGCCGGCCGATATGCGCCGAGACGCGCGTGCCATAAACACCGGCTGCGTCTAATTTGCGACGGACGGCATCGATTTTTGCAGCGTCCTGATCGACGGCAATCACCGGCAACTGCGATTGAAGTAGCAACTCCTCGATCAAACGGCCGTCGGAGACTCCCATGACGAGTGCATACCCCGTATCCGACGGTGACGCTTTCAGTAATGCCGCAACCTTTTCCGCAGTAGCGGCATCAGTTGATGCAAGTTCCACAGTCTCAGCGGTGTGGTGTCGTGGCTCAGTTTTTTCCGCACCAAAACTATAGAATTCCCCCTCCTGTGTCACAACAAACAATCTGTCAGCGGCCGCGACCATCGACGTCGGTGTTCCCTCAATAGCGGCGGACCATGTTTTTTTCGCCGGAGCATTCTCCGTGGGCACATCGATGGCGAAGACTTGTCCCGCCTGAAATCCATACAAACGATTACCGGCCTTGAGGTGAATCGTCAGCGGGTTGTCCGCCAACCATTTGGCTTCATCGCCCTCGGCTTTTCCCACAATGTCGGCGTAGGACAACTCCCATTTCTTGGCTAAGGACAACTGTTTGACCAGTTTGCCGCGACGGTCTTTGGTCTCTGTGTATTGGGGATCCGCCAAATCCAAGGCAACTACGTTCCCCCCTTGGACACCGTAAACCGTGTTATCCGCCACCACCGGCCGCCGTGCTTCGACGGCTGCTAAGAGTTGATCTGGGACGTGAAAAATCTTGTCGCCATGAAACAACCAGTCGCCCGCAGCAACGGCATGGAAATCGGTCTTGCCACGGGAGTCGTAATTCATCCCAATTGGTTTTCCCGTGCTGAGCGAACGCCCTAGCACCCTCTCACGGCCACAGGGCAAGAACAGCCGGTCACCGGCGACAGCGGCATACCCTTGCGGAGCGGAATCCGCGATCACGGTGCTTGTCAGGTGCGGCTTCTCGTCAGTGGCGTCTGCGTTTTGCAGATCAAGCGTATAAAGCATCACTCCTTCAAACGGCCATACGCCGGTCGTAAATTGGATTTTCCCGTCGCTCAAAACCGGTCCGCCCCGCATGGGCCATACCGATGTCAACCGGCCATTGCCGATCACTTTGCGATTTGTGGGAGCCGTATCGTGTTGCCAAACAACATGACCCGTCTCAGCATCGAGGCAATAAAACACTCCATCATCCGCGCCGAAATACAAGCGGCCCTCGGTGAACACCGGTGCGAACCGAATCGGACCACCGGCGAAAAATTGCCATTTCTTTTCTCCCGTCGATGCCGCGATTGCCGTCAGCGAATCATTCCGTGCGGAGCCGACATACAGCGTGTCGCCAACCACGATCGGTTCATACCCCGCATCGAATTGCAAACGTGGGTCTTCAGGCCATGCGGGTGCCGATGGGGGACGTTGGAGTGTCCATTGCAGATGTAAGTTTGCCGGGAGTGCATCGGGCGCAGCAGCGCTCCGCTGACTATCGTACCGCCATGTCGGCCAATCCCCGGCAAGGACCGTCGAAAAGCCGGCCCACAAATATCCCACCAAAAGTAGTCCCGCCAGCGTGACTCGCAACATGGCTGTTTCCCCAATCGTTGTATTGCCAACTCTTACCGTTCGGGCGCGAACATAAACAACGTCACCGCCTCTTAGAGGAGGCGACTCGGATTCGAATTCTATGACAAGTCGTTTCAAAACCCTCTGACGCATCTGACAGACAGTGATCTGAACGATTCGACAACAAGCGCAACCGGGTTTTGAAACTGGTTCTAGTACTATCGTACCGGCTACGTGAGGCGGATGGCACTACGTTGCGGAAAAAAACAGTGCCAAACGCCGGCTCTATGAACGATTGATGAACCTTTGTTAACACGCGCTGATCCTTCGAAGTTCACCTTTTTTCCAGCTGGTGCTCAATCGATTCCAGTCGAGCTGAAATTTGCCGCAGATAGTCAATGATCACCGCATGCGTGTATTTCGCATCAATACCCACCGGAGAATCCGGGCTACTCAGTTTTTCAATCAGGCTGTCAAAATCGGATTTCGGTTTGGACAATGGATCGTTTGTGTTCATTTTTCTGCCTTGTCGTAAGTCCCAGTCGGCTGTGGTAAACCCTTGAACTATAGGATTTAGGGGATTGCGTCACGGAATTCAACGGGGACACCCATCGCCGCCAAAATGGCGTTGCCAATCCTTCAGTCAGCGGGTACCGTTAAGATGGTGTGGGCCGACACGCCTAGGAATGCTCCGGGTGACCTTGGACTGAAATTAGAGGAGCGTCGGTGAAGGAACCTCACTCACACGTTGGCTCAGCAGACGATTCGTTATTTGATCAGATTGCAGATGAGATCACGGATCGGTTCAGTCGGGGCGAAACGCCAGACGTCGAAGAATTCGTTGCCCGCTACCCGCAATTGGCTGAGGTCATCCGCCAACTATTTCCAGCATTGGCCGCACTGGCCACTCCTGCGTCAACCCAGTTTCGCGACGACGAGCATCCCGAGTCGACCGAAAAGATCATTGGCGATTTTCGTCTGATCCGCCAAATTGGCCGCGGCGGCATGGGGATCGTTTACGAAGCTCAGCAAATCTCCTTGCAGAGACGGGTGGCGCTCAAGATCCTGCCATTTGCGGCGGTCCTTGACCCGCGTCAATTGCAGCGATTCAAAATCGAAGCACAGGCCGCCGCTGGATTGCATCATCCGCACATTGTGCCGGTCCATTCCGTCGGGACCGATCGTGGCGTGCACTATTATTCGATGCAATACGTCGATGGACAAGATTTAGCAACAGTCCTCAAGCAGTTGCGACTCTCCTTAGTCGATGGCAAGATCGCCGAGATCCCGGCAGTCACACGCGTCAAAAATGCCGCTTCATCCCAGGAAGCTGCGAATTGCGAGATGATCCTCGATCCACACGCCGGTGGAACCGCGTTTGACAATCAGGCGCACGAAGCAGAGACGGCAGCGCGCGTGGTCGAAACAAATCGCATTCAATGTCACACGACGCAATCGCTGGCTGATCGTCACAACCGATTTCGTACAATCGCTGAATTGGGCATCCAGGCGGCCGAGGCATTAGATTATGCGCATCAACGGGGAATCATTCATCGCGACATCAAACCGTCGAATCTGTTGATCGACGGTGAGGGAGTGCTATGGATCACGGATTTCGGCTTGGCCCAAATCGAATCCGATGGCAACCTCACCATGACGGGTGACTTCATTGGGACGCTGCAATATATGAGTCCCGAACAGGCACTGGGACATCACGAATTGGTTGATCAGCGGACCGACATCTATGCACTTGGGGTCACGCTCTATGAATTGCTGACTTGCCAGCCGATGCTCCCCATGGCAGATAAAGCCGTAATGCTCAAAAAAATCGCTACGGAGGAGCCGCCGCTGCCCAGCAGTTTCGATCGCAGGATTCCGGCTGACTTAGAGACGATCGTCCTCAAAGCAACTGCTAAAGAACCTGAGGCACGGTATGCTTCAGCGGGAGCGTTGGCGGATGATTTGCGACACTACCTGGAACTACGTCCCATCCTCGCAAAACGACCGGGGGCTTGGGATCGATTTGCCAAGTGGTCGCGACGGAATCATTCACTGGTCTCCTCCATGGCTGCGATTTTGCTGATCGCAGTGGTCGCGCTATCGCTCAGCATATTTTTTGTGGCCCGTGCCTATCAAGCAGAATCAAATCAACGTCTTATTGCCGAACAGCAAACCCGTCGCGCCGATGACAATCTCAATCATGCGCTACAAGCTGTCAACGAAATGCTGACCGAAGTCGCCTCGGATGAAATCGTCGACGTCCCACAAATGGAAACCGTCCGGCGGGAGTTATTGAAAAAGGCCGTCAACTTTTTAGAGTATCTGTCAGCTGCCGAGGGAGACATCCCGGCCTTACATTACGAAACAGCAAGAGCCTATGTGCAAATCACCAATATTCACGAAGCATTGGGCGACTTCGAACAAGCCGAGAGGACCGGCAACAGGGCGATAGCGATGCTCAATGAGTTGATCGCCGCCAATCCGCGAAATGTCGTCTACCGTGACACGCTGACAGAAGCGTATGAATATCTGGGGTTATCCTATTTCCAACGTCGGCCCACATATATGGACGATGCACTGGTCACCTGTAAATTGCGGCTGGACGAAACTCAAAGTCTGGTGACGGATTTCCCAGGCGAACTTCGATTGCGACGTCGTTTAGCAGAAGTTAATACCGACATGGGCAATTTCCACTGGGAAGCCCAACATCACCATGAAGCGGAAATCTATCTGCGCAAGGCGGTGCTTATTTGGAACGAGATAAACTCCGAGTATCCCAACGCCGCCGATGGGCCGGACGAAGCGCATTGTCGCCAATGGTTGGGAACGATGTTGCTGCGCACGTTACGTTTAGACGAAGCCGAACCGGAACTGTTGTTCGCGAATCGTGTCTATGAACAATTGGTGCAAGACCAACCCGGCAATACGGAAATCCGCGGGCGACTCGCCCAGAATCGGTCCTATTTGGGGCTGCTTTATTTTCGAAAAGGGGACTACAACCGCTCCGGTGATTTTCGGCGGAAAGCGACTCAATTGCGGGAATTGCTCGCCGAGGAATTCCCCAACGTCTACGAGCATAAACGACGATTATCTATCTGCTATGAAAATCTGATTTTAACGCTTGGAAGGGAACAGCAGTTTGATGAAGCCCGTGCACAAATGCAAAAACAGCGAGCGTTGCGTCGGGAAATATTGACACGCTTTCCGCAACTCCCCGGAAAACCGGGCGGAATTGGTTGGGGAGCGTGTGACTTGGCGACAATGATGTATGAAACAGGCCATGTCGATCTTGCGCGACAATATTTTTCTCAAGCCTTGCAAGACTTTGAAACGGACGTTGGAACAATTTCCACAACATTTTAAAGCACAACATTGGCTGTCTTGGTTACTCGTAAGATGCCCTATCAGCGATCTGCGTGATCCGCATCGAGCGCTTCCGCTTGCTAAACAAGCCACCCTGACGAGGCCTGCCGACGGCGATGCCTGGTGCGTATTAGGCGTGGCGGAATATCGCTGTGGTCATGTTGAAGAAGCCGTTACCGCTTTGAATCGAGCGATCGAATTATCCGAAAACGACGCCGCTGCCGTCGCCCAATACGTACTCGCCATGATCGACTGGGAACAAGATCGTCGCGACGTAGCAGTTCGCCGCTTCTCTGAGACTGCAGCCCTCAAGTCCACAGCGCTCGTGAACGACTCGACTCTGAAGTGGATGCACGACGAAGCAGCCGCTCTCTTAGGCCTGACGTCCAACGGCAAATGATGTCAGCAGCCACAGGCGCGGCATTGCGCCACAAATTCATTGCTACTATTGTGCGCGAGTGGTCAGATCGTCAACATACTACCGTGTTCACAATAATTTCCCTGTTATTCAGCTTTGATTAGGCACCATGACCGACACACTCGATGTCCATCCCGCCTCGCCCGATGAAGTCGTTGTTGCCCACCGCAATGTTTACGATATCTGGAGCAAAGGCCGTACACTCGACGAACATATTCAATACCGGCTCAATGCCGATCCGCACCGCCGGGCGACATGGTTCGTGGGCTGCGCCGGCAGGCATGTGGCAACTTCGCTGGGAAGCTATCCCGTCGAGTTTCAAGTGCGTGGCGAAACAATTCCCGGTTTTGCAATCGGGTCGGTCTACACCTGCGGCGAATATCGTGGCAAAGGTTACGCAGCAAAGCTGATCGAAGGAGTCGAGCAGCAACTCGCCGAGCGCGGTATGCGGTTGTCAATTCTTTATTCCGACATTGCAGCCGAATATTACGCAGCAATGGGATATCGACTCTGCCCCGCCTCGGCCGGTTGGCGTTATCTCTCCACTGTCACCAAGTCGAACACCGACAAGATTTTGGTCGAATTCCAGGAAGCCGACGACTTCGCCGCGATGTCGGCAATGTACCACGCCTACCATGGGGCGACGCCGTTTTGCATTCGCCGTAGCGACGACTATTGGCGGGCGATGTCCAGCAAGTTCCCCGATGACCGCTTTTTCTGGCTGAAAGCTGAAGAGGGATCGAACCGTGGCTACGTCCGTTTGACTCCGGATCCCCACGGCTGGCGAATCCTGGATTACGCCTGTGCGGACCAAACCGATGAAACGTTGTCGGCGCTGTACCACGCTGTGCTGTCCCTGACTGCCGGGTGGGACGTCGATCGCTGCGGGGGCTGGCTGCCGAACAATCCGATCACAAACGATCTCTTCGAAGTGAAGGACCGCAAATCAGAAATCACAATGATCAAATCGCTCGACCCAGCCCTGGTGATCGACGACGAAATCATCGCGGCCGCTGATCGTTTTTGCGAAATGGATCATGTATAGGCGGGAAGACTTGAGGCGTGAGGCGACAGGCTTGAGGGCAGGCTGATGTAGGTCGGTTAAACTGCTGTGAGCCTTATAGAGATTGATCGATTTCCCTTCGACTTCTCAACGGCCAACCCTCACTCCTCAAGCCTCACGTCTCATCCCACTTCATCGACCGCTGGAAAACAGCCGGGCAAGTCTTCGGCGTACCAAGTCTCAAGGACGTGTTGCCATTGCTCTGCGCTACGCGCCACGGCAAAGGCGTTGCGCACCTGTTCGCCCTGGGGATGCAGCCGGGCGTATTTAATGCCGAATTTTCGCATCACACCGCACGCTCGGTGCGGGTCGTAGATTTCATGTGCTAACGCGAAATGTTCGCGGATCACGTCCCGTTGTTCAAATAAGGTCGGCGGAGGCAGTTCGCGGCCGGCGAATAGTGCACGGGCTTGGGCGAAGACCCACGGGTTTCCGATTGCCCCCCGCGCAACGGTCACGCCATCAACACCGGTGTACTGCATCATTTCCAAGCAGGCGGCGGCGGAGAACAGATCACCGCTCCCCAACACCACACGCTCGCCGGCATGTGTTTTTAATTCGCGGAGAAATTCCCAACGGCTTGGTCCGTCATAACGCTGCATCACCGTCCGACCATGCACGGTGATGGCAGCGACGCCAATCTCATAGGCGGCATCGAAGATCTCGTAAAATTTGTCGCGACTTTCCGCCGAATCGTCGATCCCCCGTCGCATCTTAACCGTCACCGGAATCGCATCCGGGACCGCATCGCGCACACGTTGCATGATTTCGATCGCCGTCGCCGGTTGGCTGAGATGAAAACCGCCACGACAACGGCCGAGCACTTTTTTCACCGGACATCCAAAGTTGATGTCGATCACATCAAAGCCCGCTTCGACAAGTCGCACCGCCGCCGGACCAAACTGCTCCGGCTCCGCCCCCATCAACTGGCCGCCGACAGGATGTTCCTCATCGGAAATCATCAAATGATGCCGCGTCTTCTCGCGGTTTTTCAGCGACGTAATGAACCGATCCAACATCACTTCACAAATCGCATACGGCGCCCCACACCGCCGGGCGATCACACGCATTGGCCAATCGCTATACCCCGAAAGCGCCGCCTGCACGACCGGAAAGTCGAGCGTCAGCGGGCCAATTCGTAATGGTGAAGTCAACGTCTCAGTCATACAAAAATGTCGCTCACTCATGATGTCCCAAACCGACGGCTTTGCCGTCGTTCACAGTTCTCCGGTCACAACGCAAGCTATGCCAGTTGCCTCTGCCCTTTAATCATCTTCATCGCGCGTCCTCCATATTAGCCAGCACCTCGAATAACACCCGAACCAAGACCTCGACCCATCCACCCAAATCAACCACATTCAACCTACCCGCCCTATTTTGACTGAGTCTGGGTAATCCAGCACTGCTTTAACCGGTGGACAGGATTGCACCTATTTCGCAGTTTTGGGAAAACACAAAAACCTTTCCGGCTGTTGCTTGACGATTGGCCCTCGAAACCAAATTATGGACGCCAGTAATTACCCCTAGGGCGCGGCACAGACCATTCGAGGTCATCGCGCCCACTCAAATTCGATCGTTCCCTGACTTAAGCTCGTTATCGACCGGGAACATCTTGGCGTAGCGGTTGTGGCATTTCAAGACGATGCCGTGCGGTGGACTCATTCTAAGTTCGCTGAATCGAACGCCCCCAAAATTATCATTGTTGTGCTCAAGTTGTTGCTATTGGCGAACATTTAGACAGAGCGTCACGGCAGACCCACTGAACAGATTTTGTAATCAGGCAAGTTTGTAAATCACAAGCTGCCAATGCAGAGTTTGCTCTCAGCACCAGACTAACAAGGAGAGTCTCTTTGTCCAAGACGTCCCCCTACCGCATCATCAGCTTGTCATTTATTTATTCTTCAATTCTCGCATTTGCGACATCGAGTCATTTCGCCGTTGCTGCTGACAGCCAGCCTGCCGACATGACGGATGACACGGCGCAGCTGGATATTCAAGTCGGTTTAGAACCGGGAAACATTGCTCCCACATTCACAGCGACCGATTTGGATGGGAAGACCATCGACCTCGAGAAAATCGCTGGCGAATCAAAGTACATTCTGCTCGATTTCTGGGCCTCTTATTGCGGGCCGTGCCGAGCGGAATTCCCGCACTTGCGGAAACTCAACGCGGATTTCAAAGATCGCGGTTTACAGATTATCGGAGTCTGTTCCGATACCGATCGCGACACCGCAGCGCGAGCGGCCGAACAAGCTGAGCTCAATTACCCGCATGTGTATCATGCCGATCAGGCCCAACAATCGGTCACCACTCTGTATCAAGTGACGGGCATTCCCCAGACATATATTTTGGATAGCAACTTGCGCGTCGTCGCCAAGGGTTTGCGGGGGTCATCACTCGAACACCGGATCGAAGAACTGTTCCTCGACGCGGATCTGGCAAATCTCAAGCCCAACGATCAAGTGGTTGTCGCTAAGGACAAAGCACCGCTCAAAGTGATCAACGATGTGCTGGCCGAGCTCCCCAAAGGGCAACAACTCAAAGTGGTGTCGACCCAAGGAGATTGGATTTGGACGTATGTCGATCGAGATGGCAAACGGACCAAAGGTTGGATCAATGCCAAACTGATCGCCCTGGCCAATGATTCTGAAAGTCCCGCTCAAGCCAAAGAGGAATTGCTGGATGGTCATATGAGCGGCAGCAAGGCAGATTCTGCTGGCGACAATGTGCTACTGACCGCAGATGATGGTTCGGGCCAATTGAAGGTGAATCCGGCGAAATCAGAGTCCCCCGCACCGCCCGCCCCGGCCACTCCCGAACCGGCCGATTGGGAATTACAGAATCCGGATGAAATGCCACGGCTGTTTGAATTTGCCGGAACACGCAACCTGAAATCCGATCTGACCGATGAAGCGGTCGGTGAAATTGGCCGCTTCAAACTCACAGGAACCGATATGACCTGCGCGGCGGTTGCTCCCGACGGACGCTTTGTCGTTTCGGGTGGGAACGACTCCGTGATTCGCTTGTGGGATGCGGTCACCGGCCGGGAAATCCGACAATTTGAAGGACACGAAGCCAAGATATTAACGTTGGCTTTCTCAGCGGACGGACAGCACATTCTGTCGGGAAGCACCGATGCCAGCGTGCGATTGTGGGATGTGGAGTCGGGCACCGAATTGCACACATACTCCGGCCATGAATCGGATGTGATCAGCGTCGCATTTGCTCCGGGGGGACGCTTTGCGACGTCGACCGGTCGGGACAATACATTGCGGATGTGGAAGTTACCCGCCGCAACCATGCACACACAGACCGAAAACCTCCCCGCTGATCATATCGTCCGGCGACTCATCGTGGATGACCCCAAACAGATTGCCGCGGACAAAGTCGACCCCAAGACACTCGATGGTGAAGTGAAGCTCAACGCGGCGGGACATATTGTGGCAATCGATTTTCGGACGTCGCGTGCCAACAATGCCACGTTGAAACAACTTCGCAAATTGGAGCATTTAGAAACGCTCTATATTTACGGCCCGAACATCACCGATGCCGGTTTGGAGTCGCTGCGCGGCCTGACACAACTGAAGCATCTCTGGTTAACGGCCACCAACATCACCGATGCCGGGATGCGTTCCTTGAGTGGTTTAGAACAATTGGAAAGCCTTGTCCTCTCGCATTGCGACGGCGTGAGCGATGCCGGATTGGCTCACATCGAGAAATTGACCACGCTCAAAGATCTGTGGCTCAATGAAACGCATGTCACCGACCGCGGCTTAAAGCACCTTGCTGGGATGACGGATCTGGAAATGCTGGTCCTGCCTGGAAACGACGGCATCACCGATGCCGGGCTGAAACACCTCAGCAAATTGACCAACCTACGGGACCTGTGGCTCAATGGTGCGAACGTCAGCGACAAAGGGTTAACGCTTGTCGCCCAATTGGACAGACTGCAATTTGTCGATGCCGGCCAAACTCAAATCACAGCCATGGGCGCCCGGCAATTTCAACAGCAATTGCCGTATTGCGACTTGGAGTACTAACTCCCGTCGACGAGCGACGTGGGACATTTTCAATGGCGCTAGATTGAACTGCGCCTAAACCTGTAGGGTACGTCGCGACGCACCTTTCGATGCAGGACGACAGATGCGCCTATCGGATTCAACGTCCGCTACGTTCGTCACCACGAACTCATAACCGACAAGCGAATGCAATTTACAAGCATGAAACTGTCAGTTGAGTTGGATCGTCAAATTTCCTACCTAGAAAGGTGCGTCTTGACGCACCCTACGGCACTGTGCGGGTGAGAATTGCGTGGTGAGTCGACGCGCGGTTAATTAGCTCGTTAGAATCACGGTTTCTCTGAATAACCAGCCACCGTGTTCGACGGACTGATATGCCGACTCGCATTCGACAACTTCTGGAGATGATCCGTTTTAGCCATACGCTGTTTGCGCTGCCCTTTGCGCTGTTGGCAGCGGGAATGGCGTGGTGGAAGAATAGCCAAGAGGGCATCTCCTTTCGCTGGCAGGACCTAGCGGGCATTTTGTTGTGCATGGTGTTTGCGCGTTCGGCGGCGATGGCCTTTAATCGGCTGGCGGACCGGAAAATCGATGCGGACAATCCCCGCACCGCGGGCCGGCACTTACCGGCCGGGTTATTGTCGTTGCCAACCGTCGTCGCTTTTACGGTCATCTGCGGCGTGGGGTTTGTGGCCTCGACGCTCCTATTTCTGCCCAACCGATTGCCGCTGTTGCTCTCACTGCCGGTGTTGGCCTTTTTGTGTGGCTACTCCTATGCGAAACGCTTTACCGCTTGGTGCCATTACTGGTTATCCGCCGCATTGATGCTTTCGCCGATTGCCGCTTGGATCGCCATTCGCGGCAACATCGAATGGCCGCCGGTGCTATTGGGACTGGTCGTGTTTTTCTGGGTCGGCGGATTCGACATTATCTACGCCTGCCAGGATACCGACTTCGATCGCGAGCGACGTTTGCACAGCCTTCCTGCGCGGTTGGGAATCCCGGCGGCATTGAGACTTGCGATGCTCAGCCATGTGCTGATGGTGGTCTGCCTGTTCGGACTATGGTACGTTGCCGAGTTGGGGCCGGTGTTTTTTATCGGAGCCTGCCTCGTTGCCGTCTTATTGGCCTATGAACATTGGCTGGTCCGCCCCGATGATCTGACGCGGGTGAACATTGCTTTTTTTCAAGTCAACATCATCATCAGCATGGGGTTGTTGGTCGTGGGCCTCGCCGATTTGTGGTGGACGGCACAGTAGCACTCCATCGATTCATTTATCACGGAGCAGGACGTCCCATGTCACACGGAACTCTTTCGGCCAGTCAGTCGCAATCACCACTGTCGCCGCCGCCAATCTCGATTTGGGTGGGCCTGCTGGGCGTCCTCTGTGCTGCGATGTCGGGAGGCATGGCTTGGGGGATTCGCGGGCAGTACGGACATGAATCGGGAGCAATGATTGCCGGCGCGCTGGTCGGTTTTACGTTGATTCTGTTCTATGCCCCGCACATCACAAACCTCACCGGTGCCCGCGCCGTTGCCATGATGACGGTCGCCGTCGGCATCGGCGGGTCGATGACTTATGGCCAAACGGTCGGACTCACGCACGATGGCCCGCTCGTTGGCCATTGGGGGGCGCTGCGGTGGGGATTGGTTGGGCTGTTCATCAAAGGGGGCATCTGGATCGCCATTGCCGCTACGTTTTTTGGCATGGGACTGGGAGGCAAGCGCTACCGCTGCTGGGAAATCGGTTTGCTGATGGCGGTGCTGATCTGCCTGATGTTTTTAGGCATCTGGGTTTTGAACACACCGTTTGATCCGGAAACGAAACAATTGCCCTGGCTTTATTTTTCAGACAGTTGGTTCTTTGAACCGGAACCAGAAGTTCTGCCCGATGATTTATCAACCGCTCAAACCGCGGCACGAAATGTGGGGCGGACTGTTGTTCGCCTGGATCGGACTGACGGCCTATGTCAGCTTTGTGCGCCACGATAAATTAGCGCGCAATTTGGCGCTGATTGGTTTTGTCGCTGGGGGCCTGGGGTTTTCCGGCGGGCAATGCGTGCAAGCCTATCATGCATGGAATCCCGAAACCTTTCAAACCGAGTCTTGGAGTACGATGCACGTCAATTGGTGGAACATGATGGAGACATCGTTCGGGTTGATCTTCGGCACCATTCTCGCCATCGGCGTGTGGCTAAATCGTCACTTGATCGCGGACACGGCCCACAGCCCGACGACCGTGACCATTTCGCCTCCCTGGGAGATCACGCTCTGTGTGATTCACATGATCCTGCTCGTAGCAGCGGAGTTCTGGCCGCTGCCGAGCAGATTTTTGGCTGAGCCAAAGTACATCCGCTGGGGTCTGGTGATGTCTACGATTCCCCTGTCGGCATTGTCAGTGGACGGTACTGGCCCTACCTGATGACACTACCGGTGCTCACGCTTCTGATCGCCGGCAAAACGCTGATGGATTTGGCCTACTCTAGAGGACGCCGACAATTTCCGTCGGTCTGGGCTCGCACGTGCTGATGGCCATTCCGCTCGGCATCGCCACGATCGCGGCGGCGTTTTTGATTTCGATAACATCGCCAATCAGTCCGGGCGATGGCGGCCTGGGGTTTGTTGGTGACCTCGTGGCTGTTCTACGGCCTCAACTGTGCGTTCTTTCACTTCGGCTGGCCCTGGAATTACCTGCTCAATTGGCCGCCGCAGTTCGCCGCGATGATCGATTTCGTCAGTGACCCGCAACCAATGGGACGGCCGCACGCACAGCGGGTTGATCTTTGCGTTATTTGTGTGCTGTTTAACCGTAGCGGCACTGTGGGAGTTTGGTGTCGGCCTGGCGACAGAAGAACGACCAGATTGTGGAAGAGGCGTGACGGTTCGTGATTGAGTTCGCCACGGATTAATCCAGCGCAGGTAGGCCACAACCAATATTTTAAAAATAAAAAGC
>CALOFE010000003.1:0-196742 GCA_942492455.1 uncultured Planctomycetaceae bacterium | reverse complement strand
TGCTTCGTTCAATTGCATGCTGCCCTCCTGACGCGCCTTCGCGTTGCCGGTTTGGGTCCTGTTGGCTATGGGGGACTGGTGGGCGATTCACCACCACCCCGGTCGCCCTGGCCGAGATTTCCGGTCAACAGCGCTTCCCTGGAACGCAAGGCGGAGCATTTGCGCAAGGAGTATCGCGGCGAAGAGAACGGGCATAGCAACTCGACGAGCTGAAGTTGGCGAATTTGGCAGCAAATTCGGAGTTTTCGTGTCCTGCCGTGCAATGGCGTAGCGTACGAGAATCGCATAGAATGCCGATTCGGCTCTCTCACCCGCGCATTTTCTTTCGCACCACCCGGTCGGTTATTGTGTCCATGGAATACGTACGACGGTTTGACAATCTCCTCAAGGCCTTTGACCTCAAGTCGACAGGAAAATGGTTTTTTCTCTCGGGTTTGATTGGCATTGTCGCCGGTTTGGGAGCGATTGCCTTTCAGTTCCTCAGCCAGTTGGTGCTCTCCCTGGCACTCAACGGCGTTGCCGGCTACATGCCGCTAGAACCGGTGGGCGAGTACACTTTTTTACCACATACCCACACGGTTTTTTCGCCTTGGCATCTACTTCTGGTGATGGCCGGCGGGGGACTTGTCTCCGGCTGGCTGGTCTTCAAATTTGCTCCAGAGGCCGCCGGACACGGGACCGATGGCGTCATCGAGGCGTTCCACGAAAAACGGGGAGTCATTCGGACCCGCGTCCCCTTCATCAAAACCATCGCGTCAGCCGTCACTTTGGGGACAGGTGGATCAGGCGGCCGGGAAGGGCCGATTGCCCAAATCGGTGCGGGCTTTGGATCGTATTTGGCCACACGATTGAAACTTTCTGATCGCGACCGTCGAATTATGGTGGCTGCGGGAATGGGAGCCGGCGTCGGTGCGATCTTCCGTGCTCCACTAGCCGGAGCTTTGTTTGCCGGGGAAATCCTCTACAAAGATGCCGAAATCGAATCGGACGTCATCGTTCCGGCGGCAATCTCCTCCATCATTGGCTACAGCGTCTACAGCCTGTCGCTGCCGCCGGATTATCGCTTCACGCCGTTATTTGGACGAGACTTACAATTTGAGGTTGGCTCAACGCTGGAACTCATTCCTTATGCGCTGTTGGCGATCATTCTGTCCTTTGTCGCGGTCTTATATATCAAGGTGTTTTACGGCGCCCATAAAATTTTCGATCGCCTCCCGATTCCGATCATGCTGCGCCCCGCACTGGGAGCTTTGCTGGCCGGCCTGATCGGTTTAGGAATTTTCTACGGCTTCGACGGAGACGTGCGAGCACTCGCAGTGCTCTCCACAGGTTACGGGGCCATTCAGCACGCGGTCGCTCCCGAGACGACGATGGCCATTCCGCTACTTCTGGCAATCGCCTTCGGGAAAATTGTGACCACCTCTTGCACCATCAGCTCCGGCGGGTCGGGGGGTGTCTTCGGTCCGTCGATGGTCATCGGCGGTTCAATTGGATCGGCTGTCGGACAATTTTTTCATGAATACTCACCCGACATTGTCCACCACCCGCAGGCCTACACAATCGTCGGCATGGCTGGGTTCTTTGCCGGGGCTGCGCACGCGCCGATTTCCACAATCATTATGGTTTCGGAGATGACCGGCAATTATCAATTGCTGTTGCCGGCAATGTGGGTTTCTACGCTTTGCTTTTTGTTTTGCCGCCGCTGGACCTTGTATCAAAAACAGGCTCCCAGCCGGATGGAATCCCCCGCGCATCGCGGCGATTTTATTGTCGATGTGCTCGAAGGCATTCACGTCAGCGATGTGTTCGTCCCCGGACGCCCCGTGACCTGTGTGCCCGAATCGATGACCCTTGACCAAATCGTGCACCTATTGGCCGAAACGCACGAGTCGTATTTTCCCGTCGTCAATGAGCAAGACCGGGTCGTGGGCATTTTCTCTGCCCGCGATGTCCGGACGTATCTCTACGACGAGACCATTTGGAACCTGGCGATCGCCGAGGATATCATGACGACCAAAATCGTCAGCGTGAATCCGAACGACGATCTGAACACCGCATTGCAGCGTTTTACTTCGGTGAATCTCGACGAACTCCCGGTCTTCGACGCCGACGAACCGGGCAAACTGCTGGGGATGTTGCGCCGCAAGGAAACCATCGCGTTCTATAACCGGCAATTACTCAAACGCAAACAAGGCGAGTCCGCTTAAACCGCTGTGACCCACCTTGCGTGAATTTTTCGCAGTAGGAGCGAAACCATGGCCCACGATTCCCTCAACCGTCGCCGTTTCCTGCAACACTCCTCTGCCTGGGCGGGCGTCGCCATCTGGACGGGGCTGGCCGGTCGCGCCTCGGGTTTTGAAAGCGCAAACGCGCGTCCGCGAATCGCCGCTGTCGGCACCGGTAGCCGTTGGGACCATCGCGCGACCGGACTGGATGGCACCTATGGCTCGGGCAAACAGTTCCCCAAATACGGCGACGTTGTTGCCGTCTGCGATGCCGACACGGACCGCCGCGAACGCGCAGCGGGTCTCGTTAAGGAGTGGAACGGCGCCGCTCCGGATGTCGTCGCCGACTACCGGGCGATTATTGATCGCGACGATATCGACATTGTCCATATCTCCACGCCCGACCACTGGCATGCAAAAATCGCTATCGAAGCCATGCTCTCCGGCAAGGACGTCTATTGCGAAAAGCCGATGACGCTGACCATCGACGAAGGCCGGCAAATGTGCGACGTTTGCCGCCGCACCGGCCAAATTGTGCAAGTCGGCACACAACAACGCAGCGACGAAAAGTTCCTCAAAGCCATCGCCATCATTCGGGATGGACGGATCGGAAAACTGAAGCAGGTCACCTGCAGCATCGGCGGCGGTCCCACCAGCCCGGAAATTCCCGCGGTCGATGCGCCGAAACAACTCGACTGGAATCAATGGCTCGGCCCTGCCCCGGAGGTCGCTTACCGCAGTTTGGCCGGTCCGAATGGCGAAACCCAAAGCTGGTCGCGGTCCCATTACGAATTTCGTTGGTGGTACGAGTACTCCGGCGGCAAACTGACCGACTGGGGCGCGCACCACGTCGACATCGCCACCTGGGCCATGGACAAAACCGAGACGGGGCCCATCTCCATGGATCCGGTGATGGTCAAACATCCCGTGCCGTTCAAAGATGGATTTCCCACAGCTGACAATCAGTACAACACCGCCACGGAGTTTTTAATCAAGGCCGCTTACGCCGACGGCATGGAGTTGACCATCCGCCACGATTTAGACAACGGCATTTTGTTCGAAGGGACCGAGGGCCGCATTTTCATCAATCGTGGTCGGCTGGCCGGCAAACCGGTCGAAGACCTCGCCACCAACCCGCTGCCCGATGGCGCCTTGGAACAGGTCTACAAAGGCCGCCCGCTGACCGATCACTTCCGCAACTTCTTCGAAGCGGTCGCCGATCGCAAACAACCCGTCTCCGACGTCTTCAGCCATCACCGCGGCCTAACGACCTGCCATCTCGCGGGAATCGCCGCCCGACTGGGACGCAAAATCCAATGGGACCCGCGAGCCGAACAAATCCTCAACGACAAACAAGCACAAAGCTTCGTCAGCCGCGACAAACGCCCACGATTCGAAATCGAAACATCGTAGGCACGGCCGACGGTGGGGCAGTCGAGCGGGTGTTACGATTCAAGCAGGGGTTGCCTCTCCCCGCTAGATCGTTGCGCATGGTTCATTCGGCCAGTGATACAAGATCAGTCCCGTTCACGGGACTTGTCACGCGAACGCGTGTCATAGCCCCGTCGTTTACGGCGGGGTGTAGGTTCATGACGCCCACGATTTTGACCCCCGTTTTACGGGGGTTCTCGCCGTCGAGGCTTTAGCCATCACTCCTCAGGCTCAAGCCAACCAGCGAGAAGCCTCGTAAACAAGGCTCAAACTCCAAACAAATTACCCCCCTTACGACCCCGCCGTAAACGACGGGGCTAATACCGCTACGCGGGGCGCCCGGTGAACCGGGCTTTGTGCTTCCCACAGTACCACTGCAATCATCATGTCTGTGGTTCCCTGACCTCCAAAAAGGTATGAAGGCCGCCAAAATCAAACGAGTTGTGCGCGGGTCTCCCGACCCCGCACTTCCCCCGACCGCAGGTCTCCCACAGCCACAGCAGGCTAGAACAGTTACAGACCAGTCGCGTTCGCCCCCCAACAGAGCCAAAACCCGATAAGCCACCAACCGTAGCGTCACTCATCGTCGTCCGCCTCAACAACCGCTGCCGGCGGTGTTTCGCCGAACATCTCGAACAAAAACCGCGACGGTAATGTCGTCCGAGGTTTGCCCCATTTTGTGCGGCGGGCGGCGCGGCTGAGGGTGAGGTGATCGCAGGCGCGGGTGATGCCCACGTATGCCAAACGCCGCTCTTCTTCGATGTTGGCTTCGGTCCCCTCCACCGACCGTTTGTGCGGCAAAATCCCTTCTTCTAAACCGACCAGATACACGCGGGGAAACTCCAATCCCTTGGCACTGTGCAACGTCATCAGCTTGACGGCGTCTTTGGAAACTTGTGACTCTTTGTCACTCTCCACATCGCGCCCATTGAGCGCCGTCTCTTCTAGAAACTCCTGCAGCGAAGGCTTGTCCGCTTGCCCTTCATACTGCTCGACTGCTTCGACCAACTCCTCAAGCATGGCCATCCGCATCGACCGTTGCGTCGGTTCTTTATACAGCCGTTCGATTTCGCGTTCGTAGTCGATATCATCAATCAGTTGCCGCACGCATTCTCCCAGGCCGTGTGCGTTGGACTGAAAGCGGCGACGGTTGCGCTCCATCAATCCTCGAAACGCATCAATGGCCTGCGCCGCTTTGTGCGGTAACTCTCCTGCTGAATCGGCGGCGGGAAGCACATCCCACAGGCTGCTGCCGGCTTTCACGGCGCGGGCCACCAATTTTTCCACGGTCCCGGCGCCGATGCCACGCGTCGGTGTGTTGATGATTCGCCGCAATGAAATTTCGTCGGTCGGTTGCGAAAGGACTTTTAGATAGGACAACAAATCGCGAATCTCGCGGCGATCAAAAAACGATTGCGTTCCCAATAGCAAATAGGGCATTTGCCGTCGCCGCAACTCGGTTTCGAACAATCGTGGTTGTTCGTTGGTGCGGAACAGGATCGCAAAGTCTCCCGCCGGGACGTTCATCTCGTTGATGATGTATTGAATTTCCTGAACGGTCTGCTCGGCTTCACCCACCTCGGAATCATACTTGTGAAATCGCACCGGATGCGGCGATTGCTTGTGTGCCACGAGCGTTTTTTTGTGTCGTCCGCGATTATGCTGGACTAACTCGTTGGCCAGCGCAATGATTTTGTCCGTACAACGATAGTTGTCCTCCAGACGAATCACCTTGGCGCCGGGAAATGTGTGGTGAAAGCCGAGGATATGCTTCACTTCGGCTCCCCGCCAACCATAAATCGACTGGTCGTCATCCCCCACCACACACAAATTGCGATGTTCGCGGACGAGTGCTTCGACCAAATCGAATTGAATGCCGTTCGTGTCCTGATACTCGTCGATCTGCACATGCGAAAACCGCTCGCGCTGCCGCTTTAATGTTTCCGGGTGTTCGCGAAACAATTGACGCGTTAACAGCAACAGGTCATCAAAGTCCACCCCGCCGGCAGCACGGAGATTTTGCTGATAGCGGCGAAAAGCCATCGCTGCTAAGAATTCCTTATCGTTTTCCGCAACCTCACCGGCATCATCGGCAGCCACCCCGGCCGATTTCCATTGGCTGATTTGTGATATCAAATCACCCGGTTTGAGCGCCTGATCGCCAACGCGAATATGCCGCAGCGCAGATCGCGCTGCCGATTCCTGATCGCTCCGATCAAAAATAGTAAACGTCTTGGGATAGCCCAGCGCTTCAATTTCTTCGCGGAGAATTCGCACACACAGCGAATGAAATGTGGAGATGACCGGCTGCTGCCGAACCTTGCCGCCCAGCAGAATTTTGGTCCGCGCCAGCATTTCGCGAGCGGCTTTGTTGGTGAACGTCACCGAAAGAATTTGCTTAGGCGGCGTCCCCTTACGAATCAACTGCACCATGCGGTGCGTGATGACGCGGGTCTTGCCGGTTCCGGCGCCGGCCAGCACAAGGAGTGGACCGGAAAGCGTGGTCACTGCTTCCCGCTGGGCGGGATTCAAGTTCGCGAGAGAATGCATAAGAAGACAGGGGGGAGAGACAATCCGTTGACGTTGGGAAGTTCCAGTCGGCGACTTTACTGGTTTGGGGGCGCCGGCACCACAATCGATACTCAGCCGGTGTTACTCGTATTCGTACTCCCATTCCCCATCGTCGTCGTCTTCATACTCGTACTCATATTCGTCGTCATCTTCTGCCGCTTCGTCATCGACGTATTCATACTCGGACTCGGGTTCCAAGCGTTCCTTGGCTCCACGCAGTCGGTGCAACATGGCTCCTACCGAATCCCAACGATCTTCCGGTTTCGCCGCGAGTCCCATCATGATTGTCGAGGCCACTTGGTCGTCGATGTCGGGCACCAGTTCACGGATGTCGATTGGTGGCTGGTTGATGTGCTGCACGATCATATCCAGCGTCAATGTCGGATCCACGCCATGCGGCAACTGTTTGGTATACATTTCATAGCAGGTCACGGCATATGAGTAGACATCGATCCGCTGATCAGTCGGCATCCGCTTGATCAATTCGGGGGCCATATAGCTAGCGGTACCGGTGCGATTGCCGGGTGCACGAAACGGCGGCGTGTTGGGGACCACGAGGCCGAAGTCGATCAGTTTGATGGTATTCTGTCGATCGACCAGTATGTTGCGAGGACACAAATCGCGGTGGATCCAACCTTGTTTGTGAAAATAGTCCAACCCTTCGCCGATTTGGACCATGAACGTCAAACGGTGCGATTGCATCAATTCGTTCTGCAAAGCCACGGGCAACGTCAGGCTCACGCCGTTGACGTAGTCCATCACCAAATACTGTTCGTAGTTGGTGGTGATGCCATGTTCCAAGGTGCGAACGATGTGTGGGTGTCGCAATTTCAAAGCGACTTCCCCTTCGCAAGGCTTGGCCAACCCTTCAAACCGCGCTTCGAGTCGCGCCGTTTTTTCCAGGTCCAAAATTTTCAACGCCACCACGCGGCCGCTCAATTTATCCTTAGCTCGCCAAACCTCCGACATGCTCCCTTGTCCGAGCTTTCGTTCCTTGATGAAGCGTGAGTCAATATTGACCTTCTTCAATCGTGCCCGTTTGATCAGCGGAACAAGGATTTTTTTGATGAGCAGCATGTTGCGTGGCTCGTTTCAACAAAGGCAACGACCGGGGATGTTTGCAAAGTCGCGATGCGTAGAATCCGGACTCTCCAGTATACCGCTGCCCAGAGGGCGCGGCTACCTCGGAAAAGGGAGACGGGAGAACGACACTCAAGACCGGAACGGCAAATCTGCCCTCGAGCCTGATACCTGATCATTTCCCGCAATAGTCGATAACACGGGCGATTTCGCTGCGCAAATCGGCACGAGCCACAATTCGGTCAACAAAGCCGTGCTCCAGCATGAACTCGCTGGTTTGAAATCCCGGAGGCAAGGGGACTTTGACCGTGGCCTCTACAACCCGAGGGCCGGCGAAACCAATCAATGCTTTGGGTTCGGCAAAATTGACATCCCCCAACGATGCGAAACTGGCCGCCACGCCACCCATGGTGGGATTGGTCATCACGGAAATAAACAGCCCACCCGCTTCGTGAAATCGCCCCAGCGCTGCTGAAACCTTACCCATTTGCATCAGCGACAAGATCCCCTCGTGCATCCGCGCGCCGCCGCCTGAGCCGCTGACAATGACCAGCGACAGATCGCGCTCGGTCGCCAACTCGATGGTCCGCGTCAATTTTTCGCCAACCACTGAGCCCATGCTTCCCATAATGAACGCCGAATCGGTGATGCCCAGTGCTAGCGGTCGGCCACGCATGTAACCCCGCCCGACGATACAGGCTTCCGACAAGCCGGTACGGGCCTGCTCGGCCTTCAGTCGTTCCGCATACGGTTTGCGGTCCGCAAAACCGAGTGGGTCCATCGGCTGCAGGTTGGCGAACCATTCTTCAAAGCTTCCTTCGTCCAACAGTTGGCGAATTCGCTCTGCGGTCGGTACGTAAAAATGATAGTCGCATTCCGGGCAGACGCCCATCCGGCTATCAACCGTTTTGCGATACACGGTGGCGCTGCAACCGTCGCACTGCAACCACAGCCCTTCGGGCACTCCCCGCTTTGGGCGGTGGGAATGTCCGTTCCGGCCGGTTTCATCCGGTTCGGGGACGGAACTCATCGGTTTGCGTTTCCTCGCTGCGACGATGTTTGCTTGATCGTCGTTCATGTGATCCATGCTCTATTCAAAACGGACAATTCCGACCTCAGTAAACATCTAGAATATTTATCAGATGGCCGGTCCAACTATCAATTGCTTGTCTTGGCACGCGCGGGCTTGGCCGGTGTTCCCTGGCCACTCTCGAGCGGTGCTTCCGATTTTCCGTTCGTCTCCAAAATCTCCCAATGGCAATCGTCCCGACAACTGTCACTGGGCTCGGCAGTATGGAGTTTGCCTCCGCAGACATGCCATCGAATCATCGATGCCAGCGGTTCCGGAGCAATGATAGCAAAATTCACGTCACGCTTCAGAATCTTGTCAATCGCCTTACCGACGCGAACCATAGCATCGGTAAACTCCTCGCCTTCGGGCGGACAGATCGTCTCGGGGGATTCCTGCCATTGCTTAAAGACTTTGGGATGCTTGCGGCGAATATCGTCGACGACCATACCCTGCCACAAGCCTTGATTCAAATTCGCAAGGCTATCCAGTTCCTTAACCGGCACGCCCAAATCTGCGCTGAGGCTCTCGGCCGTTTCGCGCGCAGGTTCACACGGCGCAGAATAAATCCGCTTCAGCGGGATATCGCGCAAGTCCTCGGCAAGCCGGCTCACTTGAACTTGCCCCTGTTGATTGAGGGGAATATTCAATGTGCCTTGAATACGGTTTTGCTGGTCGAAATCAGTACAGCCGGGACGAATCAGCACGGCTTGGGATTTTGACATGGAACGAACGTTTCACTCCTCAAAGGGACGGTGATGCGGCTTGTGACGCAGCATCAAAAAGTTGAGTCGCGGCTTCGCGATAATCACTGGCATCAAAAATCGAACTTCCCGCAACAAAGAGTTTGGCCCCCGCCTGGGCGACCGATTCAATCGTATCTGGGCCAATTCCACCATCCACCGACAACAACGTCTCGGGGGAAATCATCGATGACAGTTCCCGCAATTTATCCAGCGCCGACGGCATGAATTTTTGGCCGCCAAACCCAGGTTCCACGCTCATCACCAGCACCAAGTCACAGGACTCCAGCGCGGGTGCAATTTTTTCCACCGGTGTGCCTGGATTCAGCGCCAAACCGGCAGCGACGCCCGCATCCCGAATCCGCTTCAACAACGGAATCGGTTCCGGAACCGCTTCGATATGAATCGTGATGGAGTCGCAGCCGGCTGCGACATAGTCATCTAAATACCGCTCCGGCTCCGAAATCATTAAATGGGCATCGAATGGCAACTCAGTCAATTCACGCAACCGCTGTATCACCATCGGGCCATAAGACAGGTTGGGGACGAAATGCCCATCCATCACATCCAAATGCAACAATGGGACATCCGCCGACTCCAGCAGCTCCACCTCGCGGTGCAGGTTGCCGAAGTCACATTTCAACATTGACGGCGCAATCAGTGGAGCGCTCTTGAGCAAATTAAGAAAGGTGGTTCTGCGAGTCATTTCAATAAATCAATTATTCGATCAATCCGGGGGATCATCAAGCTCTGCGTCAAGCAATCGGGACAGAGCGAATTCTGGGGCAATTCCGCGGTCGGGCACAGACGGTGCAAACCGGTCCTCAACAACAGGAGGTTTCGAGTTGGATGCGACTCAAGTCATTTGCCGCCGCATGGACACTCAGAAGTTTCCGTTTTGTCGGCAACTTCTCGCAATGTCTCTACGGCGTGACGGATAGTGTCTCTCCTAGCCAGAAACTTGAAATCCAGGAGAGAGTCTGCCTCCAGAAATGTAATGAAAATGCTGTCGCGATTTTCCGCCACTTGAACGCGGACCAACCGCACCGACCAGCAGGACTTCAGAATCGGGTATTCTGACTGTTGTTACGCCTGACGTCCAGCGAAATCGCCGATCCGCACCCGCCGACAGACAGAGAATCTGCTTAACCGGCTTATACAAAAAGACTTGCGGCACGAAGGAGTTTTGTATCTCATCCTCCGCACCGCAAGAAATTTGGCGAAACCCGCGGCAAATTGCAGCCGCGAACGTTTCGACTACAGTTTCGCAATCTTGGCAATCAGGTCCGAGGTCCGGCAGGAATAGCCGGTCTCGTTGTCGTACCAGGACAGCACCTTGACCATGTTTCCGCCCAATTCGGTCGTCCAGCTCGCATCAAAGATGCTGCTGTGACGGTTGCCGACGATGTCGCTGGAGACGATGGGATCGGTGTTGTATTCCATGATCCCTTTCAGCGGGCCTTCAGCGGCTGCTTTCATGGCCGCGTTGATGTCCTCTTTGGAGGCCTTTTTGTCCAACGTGGCGACCAAGTCGGTCACACTACCGGCCGGCACAGGCACCCGCAGGCTCAGGCCGGTCAATTTGCCCTTCATCGCCGGCAGCACAATGCCGACTGCTTTGGCGGCGCCGGTGGTGGTGGGAATGATGTTGATCGCCGCCGCACGTGCCCGCAACGGGTCGGCGTGCAACTGATCCGAGACGCGTTGGTCGTTGGTATAAGCGTGCACGGTCGTCATCAGTCCTTCGGAAACGCCGAAGTTTTCGTGCAGCACTTTCACCATCGGGGCCAAGCAGTTCGTCGTGCAACTGGCGTTCGAGACGCAGTCGTGTTCCGACGAAAGTTGATCGTCGTTCACACCCAGCACGCAGGTCAAATCCGGCGCGTCTTTGCACGGCGCGGAAATAATCACCTTACGGGCACCAGCTTCCAGATGGCTATCGAAACCCGGTTTTTCAGCCGTTTGGCGATTTGTGAAAAATCCGGTCGATTCCAGTGCGACTTCGACACCTTCTTTTTTCCACGGCAAATTCCGTGGATCCCGTTCGCTGCAAATCAGCACTTTGTTGCCGTTGACGATCAGCGATTGCCCGTCGCACTCAACGGTGCCGGGGAATCGGCCTTGGACACTGTCGTATTTCAGCAACCAAGCCAACTTTTGCGGATCGCCCAAATCGTTGATCGCGACGACATCGAATTCCTCGGGGCGTGAAGCCAACTCACGAAACACAATCCGCCCGATCCGACCAAAACCGTTAATTCCAACTTTTACTGCAGCCACGACGGCCTCTCTTTCTGATAGAACTCTATTTCCGTTAAATTGCTGAAACCAACCGGCGCGTCATGCGCGAATTTGCGACGTCTCACCGCAGCCGCAGCAGTCAGTCTGCCCGGCGACGAGCCTCGCTGAGGATCCGGCCATTCTCATTGACCAGTACCCACACAGCTGAGTCTCAGCGTAAAAAATTCAAGACACTTCCATTTCATTATTCTCCCCTTCCAAAAGGGAGACTTTGCGCGTTCGGCCCAATGCACGCTTTGCACTAGGACCGAGAAATCATCATTGGGGAAGATCGCTGGCCGTCCGGCCCTCGTCTTATTCCGAGAATCGCGGGCGCTTTTTATGATCCGCGACTTCACCGCAGTCACGGCGTTTCCAATTCGTCACACAAACAGGGCAATCGTCACCGCAGCTGTGCAAAATCGGTGCCCGCAATCCGCCGTCTCAGGGTTCCGGCGGCAGGCTGAGATTATACTGGTGCCGGAAATCATCGACAAGGAAGCAGCATGACTGGCCGGTGATATCCCGTAACTCGCATGCAACGAACCTAATCCGCGGCACGTAACCCTTTACCAGAACAACCGTTACAACTCAATCAACCCGCTGGACTCGGGCAGTTTACGCGCACAAAATGTCGCTGCACGCTCTCGATACCAAACTCGACCGCGATCTTCGGCATTCGCGGCGATTGATCCACCACCCCGTCTATGCCATTACTTTGGTGCCTACATGTTTAGCAATTGCCTTTTTGGAATTCAAAAAACGGTTTTGTGATCGCGAAGGCGAACACAGCTACCGTTCATTTGCCGGCACCGTTTGCTGCAGACGTCGGCACATCTTCCGGGGTATCACCGGCTGCTACCGGGATCTGCACAGCTGGGGCGCGGTTGCCTGCTTCATCAACTAAACTCGCTTTAGGATTCTGGCCAAAGCCATAGATCAACCGCGCCGGTAGTCGCACGACCCGCTCGGGGATGAGCGTGACGGTTGTCTTGCCCGGCGTTGCCATCGTGCAGCGAACCGTCCCTTCCTCGTCGATCAACGCAAAGTCCGTTGCGTCGCAACCGGCCAGTTCATCCACTTCAGCAAAGTGCGCCACGATCGATCTGCGATCCTCATCGATAACTGCTGCATCCAAGACGGGACCGGGCCAAGCGACGTCGGTTTTTCCAAAGCGGTGACGCAACAGCGCGCGGCCGATCTCGCCGCCCAATTCGCGGTAACCGGCGTTGTCCAAATGCACCGTATCTTTGAGTGTGCGGCCCAGCGCGGGAACGAGTATCGCCCGCGGGTCGCCGGCCACGTATTGCCGCTGTGCTTCGCGGAGCGTCATGTATCCGCTATTATCCGTCCGCGTATCGGGTCCAAGTTGCACGACCACGACCAGCATTTCGGGATTGTCCGCCGCTTTTCGCACGCGGGCGAAGTGTTCCTGCAATTCTTTCACGTACTCGGCCCCCGAGGTTCCGGGAGCGGAATTGTTTTCGCCCTGGTACCACAGAAACACGCCCGCGCCTTGGCCGGCGCGTTCGATGCGGGGCATCAAGCCAACATACCCCGGCTTGCCAGGATGCCAAAACGAAATTGGTTTGCCGCCGTTGGCGTATCCCAACATCGTAATGTCCCCCGCAAGCGGCGCGACAGCCTGTGCGGCTGCGACCCACGGTCCTGTTCCGGTCGTTCCCATACCGGGCAGCGGATCTTGGGCGACGACAAATTCGCCAGTCTTGGGGTCAAACATGGTGACCCGCTCATCCGCGGCCGGTCCGGGAAGTTTCGCTCGTCCACACGCATTCGACTGGCCCGAAAGAATCCATAGCTGCGGGTTATCGTCCGCATTGGCTGTTGCTGAGACCAATAGAGTTGTCAAACAAAGAAGATAGCGCAGTCGATGCACGATTTGCTCCTGGAGAGTTGCTCAAGAAAAGAATGGGGCTACCGCTCGCCGCCGGGGACCCACAGAACGTCATTGTTACCGCCGTCGTTGCACGACCGGGCCCAAACAAACAGTAGGTCGGAGAGTCGGTTGAGGTAGGCGAGGGTGTGCTCGTTGATCGTCTCGGCCGCGGCTAAATGACAGACGCCGATTTCGACGCGGCGACAAACAGCGCGGGCATTATGCAAATGCGCGGCCGCCGGGGATCCACCAGGGAGAACAAAACTGGTCAGTGGTTCCAGCGAGGCGTTCGATTCGTCGATCCAAGTTTCCAACTGCGCCACCTGCGCCGGCGTCACACGCAGCGGGGGATATTCGGGAGGCGTATCCGTTTCGGGGACGCACAAATCGGCACCGAGATCGAACAGGTCGTTTTGAATGGTCGCGATCCGCGGCATGATCGCTGCGGGAAGTTCGACGTTGGCGGCAGCCACTCCTAGTAGCGTGTTGAGTTCATCGACACCACCATAGGCGGCAATCCGCGCATCGGTTTTGGGGATCCGGCGTCCATCCCCGAGTCCAGTTTCGCCGCCGTCGCCGCTGCGGGTGTAAATGCGATTGAGAAAAACCATGCGTTGAATCGATTACTCTTCAGTTGGGTCCTTGTCGGTCTTTGGCTCTACTGAACCCATACCGGCGACTTTGCGGAACTCGGGGACTTCGTGGAGTGTTTTTAAGTCGGGATCTTCGCGCATCCAACCGAGGTCACCGAATCCTTGTTTGACGGACTTTTGCAAGTCGGCGATGGCTTTGTCGGTGTATTCTTTGATTTTCGCCTTGCGCTCGTCGGTCGATTCCTGTGTCTTGAGATGTTCGGCAGCCCGCGAATAAACGCAGGCGGCATTGTAGGAGAAGATGGCTTCGTCCTCGTAACGGGCGCGGTTTTCTTCGAGTCGTTTGACGGCTGCCGCCGTGTCGTCACCGTCCATCACCATCACAACACAGGCGCCGGTCAGCGCTTGAGAATTCCAGCGGTCCAACTCCAAAGCTTTGTCAAAGTCGGGTCGTGCCTCGGCGAATTTTTCTCTGCGAATATTTAAGTTACCGCGAAAAATGTAACCGTCGGGCATTTTCGGATCGGCTTTGATGGCTTCGACGTATTGAGCCAACGCTTCGTCGAGTTTATTCGCCTTTTCTAATTCATGCCCCTGCCTGAGGAATTGATATGCGGAGGAGCGTTCATAAATCTGTTGCAAAGCGTTGCGAGCGTAACGGCGTTTTTGCGGATCGCCCTCATCGCGCGCCTCTTCCAGCGCCGTGCGTGCCTGCGGCGTGGCCAATTGAGCGAGGACATTGCAAACCGCGACCAACGTGCTGCTGTTGCTCGTTTTTTTCAAGGCGTCCGTCAGCACATCGACCGATTCAGGACTCCCATCCTGCTGCAAGACCTGTGCGGCGGCTTGCGCCACGGATTGGTTTTCATTGATCAATGACGAGGTGGCAAGTTCACGAAATTCCGGTGCGTGTAACGTCAGTAGCGCCTTGAGGACTTCGCCCTTCTCATGCGATTTCATTCCCTCAAAATGTTCGACAAAAAACGCGGCGACATCCTTATCCCCAATCATCGTCAACGTACGAATCATGGCTTGTTTGTTGGACTGCTTAGGGAAATGCTTAAGCAGCAAGGGAGCGGCCCGTTTGTCTTTCACGCGATTCAATAAATTGAGCGTAACGTTCAAGGTATTGGGATCGACTGACTCTTCTTCCAGGAGTTGCAGGGCGTATTCGATAGCAATCTGCTCGCTGTCATGATCCGTCCGCGCGGCCAGTATGGTGTAGGCTTTATTCCGCAGCGCCGTGTCTCCAGCGGAGAGCGCGTCTTTAAGGACCTCAAGCAACTTGGGGTGCCCTACTTGTGTCAGTGCTTGCAGTGCCTCTTGGTTTAAACCGTCGCGGGGATCTTTGACGAATTCATAGATCGCTTCGGACCAAATCGGCCGCGGATGCGCCGCCAAGATCCGCACGATGTTCTTTTGCGATGCCGGTGGCTCGTTTTTCAGAATCGCCAGCAGTGCGTCATGCGCGGCGGAATAGCGTGATCCAGCCAATGACTCGATCGCGGTGCTGGCCAACGGTTCGTTGTTCTTTTTCACATAGAACACCAATTTCTCCACCGCTGCCGGATCCCCGAAATGTCCGAGGGCCGTCAGTGCTGCGCGTTGCAGTTGCGGAACTGGCGAATCGGCATACTCCAGAATGATCGGCAACTTATCTTCGCCCAACCGGCCGCCACCACTGGCCAGTGCGGCGACTCGCGACAGCAGATGGCCTTGTTCAATGTTTGTCAAAATCTCGTCGCGCGGTAAGGATTGATAAGCCGATGCGAGCGCCGCTTGCACCGCTTCGTCGGCTGTGTCATGTACGCGACGCGTATTCCCGTGACTCGACCTGTACCGCGAACTGTGCGAATTATTACTCTGAGGTAGGTCGCTGAGATGGAATTCGCGCATGGTTGCCGGAATGGGCGGAAATTGTTCGCTGGTTGCGCCGTTGACTCCCAACGAACTCGCGTTTTGAATGATCCAAGCCATCAACTGCTGATCGGGTTGCGCCGCCCCTTCGGACCACCGCAGCACAACGCGCACCACCTGTTGTGTCGCAAGCTGATCTAGGTCATCCATCAAGCTGCCGATGTTGATCGTATTCAGCTTGCCGTTGATCGTGGCCAATCCCAACGACCCGCGCGGACCGATGCGCTCGATTTCCATTCCCAACGCCTCTTTCTGTGAAGCGTTGATGTCGAGTTCGACCGGTTTATCGTTGATTTGTACTTTGAGTGTCATGTCGGGGACATGTGTGCCATCGTCCAGTTTATCGAAGACCACCCATGTGCTTTGCATTCCACCGGGGGAGAGCTTCAACTGTTTCGACGGCTGCATGTTGCGCAATTGCTGGTACTGATTGTCGATCTGCACCGATTGATTCAAAAGCTGTTTGGGAATTTCCTCCAGCTTGAGCGCGGTACCGTCCACCACCAGTTCGATTTGCTCGCGCTGGATTTCGATCGCCTCGGGCGTGAGATTGACGAGGTTCAGCTTGGCGACAAAAAACCGCGTGTGTCGACTATTGGCACTGCGGTTGTAGTACCGCCCCAAATAGCATGATTCCAACATCATCACGACGCGCTGTTGGCTTTTATCTTCTGGAATCTTGGGACGCTGATTCTTTTTCAGCGCGTTCAATTCCTGTTCGAGCCTGAGCAAGCGCTGGCGAAGTTCGTTGAGCAGCGGCGCATCGGCCGTCGGCTGGCTCTCTTGTGCCATCGCAACCGTAGGAACACAGGTCATGCACAGCGAGCAAAGCAATAGTCCGGCGAGCAGGCGGCCGTCGATCATCTTCATGACCCAGGGTCCTTGTAACAGGTCCTAGCGGAAATCGTATGAGCAGCTATTTGGTGGGAGATGCGACTGTTATTGTCGCACCTCCCTGGAGACATTCACTATCGTGACCGTTCTTGTGAGGAATGACTACCCCGAAATCCCCCACAGGCTGCGCCGCTTACGCGTACACGCGTCCCAATTCGATATTGATCCACGTCTGAATCTTTTCGCCCGGCGGCAAGACCAACCAACCGGTGTCATGTCCCGCTTCTTCGAGATTGATTGCATCAGTCACACAGGTATAAGGTTCCAGACAAACACTGCGGCCGGTGGGCGGTGTATAGACGACCAATTCGCGAAAAATCGAATCGGTTTTTTGTGAGATCTGTAATCCCGCTTTTTCGTCCATGGCCAACGTTTCAATGTGACCGTTTTGCGGCTCAACACCGGTGAGCACGTCGTCCAAGGGGCGGTCTCCCAAGCGACGTCCGTCGCGCAGGTCGACATGCCCATCGACCGGGACTTTTTTCCCTGTGGGGAGACAATTGATCAACTCCCACGACTCGGCCGCGGGTGCCTGAACGAGGCAATCGGTCGCTCCACTGTCGCCGGCCAGTGGCATACGAAAATAGGCGTGCGTGCCGAATCCCCAGGGAAGCGGATCCTGGCTGGGATTGGTGATCGTGATTTGGCAACCCAATGTCGATCCGGCAACTTCGTAGCGGAGTTCCAGAATGAAATCGGCCGGCCAATGCGGAAGGCGGTCCGGCGCATCGACGCTCAGTTGGAATTCGCCGACGACGAAATTTGTGCCCGACGCTGTGACTCGCCAAGGACGGTCCAACACGAAACCATGGATCGCATTCCCATCGCCGTCGAGTTCGGTGAGTTGAAAGTCCTGGTCGTTCCAACGATAGCGGCCTTCGCGGATTCGATTGGGAAACGGAAACAGAATCGGAATCCCGTTCCCACTGGCCCGCCCGCCGTCGGCGGAAAAACCGGGTTCCGCGTCGAGCACTTCAATCAGTTCGCCGTCGACCGGAGCCTGGAAGGAAAAACAATTGAAACCGAACTCAGCTAGAATTTTAGCTTCTGCGCCGGAGTTTGGATCACGAATCACAATAGGTTCCATGGGCAACTTTCGTCAGTAGATAGCAGTTGTCTTGATACGGCAGCGGGGATTCGAGGCGTTTATGCCAGTGCACAATTCACTGCATCGCCCCAACTCCGCCACACGTAGGTGGCCCCGGCACTCTTGCAGGGTCCATTGTAAAAATATTAAGTCGTGTTCGATTACGTGAGCACCAAACCTCGGGAACTTCGTAGGGGAACTGCCGGTGACCACATGACCAACGTTCAGCGACGCCGCTAATTCAATTCGGGGTTTCCGTTGCTGGCGGGGACAACGCCCGATTGACGGCCGGCAATCTCAACCAATTGTTCCCAGAGATCATAAGGATTGTCGTGCAACACATGCTCGGCAGTGGCCGGTACGGTCAACCAGTCGCCGCGCGCCAATTCCCCCTGTAGTTGATAGGGCGCCCAACCCGCGCACCCACGATAAATCCGAAACTTGATGTCCTTGTCGCCATCGGCGATCCGCTGCACCACATCCTGAAAGGCGTTGGCCGTACTGCCCACATACAATCCGGGAAGCAACGGTTGCTCGTTGTCATCCACGTCTCCCGCATTGTGTAAAATAAATAGCGCCGATGGCTCAACCGGGCCACCGGTGTAGACCAAGTCGCCTATGCCCGGCAAGTCGAAATGGTCCGCTAAGGCGTCCTGCACAGAGGTTTTCGACGGTTGATTCAAGATCAGCCCCATCGATCCGTTTTCGCCATCCTCGACCATCAACACGACCGATTTGAAAAAATGCGGGTCCCGCAGTCCCTTCACAGCCATCAGAAAATGCGCGCGTAGCGATTTGGGCATGATGCTCCTGACTGAGTGAAGACGAGGAAACCTAGGATGGGACCGCTCAATTATAACCACGAATTCCCGCAAAATGTAAGCGCCGGGCAACCAAAGTTTTGCCGGTCCGGCCATTCTCACTGACCGGTCGCCTCGACGATGTCCAAGGCGTTATCTGGGTGCCTGGACATAGGTGCAGGAATAGGCGGCTAACCCGGTTCTTCGGCCGGTTTCCAGTCGCCCCAATGCTCCAAATAGTGCGCATAAGCCGGGCTGTCGGCCGATCTTTCGCCCAGCCATTGCTTCGTGGCCGCCACAATCTCCTGTTCACGATCCAATTTGAGTGCCCCGGTCATCACTTGGCTGCGCAAAAACACGAAATAGGTGTCCAGCACGTCGCAACGGCAGTAATCGTTGATTTCGTCGGCACGGCCCGCTTCGTACATGTCCTGGACCTGCGACCCGTCGATGCCGGTTTTTCCCGGCTTGCCAATCAAGTTGGCCAGCAAATTCAGCCCGCCGGTCATCCGCCCCGCACCAAAGTTCGTAAAAAAGTCCATCAAATCGAAGTGGGACTCGAGATTGTAGCGATTTCGCGACTGTTCGAAGGAACGGTCATGGATGTTGTACCAAGTCGGCAGACTGATCCCGTAGCGATAGGCGGCCAATTCCATCACCGGCATGTCATAGCCACGACCGTTGAATGTGACAAACGTGGGACGTCCGTAATGCGACCAACCGTCCCAGAACAATTTGGTGATCACGTGCGGACGATAGGCGGGGGCGTCCAGCACAACCAAATCGATCAATTCAAAATCGCCGCTGATTTTTCCGACAGCCACCGAGATCGGCAGCATGAACGTCGGCGGAATAAAATCCTTGCCGTCGCCCCGCTGTTCGATCAATTCATCCCGATACGCCCGCACCGCTTCGGCCGGCGTGTAATCTTTACCTGGATACCGCACCTTCGCAATCAAGTCGCCATCGGCGATGGCTTCGACGTCGAAGACCAAATACTGAACCTGCTGCCCCATTTGTGCCGCTCGTAAATTAGCCATATTGGTTTTCCTCCTCGCGAGGAATAATACCCAGTTGCCGCACGAATGGCACGGGTCGGTTGAGAATTGCCGGAGAGTTAATTCATATACAGAACCGACGATGGGTGACCAGAACGTCCTTGCCAAATCACCGACAGGCTTCTACGCACCGCTCGCTCTCAGTCCCGTTTACGGGACTTTCCCCGCTGGAAGCGGGTCCTAGGCCCGCCGTTTACGGCGGGTTGACGTGACGAAAATATCAAACAGAAACCCAGCCCCGTTTACGGGGGTTCTCGCTGCAACGGCTTGAGCCATCATCGCAAACCACGATCTCCGCAGCGAGGCGACTCACCGCAAACGATTCGATAGCGTTACTCCTCTTTGCATTCGGCCTCCCAGTTCGGCTACGATGAGAGAAGGCTGGTGCAACGTGCCAGCGACGTTTCTCAATGCCGCAAGTACCGAATCACCATGACCGATGCTGCCACCACCAATTCGCCGACTCCCACGGACTTGCGCGGGGGGGAAGAACACGCCCTTGAGCAACTGGCCGGCGCCTATGGGCGGATGCGGACCGAGATTGGGAAGGTGATCATCGGCCAGGAACAGACGGTCGAGGAAATCTTGATCGCCATGTTCTGCCAAGGGCATTGTTTGCTGGTCGGTGTGCCGGGATTGGCCAAGACGTTGCTGGTCAGCACAATTGCCGAGATTCTCGAGCTGACCTACCACCGCATTCAGTTCACGCCCGACTTAATGCCCTCGGATATCACCGGCACCGACATTCTGCAAGAAGATCCGCAAACGGGTCGCAATTCGTTTCAGTTTTTAGAAGGTCCGATTTTCGCCAACATGCTGTTGGCCGACGAGATCAACCGCACACCGCCCAAGACACAAGCAGCACTGTTGGAAGCGATGCAGGAACGGCACGTGACGGCCGGTTCGCACACCTACCCCCTTCCGCATCCGTTTTTTGTGTTGGCGACGCAAAATCCGATCGAGCAAGAAGGGACCTATCCCCTGCCCGAAGCGCAGCTCGATCGATTCATGTTCAACATCATCGTCAACTATCCGTCGGCCGACGAGGAATTGTTGATCCTCAAACAAACCACCGGCGCCGAGACTCCAAAACTGTCCCAAGCTCTCAGCGGCGAACAGATTTTGGAACTGCAGTCACTGGTCCGTCAGGTGCCGGTGGCGGAGCATGTGTTTGTCTATGCTCGCAATTTAGTGCGGGCGACGCGGCCTGACGAAACCGAAGCCCCGGCGTTCATCAAGGAATACGCCTCATGGGGCGCCGGTCCCCGCGCGGGGCAATATTTGATTTTGGGAGGCAAGGCCCGCGCGTTGTTAGCAGGCCGATTTCACGTCACGACCGAAGACATCCGCGCCATCGCCCATCCCGTCCTACGGCACCGCCTGCTGACAAATTTCCACGCCGACACCGAAGGGATCACCGTCGACGACATCATCGACATGCTGCTCAAAGAGATCCGCCCCCCGCAGGAAACCCGTGCCGAACAGTTGTTGCGGTAGACGGCGAGGGGCTACATGCACTCAGATAAAATCAATTGTTCCTGGGCGGCCCACTTCTGGAGCATCTCCTGAGCTGCGGAATTTGGACGCGAATTTCGCTTCCCTTGGGCTTGCCAGATTGTTTTGGATTCCGGCTCGACTTCGATCGTCATGACCCGCCGCCGTACATCGCCGCGGAGGACACGCATTGACCAGATTGAAGTTTTTCGACGGGAGCACGCCTTGATGTAATCCGCCACGCAATGGTGCATATTGTCTCCCTCGACCCGTAACTCCCGGTCGGTGAGCAATTCGCGGATCGTCCAAACGGCGTCGTTGCCCTGATAATTAAAAATACCGATAGGCGCTGGTTCCCACGATGTCGTCTCGATCGGTGGTGGTAAATTGGGACGTACGTCATCCCGCCAGTTGGCCATATGTCGTCTCAGTGACATCAAGGACCGGCCGCGTACAGAAAAATTGGGTTGCAACGGAACTTCGCCCCCGCCGTGACCCCAGATCAACTCGGCCGGTCGAAACGCTGCCAAAAGATGAACCAGATGATGCTCTGGATTTCGTCGTCGACAAATGGGCATGTTTTGGATCAAAAAACGCAATACGGACTCCCAAAACGGCTCGTCTTCAACTGACATACGCAGGATCGTTCGTGTCACAATTCGGCGAGCCAATCGGTCATCACCCCCCAGCGCGCGGACTTGCGACCAGCGTAACGTTTGAAAAGTGCGACAGGCCGTCCGGAGCTTTCGCAAACCACCGCGCGACCGGTTTGGTCATCGGAAAATCAAACGGCAATTGAAAACTACGAATGCCGGCGCCGCGTGCGAGATGCAGGTACAGTTCCCGGGGCCACCTCTCCTCGCCATCGACCCACCACACGTTGCTCATGAACGACGGGACCGGATATCGATCAAAAAGGTGGTGCACCAACGACGCCAACTGTTTGTGCGCACTTCCGCAAGGCGGACGCCACTGTTGAGGCGACCGCTCCCATTGATCGGGATGCCAAGCGTCGCTATGCAATGCGATACGCGCGCAGGCGGTGACAACGCGCGCAGCTTGCTCCCGGGACGAGGAACCCCATACAGACGTTGGACGTAAAAGATTGCTCGATCGGCGCACTGCGTCAATGATCTGCCAATAGCTTCGCGCATGACGAGGGCTGCAGTCGGCCGATTTGCGGATCAGGCGATCCAGCCAAACCTTCGAACTCCGACGGCCATGATGAATGCACATAATGCGGGCCTGGGTTGAAAAATGGAGGGGCAACGTGCCTGCGCGGACCATCCGCGCGGCAATCGTCGGCAACCATTTTCAACCGTTGCCGACTCTTCACGTACTGTGTGAGCGTGTCATGACCTTGGTCCTACTTTGTCCTGAGTCGCGAATGAGATGCGGGCCGCTTCAGCGCCGGCATCGGAAAAGACATCGCCGAGTGAGACACCATTTTTGTGATTGGGTTCACCGATTGGGCGGCGAGGAACTCTGTCCTACCACCGCGAATCAGTTGGCAGTACGATAGACGCCGATTCGATCGCAACCGAGAAAGGACGACACAGCATGAGAAGACCCTTAACACTTGCCGTAACGTGCCTGTTCTTGGCCATTCCGTTTTTCGCCCGCACAATGCCTGCGCAAGCGGCCGACGCTCCCGCACCACTGCAATTCACCGCAGGCACCGCTAAAGCAGTGATTACACCGGATGAACCGCTCACCTTGGTGATGGGGGGCAAGCCGAGCGGTAAGGATCACGACATCTATGCTCGGGTGTTGGTGTTGAACGACGGCAAGCAGCGGTTGGTGATTGTGACGTACGATCTCAATTGCTTGGACGTGGCGACACCCATTTTGCGCAAGCGCTGTCGCGATGAACTGGGGATTGATGCGGCGCATTTGATTTTGTTAGCGACACACAATCATGCTGCGCCGATTCAAATCGTGCCGGAGAACTTTGAGTACGGGCGGAAGTTGGCGGATCAAATTTTTGGATTGATCGAAGCTGCGATTGCCGGCGAACAAGGTCCGGCGCAAGTCTCCGTCGGTTCGGGACCGGGACACTTTGTGCAGAGTGTCGGCCACGCGCCGACGGACTACGAGATTCAACTTCTCAAAGTCACCGTCAACGACAAACCGATTGCGCTGTTGTTCAACCACCCGACACATCCGCTGCAGTCGTCGCAAACACGGATCGATGTGGGGCATCCCGGCTACGCCGTCGATGATGTCGAACAGGCGTTCCCCGGCGCGCTGGCCATGTATGCCGATGCCTGTGGCGGAAATCAGTTTCCCGATCGCGGCGTGATCATGTTCGGAACAAAAGAACAGGTCCGCACATTGGGAAGCGAGTTGGCGGCAGCGGTGCTCAAGATCGCGCGGGGTAAAATGCGAGACGTGACTGGCGAAATTCATGCGAAGCTGGAAGTCATCTCGCTGCCGTTGGCCGATCCCATCCCCTTAGACGAAGCACAAAAACTGGCCGAAGGGGTGCCCATGAATATCGGTTACGTGCCGTACCCCCATCCTGATCGCGGGACGAATTGGATCCGTGCGTTGATGAAACATTATGACGAAAACATCCCCTTTCCCAAACGGACCACCGACCGGGTTTGCACCGACGATGCGTTTTTGATCCGCGAATACGAAACACCGCGCGATTTTCCCTGCAAGTACGAAGAAGTGATCGTCGCCCGCATCGGTCCGATGGCATTTGTAGCGATGCAGGGGGAGGTCTGCGCGCCGATCGGTATGCGGATCAAAGACCAATTGCGTCGCGTCGGATTACCGATGATGGTCTTCGCCTATATGGGGGAACACAATCTCTACATCCCCACCCGCGAATTGGTGCGGCTCGATGCGTATCAAGCGAAAGTCATCCGCACCCAATACGCCTCACCGGTTGGTTGGGCGCCGGAGGTCGAGGATGAAATGGTCCGGGGTGTACTGAAACTCGTCCGCTCGATGTTCGAGGATGTGCCTGCGACGAAGACGCTAGGACTGGACGAGGTCCAGTGACGACCAACGGTAGGATCCATCTTGACCGGTAAGTCCTTCGCTGTTAAAGACGCGCTCGCTTCTCTCTCGATCCCTTGACTGTCCATCCATTTCATCTCGCAACCTCGAGGTGCTGTTATGCCGCGCGCTCGTCTTGAAACGCTTTTGCGGCGCGGATTGTTGGGGCTCCTCGCAGCGATGCTGTTGTTCCCGGTCACCGGGTGTGCGTCATTGCTTTCTGAGATCATGGTCAGCGCGCCGAATCGATTCAATCCGTTCGGCTCGAAAAACATGCTTTCGCCTCCCGAACGCAAACTGTTGGGAGTTGATCAGCAGTTTCGCGTCGAGGTCGGGCCGCCGGATGCTAAGCTTGCCGTTTCGGTGATCGAGCCCGAGAATTTTGACGAGCCGCGAGGGACAATTCTTGTTCTGCACGGCATCTGGAATCGCAGTATTTGGATGTTGGGCACAGCGCAGATGTTCGCCGACGAAGGTTACCGCGCGGTGCTAGTCGATTTGCGGGGGCACGGGGCGTCGACCGGGAAATGGTTGACCTATGGACCACGTGAATCGCGCGACATCTCGCAAGTGATCGATGCGCTGCAAGAGCGCGAATTGGTGGTCGGCCGGTTGGGCGTGTACGGAATTTCTTATGGAGCAACAACTTCGATCCATGTCGCCGGTCGCGATCCACGAATTTCTGCCGTGGTGGCCGTTGCGCCGTTTAGCAAAATGCGCGACGAAGTCCCCGACTATTCACGGACCATCCTACCGGGCATCGAGGACTGGGTCTCGGACGATACCTTCGAACAAGCGGTCGATGCAGCCGGCGAGCAGGGAGGATTCGACCCCGACATGTCCGACGCCCTGGAAGCGATTCGCAAGACTGACGCCCCGGTGCTGATCATGCATGGGCAGGACGATTGGTTGGTTCCGCCGTATCACTCGATGCGGCTTTATGAAGCGGGCCGGGATCATGCCGAATTGGTGCTCATGCCTCGCCTGGGACACATTTCCATCTGGTTTGATGCCGAGGGCGAAGTGGCCGCCAAGGCGAAGAATTGGTTCGAGCGGCATTTGGCAAGCGGACCGAAGACCGCCGCGCCGTAAACGTCGCTGAACAGACCGTTGAAAAACCAAAAAACATTTGCAAGTCGGGTGCCACTGCTGGCTTGCCCAGCAGTGTTTTTGACGGTCACACAGTGTGCACCGGCGGACAAGCCGCCAGTGGCGTCCTTTTTTTGGGCGGGTTCTTAAGTCCTGCCGTTGGCGCATTCGTTGTAAACCGCGCGGCGCTGATGCGGTCCGATCCAATCAAAGTCATCGGTCGTCGCGGCTGTGACGGCTGGTTGCGTTGCAACACAAAATTGGCCGCATAGTCGGCACGTTTCGTTTTGGCAACGTTGAATTCCCGCAACTTGCACGAGATGCCCACTCAAAATTTGACTCCGAGGCATGTGGGGTCTAGTTTTTGATGCCCTTCAATCGAGTTAATGTTCATGAGCGCAAATAGGGCTGGAACAGCTACTCGGGAGGGATCGCGCCTCCCATGTCGTGATTGTACTTTCAACTTGGCCTTCCCCCCGAGCCCTGAAGTAGGGCGCCTGGATTGAGACTTCAGACAGCATGACCGACAGCTCCGAAAAATTGACTCCTGCCCAGTTCCTCTCGCAACTGAAACGGGATACCACGTCCGCAGACGATTCCGTCGCAGCTGATGATGGGGGCATTCCGAATTTTGACGACCTCGATTTTTCCGACCTGGAGCAAACCGACGCGACAGAACAGGACGATGCCGACGGCGACGAGGGACAAGTTTCAGCGGAACACAACGAGGACGAGGAGTCGCCGCGCGACCACCAACAACTCAACGAACTGTTTGAGCGGGTGCACACCCTGCTGGGTTCGGAACATCAACAGGATGGCGACATCTGGTCGCCGCCCGAACCGGAAACAATCGAAGATACCGGACTGGGTTTCGAAGAGATCGAACGGCTGGTCCTGAAATACCTGATGGCCCGCGGTGCCGCTGCCGGACGCGCCGTTGCCACGCACATCTGCATACCGTTTCAGATCATCGATCCGCTGTTGAAAAGCCTCAAGGCCGATAAGCTTGTGATTTTCAAGAACTCGGCCACGATGGGGGACTACGAATATACGCTCACCGACCTGGGACGCGAACGCGCGCGGCGGTATAGCGAAGAATGCACCTATTTCGGCTCCGCGATGGTGCCGCTGCAGGACTACCTGATTGCCATGGAAGTCCAAAGCATCGCCAAGCAGGAGGCGACCGAAGAAAACTTGAAGGAAGCATTTTCGGATCTGATCATCGAACAATCGATGCTCGACCAACTCGGCCCGGCGATTAACTCGGGACGGGGGATGTTTCTGTTTGGGTATCCCGGTAACGGAAAAACCAGTATCGCTGAACGGGTCACCGGTTGTTTTGGGTCCACGATTTGGATTCCTCGTACGCTGGGAATCGATGGCGACATTATCCGCCTGTACGACCCGGCCATCCATGAAAAAGTCGACGACGAAAACAAATCGGAGGGAATTCTCTCCATGAGTTCCTATGACCGCCGCTGGGTGCAAATCGTGCGTCCCACGGTCGTCGTCGGTGGTGAATTGACAATGGAGGAATTGGAAGTCCGGCAGAACCCCGTCAACAAGCTGTGCGAAGCTCCGCTCCAACTGAAAAGCAACTGCGGCACGCTGGTCATCGATGACTTTGGCCGGCAACGCATGTCGACCGATGAGTTGCTCAACCGCTGGATCGTTCCATTGGAAAAACGCTACGACTTTTTGAATCTCCCCTCAGGCAAGAAGATCCAAGTCCCCTTTGACCAGTTGATTATTTTCTCCACAAACCTGGAACCAAAGGACCTCGTGGACGAAGCCTTCCTGCGGCGGATTCCCTATAAGATCGAAGCCACCAACCCCAGCGCAGACATGTTCCATCAACTGTTTGAATTGATGGCGCCCATGCAAGGATTTCAATACGACAAAGGGGTTGTGGATTACTTAATTCAAACGCATTACATCGAAACCGACCGCGAAATGCGGGCTTGCCATCCCCGCGACTTGTTGCTGCAGATTCGCAACTTTTGTACTTATAAAGGGTTGCCGAAGAAAATGACCAATGAAGCGATCGACATCGCGTGTTCTAACTATTTCACCGTGATGTAATCGGCGATCCGTCATGTAGCCTGCACTGCCGAATCACCCGATTGATTCTCCGCCGCCAATAGCGGATAGTAACAACCCGTCCGGCCGAGGAACGACGATCCAAGGGGGTTCCTCTTTGGTGCAAGATATCGCTCGATGGCCGGGATCCGTATTGGGGAACGAACTGTCGCACAACGATGTGCAGCATCGACGATCTTCCGTCCCGGCTCACTGGAGGGCCATTTTGTTCGAAGCCCGTCCCATCCGTTTTCTGCGTAATCTGGGACGCAGCCGTGAAATCGCAACCGTGCTCTTAAATCACGGTTTTGCCGATGTCGTGGAACGACTACGGCTGATGCGGTACTTCCAATGGTGGCGGCGCGTCGTCTTTCGCCGTCGACAACCGGTCGAACCCCCTGCCACACGCGCGCAACGCATTCGCCGCGCGCTGGAGGAGTTGGGACCGACGTTCATCAAGTTTGGACAAGTCGGCAGTACCCGGCCCGACTTGCTCCCGGCCGATGTGATTGCTGAATTAACCAAACTGCAAGAACGTGTCCCCACCTTTTCGCCCGAACGGGCGATTAAGCAGTTCGCGGACGACATCGGCTGTTCGGTTGATGTGGCCTTCGATGATTTTCAACGGACGCCGCTCGCTTCAGGGTCTCTGGGACAAGTCCATCTTGCCAAATTGAAAAACGGCAAACCGGTCGCGGTGAAGATTCGCCGTCCGGGAGTGGTCGATGAAATCGAACGCGACTTATCTTTGTTGCTGGAATTGGCGGCGCTGGCTGAAAAATACCTGCCGGAATTCGAAGTGTTCGACCCGACCGGTTTGGTGAACCAATTTGCCCGCACCATTCGCCGCGAAGTCAACTTCATGCGTGAAGCGCGGACCTTGGATGAATTTCGCCGCTTGTTTCGCAACGACGCCACGTTGTTCGTGCCGAGCGTCCATTGGGACTACACCACCGAGAGCGTGCTCACAATGGACTTCGTCGACGGCTTGCCGGTCAACGCGCATGAGAAAATGCTGGCGCGGGGTATTTCACCCGTCGACATCGCAGCCAACGGCGCGCGGATCTTCATGAAACAGGTCTTTGAACTGGGCCTGTTTCACGGCGATCCGCATCCGGGAAACATCCGTGTCATGCCCGACGGTGTGATCTGCCTGTTGGATTACGGCATGACCGGGCGGTTGGACGACGACAAACGGGAACAACTGTTGGATCTGATGGTGGCCGTTGCCCGACAAGATGTCGGAGGAGTGGTCAACATGGTCCTGAATATCGGTGTCCCCTTCCGCGAGATCGACCATCCACTACTACAAAGCGATGTCCGCGATTTTGTTGAGACCTACTACGGGGTCGATTTGGAACGCATCAACATCGGCAACATGCTCACCGATTTTGTCAATGTGCTGGCAATTCACGGAATTCGCTTTCCAGCGGACATGATGCTGTTGATCCGCGCGCTGGTCACTTTAGAAGGAGTCGGCCGCGATTTGGATTCGCACTTTAACATGGCCGAGCATCTCGCTCCGTATGTGCAACGACTTGTCCGCGAACGCTATAACCCGCGGAATATGATCGCCCGTTTCATCGACGACACACAAGCGATGGGCAGCGTGCTGTATGACCTACCTGTGAATCTTGGCCGGACGTTGGAAAAGATCAGCCGCGACGATCTGCGCGTCAAAGTCGAATTCCAAGACCTGGACCGGCTGACCACCGAGGTCGATCGCAGCAGCAACCGCGTCGTCATCGGCATGGTGCTGGCTGCGTTGATTGTGGCCTCATCGCTTATCATCCGCACCGGGTCGGACCACTTTTGGATCAGCGTGCCGGTCTACCTGCTCTCCAGCTTCTTAGGGCTGTGGCTCATCTACGGCATCTTCCGCAGCGGCTCGCTTTAGTTGGATGGGTCAATCAAACGGCGTGCCCCCCCCGGCAGAGCCGGGGGCTGGGAGATTGTTGTTGCCATGCCCGCTTCCAGCCCCCGGCTCCGCCGGGGGTATTCTTCACCGCCCCGCTTCTCTCCGGCTCGACCGGTGGTATCGCTTAATCGGGTCACGCTAGGCCTGCGGGCTTGTATTGATGAAATGGTCTCGCGAAAAGCTTTTCTGAATCTCTCGCTAGTTCCCATGAGGTAGTTTTGAGAGACAGGGGCACGGTTGCCGATTAGGTAACTCTAGCTGCTTGTGTCATCCTCGATACGGGTTGCAAAACACTCCGAGGCGCGTTTTGCCGCGTCGGGACTTGAGTGGCAACAACTTTTGCCGACCGGTCATGCAACCCGTTTCCTCTTTTCATAATTCGCACTAGGGCCGAGAACTGATGACATTACGTTCCACACCCTCGCGACGGATCGCCGACGTCTATGGGGCACCGGAAAAGCCTCTTGTTGCTCATGCCAAACTTGCCGTCTCCAGCGACTTGAGCGAATTGGCCCGCGTGCGGGAATTCGTGCGGCACGTTTGCCGGGAGTTAGATGGTCATGCCTTGGATGAGCCCAGCACCACTGCGGTGCAATTGGCAGCCACCGAAGCAGCCAGCAACATCATGCGGCATGCCTATCGCGGCGAAACCGGACGCAGGATTGATGTCAGCGGAGAAGTCCTGGACGACCGGGTTCGTATCGCGTTCGCGCACGATGGGGACCTCTTTGAGCCTGACGATATCGCCGAGGTTGCCGAACCCGATGTCGACGCCACCACGCGGGGCGGACTGGGGATGTACATCATGCAGGAGTTTCTCGACGAAGTTGTGCATGCCGAAGACGCTGCGCAACGTTCGTCTACCACGTTAATCAAAAATCGACAACGCTGAAACGCAACGGAGCCTGAAACGGATGGAAACTATGCGGGAAAAGAGAATCGACGTGGCTGTCTTGACTGTGAATCAAGATTACATGGATGCCAGCAACGCGGCGGCGGTGAAGCAGGACATTCTTCGGCAACTCGATGGACGGACGCAGGCGATTTTGGATCTGAGCCGGGTTGCGTTTGTCGACAGTGCGGGCTTGAGTGGACTACTCGCCTGCCTGCAACAAGTCGCTCAAGCCGGCGGGGATTTGAAGTTGTGCGGCATCACCGACGAAGTCCGTGTGTTGTTCGATCTGATCAAGATGCAACGGCTGTTCGAGATCTTCGACAGCACCGAACAAGCCGTACTGGCCTGCGAAGGGTAAACCCAACGGCGGCCCCCCGGCATAGCCGGGGGACGAGGGAAAACGTGGCCCGTTATCCCCGCGACAACCAATCGCGTACCCGTGCAAAAGGGACGTCCCACAGCCCCGTGTAATTGGTGTTCGCTTCCTTAACGGTTTGGAATTCGATGTGCGGATATTCCTCCGTCAGCGCGCCGACCTCTTCCGGTTGATTGCTAAAGACCGGTGAGCGAGTGATCGACTCGGTTCCCACCAGCAGCAACACCGGACGACCGACCTGCGGCAGATGCTTGACGATGTCGTAGGTATCTTCCGGCCCGTATTTCTCCAGAAAATTACGTGCCGTGATCAGCATTGGCAACGGAAGCGTGATCGACATCAACCGGTCGGGCATGCCATCATCGACAAACGCGCGGGCTGCTTCAAAATCATTGCGGAATTTATCCGCTTGCGGATGCGCCATATACGCCGCATGCTGAAACCGCGGCGCGGAGAGCGTGACCACATGACTCACCGCCGGATGAGTCGCTTGGGCCATTGTATAAATCGCCTTCACACCCCCCATGCTGTGACCCACCAGCACAACCCGCCGGTAACCTCGCCGAAGCAGTTCGTTAATCCCCGCATGCAGATCGCTGCGGCAATCCGCAATCGATTCAAAGGCAGCTCCGCCCCGCATCGCCCCAAAGGGGCCCGGATTCGAACAAATCGCATCATGCCCCCGCGTATTCATCCGCAATGCCGGCACCCCCGCCTGAACAGCTTGCTCGGCAAATGATTCCAGCACACCCGGCGCATAAAAATTGCTGCCCGTTCCGTGCAAGAGCAGAAACGCATCAACGGGAAGTGAAGACTCAACCCCGGCTTCGGGCAGCGCCAGAGCGCCGTCGAGGTAGATTTCGTCGTTTGTGGTTACGCGGACAAGTTCCAACGGCATTGCAGCGGGGCTTTCTCTCGATGTGTCCTTGGGGTATTGAAGAGGACATCATAGACAGTTCGTCATCAGCGGACTACCACCGCTAATGCGGCAATGACCGTCGCACCATTCGGAGTTTTGTTTTGCCTAGCTCAACCTGCGGGATCACTCGCGATCCTTCGGCCAATCCAAATGCCGGTGCAGGAACTCAAACGTCCCTACGCCGTTGATCGAATGAGGACCTTTGAAGTATTCGATTTCGGTCTTCTCGGGAATATCCAATTCCGCATAGTGCCGTCGGACCTTGGCGTATTCCCAGGCGACCCATTCGTCCGGGGCGACGCCGTCGTAATGGCCCCGTTCAACCATAAACGGCCGCGGCGCCATGAGACTGGCCAGTTCAGCATAGTTGGCGACGTGCCCCATGTTCCATTCAAACATCTCGTACTCACCGGTGAACATATAACTGTAACGGTCCGAGACGCTGGTGTTTTTCAAAATCCATTCGTCATAGTCCGCTGAACAGATCGACAACGCATAGCCCGGCAGCAGCGGCGGCACGCGAACGGCTGTTTTGCCGCCGTACGAAAGTCCATAAAACCCAATCCGCTGCGGGTCAACATTCGGCAATCCGGCCAGAAACTCCAGTGTCCGTTCGTGCTGCCTTAGGATGTAACTAAACAACGAGCGTTTCACCGGATTCGACTTGCGCTGCAGTACGCGGAATCGGTCTTTTCCGCGATAAGGATTCTGCGGCGAGTATGTGATGAAACCTCGGTTGGCCAGTTCATGAGCATAGGCGCTGTAGTATTCAAATCCGCGGCCTTCCTGGGTGATCGTGTCCATCGGCACTCCTTCGAGGCCATGTTGGCAAACCACGACGGGCCGTTTGTCTCCCTCCTTGAGATTTTTAGGGAGCAGCAATATCCCGGCGGCGATCACATCGGGATAGACATCCAACACGACTTCGTAGCCGGTGTATCCGGGGGTATCGAAAATCTGTCGCGTCCGGGGGTGGAGCGGCATGTCGGGTGGCGGGATTTTTCCGATCAACTCGTCCCAGACATACTGCCGGTAAAATTCGGCGGTCTTTTCCCAACTCTCGACGGAGCTGCGATCAGCCTGTGACCAGAACTTGTCACGTACGCCGGAACTGCGGCGTGATAACTCCTGCGTGAACTCCACGAGCTGCGCGACTTGGCGCTGCTGGCGGGCTTGTGGATCAAACAATCGCCGTCGATCCGCCGTTGCCACGGCTGCTGGCGGATTGAGTTTTTCAATCGACAAGCCTTTCAAAAACGGAGCAAGCGCTTCGGGGGTCCCCGAGGGGCCATCCCCTTCACGGCTGCTGGTGAAGAAAAACTTGTCGGTCGCGTTCAGCTTGTCGTAGTGCACGGCGGCGCGGTCGACCTCTTTGCGGACATGCGCGAGCGTACAGATTTCAATCGCTCCCGGCGCCGCTCCCCCGCTGCGGCCTGCGGTCGGCTGGGGCGGTCCGGCCACTTCGGGAACGGCCGCTGCTTCGATCGTGAGCGAACGCGGCGCAATCAACCCGGCCAACTCCGCATCGCCGAATTCACTCAATTGGCTCCAGACGTTGCGGTAGATCGGTTCCTGCCATACCTCTTCACGAGCTTCGAAATATCCGCTCACCAACACCGCATCGATTCGCGTATCAGCAGCACCGCTATGTAGTGCCAGCAAGCCTCCTTCGCCGATTCCCAATACCCCGATCGGCAAATCGACGTTTTCCATTTCATTCATCCGCTCGAATTGATCGACGGCCGCCATGACTTTTTGGACTTCATAACCGATCACATGCCGTCCCATTTCGAACGCCTGTCGGTAGATCCATTCGCGGTGCGTTTGATTCGTCATGCGGATGTCGGGATTGCCGGAAAACGTATCCGCGCGGCTGATGAGGGTGGGAATCAATACCTGGCAACCGCTGGCGACCAATTGCAGCGGCGAACGCGCGGGAACGTCGACTCCCTCAGCCAGACCGATGAACATTTCCGGCGTCCAATCGGCATCGGGCAGTGCGATGACGCGGGCCAGCGGTTTCGATTTGGGTTGCAGGAGCAGGCCTTCGCCATAAACTCCCCGCAGCGCCGGCCAGCGGACGGCGAGAATTTGATACGTATCGGTTTCGGCAACAACCGCCGCATCGGTCGTACTGGCGATCAACTCGATGCCTTGCGGTTGTGGCCGTTCATCGACAGCACCAATGATCGTGCGAAACCCGGCCCGGTTTTTGGCCACACTTTTGAGATACGCCGCTTCACTGCTGTAATCACGGTTCCAATGGGCCGCTCGCTTCGCAACAGAATCGGCCAGTGCGCGCAAGGCAAATCGATCAATCCCATCGACCATCACTTCGTCCAACGGCTCGGTCATCGTCAACGGTTCCGTCCCAGGCAAGGCCTGCGCAACAGCCGTCGATGCGATTCCAACGACAATCGACCCAAAACAAAAAACGGCAAACAGGCGAAACGCCATGGTCAAATACCTCGGTTGGAACCCGTTCTAAAACCGCTTCAAAACGGTGGTTTCGGGTGGAGATTGTAGGAAGGAGAACCGTACCTGCGAAATTTGTAACTGTTTGTACAAAACCCCGCGACGGCACTCCCACTGTACCTGACCCATGCGGCACTTTCAAAACCATGGGGCTGCGACCAGGTCAAAACGCCGAGGAATTGCCCCCACCTGGGCGGAAGCGTATGATACGTAAGCGCCTGTGCGCTCACGTTCCAGGAACTGGTGTCCCAAAAATCGTCTGATCTATGCCAGACTCACCGCTGCCCAATGACCCTTCAGAACGACCTGAGCCTGATGTGGGGCCGACGCGCGCCTTGCCAAATGCCAGCGGCACTGGAATCTTTCCGCAAAACGGCGGGGCGGGCGGCCAATTCCAGGATCTGACGGAGCAGACGCTGGGAGAGTTTCGCGTTCTGCGGCGGATTGGCCGCGGCGGCATGGCGGAGGTCTATCTTGCCCAACAGACCTCGCTGAATCGGAACGTCGCCTTAAAAGTCCTACGTCCCGATTTGGTCTCTGACGAAACGCACGTCAAGCGATTTCGCACCGAAGCTCTGGCCGTAGCTGGTCTGAACCATCCCAATATTATTCAAGTCTTCTCCGTCGGCACGGAAAACGGTTTTGAGTATATCGCGCAGGAATACGTCCAAGGCTACAACCTGCGGCAATATCTGGTCCGCAAGGGACCGCCCGATCTCCCGATGGCGCTGCACATCATGAAACAGGTCGCGTCGGCGCTTTCGGCGGCGGCCCAAGCGGGAATCGTGCATCGCGACATCAAACCCGAAAATATCATGGTGACCCCCAAAGGACGGGTCAAAGTCGCCGACTTCGGACTGGCGCAATTGACGCTGCAAGGCGAACGGGTGAACCTGACGCAAGTCGGCATCACCATGGGGACGCCGCTGTACATGAGTCCCGAACAGGTCAACGGCAGCAACGTCGGCCACCAAAGCGATCTCTATTCCTTTGGCGTGACCGCCTATCACATGCTGGCCGGTTCGCCGCCGTTTCGCGGAGAAACCGCCGTGAGCGTGGCGGTGCAACACATCAAAGGAGAGGCCACACCCCTGGAGCAATCGCGGCCGGACTTGCCCATTTTGTTGTGCCGCATCGTTCACAAATTGATGGCCAAGGAACTGTCAGACCGGTATCGCACCGCTGATGCCGTGCTGAAAGATCTCAAGCGCGTGGTGGAGGAACAGGACAACGAGCATCCGCTGCGAGGCGAAGCGGCGATGCCCACCGTCGAAGCCGGTCCGCAACCCTCTTCGACGCTCTCCACCATCTCGCTCCCGGTCCAATCGATCGTCCGACTCCCCGACCGTCCGCTGCTCAACCAACTAAAACCACTGCTCTACGCAGCAGCGGCGCTGTTTCTGCTCGGTTTTGGTGCTGGCTGGTTGGCCCTACCGGCTGATCCGTTGAAGACCTATGAAGTGATCCCGGATCCTGACGTACCTACTCAAACCACGGTCCAGAAACAAGTTTTCTATGCCCTCAAATTGGGTAAGTCAGAAACTGCTTGGAAAGCGGTGATCGAAAACTTCCCGGACGAACTTTATTATCACGATGTCGCCAATCGACGCTTGGCGCTGCTTTATCTTGATGAAGCAAAGTACTCCGAAGCGGAGGCGATCTTTAAGGACTTCATCGAAGCCCCGGCCTCTGAACCGGAAAAACAAGCGTTCGGCCATGCCGGCAAGGTACTGTTGCTCAACGAACAGGGCAAATTTGAGGAATCGCTACAAGAATTCCTCAAGTGGCTGGCTCCGTCCGATTCCAAGTCGATGGTCGATGATCTGGACGACGGTGAGATGCGGAAGAGGCTACGGGCGGCGGTCAATCTCAACTTGTCCAAGTTGAACAAACCTCCTGAGGACAAGTTGAAACCATTTTTGAATGACGCGACCGAAGGGCCGGATGAGGGAGCACCCGCCCCGTAAGGCAGTTCGGGTAACCTGGGCAGCGACTGCCGATTAATCCGCCTGCAGGGTGTCGTCCTAAAAAAAGGAATGCACCGGCAGACTTTCTGCCAAGGTCTAACGATTGTCTGGACGATGATGGTTGTGCGGCCGATGACTGATCGAGCCGCTGCGATGACAACCTGAGAATGCGCACCCGATTGAAACCAGCTACGGTGCCCGGCCGAAACTTTGACCGGGATGCAAACACCAGCCGGAACGCATTCCAAGCCCCCGTCGACCGTCGTAGACGATTAAAGGAGTATCTACTCGATGAAGATCAACGTAAGCAAATTCGTGGCCCTGACGGCCTGTTTGGCATTGTTCTGTGCGATCGGACAAACGCCGCTCGCAGCCGCCGATACTCCCGCCGACGGACAGCTCACGCAAGAGTCCTTGGGAAATCTGCTCAAAGCACTGGGACTAAAACCGAAGACCCTCGAAACACGTTACGACTTCAAATTCCAAGCCAATCACGAAGAAGCTTGGGTCCTCTCCATGTCTGCTGTGCTCAGCAATGACGGCGAGACGGTCTGGATCATGGCTTGGCTCGACGAATTGCCCAGCTCGCCCCGCGAAATTCCCCGTGTCGCTTTGCTGCGATTGCTGCACGACAACGATAAAATGGGCGGCGGAAAATTCTTCTCCTTCATCCCCGGCAACCGACGCTTCGTGTTGCAACGCGTTGTGGCCAACCGCAACATGTCCACCAAAAAATTCCGTGGACTGCTGACTGACTTGGGCAAGACGGTCGCCGAAACGCACGGCCACTGGAACGTTGCTTCCTGGACCGATGCCCCGGAATCCTCCGCACCGGCCGCTGAGCAAGCCGCCGCGTCGACGACGGACAATAAGCCCGCCAAAGCGACGCCCGCATCCGGAACCCGGACACGCACTGCGACCAAACGCCCGACAACCAAAAAGTAACGGTGGTCGGCTGGTCCTCGAAACTTGCAGCTCAGTCTCCGCAGAACGCGTTAGAGAGTTCTGAAACGACTGAATACCCACGTTGAAAAACGTTTAAAAAACCAACCGTCGAAAATCGCGATTGACCCAGCCGGTTTTCGACGTTCTAAAGCGGCAGCTAAACTCGTGATGCTTCTTGTCCGTGCAATGGCGTGATCAGCCAATTGTGATGAGAAGGCAACCGAGTTTGGCTGCCGCTCATATATTCTTTGGCCGCACAATCGGGTGGCCGCGATTGCGAAGCAATCGGGGCGGGCACAGCCCGCAAGAAGCCGCAATTTCCGCGTCCGAAAACAAACGGGCACGCTCTTGGAAACCATCGGTCGCTTAAAAAGAATTTACCATACCACTGCAATTGTCATGCTCGGAGGCAGGTATGAAACAATCCTACTATGTTGATGTTCTTGTCATTCGCCCAAATCAAGGCGACTATGAGATCTTGATGGCCCGTCGCTCTGAAGACAAATACATGGGGGGCACCTGGCAACTGATTTCCGGTGGCTTGGAACCAGACGAAACGGCTTGGCAGGCTGCCTTGCGAGAACTTCGAGAGGAAACCGCATTAGTGCCGGCTGAGTTTTATCGGTTGAGCACACTCACCAGTTTCTATCGGCCCGACAACGATACCCTTTACACGGCTCCTATGTTCTGTGCCCTCGTAACCAAAGACGCAATGGTCACCATCAATGCAGAGCACACCGCGTTTGAATGGGTGAATGTGAACGACGCAAACGCCAAGCTAATGTGGCCCAGCGATCGCGAGGGACTTGCCGAAGTACGGTCAGTGATTCTGGGTGACGGTTTGGCAAAAGAATATATGCGCATTCCACTCTAATCGGAGCCGTAGGTCAGGCAGCCGCCTGACGTGATTGTTCGTCCGACTTGGTTTTCGTCAGGCGGCTGCCTGACCTACGATTTCTTTGCCCACATCGGCAAACTGATCCCGCCGTCGACCTTTACGAAACTTCCCGTCATGTAATCCGCATCGTCGCTCAACATGAACAGGATCGCACGGGCGACCTCGTCTGCTGTCCCCAAACGGCCCCAAGGTAATTCGGCCGCATGGCGCGCCAGCGCCGCTTCGGAGAGAAACTTCCGCTCCCCCGGTGTATCAATCCAACCAGGATGAATGCCGTTGACGCGTATTCGCTCGGACGTCAATTCCGTCGCCGCCGTGCGAATCATCTGATCCACCGCCGCCTTGGCCATGTTGTAGGCCATCGAACCGGGATGCGGCATGAAGGCCCGCGGGGAACTGACAATCACAATCGAGCCCCCCTGCCCTTGCGCAACCATCTGCGCCGCAGCCGCCCGCAAACCGTGAAACGCACCCCACATGGTCACATCAATCGTCCGCTGAAATCCCTCCATCTCCGCAACCAACATCCGCTGCCGATCACTATAGCAGGCGCAAGCGACGAAATGATCCAGCCGGCCAAACGTCTCGACCGTCCGCGCCACAATTTCCTCCACCGACTCTCGGTCGCTAACGTCTGCTTCTAAGAGCAATGCTCGTCGGCCCAACGATTCAATTTCGGCCGCCACATCGGTGGCTTCTTGTCGTTGGACCTCATCGGTCGCCCAAAAGTTGATGGCTACGTCGGCGCCCTGCTGCGCAAGTGCAATTGCTGTCGCGCGGCCGATGCCCCGTGAGGCTCCGGTGACCAATACGCTGCGTCCTGCGAATTGCTTTGTCATACCACGGCCAATCGCGCCCAGCGCGTATGAGTGACGCCGCCCGCTGTACACCAGTACCACGTCAGCAGCGTGTCGTCCGCCAATCGGATGCCGCCCGGTTTGCCAAAGCCGATCAACATGTGCTCCGCCAGAAAGCTTTCGTGCTCCGTCGTCCCCAAGGTTGCTTCAGCGCCGGCATCGAACAACACAGTTTCGTTTGCGACATCGAAGTTCGTCAGGTCCTCACTGACGGCGATATGTACCCCCTGCGGGTCGTGGCGATAATTATAAATCGCCGCCACCCGGCCATCGGCCAGGGCGATGGGGCAACAGACTTGTCCCCGCAAATTTGTGGCCACCGGAGCGGACCACGTGCGGCCTTCGTCTGCGGACATTACCCAATGATTGGCGATGTCTTTCGAGGTCCCATAACGATGCGTCCACAACATCACATAGATCCGCCCATCCGACAACCGCGTGTTCATCTGATCCCAATACAATAGCGCCCCGGTCGGATCGTCGGCGAACGGCGTGAATTCGCCCCAGGTTTTTCCGCCGTCAGCCGAAAAGACCGCTGCCGCCTTTTGGTCCGGTGCCCCCTCGTAACCCTCGGGCTTCCACGTTTCCAGCGGATACATCCACCGCGTTGCCGACAACTGCTGCATTTGCCCGGCGCCGTTCCAGGTGTATTTCTCCGGCGGCAAATCGACGGGGACCACCTGCGGCGCGGACCATGTCGCGCCGCGATCCTCGGACCAATACAACAACATCTCCGGCCGCTGCAGCGCTTCGGTCTGGGCGTCGAACAGGGCGGAGTCGGTATTCTCAAACCGCGTCGCCGTCAGCACCAGTCGTCCGTCGGGAACCTCATAAATATACGGCCCGCGATACGCCCAGCCGTCATGGGGCGGACCGCCATGAATGCTGCCTTGATTCTGCCACGTCTGCCCGTCGTCGGCAGTGGTGAGGACCTCGATGTCATTGTCAGCCGACGCCAACTCTTGCCCGATATGCTGACAGGCAATCAGCGAACCGTCACTCAATTGTGAGATGGAGGGCATATACGCCCCACGTCCCGGTTCGCGCGAGAGGAGACCTTGATCGATGATGCGGAGCATGGGGGAGTCTTTATGGAATCAGGAAATCGCGTTCAGTCTCGACAAACGTGCAGTTGTCCGAACGTAATCAAGAATCGCCGTAAAATAAAGCGACTGTGGTTCAACGCTCAATTGTGCAGGTGCTCGTTTTGAAAAGACTCACCACCCCGACAACAATACTTGACATGAAAACTATTGCCACGTAAGATAACAGGTGAAAGAGAAAATCATGGCCAGCAAACTTCAAAACGAAATCAAAAAACGAAAACCGTTCGACCGGTTGGAAGAGGAAGCGACGCTCAATTTCCTCCGCACCGAAGACTACATTCAAAGTCGATCGGCCAAATTATTCCGCCGGTTTGGACTCACCCCGTCGCAATATAACGTATTACGAATCCTGCGGGGAGAAGCCAAGCCGCTGCCGTCGTTGGAAATCGCCAGCCGCATGATTCAACAGGTCCCGGCCATCACCGGTTTGATTGACCGACTGGAAAAAGCGGAGCACGTCAAACGGCACCGTTGCGAAAAGGACCGTCGAGTCGTCTATGTGGAAATCACCGACACGGGGTTAGCCGTCCTGAAACAAATTGATGGTCCCTTGGTCGAGCTACAGACACAGTTTTTCGCACATATGCCGCGGAAAGATCTGCGGGAGTTGATTCGATTGTTGGAGCAGGTCCGTAGCGGTGCGGTGGAGGAATGATGCGTTTTTTTGGTCATTTAGTTGATTGGTCAACAATACCTACGGAAACCAATCTCGGAGAGTGTCATGATCAATATCCGAAAAGCGGATGAGCGTGGATTCGCCGACCATGGCTGGCTGAAGGCACACCACACTTTTTCTTTCGCTGACTACCGCGATCCGCAGCACATGGGCTTTCGTGCCTTGCGGGTGATGAACGAAGATCGCGTGCAACCCGGACGAGGGTTCGGCACGCATCCCCATCAGGATATGGAAATCGTCACCTACGTCCTCGAAGGAGCCATTGAACACAAGGACAACATGGGAAATGGAGAAGTCTTGTGGCCCGGCGAATTCCAACACATGTCGGCCGGCACCGGCATTACGCATAGCGAATTCAATCCCAGCAGCAATGAACCATTGCACCTGTACCAGATTTGGCTTCAGCCTCGCAAAATGGGGATCCAACCCAGTTACGAACAAAAACGGTTTGATGATGCGGGGATGACGAATCGGTTACGTCTGGTCGCTGCGCCGGACGGTGCGGACGGTTCTTTGGTGATACAACAAGACACGCAGATTTTTTTATCCAAACTGACTCAGTCGCAACGCGTGACGCACAACATCGCCTCAGAGCGCTATGCCTGGCTGCAAGTGCTGCGGGGGAGCGTGACGCTCAACGGACTCGATCTACAAACCGGCGACGGTGCCGCTGTGAGCGAAGAGCAACAACTAGAAATCGTCGCCGCCACCAATGCCGAAATCATGTTGTTCGATTTGAATTAACACATCATGGCAACAGGACTCGGCGAGGCCTTTACAAATCTGTTGGGTGCCACTGGCTTTGCCAGTGCAAATTTTAAAGCCAGCTGTGAAGCACTGGCAGAGCCAGTGGCACCCGTGATCACGCCAAAGTTAAAGCGGCATTCACTACTAACGTAAACCACCAATACGGAGCAATTGCGATGCTAGGTCTCGTCAACGTTCTCGGCCGCGTGATGTTGTGCACGATCTTTTTGATGAGTGCGGTGGGGAACAAGATCCCCAAATTCAGCGGCGTCGTGAAATACATGGAGAGCGCCGGAGTCCCCGCGCCGCAAATCATGTTGGTCGGCGCCATCGTGTTTTTGATCGCCGGCAGCCTGTCGGTGATTCTCGGCTACAAGGCCCGCATCGGTGCCGGCCTGCTGCTGGTGTTTTTGATTCTGGCGACCTATTACTTCCACGCCTTCTGGAACATCGAGGACGTTCAACAAAAACAAACGCAGACGATAGCGTTCATGAAGAACCTCTCCATGATGGGCGCGATGCTGATGATCATAGCCAACGGCACCGGCGCCATGAGCCTCGACAGAAAATCACCCGCCGTCCAACCCGAAGCCGCATCGTGACGCAGTGAAGGAGGGTGCGTCACGACGCACCTTTCCCGCATAGGGCACAGCGCGATCCAACGTATTAGCCGCAGCTTACCGGTTACACTCCCCACCGGAAAACGCAAGCGATGTCGCAATTGATAGGAGAATCATTCGTCCTAGATCGAAAGGTGCGTCGTGACGCACCCTACAAATGAAAGACCGCGCGCAGAGAAGTGTTTTGCAAGCAGCAGGTGCTGTGTCACGTTGATTGGTGACGTGCGGCTTGGTTGGATACGAGTACTGCTGATTTATGGACGCGGGTTTTAGCAGTTTCCTCTTTTTCTTTTTGGCGGCTCTGCGACTTTGCGTGAGTCCTTCTCTTCAGATGCTCATCTCTCGTCCTACACGAGAAAGGTGCGTCGCGACGCACCCTCCGGTGGGACATCGTTATCGCACGTCTACAGCAAGCCGTAGGTCCGCAAGGTCTCGGCCAATGCCTGTTCTTGCGATGCGTCGAGTGGCGTCATCGGTAACCGCAATTCACCGTTGTCGCGGCCCAGGATTTTCATGGCCGCTTTGATCGGAATCGGGTTGGTCGCCATTGAGAGCAAATCGCGGCAGAGCGGAAACAGCTTAAAATGCTGTGCGCGGGCAGCGGTGAGGTCGCCCTTTTCAAATGCCGCAATCATGGCTTTGACGTCTTGGGGAACAATGTTCCCCACCACCGACACCACACCTCGCCCGCCCAGCGCCATGAGCGGCAGCGTGAGGCTGTCGTCTCCCGAAAGTACCGTCAAGTCGGATTCGGCGATGATCTGCGAAGCCTGATCCATCGAACCGGTCGACTCCTTGACCGCCACAATGTTGGGGATCTCCGCCAAACGGACAATGGTTTCCGCTTCGATATTCTTTGCAGTCCGGCCGGGAATATTGTAGAGCACCAGCGGAATATCGACCGCTTCGGCGATGGCCTGGTAATGCAGGAAGAAACCCTCTTGCGTTGGCTTGTTGTAATACGGTGCGACCAATAGCGCGGCATCGGCGCCGGCACTTTTGGCAAACCGCGTGAGACGAATCGCCTCAGCCGTGCTGTTCGAGCCGGTCCCCGCCATGACTTTGATCCGTCCGGCGGCGTGGTCGCAGACGGTTGAGATGACTTGTTCATGCTCTTCGTGCGACAACGTGGGGCTTTCGCCTGTGGTGCCGACCGGGCTGACGCAATCGGCCCCCTGCTCGATTTGAAAGTCCACCAGTTTTCGCAGGGCAGCCTCGTCTACGGCGCCATCGCGAAACGGCGTGACTAACGCCACCGTCAAACCTGCAAATTGCTCACCCTTGGTCGTCATGCGTCCTCTCCTCATCGGCAAGCGGTGATACCGCGCCGTGTTTTCACTCCGTCAACTTCACCGGCATGCGTGCATCCACGCAGGGGCGAATTCTTACTTGGATCGCAGCAGACCCAATTGGTTCACACAAAATATCAACAATTCCCGCTGCTGACCATCAATCGCCCGACAATTCCGCCATTCCTGCTGCAGCCGGGGCCACATATTACCGGGTCGTGCGTAACATTTCATCTCATTTTCCGCTTGGGAGGCTATGCAGGCAGGGAACAAAGCTTCTCCCCTTGCCAAACCACACAAAAAACCAAACACACAAACACGAGGAAACGGTGCAACCATGAAAACTTTGAACAGCAAACTTGGCGGAAAAACTCTTGCGACAACAGTCGCCCTGATCATGATTCTGGCGGCCACACAGACAGCTTTCGCCGATGCCAAAGTCTATCAGCGAACACTCAAGTCGACGACATGGATCATTGCCAAAGCGGAGAATGGCTATTCCACCGGCTCAGGCGTATTGGTCGATGCGGAAAAGAAGTGGGTTGTTACCAATTTTCATGTGGTCGGCGCCTCGAAGGAAGTTTTGATCTTCTTTCCACAATTCCAGGACGACCAACTGATCGCCGAACGGCAACACTACATCGACGGAGCCGACACGTTCGGAATCCGCGCCCGCGTGGTGATGGTCGATAAAAAACGGGATTTGGCGGTCGTGGAACTCGATTCGATTCCAGAAAACACCCCCGCTATCGAAATCGCTGAAACCTCGATCGGACCGGGGGAAATGGTGCATTCGATCGGAAATCCCACAGCTGGCGGCGTGCTGTGGACATACACTTCCGGTTCGGTCCGTTCGGTCTATCGCAAGCAATTTCGCACACAGGCCGGCGAACATGATATGCGGGTCGTGGAAACGACATCCCCGATCAACCCCGGCGACAGCGGCGGGCCGGTGGTCAATGCTGCTGGCGAATTGGTGGCAATTTCACAATCTTTAGACCCCAAGGCTCGTTTGATGAGCTACTGCGTCGAGATTGCCGAAGCGAAGGCATTCGTCGCCGAAGTCATCGATTACACCACAGTTGTGGTTCCCGAAGTGTTAGCGAAGTCAGGTCTAACGATCGTCCCGCAAGGGAAAACAGCCTTTTCCGCGGATTTGCAGGCCGATGGCGGTGAAACTCAACGCGTCTTTATCTCCGCCAAACTAGAGAGCTTCGGTAAAGCGGAAACGCGAAAGGTTTGGTCTCTGGCGACAGTTTCCCCACAGGCTCCGACCTTAGAATTACTCACGACGTTGATGGAGCAAAGTGCCCGCACAAAGTTGGGTGCCTGGGTGATTGAGAAGAATGAAGCAGGTCAATATCTCGTGATCTTCTGTGCCAAAGTCGATGCGGGATCATCCCCCGAATCCCTGCGAAACTCGGTGGAATTCGTCTCCAAGGTGGCTGCTTCGATGAAACAACAAATCACCGCCAACGTGACGATCAGCCAGACCAAGTCCTCCTCCAGCGACTGGCTGGGAAGCCGGTAGGCAGGCAGCGGTCACACGATCAACCAGAGTGGATAGCAACAGATACAGGCGGTTGAAGCGACACCGGCAGGTCGTTTCAACCGCCTGTTTTCGTCTCTTTAGCGGGCATACGGGCGGGGAGACCGAGCTGTTTAACCGGATGGCCCCGGCGAAATAACGGCTTTCCCAGAAATTGGCCGGAAATGCTGTAACAGATGGGTGTTGCTTTCGCTTGGACCTGTAGAGGGATGAATCAAACAACTCAACCATCACTACGGAAAACCATTCGAGGAGATTTTTTGATGACGAAGTTAACTAAAATTTCAGCTTTCGCAGTCCTGTTGGCAGCCTTCCTGTTGGTTGCCGAACCAAGCATCGCGGAAGCGGGACGTGGCGGCGGAGGAGGACATCGCGGCGGTGGCGGGCACCGTGGTGGCGGTGGGCACCGTGGCGGCGGGCATCGCGGTGGTGGGCACCGTGGCGGTGGACATCACGGGGGTGGACATCACGGCGGACATCGCGGTGGACACCGGGGTCACCATGGGCATCACGGGCACCACGGCCATCATGGTCACCACGGCCATCACGGCCACTGGGGTGGACACCATGGCGGGCACTGGGGTCACGGTCACTGGGGTGGGCACCACGGTGGACATTGGGGCCACGGCCACTGGGGTCACCATCGTCCCTACTACGGCGGTTACTGGCGATAGGGCTGAGACAATCGCAGAAAAACGAAACGCGACCGGGCGAACCACATTGGGAGCCGCCGGTCGCGTTTCTTATTGCGCCGTAAGGACTTAAGGAAAACCCACAAAATTGTTGTAACAAAAGCGGCCGTTGCTCGCTTGGCCCTTTATACGAGAGACAAACACACAACACTCTCCCACAACAGCTAAATCACGACCAAGGAATCAAAACGATGAAGACTTTCCAAAAAACACTGATTGTTGCCAGCTTGGCACTCACAATGACCTTTGCCTCAAACCTCGAAGATGCTCAAGCCCGCGGTCGTAGCGGTGGCGGATCTCGTGGTGGAAGTCGCGGTGGCTTCAGCCGTGGTGGTGGAAGCCGCAGCGGATCGAGCCGGGGTGGTTTCAGCCGCGGTGGAACGAGCCGGGGTGGCAGCCGCGGTGGGTTGCACAGCCGAGGATCAAGCCAGAGTGGACGTCACAACGGCGGACATCACAGCGGTGGATCGCGTATCGGCGGACGTCACAACGGGGGTTCACACATTGGCGGACAAAACCGCGGTGGATCGCAAAAGGGTGGACGTCACATCGGGGGACGGAACGACGGGGGACGTCACATTGGGGGACGTCACAACAACGGCGGACGTCATATCGGGGGGCACCACAAGGGAGGACAACACAAGGGCCATTGGCACCGCGGTGGACATCACCACAAACATGGTAAAGGGTTTGGAAAATGGCACGGTGGACATTTTGGTCATCACCACGGACACCATCACCACCACCACGGGTGGGGTTTCGGTCACCGACGTCACCGTCGCTACTTCGGTTGGGGATTCGGTCTCTACACCAGCTTTGTGAACGTGCGACCGACCTACACCTACTGCAATCCCTACTGCGTGGCGAATGTTACTTCGGTGTACGACTACAACCAGCCGCTCGAAGCGGCGGGCGAGGATCAGCAACTTTCGGACATCGCTTCGAATTACTTTGCAGAAGCTCGTGAAGCCTTCTACGCCGGCGACCTGAAGACGGCGATGGAGAAAATTGAGTTGGCGATCAAAGAGATGCCCAGCAATTCGGACCTACATCAGTTTCGTTCGCTGGTACTGTTCTCGATGAAGCAATACGGACAAGCAGCTGCCTCGGCTCACGTGGCTTTGACAGCTGGACCGGGTTGGAACTGGGACACGCTCAAAAGCTTGTACCCTTCAGCGGACATTTACACGGCACGACTGCGAGCCTTGGAGGAAACTCGCGACCAAAACAAACAAGACCCGGCGATTCGCTTTCTGTTGGCCTATCACTACCTGATGCTCAACCACATCGAATCGGCAGCGAAGGAATTGACGCAAGTCGTCGCATTGGAACCGCGTGATGAGTTGGCAGCCAAGATGCTGGGGACGATCACCGGACAAGAGGTCGAAACCCAGCAACCGGCTCAGTACCAACAACCGACTGAGCAGCCGCAAACGAACGTTGAAACCAACTCTTCCGGATTGGGAGCGTTGAGCAACGCCGGCAATGCGGGACCGGCTTCGACCGACCCAGTGCAACAGCCGCAAGAAGCGAAGTTGCCTGAGCAGGCCAAAATCGTGGGTGAGTTCCGGGCCAGCCCGGCAGAGGGTATCGAGTTTCAGTTTGTCCTCAACGCCGACAAGACCTTTGTGTGGACCTTTCAGTCCAAAGAAGAGACGAGCAGTTTTGAAGGGACGTACACGGTCTCGGGCAACGAATTGACGCTGGTCCGCAAGAAGGACGGCGACAAGTTGGTCGGAATCATGACTCCCACCGAAAAGGGTTTTGACTTCAAGATTCAGGGTGGCGATCCCCAAGATCCCGGCCTGAAGTTCACGAAATAACCCGCTACCCCGGTCGCCCGCGTCATCCTGGGCCTGATCAATTTCCCCTGGCAACCCGTCAGGTCTGGGAAGGTCACCGCGTGGCGATCGGGAATCTGTGCGACGGCCCTCCCGAGCCGTCGGCTGTGAGAGAGCCACCCGTGCCGATTTTGGCACGGGTGGTTTTTTGCGCTGGGGGAGGCGATGCAATCCTGGCCCAGCGACGTTGAATGGTTTCGCATTAGGCATGCGTCGGTACGAAAAAGGATTGCGCGCAAAGACGCGGAGCCGCAAAGAAGAAAGAGAGAAGCTTGCAGCTGCACTCCTTAGAGCCGGTTTTACTAACCAATCAGAGATCGTTGGAATTCGTCCAGACCAGAAGCGAATAGAACAACCTATCCCGTCCTGCATTGCTGGACATTCCACCTGGATCGACTGCACCGACGAACAATCCATGTCAGCCTCAGGGTGGCCGGGGACGAGCATTGCTCGCCCCCAGGTTGTTTGACATTCCCACGCCCTCACGCACTGGGGGCGGACTACGTCCGTCCCCAGCCACCCTTCGAACGCAAAGGACTATTGGCAAAGTCAGTCGTTTGAATCACGCCTAATTGCCGTGCGGCCTGCAAGCAGTGGACGCTCCCGCATTTTTACGAACAAGGCGCAGCAACCCTCTCCTCGTTTTTCTTCTTTGCGTCTCCGCGTCTCTGCGCGCGGTTTTCTTTTCCAATGACGGATTGATTCCTTAACGCGATCAAACCGTCGTGCGCAATTCGTGGAAATTCAACCGCGGGTTGTATCTGTCGATCAGACAGCTTTGCCACGCCAGCATTTCCGCCGGGGCGGTTTCGGTGCGGAAGGTTTGAATCGTCAGCGTTTTAGAAAAACTGGTCCAATTCGCGTGTGCGTCTGCATCGCCAAATTGAGCAGTCAATCGTGTGTGTAGATTCAAAGCTTCGCCGACGTATAACTTATGCTTGGCCTTGCCGGTAATCACATAGACGCCCGGTTGCTGGGGAACGTCGGTGGCGAGGTAGTCTTCCACCGATTGCATTTTGCTCATGCGCGGCGGATCCAAGACCGAGCCGCGGCTGCGGGCCAATTTGGCCTGCTTGCGAAGTTTCAGCGCTGCCCAACGATACTGCAGCGGCGAAAAACCGGGAGCGAACCGCCCGGCAATCTCATCAAACTGCGCCGCCAATTCAGGATCGCACAAGATCTCATCCAAACTCCCTGCCCGCTGTTCGTCCAACAACATTTGCAAGGCGATTTCGCTGGCAAACAGATACGCATCACAATCCGCCCACGAAAGCGTTGTTTCTCGCGTCGTTTCGATGTGCGATAAATGTCCCGACTTACGGAGGCGAAATAGCAGACGGTTCCAATGTCGTGGATCGCCCATCAGCCCCATTTGGCGACAGGCGTCGAGAAACGAATCGTTGAGTTGCGGATCGGCAATCAGACGATCGGCCGAGTAACCTGCGTGCGTCAAACGATACGCTTCGCTCACCCCCAACTCAGTGAGTTGTTTCTGGACTTCACTATAACGTTGTTCGGTTGCGCTGCGAGGCTTCGCCGACTTGTCTTTTTTGCCGCGTTTGCCTGTCGCCGGAGCACTGGCGAGTGGTTCTTCGGCACCGTCGAGGCGGTCGCCAACACGAATTCCCTCCAACCGGCTCAACCCGTGCTTGACGTATTCCGGTGAGAGCTCGAATCCCAAATGCCGACGGCCCAGTTTTTTGGCAACGGCCAATGTCGTTGCACTGCCGGAGAAGGGGTCGACGACGAGATCGTTTTCATGCGAGCAGGCGCGGATGATGCGGCCGAGCAATTGTTCGGGCATTTGGCAGCCATGAAATCCGGCGCGTTCCTTGAACGTGCCGGCGACGCGGGGGAAGTACCAGGTGTCTTCGTCCGATTTGAAGCGGTCCGCTAAGTCCTGCGGGCGAAGCGTCCAGGTGTTGTCGTCGTCCGCCGGTGATTCAATCTCAGGCAGCGTCCAATTCTCATCGTCGGGAGACAACTCGCCAATCGCGTCCGCCGGACGGATGATCCAGGTATCGTCCGGCAACCGTCCGCGGGGATTCGCCCGTTTGTCGTTGTAGACCAATTGCCGGGCTGAGGGGATGCGGTTGTCGAGGTCGTCGTCGCGAAACGTGAACTTCTCGGGGTCTTTCACAAAGTGAAACAGATGCGCGTGCGAGCGGCTGAATTTCTTGGTGCAGTTCACGCCAAACGTGTAGTACCAAATCACCCAACTGCGGCAATGAAAGCCAATTTTCTGCGAGGCGAGTTTCAACTCCGCCGCATATTCATCGCCAATCGCCAACCAAAACGTGCCGTCCGGTTTCAGTGCGCGGTGGGCAGCAGCGATCCATTCGCCCGACCAGTCCAGATATTGCTCGGCAGCAACGGAGTCCTGATAGACGTCATAATCGTACCCGATGTTAAACGGAGGATCGGCAAAAATCAGATCCACGCTCCCGGCTTTGAGAGCATTCATGCCGGCAACGCAATCTCCCTGGCGAATGGTGTTCAAGCGATCGTCCATGGCGTGCGATTCCGTTGTGCGTCGGGGGTGAAGAATAGACCGTGTTAGCTTATCGAATCTCGTGGCTATGCGCAAGCCTGTCGCACCCCATTTGTTCATTGTGCACAGTAGACAGAATTGGAGTGGTCGGTGGCCAGTGGCCAGAGAGTAGGTCGGAGGGCGGGCTTGCTTGGATGGGCCAACCCTACAGTCTAAGGCCTAAGACCTACGGTCTGGCGGCATCCCATGCCGCAATGGCGGGGGTAAAAATAACGCTAAGTTGCATCCGGGAAACAAAATCACATGGAATTTGTTGCCGCCTTGCAACTTGTGACCTATGTTTTTGTACCCTCTCGACAACAAGACTCCCGGCTGATTTCTTTTCGGCACATGGACGTGCCGAGGAATTCAGCGGCGAAGCAGGAAGGCTTCGCGGGCATTTGACCGCGATGTTCCTGACAACCCGTACATTCCGCACGAGACCCGCCACGACTGTGAAGACAATTTGACACTTGGGTCGCGTGTACCATCCGCCCTGAGCGGGGACCGTTTTCGGTCCTAGGTGCCAGTAATACCGAAACCTGCCGACAAAGATGAATCTCCTTTTCAACGAGAGTACGACATGACGACGGGCGCATCATCCATGACACAGGGATCACTGTTGGTGGTCGATCACGACCGCGATCTGGTCGAAGCCTTAGCCGACTATTTGCGCGGCTTGGGGCACCGTATCGAAACCGCTGACAGCTGCCGCGACGCCATTGGGCGCATGGCCGAATTCCCCTTTGAATTGGTCATCAGCGAAGCCAATCTTCCTGACCAGGACGGGTTTTACCTGCTGGAATGGGTTGGCGAAAACTGTCCAGATACGTCGGTGATTCTCACCACCGAATTTGGCACGATCGAAAACGCGGTCGAAGCCATTCGCGCCGGAGCTTTCGATTATCTGACCAAGCCCATGATCGACGAAGAACTGAAATTCGCCGTCGAACGTGCACTGGGCCAACGCAAAATCTTGGCCGAAAATAAAAACCTCAAAGCACAACTCGATCAACGGTTCGGTCTGGGCAGCATCATCGGCCAAGACTACAAGATGCTGAAAATGTTCGACCTGTTGGAAAGTGTGGCTGACACGCGAACCACGGTGTTGATCCTCGGTGAGAGCGGAACCGGTAAAACGATGACCGCCCGCGCGATTCATCAACTCAGTTCCCGCGCCGACAAACCGTTCGTCGAAGTCGCCTGTGGAGCTTTGCCCGATTCGTTGTTGGAAAGCGAATTGTTTGGACACAAAGCCGGTTCATTCACCGGAGCGACTCACGATAAAATCGGCAAGTTCCTCCAAGCAGACGGCGGCACGATTTTCTTAGACGAAATCGCCACCGCCTCCCCCAGCCTACAAGTCAAATTGCTACGCGTGCTGCAAGACCGGGAATTTGAACCGGTCGGCGGCTCAGAAACACACAAAGTCGACGTCCGGTTAGTTTTGGCAACGCATGCCAACTTAGAAGAAATGGTCGCCAACGGCGAGTTTCGCCAAGATCTGTACTACCGCATCAACGTGATCACACTGACACAACCCGCGCTGCGGGAACGCATCGGCGACATCCCCGCGCTGGTCGATCACTTCTTGCATGAGTTCAACGAACAGACCGGCAAACAGGTCGAACGCTTCAGCGAAGAAGCGCTGAATGTTCTGCAACAATACGATTGGCCGGGCAACGTCCGCGAGTTGATCAACGTCATCGAACGTGCGGTCGTGCTGGCCAAAGGTTCGGTGGTGAACGTCGAGGACCTGCCGGAAACCATCAGCCAAGCGTCGCGGATTCCCGGCAGCCTACAAGCCCGAATCTCCGCCGCCAACCTGAAGTCCGCCCTGGCAGCCCCGGAACGCGAAATCATCATTGAAGCCCTGGAGCGCAACGGCTGGAATCGTCAAAACACCGCTAAGCTGTTGGGCATCAATCGCACGACGCTCTACAAGAAGATGAAAAAATACGGCATCGAATTCGAAACTCAGATGCTGAGCACCTAGACCCATTTTCAAAACCCGGTTGCGCCTGTCCAGGAATTTATAATACAAGCTTTTACGTGACGCGTCAGAGGGTTTTGAAACTACTTGTAAACAATTCGCTCTCCCCTGCTCGAAGTTCCCCACTTCGGAAAGACCATTGATAGGCACCGAAAAGGCCGGTCTGTCGCCCCCTTGCGACAGCCCGGCCTTTCTGCTGCGCTGATGGTAAGACTTCACCACGGTGATTCTCAACGTTGGTTAGATGGATAGAAATAAAAAACCTCACGCAAAGCCGCAAAGCTCGCAAAGGAGTTATGTGCTGGACCCAACGGGCTCGTGAGCATTTCCTCTGTTTTTCGTTCAACGTACTTAAGTATTTCTTCAAATCCGTTCCCCCCACAGTCGGCTGTTGATCACGACTTGAGCTGTCGTTGATAACTCCTTTGCGAGCTTTGCGGCTTTGCGTGAGGTCTATTTTTCCGATAAGCCGTTTGACGAATGCGCCATTCAAAGGGCTTTCACACCAGTGGCGTCCCCCCTAGCAAAGGCGTCGTATCACCTACGGCAAACCCGATTTTGTGGTAGCATGCTTGCCGTAGGGCAGGCTCCCGCCTGCCGACATTGCGCGTGAATCCAACCAGCAAATCGGAGCCAACACCATGCGGATTGCTATCGGAGGTGTCCTGCACGAGACGAGTACCTGTGTCGACACGAAGACGACGCTGCAGGACTTTGAGCATGACCGAGGGATCATTCGCGGCGACGACGTGCTCTCGCGGTTTCGCGGGACGAATGTCTGCACGGGGGGCTTTCTTGAGGGGGCGGAGACATTCGGGTTCGAAGCGGTGCCGCTATTACGGGCGTCGGCGTTTCCCGGTGGACTGATTGACCGCGGGGACTACGATGCGCTCAAAGCGGAGTTTCTCCAGCGATTAGCAACGGCCGAGGCGGATGGCGGGCCGGTGGACGGTGTGTTGTTGGATCTTCATGGAGCGATGGTGGTCGAAGGGATCGACGATGGCGATGGGGATTTTATCGCAGCGGTCCGCACCGCGATCGGCCCGGATCGGCCGATTATCGTCACGCAGGATTTGCATGGCAATCACACCAAGTTCCGCGTCGCACAGGCGGATGCCTTGATCGGCTTTGACACGTTTCCACACATCGACATGGCCGAGCGGGGCGTTGAAGCAGCTGAGATGATCGTCCGCACGGTTCGTGGAGAGATCCACCCCGTTACGGCGATTTATCAATTGCCGATGTTTTGGGCAACGCGCTGTCAGGTGACCGCCCACCCGCCGATGGACGAAGTCATTCGTTTGATGCACGATATGGAACAACGGCCGGGGATTTTGAGCATCACGATCGCGACCGGGTTTCCCTGGGCTGACGTGCCGGAGGTTGGTGGGTCGGTGATGGTGGTGGCCGACGGCGATGTCGATTTGGCGCAACGCACCGCCGATGAATTTGGAACCTGGATTTGGGAACGACGTCAGCGTTGGTATTCCGCCCCGGTGACGATCAAGGAAGCCTTGGCGGCCGGTGAAGCAGCAGGGCGTTATCCGATTATCGTCGCCGACCATGCGGACAATACCGGCGGCGGTTCGCCCGGGGACTCAACGGAAGTCCTGCGGACATTTTTGGAGCAAGGTTTAGAGGACGCGCTGGTGCTCTACATGGTCGACCCCGAAGTGGCCGCCCAAGCGCACGCGGCCGGTGTCGGCGCAAGTATCGCGGTGTCCTTAGGAGGCAAGTCGAGTCCGGTGCAAGGAGCGCCGATTGAGGCGACGGCGGAAGTGGTCGCGATTTCCGAAGGCCAGTTCGCTTATGACGGGCCAATGTTCGCCGGGCTGACCGGGAGCATGGGAACGTCCGCTTGGTTGAAAATCGACGGCGTGTCGATCGTGGTCGTTTGTGCCCGTGAACAACCCTTCGATCCCGCGTTTGCCCGCAGCCTGGGAATTGACTGCGCAGCGATGAAATACATCTCAGTCAAATCCGCAGCCCATTTCCGTGCCGCCTTCGAACCACTGGCCGGCTCAATCTACAACGTCGACGCCGCCGGAATCCACACCCACAACTTTCGCGACTTACCATTCAAAAAAAGAACCCGCCCCGTCTTTCCAGTAGAGATCCCGCCAGACAATTGAGATCGCCTCCGCCACTGTCGTAGGGTGCGTCGCGACGCACCTTTCTCGCATAGGACGAGAGATGACCCTTTAAAAACAAGGACTCGCGCAGAGACGCAAAGCCGCAAGAAGAGAAAAGTGAAATTTTTTAAAAACGTGCTTTCGTAAAAACCTGTCACAACAGAATCCACCCCAGCCGCACGACCAAGCCAGTTTCTACGATAGCGTACGGTCACAACACAACGCTTTGCGGCTCCGCGTCTCTGCGCGAGGCCTTTCGTCAGCTGTGTCACACGTGGTGAGTTTGGGGCAAAGAGGCACTTTTTGTGGTGCGAAAACCCTCACCCCGGCCCTCTCCCAGGGGGAGAGGGAGACATTTTGATGGGCTGCTACGTTGGCAAAATTGGGATGTCCATTCGATAAGAACTACCCACGGACCGGCCGATGACGTATAATCGCGGTAGCTGTGGACCCGCTCCCAGCGACCCCACCCCGGAATCCCTCCTAACTGTTTTTCCCCGCCTGAAGTGAACAATGCGAAGACTCTCTTACGCGATATTGATCTGTCTGTGCGGACCGCTCGCCAGCTTTGCAGAGGAACCGCCGGAAAAAATCACTGCGGAACAGGAAAAGTTCTTCGAAACGAAGATCCGCCCCGTGCTCGCGCAGTCGTGCTACGAATGCCATTCGGCCAAAAAGCAGCAATTCGGGTTGCGCGTCGACAGTCGGAAATTTTTGGTCGACGGGGGCGACGGCGGCTCCGCACTCACACCGGGTAAGGTGGAGGAAAGCCGGTTGTGGGAAGTGCTGCAACATGATCCCGACGACACACAGATGCCCCCCGACAGCAAATTGCCCGACGACGTGTTGGCCAATATCAAAGCCTGGATTGAGATGGGCGCCCCGTGGCCTGCCTCGGAGATTCCAACTGAAGCTGCGGATGATGTGCATTCCAATTGGCGCGACCATTGGGCTTATCAGCCGATCCAGCGCCCGGCGGTTCCGAGTCCCGAAAACGATGCCTGGAGCCTGACCGAAATCGACCGGTTTATCGCCGCCAAACTCGCCGCGGCCGGACTCGCCCCCTCACCGCCGGCCGACAAAGAGTCGCAACTGCGTCGATTAAAATATGACTTGCTCGGCCTGCCCGCTGAATATGAAGAGGTCCAGCGATTCGTGAATAACAATTCACCGACGGCCTATGACGAATTGGTCGACGAGTATCTGGCGTCGCCGCAATTCGGCGAACGCTGGGGACGGCATTGGCTGGATGTGTCGCGGTATGCGGACACGAAAGGCTATGTCTTTCAAGAGGATCGCAACTATCCGGATGCTTGGCGGTATCGCGAATGGGTGATCGGCGCGCTCAACCAAGATTTGCCATACAACGAATTCGTGATCAAGCAAATCGCCGCCGATCTCGTCTCAGACGACCCGGCCGATTTGCATGCGATGGGATTTTTGACGCTGGGACGGCGGTTTTTGAACAATCGTCACGACATTATCGACGACCGCATCGATGTCGTCACACGCGGGCTGATGGGACTGACCGTGACCTGCGCCCGTTGCCACGACCACAAGTTCGACCCGATCCCTGCAGCGGATTATTATTCGCTCTACGGCGTGTTCAACAGTTGCGATGAACCGAAGAACGAACCTTCGACATTGCGATTGGTCGATAAAGAAAAACCGGCCGACCCTGTGATTTTTCTCCGCGGCAAACCGGGGAACAACGGCCCCAAGGTTCCGCGGCAGTTCTTGCAAGTCGTGCACCGCGAAGAACGACAACCGTTTCAAAAGGGTAGCGGACGCTTGGAAATGGCGCAGGCGATCGTCGCGGCCGACAATCCGCTCACCGCTCGCGTCTGGGCCAATCGTGTTTGGGGACATTTGATCGGCAACGGACTCGTGCGTACACCAAGTGATTTCGGCGTCCGCGCCGATCCGCCGACGCATCCGGAATTGCTGGATTATTTGGCCGGCACGCTGATCGACAACGGTTGGTCGACGAAACAACTGATCCGCGCGATTGTCAAATCGCAGGCGTATCGCCAACAGAGCGATGCTACGCTTGAGATCATCGCGAATGATCCGGAAAACGAATTGTTAACACACATGAACCGCCGCCGCCGCGATTTTGAGGGGCTACGCGACGCGGTGTTGGCTGCTTCCGGCGAATTGGACCGCACCCTCGGCGGCATGTCGGTCAAAATCACCGAACAACCCTTTCCCAAACGGCGGACGGTGTATGCCTTTGTTGATCGCCAAAATCTACCGGGACTGTTCCGCGCGTTCGACTTTGCAGGTCCCGATACGCATTCCCCCAAACGCTACGAAACCGATGTTCCACAACAAGCGCTGTTTCTGATGAACAGTCCGTTTGTTTTGGAACAAGCGACGCAGTTGGTGGAATCAATCGCCCTCGACGATCCGGCGGAAAAAGTACGGCGGATTTATCAACAAGTCCTGGCGCGACAACCGACGGATAGCGAAATCGAACTGGCCGTGCGTTACGTCGCCGGCGCAGCAGCAGATAATGATCCTGTGCAACCGAACCCATGGAGTTATGGCTACGGTGACCTTGATGCCGAAGCGGGGAAACTGAATGCGTTCACCCCCCTGCCCCACTTCACCGGAAATGCGTGGCAAGGAGGCGCGAAGCTGCCCGACGACACGTTGAGCTGGACGATGCTGAATCCCAAGGGAGGACACCCGGGTAAAAATTTGCAGCAAGTCACCGTGCGGCGGTGGACTGCTCCGGCCGATGGTCGCATCTCCGTTCGTGGGAAATTGAAACACCCCAGAAAAGAGGGAGACGGCGTGCGGGGCCGCATCTTGGTCGCTGGAGTACAACAGGGTGAAGCCTGGCACGTCCACAACGGTGAACAGAAAACACCGCTGAAGGACATCCCCGTCAAAGCGGGCGAGACGGTCGAATTTGTGACCGACTTGTGGGAAACGCTGAGTCACGATGGTTTCGAGTGGACGGTCACGATCACGCTGCAACCGATGACGGATGACTCTGCAGTCAAATATAGTGCGGAGACGCAATTCGCCGGCCCGCCCCCCAGTCCGCTCACCGCCTGGGCGCAATTCGCGCAGATTTTATTGCTTTCCAACGAGTTCCAATTCGTGGATTGAACATGACTAACGATCAAGCACACAGTCCTGAACCTGTCGTCGACCGCCGTGACATGCTCCGCCGTTGCGGCATGGGTATGGGCGGGTTGATGTTTTCACAATTGCTGGCCGAAAGCGGTTCGGTGGAGAAAACGCTCCAGGCGGCCACGTCCAATCCGCTCTCGCCCAAAATGCCGCAGTTTCCCGCTCGCGCGAAACATGTGATCCACCTGTTCATGAACGGTGGCCCCAGCCACGTCGATACATTCGACCCCAAGCCGAAGCTCGACGAATTTCATGGCAAAAAGTTGCCCATCGAAAACCTACGGACCGAACGCCCCACAGGAGCCGCCTTCAAGTCGCCCTTCAAATTCCAACAATACGGCGAAAGCGGCATCCCGGTCAGTGAACTGTTCAAACATACCGCCGAGTCGATCGACGAAATCGCCGTCATCCGCTCGATGCATGCCGATGCGCCCAATCATGAACCGTCACTGCTGCTGATGAACTGCGGCGAAGCACGGCAAATTCGCCCCAGCATGGGATCTTGGCTGACCTACGGCATGGGGACGGACAACCAAAACCTGCCGGCGTTTGTCGTGATGTGTCCGGGCGGATATCCGATTCAGGAATCCCAAAACTGGCAAGCCGGTTTTTTGCCGGGGATCTATCAAGGGACGTACATCGACACAAAACATGAAGAGATCAACAAGCTGATCGCCAACGTCGAAAACAAGCGGTTGGGGAAATCACAACAGCGCAAACAACTCGATCTGCTACAACAGATGAATGAAAAACATCTGCAAGAGCGGGGCCACGACCCCAAATTAGAAGCACGGATCCAGGCGTACGAACTCGCCTACCGCATGCAAATCGAAGCTGCCGATGTCTTTGATGTCAGCAGCGAACCGAAACATATTCTCGACATGTACGGACCCGGCGTGCAGGCGCGTCAGATTTTAATCGCCCGCCGTTTGGTAGAACGGGGCGTGCGGTTCGTGCAGGTCTGGCACGGCGCCGGCCAACCGTGGGACAACCACGACGACATCGAAGTCAATCACCGCCGCCTCGCCGGTCAATGCGATCAAGCCATCGGCGCGCTGCTCAAGGATTTGAAACAGCGGGGCCTACTGGAAGAGACGCTCGTGATTTGGGGTGGCGAATTCGGCCGCACACCGGTTGTCGAGTTGCCCAAAAAAGGTTCCAACGCCGGCAAGATCAACGGCCGCGACCACAACCACTGGGGCTTTACGACCTGGATGGCAGGTGGCGGGGTCCGTGGTGGTTACGTGCATGGCGCGACCGACGAATTCGGCTTCCGCGCCGTCGAGGACAAAGTCCACGTCCACGACCTGCATGCCACGATCATGAAGCTGATGGGCTTCGATCACGAAACGTTCACCTACCGCTACGCCGGCCGCGATTTCCGGTTTACGGACGTGCATGGCCGCGTCGTGAACGAATTGATCGCCTAACAGGGCGATTCGTTCCGTCGCTCATCCTTTGCCTGACGCTCTAGTCGGCAGCGAAAATACTGAACGATGCGAATCGCGCGTTTCAAAAACAATGACGAACGCACATTGAAACCATTTTGGCCCGCTCGTGAACGGACCTGATTGGTTGGCAGTCAGGCTCAAGCGTACGTTCTAAGCCCACTCTCAACGCATCGTTCTCTAAACGTTAACGGGCCAACTCAGCTTGGGACTCATGTCGCCGTTTCTGATTGGATGACGGTCGGCGTCATGTAGGACTCACGCGAAGTCGCGACCACGTGAGCGGTGAGGTCGTGCCACCAGAGGGCTGCTTTTTTCTCGTCCCATTCCGACGCGGCGGCGCATTTTTCGAGTGCGTCGCGAATTTCCAGAATGTTGTCGAAGCGATCGTCCGGTTTCTTTTGCAGGCATTTTATTACGATTGCCTCCAGATCGGCAGGAACATCACCCTGGTAGTGCGATGGTGGTTCCGCTTGCTGGCTAGCATGGGCAATCATGATTGCCACGGGCGAATCGCCGGTAAATGGAGGGCGGCCGGTCAGCATGAAATAGGCGATCGCTCCGAGGGAATAAATATCGGATCGTCCATCCAATCCACGTTCCCCAACCGCTTGTTCGGGCGACATGTACAGCGGCGTTCCACTCACGATATTATCTGCGGTCAATTGGGCCGCGGCTGGGTCTTTTGTGAGTTTCACCAAGCCGAAATCAAGAACCTTTACGAAATCGCACAAACCGCCCCGTTCAGAAACGAACACATTGGCCGGTTTGAGATCGCGATGAATGAGCCCCGCATCGTGGGCGTCCGCTAATGCACTGCATGCCTGTCGCAACAGGTAAATGACACGCTCTGCCGGGAGCGGACCGTAGTTGTGCACTAACTCGTCGATGGACATGCCTGGCAGGTATTCCATCGTGTAGTAAAACGTGCCGTCATTCGTGTGCCCATAGTCGTAAATTGCGACAGTGTTGGGGTGAGTGAGCGCCGCGGTCGTCCTAACTTCTCGTTCGAATCGCGCCCAAGGCCGTAGGGTCATCAGAAGCCTCGGGGCGTATCAACTTCATCGCACATGGGCGCTTGAGCAGGGAGTGTTCCACAAGATGTACCTGCCCCATCCCGCCGCTGCCGATCAACTCTAATAATTGATATTGGCCGAACCTTTTGGCGTCGAAGACTTCATCTCGCATCGAACTGAGCACCGCGGCCCCATACGTCGCTAACATGGCTCCCACGAGCACAAGTAGGATATCGGTACTGACATAGCTAAGTGTCCCCATCGAGGCTAACCGCTGCTCCAGCTCTGGGTGCAGGACTTCGATCAACACGATAGTCACAACCGGGGCCAACGCCATCGTAAAGGCCACCCGAGCGGCGCCGCCCCAGTGATGGGGAATGAATAGTCCGTGGACGATCATCAGCAGTAGCAGGACCAACATATGACCGCGCGCGGCGAGCAGTAGCTCCGGATCCGTGTCGTGGGCCGCCCCCTCAACGATGTAGTTGTACCGAACGTAGATCCATGCGAGCGTCAGGAAGCCAAAAAATCCATATTCGATGCCGCGCAGAGTGAAATTTGAAAGATTCGGTCGCAGCTTCAATACGGCCAGCGAGCCAATGATTACGAGCAGACGGAGGACATCGACGGCACTGTGTGTTCGAAACGTTTGGAACCCGTCATCAGTGCGATTGATGATCGACCAGATGAATTCAAGTATGTAGACGACTAAAAACAGTATCGAGACTGCGGAAAGGCGGCTTTGCAGCAGTGAAGTGGTTTCAGTGCCGAGCGTTTGTGCTGATCCCGCGAAAACTTCAATGCGATTATCGGTTTCCGTGCTGTCATCGGTGTCGTCGAAGCCGAACGCAGCTTCCATCGAGGGAGTCAATTCGATGACTTCCTCGTCCCCGGTTCGGTTGGTTTCCTTCGATGTCGACATTCTGCTGCCTTTTTACGAAATATAAAGTACTCGTACCGCCGTTGTTACTTTTCTGATTCGCCCTCTGGGGGCGTTTCCAAGGCGTCTTTGGCCTTATTCTTGATCGACTCCACACCTTCGGCGGTCTTCTTTTTGATGTCTTCGATCGTCTCATCGACAGAGACGCCGCGTTCTTCCAGTTCATTTTTCGCCGCTTCGACGCCCCCTTTCGCTGACTCGACCACGTCTTCAACGGTTCCACTCACCGTGACGCCGCTTCCTTCGATTTGCTTATCAATTCCTTCAAACACGGTCTCATGGCCAGCCTTTAGCTGTTCTGCTAAGGTTGCATCGTCTCGAACGTCACCACTTCTGAGCGTAGGTACAAACGTATAAAGTAACACCACAATTACGATCGGCACCAACGGCCCAACGACCCGCAATGTGGCCTTCTTCATGCGATTCCAATTCTTGTACAAGAAGTAGAAGGTGAACGGTGGAATGAAAAACAAGATACCTTTGACGGGGCCGCCCAAAAATGGGAGAGCGACGAAAGAGACGGCTGACTCCAGCAGCGCGCCGATGATCGCCACACTCTGACTCTTCATAATAATCCCGACCAAAATCACCAAGAAAAATGCGATCGAGATCAAATAAGCAATGTCACGGAGGAACCACCCAGCCTCAGAACAGTATCCAAGTTTGATATTCCCGAACATCTCGAACAAATCATCATGCGTTGCTTGGCCAAAACGCCGGACGACCGGCCGCCGAGTGCACTGGAACTTGAGCGAGAACTCTTATCGGTCGACCTGCCCCGTTGGACTCAAGACGACGCGGAAGGGTGTTGGCGGAAGCAAAGTATTGATTGAATCATTTCTTGATGCGAACGATCAAGCAACGGGGCGATCGTCATGAAAAGGACAACCTAAGTTGAACATCTTTGAGTCGATTACCAAGCTCCTCGTGGAAGCCTGGAAGCTGGATGAGCCATCCGGGCGCAGAAGTGTATTCCGCTGCGACTGTGGTCGGCCCGTTTATTTTTACAATAGCTTGTGCCTGGGATGCCAAGCTCCGCTAGGATACATTCCGGTGTTGCAACAGATTCGTGCGCTATCGCCTGCACAGCAACCCGATACGTGGAAGATTGACGACCAAGACGAAGATGCGGAGAACTGGATTCGCTGTGAAAACTTCGAATCCCCGGCCGGTTGTAACTGGATGGTTCGCGTCGACGATGACGAGACGCTCTGCCGCTCCTGCCGATTGAATCAAACGATCCCGGATCTGGACGACCCCGACAATTGCCTTTGGTGGCGCAAGATTGAAAATGCAAAACGCCGCCTCGTTGCGCAACTGTTCAACCTGGGCCTGCCGGTCGAATCAAAAGTGAGCGAGAATCCCGAGCGAGGTGTTATGTTTGACATTCTACGCTCACCGGAAAAGGGGCCTCGCGTATTAACGGGTCATGCTGATGGCTTGATCACGTTGAATGTGGAAGAAGCGGACGACTCCGTTCGTGAAAAGACCAGACAGCAAATGCATGAGCCGTACCGCACGCTGCTGGGGCATTTCCGGCATGAGATTGGACACTACTACTGGGACCGTTTGGTTGCGGGATCTCCTTGGTTGGATAAGTGTCGAGAATTGTTCGGTGACGATAGACAGGATTACTCTGCGGCACTGAAGCGGAACTATGAACAAGGTCCTCCCGAGAATTGGGCGGATGAATACATCAGTTCGTACGCATCGGTCCATCCGTGGGAAGATTGGGCAGAAAGCTGGGCTCATTACCTGCATATCGTCGACAGCCTCGATACCGCTCTACGTTTTGGGTTGCGTGGCGAAGACGTGGAACAGGCCGTCGAGCCGTTTACTGTTGAGGACCTTTACGATCCCGAGGCGCCGGATGCGAACCGCGTCATCCTGTTGGTCAACTCGTGGGTGCAAATGACGACCGTGCTGAACGAACTGGCGCGAAGTATGGGGCAACACGACTTTTACCCCTTTGTCATGTCGCGCCCCGTGCTGCGCAAGATTCATTTTATTCAAATGATCGTGAAAGAGGAACGGGGGGGGAACCTCGCTGATTGAATAGCCTCCATGCCAGAGCGTCGAGGAACCTGGAGCATGTGCCGCTGGATGGCTCTGATTCTGGTTCGCGTTCATTTCGTGGCTCGTGCTATTCTTACTTCCGAAAAAATCGGACCTCTTTTGCTGCCAATTGAATTGCGCTACACCCCTGCGGCACTATTGGTGCAATAGCAAGCCTGAGACGTGCCAGGCGAGTGGTTCTCAGCTCCGCACTGCTTAAAATCCACCTTATTAATGTGTCAGGACGATGTAGAGACTTGGACTTTCCCTATCTGGCGGTAGATTTCGCGCGACGCTCTTTCATCTTGGCGTAGTGCGATTTCTACGTGATGCGGGAATCCTCTCGAAGATCACACATATTACAGCCGTCTCAGGCGGTAGTATCCTCGGCGCCCATTTGGCGTTGAATTGGAAGAAATACACAGGGTCGCCAGAGGAATTTGAGGAAGTCGCCGAAGAGTTACTCCGGTTCATTCGACTGGATGTTCGCAATCGGATCGTTCGCCGGTTTCCGTTTGCCGCAGCCATCAACAAGGGGCGTCAGTTACTGCGGCTGCCGAAGTCACGGCATCTGACGCGCGCCGGACTGCTTGAAAAACACTATGAGCAATTCCTTTTCGGCGACATCGCTCTATCGAGTCTGCCGGAGCAGCCGCAATTACACATTCTAGCAACCGATTTGAGTGAAGGGTGTCTCGGTTCATTCACCCGGAACGGTCTGCTCCTCCAACGTCGGGTGGCTGGGCGTCGCGATCGATTTGATCGGGTGCCATTGGGATTGGCGACGGTTCCGATGGCGGTCGCAGCCTCATCAGCCTTTCCGGGGTTCTTTCCGCCCCTAGAGATCACAGGATGGGATGTCGGTGCCGAAGAGGGAGAATTTAAGCGGCACGCATTCACTGACGGAGGCGTCTACGACAATTTGGGGCTGCGCATGTTTCGTTGTCTGGAGCAGTCCTGGGTCCGTGATGCCGTCCCGTTGCGAAAAGATGACTTTTTGGAATTCGACGATTGCATGCAAGCGCTTCAATCGGCGAGCGGGCTGCCGGAAGATACGCCGCTGCGGCGGTTGCGGGAGTTGATCGAAGCGCATTCTCCCAAGCTGCAATCCACCTCGCATCGAGGAGAGATGTCCGACGACTGGAACACTGCTGTGGTTCGGGGACTTTGGGAGGTCATTCGGTCAGAGAAGCTGTACCGCGACTCAAGTTTCGAGCAAATGGAATTGACGGATGCTGCGGCGCAGTCGCTTATGAATTTCGTGACCGAATCAGGGCGGGAACCGGAATTGAACGACCGGCTTTGGTTGAACCGCCACATTGTCGAATCGGCTCTCCGCCAGGTGATTGGTAAGCCATGTCTGCGGATGAGCCGCAAGGAATTTGATGGAATTCTGGTGAGTGACGCCGGAGGCAAATTCAAAATTGCCCGAGATGTTCCCTCAGGAGGACTTATCCGCACTGCCCTGCGGGCTTCCGACATTCTAATGGACCGGGTCTGGCAACTCGAATCCGAGGCCTTCGAGAATGCCGACGGTATCGAGTGCGTTTCGATTTTCGATGTGGTTGAAGCGGCTGAGGATCCGACCGCTCCGCATCCGGAAGTCCAGCGGCAAGCCGCCAAGTGTCGAACCGATTTGGATTACTTCACGGATTTGGAAATATCGGCGCTCGTACAACAAGGCTATTGTGCGACCCGTAAACTATTTCGTACCGATATCGATTTCCTGAAGGGACAGATTCCCAATGGCCCGCCCTGGGACCCGTTGAGCGCCAACGAAAGACGCGATGAACTGGCACCGTCAGTGCGCAGCCGGTTGAGTGCCGAGGATGTGGCGTTGAACGTCGCGAGAAAACTACAGAATTCATCTAAGCGACGCATCTGGAGTTCGCTCATCAGCAGCCGCGACTGGCCAAGTTACATTTGGCTGGCACTGACGCTGTGTGTTCTCATTGGCGCGCCATACGGTTTGTTCAAAATGCAACAGACGGCCCGTCGGCAGCAAATAGTGATTGACGCCATCACCAACATTCGGCCGCAATACCGCAAGATCCTCGAGCTGATGAGCTCCGATCCCATAACGGAGGTGGAAGCGCTAGCATACAAAACCGTCGAATCAATGGAGCCGCCTGATTTCGCTGGATTTGAAATGTTGCTCGATAGTCGCATCTTTGATTTGCGCCAATGGGGAGATGGGAGCGATCGGTTTCCCCCGTCGTCGCACATCCACTTCCGAGTGCAACGTAAACCAGAGTCAGCGAATAATTCTCACTTGCGGATTCAGCAAGCGACATCTGAAGAAAAAGTAGCGATTGCCTGCCCAACGGAAAGTTTGAATCCAACCCTCTCGCGCATGCAGACAGCAGGTGGAAAATTCCTTTGGGAACTCAACCTGGACTTCAGCGACGTCCCGATTGATTAAAAAGTGTGCTTGGCGACACTTTCTAAAGTATCTTGCCTGTGACAAATTGAAACGGGATACTTTCCTCCGATGTGGTTGTTCTCGCAGGTCATTGGCGACTGCGGTTCTCATTTTCTTAGGTACCGCTTACTACACGCGAGCGGATCATTTCATGGAGTTCTCGTGGATGGTCCCCACTTTACAGCAGCGTTTCGTCGACCTCGATGGCGAGCTGATTGGGCTGGTCAAACCGATCAATGTTCTTAAATATCTGAACTGGCCCGACGCCGTTGAGGAGAAATTTCTGGAGGACTGGCATGCGGGACGGCCGTCTTTGCCCGACATTGAGCTTCATATTCCCGATTGGACGGACTTGATCGCGTCTCTGGACGGATTCGTCGGCCGCTGTGACGGGGACGATGCGATTTTGCAGTTCTTGCGGCGAACGGCGGGGAGCTATGCCGAAGCGGCCCGCATGTTGATGGCGGCGGGAACGCCTGAGTTCACGGAGCGGTCGATCCACATTTACGGACGTCCGAACGACGTGTACGAGACACAGTCATTTACCGGGGTGGACGCAGCGGAATTCCTGCTGCAAAAGACCGACCACCTACTGCAGGCCAGTTACATTGTACCAACGGAAGCCGATCTCCCAGCGCCGCAATTCGCACAGAAATTGCAAGAAGCTGTTGATGCCTATTTCGTGGACGATAAAGTCAACATCGTGGTCGACAATGAACTGTCTTCCAAAGCCATAGCCGGGACGACCCGAATTCGGATTCGCGGTTCGGCGCTATTTTCGGAACTAGATTTTGATCAGCTCTATCACCACGAGGCCCTCGTACACTCAGCCACGGCGCTCAACGGCCGCCGGCAGACGAATCTTAAGAGTCTGAGTCTCAGTGCACCGCGAACCACACGGACGCAGGAGGGGATTGCAGTCTTCGCAGAACTTGTGACCCGATCGATCGACATCAGTCGCCTCCGCCGCCTCGCCCTGCGGATCAAAGCACTGGCGCACGTCTTGGACGGAGCGGATTTCATCGAATGTTTCCAGGTATTCTTGGATGGCGGGCAAGTGGAGCGTGAGGCCTACAAGTCCGCTCAACGCATTTTTCGCGGCGGAGACGTCCGTGGGCGGATTGCGTTTACCAAAGATAGTGCTTACCTCAAAGGGTTGATGGAGACGCACGTTCTGATGAACGTGGCGATTCGGGAGAACCGTCCAGAAATCCTGGAACGGTTGTTTGCTGGACGACTGGCGATGAGCGACACGATCACACTAGAGCCTTATTTCGAGTCCGGCTTTCTTGATCGTCCGCGATATGTGCCGCCCTGGGCTCGCGATACCGGCCGTTTGGCGGCTTCCCTGGCCTATTCGTCATTCATGATGAACGTGAACTTGTCGGCGATGACGCTTGACCGATTCGTGGAGGCTGCCAACCGTTCGGAGATCGACTGAAATACGAATCCGTGATGCACGCTAAGATCGTCGAGTTGAGGCCGGGCATGCACAGCGGCGTCGTGTTTGGAAGGTATGCAGATCGGCCTCACGCTAGATGACGAATACGTGCATCTATACGTCTGCGACTTACGGAGGATTGCGTCGACTGTCGCCTTTGAATTCACGTTTCTCCGACTCCGGAAAAAATCTTCAGCGATTCTGGCTTTGCCGAACGGGTTTACGAGCAATTCATTACGAATTGCGCAGCCAGCTTTGCAGTGTTCCTACAGGCTAAAAACGATAGCCATCGGCCGAAACGATGTTCCTAAAAAATGTTGGTAATTCAGCAATTGCCGTAACATTCTCGGGCCTGCGGAATGCCTTCCCGTTAAAAATCCGTTACACTTCTAACTTATAAATAGGTCGGCGCCGGCGTCAAAACAGGCCGAAGTCGATGATTGCTTGCACGGGCAATTCTGTTTACTTTGTGGGGTTGAGGCGAAGGATGAGATTTTCATTGGCGATGCGACAATGCTTGCTCTGGGCGTGGTCGGGGGGGCTTTGTCTGGCGGTGACCGGACTATGCGGTTGCGAAGGGCGAACAGTCACGCCGGTCCCAGTGCCGCCTCCGGAGGTGACGACTGCACAGCCGTTAAAGCGAGAAATTTTGCAGAGCCGTGAATTCCCCGGTCGCGTGGCTGCTAAGGAGAGCGTGGAGATCCGCGCGCGGGTGACCGGCTATATCACTGAGGTGGATTTCATTGAAGGCAACATCGTCGAGGAGGGAACCGTGCTGTTCTCGATCGACCCCCGTCCATTCCAGGAAGCTCTGAATGCGGCGAATGCTGAGATCGACCGTTGGAAGGCGGCCATCGCTAAAAACGAGGCCGACTTGGCTCGCCAGACGCAACTGCTGAAATCCGGTGCCGGTTTGCAGGAGGACTACGATCAGTCCAAGGCACTCGTATTGGAGTCAAAAGCGGGACTAAGCGGCGCGCAGGCGGACATGGAAAAAGCGCAACTTGATCTGGAATTCACAAAAGTCACGGCTCCGGTCAAAGGCCGTGTCGGCCGCGCCCTTGTCACCAAAGGGAATTTGATCACCGCCGATCAAACATTGGGAACTCCGTTGACGACGTTGGTGAGCGTCGACCCGATGTATGTCTATTTCGATGTCGATGAGTTTACGATTCTCGAAGTTCGCAAGGAGTCGCGAAAGAAGAATCCCGATGCACCCCGTGTGCCGGTCAGAGAGCAAGATTGGCCGGTGTATATCGGTCTGGAAAACGAAATAGGATTTCCACACGAGGGATACCTCGACTTTGTCGATAATCAGGTCGATGCCTCGACCGGAACAGTACGCGTCCGCGGCCGATTCGACAACACGGACGAATATCTTAAAGCAGGTCTATTTGTCCGTGTACGCGTGCCGCTGGCTGATGAGCCGCAAGCGGAATTGCTCGTTCCACAGACCGCTATCGGTACGGATCTCAATCTGAAGTACGTACTGGTAGTCAACGCGGAAAATCGGGTTGAGAAGAAGCCGGTCGAGTTGGGTATTCTGACCGACGATGGCTTGCAGGTCGTCGAGTCCGGCTTGTCCGCTGAAGATTGGGTGATCATTAACGGACTGCAACGTGCCCGCGACGGTGGTGAGGTGATTGCGACAAAAGGCGAGATCACGCCGCTGAAGTTGATACCCGATCCCGAGTTGAAAACGGCTCCTGCCAAACCGGCGGACGACGACGCGCCCGCACAATGAAGTGATTCGCTGATGGACGCTGGCGCAACGCGCTCTAGCTAGGACAGATTCTTCCTACAATCTTCATCATGGACTTGCAAGGTTTTATTTTGTTGCATTGTTCGGCCAACTATTGTTAGCCGAACTCCCGATGAAGCGCGTTCGTCAGCTTCTCGAAATCTACCTACAACAGCCGTCTCTGCTGTCTATCGCTGATTCGCTTAACGATAGCCGCTAGCGCAGCAAGTGCTGGGCCACGCAGCAGGAACGGTTCGCGGCGGGCTTCTCGCTATTATGCCTGCACGCGGGTGCAGAAGCGCGGCTGGCAGGTGTGGCCTCTCGACTGGGTGGGTAAAGTACCATCCTCGGCAGAGTAGAAAACATTAAAACCCTTACGTATCTTATCTCGCTGTCATTGGCTAACTCGGATACGGCGTCCTGGATTGCTTCTCGATAATGGGCAAGGTGGCGTATCGGTGTTCATTTGAGCGGCTGAGAATTATTGATTAGATAAATTTTATTAATCAACACACTCTGCAACTCAACGACTCTCACTGATGAAAACGCCGGCCAATAGCACGAGTTGCCTACTCCTCGCCGCTAAAGCTTTGGAATCGGTAAGGTCAAGACGGCCTTAGCCACCGATGCTGCCAACGACGAACTGTCAAGAAACGGTTCTACATCTGCGAAACCCGAGCGGCGCCCGAGCGTTGTTAAGTGTTGCGTTTTGTCCTGTTGGACTTCAACAAGGAGCACTCCTGATGAAACTTTCCAAGTATACGATGTTGGTGTCACCGGTCTGTTTGGCGGTGGGCATTTATTTAGGCCTATCACTCGTCGCCACCGGAGAGAGCCCCGCGGAAAAAGGCAACACTCCGCGCCCCAGTGCAGAGGCGCCGCAGGGGAATTTGTTATCCGTTGCCGCCGCCAAACCAGCGCAGCCACAAAAAGCTAGAGGGACCGTCTCCCAAAAAGTCGGCGGCGACAAGCCGTTCGCGATCCCCGCATCCGAAAAGCCGTTCTGGGACAGTGCCCAGGCATTTGTGGACGCGTATTCAAAAAGAGATGCCGATGCGATCGGCAAACTTTTTACTGAAGATGCTGAGTTCTACGACGAATTTGGCGAGCGGACCGAAGGACGTGGGGCGATCGTGGCGATGTTCCAGGACGTATTCGATACAGACGCGCAAGCGATGATTGATGGAATCGTCATCGAACGCGTGAAGCCGATCAGCGACGACGTTGTGATTGAATCAGGCGAGGTGGTTGCTTCCGACTACGACGGTGGTCCCATTTATCGAAACGGATATGTTGCGGTCCATAAAAAAGGTGAAGACGGGACGTGGCGGATTAATACGCTTAAGGACCTCCCGCGCGAGGAAGGAAGCCGGCAAGAACAGCTCGCTCAATTGTCCTGGTTAGTCGGGGAGTGGGTCAACGAAGATCGCGATTCGGTGGTGCACACAGATTGCGAATTTTCTGAAGACGGAAACTTTCTAATGCGGCGATTCACGGTGGAAACTTATGACGGACGCACTTTGAACGGCGTGCAGCGAATTGGTTGGGATGGAAATCTGAAAAAGCTGCGGTCCTGGACATTTGATTCGGAAGGGGGCTACCTCACTGGCGAATGGACGCGCGACGGAAACCGTTGGCTGCTGATCAATTCGGGAGTCAATTCTGACGGCAAAGCAGTTTCCGGAACTGCTGTTTATACCGTGATCGATTCGGAAATGGTGACGTGGCAATTGCAGAATATCGTCGTGGGCAAGGAGATCATCGGCACAGGGCCGTTGGTGACCATGGTCCCCCGACCGCCCGCACCTAAGAGCACAGCCAAATAGTTGAGTGAGCGCTAAACAAAGCGTGATCAACCAAATTCGCATACATCTTCCATCAAAAAGGCAATTTGCCATGAAACGATATTTCATCTATCTAATCGTCGCGGTGACAGTGACATCCATGCTAGCCCTCGAGATCCACGCGCGGGGACGCGGGGGCGGCGGGCGTGGTGGTGGTGGACGCGGAGGCGGTGCCCGCGGCGGCGGAAGTCGCGGCGGCGGTGCTCGCCCGTCCAGGCCTTCATCGCGACCGTCCAGACCTTCGCGACCCTCTAGCCCGAGCTTTAGCCGCCCCGGCGGAGGGGGTGCCGCGCGACCCGGCGGGGGTTCGCGACCTTCGGTGGGAAATCGCCCTTCAGGAAGTCGGCCCGGTGGTAATCGGCCACCGCTGAACAGCCGTCCCGGCTCAGGCACTCGCCCGGGAGCAGGGTCGGGCAACATACAACGACCGGGAGGTGGTCGCCCCCCCATCCAGCCTGGGCAACGTCCTAGTCTTCCCAATGCCGGTAACCGCCCACAAGCTGGTGGGGGACGTCCCGGCGGTGCGCAACGACCATCACAGTTACCGTCAACCCGTCCTGGTTCGGGCGGGCGCGGTGGGATAGCCGCAGGAATTGCCGGCGGTGCCGCTGCTGCGACATTGCCGGGATTGGGGAATCGCCCTGGTGCTGGCGAACGACCGGGACGAGGCGAACGTCCTGATCGGGGAGAGCGACCGGGTGTCGCCGATCGCCAAAACCAATTGCAAGACCGACTCGCTGACCGTGGCGATAGGGGTTCAGACCGCCTGGAAAATCGCGAAGATCGTCAAGGGGATCGTGGGGATCGCCAAGACAATCGTCAAGGAAATCGCGAGGACCGCCAGGATAATCGTCAAGGGAACCGCGATGATCGTCAATCGAACCGAGACGATAGATTACAAGACCGCCAAGATCGTTGGAACGATTGGCATGATGACTGGCACGACCATCACGGCGATTGGTATCACGGCGGCTGGCACGGTCCCTGGGAACCGGGTGACCGTTGGAACTATTGGTGGGATAACTATCCCGCACTGACTGCATTTGGAATCACAACTTGGGCGGTCAATCGTGTTGGGTGGGCGTTTGGTTATTCGGATTACTCGAACCCCTATTACTCTGACGGAGGCGATTACGGCGGATATGACTATTCCGAGCCGATCGTGATGGCGCCGACAGAAGAAACGTTGGCGGGTGACCCCAGCGATACCGGCCCCCCGGCCGAAGTAACGCCCGAACAACTTTCGAATTTTGACGAAGCACGGCAGCAGTTTTTTGCCGGTGATTATGAGGCTGCACTTACATCGAGCAATGCGGCGCTTAAGGAACTCCCGAATGACGCTGTCATTCATGAGTTTCGCGCGCTGATCCTTTTCGCGCTGGGGAAATATCAGGATTCGGCTGCGACGCTGTACCCAGTGCTGAGCGTAGGACCGGGGTTTGACTGGACGACATTAATCGGCCTGTATCCCGACGTGAACACGTACACCGAGCAACTGCGAAAACTGGAAGAGTATCGAGATAAGAATCCGCAAGACGCTGCTGCGCGGTTTTTGCTGGCTTATCATTATACGACTGCCGGTCACAACGATGCCGCAATTGCGCAACTGAAAAAACTGTTGGAGATTAGCCCCAACGATCAACTCGCCAAACAGTTGCTGCTTGGTTTGGATCCGAATGCGGAAGTTCCTAACCCGGCCAAACAGATTGAACCGCCCAAACCCGAGGCGGCGATCAAGGCAAGCGATATTTACGGGACCTGGACCGCTAAACGAGGTAACGGTCAATTTGAAATGTCACTGCAGGAGGACGGTAAATTCTCTTGGAAGTATGATGAACAAGGGAAGGCCAGCCAAGTCACCGGTGTGTGGAGCGTCGACGAAAACGGCATTCTCGCACTGGAAATGAACGACGAGGGGGTCATGCTTGCCCAAGTGATTCTGAAAGACGGGCAACTCGACTTCTATATGCTGGGCGATGACAAAGGGTCAGACCCGCTGCAATTCTCTAAGGGATAACTCTGTGCAACGATTTCTGCAAAGTGATGTCGAGAAGTAATTGACTTCTTAGAGCGATTTTGTGATAGCTTCTCAAAACTTTCAGCGGTACATTGCTCGAACAGGACGACATGGTCGGCCGTTTGCTGATTATGTTTTTTCACATGCTGAATGGGCCAAGACGTTCAATCGATGGAGTGCAAGCGAATGTTGGTGAGAACTCGACCAGCGCTTTCCGTGCTGGTCACGGTCGCGCTTATTTCCGGCTGCCAACAGCCGCCAGCGGGACCTGAGGTGATTCGCCCTGTGCGGACCATCAAAGTTGGCGACTTGAAGGCCATCGGAGGGCGTGAGTTTCCCGGGCGCGCTGCGGCAAAAGTCGAAGTCGATCTTTCATTCCAGGTGTCCGGGCCGCTGGTGTCATTGCCGGTCGATGTCGGCACGACGGTTAAGAAAGGCGATTTGATTGCGGCGATCGATCCGAGGGATTTTGAAACGGCGCTGGCCACTCAACAGGGAAACCTGGACCGTGCTAAATCGAACTTGTTGGCCATGGAACGCGGCGCGCGTCCGGAAGAGATCGAGCAATTAAAAGCATCGCTGGCCGAGGCGGAAGCTTCTTATGAGCAAGCGAATGCGGAACACGAGCGCAATGCCAAGCTGGTCGAAAGCGGGGTCGTGACGAAATCGGATTTTGACATTTCCCTGGCACGCAAAAAACGGACCGCCGCGGAAGTGAAGAATTCCCAGGAGGCGCTCAAAATCGGCATGGCGGGCGCTCGTGAGGAGGACTTAGAAGCCAAGCGTTCGGAAATCCGCGCTCTCGAGGCGGCGGTGGTTGCAGCAGCGAATCAATTGGATGACGCATCTTTGTCCGCACCATTTGATGGTGAGGTTGCAGCGAGGTACGTCGACAACTTTCAGACGGTGCAAGCCAAACAATCAATTGTCCGGTTGCTTGACCTATCAAAAATTGAGGTAGAGATCCAAGTGCCGGAAAGCCTAATCGGGCTCGTCCCGCAGGTTAAAAAGGTCGCCTGCCGCTTCGATGCCTTTCCCGACCGCGAATTCTTCGGTTCGGTGACGAAGATCGGCCAAGAAGCGTCGCAAACCACTCGTACCTATCCGGTGACTGTCGAATTAACGCAGCCGGATGACGCCCGCATCTTACCTGGTATGGCGGCCACCCTTCGAAACCATCCTGAGGAGGGAGACGGTGAACCGGCTGTGGACGTGATCGTACCAGTCGGCGCAGTATTCACGTCCCCCGAGGGGGCCCAGAGCTATGTCTGGATTGTTGATGAAAAAAGTAACAAAGTCGCGCGACGCGATGTGACCACAAGCGACTTAACGCCGGTCGGTATGCGAGTCACCGCAGGAATCAATGTGGGCGACATCGTCGTCACATCCGGTGTCAACACACTCCTTGAAGGACAAGAAGTGAAGCTACTTGAGCAATGACGCAGGCTTAGCGTCGTCATGTTGCTGCTTAACAATGATTGGCTAACCTCTGTTCCCTAACAACGGCAATGAGTAATTAATGAATCTGGCTGCCCTATCCATCGAGAAACGTGCGATCACCTACTTTGGCATTGTGCTGATCGTAGCGGGCGGTGTGTTCTGCTATTTCCAATTGGGGCAACTGGAAGATCCTGAGTTTTCGGTGAAAACGGCGGTGATTACCACGACCTATCCCGGTGCAAGCGCCGAACAGGTTGAGTTGGAAGTCACCGACCGGCTCGAAACCAAGCTGCAGGAAATGACCGAGCTTAAGAACGTTTATTCGAATTCACGGCCTGGTCTGTCGGTTATCAAAGTCGACATCAAAAGCAACTACTGGTCGGACCGCCTGCCGCAGGTCTGGGACGTGTTGCGGAAAAAAGTGGCCGACGTCGAGCCGATGTTGCCGCCAGGAGCCGGCAAGCCGAAAGTTGGCGACGATTTCGGGTACGTCTTCGGATTTCTGCTGGCCGTCAGCAGCGACGGATTCAGCTATGCTGAACTGGAACGCTATGTCGACGAGATGCGGAAAGAATTGAGCGTCGTCAAGGGGGTGGCCCGCGTCGACTTATGGGGGGTTCAGGAGAAACGCGTCTACCTCGAAGTTTCGCCGGTGCAACTGGCCAACTTGAATCTCACGCCCGAGCAGATCATCAGCACGTTGCAGACGCAGAACGTGGTCGTGGATGCAGGCCAGGTCGATTACCAGACGCGTCGACTTCGTGTTGCGCCAACAGGCGAGTTTCGCTCCCCTGAAGAAATCGGGGATCTGGCGATCACTAGCGTGGTAAACGGGCGGGAAGAGATCATCCGCATCCGTGATTTTGCCACCGTCAAGTCCGGCTATGTCGATCCGCCCACTCATCTGTTGCGGCACAACGGCCGTCAAGCGATCGCCATCGCGCTAGCACCAGCTTCGGGCGAAAACGTCGTCGAGGTGGGCCAGCGGATCGATCAACGAATCAACGAGTTATTAGCGGACCTGCCTGTTGGAATTAACGTCGAACGCATTTCGTGGCAGTCGGATCAGGTGAGTGAGTCGATTCGCGCATTCATGGTCAGCCTGATCGAGGCCGTGGCGATCGTGTTGGCGCTTTTGGCACTGACGATGGGGATTCGTCCGGGAATTATTATCGGCATCAGCGGCTTGGTGTTTCCGATTTTAGGCACGTTCATCGTCATGGCGATTGTGGGAATTGACCTACATCGGATTTCGCTGGGGGCTCTGATCATCGCGATGGGCATGATGGTCGATAACGCCATCGTGGTCACCGATGGCATTATGGTTCGCATAGCCCAAGGTATGGATCGCACAAAGGCCGCAATCGAAGCCGCCAGTGGTCCGTCTATTCCCCTGTTAGGTGCGACAGTCGTTGCCTGTATGGCATTCTTCCCAATTTTTGCGTCCAGCTATGACACTGGTGAGTACGCGGGAAGTTTGTTTACCGTCGTGGCGATTTCATTAGTGCTCAGTTGGATATTCTGCCAGACGATCGCACCGCTGCTGTGCATCGCCATGCTTCCCGGTCCTAAAGAGGGGCAGGCGAACACCGATCCTTATCAGGGCAAGTTCTACAACTTGTTTCGCAAACTGTTGTCGCTGGCGATCCGCTTTCGCGTGCTGTTTTTGGCCGGGATGGTCGGACTGTTGCTGATTTCTGTCGCCGGATTCCGCTTTGTGCCGCAATTGTATTTTCCGGATTCGAGTCGCTTGCAGGTCATGGTCGACTATTGGGCGCCCGAAGGCACCCGCGTGCAACAAACGAGCGCCGATCTGCAGCGCATCGAAGAGTTCGTACAACAACACGAAGCCACCGCGTCGGTTAGCGCATTTGTCGGCAAAGGGCCGCCACGGTTTTATCTTCCCGTGAGTGCGGAAGATCCTTACACGTCGTATGCACAGCTAATCATCAACACCAATTCGCTCAATGGTGTCGATCAATTGGTTGCTGATACCGAAGCGTGGGTTTCGCAAAACGTACCCGATGCCATGGTCCGCGTCCGCAAATATGCCGTGGGGGCGTTCGATGACTGGAAGATCGAAGCTCGTTTCAGCGGTCCGGCCAATGCCGATCCCGACACGCTGCGCCAGTTAGCGGAACAAGGCGCAAATATTCTGCGGGACAGTCCCTTGGCGAAGGAGGTCCGTATCAACTGGCGCGAGCGCGTTCCAGCACTGGCGCCGCAATTCAATGAGGAGCGGGCCCGTTGGGCGGGGGTCTCACGAGAGGACATGGCTCGCACGATGCGGCGGGCCGCCGACGGCGTTGTCGTGGGACAATACCGGCAGGACGAAGATCTGATTCCCATTGTCGCGCGACACACCGAGTCGGAGCGAGCGCAAGCCGCCACCTCCTTGGACGAATTACAAATTAGCCCCAGACTGTCGACACACAGAGTGCCCGTCTCACAGGTGACCGACGGCATTGAGACACCGTGGGAAGACCCGATCATCTGGCGATGGGATCGCCGCCGTGCGATCACGGTCCAATGTTCACCCAACGGCGTGACGGCGCCGACGCTGCGCAACGCGGTGCTGGAGAAATTCGACGCCATTGAAATGCCACCAGGGTATCGGCTGGATTGGGACGGCGAATACTGGAGCGCCAAGCAATCGCAAGAAGCACTGGTGCCGGGAATCGTGCCGGCGCTGGTCGTGATGCTGTTCATTCTGGTTGCGCTCTTTAATGGTTTTCGGCCGATGTTGATCTGCATTGGCGTAATTCCGTTCGTGATGATCGGTATCACGGGAGGATTATTGCTAACACAGACGCCGTTTGGGTTCATTGCCCTGTTAGGTGCGATGAGTCTCTCGGGCATGATGATCAAAAATGTCGTGGTCCTATTGGACGAGGTGAACGCGAACTTGCGTCAAGGTTTGGCCCCGTACAACGCTGTGATCGAGGCCGCCGTCTCGCGTTTGAATCCGGTCGTGAATGCTGCGGGGACGACGGTGCTCGGGGTCTTGCCGATGCTGCAAGACGTCTTCTGGGTAGCCTTGGCCGTCACGATTTTCTTCGGACTGATCGTTGGCACACTCCTGACGATGGTAATGGTGCCCACGCTGTACACGCTGCTGTATCGAATCTCGGCACCGGATAAGTAGGAGAATTCCCATGGTGGGTGATTTGCAAGAATTGATCCGCTACACGCGCATCCAGGAAATTGTGGGAGACGTGATTCGACTGCAGGCGTCGGGTGTCGACTTGGGAGGTATGGCGGAAGTCGAGAATACCGATGGCGAAAGGTCGTTGGCACGTGTCATCGGCTTGGACCATAAACTCGCCAGCCTACAAGTTTTTGCGGGTGGGAAAGGGTTGTCCACCGACGCGACGGTTCAATTTCTCGGTCGGCCGCTTGATGTCGTCTTTTCGCCGAATATTTTGGGGCGGATCTTTGGGGGCTCAGGGGAAGCATTGGACAACGGTCCGGATCTTTCCGCCGAGCCGCATATCAACGTCGGCGGCCCCACGGTCAATCCGGTGATGCGCGTGATGCCCACCAAGATGATCGAAACGCGGGTGCCGATGATCGACTTGTTTAACTGTCTGGTCGAGAGTCAAAAAATTCCGATCTTTTCGGTCGCCGGCGAACCGCATAGCGAACTGTTGGCGCGCATCGGTTTTCAGGCCGATGCCGATGTGCTGGTCTTCGGAGGGCTGGGGTTAATCTTCGACGATTACCACTTCTTCCGCTCGTCTTTCGAAGAGCACGGCGTCTTCGGGCGGACCGTGATGTTCGTCAATCAAGCCTCCGATCCTCTTGTCGAGCGGTTGCTCGTGCCCGATATGGCACTCGCGGTCGCCGAAAAATTTGCCGTCGAAGAAAACAAGCGTGTCCTGGTGCTGCTGACCGATATGACCGCCTATGCGGATGCGATGAAAGAAATCGGCGTAGCGCAAGAGCGGATCCCGGCCGTGCGAGGATACATGGGCGACTTGTACACGCAACTTGCCAAACGCTACGAAAAAGCGTGCGACTTCAAAGGGGCTGGATCAGTCACGATTCTTACCGTGACTACGATGCCGGGTGATGATGTCACCCATCCCGTGCCCGACAATACGGGTTACATCACCGAAGGGCAGTTTTACCTGCATGGCGGAATCATCGATCCTTTCGGGTCACTATCGCGACTGAAGCAACATGTGGTCGGCAAGGCGACGCGCGAAGATCACTCGCAAATCATGAACACGATGATTCGGCTCTATTCTGAAGCCGTCGAGTCTCAACGCAAGCAGGCGATGGCATTTGAGTTGTCGGCATTCGATTCGAAATTGTTAAAGTTCGGGAAGCTTTTCCGCGAGCGGTTTATGGATATCCGGGTATCGATGGGTGTTATTGAGGCGTTGGATCTTTGCTGGAAAACTCTTGCGGAATGTTTTGACTCCGAAGAGTTACTGATGAAACAAAACCTGATTGATAAATATTTCCCTAAGTAGTCGCTCTGCGGGCATTGCAGCCGCTCCTGCGGCATTTCTTCCCGTAGCCTGGTAATGGGTCATTGCACGGCTGAATGGATTATGGCAAAACTTCGACTTAGCAAGAACTCGCTTCAACAACAGCAACAGCAGCTGAAACTGTATCAGCGGCTGCTGCCTTCGTTGGATTTAAAGCGACGTCAACTCACAGTCGAAGCACAAAAAGCCAGAAGTGAACATCAAGCGGCCATGCTAGCGGCCGACGCGCTCGATGCCAGGATCGGAGAAGAACTCCCTATGCTGGCGGACGAGGATATTGATTTATCGGACCTCGTAGAAATGAAGTCTTATCGCACGGGCGAACAAAACGTCGTCGGGACGCGATTGCCGACTTTGGAGCACGTGGAGTTTGTCATCTTCGAATACTCGCGACTGGCCACGCCCGCTTGGGTCGACATTTTTGTGCAGCGATTAAAGGATGCGGCCGAAGCACGCATTCAGGCCCGCATCGCCAGCCAGCGTGTCGAGATACTCGACCAAGCCCTGCGGAGGATTACGCAGCGGGTCAACCTGTTTGAGAAGATTCTCATTCCAACTGCTAAGAAAAATATTCAGCGGATCCGCATTTTCTTGGGCGACGCCGAGCGAGCGGCGGTGATTACCTCAAAGCTGTCCAAGGTCAAGCAACTTCAAAAAGGCAGCGGTTGGGATACTGAGGAGGACGAATTATGAGCATTGTCCCCTTGGAGCATGCGACGTTTGTTGGATTGACCGGTGACAAAGAGGAGTTGTTGGATGATCTGCACCGATTCGGTTCACTGGAAATCATTCCGCTCAGCAGCGGCACGGACTTAAGCGCCGAGGTTGGTCCATCAAGTGACGCACGTGAGGCTTTAAAATTCCTGCTCACTTCGCCCCAACGTCGCCGTCAGGTGAGCGACCACAGTCTGTTTAATGCAGCCGAGGTCGAGCAGAAGGCGCTCGAACTACAGTCTCATATCCAGACGCTGGAAGCGGAACGCGATGATCTGCTGCAACGCATCACTGTGGCGAAACCCTTTGGGAACTTTGAATTTTCTCCGCTGGAGCAAATGGGCAACCTGCGGCTGTGGTTCTATGCTGTTCCACATAATCAGATGTCGGACCTCAACCCCGTTGCAGCGACCAACGGTGACGAGCAACAACTTGCCTGGGAGATTGCCGAGCGAGACCAACGATTCTGTTACGTCGTCGTGATATCCCACCGGGAACCGCAGAACATGCCGGTGCCACGTGCACGGATCGGTTCCCGTTCGCCGACCGAGCTGGCACGGCGATTGGAAGAAGTGGAGTTGGGCATCGAAGACGCGCAGGCGGAGCGCGCGTTTCTGACACGCTGGTGCCTGCTCTTCGCCAGGAGCCTGACCGAACTGGAAGACGCTGCCGCCCGCGCCAACGCGGCGCAGCAAACCTATGACAGCGACCGGTTGTTCGCGCTCGAAGCCTGGGTTCCCCGAGAACATGTCGAAGAATTGGCCCAATATTCACAGAGCAAAGGATACCTGTTCGAGTCCCGACCTCCGTCACCGGAAGAAAATCCACCGACGTTGATGCGCAACACGCCGAATATGGAAGCTGGCGAAGACCTGGTGAATTTTTATATGACGCCCGGTTATTCGACGTGGGATCCCTCGGCGATCGTCTGTGTTTCGTTTGCATTGTTCTTTGCGATGATTCTCGCCGATGCCGGATATGCGGCGGTGCTTGGACTGGGACTGCTATTATTTTGGCGAAAACTCGGCAAGCCGACTGCGGCGGACGACATCACTGCGCATGGCGTGGACGATGAAGGAAATCAGGCTGATCAACAACCGAGCGCAGGGCAGCGGTTTCGGCCGATGATGTTGCTGATTGTCGTATTCTCACTGGTCTACGGCGTGCTGGTGGGTAGCTATTTCGGAATATCGCCGCCGCCGGAATCACTGCTTGGCCGGCTGCATATTCTGGACATCAACAATGCGCCGCTCATGATGGGAATTTCCATTTTAGTCGGCGGGTTGCATCTGGTGCTGGCCAATTTAATGAACGCGCGCCGCTTTACTGATTGGCGAGACGGGTTGGCTGCAATCGGTTGGGCAGCGGCCGTCGGCGGTGGTTTGTTGTACGCGGCCGGTTCGCTGATTCCCGCAGTGGCAATCCTCAAGTCAATCGGAATCGGTACGGCCCTGGTGGGCTTATTAGCAGTCGTCGGTTTTACAGCGTGGCACGAGCGGCCGCTACAGCGTATTGGGCACGGACTATTCGCGTTGACACGAATCTCCGGCGCATTCGGCGACATTTTGAGCTATCTGCGTTTGTTTGCGTTGGGATTGGCATCCGCTTCACTAGCGACTGCATTTAACGATATGGCTACCGGGATTTACGGTGGCTTGCCGCGACTTGGTTTGCTTTTTGCACTGCTGGTCCTGGCGTTTGGACATGCTTTGAATCTGCTGTTGGGTGTTTCGAGCGGCGTGATTCACGGGTTAAGGTTGAACGTAATCGAATTTTTCAACTGGGGATTGAGCGACGAAGGTCGGCGCTTCACACCGTTTCGGCGTAAAGGAGGGTCTCTGTGGAAATGACACTACTAACGTTGGGTTGGATTGGGCTTTATGCTCCGCTGGCCCTGGGAGCCGTAGGTAGTATGATTGGTTGCCTTCGCGGCGGCACTGCTGCGTGTGGCGCTATGCTGGAAGTCGAAAGCGGCTACGGTCGGTTTGTCGGCGTCGCGGCCATGCCCTCGTCACAAACGATTTATGGCATTGTGGTGACGATGGCGTTACCAGCTGCGATCACAGTGGAGAACTCACCCGGCATCTTTGCCTTAGGAGCACTATCGGGTGTGGCGCTGATGTTCAGTGCCCTGGCCCAAGGCGCAGCATGTGCCGCGGCCATCAATGCTTCTAAGAGCAAGCCGGAAGTGTTCGGCATCTCGTTGGCTCCTGCAGCATTGATCGAAGGCTTCGCCGTGTTCGCATTTGTGTTCGCACTCGTTTTGGCGGGACGATTACCACAATGACCCAAGCGACAAACCGTCCTTATCGAGCGGTCCCAATTTTCAAAGGTGGCATTGATGGCAAATGACACGACAACGTCGACCGGCGTACAGACTCTGATCGAGCGGATTCGTGACGAAGCGATACAGACTGCGCAAGCGGAGGCGGACCGATTGCTCGCCGACGCCCGTCAGCAGGCATCCGAGATCGTCGCCCAGGCCAAGAGCGAAGCAGACGCCGAGCGCGCCAAAGCATCGGCTGAAATCGAAGCGGATCGGGCAGCATCGCTCGATGCGTTGCGGCTGGCCTCCCGCGATACCGTCCTGAACTTGAAGGCCGGTGTCATCGCGCGGTTTGAAGAATTTGTCAAACGACTGGTTGTCTCGGCAACCCACGACGAACAGCTGATTCGCAATATCGTACTCGTCTTGGCCGGTCGCGCTGCGGAAGAATTCATCCAAGACAAGGACATCGAAGTTCGGATTTCCAAAGCGCTCTTGGGTGAAGCGACGCTCACTGAGGAAGGCAATCAAGCGATTTTGGCACTATCGAGCGATATGTTGCGAGAGGGGATAGAACTGATCCCGGATGACGAAGTAACCGGTGGCGCGCGAGTGCGACTCATTGAGGACAAACTGGAAGTCGACCTCTCCGATCGAGCGGTCGCGCGGTTGATTTCGCAGCGTATGATTCCACGATTTAAGGCGATTCTGGACGGCGTCGAGTGAACAGAGAATGGTGTTTGGATTGAACGACTTGAACGTAACGAATTGAACCGAAAGAGAGAGAGGGCCAGCGACTGCTGTCTCATCGCACCATGTACTACGACGTGATTTCCAGCCTGCCGCAATTGCCGTATTTCACGCGCGCCGATCGGCTGCCCATCACACCATTGCGGCTGGAGCAACGGTTGCGCCGTTTACGTCCTGAACACGCCGCCCAATTGGAACACGCCAGGTCGGTTTTGCACTGGCGCCCGGAGCGGTTGACGGCGCATTCCGACGAATCGCTGCTGGCGGAATACGCCCAGCTGTTGAACTCAGAACTTACTCCGCAGTTACACGAATACGTCTCGTTTCGCAGGATACAGCAAATTATGTTGGCGGCGCTGCGGCGCGTACGCGATGGAGGTGGACCTTGGGAGAACGCGCGCATGTGGAGCGCGCTCCCGCATATGTATCACATTCGCCAACACTGGGATGTCCAGGACTTCGGCCTGGAATATCTCTATCCGTGGCTGCCTCAAGCGCGTGAACGATTAGCAGCCGGTGATGCGATCGGATTGGAGCAACATCTGATGGACCTCAATTGGCGCTGGCTAAGCCGTACTGCCGAACAGCAGATGTTCGCGTTTGCAGCGGTGTTTGCCTATGTCTTCCAATGGGAAATGCTCAAAGACTGGCTCCAATGTGACGCCTCCCAAGCGAAAGCACGATTCACAGAATTGATCGACAAGGTGACCGATGTCAAAGACTCATGAGAACAGCAACAAGGCGAAAACGGCCACAGTCGTTCAGGCGCGGGAGAGTCTCGTGCTGGTACGGTTTGACGAGCAGGCAGCGGTGAAAAAAAACGAAGTGGGCTACATCCACGTCGGCGATGAGCGACTTAAAGCCGAAGTGCTCCGTATCCGGGGCCGCACCGCGGATATGCAAGTCTTCGAAGATACTGACGGGGTGCGCATTGGCGACCGTGTGGAGATGACTGATGAAATGCTATCAGCCACTCTCGGTCCTGGAATGTTGGGTCGCGTCTTTGATGGTTTGCAAAATCCGCTGCATGTGCTGGCCGAGGAATATGGATTCTTTCTGCCGCGCGGGGCGACCGTGCCGCCGTTGGACATGCAGCGCAAGTGGGAATTTACACCGGCCGTGAAGGTCGGTTCCCGCGTGCCTCCGGGTGGCGTGCTGGGGACAGTGCCTGAAGGCCCGTTCACACACAAAATCCTCGTCCCCTTCAGCGAGCCGGAACCAGTGACGGTCACTTGGATCGGGGAAGGATCTTTTACATTGGAAGATCCGATTTCCCGCATCGAAAGCAAAGGGATTGAGCGGGAGTTGACCATGGTTCAACACTGGCCGGTCCGACGGCCAATTCCCGCTCCACTATTGCGGCGACACTACGCGGAACGGGTTTTCTCACAGACTCCGCTCACGACCGGCACACGGATTATCGACACATTTTTCCCGATCGCAATTGGCGGGACCGGCTGCATTCCGGGCCCCTTCGGCGCCGGCAAGACTGTGCTGCAGAGTACAATCGCGCGCTACTCAACCGTGGACATCGTTGTTGTGGTGGCCTGCGGTGAACGGGCAGGCGAAGTGGTCGAGACGATCACCATGTACCCCGAAACGAAGGACCCCCGCACCGGCGGTACGTTGATGGATCGTACGATCATTATCTGCAACACCTCGTCTATGCCGGTTGCCGCCCGCGAAGCGTCGATCTATATGGGTGTCACGTTGGCGGAATATTATCGCCAGATGGGGCTGAACGTACTGCTGATTGCCGATTCGACATCGCGCTGGGCGCAGGCGATGCGCGAAACATCGGGCCGCATGGAAGAGATTCCCGGAGAAGAAGCGTTTCCCGCCTATCTGGACTCGTCAATTAAGAGCGTCTATGAGCGGGCCGGCGTTATTCAATGTCCCGACGGTGAGCAGGGAAGCCTGACGATGATCGGTACCGTATCGCCGGCCGGCGGAAATTTTGAAGAACCGGTCACGCAATCCACACTGGGCACCGTGAAGACGTTTCTGGGGCTATCCTACGATCGAGCCTATAAGCGGTTTTATCCAGCAATTGATCCTCTCGTCTCCTGGTCGCGCTACCTTGATCAACTCGCACCGTGGCTGAGCAAGAACCTTGATGCAAATTGGGTGCACGACGTCAAACGGATGCAACAACTGTTGCAGCAAGGCGACTCGATCAATCAGATGATGCAGGTCACAGGCGAAGAGGGAATTACGCTCGAAGATTACGTCACCTGGCAAAAGTCCGTGTTGCTCGACATGGCATTTTTGCAGCAGGACGCCTTTGACGAAGTTGATTCGTGCATGCCGAGGGAACGGCAGTTGGAAAGCCTGCGGATGATCAAACAGCTCATCGACCGCGACTACGGATTTCAAAACCGCGACGAAGCGCGTGTATTTTTCACCAAGGTCACCGGTCTTTACAAGAACTGGAACTACAGCGCACCAGGATCGGCGGATTATCAAACTTACAAAGACGAAATCGAAGCGGCTGCGACTGGTCAACTGTCAAAATGAACATTCGCTGCAGACGGTTTCGACCATGAAAAACGTTTCTGTAGTTCATATTAATTTCATGCAGATCGACGACAGTTTTTTTACGGAATAGGATCGGGCATACGCCAGTGCAAACAATTGGATGAAGCGTGCGTCCGGAATTTGTAATCACCAAGAATCAATCACATGGGCTAACGCCGTTCTCGTGGAGGACATGACATGTCGAGTCATACTGAGCAAAATCAATCGGGTACAAACGTTGAGGCAAGTCTCTCTGTCGATGAACGGCAGAAAATGAATGCCTATTGGCGTGCTTTGAATTATCTGTCGGTGGGCCAGATTTATTTGCTAGACAATCCGCTTTTGCGCGAGCCGCTCCGGCGTGAGCACATCAAGCCGCGGTTGCTCGGCCACTGGGGAACCTCCCCCGGGCTGAACATGCTCTGCGTGCACCTGAACCGGGTGATCAAACGCGACGATCTGAATATGATCTACATCATCGGCCCCGGGCACGGGGGGCCGTCGTTGGTAGCTCACGCCTATTTGGAAGGTACATACAGCGAAGTCTACCCCAACATTAGCCTGGACGAAGAAGGGATGCAGAGGCTGTTCAAGCAGTTCAGCTTCCCCGGCGGGATTCCCAGTCACGTTGCGCCGGAGACACCCGGTAGCATTCACGAAGGGGGCGAACTCGGATATGCCTTAAGCCATGCCTTTGGCGCTGCTTTTGACAATCCCGATTTGATTGTCACATGCGTGGTCGGAGACGGTGAAGCGGAAACCGGACCGGCGGCCACCGGATGGCACAGCAATAAGTTCCTCAACCCGGCCCGCGACGGAGCCGTTTTGCCGATCTTGCATCTCAACGGCTACAAGATCGCGAATCCTTGTTTCCTGGCGCGCATTCCCAAAGACGAATTACAAAAGTTCTTCGAAGGGATGGGGTATCGGCCGTATTTCGTGGAAGGGCACGAACCTGAGCATGTTCACCAGGAGTTGGCGGCGGCACTAGATTCCGCAGTGGCCGAAATCAAGCAGATCTGGACTGACGCGCGCCAAAACGGCGTCACGGCGCGTCCAGCGTGGCCCATGATCGTATTTCGTACCCCAAAGGGATGGACCTGCCCTTCCGAGATCGACGGCAAAAAATGTGAAGGCTATTGGCGGAGCCATCAGGTGCCGATGGGGGACATGGACCAGGAGGAGCACATCCGCATTCTGGAACAGTGGATGAAAAGCTACGGGCCGGAAGAACTGTTCGACGAAAACGGCCGTTTGCTACCCGAACTTGCCGAACTGGCGCCAAAAGGCCACCGCCGGATGAGCGACAACCCGCACGCCAACGGCGGCCTATTACTGCGAGAACTAACGCTGCCGGATTATCCGCGACTATGCCGTAGACGTACCCTCGCCCGGCGAACCAACCGCCGAGTCGGCGCGGGTGATGGGAACGTATCTCCGCGACGTGATGAGGCTAAATCTCGAAAGTAGCAATTTCCGACTTTTCAGTCCGGATGAGAACAACTCAAATCGATGGCAAGACGTGCTGGACGTCACGAACCGCTGCTATATGGCAGATATTTATCCCGAGGACGATCACCTTTCGACCGATGGCAGAGTCATGGAAGTCCTCAGTGAGCACCAATGCCAGGGGTGGCTCGAAGGGTATCTGCTCACCGGCCGGCATGGATTCTTCTCCTGCTACGAAGCGTTCATTCACATCATCGATTCGATGTTCAACCAGCATGCCAAGTGGCTCAAAGTCTGTAATCACATTTCCTGGCGGCGTCCGATCGCATCCCTGAACTATTTTCTTAGCTCGCACGTATGGCGGCAGGATCACAATGGTTTAAGCCACCAAGACCCAGGGTTCATCGATCATGTTGTCAATAAGAAAGCGGAAGTGATCCGCGTTTATTTACCGCCCGATGCCAACTGTCTGTTGTCGGTGACGGAACATTGCTTACGGAGCCGCGACTATGTGAATGTGGTCATCGCCGGCAAGCAACCAGCACCGCAGTGGCTGACGATGGACGAGGCGATCAAGCACTGCTCCGCCGGTGTCAGCATTTGGACATGGGCCTCGAATGACGAAGGTGCCGAGCCGGATGTCGTGATGGCCTGTTGCGGCGATGTCCCGACATTGGAGACGCTGGCTGCTGTCGACTTGCTGCGGCAGCATCTCCCGGAATTAAAAGTGCGCGTCATCAACGTCGTCAATCTGATGAAGTTGCAGCCGCAAAGCGAGCATCCCCACGGCCTGTCTGACCGCGACTTCGATGCTCTGTTCACGATCGACAAGCCGATCATCTTTGCATTTCACGGGTATCCTTGGTTGATCCACCGGCTGACGTATCGGCGGACGAATCACAAGAATCTGCACGTTCGTGGATACAAAGAAGAAGGAACGACAACTACGCCGTTCGACATGGTCGTCATGAACGACCTAGACCGTTTTCATTTGTGCGAGGATGTGATTGACCGGCTGCCACAGTTGGGGTCGCGTGCCGCCTATTTCAAACAGGCGATTCACGAGAAGCTGATCGAGCACAAACAGTACATTGCCAAATACGGCGACGACATGCCGGACATTGCCGGTTGGGGCTGGGGACGGAGGGGGGCAGCTCCCTCGCCTGGCACTTCCACCGAAGGCGACAACGTGTGACGAGACAATAAAATGAACGCTTTGACCAACATTAGCGAAAGCGCACCACTGGGAGCCTCGGTTGTTCCCGGTGGTGTCAATTTCAGCTTGTTCTCTCGGACGGCGTCAGGCGTTGAGTTGCTGTTGTTCGACCATGAAGAGGATGCCGCACCGTCGCGAGTCATTCCCATTGATGCGGAGGCACACCGCACCTACCACTATTGGCATACGTTTGTACCGGGAGTACAGCCGGGGCAGTTGTATGGATTTCGCGTTTTAGGGCCGACCGATCCGTCCCGAGGACTGCGGTTCGATCCGCAGAAGGTCTTGCTCGATCCTTACGGGCGCGGTGTTGTCGTTCCACAAAATTACGACCGCAGCGCTGCGGGTCGCCCAGGGGACAATGCCGCATCGGCCATGAAAAGCGTCGTTGTGCAACCCGCCGCGTACGATTGGGAAGGCGATCAACCGCTCAGGCGGCCCTCGGCGCGGACGATTATCTACGAGATGCACGTCCGCGGGTTCACGCGAGATGCAAGTTCCGGCGTTGTTGAAAACAAACGTGGTACTTACGCCGGATTGATCGAAAAGATCCCCTACCTGCAACAACTGGGTATCACTGCAGTCGAACTGCTGCCGGTATTTCAGTTTGATCCTTACGATGCCCCGCCCGGCAAAACGAATTATTGGGGATACTCACCAATTTCGTTCTTCTCGCCGCATGCGGCCTATAGCTCCGACAAGACTCCGCTCGGTCCTGTCAATGAATTTCGAGACATGGTTAAGGCACTGCATCGCGCAGGGATTGAAGTGATACTGGACGTCGTGTTCAATCACACGGCCGAGGGAAATGAACGCGGTCCCACGCTTTGCTTTCGCGGCATCGACAACCCATCGTATTACACTCTGGAACGGGGCGAGTATTATGCCAATTACACTGGGTGCGGCAATACGCTCAACGCCAATCATCCCATCGCACGCCGGATGATCGTCGACAGTCTGAAATACTGGGTGCGAGAGATGCATGTTGACGGGTTTCGTTTTGACTTAGCCTCCATCCTTTCTCGCGATTCGCGCGGCATCCCGTTACCGAATCCTCCGGTGTTGTGGGATATCGAATCGCATCCCGAATTAGCAGGTACGAAACTCTTGGCCGAGGCTTGGGACGCGGCCGGCTTATACCAAGTGGGCAGTTTTATTGGCGATGCCTGGAAAGAGTGGAACGGCCGTTTCCGCGACGACGTGCGCGATTTCTTTCGCGGTGAACCGGGATCGGTCCGGCGGATCGCTGATCGGATTGTCGGCAGCCCTGAGATTTATGGACACAAAGGGCGCGAGGTCGAGCAGAGCGTTAACTTCGTGACCTGCCACGACGGCTTTACGCTCAACGATCTTGTGACCTACAACGACAAACACAACGAAGACAATGGCGAAGGCAATCGCGACGGGGACAACCAGAACCGCAGTTGGAATTGTGGTTGGGAAGGTCCCACTGACGATCCAGCGATTGAACGGCTCCGCAATCGTCAGGTTAAGAACTTTCTAGCGGTCACCATGTTGTCGCTGGGCTTGCCGATGATCGCAATGGGAGACGAAGTCCGCCGCACGCAATTCGGCAATAATAATGCCTACTGCCAGGACAACGAACTGAGCTGGTTTGACTGGACACTGCAGGAAAAACACGCGGATGTGCATCGATTCGTCACCTTATTATGCAATCGCCGCATATTGCGGACGATCGAGCATGAACTGCGCCGCGTGAGTCTGCTTCAGCTGTTGGTCGAAGCCGACGAATCGTGGCATGGCGTAAAACTCAATTCCCCCGACTGGAGCGATGATTCCCACAGCCTGGCATTGCACGGCAGGATTCAGCACGACGAAATGTTCATCCACCTGATCCTCAATGCTCACCACGAGCCGCTGGATTTTGAACTTCCGGAAGTGAAGAACAGTCTCTGGCAACGTTGGATCGATACGTCACTCGATGCACCAAACGACATCGTGCCGTGGGATAACGCGACGCCGGTGGCGGGAAATACCTATCCGGCGGCACCTCACTCCGTCGTGCTCTTGTTTTCGAAAGCCGAGCCGACATGAAGATACTATTGCTCAATGCGGGGTCTAGCAGTCTCAAGGCAACGCTTGTCGACCAGCATGAAGGAATCGTTCTCGCACAGGCAAAGGCCGATTGGGCCGGCGAAGCGACGCGTTATGAATTCATCGCGCAGGACGGCGTCGCGCGTACGGAAGTCGTCGCCGAAATGCGGTATGGCGAAACAGTGCGGCGATTTCTCAGTGATTTGCAACAAGGCCAGCCCCCAGGATTGTTGGATCTCAAAGAATTGGCGGCCGTCGGGCATCGCGTCGTCCATGGTGGAGAATATCAGACTTCGATCCGAATCACACCGGAAGTTCGCTCACGCATCGAACAGCTCCGGGAACTGGCGCCCCTGCACAATCCGCCCAGTTTAGAAACACTGGCGGCCGCCGAAGCAGAGTTGCCGGACATTCCACACATCGCTGTGTTCGATACGGCGTTTCATTCCACGATGCCCCCCGAAGCATATACCTATGCGATCCCGATGCAATGGACTCGCGATTGGGGGATCCGCCGGTTCGGCTTTCATGGGCTGAGCCATGCGTATTGCAGCAGACAAGCCGCCAAAATGCTTGATCGTCCAAGCGACAAACTGCGGCTGGTGATCTGTCATCTGGGGCATGGTTGTTCCGCATCGGCCATTCAAGGTGGTCAGTGCGTCGACACGACGATGGGCTTTACGCCGCTCGAAGGCTTGATGATGGCCACCCGCAGCGGTTCGATTGACCCCGGAGTTCTGTTGCACCTCCAAAGAAACCACGGTTTAACCGCCAAACAAATCGAGCAGTCATTGAATCATGATTCCGGACTATGGGGCGTATCCGGAGTTTCCGGCGACATGCGACAAGTTTCGGCGGCAGCAAGCAATGGAGACAAGCAGGCTGATTTAGCGATTGCCATCTACGTACACCGAGTGCGTCAAGCGATCGGCGCGTTGTCAACGACGATGGGGGGAACCGATGCGCTGGTCTTTACGGCGGGGGTTGGTGAAAACGCCGCCCATATCCGCGAACTGATTTGTTCTGGTCTCGAATGTTTGGGATTGGAGCTGGATTCCAAGACCAACTCGGCTTGCCGGCCGGATGCCGACATTGCCACTAAAAGCTCGGTCGGCCGCATCTTAGTCATTGCCACTCGTGAAGACGAAACCATGTTGCGCGAAGTACAAACGGTTCTGGGACTTCCGTCAGGAGGCTCAGGCAAGACCAAGGTAGAACCCTAGAAGAGTTCGCAATTGAAAAGACGTAGCTGTTGAACCAGCTCGGTGGGACCCCCTCAGATACCTGAATGGATAAACCTTCAATGAGTGATAAAAACACACGCACTATCAGCTTGTCCGACGAAGAGGAAGTCAAACACGTACTCGTTGACACTGTGTTCAGCCTGTGGGACATCGTGAACAACCTGACGCGACTTCGTCCTTCAAAACGGGAGCGATATCGCGTCACTATTTTTGGTTCCGCGCGAGCGAAACCTGGCACGTTCGTTTACGACGAAGTCAAACGACTGGCTACAGAGCTTGCCGCTATGGGATGTGATATCGTCACGGGCGGCGGCCCCGGATTGATGCAAGCCGCCAACGAAGGAGCCGCGGCCGCAGATGCCCTGGAACGCCATCGCTCCGTAGGCATTCGTGTCGAATTACCGTTTGAACAGGAGGTCAACCCCTTCGTCAAAGAAGCCTTTGAACACAAGACGTTTTTCACCCGACTACACCATTTCGTGCTCACGTCGGATGCTTTCGTCGTTGTTCCTGGAGGGATCGGCACCGTATTGGAGTTGATGATGGTCTGGCAGTTGCTGCAAGTGAAGCACGTCGACAATGCACCGCTGATCGTCGTCGGCAAAATGTGGGAAGACCTTGTTGCATGGGCAAATGACCACTTGCTGTCAGATGAACTGCCACTGGCTAACGCAAGCGACATCGACATTCCGATCTGCGTGAACTCGGCTGACGAAGCCATTCGGCTGATACGCGAACATCATGACAGCTGCCAAAATGCCGCGCCGGAATAACAAGATTTACGATTTCTAAAATCCCACACTATCTATAGAGGAAAGCTCGATGGCCACGAAACAGAAACATTCGATGAAAGAAGCGAGCAGCGACCGCACAATCGCCGAATATGCTGCAGACATTTGGAATGTTCAACCATGTCCGATCAATTAACGTGCAGCCGGCGCATTCAGCGCACTAGAGGCCACTTCGTCGCGGACCTCTGTCGATCTTACATTGGACTTTTCATTCCGACACCGAATGACTTCGTCCGCCGTCATTCACGCGAGACACGAAACCGAGATTTACAAGGAGTCGCAAAGTGGGCCACAAAAAAGGCACCAAGCACACTAGTGCAAAAATGAAGCGCAAAACCTATGAGAAAGAGTTGCGCCATTTGCAAGCGGAACTTTGTAAACTCCAGGAATGGGTCAAGTTCAAGGGTCTGCGAGTGATTATCGTGTTCGAAGGACGCGATGCTGCCGGTAAGGGAGGCACAATCCGCGCGATCACTGAACGCGTCAGTCCACGGGTGTTCCGCGTTGTGGCCTTGCCCGCACCGTCGGACCGTGAGAAGTCGCAGATGTATTTTCAGAGGTATATGTCGCATTTTCCCGCCGCTGGGGAAATCGTTATTTTCGACCGGAGTTGGTACAACCGGGCCGGGGTGGAACACGTGATGGGATTCTGCACGCCGCAACAACACGAGTTGTTCCTGGAACGTTGTCCGCTCATTGAACAGTACATCGTCGATGGCGGTATCCAACTCATCAAGATTTGGCTAGAGGTGAGCGACGACGAACAGAAACGCCGATTCGAGGCCCGCATCGATGATCCCTTACGGCAATGGAAACTGAGCCCCATGGATCTCCCGTCGCGCAGCAAATGGTATGAGTATTCCAAAGCACGCGACCTGATGTTGGAGGCAACCGATACAAAGCACGCACCCTGGTACGTTCTGCCATCGAACGACAAACGCCGTGCGCGATTGAACTGTATTGCCCATCTCCTGAAATTGATCCCCTATGAAAAGGTGCAGCGGGAGAAGGTCATACTTCCCAAACGATCAGATAAAGGCGCATACGACGACCAAGTAACTCTTCAAGCAAGGCATTTCATCCCGGAACGATATTAGAAGATAGATCCGCTCTCAAACGATTATCTTCTATTATGGAATTCAATACCAAAACTGTCGGACTCACGCTTTCACGAAATCTCCTCACTCCGAGGAAACTTCAACCGGCCATTTGATGAGCGACGTTGCACGAGTGACCATAAAGTGGTTAGCTGTGTTGCAGTGAATCGACAGTTGACTCACGTTAATCCGGAGGGCGAAGAATGGCACCCACTGTTGGTGGGATGACTCGGCGCACCACGCCGCCCCTCATACGAGCAGAGGTCGAATTAATAACCTTCGATGATTCGATTTGGACGTCTCGATGTCTAAAAATGCCATGACGCCACTTATTTACCAACGACCCACTTGGCTAGTTCAGAGAAGCGACTGCAAGCGAACCCTGTGGGTTTTCCTGTGGCTTATTGCATTGCTCATGTTGCTCGACGGCCGATCGGTGAGTGCCCAGACGAACATCGATGCCGCTGCTCACCCACTGATGACGGCCGATACATCGAGCCCCCAGGCGACATTGGAGAGTTTCATTGAGGCATGCAAAGAAATGCACCGTCTTTTCCACGGAGAAGGCCGGAGTTTTCGCACCGAAGCCGAACGCCAAGCGGTAGCATCTCGCGCTCTACGCTGCCTGAATCTCGAAGAAGTTCCAGCGTCTATGCGAATTAGCGCGAGTCGCGAAGCGGCCATTTGTCTGAAAGAGGTTCTTGACCGGATCGACCTGCCAGCGGAGGACACCTGGCCGAATTCCGATGCCGTTGAAAAAAAGGAAATCACTCGATGGCAAATCCCCAACACGGAAATCATCATTTCCCAGGTCAAGGAAGGCCCCCGCGAGGGCGAATTCCTCTTCTCGCCGCAAACCGTCGATCGCGCGACAGATTTCTACGACCTCGTCAAGCATTTGCCTTACAAAGAACGAGATGAAGTCACGCCGGGGTTCTATCTAGTCGCCCTCTCTGAGCCGGGTTGGATGATTCCGCATTCGTGGATTCAATCGATGCCGACTTGGGCGTATGCACGCTGGTTCGGGCAAGCGATTTGGCAGTGGCTCGCACTGATCATCACGTTGCTCTCCGCCATTCTGGTGATGTTGGCGATTTATATCCTTGGACGGAGACGGGAGCGCCTATTGCGGTCCAATGTACTCCGATATCTCATCACGCTGACGTTCCCTCTTGCAGCGATGTTCATTCCTTTGGCGACGCTTTATTTCATTCGTGATCACATACACATTAGCGGAACCGCGATATTTGTCACGGATATTGTGCTTCGACTGGTCTTTTTATTCGCTTTGATCGTCGTATTATTGGGAGCTGGCAGTCGGCTCGCCGCGATCGTGATTGCAACGCCTTGGATTCAACCTCGTAGCCTGGACGCACAACTGGTTCGGCTCATTTGCCGAGTCGTGAGTATTCTGGCTGCGACGATCGTATTCCTAGAAGGGGGCCGGCAATTCGGAATTCCGATCACAACACTCTTGGCCAGCGCAGGGGTGGGCGGCTTGGCAGTCGCACTGGCAGCTCAGGACACTCTCAAAAATGTGTTCGGCAGTGTGATGATCACTCTGGATAAACCATATAAGGTCGGTGAGCGGATCGTAGCGAAAGGCTACGACGGATTTGTTGAAGAGATCGGACTTCGATCGACAAAAATTCGGCTACTGACCGGCCATCAGGTTTCAATCCCCAACGAAGAAATGGCCCGCAGCGACATCGAAAACATCGGCCGTCGCCCAAATATCCGACGGACAGCTTCGCTCCAAATGCCCTCGTACACTCCGGTTGCTAAGGTGAGGCGGGCATTGGAAATTGTTCGCAATGTACTTGAAAATCATGACGGAATGGACAACGAGTTTCCTCCGCGCGTCTATCTTCGAGACATCAACGACGCATCGATCGGGATATTCTTGATTTACTGGTATCACCCACCAGACTATTGGGAGTATCTCGCCTTCAGCGAGAAGTTGAATCTTCAAATCATGGAACAATTCGAAGCGGAACAAATCCCGTTCGCTAGACCTGGTCTTATGATCCATATGGCAGAGCGGCAAGAGGACATACCATCGAATCGCGACTAAATGCGGGCCATGCGATCTTTCGGTGAGCGAATGTTCCCGTGGGACAAGGCTAGGCGCCAGCCTTGCGTCCAGTTCGCCGCGTTTCAGATGAATGGAGAAATCCACATAGATTGCCGGGATGCCGGCGACCCCAAACGCAGCGAATGCATGGACGCTTGCCGTCAACGATTTCGCTCACGAGTATTTACGAATCGCTGCTATGAGTTCCTCTTTACTCATACTGCTGCGGCCTTCGATTCCCAGCTCCTTCGCCCGGTTGTAAAGTTCCTTCTTGGTGCGATCTTCGAGTGGGTGATTCGGATTGCCGGTTCCTTGCGTTGTGGAGTTTTCGGTTTCGCCATTTAGCCGACGCTGTTTATTGACCGTTCTCGCCGCAATTTCTTTTGCCTTGCTTTCGGAGCGGCCGCGGTCCTTCTCACTCTCCTTGATATGTTCATATTGCCGATCCTGTTTGTCTGTCCACACTTTTTGAGGCATGAGAGTATCTCCTATTTAAGGCCAACCCTCCGACCGGGATTAAAGGTTGCCCGACACGGAGGCAAGTAGAGTTGCACATACTTACACAATGACCGCTTGCGGGTTGATGCACTGTTCCGCAATATCCATGAGGGTCCCTTACGCGGTGATTTCAGAGTGCTCCACTCATTGAGTCGCTGTAATCAATACCGCATTGCGTACTCTTTCGTCTCGGTTAGATGATGCATGAAGGCGTTTAGCAACTGCCCATTGCAAGCAGCTTCAGCTTTTTTGGGCAGTGACTTCGTCAATCATTGTCCCGCGTTATAGAGGTCCTGCAATTGATCGGAGAACAAGCATTCTAGTGAATGGTTTCGCTGTAACTGTGGTTCAACTGATCACACCAGAATGCTTACCTTCTGCGAATTCCTCGACCGCTTTTTGGCAGAATGCCTCGATATCATCTGGTTTGCGGCTGGTGACCAATCCGTCGTCGCAGACGCATTCCTCATCGACCCATGTAGCGCCGGCGTTTCTCAAGTCCGTTTGAACGCTGGGCCATGACGTCAACGTGCGATCGCGGACGACATCGGCTTCAACCAACATCCACGGTCCGTGACAAATCGCAGCAACCGGTTTGGCTTGCATAAAAAAGTCGCGCACGAAACGGACCGCGGCTTCATCCACTCGCAGTGCGTCGGGATTAAACACACCGCCTGGAAGCACGAGTCCGTCATAGTCAGCAGCGCTAACCTCCGAAACAAGTCGGTCAACGGGAAAAGAGTCTCCCTTTTTGTCATGGTGCACACCTTGCACCTGACCGGACTTGATCGAAACAAGATGAACCTCGGCGCCGGCGTTTTTCATAGCATCCCAAGGTTTCGTCAATTCCACTTGTTCGACACCGTCGGTCGCTAAGAAGGCAATTGTTTTTCCAGCAAGATTCTTCGTGGCCATTGATGACCCTCCTTCAATGGTTTCAAGTTCGCAGATTATGGCGCAACCCATCCTCCAACGAACGGGTGCGCCAGTCGCAGTGCCGTTGCTCCCAAATTGGTTAACCAGACGATTAGGCTGCCATGGCCCGGCATTCTTCTGCACATTTTCGACAGGCCGCTGCGCAGTTCTGGCAGTGATCGTGTTCATGTGTTTCGCACTGCTCAGCACACCAAACGCAGATTTCGGCGCAAAGCGCACATATTTTCCCGGCATACTTACTTTGTCGTGCCATCGCTTGAGCGCAAAGTGAGCAGATGTCGATGCATTCGCGGCAACAGTAAGGGCAATCGTTTTTGCTGCTTTTAGAGATCATCTCGTGAAGACAGACCTCGCAGGAGATTGCACACGCCTGACAAGCTTCAATACAGTTTTGGTACTTCTTCATTTCACACCTCCACAATCAATGGTTGGTTGAGCGGTTTATAAAGAAACAGTTCAGGTTTATGGCTCGGCGTCTGAGACTTCCGCCGATACGTGCCAGCGAACGGTTCGCTGACCGGATTGGATGAGGATCTAGCGCGGCGATTCGTTTGTCTTTTTCGGTTGAATTTCCGCGAGACCAATGACGCCCAACCCAATCCGCGGACCGGCTGCTCCGGACGGTTGGCTCTTGAGATCATCAACGCCGCCATGTACGACGATCGATCGGCCAATCACAAGATGCAATTTCAAATCCTTGGCCATTTTGTCGACTGTTGCTACGCCGCGCGTGTCGGCGGCGATGTTGCCGAGATCGCCAGCATGGTGCTCGGAACTATCGGGGCTGCCATGTTTTGCCCCTTGGGGATTGTAGTGTCCGCCCGCCAGTTTACCTTGCGCACCGCGCAAGTCGCCGAATTGATGAATATGAAAACCATGCTCTCCCGGTTCAATGCCGCTAACGGTTCCCGTGATATGCACGCCGCCTTCTTTTTGTTGGAGCAAAAGCGTTCCGGTCGTGTGGTTGCCGTTGGTGGGGGATAATACGACAACCGCTTCTTGAGGCAGTTCGACATGTTTATCAGAAGCATCTTTGTTTGAGGTAACGGCCAGTGCGGTCAAAAAAGTTGAAGCAACCGCCGCCGCAGTTCTGAGGGCTGTCATTGGATTCTCCTTTTTAAAGTCAAACTGGAACTTGGTTTTCAACGAGGCGACACGACTCGGAGGACTGCCGCTTCGCCTGTTCTCCGATGGTTTATTTTGTCGACCAGCAAAAACTCGCCATTTTGCATGAGCTCATTACGACAACCCACGCCGGGTTACAGCGTTGCGAGCCGACGATTTTGCATATTCGCTCCGTAATATGTGCGGTACTTGGCCTTGCGTTCGAGGTCGTGGATGATGACTTCAGTGAAGTCGACGCCAGTGATCTGTTCGCAACTGCCTAATCCGCCCGGGCTAAAGACGTTGATTTCCATCAGTTTGTCTTCCACGATGTCTAGACCGACAAGGAACATTCCATCTGCCACCAACTTAGGCCGGACCAACTCAACCAATTCCAGCATTTTGTCCGTGACTTCGGCTTCGACACATTTACCACCTGAATGCATGTTACTGCGGGCATCACCGGTGTCGTTTCTACGACGAAAGGCGGCGTATTGACCGTCCTTCATCAACGGACGTCCATTCATGACAAACATCCTGACGTCTCCATCAACTGCCGACGGGAGGTATTCTTGTGCGATACAGTATCCGTCGCGGACGACTGCTTCGATCATCTGATTCAAATTGGCACGTTCGTCCTCTTCGATGAGAAACACACTTTGACCGCCCGAGCCTTGCAGCGGTTTGATCACCACTTTGTCATTCTGCTCCTCAATAAATGCTTTGATGTCACCGATGTCGCGACTGATGCAGGTTCGGGGTCGAACCTGTTCTGGAAAGTGTTGAAAATATGTTTTGTTAATCGCATTGGCCAAGCTGAACGGATCGTTCACCACAATCACGCCCCTTTCGGCTGCCAGTTGACCAAATAGAATTCCACTCGTTTGAGCCCAGGATCGTTCCACGACATCGTCAGACGGATCGTTGCGGAGCAAAAGGACATCTAAGTCGTCGAGGTTGATTCTTTCACTTTCAGTATCTTCACTTTGCACCGCTGCGATAAATTCTTTGAGCGACTCATGCGTCTTTCCGTTAGCGGATCGGACGTGTGCTTGAATCGATCCGTTCGGGGCATAGATAAAATCACCAACCCCCAATAGGTAACTTTCGTGTCCCATATTGACGGCCGTCATTGCCAAGCGGGTGGACGTAAAAACGGCCTGTTCGGTCTTTACGTCGTTGACGATAAATCCAATTTTCATCTGTTCATCTCCAGGAGTTGTTGAATCGACTTCCCGCGACAATTCTCAAACCGCTCGTGTGTACGTTGATCATCCCAGAATCGGGGTAGGATCTTCGGGGCCAAGATGATTTTCCGCCGACGCATCTCTTGCACGTAGGGAACGTGTTGCAAACCGATTTTCCCCACATACAACGGTTCGATTTCGTGGCCAGCGGCAAAATATTCCAATAGTTCATTCAGGCCGCGTAGGTAGATGATATCCTTAGTGAATCCACCGCCGCGGTAGACTCTCAAAGCAATATCGAACGCGCGTCGTTGGCCGAATTTCAACAGTTCATGTAATTGAGCGAACGTATCGGCAAACGTCGCCCCGGATGTCATGGATTGAACGGCAATCACTCGGCCAGCGAGTGTTCGAATTCGGTTTGTCGTCAATCCACCCGTCAAGTATTCAGCGAAGACGGCGAGCCCTTCTTGCAGTTCTTCGAAACCTGCGAGGCCCGCATACAATTGGCGGAACGGTTGGCAGCGCCCGTTAAAATAGGTCAATAGATGCGTGCCGACTTCGTGATGCAAAAGTGGTTGAAGCCGCTTCCTTGAGAGTTTGATGTTGCTGGCCACTAATAACTGGTCGTGCGAGACCATCATCCCTGCTGCAATTTCGTCACTCACTACGATATTCGCATTAAATTCGCTCATCCGCGTATGGTAGTGGTCGATTTCTTTGTATGCATTTTCGATCAATTCTTTCGTCTCAACGCAATCGGTCGAGTTGGAATTCAACTCGGGTACGGGAAACTGCTCTAATATTTCGCGTGCAATCTGAACCAGCGACTCGCTGGCATCACCGTACATTTGCAAGCTGCCATATAAAAACTGCGGCGTATTCAGGTCGCGAAGCGCCGTCAATTGGCGGTCCAGCTCTTCTTGCTTTTCCCAGAACAAATGCGCCAGCGTCGGATCTTCAATGCGTTCTATTTCAATGTCAAACAATCGCCGTTTGAGTAATGCTGGATGATACGGAAGAGATCGATAGGTCAATGATGGAAGACATGAAAAGCCGCTCTCGTAAAATTGTTCCCAAGCTTCTGTTGCATTGGTCGGCGTGACTTGCAACAAAAAGTCAAATGACTCAGAAACCTCGCTCAATTGATGGTCGACGAGCCGCGCGGCTTTTACCAATGATGTGGGCCCCAGTGAGTGGTATGAAATTGCGTCGCGTTTGCTAAGCTGTTCTGTCTCGCCGACGTGTCCCGCAACAACACCGGAAAACTGGGCGACAGTTTTTCGAATGGCGATAGCAAGTTGTCCCCGCAGCGCCTGCAGGACCATCGGAAACAGCGATCCGCTTTCCGAATCGCGATAGATGGGCTTAACTGCCAACCCCAGAACACAACAGCCGGCTTGGTCCTGCTCGTCGCCAATGGAAGTGAACGACGGTAGATCTGGAGGTCCAACATGATCAGAAATTAAGGTATCCACGCGTGCAGGCTGATTGTGGATTGTGATATCGGCAAGCGCCTGCTTGAAGGCATCGACCGTTGACGGTAGCCATTCGCGATCTGGTGTGACAATTTCAAATGCAGGGGCGTTGTAACTGTCGGACATCCGGTTCGTTGCATCCAGCGACCAGATCTCAAGTAACAGAAACACGCCAAAGTGCTCCTGCATCGCTGCGCTCACTCTTCTGCACAGCGAGGCCATTGCGCGGTGATGGATTGCATCGCCCGGTCCGAATAAGTACGACGCTTCTGTCGTGACCAACTCCCGCGTCCCCACATCATCCGCAGCTTCCGGTGCTCGATAGATGCACAGAAACGGCAGTTGGCGATCGATTCGCAAACGCCCACCGCCGGGCAATGTACGGCGGACACTCTCGTTCTTCGCCAAACGAATGCAGATAGAATCCGCAATTTCTCCGAAGCGAAGCTCCAGGTCGCGATCGTCAGCATCGGACTTATCTGGTTGGTCTTGCAGGATCACAATTGTTCCAATTCAGCTCGAACTCCGCGCAACGTCGACCGCAATGCCTTGTAAATGTTCTCGACTTCGCGGGCATCGACCTCACCGTTCCATTCGTTCATGAAGAATTTCTTGAATTCGATAGCGATCGCGCACACTTGTTGTGGAAACGTCTCGTGAATCCATTGACAAAAATAGCCGCCGCGAAACTTCACATTTTCGCGAACATCCAAATGTCTCCCATGGAAATCATAGTTGCGTAAATCAGCGATCAGTTGGTCGACTACCGGCGCCCAAAATTCACGATCCATCGTGCCTGTGCCGACATTGACTTCTGGATTCAATCGCGGTTCAGCCGGCAGTGTGTCACAACCGTCGCGGAGGTGATTGTAGGTGTGCAGGTCGTACACAACGACTTTTCCGAATTCGTCCACCATTTCTTCAAGCAACTCTTTTGTATCAGCATAAAATTCGTCGTACTCCTTGAGCGATGCATTGATCATTTTTTCGTCCGGCGGACAGTCCCAAACCTCTAAGCCCCAAGCGTCGGCGGGAGTTTCGTAGACCGCTTTGTCGCGCGGCCGATTCAAATCAACTTCAAACCGGGAGCGGAGACCCACAATTTGTGTTTTGGCAATCTGTGTCCATTCGCCTGTTACCGGGTCTTCCTCACGGAGTTGTTGCATTTCGTCGATCAACAGATGTTTATCGACATCACGACGTGTGTCGTGGCCGTTGTGGATCGCAGCTGCAATGATGGGACTGGTCCCACGCTGAAAGACACAATGTGGTGAGAGCGCCATTGATTCACTCCTCGGTACGATATTACATCTTTGCGTTCATTAACGGTTCGCCACGTCCCTAGCGGGCCCGCAGGCGAAACGTCATACGCAAGTCATGTGCCAAAGCCAATCCACGGCATAATCGCCACTGAACTGTCCCGAACTTGGCTAATCCTGAACCTAAGTGGTCGGCGGTCGACCAAATGGGAGGTTTATCCATAACCATCCAGTCAACTGTCGATTTCCGGGCGAGAGTGAATATCACTTGTTAGGCGGATAAAACCACAACAAGGTCAATAAGTGAGTCCAGCCGTGCAACTTATGATCCGGAACCGGCAACTGCTCCGACTTTAGGCTTGCAAAGGTCTGTGGGATTGAGTCTTTACTCCCGAAGCAAGGAGCCCAAGGACTTGGACGAGTGCAGCGGACACAACAATGACGTTCGCGGTTACCACGATCACACCGGTGCAGCGGGGGAGAAGTACTGCATGACGAAAGGACGGGGTAACCGTACCATTCTTGCCAATGGGATCGTGCCAATGTTGCTCGGGGTAGCAATTATCACCAGCACATGGTAGACGGTCTTGTAAGCTCTGGTCCCTGTGCCTCATGCAGTTTCAACAATAAGCAAATACAAACAGTCTTTGAATCCGTAGGAGAATCCGAATCTTCTCTTCGACACCGCTTGGACCATGTAGGCCGCTTGCGTCACTTTCTGGCAACTCAGTATCTACGACCGTTTCTCGGTTGATGCGAGGTGGTTATGAGCACGACAAATAAAACTGCGATCGTCACTGGCGGATCAGGTGGGATTGGCGGGGGAATATGTCGTCGCTTGGCAATCGACGGATTCAACGTGGCCGTGCATTTTGGTTCTGACCAGGACGCGGCAATGGCGGTTGTGGCGAACATTGAACGTAAAGGTGGGCAAGCAATCGCGCTCAGTGCCAATATCACCGTCGAATCAGATGTGAAGCAATTGTTCGAGAAAACTTGCGCTAAGTTTGGGGGCGTCGATGTTGTGGTAGCGAACGCGGGGACGATGAGCAGCGGATCTGTCGCAGATTGCTCAACCGATGACTTCGACAAATTATTTGCCGTCAATACCCGCGGAGCATTCCTGACAGTCCGTGAAGCTGCCAGGCAGGTTCGTGAAGGCGGGAGGATCATCTCTATCTCATCGCAATTAGCCGAGCGGCCTCTCAAAGGCACCGGAATCTACTCAGCAAGCAAGGCAGCGATTGACGCAATGCTGATCTCATTGTCGAAGGAAGTGGGTGAGCGAAACATCACGGTCAACAGTGTCCGCCCCGGCGCAACAAGCCCGGGGATGTTTGATGAAAGCGACGAGATAAAAAAGAAAAAGTTCGTCGATTTGTCTGCATTCGGCCGATTGGGCACCCCGGAGGACATTGCGGCCGTCGTCTCTTTTCTGGCGGGCAGCGACGGAACATGGATCACTGGCCAACACATTCGCGCCGATGGTGGAATGTCAAACTAAGCAGCTTTCTGAAAACGGAAGACAACCAATCAAAGCTTCGCTGATAAAATCATCGGATCTGAAATACAAAAAGCCCTGCGAAATCGAAGTGCTCAACAGCGAACTTGACTTACTCAATTCGTTGCCGCTGGCCGACCAATATTTTTGCTGTCGATAATCCAATCGGCCTTGGGGCACAAATCCACGTGACTCCACGCTCCGTATCGTTAAAAAGGACTGTGTCATGAAATCATTATTGATCGTACTGAATTTGATTGCGGGCCTTGTTCTCACGAGGTTTACCATTTCAAAGTTTGCAGCCTGGCCGGTATCCGTTGCAGGATTTGTGGACATGGCAAAGCCTCTGGGGATTGATCCAACCATCTTCAGGATTGGAACAGGCTTTATCATCGGTTACGCAGCATTGTCCTTCTTTGCAAATGGCTTGATTCTTCTCGCCAAGAAAGAGGAAGGCCATCGATACATTATTTTCATCGCCTTTAATATCGCTTACGCAATCGGTGCCATGATCGGCGCACTCTTCGCTGAGTTTTTCTTAAGATCAAATGTTAAATGGCCGCTCGTCTATATTGCGATCGGAGTAATCATCATTTCACTAGTTAACCTTCTTGCCTTCTACGGAAAAATTTCACAAGCCCTACTCCAAAGGGGAAAGGGCGAGGCTTGATCGCTTCGCAGTCAAACCATTGCGAAACGGACGGCATTCGAAAGCAGAAGATTACAACGAATGACGACAAGCCGCCTTCCCAGTAGATTGACTCACGCATCAAGGAACTTGACGATTGGTGCGGCAGGTCCCGCAGTCGAACCCGAGAATTGGACAATCGCCTCAAAACAATTGATTCGCTGGAAATCAACGTCAACGATCAGTCCATCAATGCAGCAACAGCCGCTTCCGCAGCCTCGAAACGTGCTGCGTAGGAACCGGCAATCAATCGCCAGGGAGTGGAACCGTTCACGAGTTGAGTCCTGAACGCGTCGTGCATCCAATCGCGGATCTTCTCCCCGTCTCGAAATCCATCCTGAACGAACGCAATATCGGGCGCCGTGAGCAAGTACAGGTCCACCTTATCGACGGCCCCGATGGCATCCACGCGTTGGTCGCGAGATTGATAGTACCGCTCATGCCATGTGCCAGTCGCGAAGGCATTGGTATCGCAGATGAGCACGCGATTGGCCTGGCGAGCTAAGCGGTTTTCTCGGGCCTGCTGCTCCGCGGCAATATGAACGAATTCCTCGTGGCTCCAACTAGGCAAAGGGTCGCTCATCGAAATCCCGGCGACCTTCTTCTCCCAGTGTTCGCGGCCATACTCGGGCACCCAAGTCGTGCTGAAACGCTCCGCCAACTTCTGAGCGAGTGTAGTCTTGCCTGTCGATTCAGCCCCGATCAAGACAACTCGACGAACGAAGTACGCTCGGACGCAGGGCTCAAGAAAATCTAAGTACTTTAGCGGCGTACTGCGAATGAGTGTTCCCGAGATGGGCACTTCAGCCCTCGCGCGATCGACCATCACATGTCGAGCGCCCATGAGCTGGGCATACTCGGGCCCGTAGTCCTCGCTCGTGAACACCACGTCCGGTGGCCGACCGAGATAGCGAAGAGTGAACTCGGCCCATTGGCTGTTGTTGTCCTCCAGGTTATCCGGCACGAGGTGGATTTCACAATCAGGCTGGATTTCCTCCAACCATGCTTGCCGCAACTCCCCAGGAATGGTCTGCGAAGGATGGTGCGCTATCATCACAATCAGACGATCGACTTGGCGTCTGGCAGTGTCGATGAGGTGCTTGTGGCCGCGGTGGGGAGGATAGAACTTGCCGACAATGAATCCGAGCGTCATTAGAGGGGCTCCTCCAGCAAGGTTTCGGCGTCGTCGATCTCCAAATTCTCCCGCCAAGCGGCATGCCAGGCTCGCAGCCCCATCACAGCCATGAGAAGAAAGAGCCCGTAGAGAATCGCTGTCAAATAGAGGTCCTTGTAGATATAGAGAGGGACGTAGATGACGTCGACGATGATCCATCCAATCCAGCTCTCAAGCCGTTTGCGATTGAGGAGCCACTGTGACGCGAGGCTAATGGAGGTCGTGAGAGCGTCCCAGAACGAGGCGGATCCGCCGACCATGCCCAACACTTTCCACAACCCAAGCGTCGAAGCTGCAACAACGACGCAAATCAATGATAGCTCCCAATACGAAGCCCGTGCGACTTTCAGTGGCGAACGGTTCTTTCCGCCGTGCAGCCAGAGATGCCAACCAACGATCCCGAGCCCAAAGTAGACGACCTGCAACGCAGCATCCGCAAAAAGTCGTGACTCAAAGAACACGACGCAGAACGTTGCCACGTTGATCAGCCCAAGCGGGAAGTTCCAGATATTCTGCTTGACCGTGAGCCAAACACACAAGGCGCCAGTGATAAAAGAGGCGGACTCCAGCCAGCTGGCTAAACGCAGGAGTGCCATCGCCGTAGCGAGAACGCTAACGGCGGCAATGAGCAGGAGTGTTGTGTTTGATTCATTGAGCTTCATGAGTGCGGTATCTGCAGCGTCGGCCGGACAATACTATGCATGGAGGAACTCAGGTGGAACGTGGTCTGTCCAGCCACACATGGTTGCCCGTCACAAAAAACGCGTGACCGTCCGGGTGCATCTGTTAAGTGTCGATCGACAGGAGCACCGGCTTACCATGCCGGGTGGCTACGGCGATCAGCATTTCCTCGTTAGTCGACATAGGCACCTGAAGGCATTGGCCCTTGACGCGTCCCTGCTAACAAGAAATAGATGACCACGTTTCGCAATTTGATCGAGTTCTTTGCACGGATGCAAACCTGCGAAGCACGCGACAGACAGAATTGGAAGAGAGTTTTCCGTCGCACGTCGTTTGTACATGAATCGGAAACAGCCACGCCCTTTACGGACTCGGGATTTTAAGGATCGAACGGGGGTGCAATATTTCCCACACAAAACGGCGTTTTGAGGTCTGGATGATACCACAGGTGATACCATCCAAGCGGTCAGCTTTGGTAGGGGATGGTCACTCGGTCATGCGATCTATTGCTGTACTCCCGATTGCAGCACCACCAGTTCGAGGGCTTGGGTAACTGCAGCGAATCCGACAAGAAGGAAAACGGTCTGTTGGATCAAAAACGGGGGCATTCCAGCGGTTCATGTCTCCATCGAACCCTATGGAATTGGGTCACGGTGCGTGCCGTTCACGTCGTTGATTAGGTTGCTATTTATGACGGTTTAACGCAGCGCGCATGATTATTTCGGCTTGGTTAATACGACGAACCATTTCTTGGAACCGTCTGCGACCAAGGCGAGGCGATAACCTTCGGCGCGCGACTGAGCAACTTTCTCATCCAAAAATTTGGGCGAGCCGAGGTACCAGCGTTCTTTTTGTGAATTACGTCGAGAGAAGATAACCAGCCAACGTTTGCCATCTCGAGCGACGCAGGTGATACCCCGGTCTTCCTTCCACTTTCTGCGAATACCCTCTTTGACTTTATCCCATTCGTCGTAGCTCACATAGGACTGCCCACGCAGACCTGAATTCTTTGTAAACAACAAAACCCAACGCGCTTCTCCATGCGCGGCGGCGGTCACTTGATATTTCTGTTTCCATCGTTTTTTTATTTCCGCATAGACCTCTTTGCGTGTTTTGTGAGTTGTGAGTACTTGCTTTCGCATTAAATTGCGTTTTTCGAAAACAGCAGCCCATTCGTGATCGTTATGAGCGATGTGTCGCAATTCCCAATTCGAATCGGCATATGTCGCCATGAGTTTTTCTAGTTCCTCGACATGCTTCACGACCTTGCCGTCTTGCAGCTCATGCATCGATTGCGGTGATAAAAGCGCATGCCACTTGCCCCGATTCCCGGCGATACCGGCAATGCTATAACCGTCACTCCACCGCTCCGCCACCCGATTCTCTACGTCGGAGAAATCCTCCTTCAGCAGCAACTCACCATGGGTTTCGGGCAAACTTGATGGAGCCGGGCGGTTAGTTATTGGGATTTCAACTCGCCCCAGACGCTTGACTTCCAGCGACATCACATCGCCTTTTTTTGCGGTACGAACGATCTCGTGAACGTCGTCACGATTAGTCACTGGGCGGGCATTGATTGTGGTGACAACATCAAAGGATTTTAATCCGGCAACTGCAGCTGGGCTATTTGACTCAACATAACCAACCATCACACCGGATCGTTGGGGAACCTGCAGAGATTTCGCCAAGATCTCGTCGATCGCGTGCGTGGTGATGCCGAGGTAAGGAGTTGGGCTTGCCGCGGAAGGCATCTCTGTGGGTGGCGCGATAACGGGGATCGTCCGCTCTCCTTTAGGCGTAAAATCACCTGTGCTGATGGTTGCGACGTCCCCTTCATTCACCTCACCGGTTTTTGTTTGATAGGCTTGGATGCCCTGCTGGTTGACATCCCGCAGATCGATACGATAGTCCCCGGTACCGGTTGCCGTCAGTTTGAGCTTGAGTTCATTTGGCGCGACGCCGTCGGGGAGACGAATGACCAACCGCTGGGGGGCCACGTGCCCCTCCTTGCCCGCTGCGGTGCTTGGATAGGCTTTGAGCATATTTTCGGGCACATACATGCAACCGGGAATTTCGTTGATGAGACCGGGGCGTTGGTCACCGAAGAACCAGGCAGCTGGATCGCCTGCCGGTTTTTCGGTCATGCCAAACCGCCGGCCATCGGGCAATTCGACGAGTAAGGCAATCGGCGAGTGGATGTCAATCTGTACCTCCGGTTGTTCAGACATCACGAGGCGGCCATCCTTCAACCGTGTTCCGTCGCCGTCGGATTCCCAATAGCTCATATACGGTTTGTGCCAATGCGAATGGCCAATTTTGCCTTCGCCAATGTTGAACCGACTGGTGATATTGTGTTTTTCGGCGTCGAATCGAGCCTTGCCGCGATAGACCACATATCGACCGTGCCAACATTTGTACCACGCATCGGGATCACGGAACGGTTCGGGGGTCGGATCGGTATAGTCGAACAACCCCCAATAGTTCCAATGTCCGTCGTACCAGACGTCGTTCGAAGCATCTTGCCAAGCCGGCCGAACCAAGATGACGAAGGTCAGCACGTTCACGTCGCGACAAGGAAATCCCAAAGCACGGACAAGTGACCCCAACAACATCGCATGTTCTTGACAGACGAACGTCGTTCCCACTTCAGGATCGGTCATCTTATAATCAGGCAGGGGAGCTCCAAATCCGTATTCCCGCCGCCATATCGACTCGGCATTACCCGTCGGGGTCCACATGCTAGCGGGTGCCCCTTTGGGCATTAAGGCATCTGTCACGAATTCCGCAATATTCTCCACGACTTTCGCCGGCGTTTCCGGGAATTCGGGATTGCCCGGCGGAGGACCGTTTCGCGTCCAGGTATTCCCATATCGCGCAGCCCGAATCGCCAGAGCGCGGATCGACTGATTGCCGACCTGCGAGATGCGAATGTCGCCTTTCATGTAGTATTCGCGACGGGCTTCATCGACCTGGGGCATGCCGACGATCGGCCGAAAATCAGGATATGTGATTCGGGCGATCGCTCCCGGCTTTCCATTGTCCGAGGCGATGTGAATGGATTCTTTTGCGTCGTAGAGTTTTTCTTGACGGCCCTTCGTCTCTTTTTTGCCGATGACTTGAACGTCCAGTGCCTGCTTCAGCGCGACGGACAGTTCCTTAGTCGGTTTTTCGTCCAAAGATGGTGCTCGCAGTAGGTTCAGAAACATCCAGGTCTTGCGATCCAAATGCCACTGCTTCTTGACATCGGAATCCTGCTTACGTGCGACCATGTCAGCCGAGCGAACAGGAATCACAAACGTCTGTTTGGTTTTAGGTCGTAATTCAACGCGAAAATCGCGCTGAGTCGTGATGGCATCACCATCCGCTGGAAAGTAAAACGCCGGATCATCCGGCTTGCCGAACTCTCCATCGACGGTCACGTGCAACGTACAATCCTGGTACGTCCGACCTCCGTGATTGGAAACTGTGATCACCAACTCGGCTCGATCGGACATCGTGAACTGTTGATCTTCGTCCCGAAGCGTAATGTCCAATTGAATCGGACTTTTACCGACCAATTCCTCAAGCTTCTTAAAAGCTAGCAGAGCAAGCCGCGTCGATTCTTTCGTCGTAAAGGCGATCTGATCGAATTCCTCACCGACAAACGAGGGATTACGATGTGTGACGCGCGTATGCAGTCGATACCGTCCCAGAACAATATGTGTCTCGGACGTTACGTCGATTTTATTGGAATAGATCGGCAACCAAGTGAATGACAAATCGCCCGCGTCGAGTTTACGCAGGACACCCTTTTCGCGTTTCGCATACAGATCGTAGTCTTGCTTAGCGCGAGTCAGGCACGCGTTGGCCGTATCGTGAACCGCCAAAGTGATGCTCACGCTGTAGTCGTGGTCCGATTTCCGCTTATTAAAGTAACTGCCCGGAGAGACCCAAATGGGGCGGGCCTCCTTCCGCTTCATATTGACCGAATAGATACTGAATTTGACTTGGGGCATCTCGGTCGCAGGGAGTGGCGTTGCTGGCTTTTTAATGTCTCCTTTGATCTCTTTAAGCGGAATGGCCGTGCGAACGAATTGCGCAACATCGATCGCTTCTTCCGGTGCTTGCTGACCAAACGCAGTATTCATTCCGGCAACGGTGGCCAAAAGCACAACCACTGCGAACACGAGAGGATGGCCTTTGAGTTCGTCGCGCTCATTGTGCTGAACTTGAAGAAGCGCGATTCGCTGCACAGCTTTTACCGTGGTCATGATTTGTTCCTATCGAGTGCAAATCCCACCACCAAAGCAAGGGAACGGCACTTCGATGATTTTCTAACCGTCAAAATCTTACCAAATTCATTCTCAAGACTCCGGACAACTCTTGTCAACAACGATCATCCGAACTTCCCCGGTTTTAGTTGGGCGCGCCTTTCAGGTTAGACCAAATGGAAAAATTTCATAACTCATGCTGGGAGGGAACTGCCTTCGTCGGAACCGGTTGTCGGTCGCTCGCCTCTATAGCGAACAGCGGTTGGTAGAGATGAAGGCAACCCGGAACATGACCTTGTGGGTGAGGTTCGTGCGAGTATCACACCACCGTCTCGAATTGCTCCGGACTCACAGGCTGAGCCGTGTGAGTCTTTGAGCGGTTCTTTGACTTGTCGTTCATCGCTTGAGTTCTAGAGTTCCGAAGAAACTCCCGGCGTTGGATCGGGCAGACTTTAAACTCTGTTGAAAAGAATGACCAGCGAACTGCATAGGGGAAATTGTGCGGCCTACCCGCGTTGAGCCTAAGCCTGGCGGCGATAACCGCCGCATGTGTCCGGGAAACGAGACAGCAAATTTATTCAATTAAAACGTGAACATTTCGCTGACTGCACATTGTGCGGTGATTAAAACCTGGCTGGTCACACAACCCGGATCGCAGGGTTGTCAGCATTTAAAAAACAGGAGAGTATTCATGTTTGGATTATTCGCAAACAAGAAAAGCAAACTCGAAGCCAAGTACGCCCAGTTGCTTGAGGAGGCGCATCGCTTGTCGCACTCCAGCCGCATTCAAAGTGATCTCAAGACGGCCGAAGCAGAAGAGGTTTTGAAGGCGATCAAGGAGTTAGAGGAAAGCGAAGCCAAATAAATTCGCTCAACTCACCGAACTTAAATTCTAGCGTGAAGCGAGAATGCCGCGCAAACTCATTGCAACCACTTGCCGGCCAGGTAGCCCAGATAGCTGACTGACGTCGCCAAGACCCCACCCCAGATCATATCCACAACGGTCACAATCCACGGCCAATTTTTAACTGTCGCTAGATTGGTTAGGTCGTAAGTTGCGTACGTGATCACGCCGTACAAGCAACCTAATACGAGCACCTTTTTCGTCGAGCCGGCATCTAGGCTCGGGACGATGACGAAAACCAACAGCCCAAAAACAAACAAGAGATAGAACACGATGGCGGCCGGCCAATTGGGATTGTCCTTGAGCAAGAATCCCAAATGCTTCTGGTAAAACCCTCGCGCAACCAAGACCAACCAAACCATGTCGATCGCGAAAAAGCACAGGAGAGTGCAGCAGTACAACTTGAGATAATACATGATCGTTTCTTCCTCAAGCCTCAACTGTGTTTCGTGGAATTTGAAATGGTCACATCAGTAGCTCGGTCAGGCATCTTCTTCTGGGACTGCGAATTCAATGCAGACTGTGGCGAACCAAATCAAATGCCTTAAAAAGTCTGTTCGTCTTAGATGCAGTCCGCGCAGCGGCGGCCCTACGCTCCACTCTCAACCGCCGCCGAGCCTCCTCGAATTGTTCGGGCGTCGGAATGTAGCCAGTCAGTCGCTTGGGGTGTGCTTCATCGCACATCTCGATGTTTAACTTCCAACCCACGGCTGCAAACCTTTCTTCACTTCTTGGCAGTTCTCGGGATTGCCAGTCGAGCAGTCCAACTTCATCGCCAAGCAAACATTGTTTCCCGAAGGCTGAGCAGAGCTAGGTCACGTTACTGCAACCGAATCAAAATCTCATTGCGCCGCAATGGGCCTGGAGTCCAGGGGGGATCATATCCCGCAAGCTCCGGCTCGCCATCTGCGACGAAGCCGCGGCTATCCATCCACTGTTGCAGATCCTTTGTTGCCTTTGCGATCGATTCACTATTCATTCGACCGGCAAATCGAATGACGGCAAATTTTCCGCCAGCGCGTTTTTCAATCGCGACCCCTTCATCAGAGGGTTCTGGTACGCGTACCTCACTGACGTCCTTCGGCAGCACGAAACCCATTTGCCCCAGGTTTTCGTCGCTTTGTGGTTCCATGAATACGGGCGTCGTCATTGCGACTTTTTGTTCATTGTCGTTGGCACCGCTGATGTACTGAAACAGTCGCATGAAACTACCATCGTCCCCTTTCGGTTCAACTTTCATGTTGGTTGTTGCCAGCATCAAGTCTGGATAGCTGCGTGTTTCGAATGAACCGTCGGCTTCAATGACGGTGTATTCGGCTGTCTCATAAGCGCTTCTGGCCGTCAGCCGCCAACCAAAATAGGCGATCGCGACCAAGAACGTGGTGAGGCAGGCATAGATGATTTTTTTCCAGGACATTGTTTTGACTTTGCTTCTTATGAACTTTGAACTCGAACCATCTAAGAAAGCTGCTGGGCAACATGACACTCAAAAAGCCAGCCCCCATTCTCAATCGAGTGGAGGCTGGCTACATGCGTTGCAGGATTCTGCTTATCGAACTTGGCTGTAGGCAACATCCAAAGCACGACGCATGGTCCAGGCCTGGGTCTGGGAACAGTTCGTCCGTTCTGCCATGCTGATCGCAGTCTCCAGCCTGTGTGCAGTCGAAGCACACATCCCGTGATTTTCCATCGCCAGGATTTTCTTAGCTGTCGACATGTAAACTTGTGCGCATTCGCTCGCATGTCCGGAGTTGTAAAGCGGCGCCCCCTGGCCGATGGCCCGCTCGATCATCTTTCGAGGATGCACGGCCGACTGCTTAGCGGGAGGCAGCAGCACTGAGTCGATCACATGAATCACCCCATTGCTGGCATCGATGTCAGTCGCGACCAGCTTGGCTTCATTCACCATGGCTGCTTGACCATGCATCGCGATTGAAACCGCGTCGCCTTGAAGCGTGTTCGCTTTACCGGCGGCAAGCGCGTCTGATGAATAAACCCGCCCCTTTACCACGTGATACTTTAAAATGGCAGCCAACTTGGCTTTGTTTTCAGGTTTGAGCAGATTCTCGACGGTTCCGGCGGGGAGCTTCGCGAAGGCTTCGTCCGTAGGAGCGAACACGGTCAATGGTCCCGCACTCGAAAGAGCTTCGACAAGTCCAGCAGCCTTGGCGGCCGCGACCAGCGTACTGAAGTTACCGGCCTTGACTGCGGTCGTAGGAATGTCGTCCGTCGCTGGCAGAATAACCTGATCAATGACGTGAATGATACCGTTGCTGCAACGGATGTCGGTCTTCACGACGTTTGCATCATCAACCTTCACGTTGCCATCGGCCACAGCAATGTCAACCTGCTGACCGTTCAACGTTTTCGCACCGTTGAGTTTGACAACTTTCGCAGCGGGGACAATTCCCTTGGTCACGTGATAGGTCAAAATGCTGACCAGCTGATCTTTGTTTTCAGGCTTCAGCAGTGTCTCGACCGTTCCCTCGGGTAACTTCGAGAAGGCCTCATCGGTCGGGGCGAAAACTGTGAACGGCCCCTCAGATTTCAACGCCTCGACCAAATCAGCCGCTTGGAGGGCCGCAGCAAGCGTCTTGAAGGATCCCGCTCCCACCGCGGTATCCACAATATCCTTTTCCTGCCCCACCGCAGGGCTGCAGATAACGGTGACTGCGAACAGGGCCGACGCCAACATCGTGGTTCTTTTCAACATGCGACTAATCCCCTAACTTCTTTTTGTTTCTGGAGTTAAATGCCGTAAACCGAGGGTCGATTGACTGAAACCTGTCATGAACATTGGCCAAATTCGTTCAAAACGTTCAGTGAATTGAAGACGTACACTCCAACATGGCAATCCCCCAATGGGCCAAATAGTTGAAATCGCTTCTAGAAAGTCGGCGCGTCGATCGCCAAGTCAGTCGCGGAGTTGCCGTCGCAGATACCAACGCGTGGCAAATTTTCGATAGGCAAACATCGAATACAGATTCGGACGAGCGAACAAAATCCGAGTGACGATTCCCCAAAATCCCGATCGATGCTCGTATTCGATGTGTTCGTTGATTGCCGTGACGTCATCCGTCACAGGAGTGAAGGTGTGGGTATGACGCCATTGAGCAGCGGGCCCTTCCTCCTGAACGTCTGTGAAACCGTGCTCTGAAACGTCATAGTGCACAGCCTTCCATCGCAGAGGGAGCGGGCCGACCCAGAGCGTAAATCTTGAAACCGATCCTTCCGCCAACGGTTCGATTTTGTGTAGTTGAACAATCGTGGGGGGAGGAGTCAGACGCTTGAGCGCCCGGGTATCGGAATGAAATTGCCGAACGGCTATCAGCGGTGCCTGAACCTGGAACTTATAATCGAACACTGGCATCGAATATCTATCTACCCTCGAATTGGTGGGTGTGCGGACTCGCTGAGGCGTTGGGGGTGTTATAGTCAGATTCGCATATTCACAAAACATAATCGAACCACACAGGCGAACCGCATTGGCGATTTGTCCTGGGACAGAATTCGATTTCGCTAAGTGGGACCATTCATCCAGTCGGCTCGTAGCGTATACCGATGGGAGGCTTGAGTGCGACTATAGACTCAATAACCGTCGCTAGCCGGATTGTTTCCCCCAAGGAAACGGACGCCTATTCCGTGCCCCATTTACGAATGTGGACTGTCCGCCTGGAAACACCATGCAGGCAAAGTCCACTAGAGCCGACGTGCTTGCGATCAGTGACTGGAGGAGCGTGCTGCATCAGTACAGCCGGGGCAGACCGAATAGAGAAGAGAGGGAGCCGTTTCATTTTCCAACAAATTGAGCCGGCCAGCCATTATCTCAAGTTCGACCCAATCCGTCGGTTCGACAAGACATTTCTTGCAACTGCTACACATCGTCAGTTCGTCCGTTGTTCGCTTCGTGCTGGGCTCGAGTAACGTAAATCTTGGTTGCAATTCAACTCGCAGCAGCACACTTCGATAATGCAATGTCCCTTCCGATTCGCATGAAATCGTCAGTTGCATTTGACGTTTCAGGTTCGGCGAGTCACACCGAATGGGAATGACCGACGATTGGCCCGTTAAGCGAATTCGCCGATGAATCTCCTGGTACAAACATTGCGTAGTCGCATCCGCAATGAACTCCCAGAGGCTGCGCCCTTGGACGGACTTCTCGGTTAACTCCGCGGCACCGTTCTCCCGTGCAAAGGCTAACCAAGCAGCGTCAACCCACACCAAGTCATCGCAAGCATCGACGCGATAGCAATAAGTCGGAAAGCTTGGATTAATAATCATTGCGTACATGCCTGAATATCAAGCGGTCGTGACACGCTTCTTCAAATTGTACCCTTCGCAATCTCCACGTGCGAGACCTTTATCAAATCGTCTCACAGCACAGCGGCGCAGCGGCAAATGACAATCACCGCCAACGAGCCCCTCAGACCCAAAGTGCATGATTGTGAGGTTTTGTTGTGGTCCGAAGATCGGTCCTGCCTACAAAACCAATTGAGTTCCAGACACGCACTTCATGGACTCAGCTGGGCAAGCACGTATGCCTAGCCCCTTTGAATTTGGCACGCACCGGTCTTCGAGGAATACACAATGTCACGCAAACAACTAGCGAAGTGGCTTTACGTAGTCGCCGCTGCAGCTTCGTTTTTACTCTCCGTTACCCTCTGGTTTAGCGGCAGTAAAGAACAGGGCGCATTCGTAGGTTTATGGGTCCCTTCGATCCTCTCGTTTGGCACGCTGATGATGGGAGGCCGCCATGAGTGAAACCGTATTATTTATCTTAGGCTGCTTAGTTTTTGGCACCTCAATTGCCGCCACGATGATCTTGACGATCAGCGACTAGTTGACGCCTGCTGAAGTGAAATCTTGAGGTTGCATGGCCTAAGATCGATACACATCGACCATCTTCACCCCAAGACGGCTGACAAGCTACGACTGACAATTCTCTCACTCCCGCTTTTGGGTTATTCAGTCGTCAGGCAAACTGCTGCGTCGCACTGGTGGATCAGCGGTCCTAATCCATTCGGCGGCGGCTCGTCGGAAAGTGATCGGTGAGACCAACCAGTCGGCGGAAGATGGTTGAGCATGGCCGGGGCAGATCAGCGGAGTTTTGTGCTACCTGGAAACGCGAAGAGGCTGCAGAAACGGTGGGGACCGTTTTTGCAGCCTCTTTTGCAGGTTTCTATCAAGTAGCCGAGGGGGGACTCGAACCCCCACGCCCTTTACGGACTCGGGATTTTAAGTCCCGTGCGTCTGCCAATTCCGCCACTCGGCCGTGGCAAATTGCAATTTCCCGACGATGATGGACGGGGCAACACATTCTTGACGAATTGACTCTGCTTCGCCTGTCATCATCGTTGAAAACTGCCAGTAGCTGATTGTAACCAAACCGCTGCAGAGTTTGAACCGATAAATTGGGTCTCCCGATTGCCCTCCTGCAACGTTCTGGACTCGGGCCGTTTTTCGATCCATACGCTGCCGGTACGCTGGCCAAAACCTGCTACGGCGGAGTAGCATCCACGGTCAGCAGGCTGGGCGGCGAGTGCAGATCCAAAAAACAAAGGCAAATTATGCAATCCACAGAGCGACGCGTCGGACTCGTGCAAATGCGGTGTACGACCAACGGCGACGAAAATCTTCAAACGGCAATCGACGGCATCCGCGCCGCGGCAGCTGACGGGGCGCAGATCGTCTGTCTGCCGGAATTATTCCGTTCACAATATTTCTGCCAAACGGAAGACCACAGCCGCTTTGAATTGGCCGAAACCATTCCCGGCCCCAGCACCTCGGCGATTAGCAAAATTGCTAAGGAATTAGAGGTGGCTGTCGTGGTCAGCCTCTTCGAACGCCGCACGCATGGGCTGTATCACAATTCCGCCGTCGTCATCGATGCCGATGGCTCGATCGCCGGCCGATACCGTAAAATGCACATTCCCGATGATCCGCTGTATTACGAGAAATTCTATTTCACACCGGGCGATCTCGGGTTTCAGGCGATCAACTGCCGGTATGGACGTTTGGGGATATTGATTTGCTGGGATCAATGGTTTCCCGAAGCTGCTCGGATCACCGCACTCAAAGGGGCTGAGATCCTCTTTTACCCGACAGCCATTGGTTGGCATCCGGAGGAAAAAGCGGACTATGGCGAAGCCCAGCGCGAAAGCTGGGAGTTGATGCAACGCGCACACGCAATTTCCAACGGCTGTTTTGTTGTGGCTGTGAATCGGACCGGACATGAGGGAGATCCGGAGGGGGGGATCGAATTTTGGGGGAACAGCTTCGCGGCAGGACCAGATGGTCGCGTGATTCGCCGGGCATCTACAACTGATCCGGAAGTCGTTGTCGTCTCGCTCAAGACGGATCGGATTAACGAGACGCGCACACATTGGCCGTTCCTGCGTGATCGCCGGATCGACGTTTACGGTGATCTCACACAACGATTCCTCGACGGTGAATAAAATGACCGCGCCGAGGGACCTCAAATATCGTATGCCGGCGGAATGGGAACCGCATGCGGCGACTTGGTTATCGTGGCCGCACAATGAAGCATCCTGGCCGGGCAAACTTGCAGCCATTCAACCGGTCTACGCGCAAATGGTTGCCGCCTTGGCCGCCTCGGAGCCAGTGCATATCAATGTGAACGACCTCGAAATGGAACGACAAGCGCAACAGCACCTTCAAAAAGCCGGCGCGCAAGGAGAGATCCACTTCCATCATTTTCCTACGAACGATGCCTGGTGCAGAGATCACGGTGCAATCTTCCTCGTCTGCGACCGCGACGTGGGACAAAGGACCAAGCACAGTGACACCGATTTCCCGCCTCTCCCTCTGGGAGAGGGGCCGGGGGTGAGGGCCTCCGAGCCAGTCGCACCCTCATCCGCCCTGCGGGCACCTTCTCCCCCAAGGGGGAGAAGGCAAAGAGCATCGTACAACGGATTTTGGAAAGCGGCTTGCGGCGACCAATTGGAGTTACAACGCCTGGGGTGGAAAATATCCGCACGATCTCGACAACGAAATCCCGCAACAGATGGCCGCCGAGTTGGGGGTCCCGGTGTTTGACATCGACATTGTGCTAGAAGGGGGATCGATCGACGTCAATGGCCAAGGGCTATTGATGACCACCGAATCCTGTCTGCTCAACCCGAACCGTAACCGGGCACTCAGTCGCGACCAGATCGAAGAAAAATTGGCGGCATTTCTGACGGTCGATGAATTTCTGTGGCTGGGAGACGGCATCGCGGGGGACGACACCGATGGCCACATCGACGATCTTACCCGCTTCGTGGCCGCTGAAACCGTTGTGACTGCCGTCGAATCCGACCCCAACGACATCAATCACGGCCCGCTACAAGACAACTTGAAACGACTCAGAAGTTTCCGCACCCACAACGGCCGTTCCTTAAATGTCGTCGAACTCCCCATGCCACCCGCGATCGTCTGGGAAGGCCAACGCTTGCCGGCGACTTATGCGAACTTCTACATCGCCAATCATGTCATTCTGCTGCCCGGATACGATCCACGAACCGATGAAATCGCCCGCGGCATCCTCCAAGAGCAATTCCCGGCACGGGACGTCGTCGTGATCGACTGTACCGATCTGATTTGGGGCTTCGGTGCGTTTCACTGTTTGACACAACAGGTGCCAGCTGTGCTCTGATAAATATCGCCGTACTAATTTCCAAACATTGGTTTTGCCACATTCAACTCATGAAAACGTCGTTAGATTGGAAATGCACAGTTGAAAACGAAGATGGCGACCAACTCTTGGAACCATCGAGTCCTTGTGATGCATTACAGTTTGCCTGCAAATTAGATGTTGGCACCCTCGAGGCGGTTGGCAAGACCCGTGACAACATCTCATTGAAATTTGACAGCCAATCGTCGCTCATATTGTATATGACTTCCCAACAGAGACTGCTGCGGCCGCAGTTTCCTTTGAGCGAAGTGTCTGGGGACGGCGTGGAAGACCTGTTCTGCAACTGTTGCGGCATCCAAATCGACGGCGACTATTCCAAATGCACCGACCGCAGAAACCGGTTTTGCACTTTGCGAATCCATTCTGGCAGGACGTTTCCCCGAGTCCGACGAAGTCCGCTGGGTACTATTATTTAACTACGGGCCGCTCGAAACGAAATCATACTTTCAACGGCTTCGACGAATCCTCAGGTTGGGGTAAACCGAAAGGTCGCTGCCAAGCCAGGACACGCAAGTGGACCTGACGTGCAGGGACCCCCGACAACGGCGTTCCCGTGCTCACGCCATCAACGGCCCGCGTCCGGCGGCGCGGCGGGCGTCCGCGACCTGGCCGGCGTGAAAACTGGAATGAATCGTCATCCCCCCGAAGCACGCTCCCACCGTCCCAAAAAACGGTCCAAATTCTTCTGGAGCGTGGCTCGGTTTGTCGAGGTCCGCGTCAGTCAGCGTGTCGAGATGCGCCAGCGTGGCGGCGCGGATCGTTTCGAATTTGACCATCAATTCGTCCATCGTCGGATATTGGTCGGCATCGAGCGTGGGAGTGGTACCCATCGCGAACAGTTCCTGCAACTCTGGAAAACGGTTGGGCTTCCCCAAAATAAAGCCGTCCAGCAAATCGCTTTCGGCGCATGTGATATGCCCCAGAACCCATAGCGGATGATTCCCGCCCGCAGAGGTCGGCTGCGTGAACGGCGCATCGCTCATATCACCAATCAATCCCATCGCCCAATTCTTGCTGTTTTCCAACGACATCTTGATGAACTCGATCGCGGTCATGTTCTCTCTCCTTGGTTCTTGAAATGGTTGCGAAGTCCCCGAGCCGCACTTGACGTGACACACGCTTCACGTTACACTTAAGTCACATATTAACCACTGTGCTGAGTACGTCAAGTCAAAAAACTGCCTGCAACATTCGTGAAGCCGCTCGCTCCTGTGAGAGCGGAGATTCGATGTCTCCTCAGAATGACCATGAGCATGAAAACTTCTTTTCTGAAATTGATGCTCGGAACGATTGGCTATCTGTGCATCACCTTTCCGCTGGCCTATGTCTGGCATCTTGTCGCGTTCAAAGCGATATACGAACGGCTCAACTATTTTTCGCGCTCCGAACCGATCATTGCGTTTGGCTTCGCCGCAATTTTGTTGCAGGGAATTTTGCTGTCTTGGATCTATCCGCAACTTTGTCGCGGTACGACATTTTTCGGGGGTGTCCTCAAGTTTGTTGGCATCATGGGGGCCTACCATTGGTCTATGCACGTTCTGGCGGCCGCCGCGAAACAAAATATTCAGCCGCTGGGCACATGGTTTTTCATCGAATCGACTTACCTGGCGATTCAATTTTTCCTGGGCAGTCTGTGGCTGGGATGGATCTATCGCACCAATGCAGTCGAAATCGAAACCGGCAAACAAATGTGAATTCACAATTTCTGGAACGACTTGGTAATAACTAGAACCAGTTTCAAAACCCGGTTGCGCCTGTTCAGGAATCCATAATACAAGTGATTGCGTGACGCGTCAGAGGGTTTTGAAACGACTTGTAGAAAGACAATTGGAGAAAACCATGCCTGAAACACAAGATCTCTCAGTCGATGTGATTCAAACCGTAGACATCAACGCCGCGATCGGCGATTCCTACCAAGCATTGATCCGTCGACTGACCGATGAAAACTCGACGCCCGACAACAAACCGTTGCCGATGGTGCTCGAACAATGGCCCGGTGGCCGCTGGTTTCGCGACTTGGGAAATGGCCAAGGGCATCTGTGGGGGTTTGTGCAGGTCATCAAGCCACCAACACTGATCGAAATCCACGGCCCGATGTTCATGTCTTATCCAGTCGCCGGGCACATCCAATTTCGACTGACACAAATTTCCGGCGGCACCGAATTGTATTTGCGGCATCGCGCATTGGGGCAGGTGGAAGAAGAACATCGCCAAGGCGTGACGCATGGCTGGGAGTATTTTGCCAACACTGTCAAACAACTTGCGGAGTGAAATGATTTCTGATGGCGAAGAACCTGGACCACATTTGGAAAGCCCTGTCGGATCCCACGCGGCGGGAAATCCTTGACCTGCTTCGAGACGGCCCTCGACAAACTACGGAAATCGTGGAAAAGTTTCCGCAGTTGTCACGATTCGGAGTGATGAAGCATCTCGACACGCTGCGCGAAGCGGGGTTGGTGCATACGCGCAGTGAAGGCCGCTGCCGCATCAATTCTCTCAACGTGGCCCCCATTCGGCAAATCACAGAACGCTGGATCAGCAAGTACGAGGCGTACTGGACCAATACCCTATTGCGCGTCAAGGAGTCCGCCGAAACCAGCGCGTCGGAGAACTCGGAATCATCAACCAAACGCGCTTAAACTCAATTCACAACACCTGCACCGTGCCGCTGGCATCACTCATTAAAAAAACGGTCGCCTGCCGGATTTTGTTTCGGCGGACGACCGTTGGATTTGCTTTCGCGGATTTCCCGCGGCGACGTTTCACGTCAGGCATCAATTGCCCGAATTGACAACGCCGGCCAGTTGGGCTTTGCGGATGATAGAACTTCGTTCTTTCACGTACTCCTCGTGCCCGGGTTGCCGACGGATTGCTTCGTCGATGTCGGCCAGTGCCCCTTCGAACCACTTGATGTCCTTATTCATCGTGCCGAGGTCTTTTTTGACCGTTGCACGGAGTGCCAAGAAGTAAGCGGCATTTTTACCTTCAAAGGCGACCTTCACGACATCCTTGTCCTCGAGAACCGTGATCGCCTGCTTGAGGACTTCGGTGTTTTCGCGGAAGCGGGCAACGTTGATGCTCTGCCGTGCGAAGTCCAACAAAATTGGCAACGCGCGAATGTTGAAGCTCTTCAAATGCAACTCATTCGCCTTAGAGTAGTAACTGAGACTGGCTTCATAACAAGCTGCCTGATCCTCGCGGGTCAGTTTAACGCGGGTCACATAATCGTCGACCATTTTGGCACGCGTGAGATAAATCTCCCAATACCAAGGAGCCGTTTCCTCCGCTTTGGACATCGCATCAAAGCATTCAGAGAATTCTCCCTGTTTGTGATGGGCTCGCGCCTGATTCATGAGATCGATCGCGGACTGCAGTTTTGCCACCTGCGGATTTTGATTCTCAATGAAAATTGGCTCAGGCATTTCGGCCGGAGCATTATTGATTTTGTCGGCCAACTGGAAATGTTCCAGCATGTCCCACAGGGCATCCACACGGATTCCGTAAGCGACCTTGGTGCCGTCCTTGAGGTTCGTCACGGCATGATTGACGACCACCACGCGGCCATTATCAAGAAAAATCGGGGAACCACTGAAACCGGGATAGTTGGGACCGGAGTAAACCACGCGACGGCGGTTTTCCACGCGTTGGTCTTCGGGGTGTCCATTCAGTTTTTCCAAACGACTGACCGTCCCCGTGACGAATGTGGCTTGCGCGAACTGTCCACTGGCCGCTTGCGTGTTGTAGGCCGGATAACCGTACATTCCAATTTCAGCACCGACGATGGACTTGGCTTGTTCCGGATCGGCCAAGACGACTTCGGCCGGCAGATCCGGACCAATTTTTTCCAATTGCAAAATCGCCAAGTCGGTTCCGCGGGGATCCACCGATCCCACCTTGGGGTCCTGGGATTTCATGACGGTCTGATTGTCTTCACGCATCGTGCGCAGCGTATCCGGGTGGAACCAGCGGCGCGTCACTTTGTATTCGGTGCGGGTTTCGTTTAGCACCACGGTTTCGGCAATATCCGCGACATGGGCGTTAGTGGCCAACAGTCGGTGCTCTTTGGAAATCACGAAGGCGGTGCCGTGCGATTTGTTTTCTCCATCTTTGACCAGCAGCACAGCTCGCTTGTAGCGATCAACCGCTGCTTGAAAACCTTTGGTTGCCGGCAATTCCGGCGTGGTGATTTTTTTTGCGGTGACGGTCTTCTTCATCGAGGGCGAATTCGGATCGGCCTTCTCCGGCGCCTCATCCTCGGTTTCAGACTTCAGGAAGCGGACTTTCATCTCGGTTGAAAGCTTGGCCGTTTTGTCCTTCGAGGTGATCTTACCGATCAGCAAGCCTTCGTCGTTCGAGGCAATTTTACCCTCGGCGATGATGGCCGTCCCTAAACCTTGGGGAAGTTCGATGTACACCTCGAAGATCGCTCCCTTTTTGAGAGCGGCTGATTCGTCGCTGGTGAGCACCAATGACGATCCGCGTACGGCCAAGATCGCACCCTCTGCCAGATAGGGCGACTCGGCCGGTTTTTCTGTTTCCGCCGGTTTCGCTGCTTCAACAGGTTCCGCCACTTCAACCGCTTCAGTGGCCGGCGCGGCTTGGGCGGCCTCGGCTTCGGTATCAGTAGCTGCCGCGGACGGGGCTTCGTCTGCGACTCCTTGTTGTGGGACATGCGCCAACAAGAGCGACGCGAACCCAGCGAATACCAGCAGGCTGCATTTTCGATGCATAATCATCCCCTGTTTGGAAGTTGAGATGGCCCAATTGTAGTCAACAGATTGTTTCGCTGTCGGCCCGCACTCGCAATCATACCTACTTTTAAGATGGAAAGTCGCCAAAAAAACCGGACATGAGAATCAAGTCGAATAGGATATTTCTTGCGAGTTTTTTGAATGACCGGATGGTGAACCGAAACCAACCCCATCTCCAGACGCCGAGAGAAGTGCAAACTACGTACCAGTTGGACCAGCCAAACCGGCAATTGTTTGTGCAAAGCATTACAGACAATGAGCTTGCGTTATCGAGTCCTCTCTAAGCGTGCCCCAAGGCCCCTGCGTGTGTCTCTCAAAAGTTAGGCAGCAAGCGGTACAAATACAGCAGTTGCCCCAGTCGCCTAACGTTTCGGTGAATGACGTTGCGCAGGCCGGTCCCACTCCTCACCACACGGATCACGCCTTTTATCTCCAGGCCCTGCCGCCATTTCCCCCGAATTTTTCGAAAACCGCATTTTTTATATCCTGCGGTGGCGCGTTGGAGCGAGAACTCGGCATTTCAGTGTAGAGCGGTAACAAATCGCTCATGGCAACGCTAAGCAACTTATCAAAACAAACTCCCCCCCACACACTGCACACAAAACATAAGGAACTTAGTTATGGCTCTCTCCCCCAACCGCAACATGAAATTTGAAGCTCTCGAAGATCGCCGCGTGATGACCGCCAACGTCGACATCGACTTGGACGACGGCATCCTCACGATCGAAGGGACCGACGAAAACGACATCGTCGAAATCACCTACGAATACGAAGACGGCCAGATCGATGAAGTCGTCGTCACCGTCTACGACGAAGATGGCGACGTCATCAAGGATCGCGACTACGACGTCGAGGACGTCAACTGGATCGTGGCCAACCTGGGTGCCGGCAACGACAGCATCGTCAACAACACCGACATCAACATGAACGCCGATGGCGGAGCGGGCAACGACACGCTCGTCGGCGGTTCGCAAGCCGACAACCTGTTCGGCGGCGACGGCAACGACATCTTAAGTGGCAACGACGGGAACGACTACTTAAACGGCCAGGCGGGCAACGACACGATTTATGGCGGCAACGGCAACGACCAACTCTATGGCGAAGCCGGTAGTGACCTGCTCTTCGGCCAAGACGGAAACGACAATCTCCGCGGCGGAGACGGCTTCGACATGATGTACGGCGAAGCGGGCAACGATACGCTCCGTGGCGACGACGGGAACGACTTCCTCAGCGGCGGAGCGGGCAATGACTACATGTACGGCAATGACGGTAACGACCGGATGTACGGCGGCGATGGCAACGATCGCATGTACGGCGGTGTCGGCGGCGACCTGATGTACGGTCAGGACGGTTTCGATTCGCTGTATGGTGAAGCGGGCACCGATTCGCTGTACGGCGGCGATGACAACGACCGGCTCGACGGTGGAGCGGACCGTGACTTCATGTACGGCGATGCCGGCAACGACGTGTTACTGGGCGGCACCGGCAACGACTACATGCGGGGCGGAGACGGCAATGATTCCATCTGGGGGCAAGACGGCAACGACAGCATCTACGGCGACAACGGGAACGACCAACTGGTCGGCGATGCCGGCGACGATTACATGCGGGGCGGAAACGGGAGCGACCGGATGTGGGGCAGTAACGGTAACGATCGCATCTACGGGGATGCCGGGAATGATTACCTATACGGCGGGAACGACAACGACAACCTCTACGGTGGCTTAGGCTCCGATCGCCTGTACGGTCAAAACGGCAATGACACGTTGGACGGCGGCTACGACGTTAACAACTACGACTGGTTGTACGGCGGAGCGGGAGCGGACAACTTCGTACAGAACCTGAAGCGGATCAACCCCCGAGCATATTATTACATCTCGACAGCCTACCTGATGGACTACGCCGGTGGTGAAGGGGACAGCATTTCCTACAACTACTTCGGGTAGGAATTGAAAATGTGGGGTAGGGCGACGCCTCGTCGCGGAGCAATCCGCGGCGGGGCTTTTTTTTGATGTGGCGCAGAAGGAGCTTTGCCCTCCCGATTTTGTACAAAGCTGGTTTCAGCTATGATGCTCTCGCGTCGCCATTTGATGTGTATTGCGAGTACAAACCATCCACCAAAAAGCCGCCACGATGAAAATCTACCACAACCCCCGCTGTTCCAAGAGCCGACAAACCCTGCAGTTAATCCGCGAGGCAGGCATCGAGCCGGATGTTGTCGAATACCTCAAAACGCCACCGACCGCAGACGAGTTGGACGCGATCTTGAAGAAGCTAAAGATTGAGCCGGGCGCATTGTTTCGCACAGGCGAGGCTATCTATAAGGAGCTTGGCTTGAAGGGGCGCGAATTGACGCGCGATGAAGCCATTGCGCTGCTGGTCGAGCATCCCCAATTGATCGAACGTCCCATCGTCGTCAAAGGCCGCCAAGCCGTCTTGGGCCGCCCGCCGGAAAACGTGCAGGCGTTGTTGCCGAAGTGAGCTGTTATTTTTTCTTCGGCGGCAGACGAATCCGCAGCGAGCGGATTTGGATGTCCTTTGCCCCGTAGCGCGTATCATAAGTGCCGAGAATGATTTGGCCCCGTTGATAATTGGGCAGCGGCATGTCGCGGATCACAGCGGTTCGATTCCCGACTTTCAGATTCAACTTTTTGTTCTCGACGCTCAGCCAAAACGGCTGTTCTCCCTTCCAGCGGTACTTGTGTAACTCTTCGCCGCTATTGAGTGCGTCGTGATCCTCGAATTCCGTGCCAAACCAGGGGCTGCCGCTTTGTTTGAAGGTGATGTTATACAGCCCGTAACCGTTGCCGTCTTTCCAACCCAGCAGCCAAAACCAACCCCCGACGCCTTCGGCGTTGATACGACCTTCCAACTCAAAATCCTCAGCCTCGGCCAATGTTAGTGCCGCATTCGCACCGGCAGTGCGTCTGATGAGTCCTTGTTGTATCCCCCATTGCCCGTCGGTTTGAAATTTGCCGAGTTGGTACGCATCGCCCGGACGCGGACCAACAAACTCCAATGTATCGTCAGCTAGCACCGGAACTTTGTCGAGCGGGATGACAGTCTTTCGCTTCGTCGGCTGGCCGGAAAAAAGGACCTGCCAGTTACGCTCAGGAACCAGCGGAGTTTTCTTTTGCCCCGCATTACCCTGGGCAAACACGGCCACGGCTGTCCCGTTCAGCAGGGACAGGGCCAAAATTACAACAGCCGCAAAGTAGACAGTGTTGCCGGGATAGCGAACAGTGAATTGCGAATAGCGAGCAGCCATATCGTGCCACCGATCAAAGAGACGACGAACCTCGATCCACGCGACACGGCGCAGAAATGCTCGTGGCACGACATCTCTACCATCATGCACTAGATCGCCGCGCTATGCAAATAATGGCAGCATCGGGTGGCCGGTGTAGACGAACTGCGGGCGGCCGGAGCGGTCGGGCACCATAAGTTCTTCGGGAATACCGAGTGCGTGGTAAATCGTCGCCGCGAAATCCAACGGTGAGACCGGATTGTCTTTCGGAGCGGCCGCTTGAGCGTCGCTACTGCCATAAACTTGCCCGCCGCGAATCCCGCCACCGGCCAACAGTCCGTTGTAACACCGCGGCCAATGGTTCCGCCCCGCATTGCTGGAGTCGATTTTCGGATTGCGGCCGAACTCACCGACCCAAGCCACGATGGTCTCATCCAACAGGCCTCGTTCCTCGAGATCCGCCAGCAGTGTTGCCAAGGCTTGATCCGCGGGCGGGACGAGATCGTTTTTCATACGATTGAAATTGTTGCCGTGCGTATCCCAGAAATTCTTGCCGTCGTTGTGCCAATTGATCGAAACAAACGGCACGCCACGCTCGACAAGTCGCCGCGCCATCAGCACGCATTGTCCGTGCAGGTTGCGACCGTAACGATCGCGGACGGCGTCCGGCTCTCCATTCAAGTCGAACGCCTGCCGTGTGCGGTCTGAGCCCAATAACTGAAACGCTTGCTGTTGTTGCCCGGCGACATCAACGACTTGTGCGGAGCGGTCCAGCGCCGCCCGCTGGGCATCGATGTTGCCCAACAACGCGCGTCGATCTTGCAGACGGTCGGCCGACATCCCGTCGATCAATCGCAGTGCGGGAACATTCCAATCCGGTTTGCTCGGGTCGCCCGTCACCAAGAAGGGATCGAACTTGTGGCCCAACCAGCCACCATGTTGTCCCGGCGCGCGGCCGCCCGGGGCTGCGGGGTGCAGTGCCAACCAGGGCATCGTCACAAACGAGGGCAACGTGGCCGGCATGGGCCGCAGTCGCGACATCATGCTTCCGATGTGCGGCGTGTCTTTTTCACTGGGGGGAGCGGCATCGCTGTTGATCACCGGCGCCCAATGTCCCGTGAGCGTGGCATGTCCACTGGAGAGATGCGCCGGGTCAGTATGATTCAATGAACGGACAACCGCCACTTTGTCCATTTGCTGCGAAAGGTTTTGGAACAGTTCGCAGATTTGCACACCGGGAGCAGCGGTGTCGATTGGATTGAATTCCCCCCGCACTTCGGACGGTGCATGCGGTTTGGGATCAAAGGTTTCTAGTTGACTAGGGCCGCCCCACATGAAGAGAAAAATACATGCCTTGGCCGATCCAAAACCGACCGGTCCCGAACCCACGTCTCCCGCCCGCGCGATGCGGGGAAGACCAGCGCCCAGTAGGCTTAGCGCACCGGCTTGCAACAGATCACGACGATTCAGTCGTGACGTGGTGCGGAATTCGTGGCAACTTTGGCGGGACATTCTGCTGACTCTTTTTTGACAGGCAGTGTTCAACACGTAAAGATTCGTTTATATTTTCATTTTCGGCCTGATCTGTGTCAAGCTGGAAGTGGAATCGCCCTCAAAAGCTTGATTCCGCTATAATATTTGTTGATCGGCAAGGATGGATCGATCAAGACGGAGATGGAATCAGCACGGCCCTCGAAAAACGTATTGTCACACGCCAAGAATTGACACGGCGAGAATTTCGCACGAAATCGTCAGGAACTCGTGCGGGGCTGATGATTCTCGAAACGACAATCGCAATACGATTTTTAGAGTAGGCACAGGCATCGTTGCGAATTTGACCCGATCTATGGGGTGAAATCGCTGTTTCAAGGACGAGGAGAGTTTCCGCAAATGAGTCTTCCTATGCAATCGATGTGGTGCGGCCGACGCGCAGCGTGGATGGTACTGATGCTGGGGAGTTTGCTCCCGTGCTGCGTGGGTTTGGCCCAGCAATTCATTCCGGGAGGACCCGTTCAAGCGATGGCGCCCGCTGACGCCTTTCCGCAACACTCGAAACTCGGGCGACAATTGCTGATGGCGCAGGAGGAGTTGGCGGCGAAGAATTATCGCGTTGGCTTACGTCGCTTGGGGCTGATTGTGGGTAGCGAACCAGTCCGCGGCACTCCTGACAACCAGCCGCTCAGCGAGGATCATTTCTATTCTGCAACGCCCGACGATCTTGCGACCTTTGGAAGCCTGAAGGCAGCCGCACGTGAAATCATTGCCGCACTTCCCGCCGAAGGGCTCGAGGTCTACGAGGACCTGTATGGCCGCATGGCACAGGCGGAATTGCAGGCGGCCAGCGCAGCAGGGGATTACGAAAAAATGGCCGAAATCGCGCGGCAGTATTTTCACACTTCGGCCGGTTACGAAGCCGCTTATCAAGTCGCTGCGCACCACATGGATCACGGACGCCCCATGGCAGCTGTGCGAATTTTTGGAGAATTGCTCAAACAGCCCCGCGCCACCGAGCGCTGGGAACCAATGTTATCCACCAAGGCGGCCATTTGCTGGGCGCGGGCGGGGCGGCTCTCGGAAGCGGCTGATATCTTGGCGGCGTTAAAACAGCAACAAAACGCGGATCACATTCTGCTGGGAGGTGCTCGCCAATCCTTGTTTCCCGATCCAGCATCCGAGGCGGGAAGTTTCGCCAAGATTTTTGGCCCAGCCCAATCAACGCGTCTGCGGAATGACGACTTGAGAGTGCTGGGAGGCAATCCCGCACGAAACCAGTTCCAGGCCGATAGTTTTCCGTTTCTGCGCCCCACTTGGCAATCGGCGGTGTCGGATAACACCGGCGTCCTCGATGTTCTGAATCATTGGAAACGCGCGCTGGCCGATGCGGAGGATCTAAGCATTCCCGCCGTCCGTCCGTTACTGGTCGATGATCTGTTGCTTGTTAAAATCCTCGGCGACGAAGCGATTCCGACCGGATCGAAAATTCGTGCCTACGATGTACAGAGCGGTGCGGTTCGTTGGCAGACGGCGCCCGATGCCACCTACGATCCCATGCCCCCGAATCCGACCTATAACGGCGGCCCTTCGCCCGGCGTTGAGGTGATCAAGCGGAACACGGTTGCCGAGCAACGTGCTTGGCATGATCACACGTTTGCTGATCTGGCCAGCGATGGCGAGTCGGTCTATAGCGTCGAAGAATTGGACGTCTTTCGGACCTCCAACGGAATGATCACAGCGCCGCTGAGGGTTTACAACCTGCTGTGCGCCTATGACCTGCAAACCGGAAAGGCTCTCTGGGAAGTCGGCGGCGGTCCGGGCGAGATTGCGCTCCCGTTGGCCGGGACATTTTTCCTCGGGCCACCCTTGCCCTTGGATGGACGTTTGTACGTGATCGCCGAACAGGATCGTCACATTCGCCTACTGGTGCTCAACCCGGAAAACGGTGAACTGCTGTGGTCGCAAAGTCTCTTCGTGGTCAATGCCGGCCAGCAATCATTGGTGTTAGATGTCTGGAGGCGAGTGGCCGGTCTGAGTCCGGCATATTCCCAAGGTTTGATCATTTGTCCCACGGGAGTGGGAGGCGTTGTTGCGTTTGATGTGGAAAGCCGCGAACTTCAATGGCATTTCACCTACGACAATGGTTCCGGCTCGGCCCGGACACCACGGCGGTTTGCCGCGTCCCCCTCATCGCACCGCATGATGCCCGGCCAGGAAGGTCAACGCTGGTTGAATACCACACCGTTGATCGCCGAAGGGCGCGTGCTGATCGCACCGCAGGATGCGCGGCAATTGTATTGTGTCGATGCCCTCACCGGCGAACTCTTGTGGCATAAACAGCAGCTCGACCGACTGCAAATCGTGGGGGTTCACGATGGAAATGTCGTTGTGTTGGGCAAACACGAACTGGAACTGTTTCAGCTCAAAACAGGCGAACCGGTTTTCAAAGCGCCGATTCCTATCCCCTCCCCCAGCGGACGTGCGGTGCTTGCCGGCGAAAACGTCCTGGTGCCGCTGAGCACCGGCGAACTGGTCGCGATAGATCTGGCGTCGGGATCGATCGTCAACCGCGCAGCGACGCCTGACGGTACGATCCCCGGGAACCTGCTCTGTTTGCCCGATGCGGTTGTTTCGCAGGGGCTCACAGAGATGGCGGTTTATGAAGATTTCAGCCGCGCTAAACAACGCATTGCCGCACGACTTCAGGAAAACCCTGCTGACCTGCAGGCGTTGTTGGCCAGCGCAGAAATCGCGCAACAAGAGGGCGACTTGGCGGGGGCAATTGCCGGATTTCGACGGGTCGCAGCAGCAACCAACGACTTGGCCGCTCAAACCCAATTGCTCGATTTGTTGCTGCAAGGCTTACAGACCGATTTTGCCGCCTATCAAAACCAAACGACCGAAATCAGGACCTTGTTACAAGTCGTTCAGCCCGAAGCCGCCAGTCGCTCGGACAACGCCACTGATTTTGTTCTAGGTGCTCTCGATCCTATTCAGCAAACATCGATGTTACTGACACAGCCGGATCGGCGGGGGCAATTTCTACGCAGCCTCGGAGAAGGGTTTGCTGCTCATGGAAATCCGGCCGCCGCGTTGGAGGCTTATTTGGAGTATTGCTCCACGGGACGCGGAGATTGGTTTGACGAAGTGCGGCCTGGTTGGGGAATTCGACGGGACCAGTGGTTCGCGGCGCGGCTGTCGGAATTGTTGCACAGTGCATCCGCCGAGCAAAAAGCCATCCTAGACCAACAGGCAGAGCAGGATCTCTCCACTGCAATCAATCCCCTCCAGTCGGAACAGTTGCGTCGCTTTATCGTTCGCTATGGAAACCATCCCCTGGTTGGCAAAGCCTTACGCGCAATGGTCGACGCCACGACCGATGGGATTCACCCGCTAGAATCCGAATTCGCTTTATTGCGAATGCGCCGCAGCAACGACGAACAGACCGTGGCGTTTGCGACCGCGAAATTGGCTGCCTTGTCAATCGATTTTGGCCGGTACTCCGATGCAGCCGGTTATCTGCAAGAATTGCGGTCACTTTGGGCAGAGACGCCGATCTTGGATAAGAAAACAGGCAAAGAACTTGTCGAATCCTGGTCCAAGGATCCACTGGTCGCCGAACGGCTGTCCGAGAAGTCCCCTTGGCTCATGGGCCGCGTCGATGTGATTGATGAGAAAAAAATTCAACAGACGCGCTCAATCGCGCAGCCGGTCAATGTGTTGGAAGTCCGCGAACGGCACAGTCCGCCGCTCGAGCTGCAATGGTCCATGACAAACGGATCGACCACCGCGACCTTGACCGCCCGAGACGGCAACACAAAACCGGTTTGGAATGTCGATGTTCCCACTGGCGATGGAGGTCGAATCAATTTCAACAGTTACGCGCGCGCCTGTGGCGACTTGATGGTACTGATGTCGGGAAACGAAATTCTCGCCGTGGATGCTCTTGGCTGGCAAAGTGGCACGGGAGTGGATAATGCTCAAGTCTCAACCGGACAGGTCCTGTGGCGCAAATACTTAAGGGGTCCATATCCCCGTCGAGGCGTCGCCATGCGAAGCAACAATTCTTGGGGCTTTGATCCGCGGGGCCGCCAACTGGGTGTGCTGGGACCGGTGACAACTGAAGGCGTGTTTTACCGATCGGGCCGATCCATTTTTGCTGTGGCCACCATGACCGGAGAAACGTTGTGGCAACGGGGAGGCGTTGATCGTAATAGCAGGTTGTTTGCCGATGAAGACCGGTTGATGGTCGTCTCAGGAGACGGGAAAACGGTCACGTACTTCCGCATGACGGACGGAGCCGAATTGGGAACCCGCGACTATATTCCCGGAAAGCAACTGATTGCCGCCGTCGACGGAAACGTATTGAGTTTGGCATATACCAACGATCAATTGGTCATTCAGCTGCAACACCTTTGGTCGGGCGACATGCTTTGGAAACGGGAGTTTCACCAACGCAGCCACTACACGCGCGTAGGACACGACGAAATTGCGGTGTTTTCACCCGAAGGGCGACTGACGGTGTTGAATATCGCCGACGGGACGACGGTATTTGAAACCGAGATGGAGTATGCGCCTGAAACAAAATCAATCGCCGTCTTTCCGGCCAACGATATCTATACGGTGATTGTCAATCATCCTGTGCCTGGACGCACGGGTCGCGCCGCGGTTCCCGGCAATTCTCGGCAATTGCAGGTCAATGGAACAGTACATGGCATCGAACGCCGCACAGGACGGCTGCTTTGGTCGGAAACGGTTGTCGGCCAAGCATTTGATCGGCGGCATCCAAGCGACATTCCGCTACTGTTCTTTGCCAATCGCGTCGTTTCCCGCGTCCGTACCGGCCGCTTCTCCTTTGCCGTGCTCTGTCTGGACAAACGGACCGGCAAACCGGTCTATAAGATCAATTCCCGCAACGGGCAGGTCTTGAATTACGAGGCGGACCCAGAAGCGCAAACCGTCACTTTAGACCTCGGCCGGTCCCTGCTCCGCTTCACATTTACCGACGAACCGGTCACACCTCAGCAGATCGACCCGGCGGCGGAACCGTCAGAGTGACAGTCGACTTTGCCCAAACGTCAATGTTGACTCTAACCGGTAATTTGCAGAATCGCTCGGGTTTCGCCGGTTTCTAGTAGAACCATGTCCGCGGTTTGTTTAACGTGTCCTTGGAACTCCGTGCGCCTGCGCGGACTCAATTCAAATTTAATTTCCCTTAGGATGACTCTCAAGGAGCTTGATCACATGGCAGAGGCAACGACTACAGTGCAACAGGATGATATTATCGCGCGGCTGAAATTGAGCGGGGCATGGTTTGCAGCAGCATCCGAGTTGGAATTTGAAGGTCTCGTCAGCAAAGTTGCTGCCGACGAGGGAGTGGCAGTCAGCGACGATGAGTTGCAAAGCGAATTCGACGCATTTCGCGCTGATTTGGACCTGCATAAAGCCGAAGAAACCAACGCTTGGTTGGCCGATTCAGGTATCACCGTCGAGCAGGTCGAAGCCATGCTCGAATCCAGTATCTTGCAGGCCAAATTGGCTGACAAACTGATCGATGACGCACAGATCGATGCGCACTACAACCAAAACCCGGCCGCGTTCGACTATGCAGAAATCAGCCAACTGGTCGTCGACAACGCCGGTGCCGCTGGAGAATTGGCGCTGAGCATTCGCGAAGAAGGAGAAGATTTCGCCGCATTGGCCGCTGAGCACTCGCTGGATGATTCGACCAGTTCCGATGGGGGCTACCTGGGACTGATTTCTCGCGAAGAAGCGGGCGGACTGCCGGGCGACATTGCCGATCGGATTTTTGCTGCTTCTGCGTCCGAAGTGATTGGTCCCTTCGAGGTACCGGGCGGCGGTCATCTGATCATCCGTGTCGAAGAAGTCGGCAAACACGAATTAGACGATGACTTGCGGTCCGTCTTGCGGGGCGAGTTGTTTGATGCACACATGGCTCAATTGGCTGGCAATTGATAAAGGGCTGAACGAGTCGCCGTCGGCCCGGGGTAGACCGACGTCATTTCGATCACACTAACTGCTCGTTTTGACGACACGCAGTAGGGCTTCGGCGACAAATTCACTTGCAAAACTCCGAATCTCCCGATCGGAGTCTTGCGAGCAACCCTTGTTCTAATTTTTTTAAGTTGTTTTCAAGAAACGACTTGCAAGAGATTCCCCTCTGTAGCGCTGTCCGGTTTTTCTCGAAGATTGTGATCCGATCTCCTGACTGGCACGATTCCTGCGATTGTAGTTTTCCAGTCAAGGACGAAAGGATCATGTGATCCACAACCGGAGATTCAGGAAACGACACTCTTTTTTGTTGGAGAAGCAAAATGGCACGCGTAATTATCGAAGATTTGCCGGTCGAGCGGACACTGCAAGACAGTGAAACCGGCGACATCGTGGGTGCCGGCGGCTACTACCATGGCCATTGGGGCGGAGGTCATTGGGGCGGCGGGCACTGGGGTGGTGGACACTGGGGTGGGCATCACGGCGGACATTGGGGTGGTCACCACGGCCACGGGGCGGACACCATGGCGGTCATTGGGGTGGGCATCACGGTGGACACCACGGCGGTCATCATGGTGGCGGTCACCACGGTGGACATCATGGCGGACACCACGGTGGTCATCACGGCGGACACGGCGGTGGACATCACCGTGGCGGACGCCGTCGCTAATCGGCATTCGGCAACAGCCAGGACAGGGCGCGCCGAATCCCATGATTCGGTTGCGCCCTCTTAATGCCGCTTGCCATTTTGCTTCTCCACACAATCTCACAGCGGCTACGGATCTCACACAACGTTTTACAAACACTCACAACGCATTCTTGAGGAGACACAACTTATGTCACGCGTCAAAATCGAAGATTTATCCATCGAACGGACTTTGGAAGAGAGCGAAACCAGCGACATCGTCGGTGCCGGCGGATTCGCCGTGCACACTGGACCCTACGGCGGGGGTGTGCATTGGAACGGCGGAAGCGTCCATTGGGGTGGCGGTGGTGGATACTATCGTCCCTGGGGTGGACATCACGGCGGGCACCACCACGGTGGACATCACGGCGGACACTGGGGCGGACATCGCGGTGGACACCGAGGCGGTCACTGGGGTGGGCATCGCGGTGGACACCGTGGCGGACACGGCGGCGGACATCACCATGGTGGGCATCACCGCCACTAAATCTTAAAAGTCAGGTAAAAATCTGGATTGGGCGCGCCGGGTCTCCGCAACCTAGGTGCGCCCTTTTTACCCCTTGAGGGAATTTGCTTCTCCGCTTGAGGACTTTTTTGGAAACGATATTACAGATCGTTTTGACAATTCACGACAGACGTTTTCTTCGGGAGAAAGAATTATGTCACGCGTTAAAATCGAAGACTTGTCCGTGGAGCGCACTATGGACGAAGGCGAAACGAACGATATCGTCGGTGCCGGGCATCACGGCCATGGACACCATCACCATCATCACGGTGGCCGCCGTTGGGGTGGCGGTTGGGGCGGCGGAGGATACTATCGTCGACCGCGATATCACGATACCAGCCACTTTCACTATCAGCCGGGTGGTTATGTGCCGCACGGCAACCACTATCACTACGTGCCGGGCCATTACCGCCTGCACCGTCAGGGGCATTGGCACTACTAGGCCGATCTCTGAATTGTGGCCAACGGCCAGTTATCAATAAGTTCACGAGCAGCCGCCGGTTCGCGCCGCGCGGCTTTTTTCGTATCAGCTGCTTGCCGGAAGCCAAGCCTGCCACGGTCCACAAGGACATGGGAAACTGTACCGTTCAGGCGAACCTTGCCAAATCCGCAGCCGGACGGGACTGCCTGATTGCTGCAATCTGACGCTGTCCCAGCGGCTTGCCCACTTTTTTGGCAACTGTTTGAAGATGTCTCAAAACTGAGTCGATAATTGAGATGGAACAATTTTCGTTGTCTTCGCGTCCGCAGGTGGTCGGGAGCGTTTAAGGCTCTATCTTCCCTCGGGCCGCATCTAAGAGGTCCTTGAAATGCTAAGATCTGTTTTTTGCTCCGTAGGGCTGTTTGTCCTGCTCTGGGGGGCTGCGTTTCTGATGATTGACAAAGTGACGCTGAATATGGAGGAAGCCCCCGGTGCTCGGAGCGGATTCCGCGGTATGTTCAGCAGCGTGGGTATCAAACAAAAGCGAGAGTTCGACCCGCCGGAATGGGCCGCATTCAGTTTGATGTCGGTGGGAACCGTCACGATGCTGTACTCCGTGGCCTTGCCGAAAAAACCTGGTTAACAGTCCGACTCAGGCAGGGTGCCGTTGGCGGCTTGTCCGCCAGTGCAAACCGCGTGACCGGCAAGCACACTGCTGGACCCGCCAGCAATGGCACCCCACGATAGGGTGCGTTTGGTTTGACAACAGGCTGTTCAGCGTCACGCGCAGCTCATTGAGACTCAAGAGAAACCGGCAACGACGAGGAAACTCGCGTCCGCCGGTTTTTCTGTTGTTATGCAACGAATTGTTGTGCGCGGACCAAAACGCTGTGCGCGGGTCTCCTGACCCCGCACAAAATCGACCGTAGGTCTCCCGGGAAAACAAAAAACGCACCAACCCAAAAAACGCGTCGTAAAACGAGTCCCGTTTATGGGACATCTCGACGAAATGGCTTCAGCCATCACCGCACACCACAGCAGCGAGAAGCCCCGTGAACGAGGCTCTGTGGAGCAGAAATATTCGTCCACCGCACCCGCCGTAAACGGCGGGCCTAATACCGCTGCGCGGAAACGCCGGTAAACCGGCGTGGGTTTGCTATGCTCCAAGGCATCCGACCACTCAATCAAGCGTGAGGAGGCAAGCTTAAATCACAGGCTGATTCGCCCATCTCTGTTGGTCACTTCAAAACGTTGTTCGCGATGTTGCTGCACCGAACATTGAGACGATAGCCCTTACCGACTAGTGGTAGCCACTTTGGGATGTTAGCATTAATGGGCACGCCGTTTTCAAACTTATCGGCGGTTCCCATAAAACAACGCAGCGATACCATCGCCCCTCGTTCGACGCACAGCAATGATATTTATTCTCGACAACTACGACTCGTTTACCTACAACCTCGTCCAACGGTTGGGGGAAATCGACGCGACGCTCGATATTCATGTCGCTCGCAACGATAAGACCTCCATCAAGGAAATCGAAGCGTTGCGGCCGGAGCGGATTATTATTTCGCCTGGTCCTTGCACGCCGCACGAGGCGGGACTGTCCAAGGAAGTGGTTGAACATTTCGCGCCTCACCTTCCGCTACTGGGGGTCTGCTTGGGGCATCAGTGCATTTGCGAGGTCTTCGGCTGGCAGGTCGTCCGTGCGGAACGTTTAATGCACGGCAAGGTTTCGCAGATTCATCACGACGGCGAAGGGGTCTTTGCCGGTCTGCACAATCCCTTTGAGGCGACGCGCTATCATAGCCTGATCGGCGATCCCACGGATGCTCCTGAGGATATCGTTGTAACAGCCTGGACCGAGGATGAAGATTTCCCCCGCGAAATCATGGGGGTGCGGCATCGTGAGTATCCGCTGCATGGCGTGCAATTTCATCCGGAGAGTTTTCTGACCTTTGAGGGTTCGCAACTGTTGCGGAACTTCTTAGACATCCCCAGCAAAAAACAGTGACGACGATGTTCACCGTGGAACAGGCGCTGGACGCCATCATCGCCGAAGTTGCCGACCCTGTCGCGGCGCGCGTGTCGCTCGGCGAATCACTGGGCTTGGTGTTGGCTGAAGATATCGACAGCGACGTCGATTCACCGCCGTTTGATAAAGCATTGATGGACGGTTACGCCGTGCGCGCGGCGGATGTGAAATCGGGTCGTGCGGAGCTACGATTTTTGGAAGAGGTCATGGCGGGTCAAGTCCCCACACGGACCGTTGAGCCAGGGTGGGCCACGCGGATCATGACCGGCGCTCCTCTCCCAGCTGGGGCCGATGCAGTCGTCCGTGTCGAAGACACAGAGTTTCGCGAATCCGAAGAACCAGCCCTGGTCGCGATCAAGGGCGCTGCGGTGACCGTCGGGCAAAGCATCATGCGGCAAGGGACGTCGACACAGCGGGGCCAGCGCGTGCTGAATTCCGGCACGCCTTTGCGCCCGCAGGAGATCGGCACGTTGGCCGAATCGGGTCGCGATCAGGTGGCGGTCTATCCTCGTCCCCGCGTGGCGATTCTGGCAACGGGGGATGAATTGGTTCCGGTAGGCGACATCCCGCAGCCGGGGCAGATTCGCAATTCCAATGAGTCGATGTTGGCGGCGCAAATACAACGTGCGGGGGGCGAACCGGTCCGGTTAGGAATTGCCCGCGATGAGCGCGCCCATCTGCGGACACGGATCGAAGCGGGTCTCGCCTGCGATCTGCTGCTGCTTTCGGGCGGCGTTTCGGCCGGAAAATTGGACTTGGTTCCTTCGGAGCTACAAGCTGCCGGAGTGCGACAGGTGTTTCACAAGGTGCGTGTCAAACCGGGAAAACCGCTCTGGTTCGGCGTGAGCGAGCGAGCCAAGGAAGACGCAAAGCTTAACCACAAAAGATGTTACGTGTTCGGGTTGCCTGGAAACCCGGTCAGTAGTATGGTTTGCTGCGAAATTTTCGTACGGACGGCACTGCGCAGGTTGATGGGGATTGAACCACAGCGACCGTTGGCGGTGTCGGCACGATTGGAACATGAGTATCGCCACCAGGGAAATCGTCCGACGTATCATCCGGCTCAAATGGAATCGAGCCTGACGGGTCGTACGGTTTCGATTGTCTCCTGGCATGGTTCGTCCGACTTGCGGGCGACCACGGCGGCGAATGGCATGGTCTGTTTTCCCGCCGGAGAGGCCGTGTACTCTGCGGGGACGGTCATGGACGTCTATCCTTGGTAAGGCGAGTCGTCTATTATTCCCGGCCAAATGGCGTTTGAGGGCCATCGTCGAACGGTATGCTCCTCTGAAAAAATTGAACTTCCAAGGATGGGAACTCGCGCATGTCGCCCGAAATCATGACGTTGCCGCAATCGAAATCACGTCTTCCGAATACTCCCGCGGCGAACACATCGCATCCGTCGACCCGTGCGTTCATCGAAGCGGCACGGGCACAACCGGCCCCGATGCGTGCGGCGCTGGCCGCCGGCGGTTTGACCAGTTTGTTGGCTTGGGCCAGTTTTACACCGCTGAATTTCAGTCCCTTGGGCTGGGTCTGTTTGGTCCCATTCATTCTGCTGGCCCGCATTCAGCGGCCCACGCGATTGATGTATCTGGCGACCTACCTCACCGGTTTGGCGTTTTGGCTGCCGACGCTGCAGTGGATGCGGCTGGGGCATGTGACGATGTATACCGCTTGGTTGGCGCTGGCCGTGTATATGGCGGCCTATTTTCCGGTTTGCCTGGGTTTAACGCGGGTAGCCGTGCATCGGTTTCGCATTCCATTGGCCATCGCTTTTCCTGTGGTCTGGGTCGGACTGGAATTGATCCGCGGGCATTTGCTGACCGGTTTTGGTTGGTACTTTTTAGGACATTCGCAATACCGTTGGCTGGAGTTGATTCAAATCAGCGACGTCGTCGGCGCTTACGGCGTGAGTTTTGTGATGGCGATGATGTCGGCTTGTGTGGCGTTGATCATTCCGCCGCGGTGGTTGGCCAAATTGCAGTTGTTGCCGCCCAACGACGCCAGTCCCACGCCACAAACAATGTTGACCATCCGAGCACGGGGCATTCTGCTGTGCCTCTCTGTGTTTGTGGCGGTGGTCGGCTATGGGCATTGGCGACGCAGTGCAGCCGATTTCGACCGGCATCCCGCACCGAAAATTGCCGCCGTGCAGACCAATGCCACATCGGAAGTGAAACACAATCCGAAACAAGTGGAAACGATCTACAATTCACTGCGAAAATTGACCGGCTCGGCTGTGCTGGAAAAACCGGATCTGATCGTTTGGCCGGAGACGATGTTCCGTTGGCCGCTGTTCGAAGTCGCGAGCAACGTGTCGCCGGCGGAATTGGAAAAGAGTCTTCCCAAACAGGATTTGGATTTTTTGCGCGGCCTGGAAGTCAAACAAAACCTTCATAAACTGAGCCAAATGGCCGATGCCGCAATGGTCATCGGACTGGAAACGGTGGCAGTCGATCAGCACGGCATGCACACCTACAATTCCGCTGCTTTCGTCAGTCCCCACCGGGGGCTCGTCGGACGGTACGACAAATTGCACCGCGTTCCCTTCGGCGAGTATCTACCGTTCCAAGAATCGATGCCTTGGCTGAAGAATTTTTCGCCCTATCCGCCTGATTTTGGGATCACCGCCGGCGCGAAGCCGCAATCCTTTGAGCACGATGGCATCCGCTATGCCCCGGTAATTTGCTTTGAGGACACGGTTCCACACGTCGTGCGTGATGTGCTGTTGGCCTCCGAGGAGACGGGTGTGACCGGCAAACCGGTCGATGTGTTGTTGAATTTGACCAATGACGGGTGGTTTCACGGGTCGAGCGAGTTGGATCAGCATCTGATCACGGCGGCATTTCGCTGCGTGGAGAATCGCACGCCGATGGTTCGGTCGGTGAATACCGGGATTTCAGCGATTATCGACGGCGACGGTGCGATTCGCTCGCGGGCGGTCAATCGCGAAACCGGCCGCGAAAAGCAGGTGGAAGCGGTCCTTGTGGACTATGTCCCGTTGGACAGCCGCCGCAGTTTGTACTTGGCCGGCGGCGATTGGTTTGCCGGAAGTTGTGCGTTTTGCTGCGGATTTCTGGGCATTGCAGGATTGCTGTCGCGGTGGATTCCCAAACGGGCCGGTGCTCGCCATAATGAGGGTTGATTGAGATTTTCCCTCCACTGCCATTAACCCCCGGTTCCACGTATGTTCGTCGACGAAGTGATCATCTATGCCAAAGCCGGAGACGGCGGCGACGGGTGTCCCAGCTTCCGTCGGGAATCGAAGGTGCCACGGGGAGGTCCGGATGGCGGCGACGGTGGTGATGGCGGCAGCGTCATCGTCCAAGCTGAGGAAAACGTCAACAGCCTCGCGAATATTGCCGGCCATCGGCATTGGAACGCTGAACGGGGCGGTCATGGCGAGGGGAAACTCCGTACGGGCCGCAAAGGCAAGGATGCGATCATTCTCGTGCCTCCCGGGACGCTGGTCCGCGATTTGGCGCGGGGACATCTACTCCGCGACCTGAAAGAGGTGGGCGATTCGGTCATTATTGCCAAAGGAGGCCGCGGGGGACGGGGCAACAAGCATTTCGCCACGGCCGTACATCGTGCTCCGCGAGAATTCGAACCGGGTACTTCGGGGGAAGAGCGCAAGGTCACGCTGGAATTGAAGGTGATCGCCGACGTCGGTTTGATCGGTAAGCCAAACGCCGGCAAATCAACGCTGCTCAGCCGACTCTCCCGCGCGCATCCGGAAATCGCCAATTACCCCTTCACCACAAAATTCCCGAACTTGGGTCAGGTCCGCGTTGGTTTTGATCGACAGTTTGTCGTCGCCGACATCCCGGGACTGATCGAAGGGGCGCATAGCGGCGTGGGCTTGGGGCATGAGTTTCTCAAGCATGTCGAACGCACCAAGATTCTGGTGCATTTGATCGAGCCGGACCCGCAGGACCAAACGGATCCGTTCGACAACTACCGGCAGATCCACGACGAATTGCGTCTCTACGATGCGACGTTGATCGAGCGTCCGGAAATCATCGTCGTCTCGAAATGCGAACTCCCCGGCGCGGCGGAGTTGGCGGAATTGATGAGCGAAGAGCTCGGCAAACCGGTCCTGCAACTCTCGGCGGTGACCGGCAAGGGGTTGCCGCAGCTGATTCAAACCATTCTCGCAACCATGGATGCGAATGACGACAACGACGCCTTTTGAGCGTAGCTGTCTGTGGACTCGCTTGCGAAGGTTACGGCGTGTGCAGAGCCGCCGGAAGCGCGACGGTCGGGCTGTCGCAGACGGGGCAATGGTCGGTTGCGGGTTGGTTCCAATAGCCGGTTCCCCGATACACGGCTGATACGCCGGTCAGGATGACACAGACAGCGGCGATCTTGAGCAAGCGGGTCCGTGCGGCGACGCTGAGCGCGGTTGCACCGGCACCGGTCAGCACCATGATCGGTATCGTGCCGGCCCCGAAAACAGCCATCAGCGCCATTCCGCCGGACATGGTTCCCAAGCTGGCAGCGAGGGCCAGAAATGCGTAGACCAATCCGCACGGCAGGAAGCCGGTGAGCAAACCGGCGATGAAGACATTCCAAAGTCCGGGTGCCGTCAAGAATGAACCAAAGAATGAGCGGGCCAAACAGGTCGCGCTCTGCGCGTGCGATTTTCTCCAGACTGGAAGCCAACCGGCGGAATGAAACCCTTGAACGACGAGCAACACGCCGGCCACGATTGAGAGTATTGCCTGGACATTCACCAATCCGCTGTCGGAGTGATTCAACCGCACGCCTAGAAATCCGACCACCGCACCGGCGAAAGTGTAGGTGAAAATTCGGCCGAGGCTATAAATCAACTGTCGGCCGAGATTGTTTCTCCAGCTCGTCGCCCCCATGCCAATCGACAGCGCAAACCCCCCGCACATGCCGACGCAGTGCGACGAGCCTAAGAATCCCGCCAGAAATATCAGCGGCCATTCCATCATCCGTAGGACTGCTCCCGTGTTATTTCTAAGTCGGCATTTCGCGACTGGAGTTGTGCCGACTCGAATTCTGGTTTCTGAATCATGACCCACGCGGCAAACACAAATCCGCCGACGATATGCAGCAGCACAATTAATAGGCCCACGCCGACGATTGTCTGAATTCCATCATCCATGCGCTGTTTGGAACGAGAGAACTTGGTCGAGATCACGCCACAGACCCAACCCCAATGCATCATGACGTGCAATAAAATGCCAAGCCCCAAGGCGCACAAGATTCCGAACTGAATGCTCAACCAATGGCCATAGGTCGCCCCCCAGAGCAACCAACCATTGGCGTTGGCCGGTGGGGGAAACACGAATTGGGTGATGGCTGAGACAGCGGCCAGGCAGAGGAACAACACCATCAACAATGTGTCGAGCCAGAAGTTAAAAATCGTCTTGGACATGTGATTTGTGTATCAGAAGTTTTGAAATTGATAATGGGTTCTCGCTGTGGAGTAACCGGTTTATACGGGCGTCATTGCCTTTTCGGGCACGGGACCGGTCGGCGTCTCGTCGGGCAAAGCAGAGACGCGACTTGGTCCACGATTGGCCTGTGATGATGCGTGTACTCGACTCGTTTGGGGATGCCGCGTAGTTGAGACGCAAGGAATTCGTAATCACGAAAAAACTACTCCCCGCCATTAACACGGCGGCCCAGGCGGGGTTTAAGAGACCGCAGCAGGCCAGCCCGACTCCCACCGTATTGTACCCGACCGCCCAAGCGAGGTTCTGCCGGATGATGCGGACGGTTTGCCGCGACAGTTGCAGGATCCAAGGAATACTGGCCAAATCATCGCCCAGCAAGCAGACAGCGGCCGCCTCGCGCGAAACATCAGCGCCGCAGCCCAAGGCAATGCCCACATCGGATGCGGCCAAGGCGGGTGCGTCGTTGATTCCATCGCCGACCATGGCGACCGGTCCGATGTCTCGCTGAGCGGCGGTGATGGCGGCGACCTTGTCTTCCGGCAGGAGTTCGGCCTGTACGTTGAGCGACAATTGCTGCGACAACGTTCGCCCACGCGCTGCGTGATCCCCGGTGAGCACGCCGACATCGAGTCCTTGACTGGCAAGCGTTGCAACCACTTGTCGAGCATTTAAGCGCAAGGATTCGTCGAAGAGAAACACGCCACGAATCTCTCCCCCCCAACCGATGTAGGTCATTGGAGCATCGTTTTGATTCGTGTTACGAACTTGCTCCTCAAGCGAGGCGCTCAGAGTCTGTCCCCTCTCACTCAAAAATCGCAAGCTGCCCAAATAGCAATCGCTGTCCGCAGCATCAATGCGGCCCACGACTCCGCGTCCGGCTAGGGATTGAATGCGATCCTGGGCATGCGGTGTGGAATTCACGTTGGCGAATTCAATGATTGCGGCGCTCAGGGCGTGTGTGGATGAAGCAGCTAGCAGAGCGGCGCGGTGCAGGATGAGTTCCCGGTCCCCTGCGTATAGGAATTTGGAAACCGGCAGGCAACCGGTCGTCAAGGTGCCGGTCTTGTCGAAGCGAATCGCCCGCACGCCGGCGAGTTGTTCCATCGCCATTCCGCTGCGAAACAACACGTGCGCTCGCGCTGCTGTTCCCATGGCCGCCCAGACGGCTAACGGTGTCGCCAGTCCCAGCGCACACGGACAGGCGATCAAGACAACCGACAACCCCGCCAGTAAACCACGATCCCAAGAATGTTGGAGGCCGTGATAGAGACAGGTGGCCGTTGCTACGACGATCATCACCGGAAAAAACCAGGCTGCCAAGGTATCGGCCAACCGTTGATACCGTCCCTTGCTGAGTCGGGCTTGGCGAACGAATTCGATCAGTCGGCTCAACGTGCCGACGCCCGCCGGCGATGTGACTTCGATCAAAACATCGCCATCCAGGTTGAGCGTTCCTCCCAACACGGAGTCGCCGACCTGTTTTTCCACGGGGCGGACTTCGCCGGTCAGCACCTGTTCGTCGACCGACGTTTCGTTTTGCAGAAGACGGCCATCCACGGGAAATCGCTCACCCGGCAGAACGCGCAGCGCGTCGTTGATGGCGACTTCGGCCACCGGCACGGTCCGCACTTCGCCGTCGCGGATGAGACGCACGGTTTCGGGGATCAGTTTCTCCAGGGCGTCTAAAGCGGTGGTGGCTTTTAAACGTCCGGCCGCCTCCAGCCACCGTCCCAGGGTGACCATCACCAACACCATGCAGCCGACCTCGAAATAGACGTGCCCTTCTCCGCGAAACACCGAGACGCCGGAATACAGGTAAGCGGCTGCCACACCTGTGATCAGCAGCAAGTCGGTCGACAGGACGCGGCGTTGTAGATTGTCGAGGGCGTTTTCTGCCAGCGGGATGCCCAGTAAGAATAGCACCGGCAATGCGCAAATCAGACAGATGTAGCGGAACAAGTCGGCCAGCGATCCGGCCAACGGTTCGCTGGAATTGACGTCGTATACGTCGTAGGTCCACAGTGCCATCGTAAAGACCATCACGTTCATCGTGAAAAAGATGGCGACCCCCAGTCGGGTCAGCGTCCAGCGCACCGCTCCCTCGTCGTTGCGTTCCTGCGTGACCGCAGCGGCAAATCGACAACCGAAACAACAATAGCGCGGCTCAGTGTCGTCCTCTTCCGGCCGGTGCGAGCCCCACCAAGGATCCGGAACGGGCAGTCCACAAAACTCGCAAGCGTTCCGAGGATCGGTCATGGCGGCGAGAGCACTTCCGTCTGCATGTTCGGCAGAAAATAGGTGACGGAGTAGTACACGATGAAACACCAAAACAGCACCCAAAGTAACCGCACATACCAGGGGATGGCATTGCCGGTGTAATGGTGGTAGCGCTGTTCTTGTTCGACGGATTTATCGGGAAGGTCGGACATGCTCATCTTCCTAAGTCAGCTTGTGATCCGGAGCATTTGCGATTGAAGTATGATGCTGTTGTGCTTCGTCTAGGCGTTGTTCGGTCTGCAGCATCGTATACTTGGGGCGTTCGACGTCTGTAAACATCCCTTGCGCCATGCCCCAGCACAGCAGACAGAAAAACCCCAAACCGGCCAGCAAGTAGTTCATGATCGGCGAAATCGCGAATACACCGTCGGAACTGCTGCGGAACAAGGCGATGAATTCAATGAACTTAGTTCCAAAGCCCCACAAACTGGGGACGAGAATCACCACCGCCAGAATGCAGGTGATGATGAATTGCCGCCGGGAGTTCGTGCCTGTTGAATTCATGATTCGTCCTCTTCCTCTTCGACCACGATCTCCGGAGCCGGTTCGTATTGCTCATACATAGGATAGCTTTCCAGCCACGATCCGAGCCATTGGACGTAGGTGATGATGGCCAAGCCGCGACGGGTGGGGCGATCGGGCGAGCCGTCGAAAAACCAAGGATAATCCGGCATCGGTGAACCAACCGAAAGGTCGCGCGGCCGAAAGAAATGCACCGCATGCCAATCGTTGGAGCGCCGCCCCCCTTCGCGGGACAAGTCGGGTCCGACGCGCCGTGTGCCAAACATCACCGGCATTTGCAGCACGTTTTGATACTCTTCTTGTTTGGAAACCGGTCCCCAGCGTTCCTCTTCGTTCGAGACCGGACGGATAAACTGGCTGTGGCAATGCCAACACCCTTCGCCAACATAGAGTTTGCGTCCCAGCAGCAGTGCCTCGGCGCACTTTTCATTCAGCCAGGCGTCTTGATCTGCGATGTCTTTGGGGGGTTCGCCGTAAGCAGCCTTGAATGATTCGGGATACCGCGCGGCGAGATCTTCGAATTGGTACCGCAGGTTTCCATTCACCAATCCTTCGACCGGCGTCGGTTCCTCTTGGTACATCAACACCGGCACAACTGCGTTGGAGACAAACGCAATTCCGAAAAAGAAAAGGCCGGCAATGAGCAAAATGCCCGATTTGCTTTCAAACATTTTCTAGCTAGTCCTTCACACGGGAAGTCACACCACGGCCGTCATATGAAACCGGGATTTTGTTAGGGTCTGATTCCAACTATGCCGTTTGCGTCTTTGCAGACTGCAGAGTTTTGCGGAGGTTATATAAAAACACCAATTGGCCAGCGAACATCCCTAAGCCGGCAAAGACTCGCAACGCCCAAAATGGGAATGAAGCAGTAATGGAAGCATCCCACGGCTGTAACGACGCCCAAAAATAACCTTGGAATAATCCGGCCAACGTTAGGTCGCCAACCATGACCGTGAGGCTGACGGTGGAGAGCCAATAATGCCATTCGCACAGTTTGCGGCTATACCATTCCACCCCCAGCAGGCGGGGGAACAGATAGGTCATGATGCCGAACAACCACATACTGAAGACGCCGAACATCACCATATGGGCATGCCCCACGACCCAGTCGGTAAAGTGAATGACCTGTTGAAACGTTAACGTGGTTTGCATCGAGCATTGCAAACAGGTCAGAAAGTAAAACACCATGCCGGTATAAAAATAGCGCACCGGAAGGTTCGTGACGACCATCCGTCCTGAACCTTTGAGCGTCCCGAAGAAGTTGATCACGACTGTGGTGACCACCAACTCAACGGCAACCGTCGACATGATTGCCCCATACTGCAGGAACATGGGGATTGGCGTATACAGAAAGTGGTGGATGCCGTTGAGTGGATAGAAAAATGCCAGCCCCCAGAATCCGACCAGTGACAGTCCGTGACTCCAGATCGGCTTTTGCAACAAGATCGGCACAAAATAGTACATCAACCCCCAACCCAAGGGAGTCACGAACAGTCCCACCAAGTCATGGATGAACAGGCCGCCCACCGCACCGGCGCTTGTGCCGGCGACAAAGTATTGGGGAACAAAGTTGCCCATCGCATAGGTCATGAACGTCCAGACAAATGCGGCCAAGAAGTACCACAAGGTGACGTACATCGGGCCTTTGACCTGCAGGATGGGGGTCATGAAGTTAATCGCGACCAGCAACAGTCCGAATTGTGCGGCCGGATCGATCCAGACCGGGGTTTCTCCCCATTCCAGCCCTTGTGCTTCGCCGAAAATAATCCCGACGGCTGTCGCGCCGACGACGAGTTGCCAGGCGACAAATATCGTGTAGGACAACCAGCGGCTTTGCACGGGTCGCAACGTCAGTCGCGGCACGGACCAATGCAGCGCTCCTAAAAATGCGTTGGCCAAAAACCCATAGGCGATGGCATTGGTATGCAGCATGCGCCACCGGCCGGGCGAGAGGAGCTCGATTCCGTTGAGGGGATTCCACTGCACCAATTGCAGCGCCATCAACAAACCGGCCAGCATGGCAGCTGTCATAAACGTGAGCGCCGCGTAGAAATACCAACAGACCAGTTGCGTTTCCACCAGAGGCCCGCTGAACTCGGCTTCCTCGTGTTTTACCACCTCACTCATGACTTCTCCGTCGGACGTTGATACGGAACGAACTGGCCCAGGGGATACAAGACCGCAATTGTTAGCCCAAACACAAGATGCGTGACCGCCGCGACCCACGGCGGAATCAATTCCACGATCCAATTGCCGCCGAAAAGTGCCGGCTGTAGCCAGGACAAAATGGCATAAAAATTGATCAACCAAATCACAATCGACAGCGCCGCCGCTACGCCGTATCGCATCAGTGTCGACGCGTTTTGCGTGAGCCGGGTTAATGCGAGGTAAAACGGCACGCCTAATAGCATTCCCGTCGCCAAGTACAAGCAACAGCCGATGGTCAGGATCAAGCCGTTGCTGACCGTGTAGACCTTTTGAGTCTGGTCGGCCAGCAGTAAGGCCTTTTCACCCAACGGAAAGGTGAGATAGACGCAAATCAATTCCAGCGGACTTTTGCCAACCAACGGCGCACTGATCACATTGACCAACAAACTCGTGGCGGCTCCGAAGATCCCCAACATGAATCCGCTGGTCGCATAGTAGGCGGTGTAATAGCCCGTCGGCTGCCACGGAGCAGTCGTGTGGGACTGTTCGATTTCCATTTCGAGTCTTTCGACCCGTTCTTTGAGCTGTTGCAGCTCGGCTTGTTTTTCGTGATCGTCCATGGACGTCATGGCCTCGAAGTTTGGTGACCGGCTGAGCCGGATTGTTCATCCCAGTGCAATCTGGTTTCAATTAGTGTTTGGCTTGTTCTATTCCTGCGATTGATCGTCGGTTTGCGCGTCGCCTTCCGGTGTCCCTTTGGGATAAGGAGCGAAGGTGAACTGGCCCACGGGGGGAACTTGTCCCGATCGCCGTTGTCCCGAGATCTGCAGCACGTAGGCCACCAATTTCCAGACCAATTCGGGGTCGTCGCGTATCTTGGCTGATGTTCCAAATCCCGGCATCGGTGTACCGTTGATGCCATTGAAGACCCGCCGGTAGACGTCCACCGGTTTCGATCCGCCGCGCAACATGCCCGACGTCAAATCGGCCGCCCGGGCATCATGTCCCCACATGTCTTTTAGCGGCGTCACGACGTTGGCCGCCGTCTGGCCTCGGCCGTCGCTGCCGTGGCAATTGGCGCAGCCGACATCGGGACTGGTGAACAATTCCTTGCCGACGGCCACGTCCTCAGCGGTGAATTCTGGCAACGGCGTTAAGGGCATGACCTCGGTGAAATGTGCCGATTCCCAGCTCTCCGCGATATAATCCACCAATTCCTGGACGATCTCCGGATCGATTTCCGGCTCATCGGGATCTGCTTCTTGTACCAGTTGCGATTCCAATTCGCCGCGTTTGGAAAGTGCGATCACATAGTCGACAACCGCTTCCAAGTCGGCTTTGGGAAGTCGCGCAAATGAGGGCATCGATGTTCCCGGAATGCCCCGTCGTAATGTTTTCAACAAGTCTTCGCGACGGGGTTTCGCACCGTAGGGCGTTGAAGTGAATTTGAAGATGCCTCGGCGATAATCGCGCGGCAGGGGGTAAAGGTGCTCTGCCTGCGGGCCGCGACCGTCTCCACTGACGCCATGACATTGCGCGCACCGTTGCATATAAATTTCCATGCCGTGCTGCAACTGCTTGGTGTCGAACGACTCGTCGCCTAACATTTTGGGAACTTGCGGCGTTCCGCAGTGTGTCCTCAGCGCGCCTCGAATTTGGATGCGCAAATTTGTATCGAGCTCGCTTGTTTCGTCGTTCAAAGCGAATGCCGGCTCCGCAGCACGCTCACAACCGCTGACCGTGACCAGCATCGCAACCAACAGACCGGCCAGGAGTGCCGACCGCGAATTGGGTCGAAAGTTGATACTCATCAGTAACATCCGGCAAAAGTAATCAAGACGGGGCATACGGGATCGAACCGGTTGCGAGAGCCGATTTCGGCAATCGATTGGCAGGGAGTCCATGTCCTTCTGCGAGGCATTTTGAGGGGTTGTCGCCATTCGCTGCTGCCGATTGCGATCAACCACGGTCTCCCCATTCCTATTCAGTCTGCTCATATGCGGACTCGTCGCAGGCCATTAAATTTAAAAACGAAAAAAGCCCCTGAGGTGCGCGTACGCTCCTCAGAGGCTGTCATAGCTCGTATTAGGTGGATGCTTCTGCCTTCGTGACAGAAAACATCAACGTTGGATAAATTACCCCGCGGCCGCTGACGAAGTCAAGGGATAACCCACTCGCAAAATCGCGCCGGAATTCGACTTGCCGAATCGGATTGGTAATTTCCGAGTCTCAGAGGCCCGCATGGGGTCCCCATGACTGAATCGGGGTTAGGCCAACAAATCCTTGACGACATGTGCCGGCAGAACTCCGGTGAGCCGTTGATTCAGTCCTTGGAATTTGTAGCTGAACTGTTCGTGATCGAAGCCGAGCAGGTGCAAAACCGTGGCGTGGAAGTCACGGATGTGCAGTGGATCGCGGACGATGTTGTAGGAAAAGTCGTCGGTTTCGCCGTAGACTGTCCCTGGTTTTGCGCCGCCTCCGGCCATCCACATGCTGAAACAGCGCGGGTGGTGGTCGCGGCCGTAATTCGTTTTCGACAGGCTGCCTTGGGAGTAGATCGTGCGGCCGAATTCGCCGCCCCAAATGACGAGCGTTTCGTCCAGCATGCCGCGTTGTTCCAGATCTTCCAGCAAGGCATAGCAAGGCTGATCCACATCTTTGCATTGGTCCGGCATCCGACCGCCGACGTTGCTGTGGTGGTCCCAGTTGTTGTGGTAAACCTGAATGAAGCGAACGCCGCGTTCGGCCAAGCCGCCGGGCCATCAAAGCGGTGTTGGCAAAGGATCCCGGTTTTTGGACGTCCTCGCCATATAAATCGAAAATGTGCTTGGGCTCGGAACTCATATCGGTCAGTTCCGGGACGCTGGCCTGCATGCGGAAGGCCATTTCGTATTGCTGGATCCGCGTTTGGATTTCTGGATCGCCCAGTGCGCCATAGTTGATCTCGTTGAGACGATTCAGGCCATCGATCGACTTCTTGCGAAGCGCATCGGGAACGCCGGGAGGATTGTTGATGTAAAGAATCGGATCCCCCTTGCTGCGGAACGAGACCCCAGCGAATTGGCCCGGCAGGTATCCGCTGCTCCACAATCTTGAGGAGATCGCCTGTTCTTGCTCACGATTGCTGGGAACCGCCACCAGGACGACAAAGGAGGGCAGATTTTCATTCATCGTCCCCAAGCCATATGAGGCCCAAGAACCAAGACAAGGCCGCCCGGTCACTTGATTGCCGGTTTGCATGGCGGCGATGGCCGGTTCGTGGTTGATGGCTTCGGTGTTCAAGCTGCGCATCAAGCAGATGTCGTCCGCCTTTTTGGCCATCCACGGCAGAAGTTCGGTGTTCATCCACATGCCGCACTCACCGGCTTGGCTGAATTTGAACCGTGACGGGGCGATCGGAAAGCGCGCCTGCCCACTGGTCATCGTCGTCAGCCGCTGCCCTTTGCGAATGGAATCGGGCAGGTCTTTGTCGTACATCTCCTGCATGGCCGGCTTATAGTCGAACAGATCCATCTGCGCCGGTCCGCCGACCATGTGCAAGTAAATCACGCGTTTGGCTTTGGGCGCAAAGTGCGGTCCGACAGGCTGGTCAGTGGGGGAGCCAATGGCCGATTGTCCGAGCATCGACATCAGGGCGGCGCCGCCGACGAGGTTCTTGCCGCTTGTCAAAAATCGGCGGCGAGTGATTTCATCGATTGTATTCATGGTTTGACCTTTGCGATTGACGGCAATTTATTTGTTCAGCGCTTCGTCAAGATTTAGGATTTGATTGGCCAGCAATGTCCAGGCCGCAAGCTGAGCGGCATCTAATGTCTCATCAGCTTTTGATTCCCCGACGGCAATCAAAGCCTCTGCGTCTTGGGGATGCGATTGATAATACGCCAGAAAGTCCTTGAGGTCCGTTTCCACAATGGTGTGTTCTTGTGCGCGGACTGGACGACAGAGCACTTGCCGGAAGAGATGATCAATGGATTTCTGATTATCGCCCCCTCCTGCTTTTAACGCGCCTTCAGCCAGCCGACGTGCCGGTTCGACGAATTGTGGATCGTTGAGCGTGACCAACGCTTGCAGCGGGGTGTTGGTCCGTTCACGACTGACCGTGCAGAACTCACGACTGGGCGCATTAAACGCATCGAGGTTGGGCGGAGGAGCCATTCGTTTCCAAAAACTGTAAATCGTGCGACGGTACAGGTCGTCTCCGTGGTCTTGCTCGTATTTGCGAGTGTTGCCGCCCGGCAGCCCGACGATGTCCCAAATGCCTTCCGGCTGGTACGGTTTGACACCCGGGCCGTACATCTTTCGCGAAAGCAGGCCGCTGGTGGTCAGGGCATAGTCACGCACCATCTCAGCATCCATCCGAAAACGTGGCCCGCGCGATAGCAGGGTATTGTCACGATCATTTTCTAACTTAGCCGGTGTGGTGACGGCTGCCTGTCGATAGGTCGCGCTCATCAGCATCAGCTTGAAGAACTGTTTGACGTTCCAACCATTCTCACGGAAGTCGACTGCCAGCCAATCCAGCAATTCCGGATGGCTCGGTGCTGCGCCCATCACTCCGAAGTCTTCCGGAGTTATGACGAGACCTTGCCCAAAGATTTGCTGCCAGAACCGGTTGACGGTCACACGTGCAGTGAGTGGATTTGCCGGATCAATAATCCATTGCGCCAGGCCCAGGCGATTGTTGGGAGTACCTTCTGGTTGTGGATGGAGTCCCGATGGTGTCGCTGCCTCCACCTTTTCACCTAGCTTGTCATATTCCCCCCGCATGAGCACGAAGCCGGTGGGAGGGGAATCCATCTTTTCGCGCTGAATATGCGTGACCGGACTGCGTGCGCTAATCGCTTCGCGCTCGCCTTCCAATCGCGAGACCGTTGCCATGAGCGCTGGGTACTCGGAATCAGCGGTGATGAGATAATAGTCAAAGAGCGCCTTCTGTTGTTCCTCAGTCCGTTCCTCCGCCGCTGTGGCGAGGATCGCTTTGATTGCTGAAATCTCCGCAATTTTTTTCACATCCGCAGCGGGAAGTGCGCGATTGTAGATGCGAAAGTCTTGAACCGTACCGCCATCAAAAACGTTTGCGTCGCTTCGGCGTCCGATCCGCAGGGAAGTCTCTGTGCGGAGGGTGGCGTCCGGCTTCAACGTGTTTTTATCGACCTTCAGTTTCTGATCCTCGCCATCGACAAAAATCTTGAGGCCGCCCGGTTTAGCGGTTCCATCGTAGGTCAGGACCACATGCTGCCACTGCCCGGGTTTGATCACTTTTTCTTGCGTCACAACTTTGATCGCGTTTGCCGGCCATGCATCGACGAGGTGGACGGCTAAGGCGTTGCCGTTTAACCACAGGTCCCAACCACGGAACCCGCTTTTTTCATCCATGCGAGCAAAGATGCTGCTGGGTTGTCCTTTGTCGCCCACTTTGATCCAGGCACCGCAACTGAAGGGCTGGTCCTTTTCAAAGTCACCGAGACCGCCCAGATCGAAAGTCGCTTCGGGGGTCAGCACCGCAGCCGGGCCGAGTTTGCCGTCGGCGCTCCAAGTCACCTCGCCGGTCGCCGGGAATTGATCGGGATTGCCGGTAAGGTTTTTCGCCGCGTTGCCCGTGCCTTCGTTCAGCGGAGCATGCACGACAAGTCCGTCGGTCGAGATGTCACTGCCTAACGAATCAGGAGTCGTCTTCGCCAACCACTCCTCAAAGTCGCCGGTCGCTGCTTGCTTGCGCGCATCGCGCTGTGCGGTGGCAGCGGCGATTTCTGCAGGAAGCGCCTGCCAGCGCGATTTGTCTTCTTCGGTTGGCACGATTAAAACCGGGCCGTTGCCATCTTTAACGTTGCCGTCTTTGGCTTGTTGGGTTGTGTTGCGAAAGAAGGCTGCGAGGGAGTAATAATCCTTGGCCGTAAAATCGTCGAACTTGTGATCGTGGCATTGGCTGCAATTGGTGGTTAGCCCCAAATAGACCCATCCCAATGTCTGAACGCGATCGGCGGCATACAGCGCCAGATTCTCTTCATCGATCGTCCCACCTTCGTTGGTGGTCATATTGCACCGCTGAAAACCTGTGGCAATCAGTTGCTCATCGGTCGGGTTTTCTAAGAGGTCACCGGCAAGTTGCTCCACAGTGAATGCGTCGAAAGGTTGGTTGGCATTGAATGCCCGAATCACCCAATCCCGATACGGCCACATTTCACGGTAATTATCAAAATGCAATCCGTGCGTATCGCTGTAACGGGCCGCGTCCAACCAGTAGCGGGCCCGGTGCTCGCCCCAAGCGGTCGATTTCATCAACTTGTCGATCCAATCCGACAGGGCAGCATCTTGGCGCGCGCTGTAATCCTTCACAAATGCTTCCGCATCATTCGGCGCGGGAGGTAACCCGGTGATGTCCAGATGCAGTCTGCGGAACAACGTATGGGGGTCGGCCTCGGCCGCTGGAGTTAAGCCATTCTTTTCCAACTTGGCCAATACGAAATCATCGATGATATTTTTGACCCAGCCTGCTTGCTTCACTGGCGGTGGCTGTTGACGTTGAGGAGCAATGAAAGACCAGTGTTGTTGGTACTCCGCCCCCTGTGCAATCCACTCTTTAAGGATTGTTTTTTGAGCATCGGTCAGTTTCTTTTTGGACTCCAACGGAGGCATCACGAGGTCGGCGTCATCGCTCAGGATTCTGGCGATTAGCTCGCTTTCATCCGGCTCACCGGCGGTGATGGCTCCCATCTCAACGGCCACGTCGCGGTGGTCGAGGCGCAGATCGGCTTTGCGGGAGGCGCTATCTGCCCCGTGACAGGCAAAGCAGTTTTCGGCCAGAATCGGTCGAACGTCCCGATTGTACTCGATCGGTTCCGCAGCCTGGGCGGGCGATGCGCAAATCGCCGCCAACGAAAAGATCGAAAGTAGCGCAGCAACGAATAAATGCCATGCTCGATCAGATTTTTCAGCAGTATTCATTCCCAATCATCCTCATTCGTCGACTACAAGTAGTTTCAAAACCCTCTGACGCGTCACGCAAATCGTCGACTAGTCATCGTGGCAAGCCACGACTCCAATATTTGACACCGCTACGAATATGTCGCTCCATCGCTCGTGCAGACTGTTTGGCGTTGCCTTCAATGAGCGCGTCGACAATGGCCAAGTGTTCGCTGGCCTCTTCAGTGAATCGATAATAGTCGTTAATGGCAATGCGTTCGTCCCATGCTGCGTCGCGAAATGCGCGAAACAACAGTTTGAGGCGGCTGATCTCCATCGCCAGAAATCGATTGCCACAGGATTCGGCGATCAAATCGTGCAGCGAGCTATCCAGAAAACGCGCCTTCTCCACAAAGGAGGCGTTGCGGCGTTTTGCTTTTTCCATGCTCCGCAATGATTCGGCCAGATCATGCAAACGGGTCAAATCAATCCGGCCACACGCATGATGTGTTGCTTCGCACTCAAGCGCCCGTCGTACTTGGCAGACTTCTTCGACATCGGCGATTGATAACTGACGCACAACAGCGCCCGCAGTTGGGAGCGAAATCAATGATCCCGGTCCCTTCCAGCTGCACCAGCGCTTCGCGGATCGGCGTTGAGCTGACCTGAAAACGCTGGGAGAGATCCTTGATGACCAAGTGCTGACCCGCGCGGAGCTTGCCCTGAAAAATCTCGCTCAGCAACAACTCCGCCACCATTTTGCGCCGCTGCCCATGATCGCATTTCGTCCGGGGCCGGCAAGTTGCAGCGGGTGCTCCCAGCATTCTCGTCATGGACTGGCTCCGATCAGCAAAAGGGGGGAATATCAAATATACGACGGAGCACTGTGGGTGCTCAAGCCTGGAGACCCGTCGTGCTGATCGCGACCAAAAGCGATCCCCAGGTGTCGTCTCCTATTGTCAACAACAAGACCAAGACGCACAAGACGATTATGCATAATCCTTTGGTGATTGTCCATAATTAGTGCGGGCTAGCTGGGGTGAGTCACCGTGAGCTGTTGCTCTTGGGAAGGTGATTCAGATACTACTCAGCGACGAGTCGATTCGGGCGGGACCAGATGACGCGGGCGACGAATAGCGCGCCGGTGGCGCCACGCTTGTGGGCCATGGGACGTGCTTTGCCGAAAATCCCCTCGGACACGGTGACCCATGACTCGCCGGCGGTGATTGCGGCGGCTCCAAAGTTGCCCAGCGTTGCGCCCCGTTCGGGGACTAGAATGGTTTCTCCGGCGCGCTGCACCTGTAGTTTTTCAACGTCGACACGCCCGATAAACAGCGGCGCGCGATGTCGCATGATGTGGTCGTTGTTCGCGCCACGACGAGTGTAGACCAAAAACAGCCCGTCGCTGTGCGCCAGCCAATGCTGTTGCGTGTTGTAACTGCCCAATTCGGTGCCGTCGTCGAACGTCCAAGGTTTGAGTGGTTCGAAATGCAAACCATCGTCGCTCACCGTGACGTAGGCCTTGAGGTCATTGCGGACCGTGAGGTAATACCGTCCACCAAATCGAATGAGCGATGGTTCGACGAGACCGCGGACGACATCGAGGTTGAACTCTGTACCATGTTCCACATACACCAAGCGGTCACCCTCGACGCGGCAGCGGGCGACCATAACCGAAAAGGGAGACTTGCCATCGGGACCGTAATAAAACGGCAGCAGCAGGCTGCCATCGGGTTCGACCAACCATTGCGCGCAAGCGCAACGGGCAAAGTTGAATTTGGGGTCCGCAGGCATTTCTAAGATTCGCCATTTCGTCCATTGGTTTTTATCGGGATCAAACAGCGAATAGGACGTTTGAGCCGAGCGGGTCTTGTCTTCGAGTTGTTCCCCTTTTTTGCTGTAGCGAACCTGCGTGCCGATGGCGATCAATTTGCCGCTAGCAGCATGCCAACCCGGCGTGACATCGGCCACGGCCACAGCGACGCCGCTTGGTTCCCGCACCCAATCCAATTCGGGAATCGCGGTTGGACCAGTCCAGGACTTGCCCATGTTATCCGTCTGCAAAATGCTAATTCCGGAATAGAAATCCGAAACATGCAGATGTTTTTGCAGTGTGACGATCACCTCGGGCATGCCATTGTCGCCGTGTCCGGGAATCGCCGCGGCGCGGGGATGAAACCACAGGAACTTTCCGTCATCGTGTTCCAGGACCGTTTCGAGTTTGACCTGAAATGTGAGCGGCCCCTCGGTCTTGTCGTCTCCGCGAGCGTTCACCGCTAGCAGAAGAAAAATCGTCATCGCGGCGAAACAGATTCTGCGCATGTCAGGTTCCTGCATCCGAAAGGGGAAGGGAATGGCGAGACCACCATTTTTGACAGGCTATCAAAAACTGTGCGCAGAGTACCAGTCAATATGCCGCTAGAGGGTCGGGCCGATTTACCAACGCGGTATCTCGTTCCAATCCAACTTCACATTGTCGGGCGAAGGAATCGGACGGAGAAACATTCCGCCGCTGTCGTAGGTTCCACGCCGAGTGAATCGGCACCATGTCAACCGGACCAAGACGAATTGAGAACAACCGTTGGGAAGCTCAAAGCCAACTGCGACTTTCGTATGCGGCAGTGGTCCATCATGGCTGAAGCCGACACCGTGTGAGGAGATATCTCGTCCGGTCACGAGATACGGATCGCCGGTTGGCTGTTCGGTTTGCTCATCGATATCGAACAGGGCAATCGACTTGTTGAACGGGACCCGGTGATTGTTGCGACGTTCGATGGAGTCAACGGGATGTTGCCATTGGGTGAGGATGTCGCGCACCAGAAACTGCACTTCGTCCAACAGTTGTAGCGTCGATTGTCCGCATTCCAACTCGGCCACATCCATGGGCGCACGCATCTCATTGGATGGATCGATATCGGTCAGACTCGGATTGGCCATGCGAGTTCCTTGGGATGTGGAGTATTGCTTGAGCTGCGTTCCCTACCGGGTTGACAAGATCTGTCAGGATTTTCGGTCGAATGCAAGAAGTCGCAAGAGAAACGTAGCCCCTGCTTCCAGGCGGGGCAAATCGCCGGCGGGGCTGAGACTCCAAATCGTGCGGAGCACGCCTCACCGCCGGTGATGCGTTGGGGAAACATCGTGCCCCCGCTGAACGGGCGTCTAAGGGAAAATCCCTAGAGAAGTCTGGCGCGTCGATCAGCGAGACAACAAATGATGATGCTGCAAAAGCGCATCATCAGCGGATGTTCCGTGGTCAAAAAGTTTTTTACGTTCTGCCTATTTCCAGCAGTGACATCGCTGGTTTGGTGGCCAACCCGGGCTATTTGCCCTTGGACAACTCAGCCACAAACTGGTCATAACGCTGCTGAATTTCATCGCGCGTGGGGGTCTCGCCGGTGATGACGTTGACACGGTAGCGGACCTGCAACGGTTGGTCTTCGGAGACTTTCGCGGTGAAAAACGCACCGAAGCGACCGTAGGGGCGTTCGGAAAATCGCGATGGTTTGGGCATGCTGGGATCTTCGAAGTATTCAAAGGTGTAGCGACGGCCATTCAACTCGTAAGTCATGGCAAACCAACCGAGGTCGACATGTTTGTTCGGATCGGTTTTGTCGTTGGCTTGAAAGGCTTCGGCTTGTTCGGGAAAGCCGGCGGGGCGAACGTAACGGGCCCCATCGGTTTCAGCGATCTCTTGCGCAGCACGGATTTGAAACCCAGCATGTTGCCGGTCGCCGGTCAGCGTGATTGTGCCCCGTTTGCTGGTGAGTGTCGACTCAAAATCGATTTGGAACCCCTTGCCTTTCAGGTCACCACTGAGGGGACGGAAAGTAAAGTCGCGGGCTTCGATGATCACCGGTTTGCCTTCGCGGTCGATCCAATGGATTTCTGCAATCATTCGGGCTTGCTTTTCGTCGGCTGCAAGTTCTTGAAAGCCGATATGCCGTTGATGTTCGCCTTGCTTGCAATGCCAGAAATCGAGTTCCTGCCCCTCGAATTGTGTCTTGTTGAAACCAAAGAACATCCCGCGGTGATGTGTGTATTTTCCATGCGGGCCTTTGGTGATGATGTCCTCGCTGCCCGGTCCAAAAACGTGATGGAAGACCTTAAAGGTCTCGTGGGCCCGTTTTTCGGTCGAGGTGTCATAGGCATGCATATAACGCACGACCGGCTGGTCCCCGTACTTAAGATCGGTCGTGCCGGCTTGTGGGTCGTCCTGCCAGGAGAAGGTCGTCGCCGACTTGTCATCAGCGGCGGACAGCGTGGAGGCTACAAACAACAGGGTCACAGCAACGACACAACTCAACAGGGATTTAAAAGATCGCATGAACGTATTCCTATTCCGAAATCGCCAAACATTTGTCATGGGTTTTGGTGTCCAGCAATTGTACGGAAAGTGTGTGCAAATCGGAATGGTCTCACCAAGACTCGACCAACACGTTGTTTCCGATTGTTGGCATCAACCGAATTTGATATGTTGGCATGTGCTGCGAAATCTCTTCGTCGTCGAAGGCCTTCGTCAAAGGATGCGATTGATATGCTCTCGATTTTGGGCAAACCACGAGCGGCGTGTGATGGACCGTCGCGACGGCAATTGTTGCAGGCCGGCGGCGCGGGCTTGCTCGGGTTGACGTTGCCGAAAATCCTGCAAGCCGAGACCGCCGAATCGTCGCTGCCGCCGCGGGCAAAATCGGTCATCTTTCTGTTTCTGTTCGGCGGACCAAGCCAACTGGAAACGTTCGATCTCAAACCCGATGCGCCGGCCGACATTCGCGGACCGTTTCAGCCGATCGCTTCGCGGACGCCGGGACTGCTGATTTCCGAACACCTGCCCAAGACCGCCGCCGTCACCGATAAGGTCTGCGTCCTCAAGACAATGACGCACCCGTACAACGATCACAGCGGGGCAGGACACTACATTCAAACCGGGCATCGCTGGCAGATCCCCATCGGCGGCGGCTTTACCACCACACCCAACGACTGGCCCTCAATGGGCTCGGTCACGGAATACGTCTCGCAACGCACCGGCGTCGCCCGCGACTTGCCGAGTTACGTGGTACTGCCGAATTGGCTGGGCGGGCTGCAAGAAAAAGGGCAATACCGCCGGCCGGGAGAATACGGCGGTTGGCTGGGTCGCGGCTACGATCCGCTGACGACCAACATTCAAAAGAAAGATGTCAACGACAACCCCTACTGGCGGGATTGTAGCGACGAGGAATTGAAATACGACATCCAAGGACTCGTCAGCCCGGCGGCAATGACGATGGACCGTTTGAAATTGCGGCAATCGTTGCTGTCACAATTCGACGGTTCGCAACGGGCGCTGGAAGCCTCGAAAACGCTCAACACCTATGATCGCTTTCAACAACGCGCGCTCGATTTGGTGGCTTCGGAAAAAACGCGAACCGCTCTCGATATTCAACAAGAACCAGCGGCGCTGCGCGATCGTTACGGCCGTCATTTGTATGGGCAATCGTGCCTGATGGCGCGGCGGTTGGTCGAAGCGGGCGTGCGGTTTGTCACCGTGCATTACGACTGCGTCGACGGCTACAGTTGGGACTCGCATCGCAGCAGCCACCATTTGCAAAACCATCTGATCCCCACGTTCGACCAAGCCTTCGCCTCACTGCTGACCGACTTGGATGATCGCGGCTTGTTGGACGAAACGTTAGTCGTGGCGATGGGTGAAATGGGTCGCACGCCAAAACCAAACAAGACTTGGGGCCGCGGACACTGGAGCACATTGTTCCCCGCCGTCCTCGCCGGCGCAGGCATCCGCCCGGGCATCGTCTACGGCGAAACTGACAAGGACGCCGGCCACCCCGTCGACAAAGCAACCAGCCCCGAAGACCTAGCCAAGACGATCTACTACGCGCTAGGCATCGACCCGGAGCTACGCATCAAAAACGCCGAAGGCCGCCCGACAGACATCGTCGATGGTGGCCGCCCGGTGTTGGACTTGTTTGGGTGAATCTCGATCACAGTCTGGCGCGCTGGACGATACGGAGATCAAGCTCGTGAAATGCCAATACTACCGCCGCGTACTCCCATTGCTGCGAGGAATCGGCATCGCGGTCGTCCTGGTGATTCTGCCAGGGGCAATCATTGCCGGAATCATTGGCACCCTCTTGGCCCCCATGTTCTTCTTCGCGAACGACATCTGGCATACAGTATTCTATGTGTTGTTGTATTTCGGATCGCTCATCGTCTTGCAGACGGGTTTCTTATACATCATTCATCGCACCACGGGTCTCACCCGCCCCGCAGATCACGATGACCCGGCAGCACCGTGACAGCGGTCCAACCGTCTCGGCAACCGATCCACCCAAACCGACGGCTTCGCCGTCGTAACGGGGCGAAGATCTCACGCAAAGCCGCCAAGCTCGCAAAGGACGTCCGCGCAACACTCAAAAATGTAAGGCGATCGGCCCACCTGTAGCTGTGGGTTATAGCGTGGTGGTTTGGTTATGGGACACTCATATATTGAATACGGCGGCAACGAGTTTCTTGCTCGCGATTCCAAAATTGAGTGGTTATGCCAGTTCTTGCTCGAAGAGCGAAATAATCGACTTCCGAACTATAAATTTACAACGAGCATCGATCGACTATTCGAATGGTGGGATACCGATGAGGCGTTTCCCGGTCCGGGATGTATTAATATGAAGCTCGATGATTTCATCACGGACAAGATCACACAAGAGCAAATGTTCTCACTGTTAAACGGTGTCAAACGTACTGTTGCATCATACGGGAAAGCGATCCCTGTTGATGAAATGAATAGGCATTGCGGAGGAACCGTAGGCGGCTACATGAACGAAATGCCGGTGCAACCCATGCTTGAATTCCTTAGCAGAGTTCGACGGCTAATCAAAAGTCGAAAGTTTACCTGATGTTCCTCTCCGCGTGGGGATTAGTGACTTTCAACACCACGATGGCCTCTTCGCGTCTCCACAGCCAACTGCGAAAGGGGTAGCGTTTGATGATCTCGGCGTCTTGATTGGGTTGGGAGTTTTCATGCGGCTCAAACGCAACGATGTATTCGGGGTCCGCTAACCAATAGAACGGGGCCGGCGGTTCATTTGGATCGGGTACGGAAACGTCGAAGGTTCGCACTTTGGTATCCCATTTCGCGCGCAGTTGTTCGTCGCGATGAAACAACAGCCAGCCCGTGACTTCGAAACCGCCATCGATCGTTTTGGGCGAGACCCCCTGCTCTTCAATGAGCGCTGTGACCGCTTGCCAGCGGGCTCGATTCCAAGCCAAGTAGTCATGCGTTCCCGCAACGGAAAGCACTCCGTAGGCACCCAAAAAGATCGCCGCAAGTGAATACCGCAGCACGCTCGGCGAACGCGCTGGATTTAAGGCCAACTGGGCCGAGACGCTGAGAAGCAAGATCACCAACGGCATGAGCACCAGAACGTACCGGTCGAAAATGGCAATCACCGAGGTGGGTCCGGTGAGGATTCCCGCAGCAAGCAGTGAAAACAGGGCTATGCGGATGAAGTCGTCATTTCGCGGCAGGCGACGACGGAAGATTTCGAGCAGGGTGATCGACAACAGCAGCACCACAAGAATCGCTCCGACTCCGGCAGCGACGGTGAGCGCGTCCCAGAACCAGGTCGGTGTTAGAGTTTCGGTCATCAAGAGTCGTTCGTCAGCATTGCGCATGGTAAGCGGCCCCAGACCGCCGTGATTCATGGTATTGCCAAAAAACGGCATTTGCCGACCGCGGTAAAAAAAGAGGGCCACGTAGGCGATCAGTGCAGACGATGCGGCGACAGCGACCGCAATTTGTGTGCGAAATGCCAAACATTGTCGCCACGCTCGCGATGCCAAGACCGACAAAAACGGCAACGAGAACAGTCCAACGTACAGCGACATCAGGACCGTCATGATCACCGAGCGCAAGACGAACCGGCCCAGCCCATCATGCGCGAGCCGTGTTGCGATTAAGTCTTGTTTTGTGCCCTGGATCGCCGAACCAACACCGAAATACTGAATGCAAGTCGTGTATCCAACTAATACGGCAATGGAGATCACAGCCGGCAATGCGGCGCGTGCTGTCGACTTGAATGAGAACTTGTTCGTCAACAGAACGGTGAGTAGATAGGCGAGCGGCAAGGCGATTCCGAGTTGACGCACCAGGGTCGCCGCGCAACTGAGCAATGTGGCGATGAGCAGTGCCCTGCCGGAATCGAATTTCAATGCTCTCACAAAAAACAAGGTCGACCAAATACTCAGCGCGAGGAACGGAACGTCCGTCATGAACGTGAAGGCATGCAGAAAGTAAAGCGGATTGACCAACAGCGTGAGGCTTCCGACAAACGCGATGCCCCGGCTGACGCCACTTTGTCGCAACAGCGCGAATAATCCCAACACGCCAGCCAGACCCGCCACGAGCGTCGAGATGCGGAGGGCTGTGAAGGAAAAACCAAATGGCACGCAAAACAGTGCGCCATATAAAATTTGCGCAAACAAAGTGGGAGCGCCCCAGTCGTCGATACGAAGCCGGTGCATCTCTAAAAGCGTCTGAACCGCGCGACTATAGGACCAGTCGTCGTTCAAGGGAAAGTTCCCGACAGGCTGCACCAAGATGGCGAGCAGGCCCCAAATTGCCGTCAATGCCAAGACAATCAAGCAGGAGGCCCGCGAATCACTGAAGCAATTCCGAACCTGTTTCAGAAGACGTGTCATGCGGGACCAATAGTCAATGGTTGTTTTCCAAGGGGCATTTCTAAGCAGCAGCCGAGTGGTTTGTCATGCTTTGTTATGTAGGCTGGGTGCCACTGGCTCGGCCAGTGCCATTTCAAAGACGTAGGAGCATCGTGAAGTGTCGTCCGGAAATGAATTGACTCGCGGCAATGGGTCGGGCGATGTTTGTTTAATGGTATCATAAAGGTACGCCCCGCATGAGGCCAGCGGGCGATTGGCAAGGATGTGAACCTTCCGCTGGAATTTCCGTTGTCATTGTTAGATAGTGTGACTTCCTGCCCAACAGCGCCCGATTCCCCTGGTGAACTCATGACTTTTCGAAACTTTGCCATCGCTTTCGGTTTTGTGCTGCTGGCTGCGCTGGTGCTCGACCAAATGCCAGGAAAAAGACAGCCCGAACATGCAGGACATGCCAAACAAGACAACGACGGCAAGATCCATCCCTTCGCTTCAGTCGGTTTGGACGAAAACCCTCGAGACAAAATTGTAGAAGCGGCACTCGACAGCAAAATTGATCTGCAGTTGAAAAATGTTCCACTCCCGGAAGCAATGGACCGACTGGAGTCAATGCTCGGCATAGAAGTTGTCATTAGTGATATGAGCTTGCAAGACGAAGGGATCTCGCCCGAGGTGCCGTTGTCCGTCGATATGAAAGAGACTCCCGCCCGAATTTTACTGAAAGTGATGCTGGAACCGGTTTCGCTCGATTGGTACGTCGAGGATGGTTTCCTAAAAATTACGACGCTTCATATGTGCGAAGCGATCGGAAAAATCCGCGTGTACGATGTCGCCGACCTTGTGGGTGGGACCTCCCCCGATAAGAACCAGGCATTTGACTTCGAACCACTGGTGGAGTTGCTGACATATACGATTTCACCAGATATGTGGGAAGAAGTCGGCGGACCGGGCACAATTTCAGAATTTGAGTCCGCCGGGACGGCGTTATTGGTGATTCGCAATTCTCCGTCCATACACTACGAAATCGAAGGACTTTTCAGCAAACTCCGACAAATGCGGCATGAGGGAAATCCGTTCGTATCGCGTTTACGTCCTCGGGACTTGTTGGAAAACAAGCACATTCAAAACGCGGCCATAAGCGGCAAACTCCCGCGTTATCTGGACGACGATCCAAACCGCGATGCTGTCGTAGCGGCGTCGAATGAATTAGCGTTTGACATCTATCCACAACTGAATTCGGACGACAGCAGAAATCTCATCTTTTCGCCGTTGAGCGTGTCCACGGCTCTGTCGATGGCCTATGCCGGTGCCGACGGCGAAACTGCTGCGGAGTTACGCCGCGTATTGCACGTTTCCGGAAACGAACAAGCCTGGAACGATGGCTTGCGAGAACTACTCAGAGCGCTGCCAACCAAGCCGGGACGCGAGATCGAACTACAACTGGCGAATCGATTGTTCATCCAACGTGACTATCCGCTGCAGCAACAGTTTTTAGAAATCTCGCGCGAGACCTTCGGTGCGGAGCCAATGAGCGTCGATTACCACAAACCGTCAGCCGCGCGGCGCACGATCAATGATTGGATTGCGGAGCAAACACGAGAAATGATTCCTGCTGCCGTGCCGGCGGACTTATTAACTCCCGAGACTCGCGTCGTGGCGGCCAGTGCGATTTCTCTCATCGCACCTTGGGAAATGCCGTTTGCTTCTTCGAACACCAAACCGCAAAAGTTCCACACAGCCACCCGCGATGTCGAAGTCGCAATGATGTCGGATGACCTCTACACGAAATATGCCGACATCGACAACATTCAGATTTTGGAATTGGACTACGCCGATCGCGCCGCATCAATGTGGTTGGTTTTGGAAAAACAGCCCGCTGATGGAAAATGGTTATCCGCGTTTGATCAGTCGTTAACGAGCAAAACGGTCAAACGGTGGGAAGCCGCCTTAAAGCAAGTGATGGTCCATGTGGAAATCCCCCGGTTTCGCTTCGAATCATTTCGCAATTTGAAAGCTCCCTTGGAACGTCTCGGGGTCCGGCAACTCTTTGAGAAAGCAGATGCCAACCTTGCCCGAATGTCCTCGGAAAGACCACTCTGGATGGAATTCCTCTTGCATCAGGCGCACATAGACGTCGATGAAGAGGGCACCAAAGCTGCAGCCGCCACAGTTTGGGGTACATTTGGGGGTGCTGCAGAGACGCGTCCTGAATTTCGCGCCGACCATCCGTTCCTCTTCTTGATTCGCGACAACCGTAGCGGCGCAATATTGTTTCTGGGCCGCGTGATGAATCCTCGCGGCGCGGGTTAAATGAAGCAGGTCAGCATCCCGATACTGGAAGGTCATACGAAAACTTCGCCCGACAAAAACCAACACCTGCATTTCGCGATCGCCGATCAATTCGTAAAATCATAATGACGGCCGGCGCGAGTCTGCCCCATACTTCTGAGTGAGCAAACACCATGGAAACCACCACCCTCTGCGAACGCTGTGAAACTCCGCTCGAATCGGGTGATTTGCGGTGTTCGATTTGTGGGCAGGCGGCGCCGCTGCGCGAGGAGTTGCGGCGTGATGTGGCGGTGCAGATTCTCCGTTGTACCGGTTGCGGGGCGGCAGTGGCGTATGACCCGGCGCATCAAGCACCCGCTTGCAGTTTCTGTGGCGCGGTGATGCAGGTCGAAACGCAGGACGATCCGCTGGAACAAAGCCAGGGCTATCTCCCTTTTACTGTCGATCAGGATCAAGCGCGGAAATCCTTGCGGCACTGGCTGGGGACGCTGGGGTGGTTTCGTCCCGACTCGCTGAAATCGGCGGCCAAAATTGAACAATTGACTCCCATCTGGTGGGTCGGTTGGGTGTTCGACGCTGAGGCGCATGTCTGTTGGGCGGGTGACTCCAATGTCGATGCGGGCCGATCCGCCTGGGCGCCGCACTCTGGAGAGACGGCGATGAATTTCGACGACATCCTCGTCTCCGCCTCGCGGGGCCTGACCAAAGAAGAAGTCGATGCCGTCGCCCCAGGCTGCGACCTCAGCTCCGTTGCCGATCAGCCGCAAGGCGCCGAAGGGGCGACGATTGAACAATTCGATCTGCAGCGTTCCCAAGCGCGGCAGCAAATCGTCTATACCATCCGCCAACTCGCCGATTCCCGTGCTGCCAACGAGCACATTCCCGGCACCAACAGCCGCAATGTGAAAGCTTCGGTGATTTTGCGCAAGCTGGTCACGCGGCGGTATTCCTTTCCCGCCTACGTCCTAGCGTATCGCTACCAAGATCGCTTGTACCGCGTCGTGATCTGCGGACAAGATGCGCGGCGGCTAATCGGTTCTGCTCCCTACTCAATCCCCAAGATCATCCTCGCCGCCGCCGCTGCGGCAGCGGCGCTGTTGGTCGTGGCGGGAATTGTGATGAGCGCCCAATAAGCGGGCCCGCTGGCCCTGCCGGTCCACGGTGTGTCATCGTGTTGACTTGGGTGTGTGCTCTTAATGACGGCGCATGGTGAGCGTTCTACCGCCGGGGCCACTACTCCATGAATCTCCGTAACGCATTTGAAAACAATTGGTTATGGAAAACCCCTCTTTCGTGACGTGTGGTTTGGCATTGTATCTGCAATTGTAGGTTTCATCACGACAGCTGGGACTGTCGCGAGTCGGTTGAGCAGGATGGGGCAGTCGCCAACGCAACATTCACAACACGCCTGTTCGTCACCGATCACACAATTTTGCCGCACATCACACAACTACAAATAGGGGAAGTCACAATGAATCGTTTTGCCATCGTCGCCGCTGCAGTTCTGGGAATTTCATTGTCAGCTGCCGGACAAGTTCGGGCAGATCATGATCACGACCACGAATTGCGACCGGCGGAGAACTATCGCTTCGGTGCCTATTCGCACGTCGATCAATTGGCCAATCGCGTGATGCGGGATGCCAACGCCGTCTGCTGGGAAATGTATCGCAACTACAGCTACGAGCCGGGCTATCGCCAAGCGTACCGCGAAGCCTACGAAATGCTGAAGACGGCCGAATACATTCACGAACTGGTCCACCACGGCGGACGTCGCAGTCGGGTGGCCCATGAAATCGAAGAACTCGACAAATTGTTCCACGACATCGAAAAGGGGACCAGCCAATGGCAACGTCCGCGTTACCGCGACTACCACGGCGGATTGGACGAAAAGTTGGAAGCCTTGGAAACCAATCTGCACAACTTGATGGACGACGCTGGTTACAAGCCGAAAAATACCTTGGCTCCGCGGCCGGAAAACTTACCGCAATCTCAACCGGCTCCGCCGTCCAATTCACGTTACCCTTCAATCCAGCGGCAGCGTCATGACAATTTCTTGCCGCGAAACAACAATCGTCAGCAATACACGGCCGACAACCGGTAAAGTCCATGCTGAATAGAATCGGTCCATTCTCAACCGCCATCGGGTTTTAAACTCGGTGGCGGTTTTTTTCGTAGACAGCTCGAAAATCTCGCAAAAATCTTGATCCGGCGCTTGGTTTTGTTACGTTAAGCAACTTGCCACAACACCAGTTTGCCGCGACAGGGGGCAACGGCAGCGTTTGACACCATTGATTGCGCATGGAGTGCTATGAAATTTGATATCAGCGGCAATCCGGACTACGGAGATCTCACCGTCGCAATGGAACCGGGGGATGCGATCTGGGCTGAGAGCGGCGGGATGAACCGCATGAGTTCTCACCTCGCCATGAAAACGCACATGGTGGGAGGCCTGGCGCAATCGGTCGTTCGCAAGTTTCTTGGCGGCGAGTCGTTGTTCGTCGCGGAGTACACTGCCTCGCAGTTGGGGTTTATCGGGATTTCACCCGCCACACCCGGTAGTGTATTGCACCGGGAAATGACCGGCGACAGTTTCATGCTCACCGCCGGCGCCTTTTTGGCGTGCACGCCCGGCATGGACTTAAACCCGCGGTTCGGCGGGATGCGGTCATTTTTCTCCGGTGAAGGGGTGGTGCTGATCGAAGTCACCGGGACAGGCGATCTGTTTTACAACGCGTTCGGTGGCGTGGTGGAACGGGAAATCGACGGCGAATTGGTCGTCGACACCGGACACGTCGTCGCCTGGGAACCGACGTTGGATTACACCATCTCCGGTATGGGGGGCATCAAACAAACCCTCTTTTCCGGCGAAGGGTTGGTCATGAAATTCACCGGCCGCGGCCGCCTGTATCTGCAAACACGGCATCTCGGCGGACTTGCCGGTTGGCTGTCTCCCTACTGTGTGGGATAGCCCCGCTGTAGAAATTCTTCGCTCGTTACGACGCCCAGATGGGAAACCAGAATGAATATAGAAATCCTCGGCGAAGGCGCTTTTGGCTCGGCGCTGGTGCAATTGAGCCCCGGCGAAAAGTTTGCTTCCGAATCGGGTGCGCTGTACCGCGCATCGCCGAATGTCGATATCGACGTCACAACCCGTAGCCGCTCAAAGGGGGGCTTTTTAGCCGGCGTCAAACGCTTGTTGGCGGGGGAGAATTTCTTTCTCTCGACCTACTCCACCACCGACGGACAAAGCGGCGAGGTTGGTTTGGCTCCCACGCATCAAGGCGAGGTGCGAGTGATTGAAGCCGACGGACATACAGCGTGGATGTGTACCGGCGGCAGTTATCTGGGATCCAGCACCGGGATTGAACTCGATACGCAATTCCAGGGACTGAAAGGTTTCCTTGGCGGCGAAGCTCCTTGGTTCATTAAGGCTTCGGGAAGCGGTTCGTTGTTGGTGACCGCCTTTGGCCGCATTACGGAAATGACGGTCAACGAGCCACTGACCGTCGACACGGGACATGTGGTGGCATTTGAGGAGACGCTGCAATATACGATCACCAAAGTCGGCGGCTCGTGGATGCAGTCTTGGTTGGCGGGTGAAGGATTCGTGATGAACTTCACCGGTCAAGGCCGCATTTTGACCCAATCGCACAACCCCACGGAATTCGGCCGCCGCCTCGGTCCGAGACTCCCCGCCCGACAAGGATAAACCGAGTTCAAAGAGAGCCGGGACGCAAACTCCCAAACCGACGGCTTGCCGTCGTACACAGCGATCCACGCCAAAAGACACCGCCTCCCTAACCACGCAATCACCAACGGAATGTATCGCAACGAATTTTTTGCAGCCATCAAAACTTTGCCACGCGAGTAACACAATGGACTATCATATCGAGTGCAACCCGACCTACAGCGCCGTGGAAATTGCCTTGCAAGCTGGCGAAAGTATTGTGAGCGAAGCGGGTGCCATGGCTTGGATGACCAGCAACATGCAGACCAAGACCTCTACGCGCGGCGGCGTGATGGCGGGACTGAAACGCGCGCTGCTCACCAAGGAGAGTTTTTTCCAAAACACCTACACCCCGCAAGGGGATTCCGGATCGGTCACGTTCGCGCCCGGCTCATCAGGCGACATCGTCGCAATGGAGTTGGACAACGAAGAGTTGTTCTTGGAAAAAGGAGCCTACCTGGCATCGGGCGAAGATGTGAATTGCAATTCCAAATGGGACGGCCTCAAGGGCATCTTCAACCAGGGAATGTTCGTGCTCCGCGTCACCGGGACCGGGCCGTTGTTTTTCCACAGCTACGGCCGCATCGAAGAGATTGATGTCGATGGCGAATATGTCACAGACAACGGCTATGCCGTGGCCTGGGAGCCGTCCCTCACCTATACGTTGACTCGCGCCAAAAAAATCCGCTCATTCTTGTTTGCCGATCAACTGCTGTTGAAATTTTCCGGCCGCGGCCGGGTGTGGGTCCAATCCCGTAGCGCACGGGTCCTGGCCAACTGGGCTCACCCCTTCCGTCCCGTTCAACGGGACAACGATTGACCGTGCCAGCACGAATTTGGCTGACTAAACGGGTGTAAACCTCCCAATCTATGGGATATCTGCCGGAATTCACTGAAGTACCCCGCACAAGTGGTCGTTAAATACTCCGCATCCCGGTCGACCTCGCGGCCGGCTGGTATTTCCCCTCGAATGCCTGGTTTCAGTGCGGCATTTTCTTGACAACCCTCCCGCTGCCGGTGTTCAATGGAGCAAGAAACGTGTGTGCGCCCGAACTGCGCATGTGCTGATATTTTGTACAGTGTAGCTGCAGCAGTCAGGTCCGTTTACCTGGAGAGGATGAAGTCTTGGCCAGCACGCGCAACGCAAATCGCAGACGCCGGATGCTTCTGCTTGCGCCGACTTCTGACGAAGAAGAGGCACGGCTGAGCGACGAAATACCGGTCGACAGCGCAGCTAATAAAGCGGTCCACAAGTTTCGTGTTGCCTGCCATGCGGCGGCACCCATTCGTCTGCGCGTCACCGGTCCCGGCTTGGACGAACCGCTCGAATTCTCGTTTGCCTCACCATTTGTCATCATCGGTCGCAGTCGCCGCGCCGATTTACGCCTCCAGCACCCCGATGTCAGCCTGCGGCATACGTATTTGCAGATGGTGCGGGGGCGGATGTATTGCGTGGACTTGGAAAGCCGGACCGGCATTTCGCACCAATCGGACCGCCGTCGCGGAGAATTGATCGACGAGGGGGAAGCGATCCACATCGGACCGTACCATGTCCATGTGATCAATTGGAGTTCCTGGGACGAGATCGAAACTTTCGACGCCTCGGCTGATGAATCCAGCGACGACAAATCGAATAGTGACGAATACGAAGGTACTACGTCTCATGCTGACGATTCAACCGACACTTATATCCGCGCGAACGTAGAAGTCCTCAACGGCAAAAAGACTGGCCGACGGTTTCATGCCGTCGAAGAGGAAATCACGTTGGTTGGCAATGCGCCGGGGTCCCATTTGCGACTCAAAGACTCGAGCATGTCCAAAACGCATTGTGCGCTCGTGCGGACAGCTGAGGCACTGTGGTGCGTCGACCTGTTGGGTCGCGGCGGGACACGACTGAACGGCGCGGAAATACGGATTGGTCGACTGTACGACGGAGATCTGTTACATGTTGGCAGGGCCAAACTGAAGATACACTACAGCAATATGGAAAACCAACCACCCATCGAACCTTCCGAACAACCGCGCGCTGCAGCGGAAACATCCGATGCATCGCAGCCTGCCGACGAGGGGACGATGCCGGCGCCGGCTGCGAGTAGCCCACAGGTCGCTGATATGGCCGGAGAGCTGAGTCAGCTCATCGCCCAAAATCTTGCCAATATTACGCCCCCTGCGGGTGCACAGCCGCCCATCCCGTTTTCACCGCCAGTACCCGCCATGGCGCCGAATCCGCAACTGCCGGCCGCTCAAACCGAAGGCGAACGGAACGTTTCGGAAGCCTTTGTCCTGTCGTTGGTCAATCAGTTTGGCCAAATGCAGCAGCAGATGTTTCAGCAGTCGCAGCAGTCGATGATGATGCTGGTCAACATGTTTAGCAGTTTGCACCAGAATCATATGGAATTGATTCGGGACGATCTGAATCGAATTCATCAGATCACCGACGAGTTGAAGGCGGTCCAATCGCAAATGGCGGACGGACAAACATCGGCGACGAGCGTCAGCTATACTCGCGATTCACAACCGGCAGGCGACTCTCAAGAACATGTGCAGGATGCCGAAATCTCCGAACCGCGTCCGGCAACGCCCGAACCGCGAACGGCTCCACCGCCCTCCTCTTCAGAGTCACCTCAACCCGGCCCCGGCGAAACGCCGCCAACCGTCCCGGCGGATGCAGCCGACCGTCCCCGTTCGGATCGTTCTGGAGTTCGCGCTCACACATTGCTGAGCGAACGGCTTGCGGAATTGGAAAACGAAAGAAACAGCCGCTGGCAAAAGATCATGAAAACGATCACCGGCATGGGTGGTGCCTGAACTTGCAGCAGCCCTTTTATCAATGGGGGCCACTGACAGTTTGCCCGCCAGCGCAAATCTTGCAACCGGCAACAACACTGCTGGACAAGCCAGCAGTGGCACCCGGCGCGATCACTTGAGCGTGCCTTGATAGCACTCGCCGAGGTGAATCATCAATTCCAAGGCTAGCAGGTCCGCGCGCGCCATGACGTGCCGCGTACTGCGACTGCCGAGACCGCGGACCAACTCTTCCACGCGTTCGAGATGCAATTCCAGCGCCTGGCGTGGGCTCAATCCGGCGACGGCCAGCAATTCCGCCAATTTGGCGATTTCTGCTCCCAGTCCGCCGCACCCCATGATGACGTAGGTCCGCAACAGTTCTTGGTAATAGTCGTTTAATTCCGCAGGCAATTGGTCAACGGCGGCGGAGCGGTTGCTGAGTCGTACGATGTCGGCCAAATCGCGGATGATTTGTCGCTGTTCGTTTAGCAGATGTCCCGCTTCGTTGCGTTCCCGCGTGAGTCGACGGCGTTCGGACATCGCCATGCGGTGATTTTCCCGCATCACATCGACTCGCCGCACAGCGCGTTTGAGCATCGGCACGACCGCCATCGATTCCAGACCGTTGGGCGTGAGCAACAATTCGACCTGGAGCCGGCAAACTTCGGTCCAGGTGGCATCGTCGGCGGTCGCGGCAACCACCACAACAGGATCATCACAACCGCTGGCGCGCACAGCACGCACCAAATGCAGTGAACTGGTCCCCTGCTCTTCGGGGCTATCCAGGAACATATGATTAATGAGCAAGCAGTCGAAGCTTTCTTTGCGCAGCAGCGCCAATGCTTCACTGGCTGTGGAAACCCATTTAAAAATCGGTTCCATGCAACCTTCCGCATCAAGCTGTAGCGTCAAGCTGACCCAAGAGGGTTCCAGCGCACCGATGCACAACAACCGCAGTCGTGGCGGCAGACTGGTCTCGATTTGATCGTGAACCCGTATGCTTGTTTCCAAGCGAAACCCCTTCCCTGGCCGATCCGAGGAACGTCCAAGCGCCGATAAAAATGGCTCTTTTTATTGTTCCTTCGTTTCCTCAAAAATCCGCACGGCGGACGTCGCGAATCGCGGAGTTATAAGGGCAGTTCTGGGATGCTGTCAAGATGCGTCAGCCGGTGTGGTTTGATTTGAGATAGGATTGTAAAGATTCCCGTGCGGCAGGTTTTGCTGCATTTTCCGCGAACCTACGGTGCATGCGACGCGTCTCTGTGCATACGTATTAACTATCTCAAAAGTGTGCGAGGCATCGATCCATGTACGGTTGCATAGAACAATATTTTGCTGAACCGAGAGACTGGCAAAGCATAAATATTCAGAATGCCATACGTCGTTGATGCTGTTGTCGATGAGATTGGATCAATCTCTCCGGCCCGGCAGCACTGATGTTGTCGGGCTTTTTTTGTTTCTCAAGGCATTCCTTGGCGTTGCCGGAGACCAGCGGCGCGCTCAACCTCGGTTCAACCGGTTGGCTGTGCGTGTTCCGAACATGGGATCTAAAACCGACGACGATCAAGATTTGGTAGCTCACCTGGTTAGAGCATCAGGCTGTTAACCTGACGGTAGTGGGTTCGAGTCCCACCCAAGGCTCCCGTGGTTTTAAAAAACCACCCGACCGACGCGCAAGCGTCACCCAACTTGTCCGCGGGAGGTGGACGAACGTTTGATCCGCCGCCGCGCGGTTCGGCTTCAGACGAAACGAATGATTCAATTTCCTGGCACTTCGTGCTGGGAGAACCGGTTCTTCGTTATCGGTATGAGACGACTGCCGGCGGCAGCACGCGGGCGCGCTCTGCAGTGCGCGGATACCGCCTTCGCGCGGCTGCGGCCGAGGAGAGTGAACAGGGTGAAATCCGCCGCAAGCTTTGGCTGACTGGCAATTTCGCTGTCGCAACTTTCCAGACGCCGCAGCTGCGCGTTTGCTCAAGCCGCACTCCGTGCAGCCACGTGTGATCTTCGCTCGCTCCACCTGCCAACGACGTTCTTTAGTAGGCAGTAGGCAGGTAGGCAGTAGGCAGTAGGCAGTAGGCAGTAGGCAGTAGGCAGTAGGCAGTAGGCAGTAGGCAAAAAATATTGCTGACGGGGTTGCTGTCAATGCTCAGTTTTTAAATTTTATTTGACGTCCCTGGAGGAGGTCACACGATGTTTGTTATGAAATCCTTTAAGATTCGACGGCACGAAGTTGGTCTGTACTTCCGGGACGGCGAATTTATTGGTTTGCTCGATGCCGGGCGGCATCGGTTCTTTGACCCGCTGCATAAGGTGCGTGTCGAAGTGCATTCGCTCCGCGCGCCGCGACTGATGCACGAACAATTGGACGTGATCGTCAAGTCGGGTGTGCTCGAAGATCGCGCGACGGTCTTGGACCTCAAGGACGATCAGCGGGCGTTGGTTTGGATTGACGGCCGTTTTCACAAGGTCCTCGAACCGGGATTGCACGCATTTTGGAACACGGTCTGTGACCTGCGCGTCGAACTGATCGATGCGCGACAGCCGCGATTCGTGCATGCAGACTTGCCGGTAATCGCCGCCGTGCCGGCCATCCGAAACTGGCTCGACATCTGCACGGTCAACCGCGACCGTGTCGGTGTTTTGTACATCGAAGGCCGTTATATCGAAACGTTGCAACCGGGCCTGTACGCGTTCTGGAAGAATGGTACGGACGCGCGGATTGTCGAGGTCGACTTGCGAGAGTCAACGGTCGACGTCAACGGTCAGGAAATCATGACGGCTGACAAGGTGACGTTGCGGCTGAACGCCGTCGTCAACTACCGCATTGTCGATGCACATCGTGCGCTCAGCAGTGCGGAAGATGTGCAGCAAGCGCTGTATCGCGAAGTGCAATTGGCGCTACGTGGCGTCCTTGGTACTCGCGAACTGGATGCGTTTCTGTCGGACAAGGATGCAGTGGCCGAGGAAATCGAGGCGCTCGTGCGGCGACGTGCCGGTGCGTTGGGCCTGGAACTGCTCTCGGCCGGTATCCGCGACGTGATTTTGCCGGGCGACATGAAGGACTTGATGAACAAGGTGACGGAAGCCAAAAAGGCGGCCGAGGCCAACCTCATTGCCCGCCGTGAGGAAACGGCAGCCATGCGCAGCCAAGCCAACACGGCCAAGTTGCTGGAGAGCAACGCTGTGTTGATGCGGTTGCGTGAATTGGAAGTCCTGGAGAAGGTCGCTACGGCAGGCCACCTAAACGTCATTCTCGGAGAGAAGGGATTGACGGATCGCGTGGCGAACTTGCTGTAACGCGAAATCCCCTCGGCGTGAATCATCATGCCGAGGGGATTTTTTTGCGCGAATAAAACGGTTCCAGCAGGAACAACAGTGGGGCACCGGAAGCGAGAAAGCGGAAGCCGTGGGACTTGAACCCACAAGTCGCTTGCAGCGACCACCTGTTTTCAAGACAGGCTCCTCATCCAGCCGGATGACTTCCGTTTTGTAAGGTTGTGAGATGTTGCCATCAGCGATGTCAAATCACCACAAAGCCACGGAGGACACGGAGGATTTGTTGATGCCAATTCCCAAACCGACGGCTTGCCGTCGTACACGACGATCCTGATCGGATTCGCGCCGCGCACTAATAGAGCTTTGCAGGAGTAAAAGAAAGAGTGCCCCGCGGGAGTCGAACCCGCCTGACCGGGGTGGAGGCCCGGTACCTTTGCCGCTCGGCCAGAGGCACATGTCGACGCTGTGAAAAAACAACTGAAAAGAGCGGAAGGAGAGGGAGTCGAACCCTCAAGGCCGTCAAGCTCGTCCCGGTTCGAGCGGGGTGCCATCGCCAATTGGCTTGCCCTTCCAAAACAATTCTGAGTTCAGCGCAGCGACCAACGGGAGCGAAATCGCCCATCGAGCGGAAGCTCGCACCCAGCGGCTATGCCGCATCGGCCCGGACGGAGTTGAACCGCCGTCGTGCCCTTATAAGGAGCCTGCTCTGACCCTTGAGCTACGAGCCGCGCTGCGCGTGTTGGAGCGCACCGATACAAGTCGCCCGAGAAGGAGTCGAACCTTCGTTTCCGCCTTATCAGAGCGGCGTCCTGTACCGTTGAACGACCGGGCTGACGATCGTCGCCTGGGCGGTTAGACGCGCAACGCCGGGAAATGGTTCGCGTCTTTTTCGGCGGATTGAGCTAATTCTAGTGCCCAGCCGGTTCGAGTGCCCGGCGCGACTTTCGCTGCGATGCCAGTCGTTCAACGGACTCGTTTAAAACGACGGAGCTCGATTATTGCATTTTCGTCCCCAGCCGCACGTCGTTTGTCGTCGTTACGCACCGAGAACTGCCCTTCCATCGCACTGGCCCCCAGTGCCCCCACGTAAAGTTGTTTGCGGAAGTGGTTCGGTGGATTCAACAATTTATAGAGCAGCTGTCGGCTTAATACGCGAACACCCACAAAACAGCGTCGGTACGTCTACTCGCCTGAAAATCATTGTCCGAAGCAATGACCAACGTCTGTCGGCCGTCGGCTAAGCGGGGGCCGTGGCTTAAGCCTTCGATCTTTTTGGGCATCGATGATCCATTCAGGCCGAATTGGGGATCAAGCAGATCGATGAAGACCGTTTTGGCTGCCGGTGTGATGTTGCTAGGCAGGCCGTTCTTGGGGAGGGCTTTACTGCCGTCGATGGCGGTTGCGTTTGCCAGATCGATTTGCATGATCCGTTTGTACTTCGCCTCGTCGCCGGTCTCTCCATCCCGTTCGATGACCAGAAAACTGATGGTCATTGAGAGCCAGGATTTCATTGAGGCCATTGTCCACATCGTCGAGTTGGTAGACGTATTCCCAGGTCTCGCCAGTGTGCGTGTCCAGCTTTACGATGCGGCAATTTTGCCCGAACGGCTTTCCTTTTTTAGTGCGGGCCGCGTCTTGCAGGAGCGGGCCTTGGAAGATGCCGTAGGCAAATTGGCCGTCCGGCGTCAGGGCTAAACCTTCTAGTCCACGGTTGGAGGACCGACCGGAGTGGTTGAGTTTGTTTTCAGCCTCCTTGGAGTCGCCCGGATGCAGCGCCGAGAAGTAAGCCGGCAGCGGAAACCGGCGTTGTTCTTTGCCGGACATGGAGAATTCCATCACATGCGGACCGTACTCATCGGAGATCAACAGCGTGTTGTTCTGGCTCAGGCGAATGCCTTCCGGATCGAATCGACCGGCCAGTTTATCGGTGGGAGCATAGATCGTGGCATTGCCGGTCAAGGGCCGACCGGAGGCATCGGAGAGTAACGTTGTGGATACGATGGATATGTCCGCTGGTCGTACGCCGTTCTCGTCGAAATCGATGTTCAACTCATGAAACCGGCATTGATATCCAGTAGCTCCGTCGTCGGGACCGCGATCGGCCAGGGCGAAAAAGCGGTTTTTGTCGCCTGCATATTCCAGTGCGGAGATGCCGCCGAATCGGTGATGCGGCGTGCCGTTGACGAGTGTTTCGGATTGTCCGGACCGGTCAATTGCGGTGCCAGCGAGACGTCCGCGACCGATCAATTTCACATCCGCCGCGGCCGCTTGGCAAACGCCGAATCCGCAGAGACTAATGACAATCCAACCAGCGATATTGAGACGCATGAAAACTCCATAGTCGACATCAAAGAGAAGAGTTAGTAGCCCGCCCGAACAACTAAATAACATTCGTGAGTCGGGCAGGCTCTTAGGTCCCGTGCGACGGCAGCCCGCCTCAGTGAAGAGGCGAGCTGCTAATAATCGCGCTACAACATTCGAGATTAGAATTCGCTGGAAACTTCACCACCAGCACGCGTGCAGGCACCGACAAACACAGCTGCATCCACGCTTTCGCTGATGAATCGGACCGAACCGTCCGCCAGTCCAAATTGCGCGCCACCCGTATGGAAGCTGAAGGCTTCGCTAACGTTGATGGCGTTGATCATCTTGGGGCCGTATTTATCCAGCCCGTCAGCTGTTGCCCCATTGATGCTGAATCCATCGTCGGGGTCCGCCCAGCCGATCCCATCGGCGGCGACAAATCGCCCACCCAAATCGACGACTTTGTCGTCCGAATAGGCTGCGAAGTCATCAGCCGTCATCTTGCCACTCGCAATATAAACATCGGGTTGGCCGGCCGCTTCACCCACCATGATGGTGTTTGAAGTTCCATCGACAACGTTGCGAATGGGATTGGACGGCCCTTTGGCCAAGACACCCGCACGGGCATTGTCACCGGGGTCCGGGATGCCCAGGACATCGGTGTAAACTTTTTTCTTGATTTCGTTGATGGAACCGAAGTCACCGGCAGCGGCACCCGTGACCCAGTGGGGATCGATGCGACTATCGGTCGGCGTCGAGGGGCAAGTCATGATCGACAGCTGTGTGCCAATCGTGTCACGGTTTGCCAATGCACTCCAAGCGACATTGTAATCATACTGATTACCAAGATTCCCTTGATCGACGTAGGGAAGAATCATCGTGGTCCATGATCCATAGGCGCTTTCATTGCTGGCATTGTCTTCGATAGCGACGTCAGGATAGATGCGGCTGGGCGGGAAGGCTCCATGTGCACTTTCGTAGTTGTGCAGTGCCAACACCAATTGTTTCAACGCATTTTTGCATTGGGTCCGACGAGCCGCTTCGCGCGCCTGTTGTACGGCTGGCAACAGCAGCGAGATCAAAATGGCAATGATGGCAATCACGACCAACAATTCGATGAGCGTAAATCCGCGTCGCGAGCGTTTTGATGAGGGTTGTGATTCGTTCATTTCAATAATCCTTTTCGTTTGAGGGGGGGGGTGTCGTCATTTTCCACTTAACAACAAGACATAGATCTTTGGGACGAATTCGCCACAGATTCATTTGAGCGTGATTTCAGCTAGCTCGTTGACGCCTTCTTTCACCGTGACGGAAATCCCTGACGTCTCAGGGCGCGTCAACCTGCGCGGCATCTGTTCAGGGAGAAGGTCTTGCTCGTCTTCGTCCAGACCTTCTAGCGGGCCGAGCCAAGAAAACGAGACGTTGTACTCACCTGCCGGAGCGCCATCGCCTTTGCGGTATGTCGTAAATTCGAAGGCACCATCGGGACCAACGACCGCTCGCGGTGAATAAAACGATTTCCCGTCGGCCGGAGGTGTCACAGGATGCAGAACCAAAGTCGCGTCCGGGATTTGCTGGCCGCTAAATGTAACGACGCCTGAAACTGGAAAGACTTCAAGCTCACCTTCCATCTGGTCGCTCTTGCCGCAACCGACAATGGACAAAGCGGCACAAACGATCACGCTAAGAATTCCAACAGACTTTCCGTTTTCTAAACGTGGCAAACATCGCAGTCGCATAGAGGTCCTCATTTTGCAACATGTCGCAGAACGGTTAAGATTCACAATTCGATGAAGACGTTTGTACTGCGAAGTGTGAAGAATTTATGAACAAGTTGTGGGGTTCGTATGAAGATACGGGCGGGTTGAAAATGTCTTCTCTAGTGCAGCAAATCGATTCAAAAAATCCAGCTGTCAAAGAAGGTCGACTTCAATACTCCGATTTGCCATGAGTGTGATCGCGACTGTTTGACTCTGCTGATTCGATTGATCCTTCTGACCTCGGGACGTTACTAGCGTTCGTTTTTTGTGACTCGGATTGTGTACAACTCATGAAAATCACCGAAATCCGTGCCTGCCAACCAGCAACTCCCGGTTCGCCCCCCGATTGGCGGACCAGCCTAGGTCAGATTTTGGTGGCGGTTGAAACCGATGCGGGACTGATTGGATATGGCGTCGGTGGCGGGGGGGCTGCGGGGATCCATGTCGTGCGGACCGTCCTGCGCGATTTGCTTTTGGGCCGCGATCCGTCAGCCGTGGAGCAGATCTGGGAAGAGATGTATCGGGCCACGTTGCCGTTCGGACGCAAGGGGATTGCGCTGATGGCGCTCAGTGGGGTGGATTTGGCGTTGTGGGATTTGCGCGGCAAAGCGGCCAATGAACCGGTCGCGCGGCTGCTGGGTGGCCAAGTCGGCCAACCGATTCCAACCTATGCCACGGTCTGGGGATCGATCGAACCGGCGATTACAGCGGGGCATCGCGCGATCAAATTGCACCTGGAAAAGTACGACCCGCGAACCAACCTCGAGGCCCTTGTCGATTGTGTGGCCAACGCCCGTCGGCAAATGGGCGACGAGGGGATGTTGATGGTCGACGCATTTATGAAATGGGACATCGACTCCACGCTCGATGTTGCAACGCGGCTAGTCGAACACAACGTGGCTTGGTTGGAAGAACCGTTGCTGCCTGACGATCTCAAAGGTTATGCGGACTTGGCTGACCGCTGCCCGATCCCCATTGCCGGAGGCGAGCATGAGTTCACGGCGGCCGCCTTTGAGGAGATTATCCAGCGACGCTTACACGCGGTTCTCCAGCCTGATGTCTGTTGGTGTGGCGGGCTGACCGAGTTGATCAAGATTTACCGGATGGCCGCTGCGGCGGGTCTGCGTGTCTGTCCGCATCGTGGAGCGGAAATTTGGTCGTTGCACGCAATTGCCGCTTTGGACCCGCAACCATTGGCCGAATCGGGCCGAAGTTGGATGTCGTGGGTCGGCGGTCAGCCGCCGATTGTTGACGGATGGGTGCAACTGGGGGAAGCACCGGGTTTGGGGGTGATTGTGGACGAGGATTCCTGCAAGTAAGGGTTTCTCTGGGGGTAACTTTGCCATTTCGTCCTTGCAGGGAGACTAAAGAGCGACGAAAATGGGGGGCGTTCTCTTCCTGAGTCTGATTGTGAAAAGATCGTAAGCGGGCGTTGCCACTCCGACGTGATCCGATGCGAAATCCGAAACTCAGGCCGAATGTTCCATAGGCGGGCAACTCGTGGGAATTCTTAATTTCGCTTCTTTGATACTGCTGACAATTGCCGGGATTCAAACGGCCTGGGCATGGCGAAGTCTGCGCGACTGGCGATTGGCGTTTGCTTGTTTGACACTCTTACTGGCTGGGATACCGGGGATTTTCGAATTTCTGTTTGATGAGAACAACAAACCACTGCGCGTGGACTTTTCATTTGACGAAGTCCAACTCTTTACGGTTGGAATCTTAGCGGTCGTGGCGGCATCGTTTATTAAGCAAATCATCCATTCGCAAAATATGGCAGCTGTGGCACAGAGCGTTTCGGAGATTCAACTCGCTTCGATATTAGAAAACGTGCCTGACGCCATTCTGACCGTCGACCGTGACGCGAATGTGTTGTTTCTTAACCATTCGGACTCGCTCTATACGGTCGAAGATGTCGTCGGTCAAAGCGCATTGAGAATGCTGCCCGAAGAAGCGCACAGCAACATGAAATCCGCGCTGGCGGAAGTTATCGAAGAGGGTCGTTCGGTGGAGTTGGACGTGCCGATGATCGACCGCGATGGCAGCAAACGATGGTACACATGTCGCATGTTCCCTGCTGGAAGTGGCAGCCCGCCTGACACAGCGACGGTGATCGCTACCAATATCACGCAGCGCAAACAAGCCGAAGACGAATTGCGAACGTCGCGCGATGAGTTAGAGCAGCGTGTTGTGGAACGAACGCGAGAACTTGCGCTGGCCAATCAAGAACTCCGTTCCGAAATCATTGAACGCAAGCAGACTGAACGGCAGCTCTTTTCTCGGATTGAATTCGAACGCATCATCTCAGGATTATCATCGCGGTTCATCGATTTAGATGCAGGTCAAATCGACCCGGCGATCGAGGATGCCTTGGAAAAACTGGGGGAAGTTTCGGGAACCGATCATTGTTCGATCTGCCGCTTGAACGACACACCGCCGATGGCGTCAATGACGCACGAATGGTGTCGTGACGGCATCGCCCCGGTCTCCGACCTGATCCAAGATTTGCCCATGGAGAAGCATCCTTGGTTGTGGCAAAAAATTAGCGAACTGGTACCGGTGCACGTCTCCAACCTCGACGAGTTACCCCCCGAAGCTGAGACGCTCAAAGCGGCTTTGGAATCTCGGGAAATGCGATCCTTTGTGGTTGTGCCGTTGACCTCGGGCCACGTGCTGTGGGGATTTGTGAGCCTTGCTGTCAAAGGGCGGCAGGTTTCGTGGCATGATGATATGGTGGCGCTGTTGAAGATCGTCGGGGATATTTTTCTGTCGGCACTGGAGCGGCAACGGGCCAGCGAGGCGCTGCGAGCGACTGAAGCGCGGATAAATCGGCTGTTTCAAAGCAACATTATTGGCTCGACATTCACCGACGTCGACGGTGTTCTGTATGACGCGAATGATGCATTCTTGAATATGACCGGTTACTCGCGCGAGGATCTTCCTTTGCGCTGGCGGGATTTGACTCCCCCGGAATGGGCACACCTCGACGAGCAGGCATTGCAGAGCATCAGAACCGAAGGATTTGCACCACCGCGCGAGAAAGAATATTTCCACCGGGATGGACACCGCGTGCCCATATTGATGGGGACAGCCCTACTCGATAAACACTCCGGCGAATGCATCGGCTTCGTGATCGACCTCACCGAACGCAAACAAGCGGCTGAACGAATTCGCGAACTGACGAGCCGTTTGGAGGGAGCCTCGCGGTTGAGTGTGATGGGAGAAATGACCGCAGGTTTGGCGCACGAACTGCACCAACCGCTCGCTGTGATCGCCAACTATGCCAACGGCTGTATCCGCCGCCTCAGTAAGGAGACTCTCGACCGCCCGAAACTGATCGAGTCCATGCAGGAGGTCGTCGCCCAAAGCATTCGCGCCGGGGAAATCCTCCGCCGCACACGCGACTTTTTGCATCAGCGGGAGATCCAATGGGAATCTGTCGACATGAATTCCGTGATTCGCGATGCGGTGCACTTGGCCGAATTGGATTCGCGGCAAAAGGATGTAGAAATCCAATTGCACTTGGGGCAAAACCTACCCATCATTTTCGGCGACGCCGTGCAACTCACCCAAGCCGTATTGAATCTGTTGCTCAACGGCATTCAAGCAACTGCCGATAATCCGTCCGGCCCAAAGATGATCAGTGTGGAATCCGACATCAATCAAGAAGGTGCTGTGCAAATCTCCATTGCAGACACAGGGCTCGGGATCCCTGCGGAACTTCGCGACTCCATTTTCGACCAATTCTTTACCACCAAATCCGACGGGTTGGGAATGGGGTTGGCGATTTGTAAATCGACGATCGAAAACCACGGCGGCAAAATTTGGATGATTCCAGGTGCCTTTGAGGGAACGGAATTTTTGCTGGTCCTACCGAAGGCTCATCACAACATGCCGCAGGCTGCCACTCTGGGCACACGAAACGAACGTCCGGCCGCATCGGCCCCCCGCTGAGCCGTGCTAGCCAATCCTGCATGCTACTTATCCGTTTCTTCCACTGCTTCCGCTTTTGTTTCATCGGCGAACAGTACGGGGACTCGGTTGATGGGTCGCACGGGATCAATGAATTTGCGGGTGATTTGCGCCAGGTAAAACGCGACCAGTTGACGCGACGACATATCGGGCGATTGGTCGAGGGTTTCTTGAAATTGTTTGCCCGCTGCTTCGCATTGTCCCGACTCCAATAATGCGAATGCTTTATTGAGATTATACGCGTCGAGTTGGGGCATTTGAGTGAAGAGGTATTGATACGAGCTGCTGATTAAAGCCATCGGCCAAGGAACTTGTGCCTCGGGGATGAGTCGGGGTGGGAGGGATCCCAGCACTCCGCGGAAACCATTCGTATCGATCTGCTGACTCTCGGCCGTCCAAAGTTCATTCGCCTTGTCGTATTCTGCATTGGCCAAATACGCGGCCGCCACCAGTGATCGCCAGCCGGGTATCTGGTTGGGTGATGAGTTTAGCTGATACTCCAGTTCAATCGCTGTTTCATAGGCATCTTCGATGCGACCCACCTCAAGCAGCAGTGTCAGAAAATACATTTTCGCTTCCGGATGGCTGGCGACAAATTCCGGAGCCTTTTCGAGTTGCTGTAGTGCCGCTACCGGACATCTGAAATTCTGTGCTGCGATTTTTGCCAAACGCAACGGATCAACTTTGGCATCGGTCGCTTGTTTGAGGGCAGTCTCGAGTTGCTGAATATGTGTCGTCATCTGTGTGCGTCGTTCGTCGATTTGCTTCAACTGCTGCGTTTCCGCCTCAGTTTTGTTGGGTTTTTCTCTAAGAATCTTGTCCAGCGCTTCCAACTCGCGTAAAGCCAAATCAACCCGCGCGAAGCCGGGCGAGGTATAAAATTCAAACAGCCGAGAATGTGCTGTCGCATTGGTGGGATCGGCGGCGAGTGCCATGTTGTAGGCCATCAAGGCTTGGAAAAACCGCATGCCTTGTCCGTGCCATTGTTGCTGGCCAAGTATATTGCCTTGATTCCAAGAGGCCAAAAACCGATAGGCATTCCCCAATTCGACATACCCGTCCGCCGAGGAGGGATCCACGTCGAGTCCTTGCAACGCCTGACGAACTGCCAGCCATGCGATTGCCGGATAGACCGCTTGATCGGCCAACGGCATCTGTGCTGCAACTGCCGAAACATCCTGTAGGATGACGTTCAAATGCCGGGCAAGTTGAATTTGTTCGGGAACATGCTGCTTGGTTTTCCAAACCTTTTGTTCATAGACATTGGGGAGAGCAGGCCAGGCGGAGCGCGACTCGACAGCATCGGTGTCTTCGCGAAAAGCCCGGGAGACGAAATCATATCCGTGGTCTTTGATGAAATTCATCAACTCGGGATCCTGAGGATCCACGCGATGCACAACTGCCGCGCTTCCGCTCAGGCTCGTCAATTGCCAATCTCGCGTCGAAAACATAAAGGCGCGAAGCATCGGATAATCAGGGAACGGCGCCATGGTCAGTCGCGGCATGGCGTGTGTAATCTCATATTTGTCAAAAACCGGCTTCCAATCCGTGGGGGTGATATCCAAGGTCTCAGCTTGCTCGGGAGTCACGGTCAAGTGCTGAATCCGCAAGGAATTAGCGGTGCGCTTATGCAGTGTCAGCAGATCTTGGTCACCTTCTCCCAGATACAACCGCAACCGCATGTCCGTAAACGGTTTTTGGCCGGACCAGATCAGCATGTCACCTTGACGGGCGTTCGCGTTGAATACGCGATCCGAGTACGTTTCTTTAGATTGTTCTTCCAGAGAGTTGAGCGACTGTTTGAACGATTCGTCAAAACCGAGCCCGGTAGTGCCCCCGCCGGGAGGTCTGAGCCAACCGGTTCCTGCCATGAAGGCCATCGCTGCGAACGCCAAAACGGTCACGGCACGCCCACCGCGGGAAAAAATCAATTCGCCAGGTTTGACCGAATAGGATTGCGAGAAATTGGCCTGATACCAACTCTGACCGTTAATGGCCAATAGGATGGCAAACACCAATGCCGCTGCCGGCAATTGCTCGACACTGGCGACGGCAAAGGCTGCAAAGGCAAAAAAGATCAGCACGTGCCCCACTTCCAAACGGCGAAAATTCAAGTACATCACCAGAATTGCCGCGATCCCTAGTGCCACCGCCGCGATACCGGAATGGCCCAGATTATTCCAGACACCTTCGTCGAGCAGCGTGTAAAACTGAACCGTCGACGCGTTCGGGGTGGCCCCGGACAGAAATTCGCGAAACGCCGGATACTCTTTGCCATACAACTCCAGCGGCCGCAGGTAGGTCTGCCAGCCAAAGGGGTTGAGCAGCACGGCAAACATGCTGCCTGCCACGGCCAACTGAAACGGCTTGCGCTGTGCGTCGGTTAAAGAAGGTCGACCCCAGAGTACTCCCATAAAATCGCCCACGCCGTATAAAACTAACGCGGTCAATCCTAGAAACATCTGCGGATCGAAATTGGCCCAGAGAAAAAACAGCGGAATCAGCGCGTAAATTCGTCGCGGCGATCCGCCTGATTTCCAAGAGCTGATCACCCAGAACATCGACGCCAGTCCCAGCAATGTGATCAACATGGGTTGCGCTGTCAGTGAATTATGACAAGCCAGCAGCGCCACAGCCGCGCAGATGCTCACACCCCAGGTTGAGGTTTTGCCCAATCCCAAGTTCACGACAAACCAAAACGTCACCGCTGCCAGCAGGGCTTTGAACAAGGTCAGCCCGATAGCGCCGCCGACCGCGTAGACTCCTGCGAGCACCAGATCGAACAGCCATGACAAATTGATCCAGGGACGATCGGAAATCGTATAGGAAAAAACGTCATTTGCGGGTGGCAAGATGCCGTGCGTCGCCAGATATTCTCCGGTTTTGACGTGCACCAAGGTTGGTGACTCGGCAATGAAGGTGCAGCCCATTAAAAATGCCAACAGCACGACAGCCCAGCGGAGCATGAAGTCGCCCCGCGCCGCTTCGTCTTGCACAAGCTCGGGTGTTAACGGCTCGTACTCGGGCATCCCCTCCGGGTCGCTGGATACCGGGTCATTGGAATCCTGATCACTGGAATCCGGGTCGCCAGATACCGCGTCAGTCGGTACCGGGTCGCTGGGATCCTGGGAGGCTTCCTGAGGATTTTCGCTATCTGTATCGTCAGACGCGTTATTCAACGGCTCATTGGGAGGTGACACCGGCCAGCCCTGTCATTATGAGAAGAGAAAAACCATCAACAATGACGGTATATACGCATTTCTGCGGGAATACCGCCCCATCTCACATCCAGCCTCGCGCAATGTTGGCCGATTGTTCCGCCTTTTCTACGCGAAATGCCCTGCATTCGTTGGATGGGCCACAAGTGGCTAAATCTGAACCGCTTCGGAAGAGCGGCATTCGTCGATACTACTCGATTTTGAGGCGCAACGCAGCCAAAACGTACGAAAACGGCGGAGCGCAATCGATGTTACGCTCCGCCGTTCCGGTTATGCATTCACTTGTACAAGCGACTATTGATGCATGGCCGCTGCCAAAATCTTGGAAGTGCTTTCACGCATGATCCGCGGATCGACCAATTCGCCTTCCTGCAAAGTAGCGCGAACTTGCTTGCCGGAGATGAAAACCGGCTTTTCTTCGCTATGGTTTTCCATCAGATCCACACGGCCGAGCGACTCGTAGTAAGCGGCAAATCCGACGTTCACCGGCTTGATTTCCAAGGCTCCGTTCAGGTTATTGAAGATTTCCTGAGCATCGAAGTCACCCCAGATCGCTGTACCGTCCTGATAGGGGGCATCGGCGTGTTTGCGGCCGATGACGATATTGGTGAAGCCCAAGTTCTGGCGGTAGATGGCATGCATGACCGCTTCTTTGGGTCCGCCGTAGAACATTTTGATGTCCAGTCCCAGCAGGACCACCCGGTCGGGAACGCTTTCCCCGCGGCTGCTCCACAATTCCGGGTCGCTATCGCCGTCACCCATGGCACGGTCGGAAATCAACTTTTCGTAGGTCTGCATGCGGATTTCGGCGTTAACGTCGTCTGATTTCGTTTCGCCGATCAAAGGATTCAGGCAGGCGCCCGCATTTTTGCCCTCTTTGAGCAGTTTTTCCAAGGCATAGACCAAGGCGTATTCGTGCGCCCGGTGCAGCGGATTGCGCGTTTGGAAGGCGACGACGCTGTCCCAACCGGTTTCGGCCAGTTTTTTGCGAACTTCGCGAGGAGTCAACACGTACTGCCCGAAGGCCGCGTTTTTCGGCTGCGGTAACACGCGGATCTCGCCGCCGATCAAATGGGTGTTGTCGGCATCTCCTTTGAGAACCATATCCGCACCGGGATGATCGGTGCGTTCGGTCAGGTAGACGCTCTTCAGATACCGCGGTTTGTCCCATTCGAAAACGTCCGTCACGTCGAGCGTGGCGACGACTTCTCCGTCCGGATTGGTCAGTGCGACCTTTTGTCCGGCCGACAGGGAGGCTGCCATTTCAGAGGTGACAGGCAGGGAAATCGGGATCGTCCAGGCGTATTTGGTCCCGTTGACTTCAATGACCGACTCGTCCAGCACTCGGTTGTATGTTGCCGAATCCATGGGACCGGTCAATGGGCTGAGCGTTCCATCTCCCAGACGGTAGACGGTCGAAAGATCAGCAGCGGAAACTGGTACTTGCGGCAATTTGGCCGCTTCCGCCCGAAAACTATCGATGTCGTCCGCCGAAACGGTGCAGCAAACGGGTTCGGTCAGTCCACCATGCGGCGGGATTAAGTCTGCCATGTGCGTCCTCATTCAATTCCTGTTAGGGGCAAAGCCCAGAGTTTTACGTTTGTTTTCCATATGATTTGCGACAATTCCGCACAATTGCGGCGGAAGGGCCATTGTCCGCGTTTTATTACAACTCGATTCAAAACCCTCTGTTGCGTCCCGTTGAGACGGATCTGCAGGTTTCCGGAACAAGCGCAACCGGGTTTTGAAACTGGTCCGACAAGTCGTTTCAAAACCCTCTGACGCGTCTCACTGACATTGATCTGAACGTTTCGAGAACAAGCGCAACCGGGTTTTGAAACTGGTTCTAGGGAGTCTGCTCGTTATCCAACGCTTTTGATTCGGAAATTCGCCCACAATCTGCCCACGGGCGTCCAAAGCGATCCCAACCTATTTAATGCGGAGTTACGTTGTCAAGCTTGGAATGGGGCTGCCTGTCACATCGTTGAAAAACGGGTGATTTCTCGGTCTGATCCAACAAATTCAATCCCGCAGTCCTGCCTCCCGCATCAGTTTGGCGGTTTGGGTATAGGCTTCTGTGACCCAGGCCTCGATCTCGTCAGGATTGGGTGCGTATTCCAACTCAATCGAAATGGCGCCGTCGATGCCCAATTGCTTGATTTCCTGCAGATACGGCGGGAAATCGACCACGCCGCGCCCCGGAGGCAGGTCGCCGTGCACTTTGCCGTCGCAGTCTGATATGTGAACATGCGTTGCCTTTCCGGCGAGCCGTTGCAATTCCTCGGGAGCGACGTGTGACAGGCATAAATGCGAGACATCGATGTTGGCAGCAAAGGCGGGATGCCCGACATCGTCAATGAAACGGACCATCGTATCGACGTCATTGACTAACGAGAGTTTGAACGGTTCTAGCTCCAAAGCAATCTTGATGCCCAGAGATTCCGCGTACTCGGCCAACAATCGGCAGTTTTTCACACCGGTGTCCCACTGCTCTTCAGGGGGAATCACTTCTTGATTCCAAATATATTCGCCGATCACCAACAGCAAGTTATCCGCTTCGAATTCGTAGACCAGATCTAAATGCGCTTTAACGCGTTCGATGCTGAAGCGTTGCACGCTTTCGTTGAAATCAATCAACCCCACAGCAACGCAGCACAACGACACGATCGGCAAGTCGAGGCGATCACATTCATCCTTGATTAACTTTCGCTCCTGGATACCGATGGACAACGGGTCTACTTGAATATCGATCGTATCGAACCCGATTTCCTTGGTTTTTTGGATTCCCCAGGTGGTTTCTCGGCCGGCTTGGGACCAGGCGGAGTTAATCAATCCCAGCTTCATGGTGTAGTTCTCCCGCGAATTTCGTTCTACCTACAAGTCGTTTGCCTGCAGTTTGCTTCTGGAAAAAAGTGAGCGGCATCGGTTCATTCGAATTGTTTGACTGGTTGTGATCTTAGCAAACAACCTCTGCGAATGTCGTCCCGTCATTGTCAAATCGGTCATTGACAATGCTTAAGAGCGGCCTGTAGAATTTTATTATTGGTAATAATACTAATACCTATTGCGATCGAAAGATGATTCGTTAGCAGACGTCTTCGGTCGTACCTTCCCCCGATTCATCCCCCCCTCAGCTAGAGGAACCCTCGATGCAGGGACAATTTTTGGGCCACGCTCTTGAGCAGCGACTTGCCGGGAGACTGGCATTATCGTTGGTCGTTCTGCTCGTTGGGGCGAGCATGCCTTGTCGTGGCGCCGAATATGCTTCAGAAGCAGAAATCAAACAGGCGATCGAGAAGAGCAAAACCTTTCTGTTGCAAGACATCGAGCGCGGGACAAATCGAGCGTCCATTGGAGCAGTGGCGCTGTTGAAAGCCGGGGTCAAGCCGAGCGACAAACGTGTCAAGAAGGTGTTGGACGATTTAGCCAGCCGCTGTCAAGGGGACGAGTTCAAACCCTACAGCAGGCATGCAAGTATCTATGAAGCCACCGTCTACATCATGGCGTTCGCCAATAGCGAACCTGATAAATACAAAGCGGAAATCCAGTTTCTCGTCGATTGGCTAATAAAATCGCAACGTGCGGACGGTGGCTGGGAATATCCGGATGAAAAAGAATCGGCAGATACCAGCCAATCGCAATACGCGCTGTTGGGCCTGTGGGAAGCTTCTATTCAAGGGGTCGAGATCGACCAAAGTGTATTTGATCGAGCCGTCCGTTGGCATTTGGCGACTCAAAGAAAAGATGGCGGATTTACTTATGAGCCCGGCCAAGGGGGAACTACGAGTTCGACCCACAGCATGACTGCCGCTGGAACCGGAAGCCTGCATATCTGCCGGATGTTCATGTTTCCTTCCACAAAAGATTCGGCATCACCGTTTGCCGGCGACTCAAGTGCACAAAAAAAGAAAGCCAGCGATCGGAAGAAGTTCGGTGTTTTGGAAGATCCTGACCTCGTGGAGGCGGAACTGGAAAAATCCGCGACCAAAAGCGCGCCACGCAGAACCGTTGGCGGTGCTGCTCTGAATGCGAGTATCGGGAGGAGTCTGGGCTGGTTGAACCAAAACTTCGTCGTGAGCAATCCGACCGGCTGGCCGATGTACTATCTCTATAGCCTGGAACGGGCGATGGCGTTGGCAAATATCGAAGAAGAACTGGGGAATCACGCTTGGTATCGCGAAGGGGCGACGCATCTCGTTCGATCGCAAAATGAGCGTGGTGATTGGCGAGGAAATGGCGGACCAGGTCCCAGTACAGCTTTCGGATTGATGTTCTTAACGCGGGCGACACATAAGACGCTCGGCCGCCGACGTGTCCGTCGGAAAATCGGCGGGGGACTTCTCGCCGGTGGTCGCGGACTGCCGGATGATTTGAGTAGCACCTCAATCGAAGGCGGCACCGTCAAACAACGAAAAATGACCGGCCCGGTGGATGAACTGCTGGCAGTTTTAGAAGATCCCAAAAATGCCAATTTCTTCCAGGCCCAAGAGGCTTTGGTCGAAACCGTCATCTTGGGGGATCCCAAGGCCTTAGTGGGCAAAACCGACAAGTTGCTCAAATTGGCGTCGACAAAAAATGACGAAGTTCGACGGACCGCAATGTGGGCCTTGGGCCGCAGTCAGGACATTACTGTTGTCCCGACATTGATCCAAGCGCTCAATGATCCGAACCTGGACACCATGGTCGAAGCTCGCAATGCGCTGCGATTCATTAGCAAGCGGATTGACGGTTTCGGACTACCGGCTCAGCCCAGTGACAAAGAACGTGAACGTGCCATAGCAAGCTGGAAGAAGTGGTACCTGACCGTACGGCCTTATGATGAACAGGACGACCTACTGACGGTGGAACAGTAGCTGTGTTTCTTTTCGTCCTTGACCATTGCCGTTTGAATGCTTCTTTCCTGTTTCGATTCTAAACTGCAAACGTAACCCACCGCCAAGTTCATATTGCTTTGTCGATTGACCGCCTATACCCGGCATGTCATTGGCATACTTTCTCTCAAAGCAGCAACGCCCGCCGATGCCTTCAAAACGCGAAAAGTCAAAACCATCTCACGCACCCGTGCTAGATGTCACCCGCTACGATAAAGTCGCAGCTTGGTTGATTGCGCTGGTCGTCGGGATATCGCTGGCAGCCTCATGGGAGGTGGCCTTGCATTTCATCAATCGCCCCGCGCAGGCCAGCGATGCGGTTGCCATGGAGTTTATTGAAGTGGCAGGCGGCAGTGAGGATGGGGCAATTGATGAGACGTTGCTTTTAGAATCACCCGCCGAAGAAACCGCCGATCCCTCATTGGCCGAAGTCGAATCGGAAGAGGTCGAGGTTCAAGAATTATTAGATAACGTGATCGACCTGGCCGACCAGGCGGTGGAGCAGACCAATCGTCAACTCGAACTCGATGCAGTGAACGCCGGCAAGCCGGGTAGTGCTTCGGGAACCGGTCGCCGCGCATTGGGCATTGGCGATGGCCAAGGGGGACTGCCCCGCGACCAACGCTGGTTTTTCCGCTACGACGATCAAATCACCCTTGATGAATACGCGCGACGACTCGACCACTTCGGCGTTGTGTTGGGGGTCATTCAAGGCAAGGAATTGGCCTACGTGTCAAACTTCTCCAAAGCGCGGCCGGATGTGAAACGGGTGAAATCCGGTGAAGGCGAGCAGCGGTTGTATTTGACATGGCAAGGTGGCGGCCGCCGCGCGGCGGATGCCCAACTCTTTAAAAAAGCTGGAATCGACGTAACCGGTTTGAGCATCTTTCAATTCGTTCCCGGCAAGCTGGAAAACGAACTGGCCCAGTTGGAACGTGAGTATCAAAACCGTCCCGCTGAACAGATTCGCCGGACTTACTTCGTCATTAAAAAAGTAGGGACCGGCTACAATTTCGTCGTGACACGACAAATTCTCTTCCGTTGAACTTACGCTACTTAGAATTGGTTAACACGAATGGACTTTACTCAAATTCTCGACTGGGGCGGCAACTTCATCTACGCGATGTTGGCATTGGTCGCTCTGTACGGCGCCTTTACCGTCATCCTGTTATTGCGCCGCATCCAAGAGAAACAATTTTCAAACGCCGCTGCCGACGAATTTCTGGAGCAGGTCCGGGAAAAACTGCAAGCGAAAGACTTCGACGGTGTCGCCGAGTTGTGTGACTCGCCCGCTTATTGGAGCAAGGCTGTCCCGCAATTGGTGCTCTTCGCCCTGAATAAAAAAGAGCAGACGATGAGCCGCTTGCGCCGCGGTTTGGCAGAAACATTCGAGCGGGAAATTTTGGCGGACTTGGAATACCGCATGTCGTGGGTCGGTACGATCGTCAAAAGTGCTCCGATGTTGGGGTTGCTGGGAACGGTCATCGGCATGATCAGCGCGTTTCAACAATTGGATCTCGCGCAAAGCGCCGGTGGCGAAGGGGGCGAACAACTCGCCGGTGCCATCAGTGTGGCCTTGTTCACAACGGCAGCCGGTTTGGCGGTGGCCATTCCGCTAGTCCTTGCCGGGGCGCTGATCAACGTTCGCATCGGCCGCCTGCAAGATGGCGTCCAGCACTGGATCGGTGAATTTCTGGATGACTACGAGGTCGCCGTTGGCAGTGCGGGAGGGCGGGACAGTTGAGACGACGCCGAAACGCCCTTGCTGATGATGAGGGCGGACAATTTAAAACCAACAAACGTGAGCAAGAAGCGGATTTAGACATCACGCCGATGATCGACGTCACGTTTCTGCTGCTCATCTATTTCCTGGTCAAGTCCACGATGGACCCCTCCGAAGCATTGGATTTGCCCAAGGCCAAATACGGAGACGGCATCAACGGGAATCAAAGCACGGCCATCACAATTAAAGCGGGACGCAACGAAACCGCTTCGATTCTGTTGGACGATGGCCGCGAGGTGGATGTCGATGACGTGCGGAGGCATGTCGAGGAACAAGTTGCCGCCGGCGTGAACAAAGTGATGATTCAAGCGGAACGCGAAATTTCACACGGCGACGTACAAAATGTAGCCCGCGCGATTGCGGAGATCGAAGGTGTGGAGTTCTTCATCGCGGTCGAGGAAAAGGAACCGTGATATGCCGCGCGACTGGCAGGAAGGCTGGCCTCAAGCTGGCCAGTTGCTGTGGGTCGCCATTGCCATCTGAACCGATCCTCCCTCAGCAGGGTGTGGAATAACAAATTTTGGTGATCCGCTGTTTGACATCAGCGGCAAAAAATACGATGCCCATCAAATTCCGCTGTGCCCATTGCGGCAAAAAAATCAAAATCACATCGCGAGCCGCCGGACGAAATGTCAATTGTCCGAAGTGCGGCGACCCCGCCCGGGTTCCGTCGCCGAATTCTCTCAAGCGTGCCAGCAAGCCGTATCAGCCGCATCAGTATCTCGATACCGAAGCAGAGGCGGGGGACTTTCAGCTCCGCAAGCGTGCGGCGTCCGAAGATGATTTGGACCTGACTCCGATGGTCGACGTGACGTTTCAGTTGCTGATTTTTTTCATTTTGACCGCAAGCATGAGTTTGCAAAAGGCAATTGCCGTTCCGCCCCCCGATCCGCAGCGGGAAGGTGCACAATCGACACCGATTTCGTTGGAAGACCTGGAGGTCGATTCGATCATCGTGGAAATCCAAGCAGATAATACCATTATCGTCGACGACGAACCGTTGGCGGCCGACAGCAATCTTGCAGAAATGTTGCAACAATCCATGGACTCTTCGGGTCGCCACGAAATGGTGATCAATGCCCATGCGGACTCCTTTCATGAAACAACCGTAACTGTGTTTGATGCGGCAAACGAAGTCGGCATGCAAAAAATACGCATGACGACAACCGGCGGCGAGGATGACGAATAGCCCCGGTCGACTATTGCTGCCGGCAATGGTTGCGACGACTGATTTATTGACCTACTGGCGAATGTCCCGATTTTGATTTTTTATGACGTGAAGAGACGTCATGAATCGGTTTTGACACCGCCTTCAGCATTTACCAAAAACGACCGAGCACGATATGCCCGCCCTCGAAATTCGACTTCCCTCCGGTCCGAAGGACATCGTCCAACTTTCTAAGGAAATTCCGATTTCGATCGGTAGTCATCCTTCGAATGATGTCTCCATCGACGACGCGAGCGTTGCGCCCATGCATTGCCGCGTGAGTTGGCAAAAATACTCCTACCGGGTCAATTCAGCGGCCGGGTCTGAGGTCTTGTTGAACGGAAAAGAAGTCGCCAAAGCGTCATTGAAAGTTGGCGATGTGATTTCCATCGGCAAAGCAAAAATCACTCTAGTCGATGAAAATCGGGCTGGGCACGACGATCAGGCGAAGGCGGACATCAGCGAGTTTGAGTTAAAACCGTTGGACTCCGATGAGACGATTCGCGCCAATCGAGAAGAAGCATTGCACGAGCCGCTGCAGGAAGAACCAGTGGCAACTGAGAAGGCCCCGCCGGAAAACGATCCCCCGTCAAAAAATCGTCGCAAAAAGAAACAACAACGCGTTCCCGCACCGTCCTCCGAGTCGGTGGCAGAATTGAGCATGGGCGACATTCTAGCCAGCGACGACGCATTGCCGACGACGGGCTCCTCGAGTAAAGATTCCAAACGATCGCGGGCAGACAAGTCGTCTAAAAAAGATCGCGAGTCGGATAAAACGAAGACGAAAACGTCTTGGAACGGGGGACGCGCTGTTCGCCCGGGTGAACGCAATATCCTGCAATCTCCGTTGGTACTGACATTGGGTGGCGGGGGATTGATCCTGCTGTTACTGGCACTGACCTTCCGGTTTATGAATAACCGCCAAGAAGTGGATGGACGATTTCAAGAAGCGGCGGTTGCGAAACAAGAAGGGAAATACGCTCAAGCGATTAAGGCCTTCGAGCGGTTTCTGATCAATTATCCGCGCGATTCCTCCACCAACAACGCGCAGATTCAATTGGGCTTAACGCGCATCCAACAACACGTATCCGGTTCGACGCCGGCGTGGGAATTGGGATTGCAGTCGGTCCATGAGTATCGCCAAAAATCGAAGGACCTGCCGGAATTCAGTGAAGAGGCCAACGCTCAGGAGTTGGAAGGATACATCAAGAAAATTACGCTGGGGGCAGCAACCAGCGCGAAAAACAATCTCGATCCCGCATTGTTAGAGATCTCCGCTGAGGCGGGGACGTTGCTCAAGCGGATCGGTGTGGACAAGAAAGAGACGGAAGAACATCTCGCCCGCGTTGGACGCGTGGCGAAAGAAGCCAATGACGCGATCCTGAAACGAAATACCTTTGACGCTGCTGTCGCTAAAATCACAGAAGCGTTGGCTGCATCGCAGGCGATTGCCGCACTGGATGAGCGGCGGGCACTGCTGGCACGGTATCCTGATTTTGCGTCCCATCGCGAAATCAAAAAGCTAATGGAACAGGCACTGGAACTCGAAAAGTCATCGGTCACCCGCGAAGCCGAATCGGTCGCCGCGGCGACAACCGAACGGGAATCGGACGTCGCTTCGGTCTTGTCGTTGGTTCGTCATTCCCGCGCTCAAGGCGGTAACAAATCCGAGAACGCGAGCGTCGTTGTCCTGTCGGAAAACTCGTGCATGGCGGTCGACACCATCAACGGAACCCCGCTGTGGAGCCGCACCATCGGCTACGACACGCCGTTTTTTCCGCTCGAACAAACGGTTCCCGATCCAGCGCTGTTGATGTTTGACACGCGGAATAATGAGTTATTGTTGGTCTCCAAAGCAGACGGGAAACTGATTTGGCGAAACGCCGTCTCGTCGCGTGCTTCGGGCAGTCCGGTTGTGCACGAAGGTCAGGTGTTTCTGCCCACGACCGATGGCGAGCTGTGCCAATTCGATTTAGAAACCGGTGAACTGACAGCGCAGTTGAAATTCGCGCAACCCATTTCGTCCGCTCCAGCGATTTCGGAGTCGGGAGAGTATCTGTTTGTCGCCGGGCACGAAGGAGTGATTTACATTCTCTCCCGCCGCCCATTGGAATGTATTCAGGTGTTTGACAGCGGGCATGCTCCGGGGGTGATCGAGGCTCCATTGATGGCCATGGGACCTTATCTGTTGGCGATCGAAAATAGCCAGGCAGATAACTGTCGTTTTCGGCTCTACGACGTGACCGAGGCCGACAAGGGGCTGAACGAGGTTGCGTCCTATCAAGGCGTTAGCGAACTGCTGGGACACGTCAAAGACACACCCGTGTTGCGGGGAAATCGAATGTTTGTCCCCTCCAGCGGCGAACGCGTTACAGCGTTTACCGTCACGGAGGAAGATGGTCAAAAACCACTCACCTATGTCGACAGTTCACAGAACGAATCTCCGATTGGCTGCCCGATTTATTTGGCGGTCGGTCCCGATGACCAAATGTGGATGGCCGCACGCGACTTGCGGAAGTTTCAACTCACGTTGGACCATCTAGAAGAAGAGGTCAAGCAGCGAATGCGAGTGGGATTGTGCGCACAACCGCTCCAGGTCGAAGGGAACTCGATTTTTGTTGCCGGACGGTTTCCGGCGAGCCGCGCGGTCTTCTTTCGCGGAGTCGATCGGCAGGCCATGTCCGGGCAATGGTTGGTTGTAGTCGGGGCACCGATCTTGGCGACCGCCGCGCCGAACACGAGTGATAACTCGATAGTCTGTGTGACCGCTGCCGGCGATCTTTTTCTTGTGACGGCAAAACGAATTGGCGAGGGTGGCATCGACACGCGGCCGCTGGCGCAATTGAAGATCCAGGATGACCCTGAGGCTGCCTATCATGCAAAACGACTCGCCGATGGTCGTTTGGTGGTTTATACCACCGGTGCCAAACCGCATTTGTGGGTGGTCAATTCCAGCGGCGGTATTGATTCGGAGTTGGCGCTCAAAGAGCCGCTGCAAATCGCCCCCGTCGAATTTGGCAAATCTCTAATCCTGCCACTGTCTGGAAAATTGCAATTGCTCGGCCGTTCACCCTCGGGAGGAAATGTGCAGGACTTTGCACTGCCCGTCACAGGAAAGAGGCCCGCTGCCTGGAAAGCATTGGCACCGCTGGCCGATGATCAATTCATTGCACTG
>CALOFE010000002.1:0-49025 GCA_942492455.1 uncultured Planctomycetaceae bacterium | reverse complement strand
TACGCCCGAGCGATTGCAAACACTCATCGAATACGCGAGTGACAAGGAATCGATAAATTTGCGCATCATTCGAGACGAAAAATCAATTGATCTCAAAGTGCGTTTTCAATCCTCGCCTCAACAGACAGCTATCGCGGATTCTATCTCCGCAAAAGCAGGTTTTGAGGACGAGGATTTGGGCTTGGAACTCACTACGCTTTCAACCGATGAATCGCGGCAGTTTGGCTATCAAGATCATAAAGAAGCCGTTTTGGTCCGTGATGTGCGGTCGCAAAGCGTGGCTTATTACCGGCGAATTCGTCCTGGTATGCTCATTCGCCGCGTTGGCAACCAGCCTACAAACAATTTGGCCGAGTGCAAAAAGGCAATGCGATCGCAATCACTTGAGAACGGTGTACTGATAATGATCGGCACAACAGCGGGGAATCACTTTGTGGTTCTCAAAAATAAATGAAACCTGGGGGTACCTGGCAGGACTGGTTTTTGGAATTTTGAATGTCGTAATTTCTGGCGCGATCTCGCAGAATTGGGCTATGCGTGTGATTTTACGGTACTGACTCAAGAGAGAATCGATAGCCACGCATGTCACAAAGCTAGTTCGAATATTAGCCTAGAGACGGCCGTACGGAGCGGGCCAATTTGCTTTTACAAATCAGACCATTTCCAGGATTCTCACGGAAAAGGTGAATGCGAGGTTTGGATTGTAGATGGTCGATGAATTACACTTCAATGAATTGCGAAGGAGACATGATGAAGATCAGGCATATCTCAATGACCGCGATTGGTGTGGCGTCTGTGATTGTTCTGTACGGTATGAGCAGTCAAAGTCCATCTAATTGTCCGTTAGCACAGAGGAATTTGCGGGCTGCCGAGGATTCCGGCAAACATCTTGATGTCCGTTTTGCCCAGACGTATCTGAAGCTGGCGAAAGTCGAATTGAAAAAGGCTCTTGAAGCGAACGAAAAGAGTTCTGCAGCGTATTCGGCCGCATTGGTCGAACGGTTGCGGCAAAATGTCAAGACTGCCGAGGAGCAGCTTCAGCAGGCGCGGATGGAAAGTCAGGGAGATGTGCATAAAGTGCATCTGCGCGATGCCGAGGCATCAGTCGCGATCGCCGAATTGCGGTTGACACAAGCTCAAGCGATGAACGAACGCCTTGCTGGCTCTTACGATCAAACAGAGCTTGAAAGACTGCGGCTTACCGTCGAAGTTGCCAGGCTGCGGCTAGAAAAAGCGCGCGACCCGGCTCGCGTCAGTTCTCCCAATGCGCATCTGAAGTGGCAGTTGGAACAACTTCGCGATGAGGTTCTCGAGTTGCATATTCGACTTGAAAAAGAATTGCTGAGGAGGTAGCCGTTGCGAGAAATGTGGTTCGCATAAGTACCTGACGTCTCAGGTGAACCTGCAAGAATCAAGTTCGTGGCTGGTTGGCCCGCACGCTCGTTGGCGTGCTCGCCAAAGGTGGGAAATCCTAATTCTGATTATTGACAGAACACTAAATCATTTTTGCGAATGTGAATGAGGCCGATGCAGTTGACCTTGTCACCGCGTGTGCCCAACTAGCTTGTACGCTCCATGTCGAGTAGCATCGTCTGCAATATCTTTTGCAGTATGGAGATTGGCATGAAGTGCCAGACTTCCAGAAGCCTATCCACCTACCGAATGATGTCCGGCGAATGGCTAAGCATCCAAGCGATATCAGCGAACTGGAAGATTGCGCACCGTCTCCACGAGCTCAAAAAGCACAGCGCAGAGAAATCAGGACAAAACGGCCGGTCGAATATGGTACCGACCATCAAGTGGTTGTGTCGTTTTTGCGTGCTTTCCTTCCGTGCGGACCATCTGTAGATCCTCCTCACTGCGGCGTGAGAGCCAACTGCCCGTAACGCAAGACCTTTCGGCACAACTTACGACAAAGACATAATTTCGCCAGACAATCAAATCACCGTCAGATCGGCAATTCCTCTAAAAATTGTGTGTTGACCACGAAGAAAACGAATGGGAATTGCATCAAATTGATTGGTAGCGAGTCATGTTCACGGTAACCATTAGTGCTGCCTCTTCAAGCTCGCTGCCGAGACAGCACGCAAAGTCAATCTCACGTGAAGGAATTCGACTATGTTACCCGCAACAATCAGGACTCGACTTGCGGTGTCTCTCAGCGCAATGGTACTGTTGGCGACGGTAGAGTTTGCCGGAGCCCAGACACCCACAAATGCCGCTCTGCAGGCCCGAGCCAGAATGCAGCAACGACACAAGCAATCCGGATCAATTGGAAATGGTTACCGTCCATTTTCTGCCTGGACATACCAAAATTCCGCCCGAACGCACGCCCAGACCTTGAATGCGTACGGTCAAAACTGCAAACAATTGCCGCCAGCAACTGCGAAGGAGCATCTCGACGAGATTCGTCGCAACGTCGCCTCCTCGAAGGCAGAGATTGCGAAACTGGGTGCGGATGCAACCAAGGAGGCTGATGTCAAGCAAGAAGTTGATGCACTGACGAAGCATCTGGCGGAGTGCGAGAAACTCTGCGGATTGATGGACACGACGATTGACAAAGACAATGTCGAAAATGCGAAAATGTGCGCGCACTGCTCCGGTCTGGAAACCAAACTGAAGGCGGCCGAAGTGGAGCATCAAGCCCTGCTAAAGAAGTTGGGCATCGAACTCCCGGCGACGTCGGGTAAGCGAGACGAACATCAACATGGTAAGGGCGTTTCGACCGGTACCAAGAAGAAATAGCGTTATGTCAGCAGTTCCTTAGACTAGGCGGCGGCGCCGTCGCCTAGTACTACAGTCGCACTTTCCTGAAATCGCCTAATTTGGTAGTACCCGTTCTCAAGGAGAACGGGTATGGCATGGAAGCCTACGGTGATTGATATCAAGAAATGGGAAGGGGAGCTAGCTCGCGCGAGTGCCCGGATCGAAGGAGGCTTTTGTCGTCCCGAGATTCGCAGCCGGGCACGAGTCTATCTTGAAGTTCTGTTGTCCAATGTGCCGCGTAAAAACGGTTGGCAATTAGCAGAGCGGGCTGGTGATGTCACGCCGAAGAACATTCAGCACTTCCTGGGAAGATCGAAATGGGATGCTGATGAAATTCGCGATGACTTACAGCGGTATGTTGTGGACCGGCTGTGGCAGGGTTTGCGTATCAGCGTGGTCGCGGATCGGGTCGTGACTGGCGAAAACATGATGCCACAATCACTACCGGCGATTTGCCGCCACTCCGGTTTCGGGATGTAGATTCTTCGAGCACTGAAGCGACAACAGTCTGTTGTCGCTCGGAATTGCAGTTGAACTGTTGTTTTGACGCTGGGGAAACTCCGCATTCCAGCCGTCAAACCAATCGATCTGAGATCGTCGCAAGCCAAGCCTCGATGATTTCCTGTTCTTCAGCCGATGGATCTTTCAAAGGGACGCGATTTGAATGTCTCTTGATTACCGGGCAAATTGAGCCAACAGCGTTATGCAATTCGACACAGCTCCATCGAGGTATTCTCTGCCGGACAGTATTTAAACACATGCATCGGCATTTCGTGTGCCAAATCTCACGGTCAATAGATTTCATCGATCGCTCTGCGATTTTTGAGCCTTAATACGACCGTTTTTCATGGGGTCTGGCTCAGTCTGTTCAGTCAAAATTGAGAAGAAATTTGGGCAGGCGGTTCGATCAAAGGGTAACCGTGCACAAGAAAGCGTGCAATTTGCACTTGCAGGAGGGCGGATCCGCACACATTGGGCTGACGGACGGATTGACTTGCCGTCCAATTGTGAGGTTCGGGGCAATGCCAAGCAGGAGAGTTGGCAAGTCGCGATGCGCCAACTCAACTTCCACAATTGTGTCGCACTTCGCCAAGGGCGATTCAATATTTAGTTGCGGTTTGTGATCCACCGGAAAATGTTTTTCACAATCCTGTGAAGAATCTACAAACGAGCCGCATCAAAAGATGAGACAAACGTGAACGACCGTCGTGGCAGCAAACAAATAAGTGGCAGTGTGTAACTGGCTCCGGCCACGGATCGACCAACGCGGCGTCTCTATTGGAGGACATTTAAGTGTCTCGACCCCGCTCCTCGCCGATAGGCACGATATTTTAGCACAAAAAAGCGTCAACCGAACTGGCTTGTAAATCGCGTCTCTAGCACAGCGACTCCGATGAAACAATCATCTCAACGACGAGTGTCTGGCGCGGCGTTGATCTTGTTCGTCTGTCTGTTGCCGATTCTGTTCTGCTACTTGTTGCTAATGGTTCGGGTCATGATCGGTTCGCTTGTCTTATTGCTGGTGATGTTTCTCTGTTGCCCAGCGATGTTCCATCTGATGATGTGTTTAACTGGACAGGCGATCTGTCATGTGCATGCCGTCGACCGTCAACTCGCACGGAAAGTGCGATTGCCAGACATCCTCCGAATAGTCGATTTGACCAGCGGCCGCTCGCAATATCGCCATGAGTTTGCTTGGAACCGATACTGGAGTGGAGGCTAGCGACACGGAACGATTTGGTATTTACTGCATGGACGTGCACGCGTAGGTCCGGGAATACGTGGACTACAGGGTGGACACGATACTCGCCACAGTCCGCACGAGTAACGATGGCTTGAATACGTCGGCAAAATTCTCAGGTTAAAACAGATACTTAATCAAGGAAAACAACAATGACAAATGTTACAGGCATCTATGGTTTTCGAATTATCCGTTTTTTGCTCGTAGGTCTTTTCTTGTTGAGTCTTGCGGTCTCGAATACTGTCAGCGCACAGGACTCCACAACGAAAGATGGCCAATATGCGGAACGCAATTCGAACACCAGCGCTCAGTCGTTAGCCGCTCAAATTCAAGAATTGCAAACCAAGGTGAAAAAACTGGAGACGACACTGAAGAAAAAACATGCCGGCGGCATGAAACCTGGCATGCAGGGCCGCTCAATGCAGGGCAAGATGGAACAAAGCATGAAAAAAAAGGACGGCATGGGCATGGCGGCGATGCCCGGACAGCGAATGTCTGGAATGGGAATGATGAATGACGAGAAGGGGATGATGTCGAGAGACGCAATGAGCGGTAAAGGGATGTCGGGCATGTCAATGATGGGCCGAATGAAAGGCATGGGGAAGATGCAGATGCCATCGGCGTTGCCTGGGTTTGCTGCCGCATCGCATATCTACCATATTGGGCCACCAGTTTTTTTCTCGACCATTCAGAGCACATCACGTTGACACAAGAACAACAAGTAAAGCTGAATCAAATCAAGGAAAAAGTGTTACTGGGTCAGGCGACATTTGACCGCTGGATCTCGCAGGCGGAGCAAGAACTGTGGATATTAACCAGTTCCGATTCGCCCGACGCCGCCAAGATTGAGACCAAGATTCGTGAAATCGAGAAACTCAGCAGTGACCAGCGAATCGCCTATATCCGAGCTGTCGGCGAAGCAGTCACATTCCTAACTGACGAACAACGACAAGTGCTTGTCGGACATTTGTCTCCGGATCATAAGACGACGAGCAAGGGATCAGAACTAGATTATTCACTCACGAGAAAGGAAAATGTGTAAAATGGCCTTTACCAAATTTCTTGTAAAGCAAGATGAAGAATACAAACAATCGCCACAATAACCACCGCTACGACGACGTGTAATTTGCCACGAGCAGAATATTGTGAAGTAGAGGCACGATATCACGTTTAGCAAATAAATCGTTTGTCACGGCATCCAACTATAGCGATTCATATATGCCGCCAAAACTTTGAATGCTGCCAGGTCTGATTCGGGCAGTTAATTGCGGGTGGGAAGCAAAGCATCATCTCTGCGGCAAAGACAAACCCAAGTGGATTCCGAAAACATTAAGACTCTCGACGAAAAACCCCCCTTGTAACGTAACAAGGAACAGACCGATGTCAAACCGAAAAACGAAATCGACAAAGCTTCAATGCCACGCACCAGATGCCGGCGCGGTGTTTCTGGCCGGTACATTCAATGACTGGAAAACGGATGCTGTATCGATGACGAAGGACGACCAAGGCAACTGGACGTCGAAGCTGGATTTGCCGCCCGGTCGCCACGAATTCAAGTTCGTCGTCGACGGTCAATGGTGCTGTGAGCCAAATTGCCACGCGTCGGGTGAATGTCCCAAATGCGTTCCCAATACCTTCGGCACGATGAATCGGTTCGTGGATGTCGCATGATTCCTCTAGTGCACAAAGGACACTAAAAGCAGAAAGCAAAAACAGCAGACTGAGAATGTACGGTCAGAGAATCGCATTTACAATCAGTTAGGAAAAAAGGAGCCACTCATGGTAAAGAAAATCAGCCTCACATCAGGATTCGCGCTCGCCATTTCGTTCGTGGTATGGTGGTCCGTTGCGGTCCAAGCAGCGGACGAGAAGCACGATGCGCATCAAGGCCATCAAATGGCACATTTGAACCACATCAAGACCCAAGCAGAAACGGAGGCTCTGAAGCCGGGAGACGCGGTCGCGATGGCCTGCAGTATGTGCAAACACGTGATGGTCCAGCATGTGACCAAGGACAAATCCCACGTCAAGCTGATGACCATCGGTGAAAAGCACAAGTGCGTTTGCGGCGGTACGGTCAAGGTCGTCGGCACCGGTAAGGGTAAAGGGAAGAACGAGGAAGTGAACCACGTTTGCACGAAGTGCGGTGACCACGCGATGTTTGTCTGCGCGACAAAACCTGGCAGCGGCGGTAAACACCAGCATGAAACAGACAAATAGTAACCCGACCTGAACGTCAGGATTACGTCTACGTTTCGCCGTGGGGCGGGTTTGCCAACCTGTCCCACGGTGACGTGACGCTGTGTTGGGAGTCCACTTCACGATGTGCCGATTCGTGCTTTACATGGGGCCCGAGATCACTCTGGACGTCATCACGACACGTCCCACCAACTCAATCATTCACCAAAGTTTTCAGAGCCGCCTGCGCAGCGAACCCCTGAACGGAGACGGTTTCGGGATTGCCTGGTACGTCCCGGATGTGTCGCCCGAGCCCGCGCTGTTTCGCTCGATCCAGCCAGCCTGGAATAACGTGAATCTGCTGCACTTGGCGCGAGTCAGTCGCAGTCCAGTAATACTGGCGCATGTGCGGGCTGCAACGGAGGGAATCGGTGTCTCAGAAGCCAACTGTCATCCCTTTACTGCCGGTCGATTCGCGTTCATGCATAACGGCTCGGTCGCGGATTTCGGTCGGTTGAAGCGTAGAATCTCCCAGCGGCTGTCGGATGAGACCTATTCCTGGATTCGAGGAACGACGGACTCCGAGCATCTGTTTGCTCTCTTCTGCGACCATCTTTTGCAATTCCAAAGCGCCGATGAAACCGAAACAATGGCAAACGCGTTGGAGGCGACCATTGCGGATGTTATTGCTTTGCCCTCGAAGGTGGGAGCGAACGGAGATTCGTGCCCGAATCTCACTGTCTCCGACGGCACGCGCGCAGTTGTCACACGCTACGCCACGGGGGATGCAGAGAGCCCCAGCCTGTACACGTCCTCCGGCAGACATTGTGTTTGCGAAGACGGAGTATGCCGGATGGTTCAAGGCGGCGACCGGCCATCAGCGGTGATTGTTGCTTCCGAACCCCTCAACGACGAGCCAGAATGGGAACCCGTTCCGCACAAGCATCTGTTGCTGATTCATCCCGACCGTTCAATGCAGCTGCGAGGCATCGGTTAATTCCCAATGGATAGAACATCTGTCACGATTGTCGCCCTGGGGATCATTCTTTTTAGCCTTTTTTCGGCGCGACTGCGGCAGAGTGTCATCACAGCGCCGATGGTCTTCGTCTTGTTCGGCCTGCTGATCGGGGATGCAGGCTTTCGACTGATTGAAATCCAACTGGCAAACGACGCGGTTCATCTTTTGGCGGAACTGACCTTGATCGTCGTACTGTTCACCGACGCATCGCGGATCGACCTGAGACTGTTGTACAGAGAACATGGCCTTCCGGTCCGACTGCTGGCGATTGGTCTACCGCTGTCTATTGCTTTGGGAACTCTGACTGCTTGGTTGTTATTCCAGGATCTGGGTTTGTGGCAGGCTGCGGTTTTGGCGACAATTATCGCACCAACTGACGCCGCTTTGGCTCATGCAGTGGTTACAAACAAGTTGGTACCTGTTCGAATTCGTCAGACCATCAGCGTCGAAAGCGGGTTAAACGACGGTCTCTGTCTTCCACTGTTCCTCATTTTCTTGTGTGGTGCACGTGTGGCCGAACATCCGGAAACGACCGCCTACTGGATTCGCTTCGCCGCTATGCAAGTCGGCCTTGGCCCACTGGTCGGCATCGGCGTTGGCTATGTCGGCGGCAAACTGATTGAACAGGCGTCACGGCGTGAGTCGATCAGTCATTCATTTCTCGAACTCACAACGCTCGCCCTGGCACTTCTCGCTTTTGGTGCCGCAGAGCTAGTCGGCGGCAACGGTTTCATTGCGGCCTTCTGTGCGGGGCTGACCGTCGGAAACGTCTCGCGAGCGATCTGCGGCGCCATCCGCGAGTTCGCGGAAGCCGAAGGACAGTTGCTGACACTGCTGGTATTTCTAGTTTTTGGCGCCGTCCTGGCGCCGCAGGCCTTTGCGAACATCACATTGGCCGGGGTTCTTTTCAGTATTTTGGGGCTAACAGTGCTGAGAATGCTTCCTGTGGCAGTCAGCCTTGTGGGAACACAACTACGACCGGAAACGTGTTTGTTTGTCGGATGGTTTGGGCCACGCGGAGTTGCGTCGATTGTATTAGCTCTGGTGCTATTGGAAGATATCGCCGTTCCCGCCCGGCAGGACATCTTCGCAGTGGCCATGGCGACTGTCGCGTTAAGTGTCTTTAGCCATGGATTGACCGCTTATCCGTTAGCGAAATGGTATGCCAGTCGAACGGAGGCCGTGAAACATTGTGGCCCATCCGCCGAACACAAAGTGATCACAGAGATGCCGTTTCAGTGTTCATCCGTTGGAGATTGAGTCTGGATGTCGCCATCGCACGAACGCTGCCGAGTACTTCGTCATTATTGGAAACAGGGTTTCCCTACCTTCGGCGAGCACGCCAACGAGCGTGCGAACCAGCGATGACAACCCCATGATTAAAGCCTGACAAGGCACTAGAGCGATGAGTGCAGAAACTTCCAGGGGCCGTTGAATAGCCCGCCCCAGATCAAGAAGTGTTTTTCGTGGTCCTCTCGCAGTCGCATGTGCGGCCTTCCCTTGTCACTCGTCGGCGAAATTAGGATTCTTGTGAAGGAATCATACACGACATGCATCTAAAGCCTGAGTAAGGCCTCATCCTACCTGACCCGCCCGAGGTATTCCTATGACGACAGGACAAGACGACATATTCTCGGATGCCATCCGACGTTTGGACGGCGCCGCGACATTCGCTGAGATCGACGGGGAAGCATTGGAGAAGCTATCGCATCCGAAGTCGATCTTGCAGGTGTCGATTCCCGTGCGGATGGATGACGGTTCACTCCGCGTTTTTCAGGGGTATCGTGTTCGGTACGACGACACGCGTGGTCCGACCAAAGGTGGCATTCGCTTTCACCCACATGTCAATCTGAGCGAAGTGAAGGCATTGGCCTTTTGGATGACCTGCAAATGTGCCGTGGTGGGCATTCCCTTCGGCGGCGGCAAAGGTGGCGTGATCGTAGATCCGAAAAAACTTTCACGGATGGAGTTGGAACGGTTGAGCCGTGGATTTATCGAACAAGTCGCGGACTTCATCGGGCCCGAAACCGACATCCCAGCCCCCGACGTATACACAAATGCCATGATTATGGGCTGGATGATGGATGAATACTCTAAGATTTGCCGACAACGCACACCCGCGGTCATTACAGGCAAACCGATCCCACTGGGTGGCAGCCTGGGGCGTGATGATGCAACTGGGCGGGGCGCCTACTACTGCATCAAAGAGTTGGAGAAGCTGAAAGATTGGCAGCCAGCCAACGTCCACGTCGCCGTCCAGGGCTTTGGAAATGCAGGACAACACGTCGCACGACTGCTGCATGCCGATGGTTACCGCATCGTCGCTATCAGCGATTCGCGGGGCGGTATCTTTCGAGCCGAAGGATTGGACGTGCCACGCGCCATTCAACTCAAAAACCAAGGGCGAGCCGTTGGGGCCGTTTACAGCGGTCGGTCTGTATGCGAATGCCCGGTCTGCGGCGACGACGATTGCAACTGCTCCAGGGACGAAGCGGGTACGGGTGATGTCATCACAAATGCGCAACTTCTGGAATTGGATGTCGACGTGCTTATTCCCGCGGCGCTAGAGAATCAAATAACCGCCGATAATGCCGGTCGGACCAAAGCCCCCGTAGTCGTCGAAGTTGCCAATGGCCCCACAACCAGCGGTGCTGACGAAATTTTGGCCAAACTGGGCACGCTCGTTGTTCCGGACATTCTCGCCAATGCGGGCGGTGTTACCGTAAGCTATTTCGAGTGGGCCCAGAATCGCGCAGGGTATTATTGGACGCAAGATGAGGTGCAAGATCGCTTGAAGCAGATCATGACACGGGAATTTAACGCGATCTACGAGCTGATGACAAATCATGGAATCAATATGCGAACGGCAGCCTATGTCCAGGCATTGAATCGAATCGGCGAAGCGATTGAGTCACAAGGCACCAGCCGATACTTCTCAAACGGAGCAGATTCCACGTAACGCCATCAACAAAAACAGTCTATCGGCGAAATTGGGATCCCTCTAATAGGAGCAAGTGGAATGGATGACTTACGGGCTTTAGAACGGCGAATACAGCAACGGCTGAAATCCGTCGAAGAGAAAGATCGACTGCAGCAGGTTCAGTTACAGACGAGAATGGCCCAAATCGAGAAGCGCCACGCGCAATTCGTGCAGTTGGCGGACTCGTTGATGTCGGACGTCGTCGATTCGAGGATGGCGAAATTGGCCAGCTTCTTCGACAACGCCGAATTGCTCGAACGCGATGAAGCGGGCAAGCACAATTGCGTCTGTCGATTCGATCATTCGGCTCGTTATCCTGCCTCGGTCAAACTGACGCTTTCTGTTGCACACGACGCAGACATCGAAAAACTGTTGCTCGTGTACGACTTGGAGATCCTCCCGATCTTCTTCAAGTTCAAAGGACACGACCAGACTGGTTTTTCGCTGAATCGCCCGAATCCAGAACAAATCGCGGGTTGGGTGGACGAGAGGATTGTTGCGTTTGTCGACACGTATCTACAGCTTGAACAAACAGACCAATACCAAAAGAGCAGCTTGGTGACGGATCCCGTATGTTGCATGCGGTTCCGTAAAAATATTGCTTCCGCTGAAATAGAACATGCCGGTCATACCTATTTTTTCTGTTCGCATGGTTGTCTTGAACAATTCACGGCGGAACCACGGCGATACATTCCGAGCTAAATCGGCAATTCCAAGAGGGCTGATGCGAGGAGTACAAGGAAACGACATGACCAAAAATGCAGTCGTACATTTGAGGAGCATCTTTTCGACCAACGTGCCGATGTTGGCTATGATTTGGCTTGCGTTGATGGGACCGTCGTTCACCTATGGGCAGGTGTCTCCCGAAGAGCACAAAAAACATCATCCGGGACAAGGAGGACCAAGCAACGCAGGACCGGAAGGAAAAGGCCCCGGCATGAGTGGTGGGATGATGGAAGGTGGAATGGGCGGAATGATGGAGAAAATGGGTGCGCCTAAGCCCAAAGAGATGTACCCGAAGCTGATGGATTTGCCCGACTTGCCCCTGGAACAGCGAGCTCAGATTGAGCAGGAAGCTCATCAACGGATGGTGGACGGTACAGCGTTGCTCTCAGAAGGGCTGGACGAGTTGTCGAATGCTGCAACAAGCGATAATTTTGCAGCGATGCAAGATTCTACAGCCAAGATGCGCGAAGGGTTAGCTCGGTTTGAAAGCGGCTTGGCCGCTCACCGCGCAATTGCCGAAGGCAAAGCCCCACGCAACGTCGCGCTCCAGTGGTTTAAACGCGAGATGAATCTGTTGCCACCTACCGGCAAGGAACCAGCGGAATTTCAACTGTGGGGCATGGCACCGTTTCACACTAGTGTGATGCTGGTATTGATTGTCTTTGCTGCCGCCATGATTGCCATGTACTTCTTCAAGATGCGGCGCGCATCGGCATTGCTGGAGAAGCTGGCCGCTGCAGGGCCGGGAAGCGGCGCCGGGACAGCTCCGCCATCCGAATCAGCCACAGAAGCTGTATCTCCAGCAATTTTGAAGGATGCGAATGAGAAAGGTGCCGAAAAGTCGGAGGCGATGCCGACTGCCGATTGTTGTGATGATTCGGAAGAGATCTGTCCGAGTGACGAGACAGCGACAGATCGGCCGGATATCTCGGCAGGTCTGCTGCCGATCCGCAAAAAGAAACTCTGTCGACTGAGAGTCGCCCGCGTCGACCAGGAAACGCCGGACGTAAAAACGTTTCGGCTAGTCGCTTGTCACGGTGGCGGCATCCCTTTTAGCTATTTGCCCGGCCAGTTTCTCACGCTCAAACTACCTATCAGCGAGAAGCCGATCCGACGGAGCTATACTATCTCTTCGTCGCCTACACAGGGCTACTATTGCGAGATTACAGTCAAACGCGAGGAGCACGGTGCCGGCTCGCGGTATCTCCACGACCATGTCAAAGTGGGGGACGCGCTTGAAGTGCAGGCGCCCAGTGGGAAGTTCGTCTTTTCGGGAAAAGGCGCTGAAAGCATAGTCTTAATCGGCGGCGGCGTGGGGATTACCCCCATGATGAGCATCACCCGCGCGCTAACAGATATGGCCTGGGATGGAGAGATCTACTTCATCGTTGCCTGCCATGACCCCGCGCACTTCATCTTCGAAGCGGAACTGAAACGATTGGAGGCGCGCCACCCAAATCTGCACCTATTCGCCGCCATGAGCCGCATCGACGAAGACATTGATGGCTACCGAAAAGGGCGATTGTCGCGAGAATTGCTGGAAGAATGGGTTCCGGACATCGCGTACAAACACATTCACATCTGCGGGCCATCGGCGATGATGGATGCAGTCAAGAAAATGCTGGCGGAACTTGACGTGCCAGAGGAGAGGATCCACAGCGAGAATTTCGGCGGCGAGCAGAAGCCACGCGTGCGGGCGGAACACCGCGCGAAAATCGCCGAAACAGACATCGCCGCGACCGGTGGAACAGTCACGTTCACGAAGTCGAACAAATCGACCCCCTTTCAGGCGGACGAGACTGTGCTGGAAGCTTCCGAGCGCGCCGGCGTTGACATTGACTATTCCTGCCGAATTGGCACGTGTGGGGTATGCATCGTGAAGCTTCTCTCGGGAAAAGTGACGATGGAAGTGGAAGACGGCCTCGACCCGGATGACAAGGCCGCTGGCATGATTCTCGCTTGCCAAGCCAAGTCGACAGGCGAAGTAGCGGTGGAGGCTTGACGTGAAAGAAAAAGAACGACTCATCGTCAGTGGACTGGTCGTGCTGATGCTCATCCTCTGGCTGGGATTTCCGTTTCACCAGTCACCTCGCTTCGCAGGCAGCGGGTGGGGAGGCGTGCTGGGTGTGACCGGCGCGCTGTTGATGATCGTTCCGCTTCTCTATCTGGTCATCAAACGTGTTAAGCGGATTAAAAGGCTGATCACCCCGTGGATCTCCATGCGGACATTGTTGGCTTGGCACATCTACGCAGGAGTACTCGGGCCGATTTTAGTCGTAATTCACAGCGGTCACAAATACGAAAGTCCGCTGGGCATCGCGCTGACAGCCATGACGCTGTTGGTGGTGGTGAGCGGTTTTGTGGGCCGCTACCTGATGAACCAATTCTCACAGGAGATCCGCGAGAAAAAATCGATGCTGACTGCGCTCCAGACAGAATATCAGCAAGCCGCCGATGAAATGGCCGTCGACCCAGGACGCGCCGAATTGTTGCGTCCGTTTTCAGGCTTCTTCGGCCGGCTGCTTGCTAGTTTGTTTGTGCATGCGAGTGTGACGGAGCCGATCAATTCCTCATCCAGTGTATCTAGCCCGGCGACATTGCTCCACCTGTCCGAGTCCATTGCCGACGTGGAATACGCCATCAAGACGCACGAGGAGTTCAAAGCGTGGTTTGGCAAATGGCTGAAGTTTCATATTGTGATTTCGATCGCTCTGTATCTCCTGATGGGACTACACATCTGGGCGGCGATTCACTTCGGACTAAGGTGGTTCGAATGAGAATTTGCCAGCATCTTGCTAAGACGTCATTGCCATGGGGGCCTCTGCATTACCCATGACTGACTGCAGCTTTTTTCGACGAAGGAGACTTCGTCGATGAAACAATATGTGTGGACGATTTTGACCCTGGGAGCCATGTTCGTGGCCGCGGCGGCGTGGTGGCTCGCACCCGTTGGCGCCATATTCAAGCAGCCAGCCACTTGGCAAGGAATGGCTGAGCCTGGCGCATTATCGATATCGCACGCCCATCTCAAAAACAACTGCGCCGCATGCCACACATCGGTGACTGGTATCGAGACTACAAAATGCATCGTCTGCCATGCTAACAACGAATCGCTTTTACAGCGGCAACCCACCGCCTTTCACTCCAGCATCAGCAGTTGCACCGAATGTCACCTGGAGCACCAGGGTATTGAACACCGACCGACCAATATGAGTCATGAAGCACTTGCCAGGATCGGTCTACAGCAGCTAAACGAGGACGCGACGGACACGGAGAACAGAGCCTTAGCAACTCACCTCGCTACTTGGGCCGGGGGTAGCGCTCCGCCTCATCCACACATCTCAATTGTCGAATCGACTCTCAACTGTGTCACATGCCACGGAAACGACGATCACCATTTCAAGCTGTTTGGGCAAGACTGTGCGCAGTGCCACGCCACTGAATTCTGGACAATCCCAGAGTTCCGCCACCCCTCGGCAACTTCAATGGACTGTGCCCAATGTCATCAGGCACCACCCAGCCATTACATGATGCACTTCAAAATGATTTCCGCCCGCGTCGCTGGCAAGCCGCACGCCCGTGTCGATCAATGTTTTCAATGCCACCAAACGACATCTTGGAACGACATTCTTGGAGCCGGCTGGTACAAACACCATTAGCGTCTCTTTCGCGGTCTAAAAGTAGATTGGAAATGAAGCCAAATTTCAAATGAATCAAACGATCAACGGCCATCCAACAGGCGAAGCGGCCGCCACCGAGGTCACTGTTCAAAACGAGACAGTGCTGTCGCATAGTGAGCAACCTGCCTGCCGGGGAAGACGAGAAGAACGACGTCAGGATCGACTGAAGTGGATCGTGCCGGCACATTCATTGGCTGGTGTTTTCCTAAGTTGTTTAGTTCTGCATCCCGTGACAATGGTCATCTATTGTTTCGAATTTCATCCAGAACTTACGCAAACCGGCGTTCTCAGCCTGATTGCTTCGCGAATGGGGAGCGCTTTCTCGGCTCAAATGTGGCCGATGAGCGGCGCGTTTGCGCTGATCGGAGCATTGTTGGGAATGGGGTCGGGGATCTATTCGCGTGTGATCATGCGGAAACTGATCCTTGTATCACAACTGGACCGGAAACTGGGGATGACGGTCCCCTTAATCATTGCGACCGGAGAAAGCGACACCGTCGAGTTCAAGTCCTCGCTGCGTTGGGACCACTGTCAGAAGAAATGTAATAAAGCGCTCGAAATGGTAATCATCAAGACCATCGCCGGATTCTTAAACCATGACGGCGGCGATTTGTTAATTGGCGTGGCTGACGATGGGGCTATTGTTGGCTTAAACGAAGACTATGCCACCTTGAGAAAGAAGGATCGCGATGGTTTTGAATTGCTGCTGATGCAGCTCGTTAAGGGTGCTCTCGGCGGTGATGTGTGCACGTTGTTGCACGCTGTTTTCCAGGAACTCGACGGCCAAGATGTCTGCCGTATCTTGATTGAACCATCGCCACGTCCCGTGTTCGTACAGCATGAAGGACGAGCATTGTACTTCGTGCGAACGGGCAATTCCACCCGCGAACTTGATGCCAAGGAGGCCGTCGATCATATTGCGCGGCGGGAGTCACTACGCTTGTCGCTGCATTAGCCGTCGTCGATGTCGTGGGCGCATTCATGACACCGACTCTCCTCAATTGGTCGCGAACTCGAGTTCGGGCGCGTATGCTATTAAAAATCATAACTGGAAAAACGCGATGCCAGACAGAGCCGTCACTGCCTACGAATGTCGTCATTGCTGGAAGCTGCTGCCTCCATCGCAACTGCGGTCGCCAGTTCACTCCTGGAGTGCAACGGAAGGCGATCCTTTTCCGCTTGGCGTTCGCTGGATTCCCGAAGAACAAAGCTACAACTTCGCGCTCTACTCAAAACATGCCGAACATGTCGAGCTACTGTTCTTCGAGGAGATGAAGCTGCAGGAGCCAGTGTACTCCTTTCCGTTCGATCCGCTACGGAATAAGTCTGGTCCCGTCTGGCATTGTCGACTCGCAGTGGAGAAAACAAGCAATGCCAAGTTCTACGCCTACCGGATATCGGGACCGAAGGCTGGCTCCGGATTTGACATGCATGCGTTTGATCGTGATAAGGTGCTACTCGATCCGTATGCCAGATCGGTGTTCTTTCCGCCGGAATTCAACCGTACCGCGGCTCAGCGGCCTGATTCAAACGTCGGGCTGGCTCCGCTGGCTTTGCTGGATGAATGCCAGTGCGAATTCGTTTGGAATGGCGACCAGCACGTCCGGCACGAAGCGGACCTGATCATCTACGAGATGCACATCCGCGGATTCACACGGAACGCGAATTCCGGGGTCCCTGACGAGACGCGCGGCACGTTTCAGGGCGTGATAGAGAAGATCCCTTATCTGGTAGATCTCGGCATTACGGCCGTCGAGCTGATGCCGGTATTTCAATTCGATCCGCAGGAAGCAAACTATTGGGGTTACATGCCGCTGAGCTTCTTCGGGCCGCACCACCGGTATTCGACGCAGCCGGACGATTGTGACCAAAAGAGCGAGTTTCGCCGGATGGTGCAGGCCCTGCACGCAGCGGGGATCGAAGTCATCCTTGACGTAGTCTTCAACCACACCTGTGAAGGCAATGAATCCGGGCCGACGTATAGTTTCAAAGGCATCGACAATTCAACGTATTACATGGTCTCACCCGGCCAGCGGTTTGCCTATGCCAATTACAGCGGATGCGGCAACACGCTGCACACGGCGAACCGGGCTGTCAGGGAGTTGATTGTCGACAGCCTGCGGTACTGGGTCGCGGAAATGCACGTCGATGGATTCCGCTTCGATCTGGCGTCCGTTTTCGCGCGGAACTCGGACGGTTCCATTGACATCGAAAATTCCCCCATCTTCGCTCAGATTGCCGCCGATCCCGTGCTATCCGATGTGCGGCTTATCGCCGAACCGTGGGATGCTGGCGACGGGTTCCTGCTAGGCGAGCGTTTTCCAGGCACCCTCTGGATGCAATGGAACGCCAAGTACCGCGAATCACTCCAGCGATTTGTCCGGGGGGATCGAGGTGTTGTCGGCGAATTGATGATGCGACTCTACGGCAGTAATGACCTGTTTCCGGACGATCCATTTCACGCCCTGCGGCCCCTCCAGAGTGTAAACTATATCGCGTCTCACGATGGTTTTACCATGTACGACCTTGTTGCTTACGACCGGAAGCACAACGAGGCCAATGGACAGGGCAACACCGATGGACAGATGGATTTCAGTTGGAATTGCGGCGTGGAAGGGGAACAGCACGCGAGACCGGAAGTGATGCAGCTTCGGAAGCGACAAGTGAAGAATTTCTTCTGTCTGCTGCTATTATCGAACGGCACTCCGATGTTTCGCATGGGCGACGAGTTCCTTCAAACTCAGCAAGGCAACAACAATCCCTACAAAGAGGACAGTGAAACGACTTGGCTGGACTGGAGCCGGCTGGAGCATCACATGGATGTCTACCGTTTTGTCAAACAGATGATTCAATTCCGTAAAACACATCGCTCCTTATCCCGATCGCGGTTCTGGCGAGAAGACGTGCGTTGGTACGGCGCAACTGGTGCCGTCGACTTCGGACCAGAGTCTCGGACGCTGGCATTCTATCTTGATGGTCGGAGCCAAGACGACGCCAATATTTACGTCATGATCAACGGTGAAGACGAGCCTTCACAGTTTGACGTTCAGGTACGCTCGCCCGCCGGTTGGCAGCTCGTGATCGACACGGCAGCACCTTCGCCGCATGATATTCGCATCAACGGCAACGGCAGTTCCAACCGTGTCGAATCTATCAAACTTGGGCCACGGTCGATTGTAGTGGTGACTTCAATCGTCATTTGATTAGTTGAATGCAGCTTGATCGCAATGACTCAGCATACAGCCGATTAGATTGTCATCTACAGTGAATTTTAATGTTCCGTGCAATAGTGCAGATAATGCAACCAATGTCATCCGAGAACGAAGTTGTGGCAGAAAACAGTCGCGCGGGTAGTATTTGAACAGAGAGGAATGCAGATGAACTCGGAACTTTCCATGGAGGAGTTGGCCCAGATCGATGCTTGGTGGCGGGCTGCCAATTATCTCTCAATCGGACAGATTTATTTGCTTGACAATCCGCTGCTAATAGAACCGCTGCAACCAGAGCATGTCAAGCCGCGGCTATTGGGGCATTGGGGCACGACCCCTGGACTTAACTTTTTGTATGCACATTTGAATCGAGTCATCAAAAAGCACGACCAAGAAATGGTGTTTGTGACGGGTCCTGGACATGGCGGCCCCGGATTAGTAGCCAATACGTATCTGGAGGGCACGTACAGTGAAGTCTATCCGAATGTGTCGCAGGATGAAGACGGGCTGAAGCGGCTTTTCAAACAGTTCTCATTCCCCGGCGGCATTCCGAGTCACGTCGCTCCAGAGACTCCGGGGTCAATTCACGAAGGCGGAGAACTCGGATACGCGCTCTCTCACGCCTTTGGGGCTGCCTTCGATAACCCTGACCTGATTGTCGCTTGCGTAGTCGGCGATGGCGAAGCTGAAACGGGGCCGCTGGCAACAAGCTGGCATTCCAACAAGTTTCTCAATCCGGTTCACGATGGCGCTGTGTTGCCGATCTTGCATTTGAACGGTTACAAGATTGCAGGACCCACGGTAATGGCCCGCATCGGTCACGAAGAGTTGGAGCAGTTGTTTCGAGGTTATGGTTATACGCCCCATTTCGTCGAAGGCAGCGACCCCGAATCCATGCACCAACAAATGGCCGTCACACTAGACAAAGTGATTGATGAGATTCACCGTGTTCAGCAGGATGCTCGCAAAAATGGTTTCACGGCGCGACCGCGATGGCCATTGATTGTCCTGCGTACGCCGAAGGGCTGGACGTGCCCCAAAGAAGTTGATGGGAAGGCGATGGAAGGCTCTTGGCGATCACATCAGGTGCCAATGGGGGATATGCACAACAATCCCGCGCATCTCCAGCTGCTGGAAGATGGATGAAATCGTACAATCCGGAAGATCTGTTCGACGAATCGGGCCGATTTCGGTCCGAATTCGCAAAACTGACACCGGAGGGTCTTCGACGAATGGGTGCGAATCCGCACGCAAATGGGGGCCTGCTCCTGAGGGACTTACGCATGCCGAACTTTCGGCAATATGCGGTCAAAGTTCCATCTCCTGGGACTGTCTTCGCCGAAGCAACCCGTGTTCAGGGTCAGTTCATCCGTGACGTAATGAAAAGAAATCGCGAGTCACGCAACTTCCGAATCTTCAGCCCCGATGAAACGGCGTCAAACCGTTGGAATGCAGTATTCGAAGTTACCGATCGTTGTTCCACGTCCGATGTCCTTCCGAGTGACGACCACGTCGCGCCGGATGGTCGCGTGATGGAGATGCTAAGCGAACACCAGTGCCAGGGCTGGCTGGAAGGCTATCTGTTGACCGGGCGGCATGGATTCTTTTCGTGCTATGAAGCGTTCATCCATATCATCGACTCCATGTTGAATCAACATGCAAAGTGGTTGAAAGTCTGCCAGGACATCCCTTGGAGGCGGCCCATCGCTAGTTTGAACTATCTGTTGACTTCGCACGTCTGGCGGCAGGATCACAATGGCTTCAGCCATCAAGACCCTGGCTTCATTGACCACGTCGTCAATAAGAAGGCGGAAATCATCCGCGTCTATCTTCCCCCGGATGCGAATACGTTGCTGAGTGTTACAGATCACTGTTTACGCAGCCGCAACTATGTGAACGTGGTCGTCGCTGGAAAGCAACCCGCGCTGCAATGGCTTGACATGGACGCGGCCGCCAAACATTGTGAGGCCGGTTTGGGCATCTGGAGTTGGGCCAGTAGCGACCAAGACAGCGAGCCGGATGTTGTCATGGCCTGCTGTGGCGATGTCCCCACGCTGGAAACAATGGCAGCCGTCGATTTACTCCAGCAATGTCTACCAGAACTCAAAGTGCGCGTGATCAACGTCGTCAACCTGATGAAGTTGCAACCCCAGTCGGAGCATCCTCATGGACTCAGTGACAAGGACTTTGACCTGCTCTTCACGGCAGACAAGCCGATCATTTTCGCGTTTCACGGCTATCCGTGGTTAATCCATCGGCTGACGTATCGTCGGACAAACCACAAGAATTTGCACGTCCGTGGCTACAAAGAAGAGGGGAACGACGACAACACCCTTTGATATGACGGTGTTGAACGAATTGGACCGCTTCCATCTTGTACAAGACGTGATAGACCGGGTGCCGCAGCTGGATAGTCGAGCCGCCTATATCAAACAAGAAATGCGAGACAGACTGATCGAACACAAGCAATTCATCACGGAGCACGGGGAGGACATGCCGGAGATTCGTGACTGGCAGTGGAAACATCCCTAATGGAAAAAATAAAACAAATCGAACATCATGCATATTCTGACCCTTAACGCTGGTTCAAGCAGTCTGAAATTCAGTGTGATCGAAGCTGCCGGCGAACGGATCATCGTTCAGGGTAATGCGGATTGGGCGAGCATGCCGACGCGGTACACGTTCGGCGCACTCAACTCGGAGACGATTCAGTTGGACGTTGATGGGTCGGACTTTGCGAGTATGGTGCGACGTGTTGGTTTCGACCTTAACAATCTGAATAACATCGACACTTCGGTTGTCGCTGTTGCTCATCGCATCGTTCATGGCGGGATCCGCTTCACAGAGCCGGTGCTGCTGACGGACGTGACCGAAGCGTCGTTGCGCGAATTGATTCCCCTTGCTCCGCTGCACAACCCTTTCAGCCTGGAAGTCATTGCCGCAGCCCGTCAATCGTTTCCAGGTCTTCCGCATGTGGCAATCTTCGACACGGCATTTCATGCGACGCTTGCGCCTGAAGCCTACACCTATCCCGTTCCTTACAAATGGACGGAGAACTGGAACGCCCGACGTTTTGGATTTCACGGCCTCAGCCATGCTTACTGTGCGTCACGAGCTGCTGAGATGATTGCCTGCCGTGGTACAGACTTAAGATTGGTTGTTGCTCATTTGGGACACGGCGCGTCAGTTGCCGCCGTTCTGAATGGCAAATCCGTCGATACCACAATGGGATTTACTCCGCTGGAAGGGCTCATGATGGCCACTCGCAGCGGTTCAGTCGATCCGGGGCTGTTGCTTTATATTCAACGCGAACATGGAATCACTGCGGAGGAGTTGGATCGCATTCTGAATCATGAATCGGGTCTGTTAGGAGTTTCTGGAGTATCCGGTGATATGCGCAAACTTGAAAAAGCCGCTGATTTCGGAAACAAGCGCGCCCAATTGGCGATCGGTATCTACGTCCATCGGCTGCGACAAGCAATCGCCGCCATGGCCGCTTCATTAGGCGGCCTCGACGCTCTCGTCTTCACCGGCGGTATCGGCGAGAATTCCGCACGAATTCGCCAAGCTGTTTGCCAACGACTCACATTTCTGGGGCTTGAACTCGATACGGCTGCGAATCGAGCGGGCCATCCGGATCAGATTATCTCCACCGCCGCATCGGAGGTACAGATTCTCGTGCTCGCCACGCAGGAACACGTAATGCTCTGTCGCGAAGCGACGCGAGTACTGAATGGAGCCACCGGCTCGTAGTGACTGGACGTGAAGAGCCAATCCGCCCCATATGACTGGGCAATGTGCCATGCCGCTCGATTGCTGCAGCACTGCCGACCCGCAAGATCTCGGGAGGTGGCATTTCAGCTGCGGAATACCGACCGAGAAACCGGCAGTTGCAATTGCGAGATTTTGAGCATGAATGGCATCGTTTTTGCAATCTCAGATCAGTGGTGGATGTACAGGAGTCGCCAACATGACACACAACCTGACATATGATTGTGCAGCACAGAGCCATCGCTCGGAATCCAATGATATCGATCAACGTGTTTTCGTCGAGGTCCATCGGAAACTGAAGGATTCCGGATATGCTTCGTTGGGCAATTTGAAATGCCATGTGGTGCAAGGCCGAATTACGTTACAGGGCAATGTGCCATCCTTTTATCTGAAACAAGTCGCTCAATCACTAGCGGCTTCCATCGATGAACACCTTGTCGTGAATAATCTCGTAGAGGTCATGCGTAAACCGGTTCCAAAGAAATAGGCAACCTTGCGGAACAGGGAATGGCCCCCCATGTCAAAATTTATGCGGCATCACGCAGAGGATATCTGAATCAGCTGAATTGCCGTTTGGGCACTCAAATGAATCACGCGATTCGAGTCAGACTACGCATGGCGCGAATCGTTCGTGAATGACATTGCCGGAATTACCCCGAATTAAGCCTGAACAACGACAACCGAAAGCGTTGGCCGGAAGTCACATCTGGGAGAAGCTCAACGATGAAAACTTCATCCGCCAGTATTTGTGAAACCGACAGCCAGTTGGAGAGCCGCATTATCAACTGTCTGCATGCCAAATCCATTCCGGAATTGGCGTCGATTCAGCTGGATGTTCGTGACGGCAGCGTGGTGATTTCAGGGACCGTGTCCCAGACCTCTGTGCAACGGCATTGTTACGAATGCTGCCTTCACGTGGCTGGAGTCAAAAATGTGATCGACCGAATCAAAATCAGAGAGTCAAAGAAAGGGTGAGGCAAGACGGGACTGCTCAGCGCGTTACGCGCCGTGTTCGTAAGCGTTTTCCCGTAAGCATAGGCTGACATCTGAATGGCAGGACGGTTGCAAGAGCGTTCTCAGAATCCAGGTTCATCAGGCAACCTCAGTACTTCGCGCATCTTTTGCTATTAGAAGTCGAAAACGAGCAGTGTCACATCGTCAGCTGCGGGTTTTCCCGAGCGAAAGTGGTGGAGTCTCTCGCGGATGTTCTTCACCGCCGTTTGAGTTGATTCGTGTTGGCAAGCGGCCAACTGTTCGAGCAGCCGTTGTTCTCCAAATTGTTCACCCTGGGCATTGAATGATTCGACGACTCCATCTGTGAACAGCACGAGTCGGTCGCCGGGCGCGAGATCCAGTTCTTGCACAATCCAAGTCTCACTTGGATCGATACCAATCAGCATTCCCGATGAGTCCAAGGGGGTTGGCGGGGGGCTCTTCGAGAAATGAAGTCCTGCCGGATGTCCGGCGTTGACATATTGAATTTTTCTCGCCTGTGGCAATACATGGATTAAGATCACCGTAGCAAAGTGCTCCGGCAATGTGGTTTCTGTAAACCTCTGGTTGATACGTGTGAGGATTTCCAAAAGCTGTGCGTGGCGTTCGGTGGCATCCAGTAGGAAAGCCTTCAAAAGTGTGGCGGACATCGCTGCGGGAATGCCATGTCCCGCCACATCGGCGAGACAAATGACCCAACTTTGATCTGCAAGTGGCAGGATATCGTAGTAGTCGCCGGCAATGTGCTCCGCGGGTTCATACAGCACGGCCACATTCACCTCCGGTATCTCCGTCTTTTTCGGGTGAAGATGCTCCTGAATCTGCCGTGCCTTTTCCATCTGCCGCGCCCGCTGACGATCCGCGTCTGCCAGCGAGTCACTCATGCGATTGATCGCCGTCGAAAGAGAGATCAACTCGGAACTCTGAAAGCCATCCACTGTCTCGCCGCCTCCCTCAGAGCCAATTAGGTCGACGATGGCGACTAACCGGTCGAGAGGTCGTGCGACGAGTCGTAGTAGCAACACGTTGATGATCCCGCCCGCAAGAACCGCAAGTAGCACCGCGCCAGCAAACCGTCTGATGACGTCGGATGCCACTTCCTCTTGTACTTCGTCAAGATATTCAGAAACATAGACCTGAAGGGTAGCGTCCTGAGCTGTGCCAACAATCAGCGGGCGTCCTTGAAATGAAGCGTGTTGGTCCGGCAGCCTCTCGGCTGCTTGTAACGCCTGGAAGAAGTCGTCCGAAGCGCGCTGATGAGCATGCGCTTGCAACACGAAGTCACCAAATTGAACGGCAATATGATGGCCCGGCGAACGTGGCTCCTCCATGCGTCCGCAGACTTTGTCGATATATGATTGTATCGCGACGTCACCGTGGTGTTGCATTGCGCGAACGCCCTCTAGCAGGGTGGCCGCTTCTTCCTGCAGGGCGACGCGTTTGTCCCGCAGGCGGTGGTCGAATTCGCGATGGTAATCGAATGCCAGAAAACCAATGAGAAAGACAGCGCAGACACTGTTAACGGCAATGAGGAGTTGCCAGCGCAACGAAAGTGAGCGAACCTTACGCGCTGCTGAGGCCGGTTGCATATGATGAAAATCCTTCACTTGCCATTTTCGAACTGTGTTTTGAGTGCGTGTTCCGTATTCCTGACAGGTTTTTGAGCTGTGGCGGTCATCAGTCCCCAGAGCCTGGTGATTTTGTAGCGATCGATTTCAACATTGATCGCTCTCGCGCTTTTCAGAAGTCCCAGGCACTCTCTAGCGTTGTACGTTCGAAAGTGTGCGGCGTTGAACACGCGAAGATACCAATCGCAGATTCGGCAGGCGAGATAGTCATCACACCAGTCGCTGATGACTAACGTGCCTCCCGGCCGTAGAACGCGAAGGGTCTCCTCCAACGCGTCTTGCGGTTGGCGAATGTAATGAAACATGTTGCAGGACACGACGGTATCGAAAGTGTCCGATGAGTACGGAATCTCTTCGGCCCACCCCTGTTTCAATTCGATCGTCACCGGTAGTCTGTTGCGAGCCATCGTCAGCATTTCTGGAGAAGGATCAACGCCCGCCAAGTCAGCTTCAGGGACGTTTGACAACAAATGGTGTAACAAAGCCCCGGTGCCGCATCCCACGTCAAGGATCGAATCCGTCGGAGTGATGCGCATGCGGCTCAATGTTTCACGACAAGTTGCTTGCACGTAAAAGGACCATTTCCGCTCATACAATGGAGCGAGTCGCGCGTATTCTTGGAGAACGGAATCGCGATCTGGGGCGGCATGACCATCTACTGTCATGGTGATTCTCTTAAAGAAGTTGTTGAGCAAATCATCGTCATACGCATGACTCTATTGGCCTCGTTCACGCATCAACTCCGCTTCCGCTTTCAAACGAATCGCTAGGTTTTTTAGGACATCCCCCAGTGAACCGCGGCCGGCTTTATAGCTGTCTTCAGTCATCTTGTGAGCTTCGGCTGTGAGTTTGAGGAAGGACTCCCTCAGGCGAATCCGTTCTTCCCGGCCAGTCGCCAGTTCCAACTGTGCCTCAATCAGCTGGCGGTTAGCGTCAGCGACGGAGTCGAATTGGACTTCGTCGCGGCGGTACGCTTCCACTTCTACCTTCACGAGTTGTTCCAATACGGACAGGCGTTCCTCTAGCAGCTTCTGAACCGATTGATTGTTAGCTTGTGGACCCGGAGCCCCTTGCGTAAACGATGCTGTCGTTAAAAATGCAGCAGTCACCGCCAATGCTGCCGCCATGACAACGTATTTCTTGCGAACTGCTGAGATCATCATCATTCCCTCCAACGTGGATTTCGAACTTCTTGACATCCGGATCAAGCGGCCGTTGCCGACGACCGTTACAGATAATTGGCGCGAATGGAATGCCGTTTGATACCGGGACATCCCCTCGCAGTTTCTATGCCGACATCGCTCCAATTGCCAGTCAAGCGACGGGAGTGCAGATTTTAGGCCAAATACTTACCGTATCGCTCAATTGACTGAAATCCCAGTCATAACCGGAGCACTCCCACAAACGCTTTTCCGAAACTCTTTACTTGCTCCAGATGTCCATCTCCATCGCTGCGATCTTCCCGACTCGGACGTTGGGCAGTCATTTCTTCGCGCTTCCGCCAAGTTCAAATGGGCCGATCCGCTCCGCATGCGGGCGAATCGGCCCAGGTTTTCAGCGGGATGACCTGAAAACGTCCCCTGAGTGCTCAATTTTAGCAGGCATCTTGAGTCGGCACATCTTTTGCATTCAGTTTGTGCCAAAGCCAATAGCACGATTGATGGTCTAACACGTTGCCAGGAAGAGGATTCGATGATTGCCGTTATTGGAGAGCACGATCCGAGTATGGGGACGGTCTTGTCGGTACGGGGAAGCGTCATCGATGCGAAATTTCCGGTAAAGCTTCCGGCCGTGCATAACGAATTGCGCGCTGGCTCCGACGACCAGATTGTTATCGAAGTCGTCAGTCAGTTGAACCAAGAGGTCATTCGGGGCATCGCATTAAAACCAACACGAGGCTTGAGCCGTGGGTCATTAGTGCGGAACAGCGGACAGCCACTGAAAGTCCCGGTCGGTCAGCAACTCCTCGGTCGCATGTTTGATGTGTTCGGGCAAACGATCGACCGTGGTGTGGAACTCGTAGAGTGCGAACACCGGTCGATTCATTGCGCAGCGCCAGCCTTGATCGAACGGTCGACGACGTCGGACATCTTTGAAACCGGGATCAAGGCTATTGACCTGCTGGCTCCACTGGAACGCGGCGGCAAGGCAGGATTATTTGGCGGGGCGGGCGTCGGTAAAACGGTGCTCATCACGGAATTGATCCACAACGTCGTTGGCGAACACGAAGGCGTCAGCTTGTTCTGCGGGATTGGCGAACGTTGTCGCGAAGCCGAGGAACTTTACCGGGAGATGAAGCAGGCCGACGTGCTCAAAAACACTGTCATGATATTTGGTCAGATGAACGAGCCGCCGGGTGCTCGGTTTCGTGTCGGTCATGCGGCGCTGACGATGGCCGAGTACTTCCGCGACGACCTGCGACAGGACGTACTTTTGCTCATCGACAATATCTTTCGTTTCATCCAAGCAGGCACCGAAGTGTCGGGATTATTGGGCGAGCTTCCATCACGTGTTGGTTATCAGCCAACGTTGGCCTCCGATCTGGCTGGGCTGGAAGAACGCATATGCACCACGGCAGCCGGCTCGATCACTTCGGTTCAGGCGGTTTACGTGCCGGCTGACGATTTTACCGATCCATCCGCGGTCCACACGTTCGCACATCTTTCTACCTCAATTGTGCTTTCACGGAAACGCGCAGCGGAGGGCCTCTACCCAGCAATTGACCCACTTCAATCCGGATCGAAGATGCTCATGCCCCCCATTGTCGGTGAGCGACACTACCAAATCGCACAGGACATGCGTCGCACGTTGGCACAGTACGAGGAATTGAAAGACATCATCGCCATGCTGGGACTGGAAGAACTCTCTCGTGAAGACCGGCAAACGGTAAACCGCGCGAGGCGACTCGAACGATTCTTGACGCAACCATTCTTCACAACAGAGCAGTTCACGGGACACACGGGGCGATTGGTCCACCTGGAGGATGCTCTACGCGGTTGCGAACGCATTCTTGCTGACGAGTTCCACGACGTTCCCGAACGAGCGCTGTACATGATTGGAACCACCGACGAAGCCAAACCCACGAGATGAATCTGAAACTACTCCTACCAACGGAAGTGTTGATTGACGAGGAGGTGACCAAGGTTGTCGCCGAGGCGGAAAACGGTTCCTTTTGCCTGTTACCTAGGCATGTAGACTTTGTGGCTGCGCTTATTCCAGGCATTCTTTCATACACGAGCGACGACAAAGGTGAGCAATATGTGGCGGTCGGAGCAGGAGTTTTAGTGAAATCTGGATCACTCGTCCGCGTCTCCGCACAGGACGCCGTGTGGGGCGGCGATTTGGGAAGGCTACGACAGACGGTCGCAGAACGGTTCCTTGTTTTGGATGACAGAGAAAAAGTCGCCCGCGCGGCGATCGCGAAACTCGAAGCGGATTTTGTGCGACGGTTTCTCAATTTTGGAGAACCACGAGGTGGCTAAATTACCAGACGACAACCATGGAAAGCTCCACTCTGAACTGGAGAGACGGATCGGTGCGAAAGAAGCGCGCAAACTGAAGGCACGCGACGAGAAAAACCGATCGATTTGGTTCGGGCTTGGTATGTTCGGCGTGATCGGGTGGTCGATCGCTGTTCCAACGTTGATCGGCATTGCAATCGGATGCTGGTTGGATTCCAAGTTTGAAGGCCAAATCTCGTGGTGTTTGACGTTTCTATTCATAGGCGTGGCGGTCGGGAGTGCGATCGCCTGGAACTGGATCAACAAAGAAGGACGGCCGCAATGAACATCGACGTACTCCAGGTTGCCGTTCCGTTTGCCGCCGGCATTGTCCTGGGGGTGATTTACTTCGGAGGGCTCTGGCTGACAGTCCGAAACGTGCACCAGGTTCAACATCCCGCGTTGCTGTGTATTGGTAGCTTCGTTGTTAGAAATGCCCTTGTGCTGCCAGCCTTCTATTTGGTGATGGACGGACATTGGGTACGTATAGTTTCCTGTTTGGTGGGTTTTTTCATTGTGCGCTACGTATGGATACACCGTATCCGATCGCTCGGTGTTTTACTGAAAGTAGATGAAAGGATGTCGCCATGAAGGACGGAATGCCGGCGATACAGATCAATCCCGACGTGGCGTTGTGGCCTAACGGACCGGTCGTCATCAATCAGCTCAACGCCACGATCCTCTTCACGTGGCTGGTCATGGCGCTCCTGATTTTGATTTGCTGGCTGGTCACGCGCAACTTGTCGACGGAGACCACTTTGTCGCGCGGACAGAACTTGCTCGAAGTCCTGGTGACGGGACTTCGCGGTCAAATTCGTGAAGTTAGTCAACAGGACCCTGGACCTTACCTGCCTTTCGTGGGAACTCTGTTTTTATTTATCGCCGCTTCAAACCTGCTCGACGTTGTCCCCGGCTATCGTTCACCGACCGGGTCGCTGTCGACCACAGCGGCGCTGGCCACCTGCGTGTTTATCGCAGTTCCCTGGTTTGGCGTGACCAGCCAGGGGATTGGGCGGTATCTGAAACAATACATTCAGCCGTCGGCGTTTATGCTGCCGTTCAACATCATTGGCGAATTATCGCGCACGCTGGCGTTGGCGGTGCGCCTGTACGGCAACATGATGAGTGGTTCGGTGATTGGTATGATTCTGCTCGGGTTTGTGCCTCTATTCGTTCCAATTGTGATGCAACTGTTCGGTTTGCTGACCGGCATGATTCAAGCATACATTTTTGCCGTTCTGGCGATGGTGTATATCGCTTCGGCAACGCAAGTCCATCAAGTGTCGAACGACGAAATCCCGGAGACGAAGAATTCGGCATGAGATTCTGTCGCGACTTCCCGGCGCACAATGTTGGACACAAGACACCCAACTTACACAGGAGACATTAAACATGGACAACACAGGCTTGGTTGCGATGGCTTCGATCTTCGCGTCGGGATTGACAATCGGACTTGGATCAATTGGGCCGGCCTTAGGAGAAGGGCGGGCGCTTGCACAAGCCTTGAGTGCCATCGCCCAACAACCCGATGAAGCCACCACGATCACACGAACTTTGTTCGTCGGCATGGCCATGGTTGAATCAACGGCAATTTACTGCTTTGTCGTGTCGATGATTTTAATTTTCGCCAACCCATTTTGGAACCAATTGGCCCAATCCTCAGGTGGCTGATTCATATACTATCCATTGAACATTTGCAAAAGCAGCGCGACTTCGTTTGCTGCGTCCAGCGGCTGACGATATGCGGCAATTGACCGCGTTGGCAGAGACATATCATGGAAATCGATTGGTTTACCTTCTCGTTTCAGATCATCAACTTTCTGGTGCTTGTCTGGCTCCTGAAGCGATTTCTCTACAAACCCATCATAAATGCAATGGACCGACGCGAAGAAAAAATCACTCAACGCGTGAACGAGGCACTGTCCGCCAGACAGGATGCAGAACGGGAGGCCGAAGACTATCGACGCAAGAGTCAGCAACTAGACCACGCGCGCGAAGAACTGTTGGCCGAAGCCGGCCGGGATGCTGAAGATTGGAAGCATGAGCGACTCCAAGAAGCCCGAACCGATGTCGAGCGAGCTCGTGGCGAATGGCAGAGGTCGATTAAACGCGAACGGGCTGCCTTTTTAAGAGACCTCCGGCAACGCGCCGGAAAGCAGGTCCACGCAATGTCCCGGCACGTTCTGGAAAAACTGTGTGGCGATTCATTGGAGGATCAAGTGATCGAGTCGTTCCTTGCACGGTTGCAGCAAGTTGACGAACAGCAGCGATCGGAAATTGCTGCTTCCATCCGCAATTCGCATCACAAAATCTTCGTTGAGACAGGATTTGAACTTCCGGATGAAAGCCGGGATCGAGTGTGCTCCATTATTCATAAGTACCTAACGGATGGTGTCGACATCGAATTCAAAGTTGTGCCGGAGTTGATCTGCGGCATTGAATTGAAGGCTGCCGGCTACAAAGTCGCTTGGAGTGCTGCTGAAACGTTGGACGAACTGGAAGACGAGTTTGCCAATGCGCTTGACCAGACTGTCCCGCGATGAACGAGGGACGGCCAATTACTTGCTGCAGAGCGGTTGTTGTGAGGGATCAAATGAAAGACGACGGACGCGCCGCACTTGCTGCGATACTCGATGACACATTCGAGTTATTCGACGATGTGATGGCAGCCCATCAGGACGAACTGCAACCGCTGGAAATCGGCACCGTCACGTACGTCGGCCGAGGGATCGCCCGCGTGAATGGTTTGCCGGAGGCGCAGTCTGAAGAATTGCTGCGGTTTCCCGGCCATCTCTTGGGGCTTGCTTTTAATCTTGATCAAGATGAAATCGGTGTGATTCTACTCGATGAAAGCCATGAATTGCAGGCTGGTGATGAAGTCAAACGGACCGGCCGGGTTTTGGATGTGCCGGTGGGTGATGAGTTGCTCGGTCGCGTTGTCGACCCCGTGGGCCGCCCCCTAGATGGCCATGGACCGGTGCGGGCGCAGCAGCGGCGGCCCTGTGAACAGGACTCGCCCGCCATCATGGACCGCTTGCCCGTCACTATGCCGCTGCAGACGGGACTGAAAGTAATTGACGCTCTCATCCCAATCGGCCGCGGACAGCGGGAACTGATTCTTGGTGATCGTCAAACCGGCAAGACAGCCATCGCCATCGATACAGTCTTAAATCAGAAAGACAACGATGTGCTCTGCATCTACTGCGCCATCGGGCAACGGAATACCGCGGTTGCAAAAACCGTCGCGGATTTGCGACAACGCGACGTGTTAGAAAATTGTATCGTGGTTGTCGGCGAAGACGATGCGCCGCCTGGTCTGCAGTTTGTGGCTCCATACGCGGCGACCACGATCGGCGAATATTTTATGGAGCAAGGACGCGACGTGTTGGTCATCTATGATGACCTGACCGCTCATGCCCGTGCCTACCGCGAATTATCTTTGCTGCTGCGTCGACCGCCGGGCCGTGAAGCATTCCCGGGCGACGTTTTCTATCTGCATTCTCGGTTGCTCGAACGTTCCACGCACCTCTCCGCACAACTTGGCGGCGGATCGTTGACCGCACTGCCGATCGCGGAAACTGAGGCACAGAACGTTTCAGCCTACATTCCCACGAACCTGATTTCAATCACCGACGGTCAAATCTACCTGTCGCCGGAATTGTTTCAGAAAGGCATCTTGCCTGCGGTGGACGTGGGCCGTTCGGTTTCGCGCGTCGGCGGAAAGACGCAGCTGCCCGCCTACCGTGCCGTCGCCGGTGACCTGCGTCTTTCGTACTCGCAGTTCGAAGAGCTGGAAGCATTCTCCCGTTTCAGCAGTCGCTTAGATGAAGAGACTCGTGCGACACTGGAACGTGGTCGGCGAGTGCGCGAAATCTTCAAACAGCCGCAGTACCAAACCATGTCGGTCCCCGAACAGATTGCCGTACTGGTTGCGATAACCGCCGGACTTTTCGACAATTTACCGATCAGCGAATTGCGGGAGGCCGAGATCGTGGTTTGCGCAAGGGTTCCCGAACGACACCCCGATATCTGTGGGCGAATCTTAAAGGGAGCAAAGCTGTCGGACGATGACCGCGAGGCATTAATTGCCGCGGCATCAGACGCATTAAACGAGAGCCCAGAACAAGATTCCGACTCCAATCCCGCCTTCAGCTCTGAAATTTCCCCCGTGGACTAAAAACATGCAGTCGTTGGAAGCCCTAAAACGAAAAATCGGAAGTGCCGAGGATCTGCAATCGGTCGTCAGCACGATGAAAACTTTGGCGGCAGTCAGTATTCGCCAGTACGAAACCGCTGTCGATTCACTAACAGACCATGTTCAGACGGTCGAAGACGGACTCCGCATGGCGCTGTGGCACTCGAGCGTCCCATTGCAATCTCCAGCCGTAGATAGAGGGACCGGAGCCATCGTGTTCGGGTCCGACCAAGGTATGTGCGGCCAATTCAACGAACAGATTGTGAACTATGCGATTGAAAGCTTGCCCCGCGTGAAAGATGGCCGCGACCTCTGGTCTTTCGCCGCCGTCGGTGCTCGTGCGGCCCTTCACTTGCAAGAGGCTGGGTTCCATGTTGACAGCGAACTTCCGGTTCCCGGTTCGGCCACGGGAATCACTCCTCTGGTTCAAGACCTTCTACTTAAGCTTGATGACTGGCATACACGTCGGCGATTCGGGCGGATCGTGCTCTATTTCAACCGTCGTCAATCCGCATCGTCCTATCACCCCCATCAAATGCAGCTACTCCCATTTGACGCGAAACGGGTTGAACAACTCAAGCAGCGAACTTGGCCCGCGCGCACGCTTCCCATGTTCACAATGGGACGAAGCCGGCTGTTTTCGTCGTTGATCCACCAATATCTGTTTATCTCCCTATTCCGGGCCTGTGCCGAATCGCTGGCCGGTGAAAATGCCAGCCGAATTGCCTCGATGCAATCGGCAGAACGCAACATCGAAGAACGCTTGGCTGAGCTCCGCGCCGGCTACAACCAGCTTCGGCAGACGTCCATCACAGAAGAACTGCTGGATGTGGTCACAGGATTCGAGGCGTTGATGCAGGAGTTGAAACCGTAGAAGTCTGGCTCGGTCGGTTTGTGTCAGTGCCCACGAATGTCCGAGAAGTTCCATGTTGATTCAGGAAATAATTTCATGACGTTCAAGAGGAAAAGCGGAATTCGAACGGTTGACATGCGGTTGAAAGTCGGTGTCATGGGTGGTGCCGGAAGTGACATTCCACAGGAATATCTCCGGAAGGCCATGCAACTCGGTGAAGCCATTGCCGACGCCGGTTGTGTCGTCGTCACGGGTGCATGCCCCGGCTTGCCACTGGCTGCCGCCGGTGGAGCGAAACTTCAAGGCGGCATGGTTGTGGGAATTTCACCGGCCTTGAGTCTTGACGAACACGCCTACAAATACCAATCGCCTACGCTGGCTCACGATGTGCTAATCTTCACCGGCAGCGGACTGATGGGCCGTGAAGTCGTCAACATCCGCAGCAGCGATATTGTCATCATCATCGGCGGCAGTAGCGGAACTTTGGGAGAACTGGCTATCGCCTATGATGAGGGCAAGTTGATCGGCGTGCTGACCGAAACCGGCGGCATCACTCATCTGGTGAAGGAAATCCTCGAAGCGTGCAATAAACAGACCGGCGCTCGTGTCATCTACGGCTCCGACCCGCAGAAGCTCATAGACCAACTGCTAGACATCTATCGTAAGGAGCACTTTCTCCATCCATCTTGCTTTTGTCGAGGCACCAGCGACGACACGGCAAACCCTGCGGACGGTCGAGTGCAGGACGTTGTCTGCGGAATGTGGATCGATCCGGATACCGCTGCCGCCCAACGCACGCGGAAGAGAACTCGACATGTCTTCTGTTCTCTCCAGTGTGCGGAACAGTTTGACGCACTACCGGAGGTATTTGATCAGGATTTGACACCTACGGAGACTGATTCTCGGGAGCAGTCGTGACTCGTCGATGGCATTGACACACGGGTTGCAAATGTAAAGGGAGTTTCCCTTGAGGCAATGTCGATAGCCAAACGGTAGGCGGTTAATGCGCAAAAAAATGAGCAACCCAACGCCAACGCCACCGCGACGCCGAGTTGCTCAGCTCTGCATACAATGCTGTGACATCACACTTTGGTGCCACGTGCTATTGGCGTGAACTCCTGGGTTGCAGTGACGCCGTGTAAAGCTCATCGATCTTGGGCAGGTATTTCTGGGGGTTTGCAGCGATCTTTTTGATACAAGGTGGACAGCAGACATACACAATCTGGCCTTGGACGATCGTCCACTTGGCATTCTTCGGAAGCTTCTTTTTCATGACCGGACAAATCTGCTGGGCCTTGGCAATGTTGGTGTGCATCGTCGCCCAGTGCTTGGGATCGATTTTCTGTTTCAAACACGCCTTGCAACAAAGGAAAATCTCTTCCTTCGCTTTCCCCACGGTGACTTTGATCGGTGATCCGTGATCCCCCATCTTTTCACCGGAAACCGGGCAGATCCCCTGCACGGCGGCTCGCAATTGATCCCGTTTCTGCTGTTGTTCCTTCTCTTGGGCTGACGGGTCATCGCCAAGGGCGATATGACCGACTCCGACAACGAATACTACTATCAATATCATCCTTGCGTTCTTCATTTCCTATTCCTTTTCATAAATAGAATGGTCAACACAGTTCAACATTGCACCATGCAATATTGATTCAGCTCAACATAATCGTGTTCGAATGTATTCGGACTCCGCCATGTGTCATCGCGCTCATGCGGCGACACCACCTAAGTCGGTTTCCGCTTCATCGGTTTTCTCCCAATAACCATCCTGGAAGCCGGCGCGCATTTTGAATTCGACGTAGGCACAGTACAGCGTTGGCACGATGAAAGTCGTAAATGGTTCAATCAGCATGCCGCCAAACACCGGGAGAGCCATGGCGCGAGCGACATCCGCTCCCCGGCCGGTCGATAACAACACCGGCAAGAGAGCCACGATCGTCGTGACTGTCGTCATCGTACAGGGACGAATTCGCTTCAGCCCGGCGTCGTAAATTGCGTTGCGAATGTCTTGAACATTGCGAATCGTGCGGCGATTGAGCGTTTCACGCATGTAGGTGGCCATCACAATGCCGTCGTCGGCGGCCAATCCGAACAGGGCGATAAATCCCACCCACATCGCCGTGTTCATGTCGACACCCATCACTGCCACAGCAATCATGCCGCCCGCAGCAGCAAAGGGAATTCCTGAGAAGACAACGAGCGAGATAGGGAAATTGCGGAAATGGAGATAGTGTAATAGAAGGTTCACCAAGATGACTGTGGGGACGATCCACATTAGCCGTTGATTGGCTTCAATTTGGTTTTGAAATGATCCCACGGCTTGTAGTTCAAAGTTACCTGCCGGAAATTCCATGTTGCCATTTTCTCGAGCAAATCGCAGCGAATCCATGACCGCCTCAACCGTTTCCAAATCGCCGGCACCACCCGATGGTGAAAACGAGACATGCGCCACAAGGCGTGCATCTTCGCTATTAATGGCACCGGGGCCCCAAGTCGTGGTGACCTTTGCGAGGCGATTGAGCGGTACAATATCGCCAGTGTGGGTCACGACCGAGACATTGCCAAGTTCGTCAATCTTCTCACGTACACTACGTTCATACCGGATCTGAATCGGGTAACGTTCTCGCCCTTCGACAGTGGTGGTGACGTCCACTCCACCTAATCCGGCAGCAACGACTTGGTTCACCATCATGGTCGTCATGCCGTACCTGGCTGCTTCTTCCCGATCAACATCGAATTCGTAGTACGGCTTGCCCATTACGATGTCGGGACTGACCGTGCCGGCATTCACATAGTGGTGCGTCTTCAAATGTTCGGCGACAGTCAGAGATGCCTTCGCCAGACCCTTTAAGTCATCACCATAAACACGTATCGCCATCGATGCCTTGATACCGCTTTGCAACATAACAACGCGGCCTTCAATTGGCTGCAGTGCCGACGCTGGCGTGACTCCAGGCAGAGTGGCAACCGCATTGACTTCGTCCCATATTTTCCGCTCGGTCATGCCCGGCCGCCATTGGTCACGCGGTTTGAGCATGACATACGTTTCCACCATTGCCGCCGGCGCAGGATCGAGTGCCGAGTCAATCCGGCCGATCTTCCCAAGGACATTTTCAACTTCAGGGATTTGTTTGATCAACACGTCTTGTGTTTGCAGAACTTCCATGGCTTGAGAAAAACTGGCCGCAGGGTACAGGCTCGGCATGTAGAACCAACTCCCCTCATCCAGGGCAATCCAATCGTCGGTTTTCAGGCCGGTAAACGTATGCTTCAAGTCGACATAACCGGGCACGTCGTTTAAGTCCGCTCCTAACCAGGTCACGACGGTTTCCGCCGGACGTAATACCGTAGGCAATCCAATCCACGCCCCCAATCCCACCACAAAGATCATCATTGGGAACGAAAGCATTAGCAACTTGCGATTCAGCGCCAGTCGCAAACGACCGGCATAGATCCACAACACAAAACGGCTAACCGGGTTCTCTTCCATCGGACGGATCTTTTCACGTGTCATCCACCATCCAATTGCAAACCCTACAATGGCACTTGCAACCGTGGACCAGAGCAAGCTCAACGACGTCCAAAATGTGATGTGCGTTCCCCACACGAACAAGCAGAGGACCGCACCAAGCACACCGCCCCCAACAGCCGCAGACATCGTCTTTAAGTATGACGGACGCGAGGATTTCAAAAAGACACGGCAAAGCATGGGGACAACAATCACTGCCACAATTAAGCTCGATGTCAGCGCGAACGTCTTTGTCCAAGCCAACGGTGCGAATAGCCGATGGTCGCGGCCTGTGAGAAAAAACACCGGTAAAAAACTGACAATTGTCGTGCTGACAGCCGTGATCACGGCTGGAACAACTTCCGCAGCCGCTTCACGAATGACGACCAGACGGCGGCGCGGGCCACCTGGCGAGCCTTCCGCTTCCCACTCGGCCAGCCCGTCGTAAATGTTCTCTAGAATAATGATGCCCATATCGACCATCGTGCCAATCGCAATCGCAATTCCGGCCAGCGACATAATATTTGCATCTACGCCAAAAAGGTTCATCGCAATAAACGCCATCAAGACAGCCATCGGCAAGGTGATCGCAATAATGATACTGGCACGCACATGCAACAGGAACAAAACCATCACCGCGATGGTAATAAGAGTTTCGTGAAAGAGGGCATCGGAGAGTGTTGAGACCGTTTCATCAATCAGAAAGGTAGCGGTCGTAGATGCCCTGAATCTTGATACCACCCAATTCGGACTCCAAGACGCGTATTTTCGACTTGACTCGCTTGATTACCTCACGCGGATTCTCACCATACCGCATCACCACGACACCGCCGACCGCCTCCTGACCGTTCCAATCCAAGAGCCGCGGCGAAATGCCGGGCCGGTTTGTACTTGAGCAAGATCACCGACGCGAATTGGAACACCTTCGCGTGTGACCACGACGGTTCTGGTGATTTGCTCGATCGTCTCCGGTTCGGATTTGCCCGAGCCGATGAAGCCTTTACCTCGAACAATGAACTCCATGCCGTTGGATTCGACGGTTTTCGCTCCCACGTCGATGTTTGACGCTTTAACGGCGTCGATCACTTGATTCAACGGAATGTTGTGATACCGGAGTTTGTCGGGATCGACTTCGATCTGGTACTGCTGCACATACCCGCCAATTGAGGCTACTTCCGCGACGCCATCGACCGACTGCAGGGAATACTTGATGAAGAAATCTTGCTTTGACCGCAACTCCGCCAGGTCCATGCCTTCGGGTGGTTTGAGCACGTAGTAGTAAATCTGCCCCAGCGCGGTGGCATCAGGCGCGAGTGTCGGTGTGACGCCGTCGGGAAGCGAACCAGTGACCGTCGTCAGTTGCTCCGCGACACGTGACCGTGCCCAATAGAAGTCGACATCATCGTCAAACGTCACTTGAACAAAACTGAAGCCGAACATGCTCTTGCCACGAACGCTTTTTGAGCCTGGCACGGCCTGTAACGCGATCGAAAGCGGGTACGTAATCTGGTCCTCCATGTCCTTCGGGGAACGTCCCGTCCATTCGGTGAGGACAATCACTTGGTTCTCGCCGACGTTAGGGATCGCGTCCAGTGGCACTTGCTGCGTGGAGTACCATCCGTAGGCAATCAGCACGACGGAAGCGAGCAAAATCAGTAGCCGTTCACGGATGCAGAAGTCGAGAATAATCTTGATCATCGCAAAGCCTCCCTGCTTGTCTTCGTTGCCCGTTTTTCAGGTTTCTCAGGCGGAAGCTCATTTTCGGCTGCGTCGTTATCCGTTTCCTGCGGAGCCTCCATGTGCGGAAGTTCTTCCTGAGTCTCAATCATTTGGAAATCACCGATCGGTGGGAGATCAAATTGCTGTGAATCCGCCGGCGTTTCCATAGCAGTGGAATCGTCTGCGAGCTTTGCCAGGTACATTTCTGGTTCTTCCAACAGACTTTCTCGACATCCTTCGCAACAAAGAAAGACCGGTGTTCCATTCACATCAACCTTGGGAGGTGCACCCATTGAGCCCAATGGGAAATCAGTGACGGGACATCTGCGTTGTTTCTCGGCTAACATTCGGTCTGGTTCGGTAAGTTCAGAAAGCGCTGCAATTATTTCGGCCGATTGCGCTTCATCTATTTTGGGTACAGCTTTCATTGGGTCAATCAGCGACGGATTGCCCGCAAGCTGCATCTGGGAGTCAATTAGAAAATTGCCGCGTGTGGCGACCTGCTCGCCAGGTTCAAGGCCACTCAAGATCACCATCTCGTTGCCACAGCGAGGTCCCAGTACTACCCGTCTTATTTCAAAGCGTCCCGGCTCAGTCTCCACATAAACGACACTATTTTCGCCAGCCATGAGCACGGCATCTCGAGGAACAACCAAAGCGTCGTCACGAGCAGTCGTTTTAGAGACAAAGCCAAATTCAGTAGCCGGAACTAAGTCGACTCCGCACACGCGGCATTGGCCCGACGTCGACTCGACAACGTGTGGATGCCGAGGGCTGATCCACTTGTCGGCCAGTTCAGGATCGTAAAACTCGCCCGGTCCATCCTGCGATCTGGTAAGCGGGACTTCAATGGTGGCTTTCGCAAAGTCGCCCACGCGCAACACACCATTCTGATTCGGAATGACCACGCGAACACCCACTGTACGCGTTTTCGGATCAACTTTGGGGTCAATGAAAGCCACACGCCCTGTGAACTGTCGTTCCGGGAGTGACTGGACGATGGCCTCTACCTTTTGGCCATAGCGGATTGTTGCCGCATCTTCGGGGAACAGTTCCAACATCAGCCAGACCGTTGACAAATCAGCGAGTTTGTAAATCGGCTCGCCTTCTTTAACGTACTGACCTTCGACCGCATACTTTTCAATCACGGTGCCATGGATTGGAGCACAGAGATGCATACGGCTGTTGGCTTCCCCTGCGAGTTCCAATTGTTCAACTTGCGGTGCGGTCATGCCCAACTCAATCAAACGCTGTTTTGAGTTGTGGTAGAGGTCGCGATTCGCCATCACAACGCGAGCCAGTGTCGCCGAACTATTATTGTCTCGCGTCTTTTTTGCCAGTAGCAATTCTACTTGAGCTGAGTAAAGCCGCGGCGAATAGACGAACGCTAAGTGGTCCCCCTTTTCGACTACGACACCAATGTAATCCGCATAAAGTCGCTCCAGGCGACCGTCAACATATGCGGAGATGGTCTTTAAAGTCCCTTCGTCGTAACTGAGTTCTCCGATTGCCCGAATCGTGCGACTCATGGGCATCGACTTCACCGACACCGTTTGAATGTTCGCTACGCGACGAGCCGCAGTATCAATCTGCACCGAGCGTGAGTCGGTGTTTCCGCCACTAGATGTCGCCGGCACAAGTTCCATCGCGCAGACTGGACATCGACCGGGCTCTTCCTGAGGTGGGGTGCACATCATTGGGCAAATGTACCGTGTCGCTTCGCCTTCTGATGACGCGTGACTATGGCTGTCACCTCCCCCGCCAGCGGAGATCCAGCCCATCCCTTGTGCGACACCGAGTCCGACGATCAGCAATGCGCCAAAAATCAAAAAAAGCAATGGTTGGACAATGAGTGTGATCCACCACCGCCGCGTTTCCTGCCGCTGCATCGATGATTCCGCCTCGCGATCCATTAGGGGACTCGCATTTTCGGGCGTTTCCGGTTCCTCAAAAGATGAGGAGGGATTGATATTTGAATCGTTCATGACGACCTCGCTGATATGGTTTCAAGCATCTGAATATTCGCGTGGAAAATACGGCACTTCAGCGCATGTGTTCACTTCACACTTTCGAATAAAGAGAACGGACTCGATGCGGCGACCGCTTGGACCCGGGGAGCGCGCAGGGTGCGCGCAATCAACCGTCAACGGGTGAGGTCAGACTTGCCAGCAGCAAAGAACGGCTTGTCGCTGAGGGGCTGGCAGAGATGCATCGAGATGGGCGTCATCCAACGCAGGCGTTTTCATGTCATCGTTGGGGACGATAACTAATGCCACCATAATTTCCGTACGTCGAGAAGTGTCTCGCTCGTCGGAAGTTTGTCGCTCACGGGGAGCGACAGGATGCCGATTGTCGGCAGAACAGCAGCACGCTTGTGACGCGGAAGGCGTTGGACAACACGAATGTGCTGACTCACTCGACTTCGCACAGCAAGTGCGATTGCAGTGCTTCACCCCAATCCGGGCCGAGTTGATTTCGCACGAACCCGACGCAGGCGCAACACCCATTAGGGTGGTCGCTACGACGAGCGCAATGGAAACCAAGGATTGTTTTACGGGTGAAAACATTGGAAATCTGTTCTGCCAAAAAGAAACCATCTTCAAATTATCTTGCCTCACCGCACCGGCGTCAAGAGACCGTTCATTTGTCCTCTCGAGTTAACTCACCCAATCGACGACTCCGTTCGATCAGTGACAACTAGGGCAACTTCCTCCCGAAGAGGGCGTCTCGTATGCAGTGGGTGAATTATCCGTTGATTGGCAGCCGGCCATTGTCACCATCACGAGGGCCAGCCACACGGCAGCCGGACGAAATAGGATATTGAACATGGTACTTCTCCAAAGTAATTTGTTGCATGGTAAATTGAATGAGGGGTCGATTTAGAACGTGTATCCATTGCGAGGTTACACCCCCCATCGAGACGCGATGACATTCCTAGCAGGTAGCCGCTAGCGGCGCCGTACTGGACATCGCACGGGCTGTTCGACGCCAAGGTGCACATCGCAGACGGATTGGGAATGCGCGCAGAGCGATAGATGCGGCTCAAAGCGTGAACCGGCAAAGCGAAACGCAGCTATTCAACGCAGAGGCAGCTTCCAAAGCGGCGGATGCATCGTCAAATCGCCGAGAATTCGGGGAAGCAGATACTGTTGCACCCCAGGCCACGACCGATGCGAAATCGCTTAGGACTTGGTCGGTTGGTTTGTTGTTCTCGACCGGAACAGCAGGAGGCGAGTTCTTTTTGCAGCCGCAGGTGCAACCTGCTTGCCTGCAGTTCGATTTTTGAGAATCGGGTCGCTTAGCTTGGCAACAGGACTGCTGCTCGACAGATTTCGATTTGGCACCGCAACAATTCGGCCCGCTCGTCTCATCATCCTTCGTATGAATCCGACAGCAACCGCAACTCGATAGCGATTTATTGCCTGACTGGGAACAGCAACAACAGCCATTTACGTGGCTTGCCCGGCAACTGCAGTCTGCCATCCCTGTCGCGGCGACACTGTTGACCAACAGCGCTTATCACTAGCAGAGTGGATGTCAATCGAGTTTTTAAGGCTGTGTTCGCCATCTCTTGGCCAGAATCAAATGTGGACAGTTTTATCCATGTTCTCTTTAGATCGGTTCTTTTCCATCTGTTAGATGAAGAAAGATTGGCAGGAATAAAACCCTGTTGAGTTCCTGTTCCAACTGAGGTGACCTTAAGACGGCTACCCTCACTGCGATCGCTCATTCGTGCAGTCTTGTAGTGAGATTCTGCATTCAGAGCCAGAGCAATTTTTTTATGGGAATCACGATGCGACTTACGGGCGAAACCGCCCACGTGCGTGCCAATTCGCCCATGATTTGGATCCGTGGATTCCATAAACCTGTGGCCATAAATCACGACATGTGGCGTTTATGGTGTTGGTTCAACAGATTTTGAATCACATCTAGCCGTCAGCTTTTCGGCACGGCGATTGCGGGTCATGTCCCAGAAATAGTGGTTACCGTAGCTTCACCGTCGTGTCGGTTGGGGGCAACTCGTCTCAACCGGCCACAACTGAACAAGAAACCTGCAAGGAATTAACTCGGGCTCCGCAAGCAGAAACTATTACGATGTGGGAGGCGTCATGGACTCAGCTAACTGGTTGCCAAGCAGCACAAATTCCTGCAGTCCAGCAGATGGAATTGAGGGACAAACAACCTCGAACGAAACGGTTGAGAATGATAACTGGCATGAGGCTAAGAAGTTGAAGCCTGCCCAAAAAATCTCACGGTACGGATATCGAATGTCCTTGTTGGCCATTGCGAGTCTCGCCCTATTCTCCGTTTATTGGCTTCACTCTGTAGACAAGCAAGCTGGTTCAACTCTGCCAACAGCGTTAGAGGCGTACGTCGTCAAACCCCAGGACCTCAGCCGCGAGATCAAAATCAATGGAAAGCTCGACTACGGTGATGGCCAACTTGTTACATTGAGGGCACCCATGACCGGTCGAGTCGAAATGGATGTGGCTCGTTCGGTCGGCGACTGGGTGACGGAGGCGGAAGGGTTACTCACCATTCGCAGCGATCACCTGTTAGAGGGAGAACGGAATTTCCTCAGAGCTCTTGAGGACTTTGAATTAGCGAAACAGAATTCAGACGGATTTGCCATGGTTTCTTCACAAAAGTCTCTCTCGGCAGAGCGGAGAAATCTGTTGCTTCTCGGAGTTTCGCCCGAACGGCTAACTGAAGTTGAGAAACTCAACGTCGTGAGCGATCGTTTACCAGTAGAGAGTAGGGAGTCGGGCATCATACTGGAAACACGGGTTCATGAAGGACAGAAGGTGCATCAAGGGGACATTATGCACCGAATCGTGAACCCCGACCCGATGTGGCTGTTTGCAAGCGTACACGTCAGCGATCTGCACTGGATAACTGTTGGCCGTCGGGCTGCGATCAGGGTGAAAACCCAACCTGCGATAATTTTGCGTAGTGTGGTCACTGTCATGAGCCCGGTTGTCGATTCAGCATCGCGGACCGTGCGAATTGGGATTCCGCTCCCCAATGAGGATGGCAAACTGCAGCGTTTCATGTCCGCCAGTGCAACCTTTCAAATCGGCGTGCAGTCCGATGGCAGGCCAGAGCCGACCGGGCTCGAAGGTAAGTACATCTGTGCGACGCACCCAGACCTCGTACGCGAGTCTCCCGGTGATTGTCCGATTTCAGGTTCACTGCTTGCACACGTCGCCAACAGGCGCGAGGAACGAAATCCGGCAACCGAGAGTATGATTCTTGCCATTCCCGTTGGAGCTGTTCTTGACCGCGACGGACGCAAGAGTGTGCGGCGCGTCACCTCCAGTGGCAAGATCGAGATCGTTGAAATTAAGATCGGAGTGCCTGCCCAAGGAAAAGATGACCAAGGGGAACAGACAACCTACTTTCCTGTGCAGGCTGGCCTGAAAGAGGGTGACAGGGTCCTCGTTTTTCTTAATGTCGGATTGGAAGGCGAAATGCTGATTGGGGAGTGAAGCCTTAAGCCACTTCTCTTTTCATGTCTGGGTATCATTACGGTTACATCAACGTAAAATTGAATCACAACCGTGACAATCGTCGCCTACTACTGCATCCATTTGGCGAGGTTACAAAAGGAATCCCATGAACCGCGAAACATCTCAGCTCCCCCGGAACTCTCCTGCTGATTGGAGGAGGGGTTTCACAGAACGGCATCGTAAGAAACTGCTCGTGGCTAAGTACACGCCGTGATCTTTGCGTTGGGCGCCCTTTTTGGCGTGGACCGTATGGGGGCGAGGTCACTCTACGACATCGGATAATGGGATCCAGGCTGCGGTCAGCGGTGGTAGTGAGCCCCAAGGACCGTCGCTGTGGACTTGCTCGATGCATCCACAGATCCGCTCGTCCACTCCGGGCAAGTGTCCGATCTGCGGGATGGATCTGATTCCCGTGGCCAAGACATCCGGCTGGGATGCGGACGCTGACGGTGAGCCCGCAGCGAAGGCATTGATGAGTATCGAAGACCTCGCCAGCAGAAGAACGATACGTGACACACGCCATCCCGATGGTCGGCAAGGTTGATTATGACGAAACCAAACTGGGATACATCACCGCTTGGGTCGCGGGCCGCTTGGACCGACTGTACGTCGACTTCACAGGCGTCGAAGTCAAGAAGGGCGACCACATGGTCTACATCTACAGCGAGGAGCTGTACGCCGCCCAGGAAGAATTGATTCAGGCACTTGAAGTATGCAAAGCAACGCCCCGGTGCGCAAACAACGTCGCTTGGGCAGCGATCGATCTGGTTGAATCGGCCCGCGAGAAGCTGCGGCTGTTGGGTTTGACCAGGAGATCAAATTAAGCAGATTGAAACGCGCGAAACGCCGACGGACCATTTGACGATCTATTCGCCGGTTTCCGGCGTGGTCATTGAGAAGCTTCGGCAGGAAGGCGAACGTGTCGGCTGGGCGACCGCATCTACACGATCGCCGATCTGCAGCCAGGTGTGGGTGCATCTGGACGCCTACGAATCCGACCTGCCATGGATTCGGTACGGGCAAGACGTGACGATCACCACCGAAGCGTATCCAGGCGAAGAGTTCCACGGCCGCATTGCGTTCATTCAACCAGTGCTCAACGACAAGACGCGCACGGTCAAGGTTCGGGTCAACGTTCCCAACTCCGAGGGCAAGCTGAAGCCGGACATGTTCGTGCATGCGCTCGTCCGGCCGAGGGTTGCGGCGGGTGGCAGAGTGATGGACCCCAGTCTGGCCGGCAAGTGGATCAGCCCCATGCATCCAGAGATCGTCAAGGACGGACCCGGCAAATGCGATATTTGCGGCATGCCGCTTGTACGCGCCGAATCACTGGGCTATGTCGCGCCAGAAATGGACGCGAAACAACCGCCGCTGGTTATCCCCTATCTTGCCGCTCTCGTCACCGGTACGCGCGCCGTTGTCTACGTTGAGTTGCCAAGTATGCACTCTGCTGCTGAACCGGCGTTTCAAACTTTGTCTGCCGTCGTTCAGGAAGGCAAACTCCAAAAGATTCGCGAGGCGCTCGCCACCTACGCCCGCATGCTGGACCAGCCCTATGACCAGCCGGGGACCAACTACGCCAAACAACTCTGGAACAAGTACGCCGAACCGACTCGGCCAGCACGCGCACTGCCGGTCAACGCGCGGCGAACCGTGAAAGAGGCTGAGCAGATCCTTGACGCGCATCGAAGTGGCGATGAACGAGGCCCGCGAGCAGTTCGCGCCAGAGGGACAGCCGACCTTCGAGGGCCGCGAGATCGTGCTGGGGCCGCGGGCCGGTGACTATTACCTCGTCCGCCACGGGCTGGATGAGGGCGAGTTGGTCGTGACGCAGGGCAATTTCAAGATCGATTCCGAAATTCAAATCCAAGCCAAACCGAGCATGATGACGCCCGAAGGTGGTGGCGGTGGTGGCGGCCACGACCACGGCGGAGATGGCGGTCCGAAAAATCTGCTGGCGATGAACACGCCGGACACAAGATGGCCTTGCCGTCCGAGTTTTACGATCCAAATCCGAGGATCTGGAGGCTGCCTACGAAGGTGTCGCTCAAGCCGTCGCGCAGGGAGACGTGGACGCCAAGTGCCGGCAGCGTTCGACCTCATTCGGTCAGGCGTTGAAGGCCGTGGACGGGTCGTTGTTGACGGGGCATTCGCGCATGCTGTGGAAGGAGTTCGGGATGCTGCTGGGCAACGATGCAGTCGAAGGAAGCGACGTCACACAACTCTGGCGGAAGCTGACCGAGTGTTTCTGCTGCTGAAGGGACACATGCGTCGCATGCGTGAGCAAATGGGCGTTGCGCAGGAGCCGGAGCGACACATCGAACACATCGCGGTCGGACCGGAGTTTCAAGCGGAACTCGCCAAATCTGGCGGGCATACCTGCCGGTCCAGCAGGCACTGGCGGCTGACGACTTTCGGCAAAGCACGAACAGGCGCTGGCCCAGCTTGAATCCGCGCTCAAGGCCATCGACGAGCGATCATTGACCGGAAACGCCCAACATATTTGGAACCAAGAACGGGCGAACCTGACGAAGCTGATTGCCGGAGCATGCAGGACAGCCCAAGACATCAAGGCTTTGCGGACCCAGTTTAAGCCGTTGTCCGAGGAGATCGGAGTGCTGGCCAAGACGTTTGGTTTTGGCCAGCCGCTTCCGGTGTACGAGCTGCATTGCCCGATGGCATTTCAAGGGAAAGGGGCAACTTGGTATCAGGATAGCGACCAAACTCGCAACCCTTACTACGGCTCGACGATGCTCAAGTGCGCCGACCGCGTGGAACGAGTCGCACAGCGGACCTCCGGAAACGCACGACCAACGGCTCACATGAGCACGATGCACACAAGAATCATTCGCAACATTGATCGAGCGACGCAGGACTCTTCGCCTGAAGCCGTCCAATCATTTGCCGCGCACAATTACACACCAGCAGATTGACGATTCATGATCGACAAGGTCATACGTTTTTGTCTTGAAAACAAGTTTGTCGTCGCGGCTGATCGTCGTCGCGGTGATCGCTTGGGGCGTGATGGTGGCACCGTTCGACTGGAAGCTGGGCGGGTTGCCGCGCGATCCCGTGCCGACCGACGCCATTCCCGATATCGGCGAGAACCAGCAGATCGTCTTTACCGAGTGGATGGGCCGCTCGCCCCAGGACGTAGAGGATCAAATATCCTATCCGCTGACTGTTTCTCTGCTGGGTGTTCCCGGTGTGAAGACGATCCGCAGCTATTCCTTCTTCGGCTTCTCGACAATCTACATCATCTTCAACGAAGACGTTGAGTTCTACTGGTCGCGGACGCGCGTGCTGGAAAAGCTGAACAGCCTCCCGGCCGGCACATTGCCCGAGGCGTGACGGCCGGTGTTGGGACCGGACTCGACGCCGCTGGGACAGATCTACTGGTACACTTTAGAAGGTCGTGACCCGGACGGAAACCCTACCGGCGGCTGGGACCTCGACGAGCTGCGCACCATCCAGGATTGGTATGTTCGTTACTACCTGCTCTCGGCCGAAGGCATCAGCGAAGTCGCTTCGGTCGGTGGTTTCGTGCAGGAGTACCAGATCGACGTGGATCCGGATGCGATGCGCGCCGCGCGCGTCAGTATCGATGACGTTTTCATGGCCGTCAAGATGTCGAACATCGACGTTGGCGCGCGCAGTATCGAAATCAACAAAGCCGAATACCTCATCCGCGGCCTCGGTTTCATCGAAGAAATCGAGGACATCGAATACAGCGTCGTTGCACGTCAACGACAACGTACCGATCTATGTGAAAGACGTGGCCAAGGTAACGCTGGGGCCGGCATTGCGACGCGGTGCGCTGGACAAAGGCGGTGCCGAAGCCGTAGGCGGCGTCGTGGTCGTCCGGTACGGATTTAACCCGCTGGAAGCGATCAAGAACGTCAAGAAGAAGATCGACGAGTTCGACGACGGGCTGCCGACGAAGGCGGTTGTGGATTATCGCAAGGTGACGCGCGACCAGGTCGTCGCGTATGCGGACTCAAACAACTTCGATGCGTTTGCCGGCGTCGAGCTGAATCACGACGAGTGGGTCAAACATTTGCGCTCGACGCCGCGCGACCAGTGGCCCGATTGGGTCACGACCAGCCAAGTGACCGTCGTGCCATTCTACGACCGGACGGGACTCATTCATGAGACTTTAGGCACGCTCAACACCGCGCTGGTCGAGGAAATCCTCGTCACGGTCATCGTGATCCTGGTCATGGTGATGCATTTGCGGAGTTCGATCCTGATCAGCGCCCTGCTGCCGCTGGCGGTGCTGATGTGCTTTATTGCGATGCGTGTGTTCCATGTGGACGCCAACATCGTGGCTCTATCGGGTATCGCCATCGCGATTGGCACGATGGTCGACATGGGGATCATCCTCTGTGAGAACATCCTGAAACATCTCGACGAAGCCAGTCCCGAGGAAGATCGGCTTGACGTCGTGTTTCGCGCGTCGACCGAAGTTGGCGGCGCCGTCCTCACGGCCGTCTCCACAACCATCGTCAGCTTTCTGCCGGTATTCACGATGATCGGCGGCGTTCACGAAGATTGCGGGCTGTTGGGATTCTTCCAAGTCTTTCAACGCTATCTATACAAAACCGATCTTGCGTTGGAGTCTGGACCACAAGCTGTTTTCTTTAGTGCCCCGGACTGGTGCTGCTGCTGGGATTCAGTGCCTGGCTTGGCCCTCAGGTCGTATTTGGACGAATTCCGAAGGAGTACGACGCACAATCTCTTCACAAGAGCAAGCTGCCGAACTGTCAGCGATCGAGCGTCGGGCATGATTTGGGTGGACTGCGCGGTAAGACGTGGGAAGACTTGGCACACCGATCGTTGGGGACGAAACTGGAATGGACACTGGCCACAAGTTGGGAAGGGTTTGGCAAGGAATTCATGCCGCCGCTCGACGAAGGGTCTTACCTTTACATGCCCACGACCATGCCGCACGCCTCGATTGGTGAAGCCACTGATGTTTTGTCGCTTCAAGGTCGACGGATTAACAATGTTCCCGAGGTCGAATTGGCCGTTGGCAAAATCGGCCGCGTTC
>CALOFE010000001.1:0-3303 GCA_942492455.1 uncultured Planctomycetaceae bacterium | reverse complement strand
TCGAGACCGTCATGATGCCCACGAGCGCGAAAAATAGATTGTGCTCGACCACCTTGGCGATCTGGCTGTTGAAGTCGCCGGCGACACCGGTGGCTTGAACGATCCCGATGATGATCCCCACGCAGGCACTGGCGGCAATGAGCGAAACACCGCCGCGCGCCGATTTCACCAGAGCATCGCGAATCTCGCCTAAAGTGATCCGGTTGCCGGGGTGAATGACACCCAAGACAAGAATGACACCCAGCGTATACGTCACCGATCGGAATGCTGAGTACGGGACGAGCAACAGCCCGATAAGCGATCCCAAAGCGCCGAAAAATATCATCCCTTCAAATGAAAACAACAATTGCCAAATCGTACGGTCTTTGCTTTCAGAGTCCTCGACCTCATGCGCACCGATGCGTTTGGCCGAAAAGTGCACGATCATAAAGATCGAAAAGTAGTAGAGGATCGCCGGCAAAATAGCCGCCCTCATGATTGAGACAAATCCCCCTTCGGGATTGACGATCTCCAGCATCATGTAAGCGCCCGCGCCCATAATCGGCGGGACCAATGCTCCGCCCGATGCAGCGGCGGCCGTGATGCCTCCGGCAATGTGCGGCTTAAATCCAGCGTTACGCATCATGGGAATCGTGAACGTCCCGGTGGTGACGGCATTGGCGACCGCACTGCCGGACAGCGACCCCATCAACCCGCTGCCCAACACAGCAATCTTGGCTGGACCACCGGCACTGCCGCCGAAGACTTTTTCGGAAAAATCGATAATGAACTGCGTGCCACCGGTGATTTCCAGAAACGCGCCGAAGATCACGAACAAGAACACATATTTGAACATCACATTCAGAGCCACACCGAAAATACCGGTGCTTTGCAGGAATGTACTGGATGCCAATCCATCTAGATCCAGACCGGAGTGCGAAAACGCCCAATCCGGCAATGCGCGACCGAAATATGCGAACAATAAAAATGAGACCGCGAGAATCGGCAACGCCAATCCGATCGAGCGACGGGTCGCTTCCAACACCAACACCAGACCGACCAGTCCCACGTACATATCGACCGGAAGATTCATGCCGGCGCGATTGCCCAACGACTGTCCATCGATCCACCAGCTCTCGAAAACCGGCTCCATTTGCACGACCACATATCCGCAGCACGCAACGGTCCCGGCCGCCAACACGAAATCGAACAGTTGCGAGATTTTCGAATGCTCAAGCTTTTTGTGCAGCGGAAAGGTCAGGAAACAGAGCACCATTCCCAGCATGGCAAAGACGGCCAGCTTGGATTGTTCCTGCTGTAATAAGTGCGTGAAGCTGTTCACTTCCAGCAATGTGAACAGACACAACACGACGGCTAATGTCGGAATTAGCGCGCCCTTAATCCGCTCAATCATCGAGTGCGTTTCCTATTCAGCGGATTCTTCTTTGGCAGCGGGTTCTTCACCGGCGGGTTTTTCACCGGCAGGCTCAGCAGCGTCTGCATTGGGCCAGATGCCGATTTCCTTGAAGTAGCGAATCGCTCCAGGGTGGAACTCCGTGCCGGTGTTACGCACCACAACTTTGGGATTGATCGCTTTCCCCGCAGCGTGCTTCTTTTGCACTTCGGCGGCGTTCTCGTAGATGGTCTTGGTGACCTGATAGATCATTTCCTCATCGACATCGGCGTGTGTGATGAGTTGCATGCTGCCGACATTCAACCCTTCAAAGTCCTCGGTCAAATCGGAATAAACGTCCGCTTTGATGGTTGCCGGATGAAAGAAGGGATACTTTTCAATCAGCGCCGCTTTGGCAGCTTCATCAAACGGGATGAAATGGATGTCGTGCGTCGAACAGGCTTGTGTGATCGACGATGTGGGAACCGCTCCACCCAAGAAGGCTGCATCGACAGCGCCGTCGCCCAGTTCGTCCACAGCGGCCGATTGGGTGTTGTTCGAGGGGATAAAATCGTCGTAAGTCACGCCGTGCTCTTCCAGCAGCGGTTTGATAAAGAATTCAAATCCCGCCCCCGAGGGACCGACCACAACGCGTTTGCCTTTAAGATCAGCAATGGTTTGGGGACCGCCATCTTCTTTGGAAATGAACATGGCCACGTTGGGGGCCAGCGTCATCACCGATTTGATGGGATATTTTTTGTCCCAACCCTCTTCGCCGCGGACGGCAAAATAGGTAATCGCGGCATTGGCCAGTCCCAATTTCAACTTGCCGGAATCAATCCCGCGAATGTTCTCCTGCGTCCCTTTGGTCCCTTTGGCGGTGACTTTCCAGTCGTTGTCCCCTTTTTGCGAATTGAGCACTTCAGCCAGTGCGTTTCCGACGGTGAAAAATGCTCCGCCAGCCGGGGCTGTGCCCATATCCAAAAATTGTCGACCGCCACCGGTTCCGCCCCCGCTGCCATCGCCTCCGCCCGTTCCATCGCCGTTGCCGCCACCTCCGCAACCAGCCATGAAGAGCGTCGCCGCCATCGTGAGACAAGCGCCCACCGGGACGCACCATTGGGTCAGAATTCGTTTATGATCAGTCATACAGCCGCCTGTATTTTTTTTAAGGGAAAATACGTCCATTCGACCGCTTTAACCTAGCAACTCTACGTGCGACTTTCCAGCAACCCGCAGGCGAGTTCGCCACGCGGCGTGTTTTCCCAGACGCCCCAGCTAGCTGTTGAGTCCTGCCCAGATTGCGCCGTCAGTTCCTGTTGATTGCCGCTCTGTCCCCCCCTGCACTGTAAACAGTCAAAGTTTGTGCGTGGTGCGGGAAATTGTTGCGGAGACTACCGTGGATCCGCGCAATGACGGCCGCCTAGGTCAATCACCCTCCAACTTAAACACCATTTGTTTCGTATCACAAATCACGCCGGGCGCGTTGTCCGGCACGGATCGCACAATGCGACCGCAAGCGGTCGGTTTGGGATTTTTGATCTCACCCCGAAAAAATCTGTGTTTGATCTGTGGCTAGAGAAAAAACGGCCAGGCTTGGTTGGGGATCTGCCACGCCCAGGTGGTTGCGGCGGTAGCCTTTCGGGCACGGTGACTATAGGATACAGATCGAAACGTCTGATTTCTCGTTTCCGCACATCCTGTTCGCGGGTCCATTCAATTCTATTTGCCCGAAAAACTCCCCCATGCCCACACAGACTTCCATGAGTAATTCCGAGACTGCGCCTGACGAAAAAACAGGCCGCGTTGTCGCCGTGATGCCGGCCTACAATGCCGCTTCGACGCTCCGCAAAACCTTGGCCGATATTCCCGCCGGGACCGTCGACGAGATCGTGCTAGTCGACGACTGTAGCAGCGACAACACCGTCGAA